>NZ_JBFAHG010000001.1:0-1237798 GCF_040654065.1 Nocardia sp. NPDC050793
CCCTGGTGTCTCGCGTCCCGGCGTTGGTGACTCGCGCTGCGCGCATGCGCTTCGATCGCCGGGACGCGAGACGGCCGCGAACGGTCGCTCGTAAGACTCGCTCCGTGCGGGGCCTGTCGAAGTGGTTCGTCACGTTCGGCTTTCCGGTCCACTTGGCCGATCGTTATCGAGACTTCCGCGCCGATTCCTCAGCCGCGCAGCGACGAATGCAGTTCCTGCAGGGACCGCACGCCGATGCCGCCGTTGATGCTGGCCTCGATGCCCTGCACGGCCGCGGCCGCGCCCTGCACCGTGGTGATGCACGGGATGTTCACGCCCACCGCGGCGGTGCGGATCTCGTACCCGTCCACGCGCGGACCCGAGTTGCCGTAGGGGGTGTTGAACACCATGTCGACTTCGCCGTCGCGGATCTGCTCCACGATGGTCGGCTCGTCGGCCTTGCCCTCCTCGGAGTGCTTGCGCACCTGCTCGCACGGAATACCGTTGCGGCGCAACATTTCCGCGGTGCCCTCGGTGGCCAGGATGCGGAAGCCCAGGTCGTGCAGCCGCTTCACCGGGAACACCATGGCGCGCTTGTCGCGGTTGGCGATCGAGACGAAGACCGTGCCCTCGGTGGGCAGCGAGCCGTATGCCGCGGACTGGCTCTTGGCGAAGGCCGTGCCGAAGTCGGCGTCGATGCCCATCACCTCGCCGGTCGACTTCATCTCCGGGGAGAGCAGCGAATCCACACCGCTGCCGTCGGCGCGCCGGAACCGGTGGAACGGCAGCACCGCTTCCTTCACCGCGACCGGAGCGTCCAGCGCGACGTGGCCGCCGTCGCCCTCGCTCGGCAGCATGCCCTCCTTGCGGAGTTCGGCGATGGTGGCGCCCAGCATGATTCGCGCGCAGGCCTTGGCCAGCGGCACCGCGGTGGCCTTGGAGACGAACGGAACCGTGCGGCTGGCCCTCGGGTTGGCTTCGAGCACGTAGAGCACGTCGTCCTTGAGCGCGTACTGCACGTTGAGCAGGCCCTTGACGCCGATGCCCTTGGCCAGCGCGATCGTCGAGCGGCGCACCGCCTCGATGTCGCTGCGGCCCAAGGTGATCGGGGGCAGCGCGCAGGCCGAGTCGCCGGAGTGGATACCGGCTTCCTCGATGTGCTCCATCACGCCGCCGAGGTAGACCTCCTCGCCGTCGCAGAGCGCGTCGACGTCGATCTCGATGGCGTCCTCGAGGAAACGGTCGACCAGCACCGGGTGCTCGGGGTTCAGCTCGGTGGCGCGGGAGATGTAGCCCTCGAGAGACTTCTCGTCGTAGACGATCTCCATGCCGCGCCCGCCGAGCACGTAGGAAGGCCGCACCAGCACCGGGTAGCCGATGCCCGCGGCGATCTTCTTCGCCTGCTCGACCGTGGTGGCGGTGCCGTACTTCGGCGCGGGCAACCCGGCCGCGACCAGCACCTCACCGAACTCGCCGCGGTCCTCGGCCAGGTCGATGGCGGCCGCGCTGGTGCCGACGACCGGAACGCCCGCGTCGGTCAGCCGCTGCGCGAGACCGAGCGGGGTCTGTCCGCCCAGCTGCACGATGACGCCCGCGACGGTGCCGGACTCGCTTTCCGCGTGATAGACCTCGAGCACGTCCTCGAAGGTGAGCGGCTCGAAGTAGAGCCGGTCGGCGGTGTCGTAGTCGGTGGAGACGGTCTCCGGGTTGCAGTTGACCATCACCGTCTCGTACCCGGCCTGCGACAGCGTCTGCGCCGCGTGCACGCACGAGTAGTCGAACTCGATGCCCTGACCGATGCGGTTCGGGCCGGAGCCGAGGATGATCACCTTCTCGCGCTCGCGCTGCGGCGCCACCTCGGACTCCGCGGCGGGATCGAGCTCGTAGGCCGAGTAGTGGTACGGGGTCTTGGCCTCGAACTCGGCGGCGCAGGTGTCGACGGTCTTGAACACCGGACGCACGCCGAGCCGGTGGCGCAGCGCGCGCACGCCGGTCTCCCCCGCCAGCTCCGGCCGCAGCGCGGCGAGCTGACAGTCGGACAAGCCGTAGTGCTTGGCGCGGCGCAGCAGCGGCTCGTCCAGCACGGGCGCGTCGAGGATCTCCTGGCGCAGCTCGACAAGCCCGGCGACCTCGGCGACGAACCACGGGTCGATGCCGGAGGCCGCGGCCACGTCCTCGATGCTCGCGCCGTAGCGCAGCGCCCGCTCGACCTGGTAGATGCGGCCCTCGGTGGGCGTGCGCAGATCCTCCAGGATCTGGTCGACAGCGGCCTGCACATCACCGTCGGCCGGGGCCCACTGGCCGTCGTCGATGGTCCAGAAGCCGGTCGCCTTGGTCTCCAGCGAGCGCAGCACCTTGCCGAGCGCCTCGGAGAAGTTGCGGCCGAGCGACATGGCCTCGCCCACCGACTTCATGGTGGTGGTCAGGGTCGGGTCGGCGCCGGGGAACTTCTCGAACGCGAACCGCGGCGCCTTGACCACGACGTAGTCCAGGGTCGGCTCGAAACAGGCCGGGGTTTCCTTGGTGATGTCGTTGACGATCTCGTCCAGCGTGTAGCCGATGGCCAGCTTGGCCGCGATCTTCGCGATCGGGAAGCCGGTGGCCTTGGAAGCCAGCGCCGAGGACCGCGAGACGCGCGGGTTCATCTCGATGACGATCAGGCGGCCGTCGCGCGGGTTCACCGCGAACTGGATGTTGCAGCCGCCGGTGTCGACGCCGACCTCGCGCAGGATGGCGATGCCGAGGTCGCGCAGCTTCTGGTACTCGCGGTCGGTGAGCGTCATGGCGGGCGCGACGGTGACCGAGTCGCCGGTGTGCACGCCCATCGGGTCCACGTTCTCGATCGAACAGACCACCACGACGTTGTCGCGGCCGTCGCGCATCAGCTCGAGCTCGTATTCCTTCCAGCCGAGGATGGACTCCTCGATCAGGACGTTGGCGGTCGGCGAGGCGGCCAGACCGCCGCCCGCGATGCGGTCGAGGTCGTCGTGGTTGTAGGCCATGCCGGAGCCGAGGCCGCCCATCGTGAACGAGGGCCGCACGACGACGGGGAAGCCGAGCTCGGCGACCGTCTCGCGCACCTCGTCCATGGTGAAGCAGACCCGCGAGCGGGCGCTCTCGCCGCCGACCTTGGCGACGATGTCCTTGAACTTCTGCCGGTCCTCGCCGCGCTGGATGGCGTCGAAGTCGGCGCCGATCAGCTCGACGTTGTACTTCTCCAGCACGCCGCGCTCGTGCAGCGCGACGGCGGTGTTCAGCGCGGTCTGCCCGCCGAGGGTGGCGAGGATGGCGTCGGGACGCTCCTTCGCGATGACCTTCTCGACGAACTCCGGCGTGATCGGCTCGACGTAGGTGGAGTCGGCGAACTCGGGGTCGGTCATGATCGTCGCCGGGTTGGAGTTCACCAGCGATACGCGCAGGCCCTCGGACCTGAGCACCCGGCACGCCTGGGTGCCGGAATAGTCGAACTCACAGGCCTGGCCGATGACGATCGGGCCCGAGCCGATCACCAGGATGTGGTGTAGATCCTCGCGGCGAGGCATCAGGCTCCTTCCATGAGACCGGCGAAACGGTCGAACAGGTATGCGGCGTCGTGGGGGCCTGCGGCGGCCTCCGGGTGGTACTGCACGGAGAACGCGCGACCGTCGAGCAGGCGCACGCCCTCGACGGTGCCGTCGTTCGCGCAGACGTGGCTGACCTCGGCCTTACCGAACGGGGTGTCGAACTGCTCACCCTGCTCGCCCTCCAGGGCGAAGCCGTGGTTCTGCGCGGTGATCGAGATCCGCCCGGTCTCGTGCTCGACGACCGGGATGTTGATGCCTCGGTGGCCGAACTTCATCTTGTAGGTCTTGCGGCCGAGCGCCCGGCCGAGGATCTGGTTGCCGAAGCAGATGCCGAACAGCGGCAGTCCCTGCTCCAGCACGCCCTGGGTGATCGCGACCGCGCCGTCCTGGGTGGCCGGGTCGCCCGGGCCGTTGGACAGGAAGACGCCGTCGGGCTTCAGCTCGCGGATCTGGTCCAGCGTGACGGTCGATGGCACCACGTGCACGCGCATGCCGCGCTCGGCGAACATGCGCGGGGTGTTGGTCTTGATGCCGAGGTCGACGGCGACGACGGTGAAGCGGCGCTCGCCGGTCGGCTCGATGGTGTAGACCGAGTCGGTGCTGACCTCCTCGGCCAGGTCGGCGCCGAGCATGGACGGCTGGCCGTTGACCCTGGCCAGCAGCGTGTCGGCGTCGGCGAGGGCGGGGCCGGAGAAGATGCCCGCCTTCATCGAGCCGCGGGTGCGCAGGTGGCGCACCAGCGCGCGGGTGTCGACGCCCGCGATGCCGACGATGTCCTGACGCTGCATCGCGTCGGGCAGCGTGGTGGTCGCGCGCCAGTTCGACGCCCGCCGCGCGGGGTCACGCACTACGTAGCCGGCCACCCAGATCTTCGCGGACTCGTCGTCCTCGTCGTTCCATCCGGTGTTGCCGATCTGGGGTGCCGCCGCAACCACGATCTGGCGGTGGTAGCTGGGGTCGGTCAGGGTCTCCTGGTATCCGGTCATCGCGGTGCAGAACACCGCCTCGCCGAGCGTCTCGCCCACCGCGCCGTAGGCGGTGCCGCGGAACACCCGGCCGTCCTCGAGCACCAGCGCAGCCGCTTCGTTCACGTTCTGTCATCTCCCGTCATCGTCCTGGCCCACGCCGGGTACACCGTCTTGTCGTCTCCTCGGAAACCGGTGTCTATCTCGGTTCCGGTCGGCAGCTTCCAGCGAATTACCAGCACACCATCTTCCGTCATCACTTTGCCCGCGTGGCCGCGTTCGGTGCGCACCGCCGTGATGGATTCCTGCGGAATCCAGATCACCGTCGCCCCGTCGCGCTCCAGCAGAATCCCCCGCTCGAACCGCGTGAGCTCCGCCGTGGCGCGGAAACCCAGATCGCCCACCGCGATCCGGTCCTGCCAGCTGGGCGCGACGGTGCTGCCGAGGTACAGCCCGGTGGTCGGTTCCAGCACCTGCGCGCCGAGCTCCGCGGGCACCGGCGGCAGTTCACCGATTCGCGCCTGCTGACGCGCCGCGCGGTTGCGCCAGCCCAGGTACATCAGCCAGATGCCGAGCGCGAACAGCGCGAACAGCCCGACCACCCACAGCATTCTCTCCACTAGGGACCTCCTGTGCCGAAGCCGACCGCCTTGCCGTCGCGGGCGGTCACCCGGCCGCGCAGCAACGTCGTCGTCACCTTGGCCGGGAAGGTCATCGCCTCGAACGGCGTGTTGTTCGAGATACTGGCCAGCTCTGCGGCGCGCACCGTCCAGGTGGCGTCGGGATCGACCAGGGTGAGGTTCGCGGGCTCGCCCACCTCCAGAGGACGGCCGTGGTCGTCGAGTCCGACGATCTGCGCGGGACGCTCGCTCATCACACGGGCCACGCCGCGCCAGTCCAGCAGCCCCGGACGCACCATCGTCTGCACGATGATCGACAGCGCGGTCTCCAGCCCGAGCATACCGGGACGGGCCGCGGCGAATTCGCAGCATTTGTCCTGTTCGGCGTGCGGGGCGTGGTCGGTGGCCACGCAGTCGATCACGCCATCGGCGAGCGCCTGCCGCAGCGCCGCGGCGTCGGAGGCCTCGCGCAGCGGCGGGTTGACCTTGTTGACCGCGTCGTAGGTCTCCAGCCGCGAGTCGTCCAGCAGCAGGTGGTGCGGCGTAACCTCGGCGGTGATCGAAATGCCCTGGGATTTCGCCCATTTCACCAGTTCGACGGTGCCTGCCGTGGACGCGTGGCAGATGTGCACGCGCGCGCCCGCGTCCCTGGCGAGCAGCGCGTCACGGGCCACGATCGATTCCTCGGCGGCGCGCGGCCAGCCCGCAAGCCCGAGACGGGCCGCGGTGGGGCCCTCGTGCGCGACCGCGCCCTTGGTCAGCCGCGGCTCCTCCGCGTGCTGGGCGATGAGCACGCCGAGCGAGTTCGAGTACTCCAGCGCGCGGCGCATGATCAGCGGGTCGTAGACGCAGTGTCCGTCGTCGGAGAACACGCGCACCGCGCCGACTCCGGCGGCCATGGTGCCCATCTCCGCGAGCTGCTTGCCCTCCAGGCCGACCGTCACCGCGCCCACCGGGAACACGTCGACGAGGCCGACCTCCTGACCGCGCCGCCAGACGTGGTCGGTGACGACCACCGAGTCGGCGACCGGGTTGGTGTTGGCCATGGCGAACACGGCGGTGTAGCCGCCGAGCGCGGCGGCGGCCGAGCCGGTTTCGATGGTCTCGGTGTCCTCGCGGCCCGGTTCGCGCAGGTGGGTGTGCAGGTCGACGAAGCCGGGCAGCAGGATCTGACCGTGCGCCTCGATGATCTCGGCGTCCACGATGCCGAGATCGGTGCTGATCTGCCGGATCTCGCCGTCGGCGACGAAAACGTCGACCGGCTCGCCCTCGCCGTAGATCAAGGCCCCCTTGATCAACAGCCCAGTCATCGCGTCACCTTCCGCTCGTCGTTGCCGTTCATGCCACCGCCTCCTGCGCGCCGACCAGCAGCCGGAAGAGCACTGCCATGCGCAGGTGCACGCCGTTGGTGACCTGCTGCAGGATCGCGGCCTTCGGCGAGTCCGCGACGGCGGAGGCGATTTCCATGCCGCGCAGCATCGGGCCGGGGTGCATGACCACCGCATGCTCGGGGAGCAGTGCGAGCCTGCGCTCGGACAGCCCGTAGCGCACCGAGTACTCGCGCGCCGAAGGGAAGAAACCGCCGTTCATGCGCTCGGCCTGCACGCGCAGCATGAGCACGGCGTCGGCGCCGGGCAGTTCGGCGTCCAGGTGGTGCGAGACCCGGGCGGGCCAGGCTTCGACGCCGATCGGCAGCAGCGTGCGCGGCGCGACCAGCACCACCTCGGCGCCAAGAGTGTTCAGCAGGAAGACGTTCGAGCGCGCCACCCGGCTGTGCAGGATGTCGCCGACGATCACGACCCGCTTGCCTTCGATGTCGCCGAGCCGCTGGCGCAGCGTCAGCGCGTCGAGCAGCGCTTGGGTCGGGTGTTCGTGCATGCCGTCGCCCGCGTTGACGATCGCGGGACCGTAGGCCCGGCCCTCGGCGCGGGCCCATCCGTCCATCCAGTGCGCGATCTGGTGCGCGGCGCCGGAGGCGGGGTGGCGCACGATGAGCGCGTCCGCGCCCGCGGCGTGCAGGGTCAGTGCCGTGTCGCGCAGCGATTCGCCCTTCGACACCGACGAGCTGCTCGCGCTGACGTTGATCACGTCGGCGCTCATCCACTTCCCGGCGACCTCGAAGGACACCCGGGTGCGGGTGGAGTTCTCGTAGAACACCGTCATGATGGTGCGGCCGCGCAGGGTAGGCAGCTTGTGCACCTCGCGACCGAGCAGCGCCTGCTCGAAGCGCTCGGCTTCGTCGAGCAACTCGGTCGCGGCGACGCGGTCCAGATCGGTGACGCTCAGCAGGTGTCTCACGCCTCGGCCTCCTGGTGCAGATAGACCCCGTCCCGGCCGTCGTGTTCGGTGAGCAGCACCGAGATGTCCTCCGCCCGCGAGGTGGGCACGTTCTTGCCGACGAAGTCGGCGCGGATCGGTAGTTCGCGGTGGCCCCGGTCGATCAGCACGGCCAGCTGCACCGCGCGCGGGCGGCCGAGGTCGCGCAGCCCGTCCAGCGCCGAGCGCACGGTGCGGCCGGAGAACAGCACGTCGTCGACGAGCACCACGAGCGCGTCCTCGATACCGCCGTCGGGCACCGAGGTCCGCTCCAGCGGGCGGTGCGGGCGACTGCGCAGGTCGTCGCGATAGAGGGTGATGTCGAGCGAGCCGAGAGCCGGGCGGACGCCGGAGAATTCCTCGATCTTGTCGGTCAGCCGCGCGGCCAGGGTGGTGCCGCGGGTCGGGATGCCGATCAGCACCACGCGCGGCGAGCCGGCCTCGTCGGAGTCCAGCGCGGTCTTCTCGATGATCTGGTGCGCGATGCGCGCGATGGTCCGGCCGACGTCGGAAGCCGACAACAGCTCCCGCCCCGCCGCCACCCATTCGGGTGTGTGCCGCTGAGATTGCGTCGTCTCGGCAGCGCCGGACTTGGCGGCCCGATCTCCGGGCACGGCCATGCCGACCTCCTTCCCCGCCTCACCGGACGGTCCGTTAAAGGATGTCTTTACGGCTAGCAGCGTAACAGCGCCTTCGACACCGCTTTCACCAGGCATATCGGCCTGTGAGCTGTCCCACGAACGAGCTGTGAGCGGTGCCACGCATCACCCGTTGTGATGCGGCGACGGGCCCCTTTGATCCCCCGCGGTTTCGAGGGCAGGGTACTGCGCACGCCGGTGTTTCATCGATCGAATACGGAGGCGGTGATCGAGAGCTCGCCGAAGAAGCCTGCTGCCCGGGGGTATCGAACGTCCGCTCGGCGTGGACTCGCTGGCGATTCCGCGGCCGTGATCGCGCGCGACATTTTCGGCCGCAGGTGTGTGCACATATGTTCGAATGGAGGTAGTGTCGGCCGGGTGACCGCTTGGCTGCAGGGTTCGCTGTTCGACGGGTTCGGGGATATGCGCCTCGGCTCGCTCGATGGCACGCAGCGCATGTCGCTGTCGGACGGCGCGTGGGTCGACGTCCGGCCCGGATGGCTCAGCGGAGCCGACGCACTGTTCGACCGGTTGGCGCGGGAGGTCCCGTGGCAGGCCGAGCGCAGGCCGATGTACGACCGCGTGGTCGACGTCCCCAGGCTTTTGCATTTCTACGACGAACAGGCGGAGCTGCCGGATCCCATCCTGGACGAGGCGCGCGACGCGCTGAGCCGCCATTACGCTGCCGAACTCGGCGAACCGTTCCGCACGGCGGGCCTGTGCTACTACCGCGACGGGCGCGACAGCGTCGCCTGGCACGGCGACACCTTCGGCCGCGGGGCGACGCACGACACCATGGTCGCGATCCTGTCTCTCGGCGCACCGCGCGCCCTGCTGCTGCGTCCGCGCCGGGGCGGGGCGAGCATCCGCCACCAGGCCGGTCACGGCGATCTGCTGGTCATGGGCGGCTCCTGCCAGCGCACCTGGGAGCACGCGGTGCCCAAGACGCGCAAGCCGGTCGGCCCTCGGATCAGCGTCCAGTTCCGGCCACGCAACGTGCGCTGAGCCCAGCCCGGCAACACGACGTGGCGTCCGATTCGAAAACGATTGGCGGCGAAGCGCATTCGTCATCCGCAGAAAACAACTGAGACCGATTCGCGCGCGAGAATCACTCCGGTCCATCAGATGAACAAGTGTCACAGGGCACTGCGCGCGGCCGATCGGCCCGATAGATTGGCGGTATGAGCAATCCTGGGGCGGGAGTCTTGGCCGTGATGCCGCTGCACACGATCAGCGAGGTCTACGGCGAGGCGGGACTGCGCGATCGACTGCTGCTCGAGATCGCGGAACTGCCGGACGGCGATCGCCTGACCGAGGCGCTGGATCTGGCCTCCGAATTGCACCGCGACGACCGCTACGGCCGCGAGCCCTATCTGAATCATCTACTGCGCGTGGCGATCCGGATCGTCAGCCACTACGAGGTGCGCGACACCGACGTGGTGGCGGCCGGCTTGCTGCACGATTCCGTGGAAGACCACCCGGCCGAGCTGGCCGGAACGCGCACGGGCTCCCGCACCGACGCCGCGCTCACCGAACTGTCCGAGCGCTTCGGCGGCCGGGTCGCCGAGCTCGTCGCCGCCGTCACCGTCCCCGAGCCCGACCCCGAGCGCGACAGCCACGAGCAGTACCGCGATCACGTCGCGACGACCCTGGATCGCGCACCGTGGGCGCGGGTCGTCAAGCTCTCCGATTTCACCGACAACGGCGTGGGCATCCTCTACGCCGACGGGCCGATCATGCGCAAGCTGGCCGTGAAGTACAGCCCCCTCACCGACGTGTACCGCGATTTGGTGAGCAGGCCGGACACGCCCCTCGCCGACCACGTCAAGCAGCACATCCTCGGCCAGCTCGATCGCGCCGACGAACGCTTCGAGGCCATCCTCGCGCGCGACTGACGAGCCGCCGCGTTACCCGGGCCCAGGCGCTCGCAGCACCGACGCGACCAGATCGCGCATCGCGGCGCGCAAGCGATCCGACTCCCCGGCGCGCACCATCCGGGACGCCAGCTCACCGCCCAACGGAGCGAGCAGCAGCGCGCCGACCGCTTCGGCGTCCAGGTCCGGACGCGCCTCCGCGAGCATCGCGGTGATGTGCGCGGCCCAGAACCTGTGGAACTCTTCGCGTCTCGGGTGCGGCGGCACCGCGTTGTAGGCCACGACCAGTTCGACGTTGTCGATCACCAGGTCCGTCATCGCCGCGAAGTAGGCCGACAGACGCTCGGCGGCGGGCGCGCCCGGCCCCAGTGGCGGCGGACCGCTGGAGACGGCCTCCATCAGGGCGACCGCGGGTTCGGCGACCAACTCGTGCAGCAGCCCGGCCCGGCTGCCGAAGCGATGGAAGATGGTGCCTTTGCCCACCCCTGCCGCGGCCGCAACGCGATCCATGGTGACGCCCTCGGCCCCGTACTCGGCGAGCAGTGTCCTGGTCGCGTCCAGGATCGCGCGCCGGTTGCGGGCGGCGTCGGCCCGTTCTCGCGTGCGCCCCTCGGACATGTCACCGCCTTCGGTCATTGACAAAGTTGACCGACGGTCCATATCGTCGTGGCGAGATATCTGGACCATCAGTCAACTTATGGAGTTCTCGATGCGGGCAATCGTAATGACAGGTGTAGGCGGGCCCGAGGTGCTGGTTGCGCGGGAGATGGCGCAGCCGAGTCCGGGGGCGGGCGAACTGGTCGTCCGGGCGGAGGCGATCCCGGTGCTCTATCCGGAGGTCGCGATCCGCGCGGGCAGTTTTCCGACGCCCGCCGAGCCGCCGCTTGTGTTCGGTTTTCAGGCCGCCGGTGTCGTCGCCGAGACCGGGGCCGGCGTCGATCCCGGTCTGGTCGGACGTCGAGTCGTGGTGGCCACCAACGGTTCCGGCGCCTACGCCGACTTCGCGGTCGCGGATGTCACGCAGGCGACGCCCATCCCGGACGGTGTGGACACCGCCGTCGCCGCCGCGGTCCTGATGGGAGGTTCGGTCGCCGCCGCCCTGATCGACACGGCAGCGCCCACCTCGGACGAGACCGTGCTGATCGAAGCGGCCGCGACCGGTGTCGGCGCTTACCTCACCCAGTACGCGACCCGTCGCGGTGCGCGCGTCGTCGCGACGGCGGGCGGTCCGGCCAAGGCCGCACGAGCTCGTGAGCTCGGGGCCACCGAGGTGATCGACCACAACGATCCGGAGTGGACCGACCGCCTCCGCGCCGTGCTCGACGGCGCCACGCTGGACGTCGTGTTCGACGCGATCGGCGGAGCCGCGACACCGAAGCTGCTCGACCTCATGACTCCGCTGCGCGGGCGCATGCTCGGTTATGGCTTCCTCTCCGGCGCTCCCGCGCCGATCACCGCGATCGACGTCATCACCCGCGGACTGACCTTGATCGGTTGCGCGGGCCCCGCGTGGCTCGGCAAGGTGGCGGGCTACCGCGCGGCGGTCCTCGCCGAAGTCGCAGCCGGAACGCTCGAACCTCTCCTCGATGTGACGCTGCCCCTCGACCAGGCAGCCCGTGCCCACGAACTGCTGGAGCAGCGCGCCGCGTTCGGCACGATCATCCTGCGTCCGGACCACGCCTGACTCGGCCTGCCCATACACCGGGAAACACACCGCCGGGAACGAACCGGATTCCCCTCCGCCCGTGGGCCGTTCGTCGACGCACTCAACCAGATCTTGCCGCGCAGCTCGAGGTACCACGCGGGTGGTACCCGGCGGGTAGGATCGGGTGGTGGCCTACGAGTGGTGGTACGGCATCTCGGCGGTCCTGGCGTTGGCCGGGATCGAGCGTCACGAGGTGATCGAGGTGCTCTACGCCGACCGTCGCTGGCCGCGCCGTGGCGTCGACCCGATCACCGGGGTATCGGCGCTGACGATCTGGGGCCGCACCGATGACGGGCGACCGTTGATCGTCACCCTGCGAGCGCTGGACGGCTCCGATCATCAGATCGTCGCGGCCCAGCCGATGACACCGGATCGACTCCAGGAATTCAGCAAGTGGGAGAAGACGCGATGAGCAGCACCGAATGGCCAGACACCCCCGAAGAGATGGCCGCTCTCGCCGCGCGTCTGGAATACAGCGACGCTGCGGTCGAACTGCCGCCGACCCCCGGCCCCGAGGGCATCATGGTGTCGCGGTCGCTCAAGATGCCGACCGAGCTGGACGCGCGGATCAAGGCCGCGGCCACCGATCGCGGTATCACCCAGTCCATGTTGATGCGCCAGCTGCTGGAGACCGGGCTCGCCGCGATCGAGCACGATCACCCGATCTCGCTGACCGACGCCATCCGCGTGCTGTCCGGTCTGGCCAAGCCCGCCTGACCCCTGCCGGTCGCGGCTATCGTGGCGACGTGGGGAGCACAGTCGACACGCGAACAGCTGCCGTCAACGATCTGACCGCGCGGTGGGTGGCCGCGGCGGGCGAGGACGATTTCGTCGTCTCCGGCGCCGGGCTCTGGCCGCTGCTCGCCTTGCTCGCCGGAGCCGCATCGGGACCAGCCCGGGACGAGCTGGAAGCCGCCATCGGACTGCCCGCCGAGGCGGCGCACGGTGCCGCGCTGGAGCTGACGCGGATCATGGCCGAGTCAAACGACGTGTCCGCGGTGCTCGGCACGTGGTTCGCCGAGACGCTTCCGCTGCGCCGCGAATGGACCGACACCATGCCGCCGGAGATGATCGGCCGGCTGACCGGGCAGGACGCGCTCGACGCCTGGGCCGCCCGCGGGACCGGCGGGCTGATCGAACGATTCCCCTTGCGCCTCACGCCCGACACCCTCGTGGTGCTGGCGACCGCACTGGTCGCCAAGACTCGGTGGCGCGAACCATTCGATGAAACCGTGCTGTGCCCCGAATCCGGGCCGTGGCAGGGCATCAAGGGGCGCGGCCTGGCACGATCGACCGGTGACCTCACCGCGGTCGCCCTCCTGGATGGCCCGGACCCCGTGACGCGGGTGGTGGTCACCGGAACCGCCGACCTGGACGTGCACCTTCTCCTCGGATCCTCCGAACCGGACGCGGTGCTCGCCACCGGCCTCGCGGCCCTCACCGGAAAGACGCCTGTCCGCAGCGTCCTGGACGCGCAAACCAGCGGACCCGGGCTGCGAGTCTCGCAATACCGCTCGCCGCGGCCCGGCGACCGGCTCGACATCCGCCTGCCGCCCTTCGAGATCCGCTCGTCGCACGACCTGTGCGCCACGCCCGAACTGTTCGGCCTCAGCACGGCCATGACCAGCGACCACGGCCACTTCCCGGCGATCTCGCCGGAGGAGCTGGCGATCGCCCAGGGCGCACAGGACGTGCTGGCGCGCTTCACCAGCGAGGGTTTCGAAGCCGCGGCCGTCACCGCCATATCCGCCAGGGCGGTGAGCATGCCGTTGCCGGGCGACCACCTGGTCACCGAGGTCGACGTCGTCTTCGATCGGCCGTTCGGCTTCCTGGCCGTGCATAGAGAGACCGGACTCGCCGTGGTCGCGGGCTGGGTCGCGCGGCTACCGATCCACCGCGACGACCCGGATTCGTTGCTCGTCTAGGCCCCGTCTCGAAGTCCGGCCGGATGCATCCGTGGCTCGGATCGTCGCCTGGCAAGGCGGAGGAGGAGCCTTCAGCGCGTCCGCCGCGCGAAATCCGGTGCGTGCTCGGGCAATACCCCGCGAGCGATCAGGAAGGCCGGAACGCCGCGCAACACCGGGACGCGCCGCAGCACCCGCAGTGGCCACGGCGCGTTCCCGGCGTGCGAGAGGTCCACCCGACCCGAGAGCGCGGGCCCGATGGCCCAGGCGTGCAGCGACCGCTGCATGCCCTGCGTGACGACGGTCGGTAACCAGCGGCGGCGCTGCACCCTGGCCAGGTCCCTGACCCGCACCCGTCCGGAAAGGAGCGGTGCGGCCAGGATTCTCGCGGCCGCCACGGCGTCCTGTACGGCGAGGTTGATGCCGACTCCACCGGCCGGGGACATGGCGTGCGCGGCGTCGCCGAGGCACAGCAGCCCGTCGATGTACCAGCGTTCCAGTCGGTCCAGCTGCACGTCGAGGAGCTTGACCTCGTCCCAGCCGCGCAGCGCGTCGACGCGGTCGGCCAGCCACGGTGCGGCCTCGGCCATGTCGCGCAGGATCGCCCCAACAGGTCCGCGCCTGGCCTCGGCGTCACTGCCTTTGGCGATGAGGGTTGCGCACTGCCAGTAGTCGCCGCGATCGAGCATGACGGCAGCGCGGCGGGGGGTGACGAGCGGAATCGCGCCCGCGGGATCGATCCCGGTGCGCGGCAGGCGAAACCACCACACGTCCATCGGCGTCGGCCAGCGGCGCGTGCGCAGCCCGGCGGCGGTCCTGAGCACCGAATCGCGTCCATCGCAGGCGACGGTGAGCGCGGCCTCGATCGCACCGGCGCCACCCTCGGTGGTCCGGTACCGCACACCCGCCACCCGGCCATCGGTGTGGACCAGGCCGGTGGCCTCGGTGTTCCTCCGCAGCCGGAAGCCCGGTTCGCGATCGGCGGCGCGGGCGAGCAGATCGAGCAGGTCCCACTGCGGCACCATCGCGATGTATTTGTGTTTGCCGGGAAGGGTGTTCAGCGTCGCCAGGGTCTGCAACGAGCCGCCGACCGGCAACTGCACCGATTCCAGCCGCCGCGCGGGCAGTTTCGCGAACTCCTCGCCGAGGCCGAGTTCGTCGAGCAGGTCCAGGGTGGTGGGGTGCACGGTGTCACCGCGGAAATCGCGCAGGAAGTCGCCGTGTTTCTCCAGCACGGTGACCTCGACACCGGCGCGGGCGAGCAGCAGGCCGAGCACCATGCCCGCGGGCCCACCACCGACCACCAGACAGGTCGTTCGTTCCATCGACGGTCTCCCCTCGCACGGCGATCGACCTCTCGGGCGACGAGTCCGATGGTATGCCGTGCGCGCGGCCTATCGGCGCAGGACGAAGAAGTACGGCTCGGTCATGCCGCGCAGATCCATCACCCCGAACAACGTGTGCGCGTCGACGCGGCGGAAGTGGTCGATGATCGGCAGGTGGTCGTAGGCCATCGCCGCGCTCACCTCGCCGCGGAATTCGACGTCGCGCAGCCGGGCGGTGTGGTCGCGGGCGCGCAGCACGGGACCGAGCACCGGCAGCATCGAGCGCAACATCCGCACACCGGACAGCGGCACCTTGCCCGCCAGACTCAGCGGCACCCGGCGCGGGTCGACGGGGAACACCACCCCGCCTGCGTCCGCGAACAGCAGCGGGTGCACGGTGTCGGGCCCGTCGAATTGCTTGCCATACCAGCCGGACGCGGCGAGCATGCCGTCGAACGGGTGACCGGTGTCCAGTTCCTCGCCGCGCCAGCGTCCGGTCGTCACCTCGGCGACCCGAATGCCCGGCAGACGGTCGAACAGCGCCCACGCCTGCTCGGTGGTGCACCCGCCGGTCTGCAGCGCGGCCAGTTCGGCGGTTCCTGTCATGGGCGTTTCGGCGGCCATCCATACTCCTCGTTGCGACGTTGCGAGAGGAACTCTAATGGTCTCTCATTTCGCGATTCGGCGACCCCAACAGCGGCGCGTCCACCGGGATCTGCTCGACCTCGGGCAGGTAGGGGTCCAGCTCGCCGGACTCGAAGCGGGTCATGCCGATGACGTGCCAGAACTGTCCGGCGATATTGCCCTCGAACTTGTAGCGCCCGTCCGGGGTGAGCGCGGCCCAGCCCTCGGGCAGGCCGAGCAGCATCGCGCGCACGGTGGGCGCGGTGTCGCGTCCGTTCGGGAGGGTCCACAGGATCGCGTTGCCGTCGTCACCGCCACTGGCCAGCCGCCTGCCCGCCGGGTCGAAGGCCAGCGACCATACTCGCCGCTTGTGCCCCTCCATGGTGTGCAGGTGTCGCCCGGTCGCCATGTCCCACAGGCGAATCACCAGGTCGTCGCCCGCCGTGGCCAGCGTGCCGGTGTGCGGGTCGATGGCCGAGGTCCACAGCCTGCCGGTGTGCCTGGTCAGCTCGTGCAGGCAGTCTCCTGATTCGACGTCCCAGATGCGCGCCGTGGCGTCCCAGGACGCGCTGGCCAGCCGGTCGCCGTGGAAGGCCACCGAGTAGACCCGGTCGCCGTGGCCGCGCAGCGCCCGCACGAATCGCCCGGACGACACCTCCCAGAGCCGCACCACCGAGTCGTCGCAGCCCGTCGCCATCAGGGTGCCGTCGGCATCGAACGCGATGGAGCGCACCCGCCCGCGGTGTTCGGCGCAGACCGCGTGGAGCGCGCCGGTGGATCGAACCCAGACGATCACGGTGTCGTCGTCGTTGGCGGTGGCCAGGAAATCACCGGTCGGATCGAAGGCGATCGCCCAGATCGGCGCAGCTTCCACGGTGATGTGCCGTTCGAAGCTGTCGGCGTCGAGATTGAACAGGCTCAGCCGCCCGTCGTTGCCGACGGTGGCGAGCTGGCGCGGGTGCGCCGAGCTGAACACCGCCGACTCGAAGGTGAGCAGCCGGTCGTCGCTGCCGACCAGACGGCGAACCATCCTGCCGGACAACGGGTCCCACAGTCGCACCAGGCCGTCGTTGCCGCAGGCAGCGAGCAGGTCGCCACCGCAGCTGAAGCTCACCGAGGTGACCTGGCGGCCGTGCCCGGTGAGGGTATGGCGGCACACGCCGGTCGCCGGATCCCACAGCCGAGTGGTGAACTGGTCGTCGGTGATGGCCAGCTGTGCACCGTCGGGCCGGAACGCGAACGGCCAGATCGAGCCGGTGTGCGCCGTGAGCCGGTGCCGCAACTGCGCCGACTCGCTCTCGCGCAGGCAGACCAGCCCCGCGCTGTCCCCGGAGGCGAGCACCGCGCCGCTCGGATCGAAGGCGAGCCAGTAGATGGCGGCGTTGTGCTCGGCGGGCGCGTGCCGTGCCTCTCCGGTCGCGACGTCCCAGGTGCGCAGTCCCCCGTCGGTGTCGCCGCTGGCCAGCAGCGGCAGGGTTGGATGAAAGGCCAGGGTGTAGACGCGGCCGGTGTGGCCTGCCAGCGTGCGGACCGGGCGGCAAGTGGCCAGGTCCCACAGCGTCAGCGCGCCGTCCACGCCGCCGACCGCGAGCAACGTCCCGGACGGATCGAACGCGATGCGGAACACCGAGCCGCCCGCACCCTCGAATTCGCCGCGCTGCCTACCGGTTTCGATATCCCAGAGCCGGACGACGCCGTCACGGTAGGCCGCGGCCAGCACCGTGTCGTGCATGGCCAGGCTGTAGATCAGCTCCCGCCCGCCCGACGCGGGCACGCATTCGTGGCGCAGCTCGCCGCCGGGCAGCGACCACAATCGCAGCACGCCCTCGGCGTCGCCGGTCACCAGCAGCTCCCCCGCCGGGCTCAGCAGCACCGGCCACGGCCAGTTCTGGTGGCCGGGCAGAATGCGGCGCAGCTCGCCGGTCATCGCGTCCCAGATGCCGACGGTGCGGTCGTGCGAGCCGGTGATGAGCACCGAGTCGGTGAACGCCACCGCGAAGGTGCGGGCGCGGTGGGTCTGCAGCGTGCGCAGCGGCCGACCGGTCTCGGTGTCGCAGATCAAGACGCCGCCGTCGTCGCTGCCGATCGCCAGGGTGCCGCCGTCGGGACTGTAGGCAACCGGCTGCGGCAGCCTGCCGTGCCTGGCGTGGAAACCGTGCCGTACGCCGATGGCCGCCGGGGCGAATTCGGTCTGCGCGGCGGTACCTGGCACCCACGCGGCGCCGCGCAGGTCGGTGCCGCTCGGTGCGCCGATCACCTCCAGCAGGGCGGCCCGCGCCCAGCGGCTGCCCGCTCCCCGCGCGCCGGTCAGGTCGGTGCGGGCCAGCCGCGCCCTGGTCAGATCGGCGTCGGTGAGATCGGCGCCGACCAGCACGGCCTCGTCGAGACGGGCACCGACCAGGCGCGCGCCGCGCAAGACCGCGCGCGTGAGATTCGCGCCCACCAGCCGGGCGCCGGTCAGGTCCGCGCCGCTGAGATCCACGCCTTGCAGGTCGCGGTAGGACAGGTCCTCGCCCGCCAGCGCCGCGCCGCGCAGATCGGCGGTCGGCGCGGTGCGCAGCCGGGTGGTGACCCGCAGCGCGTTGGTGCGCGAGTTGTCGTCGCAGGCCGCGTCGGCCAGCACCGCCTCAGCCCAGCCGCGCAGCGCTTGGGTGTCGGCAAGATCGCACAGGAAGTCGATGGACAGCTGCGACAGCTGCGCCTGTGCGAGCTGCGGCGGCGCGACCGCGCCGGACGCGAACTGCTCGGCGACGTGGTTGGCCACCAGCCATTCGGTCACCGAGGCGTGGATGAAGCCGAAGAGATTCTCCTCGGTACGCACCAGCAGGCTGCCCGAGCCGATGGCGTGCGTCGACTGCTGCACCGACATCCGGTGCGGGCCGCTCAGCTCGACGAGATCCCTTGCCACCTCGGTCAACTCGGCCAACCGCAGGTAGGGCTCGCCCTTGTCCCAGATGCGCAGCGCGAAGGCGGTGACCGCCAGCCACAGTTCGTCCAGGCGCAGCCCGGGAAGCGATCCGGCGACGGTGGCGGTGCGGTCGGCCTCGTAGGTCAGCCAGGAATCGAGGATCTCCCGGTACAGCCCGGCCGGACCGACCGCCTGCTTCGCGCCCGCGGCGGCGCGCAGGCGGCGCTCGTTCAGATCGGCGATGAAGCTGAGCATGCGCGGATTCTGGGCCAGGCCGAGCAGGTCTTCGATGCCGGTGATCAAGCGCATCCTGGCGTCGGCGCGGCGCGCGTCGCCGCCGTACCGGTTGGTGAGAAAGGCCCTGATCTGCGCGGGGGCGAAGTCCTCGATGCTCACGATGCGCCGGTCGTGCAGCAGACCCACCCGCTCGCCGAGTGCGGTCAGCACCTGGGCGCGCGACTCGAAATGCTGGGTGCGGCTGGCCACGATGATCTTCGCCTTGCCGACCGCCGCCTGCAGCAGCGTCTCCAGGTGGTCGGCGGCGAATTCGTAGCTGATGCGGGTGACGAGCTCGTCGAAGCCGTCGAACAGCAGCACCACCCGGCCCTCGCGCAGCATGTAGCGCAGCGCCTTCAGGTCGATGCGGTCCTCGCCGTGGTTCGCCAGGTGGGCCGCGACCAGCCCGTCCACCGAGTGGGTCTTGTCGAGGGTGCGCAGTTCGATGAGGATCGGCACCAGCGCGGGCTTGGTCTCGGTGATGCGGCGGGCCAGTTCCCGCAGCGCGAACGTCTTGCCGCGCCCGAAATCGCCGAGCAGCAGCACGAATCGGCCGTGATCGGCGCTCGCCATGCGGAGCAGTTCGCCGACCAGGTCGTCGCGGATCAGCTGATCGCCGTGCTCGAGCACCCGAAAACGTTGCGGCACATAGAGTTCGGGCGGATACCTGCGGTCCGAACGGAGCGCGGCGGCCTGTGCGGTGAGGTAGCCGTCCAGGTCGAGCAGGCCCTGGAACTCGGTGAAACTGCGCACCCGAAGACCGTGGCTCGCGGCTTCCTCGCGCAGCGAGCGCGGCGGCGCGACACCCCGGTAGACCAGCTCCGAACCGTATTCCGGATCATGGCCGAGGAAGTCCTCGATCACCTGCCTCGTCATATCGCCGACGTGCACGCCGACCCGCCACTGCGCCACCACCTCGTCGCGCTGGTGGGTGATGAACAGGTGCGGCGGATCCACCTCGACACGGCGGATCCGCGCGCCCGGATACCGCGTGTCGCACACCTCGGCGACGCGGTCGAGCAGCCTGCGGTGCGGGTCGACGATCGCGGGCGCGTCGGCGGCGGGCGCCAGCGCCTCCTGTTCCTCGACGGCCAGTTCCGCCGCCGCGGAGGTGGACAGCGCCGCGGCCGAGTGAATCCACGTGTGTTCCAGCCGCGCTCCCGGCTCGCCGGGCGTCGCGTCCTGAGCGCTGTAGCGCGCCAGGCCCTCGGCGGTGATGTGCACGATCTCGTCGCGGCCCGGCGCGGCGGCGGGCAGTACCGGAAGCACACCGCCGAGCCGATCCAGGTGCCGCCCGCCGGGGCCAGGGCCGTGCAGCAGCAGATGCAACCGGTTGCCGAGCAGCCGGGACAGCGTCTCGGCATCGCGCAGCAGCGCCGGATCGTGCGGGGCCGCCGCGGAGCCGGGCACCGGATCGTGCCGCAGCACGCCGACCCGCAGCCAGCCCAGTTCCTCGAAGGCGCGCAGTCGTTCGGCGAACCAGGCGGCCTGAGGTTCGCCGATGCTGCCGTGGTCGTCCTCGGCGCGGTGGGTCGCGGCCATGGTCGAGTTCAGACCCGCGACCACCACCCGCAGTTCGGGAATCGGGAACAGCGTCCACGGCTGCCCGACGTCGAACACCAGGTGGTCCAGCCCCTGGTACAGCTCGCCGAACAGGCGCGCGAACTGCTCGAGCTTGGGGAAGTACGGCGGCTGCGGTGTGCGTTCGCGCGCCTCGCAATTCAGGAAGTAGGCGTGACAAGCCACCTTCGACACGTCGTGGTTGCCGGGCACCACGATCAGCCGGTCGGGTTCCAAGCCGAGCAGCACCCGCAGCCCCGTGAGGAACGACAGCGCCTCGTCCACCTCGCGCGGCCGCCCGGATTCGGTCAGATCGCCGCTCACCACGATCAGGTCCGGTCGCGGCGCGCCGCGGTCGACGAGGTGCGTCACGTTCGCCCAGATCCTGGACTGGAGTTCCCGCGCGGTGGCCGGTTCGTCGCGACCGAACAGGCCGCGGCCGAAGCGCGGGCCCGCCACGTGCAGCACGCTGACGCCCTCGCGGTGTTCCTCCCGCGCACCACCGGGAAAGGGCGGGGCCGCAACGGGAGTCCGGCGGCCGAGCGCGGATTCGACCGTGCCGCCGTGCTCCTCGTCGGCGAACACGGGCAGTGCCGCGTGTCCGTCGTGCGGGAAACCGGGCTCGATTCGCGGCTTGGCCCGGCCCGCGAGCATTTCCGCCACCCGATCCAGCAGCGTCCGGCGCGCCTCCTCGGCCGTCCTGACGTTCAACAGGTCCAGGTAGGTGAGGGTGGCGAGCAGTCCCTCCAGCGCGCAGTCGGCGATGCGCACCGGCAGCAGCTTGCCGGGATCGGTGCGGAAGGCGGCCTGCCACTCCATGGTTCCGTAGCGCGAGTTCAGGTAGTTGTCCGACAGCACGGCGATGACCACCGTCGACTCGCGTACCCCGCGATCCATGAAGTCGATGAAGTTCGTCCCCGGCACGAAATCCCAGGCCTGGATCAGGGTTCGATAGCCGGCGGCCTCCAACTGCCAGGCCAGCCAGCTCGCCCACCGACCATCCGCAGGGGAGTAGCTGATGAAGAAGTCGCGTGCCCGCCCCTGCTCTGCCACGTCCCCAGTATGCCCGCCGTTCCCGGCACCGGGTGCCGAAAACAACTGGCACCGTGCACATCACGTCGTGAGCGTGGGCGCTTGGGTCGATCGGAGTACGGCGCGGATGGGGGTGCCGCGGCGCGCCGGATGCCATCATGAGTTACGTGCCCGATCACGTCGACTCCGCGCCGTGTCCCCCGTCGTCGCCCGATGCGGCGGCGCCGGACCGCCCGCGTAAGGGGCTCGGCTTCCGATCCGTCCGTCGAAGTCTCAGCGTGCTGGATTGGGTGCGGCTCGGCCTGTTGGCGGCCGGGCTGCTGTGCATGCTCACCGGTCTGCTGCCGCGGGACGAGGCGGCCGAGAACATGCGCCGCATCGGTCCGCTCCTGCTGTTCCTCGGCAGCGTCATCGTGCTGGCCGAATTGACGAGGCAGGCGAAGGTTTTCGATGTCATCGCGCACCGTCTGGCGATCCTGGGGCGCGGAAACTACGCGGCGCTGTTCGCGTTGTGCGTGCTGTTCGCCTCGGCGACGACCATCCTGCTCAATCTGGACACCACCGCGGTGCTGCTGACGCCGGTGATGCTGGCGCTGGCCGCACCCGCCCGCATCCCCCCGCTCCCGCTGGCGATGACCACGCTGTGGCTGGCCAACACCGCGAGCCTGCTGCTTCCGGTGTCGAACCTGACCAATCTGCTGGCCGCCGACCGGGTGGCACTGGACGCGACCGAATTCGCCGCCAGAATGTGGGCGCCGCAGCTCGTTTCGATCGCGGCCACGATGCTGTGCCTGTGGGCCTGGTTCTGGCGACGCGACCGGCGCGGCAGCGAGCGCTACGTTCCGCCGGAGCCGGTCCGCCCGCGCAACGCGAAGGAACGCGCGCTGCTCTACGCGACGGCCGGGGCGTGCCTGCTGTTCATCGTCGCCATCCCGGTCCTCGGCGAGAGCATCGGCATCGCGGCGGTGCTGGCCGCGGCGATCGCGGTCACCGCCTTCGCGCTGCTCGACCGTTCGGTGCTGCGCTTATCGCTGATTCCCTGGCAGCTCCTGGTTTTCGTGGTCGGGCTCTTCCTGGTGGTGCCGACGCTGAGCCGCCTCGGCCTCTCCGACGTGATGCACGCGCTGATCGGCGACGACGCGGGCGCGGCGGGCGCCTTCCGCGCCGCGGCGGCGGGGGCGGCGCTGTCCAACGTCGCCAACAACCTGCCCGCCTACACCGCCGGTGAGGCGGTGGTGCCGCCCGAGAACGGTGATCAGCTGCTCGCCTTGTTGATCGGCACCAACGCCGGTCCGGTCGTCACCCCGTGGGCGTCGCTGGCCACCCTGCTCTGCCTCGAGTTCTGCCGCACGCACGGCGTGCGCGTCCCGATGACTCGCTTCGTCCTGACCGGTCTCGGTCTCGCGCTGCTGGCCACCACGGGCGCGGTCGCCGCGCTGCTCGTCACCGGCTGATCGAAACCGCGGGCTAGCCGCCGAGACCGGTCACGGTGACATCGGCCGCCGACTTCACCAGAAGAGTCAGATCGGAGAGCATATCCGGCCGCGCGGCCAGGAAGCTGACTTCCTGGCCGACCGGATCGATCCGGTCGTCGAGCGGCGCGCCGTCGAAACCGGTGAGGGTGATGCCGGATTCCCGTGCGATGAGACTGCCCGCGGGCAGGTCGACCACCCCGGCGCGATAACCGACGAAGCCGTCGATATCACCGCGGCTCAGCATGATCCAGCACAGCAGCGGTGACCACAGCTGAATGAGCCGCCGTGCGCCGGATTCCAGGGTGAGGCGCAGCGCGCGGGCCGTCGGGTCGGTGCGGGCGACCGGATAACCCTGGAGCCAGGCCAACGTCGGCCCGGCGAGCGGCGGGGGTGTCCGCGGCCGGCGCAGCGGACCGTTCGGACCCGTTGCGCCGTGCCCGCGCCTGGCCGACCAGGTGCGCCCTGTGGTGGGCTCGTGGACGACGCCGAAGACCGGAACGCCGTAGTGGCACAGGGCGATTCCGATGGAGTACACCGGCAGGCCGACGGCGATGTTGTTGGTGCCGTCGAGCGGGTCGACCACCCAGCACCAGGCCTCGTCGGCGCCATCGAGCAGACCGGACTCCTCGGCCAGGATGCGGTGGTCCGGGAACGCGCGGCGCAGCCTGCCCACGATGATGGCCTCGGAGCGCAGATCGAGGGTGGTGACCAGATCGCCGGAGCCGCCCTTGGGACGCACCTCCAGCGCACCGCTCAGTCCGGCGCGGATCGCGAGCCCCGCCTCGGCGGCCGCGGCGATCGCGATGTCGGCGGCGAAGGCTACGACGGCGTCGTTCGGCGCCACGTTCATGGTGTTGCCGGGTCGCATCGCTCCTCCAGGTCTTCGGGCAGGGACTGGTCGCTCAATCGGTGCAGGACGGCACGGGCCAGCGCACCCGTCTCCGCCTCCGTGCACGTGACGCGGTGCACCCAGTGATCGTCGCCGCCGAGCGCGCCGAGCGACAGATCTGGTTCGCCGGGCCGGTACTCGCCGAGCACCAGGGTGGCCGCGGCGCCGGGCACATCGGACACGTGGAACACGCCGTGGCGCAATGTGTACACGTCGCCGTCGCGGAAGAACTCCCTGGACCGCACGCGGTAACCGGCCATCCGCGGCGTCGCGCGCACCAAATCGCCCTCGGCGCCGCTGTGCACCTCGAAGATCCGGTGGGTCGGCCGCGCGTCGGCGGTGACGTCGATGATCTCGTTGATCACCGTGCCGTACAGCACGCTGCTCACCAGATCCCAGCTGTGCGCGTGCATCGTCGACGTGGTCGGGTGCGGCCGCCCGCCCTCGCTCCAGACGTGCAGACACACCCCGAGCGTGCCGCCGCGCCAGACGGGAAAACACGCGAACCCCAACGGATGTCGCACCGCGGCCACCACCGTGCGGCCCGCGAGCAGAGCCGCGAGATAGTCGCGCGCCCAGCCGCGCACCGCGGTCCCCGCCCCGTCGGCGGCGATCAGGGAGCGGAGTTCGGCGAAGGCGTTCATCAGTACGGATTCCTCGGCTGCAGCGCGCGGCGCACGACATCGGCCACGTCGCGGTCGGTGTAGGAAGCGGGCAGGCTCAGGTCGAGCGCGTCGAACAGGGCGCGCGCCTGATCGACGGACGGCTCGTCGGCCAGCGGTAGTTCCTCGCTGCGGCTCAGCGGCACCTGGCGGGTCTGTTTGAAACTGGCGACCAATTCGCGGTTGAAGTCGCGGTAGTAGGGCTTGTCGCGTTCGAACATCAGCGCGGGGGTGTTCGGGTTGTCCTGTGTGACGATGACGCAGCTCGAGGACAGGTCCCAGCGGAAGGTGGTCATCACCGAGGAGAGCCCGACGTCGATGGTCAGGAACGTGAATCGTTGCCGGTACCAGCAGGCGGCCAGCACCGTCGCGAACGCCTCCTTGCGGGTACGGTCGGTAGTCCACTGCTCACCGGTGCGGTCGGCCTCGGGCGTGAGCGAGGAACGGAACTGCGCGTAGGTCTTGCACAACGGCTCGTTGGTCGGGTCGAGGATCTCCAATTGCATACGCAGTGGCCGTTGTTCGCGCCGGGCGTTCTCCACGCAGGCCCGTAGCGTGACGGCACGGATGTAGGTTCCGGTGCCGCCCTTGAAGATCCACTGTTCGGTGTCGCGGCGGGCCAGGGTGTGCGCGTGCCCGATCTCGGGGCCGTAGAGCAACCGCACCGACGTCGCGTCGCGCACCGCCTGCGCCGACAGGTGCCGATCGCGCAGCAACGTGGTCGCCAGCAGGCCGAGTACCAGCAGCACGACGCCGTTCACCTGGTCGATATCGATCAGATCGAGCACCGCGAGAACTCCGACGACCAACGCGAGCACCAGCGCGACCACGCCGTCGATGTTGGTCCGCAGCCAGCTCAGCAGCCGTGCCATGCACCGCCCTCCCCTGTGTTTCCACCAGGATAGGCGCATTCGGCAGGGTCCGAGCGTGGTTACCGGAGAAGTCCTGTGCGCCAACGATTCAGCTTGGGCTACCGGATTGCGCGAATGGGAAGCCCGGGGCCGATAGCATGATGCGCGTCCGGGCTCACTCGAGGAGTGCGGGGCTGTGCGGCGCCGAGACCGGTGCGCCAGTCGCGCAGGCGCGATCGGCGGTGACTCGCGCCGTACCGTATTGACCTCGAGCGCACTAGAGGTATCAGGATCACTGACGTGCCCGGCGCCGGGCCTCCGGGTCGACACCGGCGGTGGGCACAACCCGACCCGGGACACCGCAGACGTCCCGGCGGCTCCCGCCGGGCCCAGTACACCCACCGGCGGGAGCCGGATCGGGCGGCGCCGATCAGGCGGAGACGGTGATCTCCCACTCGTACACGGTGAGTTCCGAGGCGCCGGTGGTATGCACCGGGTCGGAAAAAGCGATCCCGCGGGCCGCCGCGAGGCTTTCGGCGCGGATCACGTAGGCCCCGCCGGTGCCGTCGGTGAAGCGGCCGCTCTCCACGAGCTGCCCGCGTTCGACCAACCCGTTCAGGAACGCCTTGTGCGGTTCGATGACCGCGGGGTCGAAGCGCGGCGTGCGCATGACCATGACCAGGTACTTGTTCACGCCTCGGGCTCCTGGCGCGGGGCGCGGGTCGCGGCCGCCGCGGCGCGCACCTGCGGGGCGACCAGCACGACCTGACCGAGCACGCCGTTGACGAACGACGGCGAGTCGTCGGTCGACAGTTCCTTGGCCAGCTCCACGGCCTCGTCGACGGCCACCACCGGCGGAACGTCGTTGGCGTGGAACAACTCCCACACGGCGATGCGCAGAATCGCGCGGTCCACCGCTGGCAAACGGGACAGCGTCCAGTCCTGCAGGTAGGACTCGATGGTGCCGTCCACGCGGTCCAGGTCGTCGGCGACGCCCTCGACCAGGGTCCTCGTGTAGGCGTGCACCGGGGCGACGCTCTGGTCCTTCGTGGCCAGGTCGACGCGTTCGTCGAGCAGCTCGGCGGCGTCGATGTCGCGGGCCTCCGCCTCGAACAGCAGGTCGACGGCGCGACGCCGGGCCTTGTGCCTGGCGCCCAGCTTCTTGAACGCGGATTTCTTGTCTGCGGGCTGTTCCGGCACGGTCACATCATCCCCGTCGTTGGCGTATCAGGGCGGCAGGAGCGCCTGCCACGGTGGTCCAGCCACCGGGCCTCGCGCTCCCGCCGCAAGCGACCGGTGATCAGGCGTTGACGCGGCCGAGGTAGCTGCCGTCGCGCGAGTCGATGCGCAGCTTGTCGCCGGTGTTGATGAACAGCGGCACCTGCACCTCGGCGCCGGTCTCCAGGGTGGCGGGCTTGGTGCCGCCGGTGGAACGGTCGCCCTGCAAGCCGATGTCGGTGTGCTGCACGACGAGCTCGATGGAGACCGGGAGCTCGACGAACAGCGGCTCGCCCTCGTGCACGGCCACCTGAACGCCCATGTTCTCCAGCAGGAAGCGGGCGCCGTCGCCGATGGTGGCCTCGGCGATCGAGATCTGGTCGTAGGTCTCGCCGTCCATGAAGATGTAGTCGGAGCCGTCGTGGTACAGGTAGGTCATGTCGCGACGGTCGACGGTCGCGGTCTCCACCTTGACACCCGCGTTGAAGGTCTTGTCGACCACCTTGCCGGACACGACGTTCTTCAGCTTGGTCCGCACGAAGGCGGGGCCCTTACCCGGCTTGACGTGCTGGAACTCGACGATCTGCTGGAGCTGACCGTCGATCTTCAGCACGAGGCCGTTCTTGAAGTCGCTGGTGTCCGCCACTGTCTTCGGATCTCCTGTTCTCAGGTAACCGGCGTCATTCGACGACGGTCAGGTCTTTGCTGGTGTGGGTGAGCAGCTCAGGGCCCCCTTCGCGCACCACGAGCGTGTCCTCGATTCGGACGCCGCCGCGGCCGGGAAAGTACACACCTGGTTCGACGGTCACCGCCACGCCGGATAGAAGTGTACCGGTTCCGTTTTTCATGATTCCCGGCGCTTCGTGGATACGCAGGCCGACGCCGTGCCCGAGACCGTGTACGAACAGCTTGCCGTGGCCCGCCGCCTCGATCACCGAGCGCGCCGCCGCGTCCACCTCACCAGCCTGCGCGCCGGGCCGCAGCGCCTTGCGGCCGGCCCGCTGTGACTCCACCACCAGGGAGTACACCTCGCGCTGCCAATCGGACGGGCGTCCGAGCACGAAGGTGCGGGTCATATCGGAGTGGTAGCCGCCGACCACCGCGCCGAAATCGATCTTCACGAAATCGCCCGCGGCCAGGACGGCGTCGGTCGGGCGGTGATGCGGTATCGCGGAATTGGCGCCCGCGGCGACGATGGTCTCGAAGGCGACCGCCTCGGCGCCGTGCTCGTACATCGCCCATTCCAGGTCACGAGCGACCTCGCGCTCCGTGCGTCCCGGGCGCAGTCCGCCGCGCTCGAGCAGCGTGGCCAGCCCGGCGTCGCCCGCGGCGCACGCCTTGCGCAGCTGTCCGACCTCGTACGCGTCCTTGACCATGCGCAACTGCTCGACCAGGCCGGGGGTTGCCACCAGCTCCAGCCCGGTCTTCTGCTCGACGAAACCGCGGTGCTGGTCGACGGTCACCACGTGGCTCTCGAAGCCGACCCGGCCGAGCTGCCACTCCCCCGCCAGCTCCACGATCCGCCGTGCGGTGGCGCGGGCGATCTCGGCGCGCAGATCGGGCGCCTGCTCGGTGACCTGGCTGCGGTAGCGGCCGTCGGTGCCGATCACGGTGCGCTCCTCCGCGTTGCGCATGTCCCAGGAGTACACGAGCAGCGTGGCGTTGGAGCCGGTGAACCCGGTCAGATACCTGATGTTCACCAGGTCGGTGACCAGCAGCGCGTCGACCTCGTTCTCCACAAGCAGACTGCGCAGCGCACCGCGGCGCGCCGCGTAGTCGGGCCCGGGGCCCGCGTGATCAGCTGACATGGGTCAAAGCTACCGCCGACACGCGGTGGTGCGGCACTCCAACACCCGAACCGTCACCTCGGCGGGCCCGGACGGAGGGCGGGCCGCGCGGGCGGGAACTCGAATTCGTGGGATCAGCCGCCGTATCGCCGACGGCGGGTAGAACGCGGTGCCCCGCGGCTGTCGAGCCGCGTCCGCCCTCGGCTTCTGCACGATTCCGATCCGATCGATATTCACATGCGCTGCGGTTATGCACATTTCGCATCGACCGCTACGAAATGCCCGGCGGATCAACGAGGGTGGATCGCATGCCATACATAGCGTTCGCGGTGCTCACGGGATGGTGTGCGGTGCTGAGCCTTTTCGATCTTCGGCAACGCAGACTGCCCAACGCGCTGACCGGATGGGGCGCCTTCGGCGTCTTCGGATACGCCCTGTTCACAACACAATTCACAGCCGCGACGGCCGGGGCGGCGCTCCTCGCCGCGCCCTATCTCGCGGTGCATCTCGCCGCGCCCGCCTGCCTCGGCGCCGGCGACGCGAAGCTGGCAGTGGGGCTCGGCGCGGCCGCCGGATTGGGTGGAGCGCAGGCGTGGGTCTGGGCGGCGATGGCCGCGCCGGTGTTCACGGCGTGCGCCGCCGTGGCGGTTCTGGTCCGCCATCGGATCGCCGCCGGTGCACGTGCGCGGCCGAGCATCGTTGCGCACGGCCCGTCCATGTGTCTAGCGACCTTGCTGGCTTTGGCGGTTCCGAGCGGGTGACCGTCGGCTGGTCTGGTCGGACGCCGGGCCGCGGCGAGCGAAGACGTGCGTCCCTGGGCCGGCTGGCGATATCCAATAGACAGGACTGGCACGCGAGATCGCGCCGATGACGTGCCGGTGATCACGGCGGACCGGATGCGGGTCCGACCGTGCCGACATGGAAGGATGGACAGCGTGCTGCGCTGGATAACTGCCGGAGAATCCCATGGTCCCGCCCTCGTCGCCCTCCTCGACGGGATGGTCGCGGGTGTCGAAGTGACGTCCGAGGACATCTCCGCTCAGCTCGCGCGCCGCAGGCTCGGGTACGGGCGCGGCGCCCGGATGAAGTTCGAGGCCGACAAGGTGACGATGATCGGCGGCGTGCGCCACGGGCGCACCATGGGCGGTCCGGTCGCCATCGAGGTGGCCAACTCCGAGTGGCCCAAGTGGACGACCGTCATGTCCGCGGACCCCGTCGATCCCGCCGAACTGGCCGATCTGGCCCGCAACGCTCCGCTGACCCGGCCCCGCCCCGGCCACGCCGACTACTCGGGCATGCTCAAGTACGACTTCGACGACGCGCGCAACGTGCTCGAGCGCGCGAGCGCGCGGGAGACGGCCGCCCGCGTCGCCGCGGGGACCGTGGCGCGCAACTTCCTGCGCCAGGCCTTCGGCGTCGAGGTGGTCTCGCACGTGGTCTCGATCGGCGGCGCCGCCAACACCACCGGCGTGACGCCCACCGCCGCGGATCTGGACGCCGTCGACGCCAGCCCGGTGCGCGCGTTCGACGCCGAGGCCGAGGCGGCGATGATCGCCGAGATCGAGGCGGCCAAGAAGGACGGCGACACCCTCGGCGGCGTCGTCGAGGTGATCGTGGAGGGTCTTCCGGTCGGGCTCGGCTCGTTCGTCAGCGGCGAGAACCGTCTCGATTCCCGGCTGGCGGCGGCGCTCATGGGCATTCAAGCCATCAAGGGCGTCGAGGTCGGCGACGGTTTCGAGACCGCGCGCAGGCGCGGCAGCCAGGCGCACGACGAGATGCGCCCCGGTCCCGACGGCGTACTGCGCTCCACCAACCGCGCGGGCGGCCTGGAAGGCGGCATGACCAACGGCGAACCGCTGCGGGTGCGCGCGGCCATGAAGCCGATCTCCACGGTTCCCCGCGCCCTGTCCACCGTCGACATGAGCACCGGCGAGGAGGCCGTGGCCATCCACCAGCGCTCGGACGTGTGCGCCGTGCCCGCCGCGGGCGTGGTGGCCGAGGCGATGGTGGCCCTGGTGGTCGCGCAGGCCGCGCTGGAGAAGTTCGGCGGCGACTCGGTGAACGAGACCGTCGAGAACATCACCAGCTACGTCAAGCGGATCGGCATCCGCCCGCACGTTCCGGCGGACAGTCGGCCGCAATGATCGTGCAGACCGACCCGCGCGCACCGCGCGTGGTGCTGGTCGGACCGCCGGGGGCGGGGAAATCGACGATCGGCCGCAAGCTCGCCAAGGAACTCGGCGTCGAGCTGTACGACACCGACGCGGGCATCGAGCGCGAAACCGGTCGCACCATCCCCGAGATCTTCGCCGACGACGGGGAACCGGAGTTCCGCCGGATCGAGGAGCGGGTGGTGCGCCGCGCCATTCTCGCCGAGCGCGGCGTGGTCTCGCTCGGCGGCGGCGCGGTGCTGTCCAAGGACACCAGGGCGCTGCTGCGCAACCGGACGGTGGTGTACCTGGAGATCAGCGTGGCCGAGGGACTGCGGCGCACCGGCGCGAGCAACCAGCGCCCGCTGCTCAACGGCGACGACCCCGGCACGAAGTACCGGGAGCTGATGCGCAAGCGCCGCCCGCTGTACCGCGAGGTGGCCACGGTGCGGGTGCGCACCGACGGGCGCAGCCCCGGCCGCGTGGTGCGGATGATCCTGGACAAGCTAGGGATCGAACCCGTCACGCCGAGCGCGGACCCCGAACCCGAAGCCGCCGCGGCGAATCGCGGCGCCGACCGGACGCCGGAAGACCAGGGCAGCAGCCGATCCCGAGCCCGCCGCCGGGCCAGGGCTCGTGCGGCTGCCCGCCGCGCAGCGGCCAAGGAAAACAGCGCCGCGGCCAAGAAGAACAGCGCGGCGGCCAAGGAAAACAGCGCGGCGCCCAAGGAAGACGGCGCGGCCGACAAGGCGAACGGGGAGATCACGCAGGCGGCGCCGGGCGCACGATCCGACGCCTCGACAACGGAATCCACCGCCTCCGAAGGCACGGCTTCCGGCAGACGCCGCCCGCGACGCAGGCGATCCTCGGCCCGCACGCCATCGGCCGAACCGAATCGCACCGCCTCCGCCGCGCCTGGTTCGGAGACCAGGTCTTGGCTCCCGCGGCTCGTCACCTCCGGCGCGCGACCCGACGAGACCGGCGCGACGCCTGCCTCGGGTCGAGCCCGCCGCCCCAGGGCGTGCCGCCCCGCCGGTGCGCCGAACCCCGGCGGTGCCGCCAAGGCAGCCGTTCCCCTTGCGGGACAAGCCGATTCGGCGGCTCCGACATCGAAGAACGCGGAGCCCGCGACGGACAAGTCGGCCATCGGGCGCGACCGGCCGGGGCGCCGCGCCGCGTCCCTCGCACCCACCGAGCCGAGCGCGCACCCGGCGGCGGCAGAATCAGCACCGAAGACCACTTCCAGCGGCCGCGCCCGGCGCGCCCGCGCTCGCCGCGCCCGCGGGCGAGCACTCGAGCAACCGGCACGAACAGAATCGGAGCAGTAGTGACAGAGCCGAGTCGTATCCAGGTCCGCACCGCCGACCCGTACCCGGTGATCATCGGTCGCGGCTTGCTCGGCGAGCTCGTCGAGTCGGTCACGGGTGCGACCAAGGGCGTGCGCACGGTCGCGATCTTTCACCAGCCGCCGCTGGCCGAGACCGCCGAGGCCGTCCGCAAGGCGCTGGCCGAGACCGGCCTGGACGCGCACCGCGTCGAGATTCCGGACGCCGAGGCGGGCAAGGACCTCGCCGTCGCCGGGTTCTGCTGGGAGGTACTCGGCCGCATCGGTTTGACCCGCAACGACGTCGTGGTGAGCCTGGGCGGCGGCGCGGCCACCGACCTGGCCGGTTTCGTCGCCGCCACCTGGATGCGCGGCGTGCAGGTGGTGCACGTGCCGACCACCCTGCTGGCCATGGTCGACGCGGCGGTCGGCGGCAAGACCGGCATCAACACCGAGGCGGGCAAGAACCTGGTCGGCTCCTTCCACGAGCCGTCGGCCGTGCTGGTCGACCTGGTGACGCTGGAGACCGTGCCGCGCAACGAGATCGTCGCCGGCATGGCCGAGATCATCAAGGCCGGTTTCATCGCCGACCCGGTGATCCTGGACCTGGTGGAGCGGGATCCGGAGGCGGCGATCGATCCCACCGGCGATGTGCTGCCCGAACTCGTGCGCCGCGCCATCCAGGTCAAGGCCGACGTGGTCGCCGCCGACCTGAAGGAATCCAGCCTGCGCGAGATCCTCAACTACGGCCACACGCTGGGCCACGCGATCGAGCGCAGGGAGCGCTACCGCTGGCGCCACGGCGCCGCGGTCTCCGTCGGCCTGGTCTTCGCCGCCGAGCTCGGCCGCCTCGCCGGACGCCTCGACGACGCCACCGCCGACCGCCATCGCGCCATCCTGGCCAGCGTCGGCCTGCCGACCGGCTACGACGCCGACGCGCTTCCGCAGCTGCTGGACGCCATGCAGACCGACAAGAAGACCCGCTCGGGCGTGCTCCGTTTCGTCGTCCTCGACGGTCTGGCCAAGCCGGGTCGCCTGGAGGGCCCTGATCCCAGCCTGCTCGCGGCGGCGTACTCCGCCATCGCTCGCGAGGAGAGCCCGAGCGGCGGCGCGATCCTGCTCTAGCGAGAACGTCGGGGCAGCGCCACGCTGGTCGCTCGGCCGGAGCGCTGTTCGCTGGCATCCCCTGCCGCGATCACTCGTGACGCATCCGAGCCCAGACGACAACAGCGCCGCACCCCTCACGGGTGCGGCGCTGTTGCGCGTTCCGGGGTCAGGCGCCCGCGGGGGCGGGGTTCTTGGTGAGCGAAGGCGTGCCATTGCCGCCTCGCCGCCCCGCGAGCATCCGGCCGATGCCCACCCCGATCAGTCCGGGGATGAAGATCAGCAGGATGATGAACGACGCGCCCGCCGTGAGCTCGAACAGCAGGCCGTTGTCGCCGAGGTCGAAGCGGGGCAGGAAATCCAGCGCCCAGGAGACCGCGCCGCTGCCGAGCCCGCCCGCCACGGCCGCCTTCAGCCACAGGATGGTCAGGTCCGAGCCGCGTTCCGGGTCGGGATGCGCCACGCGGTCCCTTCGCCCGTCCAGCATGCCCCACGCGACGATGACGACCAGCAGCGCGAGCAGGCTCAGCATCCGCATCCACGCGCCCTGCGTCGGCCACTGCACCATCGCGAATCCGAGCACGGTGCGCAGCGCCACCACCAGCGCGCCGAGCAGGACGGCCCGCACTACCCAAGCAATCATGGGGAACACCTTAACGCGCGGCCCTTCGGAACCGAACTAGAACCGGTGTCAGAAATTTCGCCGCGGTCACGCGTCCAGCGCGGCCGCCATGGCGGTGCGCGGCGCCGGACGCCCGGTGAACTGCTCGACCTGCCCGTACGCCTGGTTCAGCAGCATCTGCAGCCCGCTCACCACCGTGTGCCCGGCCCGTTCGACGGCCGCGGCGAGCGGGGTTGGCCACGGGTTGTAGATGGCATCGAGCACGACGGGCGCGCCCGCGACCGCCTCGGCGACAAGCGCACCCGCGTCGGCCGGGATCGTGCTGACCACGGCCCCCGCGCTCGCGCTGGCCTCGCGCACGGCGTCGCCCTCGAAACCGATCACCCGCGCCGCCATCCCGAGCTCGTCGGCCAGTTCCAGCGCGCCGCGGGCGCGTCCGGCATTCCTGGCAACCACGGTGACCGACCGCGCGCCGAGTTCGGAGAGCGCGAGCAGCGCAGGGCGGGCCGTGCCGCCCGCACCGAGCACGACCGCCTCCGCGACCTCCGTGACGCCTCCGCCGCGCAGCGCTCCGAGCACACCGTCCACGTCGGTACAGTCCGCGCGCCAGCCCTCGGCAGTGCGCACCAGCGTGTTCGCGGAGCCGACGAGCACGGCCCTTTCGGTGCGCTCGTCGGCGTAGGCGAGCGCCGCCTCTTTGCCTGGCATGGTGACCGAGAGGCCGACCCACTCCGGCCCGAGTCCGTCCACCAGACCCGGCAGCTCTTCGGCCGAGCACTCGATGCGCTCATAGGTCCAGTCCAGGCCCAGCGCGCGGTACGCGGCCATGTGCAGCTGGGGCGAGCGCGAATGCGCGATCGGCTTGCCGAGGACCGCCGCCTTGCGTTGTGTCGTCACCGCACCGGTCGATTCACCGTCCACTGTCGAGAATCCCACTCTGCCTTGCCTTTTCGATATTGCGCAGGTGCTCGGAGTAGCTCTCGGTGAACAGTGTGGTGCCCTTCTGGTCGATCGTCACGAAGTACAGCCAGTCGCCGGGTTCCGGATTCTCCATGGCGCGCAACGCGTTCAGCGAGGGCGCGGAGATCGGATTGGCGGGCAGGCCGGACATCGCGTAAGTGTTCCACGGGGTGCGGGTCGCCCGGTCGTCGTCGGTGGTGGCGACCTCGGTGCGGTCCAGCGAATAGTTCACCGTGGAGTCGAACTGCAGCGGCTGTTCGACCTCGAGCCGGTTCACGATCACCCGCGCGACCTTCGGCATGTCCTGCGGCAAGGCCTCCCGCTCCACCAGGGACGCCGCGATCAGCGTCTCGTACGGGCTGAGTCCGGTCTCCGCGCCGGATTTCAGCAGCCCGGTCGATTCGTAACTCGCCGCGCTCGCGGTGATCAGCTGACGCAGAATCTGCTGCGGTGTGCCGCTGGGGTCGAAATCCAAAGTACCCGCGGCGATCAGACCTTCGATCTGCCGCTTGCGGTCCGGCGCTTCGCGCACCGACTGCTCGGCCCAGGACGGGACGCCGAGCGCGGCCAGGTCGTTGCCGGAACCCGCGGCGTCGAGCTCCTCGTAGGTCACGCACTTCTGCTGTGCGCCGGTGCCGATGCAGCTGGCTGCGGCGATCTTGGTGTAGATCCCCTCCTTGCGCGCACCGGTGTTGACGTCGTGCTGGTCGTGCAGCAGACGTCCCTCCGAGATGACCAGGTTGCCGACCCGCGCGTTCTTGCCGAGCAACGCGGCGACCGCCTCGGCGGCGGGGCTGCGGCTGGGGATCTGGTAGTACCCGGGCTGCACCGAGCTCATGTTCGAATTGCGCACGGCCGCTTGGAAAAACGCGCCGCTGCTCGCGACGACGCCCTTCTCGACCATGGTCTCGGCGATCTGCGAGGAGGTGTCGCCGGCGTGCACCTGCACCACGACCAGCGGCCCGGCCGGGCCCGCGAAATCCTCCGGCGCGCCGAACCCCCCGGCCAGTTCCCTGACCGCGAACCCCACCGCGCCGACCAGCAGCACCACGAGCACGCCGCCGATCAGCCACATGTTGCGGCGTTTGCGCTTTCGCTCGGCCGCCTTGCGCGAGGCCGCCCGGGAGCGTTTGCGCGAACCGCGCGCCGGCCGCGCCTCCTTGCCCTTGGCGGCGAGCTTGCGAGCAGGCGACCGCTGCGGGCGCGGGGGCGGGGCCTGCGGCTCCGGCTCCAAGTCGTAGTCCAGGTCGTCGTAGCCGTCGTCCTCGTGCTGCGGCGCGCTGTCGTAGTCGAGCTCGTCGTCGTCGGTGTAACGCGGGATAACCGTGGTGTCGTCGTCGTAGTAGCCGTCCCAGTCGTCGTGCGGCCCGCCGGCCGCGCGTCCGCCCGCGTCTGTGCCGTCTCTGTCCCAGGCTCGGTCGTCCCTGCGGTAGCGCCGATCAGCCTCGCGCTGTCGATACCTCTCCTCGGCCCGTGCCCATCGATCAGTCATGCATCGTCTCCGGACGACGCGTCCCGCGCCGCTTCCTCGGCCGACTTCAACACCGCACTCCGTTCGTCCAACCATCCTTGCAGGATCGACACGGCCGCCGCCTGATCGATCACCTGCCGCTGGCCACGTGCGCGAACTCCACTGTCCCGCAATGCACGTGCAGCTGACACCGTAGTCAAACGTTCGTCGGAAAGCCTGATCGGCACGGGGGCAATTTCTGATCGCAAACGTTCGGCGAACGCGATGGCCAACCCTGCCGCAGTTCCCTTTTCCCCGCGCAATGTGCGCGGCAAGCCGACAATAACCTCGACGGCTTCGTATTCCCGCACAATTTCGGCAATTCTTGCGATATCGGTTGCCGCGCCCGCGCCGCGCACGTTTTTCTTCGCGCGCGGAACGGTTTCCACCGGGGTCGCGAGAATGCCGTCCGGGTCGCTCGATGCCACGCCGATGCGGACGCTACCGACGTCGATGCCGATGCGTCTGCCACGGCCGGGATCGGCCTCCGGATCGGGCCGGTCCGCTGCGTGCGACCGGCCCGTCGAATGCGAACTCTCGGAGTCGGGCATCACCCGGCGATTTCGGCCACCCGGGCACGCACCGCGGCCACACCCGCCGCGATCCCGGAGGGATCGGAACCGGCGCCCTGCGCCATCTCCGGCTTGCCGCCGCCGCGACCGGCGATGCTCGGGCCGAAGCTGCCGACGAGGTCGCCGGCCTTCACGCCGAGCTCCTGCGCGCCCTTGTTCACGGCCACCACGAACGGCACCTTGCCGTCGACGTTGCCGAGCAACACCACCACCGCGGGCTCGCTGCCGAAGCGGCCGCGGATGTCGGTGGCCAGGGTGCGCAGATCGTTCGCGGCGACGCCCTCCGGCGCGGCCGCGGCGACGAGCAGCAGGCCGCCGATGCGTTCGGCCTCGTCCACGAACTTCCCCGCTGAGGAGAGCACGGCGGCGACCTTGGTGCGCTCGAGCTCCTTCTCGGCCACCTTGAGCCGCTCCACCAGCTGCTCCACGCGCGCGGGCACCTCGTCCGACGGCACCTTCAGCGAGGCGGCGACGCCGGCGAGCAGCGCGCGCTCCTTGGCCAGGTACTTGTAGGAGTCCAGGCCGACGAACGCCTCCACGCGCCGCACGCCCGAACCGATCGACGACTCGCCGAGCAGCGTGATCGGGCCGATCTGCGAGGAGTGCTGCACGTGTGTGCCGCCGCACAGCTCCATCGAGAACGGGCCGCCGATCTCGACAACGCGAACCTCGTCGCCGTAGTTCTCGCCGAACAGCGCGAGCGCGCCCATCTGCTTGGCCTTGGGCAGGTCGGTGACGAACGTGTTGACCGGGAAGTCGGCGCCCACCGCGTCGTTGGACACCGCCTCGATGTCGGCCTTCTGCTGCTCGGTGAGCTGGCCCTGCCAGTTGAAGTCGAAGCGAAGGTAGCCGGGCTTGTTCAGCGAACCGGCCTGCACCGCGTTCGGGCCGAGCACCTGCCGCAGGGCGGCGTGCACCATGTGGGTGCCGGAGTGGCCCTGGGTCGCGCCGCTGCGCCAGGCCGGATCGGCCTGGGCGAGCACGACGTCTCCCTCGGTGATCTGCCCCTGCTCGACCGTGGTCTTGTGCACCCACAGCTTCTTGGCGATCTTCTGCACGTCGTTGACGCGCAGCTTCAGGCCCGCGGCGGTGATGCTGCCGCGGTCGGCGATCTGGCCGCCGGACTCCGCGTACAGCGGGCTGCGGTCCAGGATGACCTCGACGTCATGGCCCGCGGTCGCGGTCGGCACCCGGACGCCGTCCGCGATCAGCGCGAGCACGTGCGCCTCGGAGGTCAGCTCGTCGAAGCCGGTGAACTCGGTGGCGCCGCGGTCGACCAGTTCCTTGTAGATGCTCAGGTCGGCGTGCGCGTGCTTGCGGGCGGCGGCGTCCTCCTTGGCCCGCTGGCGCTGCTCGCTCATGAGCGTGCGGAAGCCTTCTTCGTCGACCGCGAGCCCGGCCTCGGCGGCCATCTCCAGGGTGAGGTCGATCGGGAAGCCGTAGGTGTCGTGCAGGGTGAAGGCGTCCGATCCGGCGATCTTGGTGCCGCCCTTGGCCTTCACCGCGGCCGCGGTGTTGTCGAACAGCGTCGAGCCGGTGTTCAGCGTCTTGAGGAACGCCGTCTCCTCGCCGACCGCCACGGTCTCGATGCGGCCGAAGTCGGTGGCCAGCTCCGGGTAGGACGGCGACATGAGGTCGCTGACCACCTTCATGAACTCGGCCATCACCGGCTTCTCGGCGCCGAGCAGGCGGGCCGAGCGCACGATGCGGCGCAGCAGGCGGCGCAGCACGTAGCCGCGGCCGTCGTTGCCGGGGTTGACGCCGTCGGAGATGAGCATCGCGGCGGTGCGGGCGTGATCGGCGATTACCCGGAAGCGCACGTCGTCGGCGTGCTCGACACCGTAGGAGCGACCGGTCAGCTCCTCGGCCTTGTCGATGATCGGCCGCAGCAGATCGGTCTCGTAGACGTTCTCCACGCCCTGCAACAGCATGGCGACGCGCTCGACGCCCATGCCGGTGTCGATGTTCTTCTTGGGCAGCGAGCCGACCGGCGGGTGGCCGAGCTTCGGGCTCAGCTCACCGCGGACGTCCTGCATGAAGACGAGGTTCCAGATCTCGAGGTAGCGGTCCTCGTCGGCGACCGGGCCGCCTTCCTTGCCGTAGGCGGGGCCGCGGTCGTAGTAGATCTCCGAGCACGGACCGCCGGGGCCCGGCACGCCCATGTCCCAGTAGTTGTCCTTGCCGTCGCGGAACTGGATCCGCTCCTTCGGGATGCCCGCGACCCGGTGCCAGATCTCGGCGGCCTCCGGATCGTCCTGGTAGGCGGTGACCCAGATGCGGTCGGTGTCGAAGCCGAAGCCGCCCTCCTCCTGGGGCTTGCTGATCAGCTCCCAGGCGAGGGTGATGGCCCCCTCCTTGAAGTAGTCACCGAAGGAGAAGTTGCCCGCCATCTGGAAGAAGGTGTTGTGCCGGGTGGTGACGCCGACCTCTTCGATGTCGCCGGTGCGCACGCATTTCTGGACGCTGGTCGCCCGCGGGAACGGCGGCGCCTCCTGGCCCAGGAAGTACGGCTTGAACTGGACCATGCCTGCGTTGACGAACAGCAGGTTGGGGTCGGCCAGGATCAGCGAGGCACTCGGCACCTCGGTGTGTCCGGCACGGACGAAATGGTCCAGGAAACGCCGTCTAATCTCATGGGTCTGCACAAATGTCCAGCCTACCGGTCGCTGTCCACGCGTTTTGCGCCGAGTCCGCACCGCTCACCGCTGTCGGCGACAATCGAGCGCACCGGCGCATCCGGCGAAATCCACGCCGATCGCTCAGGACGCCCCGTGGACTTCCGGCTGCGCTTCGGCTCCCCGACTCGGAGGTCACCGACGCGCTGAGCGGCCCCGACGAGGTGGCCGCGTTCGTAGGCGAATTCCGGCCCGGCCTGCGATTCACCATGGACGGAGGCGCGGCGAGCGGTTGTCCGGCCGCGTCACTTCCCGCGCACGATGCGGCGCAGCCGATCGACGCGGGGACCGACCTCACGCTCGTAACCGTGGTCGGTCGGGCGGTAGTAGTCGGAGCCGACGAGTTCGTCGGGCGGATATTGCTGGGCGAGCACGCCGTCGGGATCGTCGTGGGGGTATTTGTAGCCCTGCGCGTGGCCGAGCAACGCCGCGCCGGCGTAGTGCCCGTCGCGCAGGTGCGGCGGCACGGCGCCTGCCTTGCCCGCGGAGATGTCGGACATGGCGGCGCCCAGTGCGGCGGGGACCGCACCGGACTTCGGGGCGGTGGCCAGGTGGATGGTCGCGTGGGTCAGGGTGAGCTGCGCCTCGGGCATGCCGATCAGCTGGACGACGTGCGCGGCCGCCACCGCGATCTGCAATGCCATCGGGTCGGCCATGCCGATGTCCTCGCTGGCGGAGATGACCAGCCGCCGCGCGATGAAGCGCGGGTCCTCCCCCGCGCTCATCATGCGCGCCAGATAGTGCAGCGCCGCGTCGACGTCGGAGCCGCGGATCGACTTGATGAAGGCGCTGATCACGTCGTAGTGCTGGTCGCCCGCGCGGTCGTAGCGCACGGCGGCCTTGTCCACGCTCGCCTCGACGAGGGCGAGGTCCACCGTGCCGTCGAGCGATGACTCGGCGGAGGCCTCCAGTGCGGTCAGCGCCCGGCGCGCGTCGCCGCCCGCCACCCGCACGATGTGGTCGAGCGCCTCGTCGGTGACGGTGTAGGCGCCGCCGAACCCGCGCGGGTCGGTGAGCGCGCGTTCGAGCACGACGCGGATGTCGGCGTCGGTCAGCGACCGCAGTTGCAGCACCAGCGAGCGCGACAGCAGCGGGGAGACGACCGAGAACGAGGGATTCTCCGTCGTCGCACCGACCAGCAGCACGATCCGGTTCTCCACCGCGGCGAGCAGCGCATCCTGCTGCGTCTTGGAAAAGCGGTGCACCTCGTCGATGAACAGGACGGTGCGCTCGCCTGCCGTGAGCCGCCTGCGCGCCAGGTCGATGACCGCGCGCACCTCCTTCACTCCGGCGGAGAGCGCCGAGAGCGCCTCGAAACGGCGGCCGGTCGCCTGCGAGATGAGCGAGGCCAGCGTGGTCTTGCCGGTGCCAGGCGGGCCGAACAGCAGCACCGACGCCGCACCAGAGCCCTCGATCAACCGGCGGAGCGGCGAACCGGGGCCGAGCAGATGCTCCTGCCCCACGACCTCGTCCAAGGTGGCGGGTCGCATGCGCACGGCCAGCGGCGCTGCGCTGCCCGGCCCGCGGAAATCCACGCCCGCGCCGCCCAGCGCATCCGACTCCGGCGCTGTCTGGCCTGGCACGTCGAACAGCCCATCGCTCATGCCGACGCCTCGCTAGCGCTCGGCCCCGGCATCCGCGAAGCGGGCTGGCACACGATCCGCTCGCCACGCTCACTCATGCCCGCCCCTCGCTGACGCTCGGGTCCGGCATCCGCGAAGCGCGTTGACAACCGATCCGCTCGCTCATGTTTTCGACCGTACCGCCCGTCCCCGACACCATCGGCGCGGCCCGGGACCCGCTGGACGGAAGTGATCTGAAACGTGTCGATTTGCCAGTCCGGCCCGCATCGGCTGTGATCAACAGTCGTGGCTGAAAACGTCGTCGTTTCAGATATTGTCCAGACCGGTCCATTCGCCCGGCGCACCCTGTTGAAAGGCGGTGCGGCCGCCGCGGCGACCGCGGGCGCGCTGCTCACGCCGGCGCGGGCCCGCGCGTCGGGCCCCGCGTTCCGGCACGGCGTAGCCTCCGGCGACCCGCTCCCCACCGGCATCGTCCTCTGGACCCGGGTCACCGTCTCCGACGACGCCACGCCCGGCTCCGGCCTCGGCGCGCCCGTTACGGTCCGCTGGGAGATCGCCGACGACGCTGGCTTCGCCTCGATCGCCGCGTCCGGAACCGCAACGGCCACCGCCGATTCCGACCACACCGTCAAGATCGACGCGACCGGGCTCACCCCCGGCCGCGAGTACTGGTACCGATTCACCGCGCTCGGCGAGACATCGCCGGTCGGACGCACCCGCACCGCGCCCGCCCCTTCCGACACGCCCGACCGGCTGCGTTTCGGCGTGGTCTCCTGCTCGAACTGGGAGGCGGGCTGGTTCGGCGCCTACCGGCATCTGGCCGCCCGCTCCGACCTCGACGCGATCATCCACCTCGGCGACTACCTGTACGAATACGGTCGCGGCGCGTACGGCGGCCGCCACGGCGCGGTGCGGCCGCACGACCCGGCACACGAGATCGTCACGCTGACCGACTACCGCATCCGCCACGCCCAGTACAAGACCGATCCCGACCTGATCGCGCTGCACGCCCTGCTGCCGTTCATCTGCACCTGGGACGACCACGAGTCCGCGGACAACTCCTGGGCGGGCGGCGCCAACCACCACGATCCCGCCGTGCAGGGCAGCTGGCAGGACCGCCGCGCCGCCTCGGCGCGCGCCTATTTGGAGTGGATGCCGGTGCGCGCCACGGGTTCCGGCGCGAACGTGCAGATCTACCGGCGGCTGCGTTTCGGCACCCTCGCCGAACTGTCCATGCTCGACCTGCGCAGCTACCGGGATCGGCAGCCCTCGCCCGGGCCTGGCTGGCGCGAGGTCGACAACCCCGCGCGCACCCTCACCGGCAAGGCCCAGATGGATTGGCTCACCGCCGGTTTGGTCTCGGCGCCGGTCCGCTGGAAGCTGGTCGGCAACTCGGTGATGATCGCGCCGCTGGTCGTCCCGCCGCTGGAGCCCGCCACCACCGCGGCCATCACCGGTGCGCTCGGCGTGCCGCAGTCCGGCGTGCCCGCCAATGCCGACCAGTGGGACGGCTACACCGCCGACCGGCAGCGCCTGTTCCGCGCGATCACCGAGCAGCAGGTCGGTGACGTCGTCTTCCTGACCGGCGACATCCACTCGTCCTGGGCCTCGGACCTGCCGATCGACGCCGCGAACTATCCCGGCGGACAGACGGCGGGCGCGGAGTTCGTCGTCCCGTCGGTCACCTCGTCGAGCATCGGCGAGGTGCTGAAGGCTGCCCCGCGCACGGTCGCGGTGCCGATCGAGGATTCGATCAAGAATTTCAACCACCACATGCGCTACGTCGAACTGGAGTCGCACGGGTACGGCGTCCTCGACGTGACGGAAGAGCGCTCCCAGATGGACTGGTTCTATCTGGCCGACGTCACCGACCCGACGACAGGTGTGCGACACGGGGCGAGCTTCGCCGTACCCAGTGGCGGCCGCGTCGAGCCGCGCCCCACGCCCGTGATCTGATCTCCACCGTCGAATCGACGATCACCGCATGCCGGACATCACTGGCATGCGGTGATCAGCCGCTGACGCGACACACGCGGTCCGTACCGCTACGACTACTCCGACCAGCGCTCTTCCAACATCGCGGACACCTCGTCCGCGAAATCGCCGATCACGTCGTCGCCGGTGCAGCGCGCGTCCTCGGCGAGCGCGGCCCAGCGGTTGATCAGCGCCGCCGAGCGCGGCACCGACAGCCCGTGCTCGCGCGCGGCCGCGATGCGGGTGTGGTCGGCGGGCAGGAACCAGTAAGTGGTGAGCCACACCCAGATGAGCCTGGCCTCCAGGATGCGCTCGGCGAGCACGTCGTCGTCGGCGAGCGCCGGGAACACCCCGACGATCTCCGAACGCCAAGCCTCCACCATCTGCCTGGCGCGCTCCCTGGACAGCTCGAAATCGCACAGGCAGCCGGGGAAGGAGACCAGCGCGTAGGCGATGTCGAGAGTGGCGTCGCGGAAGCCGCCCCACTCGTAGTCGAGGAACCTGGCGCCCTCCTGGTTCAGGATGACGTTGTCCGGGCACAGGTCCGACGGACTGAACGCACGGAACCGCCCGGCCGAGAACAACCGGTTGCCGCGCACGATGCGCTCGGCGATCTCACCGGGCACCTCGATGCCCAGCTCGCGCTGCAGCAATCCCGGCACCTCGGAGATCGCGGCCTCGGCCTGCTGGGCGATCCCGTCGACCCGGTGCACCACCTCCACGCGGCGCAGCAGCGCGACGAAATCGGCCTCGCGCCCCACGGTCGCCGCGTGCATCCGGCCCAGCGCCTGGGCGAAGGCCATCAGCGCGTTGCGGGTGGCGGGCTCGGCGCCGGACTGCAGCACCGCGGTCATCCTGGCGTTCTCGCCGAGATCGGACAGGATCAGCAGGCGGTCGGGCAGGCTGTGCGCGATCAAATACGCGCCGGGCCGCTGCTCGCGGCTGAGCGCGGTGGTGAACTGGTAGGAGACGGCTTCCCGGAGGAATGCCGAATCGATGCTGGCGACGCCGGGTGCCAAGCCTCCGGTGCGGCGGTCCCTGGCGGCACCGCGCACCTGCTTGACGATCAGCGTCCTGGGCAGCGAGAACGAATTCTCGGCAACACGCACACGTAGGACTGTCGTCCTACCACTACCGCTGAGTTCCATCGGATCGCTCAGCTTCACCGGAGCACCCATTCGCTTTGTGAGCAACTGTTGTGCTGCGGACACGACTTCGGCGGCGCGTTCGGCCAATAGTGCGGTCATCGCCTCTCAAGCTACTCGCATGGGGTCACTTCTAGCGAGCGGTTGCGCAACCTTTCCGCTTCGCTCGGCGTGTCTCGTGTCGTGGTCGCCGGCCGCGTCGCGCTCGCTTGACACCGTGGCACGCGTCCGGTTTTCTCATCGTGAACTGCTGTGCGCCACATCGCAAACCAGTTGCGTCGAAAGGTCTCCGACATTGACCGACACACCGTCCTCCGCACCGAAAGACCCCGCAGGCGGTACACCTCAGCGGGGCGGTGGAGGCGAACAGTTCGCGGCCCAGCCGGGGCAACACGAGAGCGGTGACCCGTACGCGCCACCGCACGGGGTAGGTCACGCGCGCCACGAAATGCCTGGTGGAGCCGGATATCCGCAGTTCGAGGGCCCGGGAGCGGCCCAGTACGGCACCGAGCCGATGGAGCCGCCGCCCGCGGTGGCCGACCGGCAGCCCTCGTACGGACCCGCGGGCAGCGGGCCTGGGATACCACAGCAGTACGGCGCACCGCAACAATACGGCGCACCCGAATACGGTGTGCCGCAGCAACCGGGAACGATGCCGCCCGGCGCCGCAGCGGGCCAGCCGACCTATGGCTATCAGGTCGGGACGCCCGGACGTCTCGACGTCGGCCATGCGCTCAGCTACGGCCTGGAAAAGTTCCGGACGAATCTTGCTCCGTGGCTAGGAATTACGGCGCTTGGCGTCGTCATCTACTTGGTCTTCGTGTTGTTCGTCCAGATATTCGAACCGAACTCGTTCTTGCCGCTGGTCTTGCTCTTCCTCGCGGTGATGGCGGCGCTGTGGTTGTTGCAGGCCGCGATGGTGCGCGGGGCGCTATACGAAACCGACGGCGCCAAACCGGTTTTCGGTTCGTACTTCAAGTTCGTGAACGCGGGGAATGTCTTGCTGACCGCCCTGCTGGCGTTCCTCGGCACCTGGATCGGTCTGGCGCTGTGCGTGATTCCCGGACTCGTCGTCGGCATGCTGTGTATGTTCGCGCTGCACTTCGTGGTCGATCAGGATCTTGGCCCGTTCGACGCGATCAGGTCCAGCGCCATCCTGGTGATCAACAACATCTGGCCGGTCCTGCTGCTGGCGCTGTCCGTCGCGGTGATCACCTTCCTCGGCCTGCTGCTGTGCGGCATCGGACTGCTCGCCGCCGGCCCGGTCTCGATCCTCGCGGTGACCTACGCCTACCGCACCCTCACCGGCGGACGCGTCGCCCAGGTCTGAACGAGGCGCGGTCGCCCCGGCACACCCCGCTGCCGCGGCAGCAGGGCCCCGCGGTCCGGGCCGATGACCGAGGACCGGCACACCCTGCAACGCGACGCGCCGTCCGCCCCGGAGCCGACATACGACCCCGGAACGGACGGCGCGTTCAGCGACCGTCAGCCTTGGTCTACTCGGTGACCTCGACCTTTTCCTGCTCCGGCTTGACGTCCAGGCCCGCCTCCTTGCGCTGCTGCGCGGTGATCGGCGCGGGCGCGTCGGTCAGCGGGTCGACACCGCCGCCGGTCTTCGGGAAGGCGATGACCTCGCGGATGGAGTCCAGGCCCGCCAGCAGCGCGGTGATCCGGTCCCAGCCGAAGGCGATGCCGCCGTGCGGCGGGGCGCCGTAGGCGAAGGCGTCGAGCAGGAAGCCGAACTTCTCCTGTGCCTCGTCGTGGCTGATGCCCATCACCTGGAAGACGCGTTCCTGAACGTCGCGGCGGTGGATACGGATCGAACCGCCACCGATCTCGTTGCCGTTGCAGACGATGTCGTAGGCGTAGGCCAGCGCCGAGTCGGGGTCGGTGTCGAAGGTGTCCAGCGACTCCGGCTTCGGCGAGGTGAACGCGTGGTGCACCGCGGTCCACGCCGAATGACCAAGCGCCACATCGCCGCTCGCGGTCGCGTCGGCGGTGGACTCGAACAGCGGCGCGTCCACGATCCACACGAACGACCAGGCGTTCTCGTCGATCAACCCGACCTTGCGGGCGATCTCGCCGCGCGCCGCGCCGAGCAACGCGCGCTGGGCCTTTGCCGCGCCCGCCGCGAAGAAGACGCAGTCGCCCGGCTCCGCGCCGACGTGCTTGGCCAGCCCTTCGCGCTCGGCCTCGCTGAGGTTCTTGGCGACCGGGCCGCCGAGCGTGCCGTCCTCGTTCACCAGGACGTACGCCAGGCCCTTGGCCCCGCGCTGCTTGGCCCACTCCTGCCAGGTGTCGAGCTGACGCCGCGGCTGGCTCGCGCCGCCCGGCATCACGACCGCGCCGACGTAGGGCGCCTGGAACACCCGGAACGGGGTGTCCTGGAAGTACTCGGTGCACTCGGTGATCTCGACGCCGAAGCGCAGGTCGGGCTTGTCCGAGCCGAACCGGCGCATGGCCTCGGCGTAGGTCATGTGCGGGATCGGCGTCGGGATCTCGTGGCCGATCAGCTTCCACAGCGCGACCAGGATCTCCTCGGACAGCAGGATCACGTCCTCCTGGCGCACGAAGCTCATCTCGATGTCGAGCTGGGTGAACTCGGGCTGCCGGTCGGCGCGGAAGTCCTCGTCGCGGTAGCAGCGCGCGATCTGGTAGTAGCGCTCGATGCCGCCGACCATGAGCAGCTGCTTGAACAGCTGCGGGCTCTGCGGCAGCGCGTAGAAGTTGCCCGGCTGCAGCCGCGCGGGCACCAGGAAGTCGCGAGCGCCCTCCGGGGTGGACCGGGTCATCGTCGGGGTCTCGACCTCGACGAACTCGTGGTGCGCCAGCACAGCGCGCGCCGCGGCGTTGACCTTCGAGCGCAGCCGGATGGCGTGCCCGGGGCCCTCGCGGCGCAGGTCCAGGTACCGGTACTTCAGCCTGGCCTCGTCACCGGGCTGCTCGTCGAGCTGGAACGGCAGCGGAGCGCTCTCGTTGAGCACCTCCAGCTTGCTGACGTTCACCTCGATCTGCCCGGTCGGCAGCTCGGGGTTCTCGTTGCCGTCCGGCCGCAGCTCGACCACGCCGGTGATCAGCACGCAGTATTCGGCGCGCAGCCGGTGCGCCTGCTCGGCGGCCTCGCCTTCGCGGAACACCACCTGCGCCACACCCGACGCATCGCGCAGATCGATGAAGATCACGCCACCGTGGTCGCGCCGCCGGGCCACCCATCCGGTGAGGGTGACGGTCTGACCGGCATGCTCGCTTCGCAGCGAACCAGCCAAGTGGGTGCGCAGCACGGGATTCCTTTCGACGACTCCGGCACCGGCGGGGCGTCGCCGGGTGCGGTTGCCATCGTAGTTAGACACGTTCGTCAAGTGGAAACCGATATCTGCGCGGCCGTGTCAAGCTGTAGCCGCACGGTCGCCCGACCACCGTACAAATGCCACTAAGGACGATGATGACGTTCAACGAAGGGCTCCAGATCGATCCGGACCGGGCCTCTTCCGGTGGCGGGCCCGGCATGGGCGGCAAACTCGCACTCGGTGGTGGTGCGGGTGGTCTGATTCTGCTGGTCATCACGCTGCTGCTCGGCGGTGACCCCGGTTCGGTCCTCGGCCAGTTCACCGGCGCCGAGGACACTCAGCAGACGCAGCCGGGCTCGGCGGGCACCCCGGAACACTGCAAGACCGGCGCGGACGCCAACAAGTACGTCGACTGCCGGGTCGTGCTCACCGCGCAGAGCCTGGACGCGGTGTGGTCGAACGAACTGCCCGGGCAGACCGGCAAGCGGTACATGCAGCCCGAGCTGGTGCTGTTCTCCGGTGCGGTCGCCACCGGCTGCGGCAACGCCACCAGCGCGGTCGGCCCCTTCTACTGCCCGGCCGACCGGACCGCCTACTTCGACGTCAGCTTCTTCCAGGAGCTGACCGATCGCTTCGGCTCCAGCGGCGGCCCGCTCGCCCAGGAGTACGTGGTCGCGCACGAGATCGGCCATCACATCCAGAACCAGCTCGGCGACATCGGCCGCGCCCAGCGCGATCCGCGCGGACCGGAGTCCGGCGCGGTGCGCACCGAGCTGCAGGCCGACTGCTATGCGGGCATCTGGGCCCACTACGCGGACAAGACGCCGGCGCCGGGCAGCAACCAGCCGTTCCTGCGGCGGTTGTCCGACACCGACATCGACGACGCACTCTCGGCGGCCTCCGCGGTCGGCGATGACCGGATCCAGCGCGCCGCGCAGGGCCGGGTCAATCCGGAGGCGTGGACGCACGGCTCGTCCGACCAGCGTCAGAAATGGTTCCTCACCGGCTACCGCACCGGGCAGGTCAGGGCCTGCGACACCTACTCCGCGCAGGATCTGAACAACCCGCCCGCCTTGCGCTGACCCGCGCGCAACGCCCACGCACGATCGATCTGTCCGTCGATCGCACCGGCTGATCAGGCCGGATGCCTGGCGGGAGCCTTGTTCACGCACTCGTCAACGAACTACCGTGGACGAGTGATCAGCTGCGGCGACCGGCAGCGTGACGTCACGCACCGCCGGTACGGCGAGCCCGCCAGAAGGCGATCGCCGTATCCGATCGGACGGCGATTCCACCATCGCCTGCCCGGGGGTGACGCAGGGTCGATTCGAGCGCGTTCCAGAACGGTCACTCGGTCGCGCACGGGTCGCGACGGCGCCGAGCCCGGCTCCACGGGTATGCGGGCGACCAGGAATACGCCAGGTATCGCGGGCGCCGCGCCCGCACGGGCGAAGCAGTCGCCGCGTCGCGCACGCACGGCCTCCGGGTCACGCCGCCGTTCGGCGGGTGGTCCCGAGTGGTGGCCTGCCCACCGGCGCGCGGTGCAGGAAGAACCACCTCGAAGGGCATGATCATGCGTTTTCTCGTACTCGGTTACGGTGCCGTGAGCTATCTGGCGTTTCTCGCCGCTTTCCTCTACGCGATCGGCTTCGTCGGCAATTTCTGGGTTCCGCGCAGCGTCGACGCTGGCGTGGAGGCCTCGACCGGTGAGGCCATCGTGGTCAATGCGCTGCTGCTCGGCGTGTTCGCCGTCCAGCACAGTGTGATGGCCCGCCCCGCGTTCAAACGGTGGTGGACGCGGGTGGTGCCCGCGTCCATCGAGCGCAGTACCTATGTGCTGCTGGCCAGCCTGGCGCTGTTCCTGCTGTATTGGCAGTGGCGAACGATGCCCGCCATCGTGTGGGACGTCGACGCGACCGCGGGCCGGGTCGTCCTGTGGACGCTGTTCTGGATCGGCTGGGCGACCGTGCTGCTCTCCACATTCATGATCAACCACTTCGACTTGTTCGGGTTGCGTCAGGTGTACCTGGCCTGGCGTGGCGAGCCCTACCGCGACCTGCCGTTTCGCACCAACCTCTTCTATCGCGTGATCCGGCATCCGCTCATGCTCGGCTTCCTCATCGCGTTCTGGGCGACGCCGACGATGACGGCCGGTCATCTGTTCTTCTCGGCCGCGACGACGGGCTACATCCTGATCGCCCTGCAGATCGAGGAGCACGATCTGGTGGGCGTGTTCGGCGATCAATACCGCGACTACCAGCATCGCGTCCCGATGTTGTTGCCGTGGCCACGGCACCACGACACGCCTGCGCCGACCGTCCAGCATCGACCGGCCTAGGGGTTACCCGGACTTCCCGCTCCTCCGGTGCGTCACTCCACACTCGGAGTGCAGGCGACATAACTGACCGCCGCGGGCAGGGGAACGACGCTGGCGCCGACCGCGTTGGACAACCTCAGCGCGTTCTGAATGGCCTCTTCACGATTCGGGCCCTCGGCCCACTGGTAGTCCACCCCGCGCGTAGCGGCCGCGACGCACGCGTTGCTCCAGGTGACCAGATCGCAGACCGCGTCCGGGTTGCCCGACTCCGAGCCGCTCAGGCGTCCCCCGGAGCAATGTCCGAAGGTTGACCTCCGCCAAGCGAATCGGATGTGATGAACGTGAATCGGCGGGAGGCGTAGGGAGCCTGTGCCATATGGGGGAAGGATGTCGGTCTTGACCGGTGGCGTGAAGAGGATCGGAATCCTGTTGTTTCCCCGCGTCGAGGAGCTCGACGCGGTCGGGCCGTGGGAGATTCTGTCGTGCTGGACGAAGTACTTTCCCGGCGACGGTTTCGAGGTCTTCACCTTCTCCGCTGACGGCGAACCGGTCGAGTGCGCGAAGGGCATGACGATCAGCCCGCAGCACGATTTCGGTGCTGCGCCCGGCCGGGATGTGCTGGTCTACCCCGGCGGACGCGGCACCCGCGCGTTGGCTCAGGATCCCGGCCATCTCGCGTGGGTGCGAGAGCAACGCGGAACGACGCCGCTGATCACCAGTGTGTGTACTGGTTCCCTGGTGCTCGCTGCAGCTGGCTTGCTCGCCGGGCGGCCCGCGACCACGCATTGGCGTTCCGTGGACCGGCTCGCGGCGTTGGACCCGACGATCGAGGTCCGTCCGGGTGATCGCTATGTCGATGACGGTGACATCATCACCGCCGCAGGGGTTTCCGCTGGCATCGACATGTCTCTGCATCTCGTCCAGCGGCTGGCCGGGACGCAACGGGCACGGGAGGTCCGGCGGATCGTCCAATACGACCCCGAACCGCCCGCCGACACGGAATGAGCAGCCACCCCTCCACCACATCGGCTCGCGCCCCGGAACGACACCCGCGGCCGCACGCGCCCCGGCGCGCCAACGGCGCTACGCTCTACGGCACCCTGAGCCGCCGCGCCGGAAAGAACTCGCTTCCCGGATGTGGCGGACGGTCGACGCTATCGAGATGGGAAGTCCATGCGACGAACGATATCGGCCCTGCTCGTCCTCGCGATGACGTTCACCGCCGGATGGGGCGTTGCCGCCGCCGATCCGGCCGAGCCCGCACCGCAGCCTCCGGCTGTCGAAACCCCCGCGCCCGCAACGGAGAACCCGCCCGCGCTCGCCGCTCATCCGCCCTTGCCCCTGCCCGCGCCAGTGCCCGCCCGTGCGGCCGTCGCGCTCCTCACGCTCACGACGATGCCCGCGGGCTGGCAGGACCGGATCGATCTGCGCCCCGTGCTCGAGGTCTACGCCGACGGCCGTGCCGTCCGCAAACCGGATGCCGTTGCGCCGGAACGCGATCGGAACACCCCGCCGCGCGAGGTGGACGGCGCGGTCCGCCGGGAGGTCATCGATGCCGCCCTCGCCGAGCTCACGGCGCTGTCCACCGCCGATCTCGGCGTACCCGCCTCGGGTGACGGCGGCAGCCAGATCGTCGACGTGATGCCCGAACCGCCGGGCCAGGCCCTGCACGTGATCGTGTACGCGCCCGACTCGACCGACGGCTTGACCGCCGAACAGCAGAATGCGCGCAAGCGCTTCGCCGACGTCTACCGCAGCCTGCTCGACGCCTTCGTCGCCGACCGCTGACCGCTGGGCCGGGGCGAGCGGTGTAACCGGAGTTCGCAGTCGCCTGCGACGTTCCCTCGCCCCAGCCAACTACCGTGCGCTGTCGGATTCGATTCGGGGAGCGGCGGATTCGATGATGACGGCCGGGCTGCGGTCCCAATCCTCGGGGCGGATGTGGCGTCGGTCGCGGCGAACGCTGCGGGTGCCGCCGGGCCAGGTGAGGGTGTTGACGCCGGTGGCGCTGACGAAGTAGCTCGTGCAACCCCCGATGGTCCAGACGCGATCGGCTAGTACACGGCGGCACTGCGCTACGAAACGACGCTGGGCCGCTTCGGTGGGCGTGTAGCGAGTGAGGGCGCGATCGCGCATGTGGGCGATGGTCCTGGCGATGAGGCGAGTGGTGGGTTCGATGGCCTGGAACTGGGAGGTGTGCGGGAGCGCGGTATTCGGACCGGTGACGCAGAACAGGTTCGGCAGGCCGGCGAAAGCGATGCCGCGATAGGCGGTGAAACCGTTGCGCCCGTAGCTTTCTCGCAGCGAGAACGCGGGCGTGCGGAAATCGGGAAACCGCGGGATCGAGTCCTGGACGTGGTAGCCGGTGGCCCACACGATCGCGTCGACCTCGTGGACGACACCGTCGGCGGTGCGCACACCGGCCGCGGTGAGGTCGACGATCTTCTCCGTCACCAGCTCGACGTCGTCGCGGGCGAATGCCGCGTAGTACTCGTCGGACACCATCGGCCGCTTGCACCCGAAGCGGTAGTCCGGCCGCAGCGCCTCTCGCGTGCGCGGATCGGGCACCTGTTTGCGCAGCGCACGCAAGCAGACCTGCTCGAAAACCGGAAGCAAGCGGGGATGGAACTCGGCCAGGTGCACCGACTCCAGCAGCGAGAACACCATGCCGCGCAGCGCGAGTCGCGCGGGCGGGAACTTGCGCAGCACCGTCCGCACCGGTCCTGGGATCGCGCGGTCTCCGCGTGGCAGCACCCATGCCGGACTGCGCTGGAACGACACCACGTGCGCGCCCTCGCGCGCCAGCGCGGGCACGATCTGCACGGCGCTCGCACCCGATCCGACGACGGCGATCCGCTTCCCTTGCGGATCGAAGCCTAGATCCCAAGAACTGGAATGCATTTGGACGCCGGAGAACACGTCCCGGCCCGGGACGTCAGGGACGAACGGCACGTGCAACGAGAAGTACCCCATGACGACGGCGCGCGCGCTGATCACGCGCCCATCGGCCAGCCGCACCGACCACCGGTGTGTGCTCTCGTCGAATTCGCCCCCGACGACCTCACTGTTCAGCCGCACGTGGCGTCGTAGCTCGAAAGCGTCGACCACTGATTCGGTGTAGGCGCGCAACTCGGGTTGGGTCGCGAAGAGCCGCGACCAGTCGCCGGGGAAGAACGAGTACGAGTACAGCACCGACGGCACGTCGACGGCGCATCCCGGATACACGTTGTCGCGCCACGTGCCGCCGACCGCGTCCGCACGTTCCAGAACGACGAAATCCTCGATGCCGGAACGCTTCAGCTCGATCGCGACGCCCAGCCCGCTGAAGCCGGAGCCGATCACCGCGACTTCACAGTGCTCGGTTGTCTCGGACATCACCTCTCCTCGCGCAGACCTGTGATCGCCACTGCCATCGGTCATCTCGCGGTATCCGAGTCGGACTCGAGGCGTGTCCTCGCTTCGATGCGCATGGGCAGGCTTTCGGGATGGACCAGCGCGCCGATGACGGTCTCGCGCGCCGTGAACCCGGGCTCCAGCCGCAGCCGCCAGCGCCCGCACAGCGTGGCGATCTGCAACGCCACCTGGGTCAGCGCGAACACATTGCCTGGGCACTGCCGCGCACCCATGCCGAACGGGATGTGCGCGCCGCGCGACATTCCCTCCGTCGCCTCGGGCAGCCAGCGATCGGGGTCGAACCGGTCGGGGTCGGCGTGCACCCGCGGGTCGCGATGCACCGCGATCGGGCAGACGAACAGCATCGCCCCCTCGGGCAGTGCGTGCCCGCCCAGCTCGTAGCCTGCGGGCACGTGTCGCACGGTGAGCCACGGCGAGTAGCGGCGCAGCGTCTCCAGCACGAGCCGCTTGGTCAGGTCCAGCCGCGGCAGGTCGGTGAATTCGGCGGGCCGCCCGCCGAGCACCTCGTCCAGTTCGGCGTGCAGGGCGCGCTCCACCTCCGGGTTGCGCGCCAGCTCGTAGAGCAGCCAGGTGGCGGTCATGCCGATGGCCTCGGTGCCGCCGACCAGGAAGTTGACCAGTTCGTCGTGCACGTGCTTGTCGGTCAGCGGCGCGCCGTCCTCGTCGCGGGCCCGGATCAACGTGTCGAGCAGGTCGCCGTGGTCCAGCGCCGGGTCGGCGGCCAGGTCGGCGCGGTAGGCCGCGATGATGTCGGCGGTGGCGGCCTTGAGCTGGTCGACCAGTTCGAGGAAGCGGCGATTGCCCCGGGTGGGCAGCCGGTCCAGCCATGCGGGACGGGTGACGCGGCGCGCGAGCAGCGTCATGACCTCGGGCAACAGCCGGTGCACGCGCCGCGCGGTGACCTCGCCGAGTTCACCGGAGAACAGCGCGCCCGCGACGGTGCGCAGTGCGAGGTCGTGCATCTCCTCGTTGACCGCGAGCGTCGCGCCGTCGCGCCATTGGCCGGCCCGCGCCTGTCCCATCGCCGTCATCACGGTGGCGTACTGCGCGATGCGCGCCTTCGCGAACGCGGGTGCGATGAGCCTGCGGGACCGCCGGTGCGTCGCGCCGGAGACGACGGTGACGCCGGCGCCGAGCAGCAGTTCGGCGCGCTCGATCATCGAGCCCTGATCCGACAGCCCGGTGAAAGCCTCCCTGATCAGTTCCGGTTCGGTGACGACATAGGTTTCGTAGCCGGGGATTCCGATGCGCACCACGGGTCCGTGCGCCGCGAGGGTGGACAGGAACCGGTGCGGCCTGCGACCGAACCGGTGCCAGTGCCCCAAGAACGGCAGCGCACCCGGCGCGGTGGGCACCGTGGACTCGACGCCGGTGCGGCGCACGGTGGACAGCAGTGAAGTCACGAGACAACCTCCGATTCGGCGCGATTCGTTCAGCCGCGGGCCAGCACGGCGTCGACGCCGCCCACCGAGCGCACCCACTCGACATAGCGCGCCAAGCCCTCCGCGCGGGAGACCGTCGGGTTGTAGTCGAAATCCTTACGGGCGGCGGAGGTGTCGTAGGTACTGGAGACGGTGAGCGCCGCCGTCGTCCAGCTCGACAGCGGGGGCGCCCACCGTTCCTTGACGGCCGGGATGCGCCAGATGGTGTCGAAAACGGCGATCGCCGCGTCCAGCACGGGGCCCGGCACGGTACGGGTTGGCGGGGTCAAGTCGAGCGCGACAGCCAGGTCGCGCACGAACTCCCACAGGTCGATGTCCTCGGGATCGGCCAGGAAGTACGCCTTCCCGGCGACCTCGGGGGAACGGGCGGCCTGCAAACAGGCGGCCGCCGCGTGCTCGCAATAGGTGATCGACGCCATGACCCGGCGGCCACCCGAAAGGTCAGGTAGCCGACCGCTTTTCAGCTTGCCCAGCAGCAGGCTCATCCACCCGGCCGAGCGGGGGCCCCAAATCATCCTCGGACGCAGCGCGCACGTGGTGAAGCCGGGCGAGTCGGCCGAGAGGACGTACTGCTCGGCCACCACCTTCGTCGCGACATAGAGGCTCTTGGGCGCGTCGACATAGGGTTCGGACTCGTCGATGCCGAAGCGGTCCGTCTCGTAGGACGTGGCGACCGACGGGCTGCTGACATACACGAACCGCGACACGCCCGCTTCGCGAGCGGCTGCGATCAGGTTGCGGGTGCCCTCCACATTCGCTCGCCAGAACTGTTCCCGGGCACCGACTTCCGACACCAGACCCGCGCTGTGATAGACGACGTCGACGTCGCGACAGGCCGCCCGTAGCGAGTCCACGTCGCCGAGATCGCCGACGGCGGTGTCGAGTCCGGGCACGCCGGACAGGTAGCCGAGGTCGCTGCCCGCGCGGACCAGCGCCCGCACCTCGTCGCCCGCGCCGGTGGCGGCATCGACGATGTGGCTGCCGAGAAATCCGGTCGCACCGGTGACGAGAACCTTCATCGGTCCGTTCCTTCCTTCGTTCGCGGGAAACCGAGCCGATCGGCGGCCCATCGCGCCAGCCGCTCCCGCCCGATCTTCGCGTTGTGCCGGATGTCGACGGGAAAGTCGCTGTGCGGCAAAAAGGTCCGGATGCGCTTTGTCGCCGCCCTGCTCTGCGCGAGGGTCCATAGTTCGCGCCGCACCCTGGTGAGCTCGGCGGGCGCGAGGTCCGCGGCGGGCTCGAAGCACAGCACCGGGATCTGTTCGCCCGGCGCGCCGACGCCGACCAGTGCGCTCCTGGCGACGTCCGGGTGGGTGTTGAAGATCTGCTCGCACTGCACCGTATACATGTCCCCGTCGGCGGTCCGCACACGCTGGGAGAGCCGACCGCAGAACCACAGGCGGCCCGATTCGTCCACGCGCGCCAGATCGCCCGTGCGGTGCCAGCGCCGGACGCTGCCGTCGGGCAGCCGCTCGTCGATCTTGTGCCGCGCGTCGGCGACCGCATTGCGGTGGTAGGCGCGGCTGACCTGCGGTCCGCTCGCGACGATCTCGCCGATCCGCCCGGCGGGCAGCACCAACTCCTCGCTCCAGTCGGCGATGGGATCGTCGGTGACGCCGATGATCCGGACGAGGGTCGCGCCACTGCTCTCCGGCAGCGGGCGCCCGACGCACACGCCGCCGCCCTCGGCGGTCGCGGCGCGCGTCTCGACCAGCTCGGACCATTCCAAGGTGGTCAGCGGCAGCGCCTCGGTGGCGCCGTAGGTGGTGAACACCCGCGCGTCGTCGCGGAGCGCACCCCGGATGCGCTCCAGCGCAGTCAGATTCGCTGGCGCGCCCATGGAGATGACCCGCGCGATATCGGGCAACGTCTCGCCGGTTTCGGCGACATGCTCGCCGAGCCTGGCCAGCAGGGCGGGCGAGGCGGTGAGGTCGGTGGCGCCGAAGGACCGCGCCACCTCGGTGAGCAGCGCGGGATTCGCCTTCGACACCCGCACCGGGTCCACCGGACCGAGCACCACGTGCGCACCTTGCAGCAGATCGAAGAGACCGAACAGGGGCACCGAGGTGAGCGAGACGAAACCAGTTGGGCGACCGTGCAGTTCGGCGACGACGTCGAGTGCGGCGGCGAAGCCCGACCTGGTGAACTCGACGCCCTTGGCCGGTCCGGTGCTCCCGGTGGTGAACGCGATCATGAACAGGTCGTCCGGATCGTGTTCGGCCGCCGCGATTTCCGGCTCGTCGCGCAGATCGGCAAGGCTGTGGCCACCCCAGTACGACCGCCCAGCCGTGACGTGCACGCTGATCGAGCCGAAGGTGCGTCGGGCGGCCAGCCGCACCAGGTGCGCTTCGGGTAGTCCGATGAACGCCTCCGCGCCGACGCTGTGGAAGCAGTGCAGCATGCGGCGCACACCCATGCCCGGATCCACCACCACCGGCACCGCGCCGACCCGGAACAGCGCGAACAACACCGCGAACAGGTCCGGATCGGGGCGCACCAGCACGATCGTCTTGACGCCCTTGGTGATACCGATCGTGGCGAAGCCCGCCGCGTACGAGCGGACGCGACGGCCCAGCTCGGCGTAGGTCATGTCCGTGAACCGCAGGTCGGCGCCGCGCTCGGCCTTCGCCGCGTCCGAGCGGGTCGGGTAGCTGATGGCGGGCCCGTCAGGCCCTTCGGCGATCCGGCGCTCGAGCAGAGCGCTCGGGTCCTCGTATCCGAGGGCGCGCGTCACCCGGCACCGCCGACAGGCACCCGGTAGCCGACACAGCCCGCCGTCGGCCCCGAACCTCCCGCGACGAGCAGCAGCCGGTCGCCATGCCCGACGACGCCGGAGCGGATCAGCTGGTGGTAGGCGATGATGAGACCGGAGCTCCCGGCGTTCCGCGCCCCGGTGTCGGCCTGGTGGTGACGCGCGAAGCCGAAGTCGGCGGCCAGCGTCGCCGCGAAGTCCGACGCGGGATCGTTGGTGACCAGCACCGTCGAATCCGGCTGCATATCAGCGTGGTTCGCGAGATAGTTCCGCACCGCCGTGCGCGCGACATCGGTGACCCGCTCGGCGAAGTCGTCGGCGACCTCGACGGTGATCGTGCGCGCGCCGTCGCGGCCCATCGCCTTCAGGTCGAGATACCCAGCCACGCCGGGATGCGCGCCGTCCGGACGCGGAGCGGGCTGCAGGTGCACCGCGTCGAGCCCGCTCGCGTCGTCGATGCCTTTCGTCACCAGGAACGCACCGCCCACGGTGGCGTAGGGGAAGTCGACCGCGTCCGCCAGGCCGCCGGGGTGGGCATCGCTGCCGACGACGAGGACACGTTCGGCGGTGCCATTGGCCAGCAACGCATTCGCCGCCTGGAGCGCGTTCAGCACGCCGCAGGCGCCGTTGCGCAGGTCGAGGGAGAAACCGGGCCGTGAGGAGCCTGGTTCGTAGTCGAGATGCATGCCGAGCTCGCGCTGGATCAGCGCGGCGTTGGACGGTTCCACGATGTTGGCGTCTCGATACACGCCGACGTTCACCAGCACGTCCACGTCCGCCGCCGACAGGCCTGCCCCGGCCAGGCATTCCCGCGCCGCGGCGACCGCGTGGCCGATCGAGCCGAGCGCCGGATCGTCGCTCACCGCCGAATTCTGCAGAATGGTCGCCACGTGCTACTTCACCAACTCACCGATGGTCGCCGACAGGACGCCGAACACCATTCCGGATGCGGTCGGCACGAAACAGATCTTGGAACCCGGCGCGATCAGGCCGCGCGACAAGTAGTCGTGCAGCACCAGGAAATGTGTGCTCGCACCGGTATTTCCGTACTTTTCGACGCACGCCAGCCGCGGTGGCATGGGAGCGCCGTGAATCTTGCTGCCCGACTCCGCCAGTTTCTCCGTGAAACCGACGCCGAGCTGATGGAAGACGATGTAATCGAAGTCCTCGTCGGCGAACGTCGTGCCATTCTTGGCCAGCACGTCGCGATGGAATTTCGCCCATGTCTCGCGCCGCGGCGCGGCCTGCATGGTGATGTTGTCGGTCAACATGATCATGTTCTCGGTGTTGTCGCTGGGTTTCGCGATACACAGGGGCGAGTATTCCGCGCAGGTGATCATGTCGATGTAGTGCACGGCCTCGTTGTCGTCGACGGCGCGGTCGAGCACCACCGCGACGGCCGCGTCGGCCAGGGTCAGTGCCGCGAACTGGGGGTCGCGGGCGTCCACCGCCTCGGCCAGCGCGCCCTCGGTGACCGGCGAGATGACTTCGGGTGTCACCACCATGCCGGTCCGGACGACACCGGCGCGAATCAGGTTGTCCAGCAGGTAGATACCGGTCATGGTGCCGCCGCACGCGTTGGCGACGTCGTAGCCGGTGGCGTTGACAGCGCCGATGCGGCGGGCGATCTCGCCCGCTGCGGACGGCTCGAACACCATGCGGAATCCGTCGTGCACGGTGGTGCCGCCGCAGATGATCACATCCAGATCGGCGGGATCGTATCCGGAGCCCGCGAGGCAGTCGAGGGCCGCGGCGACACCCAATGTCAGGGTGTCCTCTTCGGTGCGGTCGACCATATGCCGGTGTGCGATACCGGTAATGCGTTCGACGTCGAACTCGCCGCCGCTCGACATACGTTGCAGCACTTCGTTCGTGGTGAATTCTCCGGCAGGGAGAGCGGCCCCCAGCGCGCGTATTCGAGAGCGATTCATATGAGATTTCCTCCGATGGCCGCGGCTATCCCGGGATTGGAGCCACACGGCGCTGACACAGCAAGGGAGCGACAGTAACCCGGAAGCAACCGGATGCCTGCGACACTACGACCGAACCGCGACAGCAGTCCACTTCGGCCGCCGCCTGAGTGAGGGGGATCACCAATCGATGTGTGCGCCTTGCTACTTCGTGACAAATCTTCGGTACGAACCTAGTTTCCCGCGATGAATTGCCGTCGCCGATTGCGCCGGGCACTCTATTCGTGATTAGGCTCGGGCCGGTGTCCGCCGCACCGATGTCGCTCCTCGATCTCCCCGGGCCGGACGGCTGGCCGGTGCTGGGCAACCTCCCGCAGCTCACCCCGACGCGGCTGCACCGGCAACTGGACAGCTGGTGCGCGGAATACGGCCCCGTCTACCGGCTGAGCATGCCCGGCAGACGACTGGTCGTGGTCGGCGATCCCGAACTGAGCAAGGAGATCCTGCGGCAACGGCCGGGGACCTACCGACGACAGTCCTCGATCGAGTCGATCATGAGCGAGATGGGCTCCAACGGGCTGTTCTCCTCCGAAGGCGAGGCGTGGCGACGGCGCAGGCGGCTGGCCATGCCCGGCTTCAACGCCGCCCATCTCACGCGCTTCCACACCACGCTCGAGCGGATCACCGAGCGGCTCCAGCGGCGCTGGCTCGCGGCGGCGCCCGAGGACGTGCGCGCCGACCTGACCCGCTACACCGTGGACGTGACGGCGAAGCTCACCTTCGACTACGACATCAACACCCTGGAGCAGTCCGGCGACGTCATCCAGCAGCACCTCGAGCACGTCTTCCCGATGATCAACCGCCGCTTGAACATTCCGCTCCCGTACTGGCGCTGGGTCAAGCTGCCCGCCGACCACGCGCTGGATCGGGCGCTGGAGGCGCTGCGCACCGAGGTGAACACGGTCATCGCCCGCGCGCGCACCACCGCGCCCGAACAGCCGACGAATTTCATCGAAGCATTCCTGCTCGCCCACGACGGCGGCGAATCGTTCACCGACGAGGAACTCTTCGCCGAGGCGCTGACGATCCTGATCGCCGGACAGGACACCACGAGCAACGCCGCGGCATGGCTGCTCTACCACCTGGCCTCCGAACCCGAAGCGCAGCAACGCATCCGGGAGGAGATCATCCGGATACCGTCGACGCTGGAGCGCCAGCCGTATCTGGAAGCCGTTGTCGCCGAGTCGATGCGGCTGCAACCCACCACTCCGCTGCTGCTCATGGAAGCCGTGCACGACACCGTGTTGCGCGACATCGCGCTGCCCGCGGGCACGTGGGTGCTGGTCAACGTGCGGTACCCGGGCCTCCAAGAGGAGAACTTCGCAGATCCGCACAGGTTCGACCCCGAACGGTGGTTGCGCGACGCCGACGGCAGGGCGCACCGCCCGGACGTCGCGATTCCCTTCGGATCGGGGCCGCGCTTCTGCCCGGGCCGCGGCCTGGCGATGCTGGAGGTCAAGAGCGTGGCCGCGATGGCTTGCCGCACTTTCGATTTCCGGCTCCCGGACGGTGTTCCACCGCCCGACGACCGGTTCCATTTCGCCGTGATCCCGGTCGGCCTGCGGCTCGACCTCGCGCCACGACCGGCGGCGGGCCACGAATTCGAAGGATAGGAGCCGTATGGCGGTCAAGCGATTGTCGGCGACCGACGCGACCTGGTTGTCGCTGGAGTCGCAGGAGATGCCGATGCATGTGGCGTTCCTGATGGAATTCCACTGTCCCGATGGCGATGCCGAGGGATTCGTGCGCCGCTGGCACGCACGGCACGGCGCCCCGTTCACCGCTCCGCCGCCGTGGAATCTTCGGCCAGTACCCGGTCGGCTCGCCCAATCCTTCGCTCTGGTAGCGGAAGTCGGCGAGATCGACCCGGCCGACCACATCAGGACGTGGCGGCTGTCCAAGGGCACCGGTCGCGACGAACTGGTCGAGCTCGTGACGCGCATCCACCGCGAGCAGCTGGACCTGGGCAAGCCGCCGTGGGAGCTGCACTTCGTGACAGGGCAGTCCGAGGACCGGTTCGCCGTGGTGTTGAAGGCGCATCACAGTCTGCTGGACGGTGTTTCGCTGGTACGCGTCATCACCGGCGGTCTGTCCCCCGACCCGCTGGCGCGCGATCTGCCGCCCTTCTTCTCGATCGGCCCCGAGACCGACCTCGGTCCGGCGCGGACGAGCCGGATTCGTGCGCTGTTCACGGCGGTGTACGGGTTCTTCGCGATACTGTCCGGGGTCGTCGGGGCCGCGCGGGATGCGTTGCGGCGCAAGGCGGGACAGCCGACCGCGCAGCACACGTACCGGCAGCCGCCCTCCGTCCTGGACGGTCCGATCACCGGCGCGCGCGATCTCTCGCTGCGCCGCTACCGGCTCGATGAGATCAAACGACTGGCGCGCGCCGCGGACTGCACCGTCAACGATCTGGTGCTGTATCTGGTCGCCACCGCGTTACGCGGCTACCTCACCGATCACGCCGAACTACCCGAGCGCCCGCTCACCGCCGGCGTGCCGACCGATCTGCGCGACGGCGATCAGCGGGTGGGCACCCGCGCCGGACTGATGTTCACGGCGCTGGCGACCGACGTCGAGGACCCGGTGCGACGCCTCGCCGCCGTCAAGGACGCGATCGACGCCGCCAAGCGGCACATGGGCGCGATGTCGCCGGGTGCGGTCATCGGCTACGGCCTGGCGACCACCTTCCCGTGGATCTTCGCACTGCTGCTCGGCATCCGGTCGGCTCCGTCCTCGCACCCCATGGGCATCTCCAATATTCCCGGGCCACGGGACACGCTGTACCTGGACGGCGCTCGCCTGGACGCGATGTATCCGATATCCCTTCTGATGCACGGCAATGCGCTGAATTTCACCTGCTTCGGCTATCGTGACGAGCTGTTCATCGGCGTGCTCGGCGCCGCCGACAAGCTGCCGCCGATCGAGCACCTGACGGCCGCGCTGGACGCCGCCGTCGCCGAACTGGACGGGCTCCTCGCACCCGCTACCGCGGTCGGGCAGGACTGACATGTGCGCCGTCTGCGGCATCGTCGACTTCGAGGCCCCGGTCGACCCCGGCCCGCTGGCCGCGATGTGCGCCGTGCTGCGCCACCGCGGCCCCGACGACCACGCCACCTGGAACGACCGGCACGCCGCGCTGGGGTTCCAGCGTCTGTCGATCGTGGACGTGCGGCACGGCGCGCAGCCCACCGCCGACGAGAGCGGTTCGATCCACGCGCTGCTCAACGGCGAGATCTACAACCACAAGGCGTTGCGCCGCGACCTGGCGGCGCGCGGGCACCGGTTCCGCAGCGACAGCGACGCCGAGGTCGTCCCGCACCTGTACGAGGAGTACGGGGACGGGTTCGTCGAACACCTCGACGGCGATTTCGGCATCGCGATCTGGGATGCCGCCCGGCGCAGGCTGACGCTCGCCCGCGACCGCGTCGGGGTCAAACCGCTCTTCTATCACGTGCGCGGTGCCCGCCTGACGTTCGCGTCGGAGATCAAGGGCATCTTCGCCTCCGGCGCCTGCACGCCCGAGATCGACCGGCAAGGGTTGAGCGACTGCCTCTTTTACGGGCACACCATCGCGCCAGGCACGTTCTGGCGTGACGTGCGCGACCTGGAACCGGGCACCGTCCTCACCGCGGACGCCGACGGTATTCGGAGCCGACGCTATTTCCGCGTCTTCCAGCGCGAGGATCCGGACGCGCCGCTGCTCACCGGGCGCGCGGCGATCGAGGCGTTCGGCGAGCGGTTCACGGCCGCGGTCGCCAAGCGCGTCCCCGACGAGGTGGACGCGGGTGTCGCGCTCAGCGGCGGGCTCGACTCGTCCGCCATCGCCGCCGTCGCCACCCGGCGCTGCGACGCGCCGCTGACCACGCTCAGCGTGCGGCTGTCCGGCGCGATCCACGACGAGACCGAGATGTCACGGCTGGTCGCGCGGTGGTTGCGGGTGCCGAACGTGGAGTCCGAGACGACCGGAGCGCGTGTCTGCGAGCTGCTGCCGAAGAGCATGTGGCACTTCGAATCTCCGTTCTGGTACGGCGGCGTCGCCTCCCCGTTCCTCGACCTGACCGCGCTCGCCCGCGGCCAAGGCCTCAAGGTGGCGATGAGCGGCGACGGCTCGGACGAATTGCTCGCCGGGTACGACTTCTACCGGTTGATGCGGCTGAGTTCGCGGCTGGAGGCCCTGCGGCTGGACGCCCTGCGACCGCTGGTGTGGCGGCAGGCGACGAAGTGGATCGGCGCGCCGAGCGGCATCGACCGCCACATCGTCGAAATCTCCTCTCGGCGTAATCAATACACCGAACAGTACGGGCAGATGCCGCCGTGGGTGTACCTGTGGAGCGCGCTGTCCGGCACGGCGCGGCCCGCCGTGCTCGCCGACCTGCCCGAGCCGTCGGCGCTGCCGCGACCGCCCGAGCACAGCGCGCTGCACCGGCAGATGCATTTCGAGTTCCACACCCGGCTGCCGCACTGGGTGCTGCCGATCTCCGACCGGCTCGGCATGGCGCACGGCCTCGAGGTGCGGGTGCCGTTCCTCGACCGCGACGTCCTCGACGTCTGCGCCGAGCTCGACCCGCGCATGCTCATGCGCCTCGGCACCGAGAAGTACGTGCTCAAGCGGGCGATGGCGGATCTGCTGCCTAAGCGGATCGTGCGGCGGCGCAAGAAGCCTTTCATGACCCCGGTCGGCCCGTGGTACCTCAGCGGCCCTGGCGCGGAGCTGGCCGCCGACCATCTCTCCCGCGCCGCCGCGCGACGCTACGGGCTGTTCGATCCCGAAGCGACGGAACGGATCTGGCGCACGGCCGTGGACCAGCCTGGCACCTGGGATGGCGTGACGGCCGAATGGGCCGCGATGGCGATCCTGTGCACCCATCTCGTCATCGACCAGTTCGGCGCCGACCGATTCACCGCCGACGCGATCGCGGGAGCCCGCGCATGACCGTGAGACTGCCGCGTGCCGCCGAATGGCACGAACTCGCCCTGCACGCCGCCGCCCAGCCGGGCCTGGCGTTGCTCGCGCCGCTCGGGGCCGCCACCCGGCCCCTCCGCAGAGTGCCGAAATTCGGCTGGGTGGTGTCCGATCCGGAACTCGCGCGCCAAGTCCACCGCGACAGCGAGCATTTCAGCATCGCGACGGACGGTGCGTCGGGACACTGGTGGTCGCAGATGCTCGGCGAATTCGGCGCCGAACGCTTCGAGGGGCCGGAGCACCAGCGGTTGCGCGCCGGACTCGGCGACCTGTTCAGCAGACCCGCGTCCGAACTCCTCGTCGAGGACGCGACGGGCGCGCAGCTCGAGCGGCTGCGCACCGATCTGGCCGCGGGCCGGACGGTCGATATCGCCGAGTTCGGCCGGGTGTTCACGGCGCGAACAATGGTCGACGTGGCCGGTCTGCCGCGCGAAACCGGCACCGACACACCGTATCTGGACCTCTTCGCGGCCATGGAGCGGCTGGCCGACCTGGGCAAGGGCAACTGGGCGACGACCGTCGTGCCGCCTCGCAACCGGCAGCGCGGCCGGGAGCTGGCGGCACTGATCGGCGCGAACGTCGAGCACGTGTACGACTCGGCCGGCTCCGGCACCGTCATCGGACGCTGCCGGGACATGGGATTGACACTCGAGCAGACGCGGGGATTCACCGTGCTGCTCGTGGTGGCCGGCACCGTCACGCTCGCCAGCACCATCGGTCGGCTGGTCGCGCTGCTGCACGACACCGGCGACCAGCATCGGCTGCTGGCCGGCGCGGACCTGATCCCCGAGGCGGTGCGGGAGGGTCTGCGGGTGACGAGCTCGATGCCGGTCGTCGGGCGCGGCGTCGTCGGCGACGTCGAACTCGGCGGCAGGCGATTGCGCGCCGGTGACCGCGTCAAGGTGATGACCTGGTACATCGACAATTCCGTCGGCCGGTTCGACCTCGATCTGGGTTATGTGGCGCGGACGCGGCAGCTATGGTTCGGCGGCGGCAGGCACTTCTGCCTCGGCGCCGCGCTCACCCACGTGCAGCTGACGCGCTTCCTCGAGACGCTGCTCGCGACGGGCCGCCCTTGGGAGATCACCCGCCGCCGCTACCGGTTCAACGCGTTCGTCCCGCTCTACCGCAGGCTCGACATCCGCTTGCGCTGAGACATCTCCTTGCGCTGGCGCGGGGCAGGCAGCCACCAGTTCCAGCGGCCGAGCAACCGCAGGGTCGCCGGTACCAGCACCAGTCGCACGACGACCACGTCGAGCAGGACCGCGACGGCCAGCGCGAAACCGAGCTGCTTCAGTTCCAGGGTGCTCGCGGTGAGGAAGCAGGCGAACACCACCACCATGATCGCGGCGGCGACCGCGACGGGTTTGGCGGTGGCGCCGATCCCGTCGGCGACCGCGTCCTGGTTGGCGGCGACCGGATCGGTCACGCCGCGTGCCGCGGCCGAGTCCCAGTTCTCCCTGATCCGGCGGATGACGAACACCTCGTAGTCCATCGAGAGGCCGAACAGGATCACGAACACGATCAGCGGCATCACGACCTGCACGAAACCGGGACTCTCGAAGCCGAAAAGGGTTTCGCCCCAGCCCCATTGGAACACCGCGACGGTGATGCCGAGCGCGGCCGCCGTGGCGAGCAGGTTGACCGCGACCGCCTTGACCGGCACGGCGACGCTGCGGAAGACCGCCACCAGCAGGGCCAGCGCGCACAGCACGGTGATCACGACGACGAGCAGGTAGCCGCCGCGGACCGCGTCGCTGATCTCGAGCAGACCGGCGGGCGCGCCGCCCGCGCTGATCCGCAGGTTCGCGGCCGAGGCAGCGAGCGCCCGCGCGTCGAGTTCGGCGACCAGATCCGAGCCCGCGGCCGAGTCGATCTGCGTGCGGGTCACGACCGTCAGGTGAACGCGGCCGTCCGACTGCTGCGCCAGCACCGCGGCGACACGGGGATCGGCGCGCAGGTCGTCGGCGAAGCCTCGCACGACGCTTCCCGCCTCCGCGTCCAGAGGACCGCCGTCGGGCCCGGTGGCGACGAACTCCATCGGCGAGAGCATGCCGGGCGGGAACTTCTCCGCGACCGTGTGGGCCGCGACACCGGAGGGGTATTCGGTCAGCGATGCGATACCGAGGTCGAAACCGGTGCGCAGGCCGGTCAACGGCAGCGCGGCCACGACCAGCAGGCCCGCGGCGGCCACACCGAACGCCACCGGCCTGCGCATCACCCGGCGCGCCCACCGGCGGGCGGCGTCGCTGTCGTCGGAGTCGATGCCCCGGCCGCGCACCCGCCAGCGATTCACCGCGGGGCCGAGTTCGGTGAGGACGGCGGGCAGCAGGGTCACCGCGGCGAGCATCGCCGTCGCCACGGCCACGCCGACACCGAGCACGATGCCCCGGAAAACGCCCGCGGGCACCACGAGCAGCGCGGACAGCGACACGATCACGACCGAGCCGGAAGCGAGGACCATGCCACCCGTGGTGGCCATGGTCGCGGTGACGGCGGTGCGGATCGGTTCGGTGTCGGCCCGCGAGGTCACCCCTTGCGCCGAGAGTTCCTCGCGGAACCTGCTCACCACGAACAGGGCGTAGTCGATGCCGACACCGAGGCCGATCATGCCGGCGATGGACAGCATCAGCGGATCGACCGATGTCACGGTGCTGGCGACCAAGAGCACGCCGGTGCACGTCAGCAGCCCGGCGACGGCCATCAGGATCGGCAGCGACGCCGCGGCCACCGCGCCGAGCGCCAGTGTCAGCAGCACGAAAGCCACCGGAACGCCGAGGGATTCGGCGCGGCGCGCATCGGCCTGTTCGGCGATGATCACATCGTTCTGGATCGCGGTGTAGCCGGTGAGGCCGACGCGGACCACGTCGCGACCGGGCAGTTCGGACAGCGCGTCCTGCACGTCGGCGGAGACGGCGACGCGGTGCGACTGATCGCCCTCGATCGCGACCACCGCCAAGGCGGTGCGGCCGTCGGCCGAAACCAGCTGTCGCGCACCGAGATCGCCGGGAGCCGCGAGCACCGTCACGCCGCCGACCGATTCGACGGCGTGCCGGGCGCGCTCGAGCTGAGCGCGATATTCGGCGGTGTCCACGACGGCGGTATCGGAATCGAACACCAGCAGCGCCTGTTCGGCCCGCAGGCCGGGGAAGTGTGCGGCGATCAGACGTTGCACCGCGACCGATTCGGCGCGGTCAACGGTGAGATCCGGTGCCTGCACCCGCGATTCGAGCGCCGGGTAGCCCGCGCCGCACAGCGCGAGCACGATCAGCCAGACCGCGATCACCGCGCGCGGGTGGGTGATCACCCAGCGCGACCAGCGCGACAGCGGACCACGCACGGGCTCCGAATAGGGTGCGGCGGACAACTTTTCGGATGCGCCGAGGCTCATCGAGTGGCACACCCCAGGTCCGAAACGCCAACCACCGCACCGCGTCCTTCCCGGCCCAAGAATCCGCCCCCTGCGCGGGGGCCGGTAAACCACCGTACGCAGCGCGGCGGCGGAGTGTCACTGCACCATCGGGAGAACATTTCCGCCCGATCTTGTTTGGAAAGACGAACGGCGCGACTCGATGTGGGCCCGGTCATGGTGGCGCGTCTTCGTGGCGTGCGTTACCGTTGCGTCGGCTTATGGGAACGAAGTAGTTCCTCATTGCGGGAGGGTTTGGCAAGCATGATCAGACGTCGTGGTCCGATCGCCGTGGCGGCCGCAGCGCTGTCCGCGTTCCTCGTGATAGCGGGTGCGGTGGTGTCCGCGCCGTCGGCCGAGTCGACGCCGACGCGCGACGGGCTCGACGCCCAGTTCGTCGCCACACACAATGCGCCGCCGCGATATCCGCACGTCTTCATCGAATGGGACGTGCCGATCACGATGAGCGACGGCACGGTGCTGAAGGCGAACGTCTACCGTCCCGCCGATGCGACGGGTCAGCCGATCCAGGAGCAGACGCCGACCGTCGTCAACCTGACGCCCTACACGAAACTCGTTGCCAACCTCGCGGATTCCGCACTGGCGATTCCCGGGCTGGCGGACCCGCTGATGCATGTGCTGCGTGGTCTGGATTTCTCGGCCTTCGGGATGAGCGGGCTCAGCGATCTGATGCGGGCGCTGCCCGGCGGCGCGGCCCGGACCTTCGGCGTGGACCGCAAGCTGATCCAGAGCGGCTACACGCAGGTCGTCGTCGATGTGCGCGGAACCGGCTTCTCCCAAGGCGTCTGGCAGGTCTTCGGCGATCGCGAACAGCAGGACGGCGCCGAGGTCGTGGACTGGGCGGCACGCCAGCCGTGGTCCGACGGCCGGATAGGCATGAGTGGCATCTCCTACTCCGCCGTCAACCAGCTGCACACCGCGGAGCGCAAACCAGCCGCGCTGCAAGCGATCTTCCCGATCGTCCCCGGTAGCGACCTGATCCGCGACGTCGCGGCGCCCGGCGGCGCGCTCGGCCTCGGTTTCATCCCCGAATGGCTGCTGGCGGTCAATGCCTCGAAGTTGCTTCCCGACCTGGTCTCGATGCTGAGCGGCCGGTTCGACTGGACCTGGCTGGCCGACCGCATCCGTGACCCGTTCACCTTCTTCAACGTCGTCATCGCGGCGCTGGCCACGCCGAGCATCGACCAGATCCCGCCGGAGATGATGGCGGTGCTAGACGACGAGAGCCCGCTGCGGACCGCGTGGGTCGGACATCCGGAACGGATCGAGATCCCGACCTTCATCTACGGCGGCTGGCACGACATCTTCACCTACTCCTCGACACGGGTGTACAACGCCATCGACGTTCCGGACAGCGAGAAGAAGCTGGTGATGGGCGATACGTACCACGTCACCACCGGCGCCGGGCTCGGCCTGCCCGGCGCCCCGCCCTCCCTGGACGTGCTGCAGCGGGCGTGGTTCGACAAGTGGCTCAAGGGAATCGACAACGGCATCGACGGATACGACCAGGTGACGTCGTGGCAGCAGGGCGGCGGATGGAGCGACAGCCCGTCCTTCCCGCGCCCGGGGATGGAGTACCGGCGGCTGTACCTGAACGCGGTCCCGTCGGGCACCGCGCCGACCGCCGCGGGCGACGGCTCCCTGACCATGGCACCGGGCGGACCCACCCGGCTGACGATCGCGCCCGGACTTTCCACCTTGTGCTCACGCGATGCCGCGCACGGGACGGCCGGCATCATCTCGGCACTGGACATCTGCGCCGAAGACGCGCGGATCAGCGAGATGAACGCGCTGACCTTCACGACGGCACCGGTGAGCCAGCCGACCCAGATCTCCGGTCCGCTCGCCGTCCACCTGAACACCGTCCTCGACGCCACCGACGGCTACTGGACGGTGACCGTGAACGATGTAGCGCCGGACGGGCGTTCGACGGTGTGGTCGACCGGACAGCGCACGGCCTCGCTCCGCGCTGTCGACGAGGCCGCCTCCACCCGCTCCCCCAACGGCGACTACACCGATCCCTACCCGATCCTGACCTTGGCGAGCCGTGAGCCCGTTGTCCCCGGTGAGCCGACCGTGCTCGACATCGGGCTCTTCGCCACGGACGGCGTGCTCCAGCCCGGACATCGGCTGCGCATCGACGTCTTCGCGAGCAACTTCCCCAGCAGCATCCCGCTGCGCCCGCTGCTGAACGAGAGCGGCCTCCGGCCACAGCATCTCGTGCTGGATCCCGGCCAACCGAGCTGGGTGAACATCCCGGTCGAGGGCGATCCCGGCTGGTGAGCCGAACATGACGGCACTGCGGTCGGTGTGGTTTGTCTCGTGTGGACAGCGGTGCCACCATGGTGGCGTGACCGTTTCCGAGCTCGGCGCCCCCGGCCGTAAATACCGGGGCGCCGGGCCCGAACAGCGTCAGCAGCAGCGTCGCGCGAGACTCGTCGACGCGGCGATCGAGGAATTCGGCACCCGCGGCTATCGCAACACCACCATCGACGCCGTCTGTGCGCGCGCGGGCGTCGGCAAGCGCTACGTCTACGAATCATTCGACGGCAGTGAGGGTTTGCTGCTCGCCGCGTACACCGTCGCCACCGATCGACTGCGCGGGTACATCGTCGACGGAGCGGCCGCGCACCCCGACACTATCGGCACCGCCGTGCGCGGCGCGTTGACCGGCTTCTTCCGCGGCATCGCCGAAGACCCGAGGATCGCGCGGATCGCGTTCTTCGAGATTCTCGGCATCAGCCCGGCCGTGGACGCGGACTATCGCCGGGTGACCGGATCGTTCGTCGATACCTTCCTCGAGCTGGCCACCCCGATGATCGACATCGAATCCGTGCCGAGCCCCCACCTACGCACCATCGCCACCGGCTTGGTCGGCGCCGTGCTCACCATCGCCCAGCAGTGGGTGCTGGTCGACTACCGCCAACCCCTCGACGATGTCGTCGACAGCGCCCACATGGTGTTGACCTCGGTGCTGGAGGGATTGGGCCGGTAACCGGACAACCTGTGCGGTCGCCACATCCGCACGCTCGTCCACCGGGCCAGGCACCGGCCTTCCTGCGCGCCCGCCGCGCGACTGCAACCCGGCGACATCGAACTGCGGTCCGCCGACAGCCGCGCGGCGGCGCGAGTAGATAGCCGAACTGCCGAAGGAGTCGGACACCGGCAGCAGGGGCGTCGTGAACTGTTGACCAGCTGGGGACCATTGAGAGCCGCTGCGAAAACCACAGCATCAGGTTCGGGGAGAATGGATTTCGTGATGCGTTCGTCGCCGCATATGGCTGGGACGTGACCGATTCGCCCCAGTGGCCGATACTCCGGCGCATCGCTGTGGAGCACGCGCACCGACTGGCGACTTTGCGGTCCGGTTCAGACGCTGCGTGACATCCGTATCACTGACAGGCCGGATACGAGCACCCACGATCGCTGCGGCCGTCACAAGCGCTACTTCTGACCTGACTCTCCCAGATCGAACAGCGACAGAGGCAACCCGCCGACTCGTCAGCCCGTGGCTGAACTGGTCGTCGTGCGTCGAAGGATGACGCCGGGGATTGCCTGCCAGGCCGTTCTACTGACGGGGCCGGACGATGATCGCCGCGCGCCGATACCAGAAATTGGCGGTGTTTCCTTCATTGCCCATGTAACCCTCGATTTCCGACGCGAACGGCTCCAGCGTCGACTTCGATTCGCCCGTACACAACTCCTCATCCCAGACCTCCCGCACAGCGGGCTCACCGGCCTCCCCTGACCGGTCGATCAGCCACGTCAATGTGATGGTCGACCAGCGGAGCTCGCCGAGATCTTCCGATCCCGGGACCAAAGGAAGGCTGGAGCGCACCGGAAGGCTCGCCGGGTCATCGGGCACAGGTTCCGCCATTTCCCCGTCTTCATCGAACTCCATGTCAGCGCTTTCGACGCATTTCCACCCGTCCTCAACGCGCTCCCAACGCTGACGATAGATCATCATGTACGAGGTGTAGTCCTCCTCGTAGGAGTCCTCGACCTCCGCGAGCGCCAGCGACGTGTCGTATCCCGCGATGTCGGCCGCCGCGAGCATCATCCCAGTACGGGCAGTATCGCCGCCCTTGAGCTGATCCCACCCGAATCCGTGCTGGGAATACTGATGATCCAGGAGGTAGACGAGTTGATGAGGTGGGCGTTTCGCCGGCTGGCGGTAAAAAGTCCCCGACGACAATTCCATCGGTGTGGTGAAATGCGCGCGTAACTGCTCGGCCAGTAACGCGACCGACGGATGCGTGGCGAAAGCGGCGGCGTCCGGGCCGGTACGCCCCTTCGCCACCAGGTTGTAGGTCAGCGTGATCCGGAAACCGTCGGTGACCGGCAGCACCTCATGCTCGCAGTCGCCATAGAACGCGACGAAGGACAGCTCCTCCGGCGAACCCTGGTCGGTGACCTTCGTCCCTTGCTGCTCGATCACCAGCTCCCCGCCGGTGAACGCCGAAGGCAGAGTCACCACCAACGTGCCGATCATGCCGTCGGCCTTCTCCGAATCCCGATGGCGCTGAAAGAATTGTCCCGGCTCATACACCAGCATCGAATGCAGCTCCGCCGACAACTCGCAGTCCGGCGCCAGACCTAGCTCGGCCCGCAGTATGTCCAGCATGGGCAGCAACGTCTCGCGCCACTGCCGCTCGTCGACCGTTACCCGGTCCCGCGGAACCTCCCATGTGTCACGCACATTCGCGTCCAATAGGGTCTGCTCGCGCAGACCATACCGCGCCGGCCGCGCGACCTCGCACAGTCGCCGCGCCTGAGCCGACGTCACCGGCAACCGGATCGGCCCCACACCATCTACCTCGATCACCAGGTTCTCCGCCGAGCCCGTCCGACGCGCGGCAAATGAACCCGTCGGCACCGAACCCATGAGCTCGCCGATCACCCGTAAAGTCTTGTCCGTCATGCACTTCTCCCATGTTCGACAATGTTCGCGGGCATCCTCTCAGGGCCCACCGACGATCCAGCCCCTGATGCCGCGAACATCCGGGACTGTGAGTCGGCCGGGCTCCCGGGCCGGTCTACGCGACTCCGGATCCCAACAGCAAGACCACTCCCGCGCATCCGCCCGTCCACCGATTGTGGGATCGCCTTGATTTGCGAATCATGTTGTAGCACACAGCTTTTCGAGCTACAGATCGGAGCAAGCCCGACCCAGCGACGGCCGGAACGGAACGGATTCCGCCGCAAGGACAACCATCGACCCCGACCCACGAACGGCCGCCGCATCGCCCAACCGACCATCACGAACAACGGCGCTCTCCCCCGAACCTCGGAGAAGGGCGCCGTCACGAAACCCGTTGCGAATCCCTAGAACTGATCCTGCTCGTAATCCGAGCTGAGTAGTTCGTCGGTATGCGTCGCACCGATGACGTCCGGCGTCGACTCGCCGAGCGGCCCGGTGAGATCGTCGTTGCCGGTGCGGCTCTGGTACGGCTGCACATTGCGCGAGTGCTGGTCGTCGTCGCCCTGACGGGCGCCCGCCGCACCCGGCGCGCCGCCCATGAACGAGCTGCCGGTGCCCGCGGGCGTCGTCGCCGCGCCGAGACCGGTCGGCATCATCGCGCCGGGCATGCCGATGGGGCGGACGGCGGGTACCGCCGAGCCGGGCACGCCCGGGATGCTCGGCAGTCCGGAAGAACCCGGCCCTGGACCGCCGGGGCCGGGGCCACCGGGACGGCCGAGCGGACCCAGCAGACCGCTCGGCGAGCCGGGCGTGCCCGCGGGGCTGGTGCTGTTGAGCGAGGACGGGATCGTCGAGGTCGACGTGTTGAGACCACTGCTCGGGCTGCTGCTCGCCGCCTGCGTCGCGGCCTCCTGCGCCTGCGACAACAGCGGCTCGCCGATGTTCTGCGCGGCCGCCTGCGCCACTTCCTGCGCCGAAGGCAGACCGCTCTGGCCGAGCAGCTGCGCGACGACGCCGTTCAGCTCGGCGGTCTTCCCCGCCAGATCGCCGCGGGTCAGGTTGACCACCGAGACGGCATGCCCGAGGTGCTCGGTCGCGCTGGCGATCAGCGCTGCCTGCCCCGGCGGAGTGAGGATCACCGGCGCCATCGCGGTGGCCTGGGTCGCAAACGAGCCTGCGATACCGAGCAATTGGGCGTTGCCCTGCTGCACGACGGCCGCCGCCCGCTGGGTGAGCTCGGAGATGTCGAAGCCGCGCTGGCTGGCCTCCTGCCCTTGCTGGTTGGCCTCTTGGCCCGCGGCCTGCGCCTGGCGCGACGCCTGCCCCTCCCAGAGCTGTTCGACGGTGGCGAGGCTGCCCTTGCCGATCTGCATCGCCATCTCGATGATCTGGGACGACTGGCTCAGGATCGCGGTCGGGTCGAGCGCGCCGAAGATGCCGGTACCGAAGCTGCCGAGCAGATCGAGGATCGGCTTGAACAGCAGGTCGACGCCGGGCAGCGCCGGGATCTGCAATCCGTTCATCAGCGCGCCGATCGGGTCGGCGGGCAGCTCGGGCAGCGTGGGGAGCTGCGGCGTCGCCGCCGCCGCCGCAGGCGTCGCGGCGCCGGACGGATTTCCGCCCAGCATTCCGCTCGCGTTGCCCAGCAGGCTGTTCGCGGCGTCCTGCACCTGTTCGGCGGCGTGGCTGATCGCGGTGTTCGCACCGCCGAGCAGGCTTTCCACGTCGGTAGGCAGCCCGCCGAGGATGTCCTGCGCCTCCGGTGCGGGAGCACCGTTCATGCCGGGCAGTCCAGGGGGCACCGCGCCGAGCGCGGGCGCGTCCTCGCTCACCTTTCGCGACAAGATGAATTCGGGCGCCTCGATGGCCGGGATGTCCTCCGGCAGCTGCGGCAGCGGCAGATCGATGATGGCTTGATCGGTCGGAATCGCCGCCGAGACAGCCTGATTCGCACCGGCCGCAGCGTGGCCGAGCGAGTCCGCGGCGGGCTCGGACGGCGCGATGAGGCCCGTGGGCGAGGAGTCGAGCGGCTTCATGCCCCGCCTCCGATCTCGCCCGCCTGCACATTGAGCGCACCCGCGTTGCCGCTGTCGGTGGTCTCGAAGAGCGAGGCGGCGTTGAACGCCTTGAAGGATAGGTCGGCGTACTTGGCCGACAGGTCGTTGATGTCTTTGGCCTGCAACACTTGCGCCGCGGCGAAGCTCAGCAGATAGTCGGCGCCGATCATACCGAACACCGGCGTCATCGCGGCCAGCTGACCTACGAGGTCGGAATTGGCCGCCGCGGAGATTTGTCCGGCGATCCCGGCGTTCTCCGTGGCGAAAGCCCGGACCGCTTCGGTATCGACCGAGAGATCACTCATCGAGTTGCCCCCCAAAAAAAATTCGTCGTGAACATCTGTGTCGTGCACATCGTTGTCGAACGTCTACTCCCTGCCCGAAACGACTGTGCCCCCGGACAGCTCGGGCCAAAGCGGGCCGTCCGAACGGCAATGCCGCTGCGGTTGGGCTCAATATAGCGGACCCCACCGGCAACTTTCGACACCGTCGCCGCGCCAGGACGAAACTGCAACGTGTTGCAAATTAGAACAAGTTCTATATTCTTACCGCCATGAAGGTCGCAGTGACCGGCGCAGCCGGCTACCTTGGCACGAATCTGCTCCGCCTGCTCGTCGATCAGGGACACGAGGTCACCGCGATCGACCGCGCGGTCCCCGAGCAGTCCGCGCAACCGAACGTCACCTGGGTCTCGGGGAACGTCCTCGATCCCGCGTCGATGCGCGAGGCGCTGGCGGGCGCGGAGCTCGTGTACCACTTGGTCGCCGTGATCACCCTGGCCGAGAAGAACGACCTGGCCTGGAAGGTCAACACCGAGGGCGTGCGCGTGGTGGCCGAGGCCGCGCTCGAGGTCGGCGCGCGCCGGATGGTGCACGCCAGCTCCATCCACGCGTTCGACCAGTACAGCTGCGGCGGGCGCATCGACGAAGGCACGGTGCGCTCCACCGACCCGGCGCTGCCGGTGTACGACCGCTCGAAGTGGGCGGGCGAGATCGAGCTGCGCAAGGTCGTCGACAAGGGCCTGGACGCCGTGCTCTGCAACCCGACGGGCGTCTTCGGACCCGTCGACTACAGCACCCCCCTTTCCCGGATCAATCTCGCACTGCGCGAAGCCGCACAGGGACGAGTGCCCGCGATGATCGGCGGCAGCTTCGACCTCGTCGACGTGCGCGATGTGGCTCGCGGCCTGATCCTGGCCGGTGAAAAGGGCCGGACGGGCGAGAACTACCTGCTCGGCGGATCGATGATCGCGATGCCCGAGCTGTGCCGGATGGCGGCGGCGCACGGCGGCAAGAAGGGGCCGAAGTTCACCATCTCGCCCAAGCTGGTCGGCGGTCTGATCCCGATACTCGCGCCGATCGGCAAGATGCTCGGGACCGACATGCTGTCCAAGGCCGCGCTCGGTGCGCTGGTCTCGGCGCCCGTGGTCGACCACGGCAAGGCGGAACGGGAGCTCGGCTACCAACCGCGCCCCATCGACGACACCGTGCGCGATCTGGTCGCGTTCTTCGCAGGCACCACCACGTTCGACCCGCCCGCCACGCGACGGATCGCTTGACACACCCTAGAACACATGTTCGACTGAGGGTGTGCGGTGGCAGAACCAGACCCTGGACGCCGACGACGGCGCACTGCCCGGCCTGAGCCGGGCGGGGTTCGTTCGCACCGTGCAGACCCCGGAATTCGAGGGCATCACGTTCCACGAAGTGCTCTGCAAGAGCGCTTTGAACAAGATGCCCGAGAGCTCGACCCTGCCTTTCCATTGGACGATCAACCCGATGCGCGGGTGCTCACACGCCTGCCGCTACTGCTTCGCCCGGCCAACCCACGAATATCTGGACCTGGACGCCGGCCGCGATTTCGACGCGCAGATCGTGGTGAAGACCAATATCGCCGCGGTGCTGCGCAAGGAACTCGGCAGGCGATCCTGGCAGCGGGATCCGGTGGCGCTCGGCACCAACACCGACCCGTATCAGCGCGCCGAGGGCCGATACCGGTTGATGCCGGGCATCATTCGCGCGCTGACCGACGCCGGCACGCCCTTCTCCATCCTCACCAAGGGCACCCTGCTGCGCCGGGACCTGCCGCTGCTGACGCTGGCCGCCCGCGAGGTGCCGGTGAGCGTGGCCGTCTCCATCGCCATCCTGGACCAGGAGCTGCACCGCGGCCTGGAATCGGGGACGCCCTCGCCGCGCGCCCGGCTCGATATGGTCCGCGCGCTGACCGACGCGGGCTTCGCGGTGCACGTGCTGGTGGCGCCGGTGATCCCTTACCTGACCGACGACCGCGCGCACCTCGACGAGTTGTTCGGCGCGATCGCGGCGGCGGGCGCGACCTCGGCCGTCGCCTTTCCGATGCATCTGCGCGGCAGCACCCGCGGCTGGTTCCTCGGCTGGCTGGCCGAGACGCACCCGGCCTTGCTGCGCCGATACCGCCAGCTGTACGGCCGCGGCGCCTACGTCGCGCCGGAGTACGCCACGTGGTTGCGCGAGCGGGTCACGCCGCTGCTGGAGCGGCACGGCCTCACCAGGGACGGCGAAGCCGCCCGCGCACCGGCGCGGGCGCCGGAGCCGCGGGACGCCGTGGACACCCAGCTCGCGCTGTTCGCCTGAACGGGCGCTCCCGACCTCGGAAAACGAATCCGGAGCGGACTGCGCGCTTCAGCGGCGATACCCGGTCCCGGCGGAGTAGGTTGGCCACTGGCACCTCTCACTCGACGAGGAAGTGAAGCAGGCACATGGTTTCGCACCAAAACGATGTCGGCACAGCCAAATTGGAAAAGGTCGTCATTCGGTTCGCCGGGGACTCCGGCGACGGAATGCAGCTGACCGGCGACCGCTTCACCCACGAAGCGGCCGCGTTCGGCAACGACCTGGCCACCCAGCCCAATTTTCCCGCCGAGATCCGCGCGCCGCAGGGCACCCTCCCCGGCGTCTCGTCCTTCCAGATCCAGATCGCCGACTACGACATCCTCACCGCGGGCGACCAGCCCGATGTGCTGGTGGCGATGAATCCGGCGGCGCTGAAGGCGAACCTCGAGGACCTCCCGCGCGGGGCCACCATCATCGTGAACACCGACGAGTTCACCAAGCGAGCCCTGGCCAAGGTCGGCTACGCCACCGATCCGCTGCAGGACGGCTCGCTCACCGACTTCGTGGTGCACCAGGTGCCGATGACCTCGCTGACGCTCGCAGCCACCGAACCCGCCGAGGTCGGCAAGAAGGACGGCCAGCGCGCGAAGAACATGTTCGCGCTCGGTCTGCTGTCCTGGATGTACGGCAGGCCGATCGGCGGCACCGAACGCTTCCTGCGCGAGAAGTTCGCCGGCAAACCGGACATCGCCGAGGCCAACGTGCTCGCCTTCCGCGCGGGCTGGAACTACGGCGAGACCACCGAGGCCTTCGCCACCACCTACGAGATCGCGCCCGCCACGCTGGCGCCGGGCACCTACCGCCAGATCACCGGCAACACCGCGCTGGCCTACGGGCTCGTGACGGCGGGACAGCTCGCCGGGCTGCCGGTCTTCCTCGGCACCTACCCGATCACCCCGGCCTCCGACATCCTGCACGAGCTGAGCAAGCACAAGCACTTCGGCGTCACCACCTTCCAGGCCGAGGACGAGATCGCGGGCATCGGCGCTGCGCTCGGCGCCTCGCTGGGCGGCGCGCTCGGCGTGACCAGCACCTCGGGGCCGGGGCTCGCGCTGAAGAGCGAGACGATCGGATTGGCGGTGATGACCGAACTGCCGCTGGTGGTCGTCGACGTGCAGCGCGGCGGTCCCTCCACCGGGCTGCCGACCAAGACCGAGCAGGCAGATCTGCTGCAGGCGTTGCACGGCCGCAACGGCGAGTCCCCGGTGGCGGTGCTCGCGCCCCGCTCCCCCGCCGACTGCTTCGCCACCGCCGTGGAGGCGGCAAGGATCGCGCTCACCTATCGCACACCGGTGCTGCTGCTCTCCGACGGCGCCATCGCGAACGGCTCTGAGCCGTGGGCGATTCCGAACGTCGCCGAGCTGGCGCCCATCGACCCCGCTTTCGAGCCGGACGCCGACGACGAGGCCGGATTCCAGCCCTACGCTCGCGATCCGGAGACGCTGGCCCGCCCGTTGGCGGTGCCCGGCACCAAGGGCCGCGCGCACCGCATCGGCGGCCTGGAAAAAGCCGACGGCAGCGGCAACATCTCCTACGACCCCGCCAATCACGAGCTGATGGTCCGGCTGCGGCAGGCCAAGATCGACGGCATCGCCGTCCCCGAACTCGAGGTCGATGACCCCGACGGGCGCGCCGAGCTGCTGCTGATCGGCTGGGGCAGCTCCTTCGGGCCGATCGGCGAGGCCTGCCGCCGCGCGCGCCGCCGCGGCGTCCCCGTCGCCCAGGCGCACCTGCGGCACCTGAATCCGTTGCCGCCCAACCTCGGTGCCGTGCTGCGCCGCTATCGGACGGTGGTCGCGCCGGAGATGAACGGCGGTCAGCTCGCCGTGCTGCTGCGCGCGAAGTACCTGGTGGACGTGCGGCCGTGGACGAAGATCGCGGGCACCGCCTTCTCGGCGCAGGAACTGGTCGGCGTCATCGACGCCGCGCTGGACGGCTCCCTGGAGGACATGGAGCAGGACAAGACGTTCGCCGCCCGCGCGCGGGCCACCTATCGAACGCAGGACACACGGCGCCCGGCCGCGGCCGAGCGGATCGGGGGTAACCGATGACCATCGTCGAAACCTCGCTCGTCGGAACCGATCTCGGCCTCACCGGCGTGTCCGGGGTGCCCGCCGCCGACGGTCCGCAGAAGGTCAAGGACTTCACCTCCGATCAGGAGGTGCGCTGGTGCCCGGGCTGCGGCGACTACGTCATCCTGGCCACCGTGCGCGGGTTCCTCGCCGAACTCGGATTGCGCAGGGAAAACCTGATGTTCGTGTCCGGGATCGGCTGCTCGAGCCGGTTCCCGTACTACCTGGAGGCCTACGGCATCCACTCCATTCACGGCCGCGCGCCCGCCATCGCCACCGGCCTGGCGGTGACGCGTCCCGATCTGTCGGTCTGGGTGGTCACCGGCGACGGTGACGCGCTCTCCATCGGCGGCAACCACCTGATCCACGCGCTGCGCCGCAACGTGAACATGACCATCCTGCTGTTCAACAACCGCATCTACGGGCTGACCAAGGGCCAGTACTCGCCGACCTCGGAGCAGGGCAAGATCACCAAGTCCACCCCCATGGGCTCGGTCGACCACCCGTTCAACACGCTCTCGCTCGCGCTGGGCGCCGAGGCCAGCTTCGCGGCCCGCGCCATCGACTCCGACCGCGCCGGGCTCACCGAGGTGCTGCGCGCCGCCGCCGAACACCGCGGAACGTCGTTCGTCGAGATCCTGCAGGACTGCCCGATCTTCAACGACGGCTCCTTCGACGTGCTGCGCCGCGGCGACGCCGAATCCCGGCTGATTCCGCTGCAGCACGGACAGCCGCTGCGCTTCGGCGCCGACGGCGAATACGCCGTCGTGCAAAGCGGATTCGGCTTGCGCGTGGCCCGCACCGCCGAGGTCGCGGACGCCGACATCGTCGTCCACGACGCCTACTCCGACGACCCGGAATACGCCTACGCCCTCTCGCGCCTGTCCGACCAGGACCTGGGCCACGTCGTCACCGGCATCTTCCGCAGCGTCACCCGCCCCACCTACGACGACGGCGTCCGCGCCCAGAACAGCGCCGCCACGGACCGCAACCCCCTCACCTCCGACTCCCTGCAAACCCTCCTCACCGGCCCCGAAACCTGGACCGTCGGCTGACCTCGCAGAGACTTCACACGCTTAACAGCGGCTGCGTCCTCTGCGAGGCGTGTGGGAGGTCTGCGAGGTGTTCGTGGTAAAGCCGGCATGCGTGACGGGACAGACCGTCAGGCTCAGCGGCCCCACGTCGCGTGCACCGCGCCCTACGATGGATGTGTGCAAATCGCGGTCGGACTCTCCACCGCGCCTGACGCGCGGCACGCCGGCGCGGAAGCGGCGCAGCGTGCGCGTGATCAACTCGCGGGTGCGTCGCCCTCGCTCGCGGTGCTCCTCGCGTCGCGAGCACACGCGGATGCGGCTTCGGACGTGCTCGACGGTGTTCATCATTCGGTCCGGGTGCCCGCGCTCGTCGGATGCGTGGCACACGCGGTCGTGGCCGGGCGGCGCGAACTCGAGGACGAACCCGCGGTGGCGGTGTGGCTGGCCGCCGGTGTACCCGCCGAGACGTTCGCATTGGACTTCGTCCGCACGGCCTCCGGAGGGCTGCTCGCGGGCCACCGCTTCGACGGGGCCGCGCACGACTTCCACCTGTTGCTACCCGACCCCTTCTCCTTCCCGACCGAAGCGCTGCTCGAACACCTGAACACCGACCTGCCCGGCACCCTCGTGATGGGCGGGCTGGTGAGCGGCGGCCCGGTACCCGGCGAGAGCAGGCTGTTCCGCGACCACGAGGTGGTGGCCTCGGGCGCGGTGGGCGTGCGGATTCCCGGGCTGCGCGGTGTGCAGGTCGTATCGCAGGGCTGCCGCCCGATCGGTCAGCCGTACATTGTCACCGCTGCGCGTGGCGCGGTGGTCACCGAGCTCGGCGGGCGGTCGCCGATCGAGCGGTTGCGCGAGATCTTCGACGCGCTGCCGCCCGATCAGCAGGAGCTGGTGGAACACGGCGTGCAGATCGGCATCGTGGTCGACGAGCACCTGGCCACTCCGGGGCAGGGTGATTTCCTCATCCGCGGGCTGCTCGGCGCCGATCCGGCGAGCGGCGCGATCGAAATCGGCGAGGAAGTCGAGATCGGCACGACCGTGCAGTTCCAGGTCCGCGATGCGATCGGGGCGGACAGGGATCTGCGCGCCGCACTCGTGCGGGCCCGCGACGCGCTCCCCGGCCGCCCCGCGGGGGCCCTGCTGTTCACCTGCAACGGACGCGGCAGGCGAATGTTCGGGGTCGCGGATCACGACACGGCCGTCATCGAGGACGCGCTCGGCGACATTCCACTCGCGGGCATCTTCGCCGCGGGCGAGATAGGCCCCATCGCAGGCCGCAACGCGCTGCACGGATTCACCGCATCGCTGGCCCTGTTCGGCGAATGAGCGTCGGCGTCCTGGCCTACGAAATCGACCACTTTCTCCGGCTCGACGAGCGGTACACGGTGCTGAGCAGGCCTTTTCGACTGCGGCCGTCCGATCGACCCGGCCCCGAGACCGACAGGAAAAACGGTAGGAACCGACGGCGGACGCGATGCCGGTGGCGGACGAAGCCGGGACCCCGAAGAGCCACGCGCAGCGCCTGGACGATCCGCCGGGATCAGGCGTGCTTGGCGAAGCCGAGGTCGACGACGGCGTCGCGTTCCTGTTCGAGCTCGGTGATCGTCGCGGTTACGCGGGTGCGGGAGAAATCGTCCAGGGTGAGGTCGGGGACGATGGTGTAGGCGCCGTCGGCGCACGTGACCGGGAACGAGCTGATGAGGCCCTCGGGGACACCGTAGGAGCCGTCGGACGGGACCGCCATGGAGGTCCAGTCGCCCGCAGGGGTGCCGAGCACCCAGTCGTGGATATGGTCGATGGCGGCGCTGGCCGCGCTGGCGGCCGAGGACGCGCCGCGGGCCTGGATGATCGCGGTGCCGCGCTGCTGCACGGTGGGGATGAAGTCCTCGCGCAGCCACGCGTCGTCGACGAGGTCGAAGGCGGGGCGGCCCGCGATGGTGGCGTGCGTGATGTCGGGGTACTGGGTGGCGGAGTGGTTGCCCCAGATCGTGACGCGGGCGATCTCGGCGGCGGGCGCGCCGGTCTTCTTGGCCAGCTGGGCGATGGCGCGGTTGTGGTCGAGGCGGGTCATCGCGGTGAAGCGCTCGGCGGGCACGTCGGGTGCGTTGCTCATGGCGATGAAGGCGTTGGTGTTGGCCGGGTTGCCCACCACGAGCACCTTCACGTCGTCGGCGGCGCTGGCGTTGATGGCCTCGCCCTGTTCGGTGAAGATCGGGCCGTTGGCGGCGAGCAGATCGGACCGCTCCATGCCCGCCGTGCGCGGGCGCGCGCCGACCAGCAGCGCGACGTTGGCGCCGTCGAAACCCACCCACGGATCGTCGCTGATGTCGATGGACTCCAGCAGCGGGAACGCGCCGTCCTCCAGTTCCATCGCGACGCCCTCCAAGGAGGCGACCGCGGCGGGAATCTCGAGCAGTCGCAACCGCACCGGTGTCTCCGGTCCGAGCATCGCGCCGGAGGCGATGCGGAACAGCAGGCCGTAGGCGATTTGCCCGGCTCCACCGGTCACGGCAACGGTCACGGGCGCGTTCCGAGCGGCGGTGCTCACAGGAACTCCTTGCGTTGGACGGACACTCAGGCCAACCCTACTCAGCCTCACGGTGGCCAGAACCCACCCGTGAGCAACGCCTCATGTCCCCACAGGCCGCGTGCACGCCCCACAGACGGGGCGTCTGCGGGCGTGTGGGATCAGCCGAGTTCGGTGACTTCGCTGTCGGTGAGGACGACGGGGGACACGTAATCCTTGGCGCGGGCCAGTTGGACGGCGCGGTAGAGGGGGCGTTCCTCCAGGCGGGCATCGCGGGCCTCCGCGCGGAGCTGGTGCACCAAGAGCGCCGAGACCGCGACCGCGGCGGCCAAATGGCTCGCCGCGAGGGCGTCGGCGAGCTTGCGCAACCCGAGCAGGTGCAGTTCCCGTCCGCTGCCCGCGTCGGTGTACATGGCGAGCGGGATCAGCTGAACGTCCGGGCCTGCGGTGACGCGCAGCGCGATGCGGCTCAGCCGTGCCGGGAAGACGAGGATCTCCACGCCGGTGGCCGCCGGGAGCTCGAGTCTGCGCTCGCCGAACACCCGGCGGGCGTGGATCGTGGTACCGGTCACCCACATGCGGCGGCGCCGCAGCGCCAAGGCGTAGCCGACGGTGGGCAGCCCGACGACGAGACCGACGGCGATCGCGATCGGCCAATCGACGACGGTGGCCGCCAGCAGCGCAGCGCCGATCCCGACACCGGCCGCCGCCAGTGCCAGCCGCCGCAGCATCGGCGCGTACGTCTCGGGGGCGACGAGATCGAGTCCGACCGGCGGAACCGGTTCCGGCTGATCGGGATTCGCGTCCACTCTCCACCTCTCCGCAGGGTCACCGCAGCGGCGGCGCGCAGTCACGGTACCGCGCGCGACCACGAGCGGCGCGACGCCGGGCGGAGCACCGGACTTTCGTCCCCGCACCCCGCCCGCCGGTGGGTCAGCGCCCGGCGACCAGCGCCTCGCGCAGGACGCCGACGACCTCGCTGAGCGGCACGTGCCGCTGCTCGCCGGTCGCCATGTCCTTCACGGCGATGCTGTTCTCGGCCAGGTCGCGGTCGCCGAGCACCACGGTGAACTTGGCGCCAGAGCGGTCGGCGGCCTTCATCGCGCCCTTCACGCCGCGCCCGCCGTAGGCGAGGTCGACGCGGATGCCTGCGCCGCGCAGCTGCGCCGCGAGCACCATGAGGCGCTGCTTGGCCGCGTCGCCCAGCGGCACCCCGAACACGTCGCAGCGGGACGGCACGGCGGCCGTCTTGCCCTCCGCCCGCAGCGCGAGCACGGTGCGGTCGATACCGAGACCGAACCCGATACCGGACAGCGGCTGACCGCCGAGCTCGGCCATCAGGCCGTCGTAGCGCCCTCCGCCGCCGATGCCGGACTGCGCGCCCAGCTCGTCGTGCACGAACTCGAAGGTGGTCTTGGTGTAGTAGTCCAGGCCGCGCACCATCCGCGGGTTCAGCACGTACGGCACCCCGAGCGCGTCGAGGTGACCGAGCACCTGCTCGAAGTGCGTCTTGGCGGACTCGGAGAGGTGGTCGATCATCAACGGGGCGTCGCCGGTCAGCTCGCGCACCTCGGGACGCTTGTCGTCGAGCACGCGCAGCGGGTTGATCTGCGCCCTGCGCTTGGTCTCCTCGTCCAGTGGCAGGCCGAACAGGAAGTCCTGCAACAGCTCCCGATACTGCGGACGGCAGGTCTCGTCGCCGAGCGAGGTGATCTCCAGCCGGAAGCCGTCCAGGCCGAGGCTGCGGTAGCCCGCGTCGGCGATCGCGATGACCTCGGCGTCCAGCGCCGGATCGTCCACGCCGATGGCCTCGACGCCGACCTGCTGCAACTGCCGGTAGCGACCGGCCTGTGGGCGCTCGTAGCGGAAGAAGGGACCCGCGTAGCAGAGCTTCAGCGGCAACTGGCCGCTCTTGTCCAAGCCGTGCTGGATGACGGCACGCATCACGCCCGCCGTGCCCTCCGGGCGCAGGGTGAAGCTCTCGCCGTTGCGGTCGGCGAAGGTCCACATCTCCTTGCTGACCACGTCGGTGGACTCGCCGACGCCGCGCGCGAACAGCGCGGTCTGCTCGAACACCGGCAGCTCGATGTGCCCGTACCCGGCCAATCGGGCCGCATGGACGAGGCCGTCGCGTACGGCGACGAACTCGGCGGAGCCGGGTGGCACGTAGTCCGGTACCCCCCTCGGGGCGGAGAAGCTGCTGGTCTTGGTCACGATGGTCCAGTTTCCACCACTACCGGCCCTCGAGTCCAACCGGTTTGCCTTCGACCCGTCCGAGGAACTGCCGGGCGGTCTCAGGAAGAGATGGCACACTCTTACCTCGGAAGCAAGCCGACACGGGAGGAACGTGGTAGTGCCGAGCAACGAACAGCGACGAGCAGCGGCCAAACGCAAGCTCGAGCGCCAATTGGCCAACCGGGCCGAACGCGCGCGCCGACGCAAGCAACTGACCATCGCGGGGTCCGCGCTCGGCGTGGTCGTCGTGATCGCGGCTGTGACCGGCGTCTACTTCCTGACCAAGGGCGAGGACAACCAGAACACCGCCTCCGAGACGAAGGACGCATCGCTGTCCGCGGCCGCGCCCGCCGCGAAGGCCAAGCCCGAGCTGGTCAACTGCACCTACCGGGACGGCGCGAAGCCGGCGGACAAGCCGGTGCAGAAGCCGTCCAAGTCCGAGGGCATCCCGACCACCGGCGGCGACGCCAAGGTCAGCGTGAGCATGGAAACCAACCAGGGACCGATCGGCCTGACCCTGAACAACGCCGAATCGCCCTGCACCGTCAACAGCTTCGTGAGCCTGGCCAGCCAGAGCTACTTCGACGGCACCGACTGCCACCGGATGACCGCGGACGAGACGCTGAAGGTGCTCCAGTGCGGCGACCCGACCGGCACCGGAATGGGCGGTCCCGGTTACGAATTCGACAACGAGTACCCGACGGATCAGTACGCCCAGGGCGACCCGGGTTCCCAGCTGCCGATCGACTACAAGCGCGGCACTCTCGCCATGGCCAACGCAGGTCCCGGCACCAACGGCAGCCAGTTCTTCATCGTCTACGGCAACTCGCAATTGCCGCCGCAGTACACCATTTTCGGCACGGTGGACGAGAACAGCATGGCCACCCTGGACAAGATCGCGAAGGCCGGACAGGACAACTCCAACGGCCCCGGCGACGGCAAGCCCACCTCGCCGGTGACCATCCAGTCGGTTCGCCTGGACTGAATCGTCGGCAACTTCTTCGGGCCCGGCGCCGTGATCGGCGATCGGGCCCGAAGTCTATTGCGCTCGGGCAACTCAGGGTAGGCGAGCCTAAATCTCCGACAGGGCAGCACCTGTGCCGAAGATCGTCCGGCGCTTCCCCGGGCGTGTCGTAATTGTGCGATATATGCTGTTACCGGCACGTCCGTACGGTTGTGCCACGCCTTTCTCGGGTAATCTCGAAACGTGGAGTTCGCGTAGCGTAGCCATCCCTAATGGGCGATCCCCAGCCACGAGGGAATGCGACGCAACGAGACCTCCTGGTGTCCACGTTTGCAGGCGGGGCGCCGGCCGACGAACTACGGTTCGCGTGGCGGTGTCCGTGACGAAGCACCACAATCATCCATAGTGATCACTGCAGCATCGGGGAGCAGCCATGTCCGAGGAACTGGACGACATCGCCGGGGAAACCGCGGCCATGATAAAGAGTATGTTGCAGCTGGCGACCCTGGTCGCACTGCGCACCCGTGAGCGTGGTCAGAAGGAAGCCGAGGCGCGCGCCAAGATCACCGAGGCCCGCATGAAAGAGGCCCGCGAACTCCAGATTCGGGAGGCTCGCGACTCCAAGGCCAAGGATCCGCGCAACCTCGAGCTCGCGCGCATGGTCGAGAAAGCGGCTCCGGCCAAGGGCATTTCACTGGAGAAGGATCGTTTCTCCGCGCAAGCCGAGGCCACCCGGATGGCGGCCACCGCGTCCGCCGCGAATCAATCTGTCGTTCGGTACGATTCGGCCGAACGACGGATGGCGATCGCGGCCCACCTCTCGCGGATCGGCGTCGCACCGGAATTGGCGGCGGTCCGCATGCTCATCGAGGTAGGCCAGGGCCAACCGCCGGAAGAGGCCATCCGCGCCCGCACCGAGGAGAACCGCGCCGTCGCGACCCGTGGCAGGGAACCGGAGGCGCGCGGCCTCGAACGCGCCAGGCAGTGACCGCGCGAAGAATCTGAAACACCAAGGACGCCCGCTGATTTCAGCGGGCGTTCTGGTATCCGCTACACCCGGAAATCGCCCACCGTCGGATCGCCGAACATCCCCTGCGCGGGGGACTTCAGCGGCAGCGGGCTCAGCATGTCCTTGTGCCCGTTGCGCACACTGCAGTACTTGAACGGCCCGCGCGGATCGAACAGCTTGGTCATGTGCGGATCGGCATGGTCGAGGAACCAGACGCTCAGCCCGGTGCTCGGCTCCAACCGGTAGTGCTCCCAGGCGCGCCACAACGCGTCCAGTCGCGCCACCGCCTCGGCATGCTTCCACCACTCGGGGCACCACACCGTTTCACTGATATCGGTCACCTGCCGCCGGTACACCAGGCTCAGGTAGTTCTCGACGAACTCGACGACGTTGGTGTAAATCATCTGCTGCTGCTGTTCGGTCACGACTCCACCTCGCTAGCGCTTAGTGCCGTGCCGTTGACCAGCTCGCTATGCGCGCTCACAGGGGGCGAACCTCCTCGACTTGCCCTTGCTCGGGGGGCGGGGTGGACTTGGTCAGCGAGGGCGAGCCGATCAGGTCGGTGATCTCGGTCTTGCGTTGCGGATCGTGCTGCGCGATCGACTTCTTCACGTCCGAAGCGTACTCGCCCTCCCACCAAGGGACCGTGCGGACGAGCACCGCGGGCTGACCCGAGGTGAACACGATCGCGCGGCCGCGCGGAAGCGTGGTGAGCGCGTTGACGCTGAACGTCTTGGACGAACCCAGCGAGCGCGAATAGCTCTTGCTGCCTTTGGATTCCGACACCGAACCGGAGATCGAGTCGTACTCGCCGATCGCCTCGGAGCGGTCGCGCAGGAAGTTCATGTCGTCCACGCCGCTGCCGAGCACCTTGATGTTGGCCGCCGACCACAGCGCGAGCATGCCCGCGTCGCCCCAGCAGCGCGCGCCCTGCGCCCAGGACTGCAACACCGTCATCACGACGATGCCGCGCGAACCGAAATGGCTGTACTGCTTGGGCAGATCCTTCCAGCGCACCACGTTGGCGGCCTCGTCGAGGACGGCGAGCAGCGGAATGGGCAGGCGGCCGCCGCGGGAGCGGGACGCCTTGCGCATGGCCACGTCGATGACGGCCTCGGTCAGCGCGCTCACCAGCGGCGCGGCCGAGCCGCGTCCCTCCAGCGACAGGCAGTACAGCGTGCCGTTGCGCTCGATGAACTCGAGCTCGTCGAACTGCCTGCGCGGCTGGCCGCTGCTCGGGTCGGCGCCGGGCAGGATCCAGCTGTGCACGTTCGACAGCTGCAGGCAGCGAACCATCTTCTTGGCGGTGCCGAAAATACCGCTCCTGGTGCGTGGATCGGCGTTGTACTGCATCGCGAGGCCCGAGGCCATGTAGTGGTGACGAGCGTTGCGCAGCAACTCGATCGCCTCGGTGTCGACCGGGTTGGTGACCCAGTCCCACACCTGCACGATGGGCCGCTGGCCGACCGCCGCGGCCAGGAACAGCGCGGCGAGCAGATCCTCGGCCTCCGGGTCGAAGAACTCGTCGGACTTGGACTCGGTGCCGTTGTCGGCGTCGGCGAAGTGCCCGGCCAGCCGCTGCGCGCGCATCTCACAGCCCTCGTGCCCAGCGTCGACCCAGTCCAGCGGATTCCAGTACCAGCTCGGGCTCTCGTCGGCCACGCCCTGCGGATCGAACACGAAGGTGGGGCTGCCCTTGGACTCTCGCACGTCGCGGGTCGCGTCGACGACGTCGCGCTTGTTCGAGGTGGACAGCACCGGGCCGATCGCGGACAGGATCGCCGGGATCACCCTCGACGTCGACTTGCCCTGGCGCGGACCCCAGATGTCCAGGTGCAGATCCTCGTAGGAGCCGTACAGCATGACGCCGTCGGCCACGCCGACGCCGATCGGCACGCCGGGGGCGTCGTCGTAGCCGAGGTTCATCCCGAGCTGTTCGGCCTTCTCCCGCACGCCCGCCTCGGTGAGCGCGCGGATCGCGCCGCCCGACCCCATGTGCTGTGCCTTCTCGTCGACGGGCAGCGCGCCTTTGGACTTGCGCTTGATCATCTGCGTGCGCACCACCAGGTAGGCGACGGCGCACAGCACCACGAGCAGCAAGATCACCGTCGCGCCGGTCGGCCAGGTGTACTTGCCGCGCGCGATCCCGGCGACGATCTCGATCGGGTTCACCGGCAGGTCCTGCGGCTCGGCCGCCATCTGGTTGCCGAGATGCAGCGCCACCAAGAGCGTTCCGATCACCACGGCACCGGCGTAGACCGATAACAGGCCGAGATCGGGTCCGGGTATCGCCGGATCCGTCACCTTCTTCTTCTTTGCCATGTCTGCCTCCTCGAATCCCGTGCGGTGGAAAGCGTGTGGTCAGCGGAACGCGTCGAGCCGCCAGCCGTCGGGCGTGCGCACCACGGTGGCGATCACCGTCGCGGGCGGCAGCGGTTCCTTGCGCCCGTTCGGGTAGACGACGGTCTGTTCGATGCCGATCTTGAATTGCGTGAGGTCCGGATCGGGACCGGGCGGCGGCCGGTCACCCGAGGCGAAGGTGAACGCCTCGACGGTGGCGTTCGCCTTGGCCCAGTCCGCCCACTGCAGCGAGGGCTTGGGAGTCTCGCTGCTCGACAGCGAGCCCTCGAGTATCCGGATCAGGCTGGGGCCGAGCCACTTCCGAGCCCTGACCAGGGAGTCGCCCGGACCCTCTCCCGCCGGTCGCCAGGTGTAGATCTCCCGCAACGCCGCGACCGCGACGCCGTCCGGCGTCACCGGATCGGGGGCGGGAACCTGTTCGAGCAGCCGGGTCGTCGACGTGGCGGGCTGCGGCGCACCGGAACCCGATTCGCCGGTCTCGTCACGCCCGCAGGCCGCGATCGTCATCGTCACGCTCATCACCAGCATCACCACCAGTTTCACGCGTGCAGTTGCCCTGTCTTTCAAGGCTAACCGCCCGCACCGACACCGCGGTGGCCCGATCGGAACTCGCGCCAGCGCATGTTCGCTCACAGCACCCTCCGCAGCCGTGCGTCGCCGGGCACCGCGACCTCGCTCACGCCGCCGCCCGACCGCGCGTCCGAACCGGGCACGGACTGGATCATCTGTCCGTCACCGGCATAGATTCCCACCTGTGCGGGCCCGCGCGGACCGAAGGAACTGAACACCAGGTCTCCCGGCTGCGCCTTGCTCGTCGGCACTTCGTAGCCCGCCTCCCACTGCTGTTCGGCCGTGCGCGGCAACGTCACCGCGCCCGAGGAGGCGGCGAACACCGCGGCCGCGGTCAGACCGGGGCCGTCCAAGCCGCCGCCACTCGGGCCCTGCGGCCCGCCGCCGCCCCACACGTACGGGGTGCCGAGCCAGTCGTGCGCGGCCTCCAGGATCTGCGCGCCCGCGTTGCCCTCCTGCGGGCTGAAGCGGCCCGTCGAGCCCGGTGCGCGATACTGCGGTTCCATCGCGAGGATGTTGGCCACGTAGGGCCTGGTCTCGGAGTAGTGCGCCGCATACTGATTCGGCATGCCGCCGGAGGCCAGCACCGCGCCCTCGCCCGCGTTGTAGGCGGCCAGCGTCAGCGCGGTGACATCCCCCTGGACGCGCCCCTCGGCCATCCACTGGGTCACCTTGCGGGCGATGGCGCACATGTAGCGGCCCTGCCCGATGATCGCGTCGCCGTCGTCCCACACGCTCGCCACGCCATTGCCGTCGGCGTCGATGACGTACGGCCTGCCGTCGTCGGGGTCGATGGCGGCCGCGGTGCCCGGCAGGAACTGCGCCAGACCCTGCGCGCCCGCGGGCGATGTGGCGCCCCTGCGGAATCCGGACTCCTGCCTGCCCTGCGCGGCCAGCAGCGACGAGGTGATCTGCGGGCACAGCGAGCCCGCGCGGCGGTACCAGATCTCGAGTTCCGGCGGCACCTTGCCCGCGGCCAGCGCGCCGCCCGCGCTGCCGAAACCGCGCTGGCAGCGCGGATCGGACGAGTACCACTGCGCCCCACCGAGATCCGGGGTCGGCGCGCCGTCCAGCCAGGGCAGCGGATCGATCTGGCGGCCGCCGGTGAAGCGCCCGCCGGGGACGATCTCGAAATGCAGGTGCGGGCCGCTGGATTCGCCCGCCGAGCCGACGGCGCCGATCTGCTGACCCGCGCGCACCGTCTCCCCCACCCGCACCAGCACGCCGTGGTCCCACATGTGCCCGTACACAGCGGAATACGACCGGCCGTTGACGTCGACCGAGTCGACGACGATCCAGTTGCCGAAGCCGGAGGCCGGTCCCGCCGCGACCACCCTGCCGTCGGCGACCGAGAAGATCGGGGTGCCGTCGGTCGCCGCCATGTCGACGCCGCGGTGCCCGCCGTTGCGGGAGCCGAAGACGTCCGAGACCGTGAAGGTGCCGACCGCCATCGGCAGGGTGCGGCGGATGGGGCCGACGCCCGCGGCCAGCGACGGGGTGCCGGTGACACTCGGATTCGCCTGGGAGACAGTGGGTTCGCCGGAAGCCGCGGCAGCGGGCCGGTCGCCGGGGGCGTAGCCGCCGAGCGGCGGAAGCGCGGTCTGCGACGGACCGAGCACCGTGGCGTCCTCGCACGGATCCTCGACGGCGGGCAGTACCACGACGAGCACCAGGGCGATCAGTCCGACCACAGCGCCGAGGGCGGTCCACAAGACGCCGCGGGCGCTCACCTCGCCCTCGCACGGGGAGGCGGCGGGTCGCCGATGGTCGAATGCGACTCGGGGGAAATGGTCACGTGTGGCGTCGGGCTTCGTTGAGTGTGTCGGCGAGGGTGCGGTTCATTTCGGCGGCGGCCGCCAATTGTTGTTGCAGCAGAGCCACTTTGCGGCGCAGCGCGATCGCGTCCATGCGTTCCAGGCCGGGGCCTTCCGCGGCGCGCACCCAATTGCGCACCGAATTGGTGTGCACGCCGATCTGTTCGGCGACAACCCGGCACGCCTCGGATTCACTGCGCAGTTTGCCGGTCAGCGCGATGACCTGCTCGACGGCGGCCTTGCGCACTTCCGGCGATACTCTGCGATACGAACGATGCGGCATCATGCGGCACTCCTTCCGCCGAACAACACCGCCCGCCCAGGCGCTCGGCCGATCCTTGTTGCTCCGCGTCCTGGACGGTATCTCATGCCGCGCTCCCGTTCGGGGATTCACCACCGCGCGCGGTGGATTCGTTGTCCGGGCCGCCGGTGAATTCACTGAACCGCTGGTTCGTGTCGTGGATTCCGCTTTCCTTCTCCGACAACGTGAATTCCATGTGGAACGGAATGCCGGGGCGCCGATCCTCACCGATCTTCAGCAGGAATTTACCCGTGCCGGGCGGGGAAGGGCGCTGCTGTCCCGGTTTCAGTGCCTCGCCGGTGAGCGCTTGCGGCGCCGACCATCCGGTGACCATATCCTCCTCGGCGGAGGTGAACGGAACCGTGCTGTCGAGCCGCTTGACCTCCTCGGCGGGCAGCGCACCGAAGATCTTGGCGCGGGCGCGTTCCAGGAAGCCGAGCGCCTTGGCGATCGCGGCTTCCGATCCGAGCGCCTGCAGGTCCTTGATGGTGTGGCTGATCATGATCAGCGCGGTCGCCAGGCCGCGCTGCAGACGGGTCAGCTCGTCGACGCGATCGACCATGAAGTCGCCGAGCCCGAGCACCTGCCACAGCTCGTCCATCACCACCTGGAAGTACCGCTGCGGGCCGAGGCCGGCGTCGGCGAGCACGTGCGCGGCCTCCACCGAGGCGAAGCCGTCGGCCCAGCAGGCAAGCATCACAGCGGCTTTGAGCTTCTTGTCGCCGGTCGGGATGTGCGAGACATCGATGCAGACGGCGACCGCCTCGGTGTCGATCGGCACCGAGGTCTGGCCGTTGAAGACCGCACCGAACGGGCCCTGGGTGAGCGCGCGCAGCGAGCGGCGCAGCCCCTTGATCGCGACCTGGTATTCGGCGGGATTGTCGGCGCCCGCGTCGAGCTGGAGCTCCTCGCCGCCCGCCTGGATCACCTCCAGCAGGTTCTCCATGATCGGCGGCTGGTCCGGGGTGTAGCCGCTGCCCGGCTGGAAGAGGATGCGCAGCGCGGTGGAGATGAGCGTCTCCTCGTAGTCGCGCACCCGTGCGCCGCGCACCAGCTCGACCAGACCCGCGATCAGGGTGACCTGCCTGGCCCGCATGTCTTGCAGCACTTGGAGTTGCAGCGCGGGGAACTCCTCCAGCTGCGGGACCACCGAGCCGAGCACACCGGCCGCAAGAGGATTCAGTTTGCCGTGGCCGTAGCCGAGGTCGATGACTTGGCCGCCGACCAGTTCCACCAGCTTGCGGTAGTCGGGCTTCACGTCGGCGAGCACCAGCGGCGTGATGCCCTGCGCGATGCCGCCGAGCACGATCCGGCGCACCAGCGAGGACTTGCCGAAACCGTTGAGGCCCAACACGAACAGGCTCGGCGCGGTGATGAAGCTGCCGCGCATGAACCAGTTCATCGGGTCGAAGCAGACCGGCGCGCCGGTGTGCAGGTGCGAGCCGAGCGGCGTGCCGATCAGCGGCGCGCCCGCGCCGACCGACCACGGCCACAGGCCGGCCACCTGGGCCGTCGTCGCGCGGTATTCCACGGGGCGGCCCACCACGTTCATCCGGCCGCCGCCCGCGCCCGCGTAGCCGCGGTCGGTGAGTTGGGCTGTGCTGCGGTCGAATCCGTCCTCGATGGTCTGCTCGGCGCGCGCGGCGTAGTTGCGGCGGCGGATGTCGTCGGTGCGGATGCGGAAGGTCGCCCACGCCGCGCGCAGGCCGGAGCCCTCCCGGCTGACCGCCTCCAGCCGCGCCCTGGTCGAGTCGTCGAGCAGCGGCGGACCGGACTGTTTGCGCCTGTCCGCCTTGGCCTTCGCGCGCTGCGCGGCCTTGTCCATGCGCGGTGCGCCCATCGCGCGGTCGGCGGCGTAGTCGATCTTCGCGGGCCGCGACGGGACGCGCCCGCCGCGGCCGTTGTCGGCGCGGAAGGGCCGCTCGCCGCGCATCGGACGCTCGGCGGGCCGCTGCGGCCGCGCGCCATTGCCGCGGCCGCGCTCGGCGGCGGCTCGTTCGGCCCGCGCCTGCTCGGCCCGCGTCTGCTCGGCGCGCGCCCGGTCGACGTGCGCCCGATCGGCACGGACACCGTCGGCGCGACCGGGGCGCCCGCGCCGCTCGGCCGCGTCCCTGGACGCCCTCCGCTCCCGATCGGACAACTCCCCCTTGCCGATCCGCTCGTCGTCGCCGACTCGCGCCGAATCCCGGACCGGACGCCGCCCGCGATCGGGTAGCTCCTCGACGCCGCGCTGCCCGCCGCGCGGACGCGCGCCCTCGGCGGGCGGGCGGTGCATCCTGCCCTCGCCCGCGGGGCGACCCCATTCCTCGCGTTCGACGTCCTCGCGCCTCACGCGCCGCGCCGCCTCGTCTCGCTCCCGTACGGGTGGCTCGTGGTCACGTGCCATGGATCACTCACCCCGCCAATGCCTTCGGAATCGTCGCGTGCTCCGGCAGGATCACCCCGCACCCGAGCGAGGCCGCGAAGGCCGCCGCCTGGTAGCGGTAGCACCGCCGGATCTTCAAGCGCGCCTGGGTGGACAGGTCGCGGGTAATGGCTTCGATGCGCGGAAGGTCGCCGCGCAGTGGCTCGGTGATGGTCACCAACGCACCGAAGCGGGTCACACCGTGACCCCTTGCCTGTTCCTCACGTGCTTGCTGGGTGGCGCCGACCCGCAGGGTCGCGGCCGCCGAGACGACGCCGCGTTCGCTCTGCTGGGCCACCAGCGCGTTCTTGAAGTCGTCGTCGACGATCTCGGCGGCGTCGGCGGCCGAGTGCGGCCTGTACACGATGGCGATGCGCTTGCGCGGCACTTCGGGATTCGGCGCGAGCAGCCGCTGCAGCACCCGCTCGTCCACCGCGCCCTCGGGGGCGGCGTCCATCTCCCAGGTGACCGAGCGGCCGCCGTCGTGGATGAAGTGGTCCCACTTCTCGTCGTGCGAGACCGGGCCCGCGTCGGCCCAATCCAGTCCGTGCCCTTCGGGTTCGGAGGCGGCGACCTCGAGATCGGCCTGCGAGGCCGGGTCGTAGCTGCGCCGGATGAAGGCGATCACCTCGTCGGCCGACATCGGCTGAGCGCGCACGCCCGCCTCGGCAAGCGCCGCGCAGATGCCCGGTAGCCGCCGACCGATCTCGACGGCCTCCTCGGCCGGGTTCTTGCGACGCTCGGCGGTGGTGGCCTTGAATGTGATGGCGACGCGCGGCAGCAGCTGCACCCGTTCCTGCGGCAGCTCGGTGGCCAGCTCGTACATCACCTGCTGGGCCAGCTCCGGCGCCTCGGGGCGGGTGATGGTGGAAACCTCTGTGAGCAAACGGTTTCCGGTCTCGGGGACGGTGTCGATGACCGGAACCACGGCCACGATGTCGCTGGTCTGACCCACCGAGGCGAGGAAGGTGCCCCACGCCGAGACCCAGCGGTCGATGACCGGCTGGTCCACGGCCTCGTGGCCCTGCGGCCAGGCCCGCAGCACCACGGTGTACTGCGCGAACTGCGGCAGGTGGATCATGCCGAAGCTGTAACCGCCTGCGTCGATGCCCTCGTACAGCTTCGAGGGGGCCAGCAGGCCGGGCAGCCGGGTGACGCCGCCGGGGATGCGAGAGAATCGCCCGCCCCGGTACACGTGTTCGCCGCGGTTCCGCGAGCGCATCCAGTTGAACATCATCAATCCCGTCTCATAGCCGGAGCGGCCCCCCGTCCGCCACACCAGTGGAACCATCACCGCCACGCCGACGCCGCCGACGATGAGACCCCATTGGAAGCCGCCGACCATCGCGCAGATCAGCGCCGTGATCACGACCACGAAGCCGATCACGGTCTCTTCCCAGCGCAGGCCGAAAAGGCCCGCGCTGCGCGGCTTCTGCCACAGCCCGTAAGAACGGCGCTCGTAGGGTTCGGTCATCGTCATCGCGGAATGGTGCTCCTCCCGAGGTCGGGCGAGCGGTTCGCCCAACGGTCGCCTGCGACATCACCCATGGAATCGTCGGCGCTGCGCATACTGCCCGCCGCGGCTCTCGCCGCACCTATGCGGCCTGCCGTTCGCGCCGCTCCGGACGCTACTCCGGACGCGCCCTGCGGCCCGGAGGCGCGCGGTGGCTGTCCCGCGGCGCCTCCGCCGCCACCACCGCCGCGCGGGGGCGTCGGACGTGGAGCGCCGCCGCCGCGTCCGCCGCCTGCGCCGCCGGGCGGGTGCGGTCCCGAACCGCTGCCACTGACGTAGCCCGCCGAGCCGGGGGACGCGGAAGCCTTGACGCCGACCGCCTTTGTGCCCATGGCGCCGAGCGCCAGCGCGCCGACCACGGCGCCGCCGGTCCATGCCAGACCCGAGCCGCCGGAACCGACGATCGCGACGGCCGGGGTGACCAGGCGCATGAGCGCGGGCAGCACGAACGCCACGCTGCACAGCAGCACGATGGCGACCAGCATGCGTTGCGCCTCTTCGCCTTCCGGCAGACCGGTGGTCGAGGTGAGGCCGTCGACGTGGCCCGCGGTGGTGAACGCGATCATGTAGACGATCGCCGCCACCGGTTTGAACAGCATGAAGGCGATGATCCAGCCGATCAGCTTCTGATACGACGACTTGCCGATGTTCATGCCCGACGCGGCGGCCGCCAGCGGCAGCACGCCCGCCGCGATGATCAGCAGACCTTGCCGGACGATGGCGAACACGATCTGCGCGAGCGCGCCGAGCAGGCCGACGATCGCGATGATCAGCACGAGACCCGGCGAGAAGGCTTGCAGCTTACTGGTTTTCACCATCAGCTCGGCAAGGTCTTTGGCGTTGCCATTGGTCGAGTCGTTGATGATCCACTCGGCGAAGCGATCCGAGGCCTGGGTGCCCGCGACGATGATGGCGCCGAGCATCCAGGAGCTGAATACCACCCTGGCGAACATGCGGAACGATTCGGCCGCCTCGCTGACCGCCGCGCCGCGCCTGGCTTCGGCCAGTCTCGCGCCCGACAGGATGACCGAGGCGATGAGCAGCAATATCTGGATCTGATAGGTGTAGTCGTTGATTCTGGTGAACAACGATCCGTTGTCGCTCGCCGCCTCGTTGGGCACCTTCATCCAGAACGTGAGCGCCAGGATGATGGCCTCGCCGAGACCGTTCATCAGTGAGTCGACCACCTTGCCGAAGGTGGAGTCCCACGCTTTGTCCTTGACGGCGTCCGCGGCGAGGTCGGGGTGCGATGCGGCGTTGCCCGCCTTGCACACCGCGGACGCGGCGTCGCCGAGAGAGATGCCGGGGAGACCGACACCGTCGAGGGTGTCGTGGATCTCGTTACAGGTCTCGTCGAAGCCGTAGGTCTGGCCGTAGGCCACCGTCGGCGTCGCGATCATCACGGTGAAGATGACCGCGAGGATCGTCACTAGTTTTTTCACCATCGTGTCCACCCCTCGATGCTCCGCAGGGACTCGATCTGGACTTGCTGCAGGCCCGTCACCGGCCTGAGCTTCCTATCGTTTTCGCGCCGGACGACCGCAAGGCGCATGCCCACCCATGTCGGTTGGCCATCAACTGTTTCCCGGGCCTTTCTCGCGAACGGGACGATCGCAGAATCGTCTGTGCAGCTTTGGATCACCACTTCGTCCACCCCTCCAGCGACTCGATGTACTCGGTCTGCGCGCCGTTGCTGGTCGCGGGCTTCAGCCGCCAGTCGCCCGCGTCCCACACCATGACCAGGCGCAGCGCCGCCCACAGCTGCTTGCCGTCGATGACGGGACCGCGCGAGGCGAACCGGACGATCGCCAGGTCGTCGGCGTAGTTTTCCACCTTGAACGCGTCGGGGGCGACGAAGTAGCGAGTCACCGTCTCCGGCTGTTGTTTCGGCAGCCGGTTCTCGTCGAGCGCGCGGTCGTAGGCGGCGATCTGCTGCGCCGAGACACGCACCTGCCGCACGTACAGGTCGCGGTCGGCGGGGCGGGCGTTGATCCGGTAGGTGATCTGCGCGGCCGCCAACGCCGCGCCTTGCGGGGTGTGCGCGTAGCCGACGGCGAGTCCGTCCTCGATGCGGGCAGGCCCGTCGGAAGTGGAGAACGGCACGGACGCGCCGTACACCCGCTGCCAGCCGCGCGGGGCGCCGGTGCCCTCGGGCGCCGCCGTGAGCCAGTCCGGATCGGACGACTTGCGCTGACGCGTCGGATCCTGCGGAAGCGGTTGTCCCGCAGGGTTGTTCGGCATGTCGACGCGCCTGCCGAACAGGTCGACATCAGGGCCTGCGAAACCCTCTCCGGTCGTCGCGGCGAACTCGGCCTCGTTCTCGCCGGTGGCCTCGTCGCGAGTGAGATACACCACGGCCCCGATGATCACGATGAGCGCCAGCAGCGCCGCGGACGCGATCGCGCCGAAGGAGACGCGATCGCGCGCGTAAGACTCCCTCTCACTCACTTCGGCGCCTCCAATGTCACTATGTCGGTGGGTAATACGTCGATGGCCTCGACGGGGCGTGCGGTCGAATCCGGCTCGGGCAGTCGTAATCTCCAGTCCTCGGCGAACCACTCCACGACGGTGTGGTTCACCGCCTTCGAGCCGTCCGAGTACTCGGTGTACACGTCGACGGCGCTGCGTTGCGCGGTGTAGTCGGTGATCTTGTACCCGAGCAGGCGCGGGGCGTACTCGGGATCGGCGGGACCTGTGATGGACAACTGCACCCGGCTCACCGCCCACTCGTCCCGAGCGGGTCCCGGCACCACCTCGGCGGCGATCACCTTCGACCACTGGTTGTCGGCGGCCACCGAAAGTCGCACGGTGTGGGTGATGGCCGCTACCGCGGCGCCGGGCGGCGATTGCTCGAAACCCGTTGCGGCGCCGTCGGCTACGGATGCGGGCCCTTGGTCGGTGTGCGGCAGCGCAACGCCCTGGTAGGACTGCCACCGCAAGCCGCTCGGCCGCGCGGCGAGATCCGGGCCAGTGGCTTCGTCCGCGCCACCGCAGCCGACCGCCGCCGCCAGCAGCACGGCGCCGACCATCCCGGCCGCTGACCGGCCCCGCCGCCCCACGCCGTGCTGCGGGGGCGCCACCGGATGCGGCCGCGTCGCTGTGCAGTTCATGTCCGAACCGTCTCCATCAGGTTCCCGCGGCTCACGTCGGCAGGAACGCCAACGCGATCCCCGAGGCCGTGCTGGCGACCGTCGCGCCGAGCAGGCTCATCACCACGCCGTGGGTGGCGTCGTTGACGGCCAGATCGCTGCGGAAGGCGATCCACAGCCTGCCCGCGGACAGGATCATCCAGGCAAGGCACACCAGCAGCACGAACCAGAGCAGCCAGTTCAGCAGCTGCATCAGCGGTTCGAGCACCTCGGAGGGCATCTGCTTGTAGGCGAGCAGCTCCGCCGACATTCGCGCGGTGGACATGCTCGCCCTATGTTCCGATGACGGCGTTCATGATGGTGCCCGCGCTGGTGGCGACCACACCGCCGATCATCGCGCCCGCCACCATCTTCGGCGACTCGAGTCCGCCGCCGGTCCACTTCTCCCAGGCGAATTTGCCACCGGCGTAGATGATTCCGCAGACACCCGACAGCAACACGAACCACGTCAGATAGCGCACCAACTGGAGGATCTTCTCCGATCCCGGCGGCGCCTCTGGCGTCGGGTTGCCCACCTGGGCCAGCACGGTGCCGTATGTGTCTTGCACGGCGAGGAGAATCGCGCTCATCGGGTGCCTTTCTCGAGACGTGAAGCTTTTACTGCCAAAGACATAGTGCTGGATCCGGTCATTGCGGCCCCGCAGCGGTGGTCTCCATCACTATCACTCCCCCTCGTCGAAATCCGCAGTGCTGTCAAGCTTCTCACGCACCGCGGAGACGATGTCGACGCCCAGCTCACGCACCTCGAGCGGGACCTCGTCCAGCGGATCGATCTTCCGTTTCTTCTCCGGCATCGGATCGCCCGGTGTCCACACCGGCAACTGCTCCGGCTCGACCAGGGTCCACTCCTCGTACCACGGCACCTGCCACAGCGGGCCGGCCAGCGAGCCGACCACGTCGCGGTAGCGCCGGATCTCGGCGGGCATCCTGCCGGGGCGAGCGGCGACCGTGATCAGGCCGAGCACGTCGGAGGGGCCGCCGAAACCGAAATGGTGCTGGCGCAGCAGATCGTGCGCGCGGGTCAACCCGGCGATCGTCTCTCTGGCCACCAGCACGACAAAGGGGGATTCACGCTCGAAGACGCCGGGCCAGCGGCGGCTCGAATCCGCCGCGGGCGCAAGCACATGCGCGAGGGTAGTGGCTCCGGCTCCACCGTGCACACCCAGCAGCCAGACCAGCGGCGCGCGTCCGACGCCGGGCACCGGACGGTCCCAGACCGGGGCGCGACGGGACTCGGGCGGCGCGACGACGCCAGCGGGCTGCGGATCGAGTTTCCGGCGAAGTTTCATGGCGGCGGTCATGATGCCACCCCCGACAACAGCACCCCGTACGCACGCCGCGTCTCGGCGGCCAGCGCGCTGTGCCGGACGAGTTCGCCGCGGGCGAGGTGCGGGTCGTACGGAATCTCCCTGATGTCGCGGACCCACCCTGCCAGGTGTTCACGCAAATGATCGGCAACCCGGGAATCGCCGCCCGGCTGCTGGTGCGAGACAACGATGGTGGTGTCGCCGACGATGCCATCGCCCTGTCCCTCGGCCGAATCGCCGAACTGGTCGTCGAGCCATTCCAGGGCGACGCGCAGCCGGTTCGCGGCGTCCGGACGCGCCGGAATGGCAAGCACCAGAGCGACATCCGCGTCATCGAGAAGCGGACGAAGCTGACGTCCCGCGATCGCGCCGCCGCCGTCGTAGACCGCCGTGAACCCCGCGTCGTCCACAGCGCGCGCGACCGTCAGATATGTCGCGCGGCGGCGCAGCGGGGCGGCGTCGCGCCAGAGCAGCCCGATGCCGGAGGTGGCACGGGACAGGCACTCCTTCAACGGAGCCGGTTCGTCGTCGCCGCGCCCGTACAGCCACGACTGCAGGCTGATCGGGTGCAGGTGTTCGTCGGCGCCGCGCAGCGCGAGATCGCTGCCCGCGGCGGTGGCGTCCACCGCGACGGTCGGCGTTCCGCCCGAACCCAATTCACCCGCGATACCCAGTGCGGTCGTGGTGGTTCCCGCGCCACCGCACCCGCCGACCACCAGAATCGGCCGCGGTGCGGGGCCGGTGTCCTCGTCGCCGTCACCCCGCTTGCCGCGCCGCAACCGCACCACCGGAGCCTTCGCACGCGCCTGACGACCCTGCGTGGCGCCCTCCTCGGGCGCCTCGTCGAGCCAGCGGCTCCAGTCCTCTCCCATCGTTCTCAGCTCTCCTTCATCCGGCCGCGATACCCGTGATCAGGGTGCGGCCGCCGATCACCGCGGTGGTGACCGTCTGTTTGTTGTACGTGGCCGGCGCTCCGCCCGGCCGGTACTCGGTGACCTCTACCGAATACATGTTGTCGGTCACCGTCGTGATGCGCACGCAGTGCGTGGTGCCCTCGGGAACGCTGTCGATCCCGCGCTGGATCGTCGGGGCCCCAGAGATGTTCGCGTCCGGCGCGACGAATTCCCGCGCCCGCTCGCCGGACCGCTCCACGTAGTAGGCGTACTGGAAGGCCAGCACCACGTCCGGGCCGCTGTCCGTACCGCCCGCCGCCGCGCTGCGAATCAGCCGGTCGCCGTGCTCGGTCGGGCAGCCCGAGGTGATGCCTGCCTGAGCGCTGCCCGCGGTGAACTGCATCGGCGGGGTCGTCGGCGCGATGGCGGCGCGGTTGCCCGAGGACCGCAACAGGTAGAGCGCGCCCACGGCGACGAAGGCCAGCAACAGCACCGCAATGATCAACACCACGACCACGCGGCCGCGGCGCGAGGTGGGGTGGTCGCGCAGCGCGCGCGGCAGCGGGCGGGCGGGCGGCTGGGGCTCTTCGTCGTAGTCGTCGTCCTCGGGCCAGGGGAAGCGAACGAGATCGCCATCGCGCGGTGCGTAGTCGTCGTCCGGCCCCGGCGCGTGGTCGGCTACCCAATCCGACCAGCCGCCGGTGAACTCCGCGCGACGCGACGCCAGATCCGCCGGGACCTTGTTGCGCGCGCGTGCCTCCTCCGGGTCCATTTCCTCGCGGATGTAATGCGGATACCGGGCCGGTCCTTCGTCGTCGGTCGCGTCCGAACTCGCGTCGTCCTGCTGCGCCGGGGCGGGCGCCCCGTTGTCGGGGTCGAGTGGGTCGTACCATCGGGACAAGTCTTTGTACGACTTCAACATTCCCCCATTCCCGCAGAGCCAGGCACGTGGTATTGCATCGTCGGACCTCTCGGCGATCAGTTCGTGGAGAACGGGTAGCTGTTGTGGGCGGCGCCGGGTCGCTCGGTGGGCGGAATCGAGGTCGCGCCGCCGGATGAGGCGCCATCGGCTCCTGTCCCGAACGGAAATTGTCCCGTACCGGACGAATTCGGCGTAGTCGACGCGCCGGTACTCCCGCCGAAGAATCCGGCGGGCGGCTTGGCGGCCCCGCCCATCGGTTCGGCGCCCGCGCCGAAGCGATCGGCCAGGTCACGGGCCAGTGCCGCGAACCAGTCGGCGACGAAGCGGGTGGGCGCGTCGCCGTTGGCGGCCACCGCCGCGGTGCCGTACGCGCCGTGCCGCTGTACGGTGTCCCAGTACCGCACCCAGGTGGTGAGGTTCAGCAGTTCGCTGTTGTCGGTGATGTTCTGCACGACCGCGTCGAACGCCTGGGTGACCAATCGCGAGACGGTCGTCGGCGGAATCAATTGTGGAATGGCGCCGATCAACTTGGCCCCGAGCAACAGCAGACCGGCCGCCGGGTTGGACAGTCCGGCGGTGGCGAGCTCGGAGATCGCGGCCGGACTCAGCACCGCCCTGACGACCGTGGCGACCGCGTTGAGCCCGATCGAGCCGACCTTCAGCACGGCGCGCAGCGCGCCGTTCAGATCCAGCGGCGTCCGCGGATCGGAGGCGTCGGCGATCCGCTGCGAGATCGACTTCTTCGGGGAGAGCGACAGATTCGCCAGCGAGGTGCCCTGCACGTCCTCGGTGACGACCTTGGTCGCGGTCTTGATGGAGGTGAACGCGAGCGCCTGGGAGATGGAGACCAGCGAGGCGATGGGATCCCCGCCGCTCAGCTTCGCTTGGCCCGCCACCGACGCCACCGCCTTCAGGATCGGCGCCCCCTGCGGCGCGTCACAGGCGAGATCGCCTGCGGCACAGAAGCTTGCCACCCGACCGGTGAGCGCCGCGAAATTCGCCGCCTGGTCTCGTTCCGGGCCGATACCGCCGCCGCCCGCGGGCGCTTGCGGTAGCGCGGCGATGGCCGCGACCTCGGCGCCCGCCGTGCCCAGCGCGGGATCCGGTGCCTGCTTGCCCGGCGAGCCGGGGAACAGCGGCGCGCCCGGATTGCGGGTCGGGTCGGCGAACAGCGCGACGGCCGCGACCCGGTCGGCGGGCACGACGCCGCGGCCCTGCCCGACCTCCTGCGCGAAAACCGAGGCGACGTGCGCGCCCTGGGAGTAGCCGACGATCGCGAGTCGTGTGTCGGCGCACCGCTGGGTCACCTGCGCGGCCATGTCGCGTAGTCGCGTCAAGCCTCCTTGCACCGACTCGACGTAGGGGGCGGGGCCGCCGTTGACGAAGCCGCCGAAGCCGGATTCGTATGGCACGTAAGCACGATCGACGAGACCGGGCTGCGGTGCCTCGGCCAGCAACGGCAGGAAGACCGTCGAGAGCATGCCGGTGTCGGTGGTGGGCGCGGCGTCCGGGGAGGACTCCCCCGTACCCTGAATGCCCAACGCGTACAGCGCGGGACAGTCGTCGATGGCCAGATCGGTCGAGGGTGCTGCGGTATTCGGCGGATCGGCGAGCGCGGGGCTCGCCGTCGCCGCGGCGACGGCAACGGTGGTCGCGACCACCAGCCCCGAGAGTCTTGCCGTGTAATCAGTCATAGCGATCCGCAATCAATCCCGTGTTGCCGCAGTTACCCTCAACGCCATGAAACGCAATAGACCGTAACAGATTCCGGCTATTACTGCCGCAACAGCGAAAACTTTTCGCAAAACGCCGAAGCATACCTCATCGACACCGGCGCGGCGCGGAACTTCACGCGGTAAGTTTCCGACGACTCGCGTGAGACCGCTACCGGCGGGTGACAATTGGGCCGAAAAGGGCGGTCGGACCGGTTCCACCGCCCAGCAAACATTTCGGCTACGCCAGCAAACATGCTGGGAGACAAGGAGATTCGCCCGCGTCGCGGCGGCGGGCGAATCGATCAGGCGGCCGAGGTCACGCGGTAGACGTCGTAGACGCCTTCCACGTTGCGGACCACGTTCAGCAAGTGGCCCAGATGTTTCGGATCACCCATCTCGAAGGTGAACTTGCTGATCGCCACCCGGTCGCCGTGCGTGGCCACCGAGGCGGACAGGATGTTGACCTTCTCGTCCGCGAGCACCTTGGTGACGTCCGAGAGCAACCGGGTGCGATCGAGCGCCTCGATCTGGATGGCGACCAGGAACACCGAGGAGGGCGAGGGCGCCCACTGCACGTCGATGATCCGCTCGGCCTGCTCGCGCAACGAATCGGCGTTGGTGCAGTCCGTCCGGTGCACGCTCACCGCGCCGCCACGGGTCACGAAGCCCATGATCTCGTCGCCCGGCACCGGGGTGCAGCACTTGGCCAGCTTGGCCACGGTGCCCGGCGCGCCGGGGATCAGCACACCCGCGTCGCCGGTGACGCGCTGGCGACTCGGCGTGGTGGACGGCGTCGAGCGCTCGGCGAGCTCGTTCTCCACGTCGCCGATGCCGCCGAGCTGGGCCATGAGCCGCTGCACGACATGGTGCGCGGAGACCTGGTGCTCGCCGACCGCGGTGTAGAGGGTGGAGATGTCGGTGTAGTGCAATTCGTGGGCGACGGCGGTCATCGCGTCCACGCTCATCAGCCGCTGCAGCGGCAGCCCGACGCGGCGGACTTCCTTGGAGATCTGCTCCTTGCCGCTCTCCAGTGCCTCCTCGCGGCGTTCCTTGGCGAACCACTGCCGGATCTTGGCCTTGGCGCGCGGGGAGACCACGAAGTTCTGCCAGTCCCTGCTCGGTCCCGCGTTCTGCGCCTTGGAGGTGAAAACCTCGACCACTTCGCCGTTTTCGAGCTGACGCTCCAGCGCGACGAGGCGTCCGTTGACGCGCGCGCCGATGCAGCGGTGGCCCACCTCGGTGTGCACCGCGTACGCGAAGTCGACCGGAGTCGACTTCTGCGGCAACGTGATCACGTCGCCCTTCGGGGTGAAAACGAAGATCTCCGGCGACTTCAGGTCGAAGCGCAGCGACTCCAGGAACTCCGCGGGGTCGGCGGCCTCGCGCTGCCAGTCGAGCAGCTGGCGCATCCAGGCCATGTCGTCGACCTCGGCGGCGTCACCGGAGTGCTTGCCCCTGGTCTCCTTGTAGCGCCAGTGCGCGGCGATGCCGAATTCCGCGGTGCGGTGCATGTCCTGGGTGCGGATCTGCACCTCCAGCGGTTTGCCGTCCGGGCCGACCACGGTGGTGTGCAGCGACTGGTAGACGCCGTAGCGCGGCTGGGCGATGTAGTCCTTGAACCGGCCCGCCATCGGCTGCCACAGCGAGTGCACCACGCCGACCGCCGCGTAGCAGTCACGGACCTCGTCGCACAGGATGCGAATGCCGACCAGGTCGTGGATGTCGTCGAAGTCCTTACCCTTGACGATCATCTTCTGGTAGATCGACCAGTAGTGCTTGGGTCTGCCCTCGACGATCGCGTTGATCCGCGAGGCGGCCAGGGTGTTGACGATCTCGGCGCGCACCTTCGCCAGATAGGTGTCGCGCGACGGCGCGCGGTCGGCGACCAAGCGCACGATCTCGTCGTACTTCTTGGGGTGCAGGATCGCGAAGGCGAGGTCCTCCAGCTCCCATTTCACGGTGGCCATGCCGAGGCGGTGCGCCAGCGGGGCGATCACCTCGAGCGTTTCCTTGGCCTTCTTCGCCTGCTTCTCCGGCGGCAGGAAACGCATGGTGCGCATGTTGTGCAGGCGGTCGGCCACCTTGATGACCAGCACGCGGGGGTCGCGCGCCATGGCGATGATCATCTTGCGGATGGTCTCGGCCTCGGCGGCCGCGCCGAGGTTGACCTTGTCCAGTTTGGTGACGCCGTCCACCAGGTGCGCGACCTCGGAGCCGAAATCGGCGGTCAGCTGTTCGAGCGAGTAGCCGGTGTCCTCGACGGTGTCGTGCAGCAGGGCCGCGACCAGCGTGGTGGTGTCCATGCCGAGTTCGGCCAGGATGTTGGCGACGGCCAGCGGGTGGGTGATGTACGGATCGCCCGACTTGCGGAACTGGTGTGCGTGACGTTCGTCGGCGACGTCGAAGGCCCGTTGCAGCAGGGTGAGGTTCGCCTTCGGGTACAGCTCGCGGTGCACCGTCGCGAGGGGTTCGAGCACCGGCTTGACGGCGGCGATGCCGCGCTGACCGGTCATCCTGCGGGCGAGCCGCGCACGCACCCGCCGCGAGGCGGAGGTCGGGACGGCGGCGGTGGCGCCCGGCTGGCGTTGCGACGCGCTCGGCTGGCGCTGGGGCACATCGTTGGGGGTCGGCCGGGCGGGCGACGGGTTCGCGGGGGCGGGCCCCGCCCCGTTCGATTGCGGGGCAGATGCCGCCGATTGCTCGACATTCGCCTCGCCCAGATGCTGAGTCATGCCACCACCTCTCCACGCCGCGGTCGGACCACCCTATCCGACCGCTGCAACCGCCCAGACCACAACTTTAGTCCCCGGCTCGGCGCATCGTCCGATCCGTAGATGCCGAGACCGGAGCCTGTCCGATATCGGGTGCCGCGATCGGACGTTTCTGACCGGTAGCGGCGGCCCGCCGACCGAGTCCTCCGAGCCGAACCCTCCGGGGGAGAACGGGTTTGCCGTCGTCCCCGTTACCGGATAACCGGCGCGGAGCGACGCGGTGTTACCACTCGCGGGCGGTGGCGGGTCTGGCGCGCATCGAGCCGCCGTCGAGACCACGCGGTATCGGGACGCCGAGCAGGTCGAGGGCGGTCGGGGTGATGTCGACGAGGGCGTAGTGGGCGTCGGTCACGCCGGGGTCGAAACCAGGGCCGCGGGCGATGACGAAGGTGGCGGTCTCGTCGCGGGTCTGGCCGCCGTGACCGCCCTTGGGGAGGTGGCCGTGGTCGGTGGTGACGAGGACGGTCCAGCGTTCGCCTGCGCGGGCGTCCACGGCCGCGACGATGCGGCCGACCTCGCGGTCCACCCTGGTGGTGGCGTCCAGGTAGGCCCGCGAGGCGGCGCCGTGCCGGTGACCGGCGAAATCCACCTGGTCGAGGTGGACGAACAGGAAGTCGGGTGCGTCGCCGGTGAGGGCGGTGATCGCCGCGTCGGCGGTGGCGGCGTCGGTCTTCGCCTCGTCCGGATCGTCCGGAACGGGCGCGGTGACTGCGATGCGGCCCGCGTGCGGCGATCCGCTGCCCGCGATGGTGGCGATCTTCGACCAGGTCGCGACGGCGGCGGTGCGGCGGCCCGCGCGCTCCAGCAGGGTGAACACCGTGGGGTACCGATCGAACGGGGCGGCGTCGAAGTCGTTGTGGGTGACGCCGTGTTTGCGATCCCAGACGCCGGTGAGTGCGGTCGCCCACGAGGGGCCGGACAGGCTGATGTGCGGCACGAGCGAGGTTTGCGACAGCGTGCCCGCGGCGGCCAAACCCAGCAGGTTCGGCGCGCCGGCCTGGTGGATCTTGGCGTACATCGCGCCGTCGATACCGATCACCAGGACCTTGGCCGGTGCGGTGGCGGCGGTGGCGGTGACCGCGCAGGGGATGGAGCAGGCCGCCCCGAGAGCCGTGGCGCGCAACAGCGTCCGTCTCCGCATACCGTGACGATGACGGCCGCGGCACGGGACCTGCCAGCCCTTTCCCGGTCTGTTCATCGAGCTTTCATCGCTCGACCCGGCGCCGGTCGCCTCCCTGAACTCGGGCCGAACGCCGCGCGACAGGTAGGTTCCCCGGCATGGTGGTCGCCCGCTCCCTGCTGCTGTTCGCCTTGGCCGCACTCGCCGAGATCGGCGGCGCCTGGCTGGTCTGGCAGGGCTGGCGCGAGCACCGCGGCGTGCTGTGGATCGCGGCGGGCGTGCTCGCCCTCGGCGCCTACGGATTCGTGGCCACCTTCCAGCCCGACCCCCACTTCGGCCGCATCCTGGCCGCTTACGGCGGCGTCTTCGTCGCAGGCTCACTAGCCTGGGGCATGGTCGTCGACAAGTTCCGCCCCGACCGCTGGGACTACCTGGGCGCCGCCATCTGCCTCGTCGGCGTCGCGGTGATCATGTACGCCCCACGCACCTGACCACCCCTCACCCGGCCGCGAAATGCGTTGCCAGCCGCGCGGCAAGCCCGGCCTCGTGATCGTGGGAGCTTCCGCCCATTCCCGCCGCCGAACCAGGAAACCGCGTCGGGCGTGCCTGGCGAAGACGTGCAGGTAACCGGTTCGGGCGCAGCGCTATTCGGCGCTGACGGGCTCCGGTGCGGTGAACGCCCAGACGGCGGCGGGGCGTCCGGTGGACTTGGTGCGGCGGCGTTCGGTGGTGCGTTCCAGGCCGGGGAGGGCGGCGAGGGTTCGGTTGAGGTTGGCCGGGTCGGGGCGGGCGCCGAGCAGTGAGGCGCTGAGCTCGACGGCTCGGGTGGCGGGGAATTCGGTTCCGAGCAGGGCGCGGGTGAAGAGCCCGTCTTTCCAGAGCAGCCGGGCCAGGACCGCGCGGGACGCTTCGACGATGCGGTTGTGGTCGAACGCCAGGGTGGGTGTCCCGTCGAAGGGCACCCACCTGGCCGGGCCTTCGTGCGGGCCTGCCACCGCCCACATGGCGATGGACAGGGTCGGTCCGCGCGGGTCGCGATGGGGTTCGTCGAAGGTGACGAGCTGACCGACGGCCCCGATCGCGGCCTCCGGGACGCCGAGCTTGGTGTGCACCGCGCGGCGCGCGGCCGCGACGAGGCGCTCGCCGCGGCCGAGCAGCACGCCGGGCAGCGCGAGTTCGCCGGTGAACGGTTCGTGGCCGCGCGGCGCTATTCCGATCGTGACCTCGGCGTCCTCGGGCCAGAACCGGAGCGTCACCACGTCGACGGACACAACGGATTGCTCCACGCCGAACATCCTGCCCTCAGGCGGCGGCCGCCGTCCGGTGCGGGGTTCGGTCGGCGCGGGCGGGCCCGTCCGCGCTCAGGACGACCGGTGCGCCGAGCGTCCGCTCGAACCAGGCCGGCCGGTCGTCGGGGAGCTCTTCGAGCAGCGGCTCGGCGGTGGCGAGCAACTCGGTGAGCCCGCGCTGGTGGTCGAGATCGCGCCACGGCCCGAGCGGGAGCTTCCGGACGATCCCGGCGCGCGTGCGGTAACCCGTTGCGGCCCGGCCGGTTCCCGCCGCGTCGAGGTGGTTCACCACGAGTCCGTCGATGCCGCCGCACGCCGCGACGGCGTAGCGCAGCAGCACCGCGTCGAGGTGGCCGAGCCGGAATGCGCCCTGGTACTCGCCGAAGGTGTTGTGCGGCTCGGGAATACCGAGTCCGGCGTGCTCCGTCGGCAACGGGCCCGCGCCGTGCCTGGTCTGATAGGTCCGGGTGACGCCGAGCGTGTGACCGGAGTGGCCGATGCCTGCCAGCATGGCGCGCGCGTTGCGCGGTTCGACGGTGGACCAAGTGGTGTGCGGATGGAATCCGCGCCACTCGTCCAGCAGCACGCCCTGCGCTCCCTCGAAGACGAGGCGGCCGCGCCGCGCCACTCGCGCCAGGTAGGTCGCGTCCACGATGCGCACCGCGGCCGCGAACTCGCGGTACATGTCGACCAGGTCGTCGATCGGCTCGTAGCGATGCCCGCTTGGCGCGATCAACGGAGCGTAGCGGGCGGCCAGCGCGCCCAGCTTGGCGCGCAGCACACGGGGGTCGCGGCAGTCGGCGACCGTAGGCGCGTCGTGTTCCAGTGCGTACCAGGCGGTTTCGCCGATGCCGCGTCCGCAGGACCCGTGCCGCGCCGCACCGCGAGCGTCCTCGCGGGCGCGATTGGCGGCGATGTGGATCGGCGTGGTGAGCAGCGCGCCGCCCTCGATCCGCAACAGCGACAGGGCGTCACGGACGCCCAGCGCGTCCAGCCGCCGCGCCTCCCCCGCCAGCGCGATCGGTTCCACCAGCATGTGCCGCGACAGCAGGGTCGGCACGCCGGAGAACGTGCCGGAGCCGAACTGCGCGAACGTATGGTGCCGCCCGTCGGCGATCACGTTGTGCGCGGCTTGCGCACCGCCGTTGAAGCGGACGACAGCCGACACGTCGAGGCCCGCCTCCGGCGAGCACAACCAGTCCACCGTCGCGCCCTTTCCCGCGTCGCCGAAACCGAGGTCGACCACGATCAGATGCGCGCCGAACATGCGCGTCTGCCTTTCATTTTCCTCGACGCCGCACTCGGAACGCACGTCACACCGACCCCGCGACGGTGCGACGCGCCCCCGCTCAGCTCGACCCGCCCGGCAACGCGCGCATGGCGTGCGGGCCCAGCGCTTTGCCGACCGAATCCACTTCCGCACCCGACCCGACGTCGCGCAGGTCGGCCAGACCCGTGTCGATGTCGACCCGGCCCTCCGCGAGCCCGATGGTGAGCGCGATGAGTTCGCACACGGCGGCGGGATCGTCGAGCTTCAGGAAGTTCTGCCCGAGCAGCCCGCGCCAGTGTTCGGCGATCTCGGGGTCGTCGTAGTAGCTGGACTGGTTCGGCAGGATGTAGTGCACGTGCCATTTCTCGGCCAGCTCGCGGTAGATCGAGTCGACCGCGATATCGCTGCGCACATGGTCGCCGATGATCGCGCGGATGTGCCGCGAGGCCAGTCGCGGCTTGTTCAGCTCGTCGCCGATGAAGAACAGGTACCCGCGCTTGCGCCGCTTCTCCCACGCGTCGGTGACGACGTGGGTGGCCAGGAAATACGCAGCCAGCTCGTAGCTTTCGGACTTCTGCCCGCCACCGCCGCCCTCCAGCAGGATGTTGCGCAACTGCTCGTCCATCCGGTTGTCGGATTCGAACTGCCCGACCTGCAGCGGCGCCCGGTCGGTGTCGGCGTCGCCGACCGCGCCGAACAGAATCTGCGGATCGTCCGCGTACTTCTTGCGCTGCAGCAGTCCGTGCAGCTTGCCGAGCTTGTCCTGCATGATGATCGGCACCTGCCCCATCGAGCCGGTCACGTCGAACAACACCGCGATGGGCAGCGAGTTCCCATGCTCGGCGGAGTCCCGGCACTCCCGCACGTCGACCCCCAGCGGGTCGAGCGCGGGGTGCGCGCGCCAGCTCGTGTAGGGCTGCGCCCGCATCTCGGCGGTGTAGCCGAAGTCGTCGATCCCCCGGCTGGCGCGGTAGGTCTTGGCCGCCCGGTAGGCAGTGTCGTCCCAGTGTCCGTATCCCATGTCGCCGCTCCTCTCGTGAACTTGGTTTTAGTGTAAATGACTAAAACTTGAGCGGTCAAGGGTCCTGATCCAATCGAGGCCGTTCCAGGTGTTAATACCCAAGGTGCACAGCACGATTCAGGCTTAGGCGGCACGTCGCCTATTGCACGCCATAGCGACGCTGGCCGTTCACACTGCGGATGGACCATCGCGGAACGGGAAATTCGGACTCGCCGGACGCGCGGTGCGGAGCTCCCCGGAAGTGCGGTCGTCATCAGGGGTAAAACCGCCGAGGCCGGTGCTCGCTAGGCGGTGCGCGTCATGGGGGGAGCCGACGAAGTTGTCGGCTGCTAAGGCAGCGGTACAGGGGCAAGTGTGCCGCAACGCATTTCAGGGAGTGGAGCACCGATGGGTCGACGAGAGAAACCGATCGATATCCGGTCGGGACCGGTCGCCGCGTTCGCGGGAGATCTGCGCAAGCTGCGGGCCGCGGCGGGCAATCCATCGTATCGGCAGCTGGCGAGCGCGGCCCTCTACTCCCCCTCGGTGCTGTCGGACGCCGCGGGCGGCCATCGGCTGCCGACGCTGCCGGTGGCGCTGGCGTTCGTGCGCGCCTGCGGCGGCGACCCCGCGGAGTGGGAGCGCCGCTGGCGCGAGGCGCGCGGGGACGGCGCGCCCACCGAGCCGCTGCCGATCGTGGTGGACGACGCGGGTGACTCCGGACCGCCGCGCCCGGTGCAGCTACCCATCGGCCCGCACGATTTCGTGGGCCGGATAGCCGAATTCGACGACACCCGAGCGGCCACGGCCGGCATCGCGGACTCGCGGGTCCCCGTGGTCGTGCGCGGACCGGTCGGCGTCGGCAAGACCGCGTTCGCGCTCCGGTTCGCGCACCGGCTCGCCGAAGAGTTCCCCGACGGACAGCTGTTCGCCGACATGGCCGCCCGCCGCGGCGACGAAGCCGCTCCGCTGGAGGTCATGGCCGGTTTCCTGCGCGCGCTCGGCGTGCCGCCCGACCAGGTGCCCGCCGACGACACGCACCGCATCGGGCTGTACCGCTCGATGCTCGCCGAACGACGGGTGATCGTGCTGCTCGACAACGTCCACGACGAACCGCAGGTCCGTCCGCTGCTCGCGCGCTCGCTGAACAGCCAGATCGTGGTGACCAGCCGCTCGCGGCTGCTCGGTCTGGACGGGGTGCGCCGCGTCGCACTCTGCCAGCTCACGCAGGCCGAGTCGGTCGACCTGCTGCGCCTGCTCATCGGCGGCGACCGGGTCGGCGCCGAGCCCGCGTCGGCGCTGCGCATCGCCGAGTTCTGCGGCCACCTGCCGCTGGCGCTCACCATCGCGGGCCGCAAGATCGCCGCGCAGCCGGGGCGGCGCCTGTCCGAGATCGCAGCGCGTCTCGCGGAGGGGGTGACCGTGTCGAACTGGTTGCGGATCGGCGATGTGAGCCTGGCCGACGCGGTGCTGCCCGCCTATCTGTCGCGTCCGCCGCTGGCCAAGCACGTGCTGCACATGCTGGCCGGCGGCGCCGACGAGGTGACGCCCGCGACCTTGGCGCGCTCGCTGCACATCTCGATCGAGTCGGCCGAGTACGCGATGGACAGCCTCATCGACGGCGGTCTGCTGCACCGGCTTCCGGATCCGGAGCGGTACATGATGTCGCCGCTGTTCGGCCAGCTCGTCGCCCAGGAGGCCGACCGGTTCGCGCTGCGCCGCAGGGCCGACGAGCTCGACGCCGACCCACTACGCGCGGCCATCGGTTTCGAGGGCGGTTTCGCACGCTGAACCGATCGCGTTGTCCGGCTTTGACGTTCGTTTGTCCGCGGTAGTCGTGAGCAGGGCGGATACGGCCGGTTCAGGGGTTAGGTTCGTCGAGTTCGAACAGATCAGGATCAACGACACAGGAGGAGCCGACGTGGCCGACGACATCCAGCGGAGCCGGGCCGACGCGTTTCGAAACCTGCACGCGGCAGGCACTTTCGTGCTGCCCAACGCCTGGGACCCGATCAGCGCGGCGGTGATCGCGCAGGCGGGCGCTCAGGCGATCGCCACCACCAGCGCGGCCGTGTCCTGGGCGCTCGGCCGCACCGACGGCCAGCGGCTGACCAGGGACGAGGCCGTAGCCCAGGTGGCCCGCATCGTCGCGGCCGTCGACGTGCCGGTCACCGCCGACGTGGAAGGCGGCTACGGTCCCGCGCCGGAGGATGTCGCGGCCACCATCGCCGCCGTGATCACCGCGGGCGCGGTCGGCGTCAATCTGGAGGACTCCACCGCGCCGGGCGGACCGCTGTTCGAGCGCGCAGCGCAGCGCGATCGGCTGCGCGCCGCCCGCGCCGCTGCCACCGAGGCGGGCCTGCCCGAACTGGTGATCAACGCGCGCACCGACGTGTACCTGTTCGGAATCGGCGCACCCGATGACCGGTTCGACGAGGTGCTGTCCAGGGCCGTCGACTACGCCGAGGCGGGCGCGGACGGCCTGTTCGTCCCCGGCCTGCTCGACCTGCCGACGCTCACCGATCTCGCGGGCAAGTCGCCGCTCCCGGTGAACGTGATGACCGGTCCCGGCGCACCCAGCGTGCCGGAGCTGGCCGCCACGGGCGTGCGCCGGGTCAGCCTCGGCCCCGCGCTGGCCCAGGCCGCCTACGGCCAGGCCGCGGCCGCCGCCCGCGAACTCCTCGACACCGGCACCTACGGCGCGCTCGCGGGCGCGCTGGACTTCGGTGCGGTCGAGGCGCTGCTGCGCTGAGCCGTGGACGCCGCCGCGCCGGGTCGTCGAAGCGCAGCTGCGCCGAGACGTCCGAGCGCTGCCGCGCCGAGGCTTCCGAACGCCGACCACATCTCCGCTCCGGCGATCAAGGACTCACGATGAACGCAATCAGAACCGATTCCCGCACCGGCGTTTTCGCCGCGCTGCGCCAGACCCCGCGCCCGGTCGTCTATCTGCTCATCGGCGTGCTGGTGAACCAGCTCGGCGCCTTCGTGCAGACCTTCCTGGTGCTCTACCTGACGCATCGCGAATTCAGCATCGGCCAAGCCGGTCTCGCGCTCACCGCCTACAGCGCGGGGGCGGTCTTCGGGACCATGCTCGGCGGCGAGCTCACCCATCGGCTCGGCCCGCGCTCGACCATCATCGCCGCGATGACCGGATCGGCCGCGCTGCTCACGGTGATCCCGCTGCTCGCCACCCCCGGCCTGTTCGCGGCGCTGCTCGTCGCCGTGGGCGCGGCGGGCCTGGTCACCCAGGCCTACCGGCCTGCCGCGGCGCTGCTGCTCGGCGACCTGATGCCGGAAGAGCATCGGGTGATGGGCTTTTCGATGATGCGCATCGCCCTGAACGCGGGCGCGGCGCTGGCGCCGCTGATCGCCGCGGCGGTGATCCTGATCGACTGGAATCTGCTGCTCTGGCTGGACGCCGCGACCGCGCTCACCTACGCGGCCCTGGCGCTGCTGCTCCTGCCGAACGTGGCAGCCGTGCAGGACGCGCCGGAGCCGACGCCGGGCGAGCGCACCGGCTACGGCGTGATCCTGCGCGACCGGCGCTACCACCTGTTCCTGGCGTCGGTGCTGGTCGGCTCGATCATCTATGTGCAGTACACCGTCGCGCTGCCGCTGAACATCACCGCCGACGGCCGGTCCACCGGCCTGTACAGCGCGGTGCTCGTCACGGCGTCGGTGGTGCTGATCCTGTGCGAGCTGAAGATCACCTCGTATGTCAAGCACCTGCGGCCGCCGCTGGTCGGCGCGGTGGGTACCGCGATCATGGGGCTCGGCGTCGCCGGATACTCCTTCGCCGGACACGGTGCGGCGCCGATCCTGCTCGCGACGGTCGTGTTCGTACTCGGCGTAATGATCAACGGCCCCACCATGTTCGCCTATCCCTCCACCTTCCCCGCCGCGGTGAAGGCCCGTTACATCGGCACCCATCAGGCCACCTTCGGTCTGGGCATGGCGCTGGGTCCCACCCTGGGTGTTCTCGCATGGGATCGCCTCGGCACCGGGATCTGGCCACTGTGCGGTGCGCTCGGGATCTTCGCGGCGTGGTGCGCGTACGCGGGGATTCGCGAGGACCACACGGCGGATACGAGCGAGGCGGACGTGAGCGAAAAGCCCGACGTGACAACGGACATGGAGGTGTCCGACACGAAACCCGGCACCGATGTGTCCGCCGCAGCGACCGGCACCGCGGTGTCCACCGTCAAGTCCGGCACGGCGGTGTCCACCGTCGAGTCCGGCACCGGAGCGTGAGCGCCGCACCTCGGCGCCGCGAGGCGCGTACCGCGCACCGCTGAGGCATCCGCCGATCGAGAACACGATCGGCGGATGCTTCGCGTTCACCGTGAATTCCCCCGCGACCGCGCGGATCTCGCGTCACCACGCCGTCGCGCCGCCGCTCGATTGGCCTCGTACCCGCAGGTCGCACGACATCCCCTGCCGAACAGGCACTTTCGTACCAGATGAAGGCATCCATGAACCTGACATCCCATCTCCCCGCAGGCCGCCGCGCGTACGTCGAAGGCAGACTGCGCGGCAATCTCATCGCGTGGCTGACGACGGTCCGCCCGGATGGCAGGCCCGACAGCGTGCCGGTCTGGTTCCTGCTGCGCGAGGACGAGACGATCCTGGTCTACAGCCAGCGGGGCAAGCGGAAGCTGCGCAATGTGGCGGCCAACCCGCACGTGAGCCTCGGCCTCGACGTCACCGACATCGGCCGCGACATCGTGCGCCTGGAAGGCACCGCCGAGCTCGCCCCCGACCTGCCGCCCGCGGACCAAGAGCCGCGCTACGCGGCGAAGTACGCCGAACGCATCGGCGCAATGTTCGGCACCCCGGCGGAGTTCGCAGCGCTGTTCTCCGCGGCCATGGTCATCACGCCGCGGCGCTTGCACAGCAGCGGGTCGGTGACCGCTCTGGACTAGCCCGAATCCCGTTCCGGCACAGAAAAGTCGGCGGACCTGACACCTACTGTCGCAAGCCTCCGTGCGGCCACAGCGATCCCTCCGGCCTGGGTTCGATCGGCCCGGACCGTCGCTGTCGGTTAGCTCACAGGCTGCGGTATTCATGGGGGCGAAACCCCCGATCCATGGGAGGGTGGACGAGTGAGATCAGGCTTATCGGTGTGATTCGCTTGGCTCATCTACAGAAAAGATGAAGTAAACAAATGGCTCAAGGCAGTGTGAAGTGGTTTAACAGCGAAAAGGGCTTCGGCTTCATCGCGCAAGACGGTGGCGGCCCCGACGTCTTCGTTCATTTCTCCGCCGTGTCCGGCTCGGGATTCAAATCCCTGGAAGAAGGACAGCGCGTGGAGTTCGAGATCGGTCAGGGCCAGAAGGGCCCGCAAGCGCAGGACGTCCGCACGATCTGAGCTACGCAGTAGATGAGCCCCGCATCCTTCGGATGCGGGGCTTCTGCCTTTCCAGCGGCAAGAGCGGCGTTTGCTTGGGTTCGACAGTTGCGCAGTGTTCAATGGCGCCATGGCAATCGAGATCGACAAGGCGGCGGATCCCACCCTCGAGTGGCTGACCGCGCAGCTCGGCGTCGGCGCCCTGTGGCGTCCCGCCGAGCTGCCCGAGCGGCTGGAGCACGCCGAGTCGCGAGCCTTCCTCAGCGAGGTGGGTTTCCCGGCGGTGACAGTCGGCGGGGAGTGGTTCGATTCGGCGGACCTGCCGGCGAAGGGCATGTGGGAGGCCGACCCGGACGAGCTGTTCGGCCGCCGCCGCCCCGACGACGACTCCCCGCCCGCGAAGTACGCCTACGGCCTAGGCGAGTTCAACGGGGATATGACTCTGATGCTGGACGGTCAGACCGGCGTGGTCCAGATCTACGCGCCAGGTGGCTGGGACCACGGCGAAGGCGACCAGGGGGTCGCGTTCGCCTCGGTGCGGGAGGCTGCCGGAGCGATGGCGTTGATGGCGGGTCTCGCCGCGCGGCTGGAAGGTCCCGGCTCGGGCGATGCCGCGCGACAGCTGATTGCCGCGATCGGCGCCCACGAGTGGGCGGCGTCGTCGTATTGGGCTTGGGCGCTCGAGCGACTGCGAGAAGACTACCTGGACTGAGGACTTCACGCTCCGGCTTCGGGTCAGGTCACCAGTGTGCATCCTGGCGACCGTGCCCGCGGCACCACCGATGCTGGTGGTGACCACTTTCGGCTCTGCGTCTTCGACGCGTTGCGCGCAGGTGCCAGCGAATTCCTGTTGAAACGTTGCCGCGCGTATGAATTGATACTTTCCTCACATCTCGGATCCTCACAGATCCGGCTCGTTACCGATCTCTGCCACCGCCTCCGACGGCGCTCCATCCAACAGATCCATCGAAATCGACGCGATATCGAATTCCTTCCCCGGCTGCGGAAGTTCGAAGTAGAACCACACAGCGTTGTCCGGCATTCGAGATCCGTGGGCTCGGATGCGGATGTCCTCTCGATGCCCTTGCATCTCGGCAATGCGTATCGAATACAGCCGCACACCGGGTCGCGGAGCAACAGTCGGAGGTGAAGGAGACGTTATCCCCGCCACGGTCGACGGCTCCGAACCGAATACCGGCCAACCGCCCGGCGACAGCTCGACCACCGCGAGGGGAACTGAACGCGATCAATCCACCTCGACCGCGAACAGGTCCAGTTGCAGCAGCTGCGAGACGGCCACCTCCCTGGTCCGGTTCGACCAGCCGGACTGCACCTTCTGGAACCACAGCGGGATCGCGGGCATGTCCTGCAGGATCCGTCGCTCGGCTTGCTGGTACAGCACCCACCCCTCGCGCTCGGTCGGCGCGGCGTCCGCGCTCGCCAGCAGCGCGTCGACCTCCGGGTTGGAGTACGTGGTGCCGTTCACCGCGGCGCCGGTGCGGAAGATCGGGTTGAGGAAGTTCTCGATGGACGGGTAGTCGGCGACCCAGCCGGAGCGGAAGATCGTCGACATGCGGCGGTCGTTGATCAGCGTCCGGAATTTGTACCGGCCGCCCGCGAGCGCGTCGGCGGGCACGAAATCGAGGTAGTCCAGATCGTTGGCGACCACGTCGGCGTAAGCGTCCTCGAGCGCCTTGTAGAACCGGAATTCGACACCCTCGATGTGCGGCTTGCGCGCGCCGCCGTAGGCGTCGTACCGGCGCACGACGATGTTCTCGCCCGGCGTGTGCGAGACGAACCGGAAGGGCCCGTTGCCGATCGGATGCGCCTCGAAGCCGGCCCGGTCGGCGAAGAAGCTGCGCGGCAGCGGGAAGAACGCGGCGTAGCCGAGCTGGGTCGCGAAGGCGGAAAAAGGAGCCGTCAGGGTGACCTCGAACCGGCGGTCATCGATGACCCGCAAACCCGACAACTGTTGCGCCGAGCCATTTTTCAGCGCCTCCCATCTGGCCAGCTCAGCAGAGCCGGGAATTGATCGGCAGCGGTGTGCCACAGAAACATTCAATCGACTTTCAGGCGGCGTCAATCGGCGAAACGGCCACCGTGTCGACAGGTTGTCGTGCGGATCGGCGCGCGGGTTTCGGTCAACTCGCGCAGCGCATTCACTGGATCGGAGCAAGTGGTAACCATCGAGACTCAGGTGGAAATGTGAGCGATCACGAAGTCGACGTCCTGGCCATCGGCGCCGGTCCCGCCAACCTCGCGCTGGCTGTCGCGCTCGAGGAATCCGACGCGCCGCGGCTGGCCCAGCGGACCCTGCTGCTCGAGCAGCATCCCGACGTGAAATGGCAGCGCAACCTGTTGCTCCCCTGGGCCCGCAGTCAGGTGTCGTTCCTCAAAGACCTGGTGACCCTGCGCAATCCGCGCAGCCGGTACTCCTTCCTGAACTTCCTGTACGAGCGCAGGCGCCTGGACGAGTTCGTCAACCTGTCCACCTTCAACCCCTACCGGTGGGAGCTGTCGGAGTATCAGCAGTGGGTGGCGCACTCGCTGGAGCAGGTCTCGGTGCGCTACGGCGCCCAGGTCACCTCGATCGAGCCCCGCCGCACCGGCGACGGCAGGCTCGTCGGCTGGACCGTCGCACTCGCGGGCGGCGACACCGTCGACTGCCGCGATCTGGTCATCGGCACCGGTCGTGACGCGCACGTTCCCGAGGTCTTCCGGAACCTGCCCGCCGACAAGGTGATTCACAGCACTCAGTACTGCACCCGGGTCGCCGAGCTGCCCGCCGACCGCCCGATCCGTCCGGTCGTGATCGGCGGCGCGCAGAGCGCCGCGGAGATGTTCATGGCGCTGCACACCGATCTGCCGCAGAGCGCGCCGACCATCGTCATGCGCTCCATCGGCCTGCAGAACTACCAGACCAGCAAGTTCGTCAACGAGCTGTTCTTCCCGTCCTTCGTCGACGAGTTCTACCACTCCGAGGCCGACGTGCGCGGCCGCATCCTCGACGAGGTGCACCTCACCAACTACGCCGGCCTGGCCCCGCCGTTCCTGGACGAGATCTACGCCATGATGTACCAGCAGCGCATGCTGGGCCAGGAGCGCTCCACCGTCCGCTCGATGACCGAGGTGGCCGGCGCGCGCATGGACGGCGACGAGGTGGTGCTCGAGCTGCGCGACCGCAAGACCGGCAAGATCGAGCCCCTGCGCTGCGACGTGGTGCTGCTCGGCACCGGCTACGAGCAGCAGATGCCCGCGCTGGTCCGCGATCTCGCCGACCGCCTCGGCCTCGACGAGATCTCGGTGAGCCGTCGCTACCGCCTCGATCTCGGCGAATCCGCCTGGGGCGCGGTGTATCTGCAGGGCGTCAACGAACAGACGCACGGCATCTCCGACACCCTGATCAGCGTGCTCGCGCACCGTTCGCAGGACATCGTCGACGACATCCTCGACCGCCGCCACGTCACCGCGGGCGCCTTCCTGGAAAGCCGGACGGCATGATCGAGATTCGCAGCCTCGACCGGGACGGCCTGACCGAGGCGTACGGCGTCGCCTCCGAGCGTCTGCTGCCGTGGCCCGCGCTCAACGCGCCGTTCGAGGGCGCGTGGTGCGTGCTGCGCCCCGGCGACGTCTCCACCGCGCACGCCCACCACGAGTACGAGCTGTTCATCGCCATGACGGGCCGCGCGGTCCTCGACGTTGACGGCGAGCAGCGCGACTTCGTGGCGGGCGATCTGGTCCACCTCGTCCCCGGCACGACCCATCACGTGCGCAACGCGGGGGCCACCGATTTCGAGTGGTACGCCATCTGGTGGGACACCGACATGTCGGCCGAATTCGTGCGCAGGCACCGGGCCGGCTCGTTGCACGGGGCGAAAGATACCGCTCGACAGGAAGATTCGGTGACGTCGTGAACGGTCCCACCCTCGTCATCTCGGCTGCGCCGACCGCCAACGGAGATTTGCATCTCGGGCACATCGCGGGTCCCTTCCTCGCCGCCGACGTCTACACCCGCTACGCCCGCGCGACCGGGCGGGAGGTGCTGTTCGGCACCGGCGTGCAGGACACCTCCACCTACGTCACCACCACCGCGCACCGGCTCGGCATCGAGCCGCAGGCGCTGGTCGAGCGCTCCGCCAAAGAGGTCGAGGCGACGCTGGCGGCGCTGGGTATCGCCGTCGACGCCTTCACCGGATGGGAGCGGCGGTTCACCTCGTACGTCGCGCGGGTCGTCGCGGAACTGCGCGCCAAAGGCGCACTGCGCCTGCGGCCGATGCCGTTCCCGTACGCGCCGAACACCGGCGAATACCTGGTGGACGGGCACGTCGCGGGCGCCTGCCCGGTCTGCCTGGCCGACAGCTGCGCGGGGCTGTGCGAGAGCTGCGGGCACGCGGTGACCGCGGGTGAGCTGCTCGATCCGCGTTCGACGCGGAACCCGGACGAGCGACTGGAGATTCGCGAGGTCGAGGTGCTCGTCCTCCCACTGGAGGAGTACCGGGAGCGGCTGCGCGCCCACTTCGCCGAGGCCGCCGGACTGCTGCGTCCGCACGCAGCTCAGGTGGTGGCCGAGCTGCTGGACCGGCCGCTGCCGGACTTCCCGGTCACCTACCCGATCTCGTGGGGCATTCCCGCGCCGGATCTGCCAGGACAGGTGGTGAATCCGAACGCCGAGCCGGTCGCGTGGACGATGTATTGCACCATGCTGGCCGCCGAGAACCGCGGCATGGAACCGGATTCGGAGGACGCGCTGTGGCGTCCCGAGGCGGCGGCGCGCATCGTCTACTTCCTCGGCATCGACAACATCCACCCGTTCGGGATCTCCGGGCTGGCGATGCTGCTTGCGCTCGGCGACTACCCGCTGCCGAAACTGTTCCTGACCAACGAGTTCTACGAGTTGCGTCACGAGAAGTTCTCCACCAGCCGGGGACACCTGGTGTGGGGCCGCGATCTGGCGGCACGGGTGCCGCGCGACCTGATCCGCTTCCATCTCGCGGGCAACAGCCCCGAGTTCCAGCGCACCAGTTTCAGTCACGACGAACTGGCGGCGCTCACCGAGACCAGGCTGGTCGCGCCGTGGAACCGGGTGGCCGCCAAGGCCGACGACTGGGTGTGGCGCGGCGGCCTGCCGATCTCGGAGCGGGGCCGGTCCGATGCGCTGCGGATGGTCGAACGCTTCCGCGCGGCCTACGAGCTGCCTGGGTTCAGCCTGAACCGGGTCGCCGAAACGCTGACCCAGCAGCTGGCCCGGCTGGACCGCACGCCGGTCGCCGACGGCGGCGACTTCTGCCACCAAGTGGACGTGCTGGTGCGCTGCGCCGCGCCGCTGCTCGTCGACCTGGCCGAGGCGGCGCTCGCCGGTTCCGACATGCTGCCGGGAACCGATCTGCGAGAAGTGTCCCAACGCGCCGTGATCGAACCGGTCCGGCTGCCTCGGCTGCCCGCGGTAGGGGCGTGACATGACCGACGTCGTCATCGCGGGCGCCGGTGTCACCGGCCTGATCGCGGCCGTGCGCTGCGCGCGGGCCGGCCACCGGGTGACCGTGGTGGACCGGGGCCCGATCCCGAACCCGGCGTCGAGTTCGTTCGATCATCACCGGGCCGTGCGGGCGCTGAGTCCCGGCGACCCGGCCGCCACCGCCGCGGCGGCGGCGCTGCACCGGCGTTGGCTGCGGCTGCAAGCGCTGCTCGGCGGCCACTTCTACCGCCGCATCGGCGTGGTCACCGGCTGGCCTGCCGCGTCGATCGACGCTGCGGTCGACGTGGCCGACCGCAGCGGCTTGCCCGTGACCGTTCTGGAGCCGAAGGTGTTGCCGCACTTCGTGTTTCCCGAAGCACACTGGGGCCTGCTGGAGGCCGATGCGGGCGTGCTGCTCGCCGAACGGGTGCTGCACGCCGCCGCTCGCTGGCTGCGGGCGCAGCCGACGGTCATGCTGCTGCCCTGGCGGCAGGTGGTCGAGGTGGACACCGACGCCGCCCGGCTTCGGTTGCGCGGCGGCGCCCGGCTGTCCGGCGATCTGGTGCTGCTGGCGACCGGGGCGTGGACGGGCGAACTCGTCGACGCGCCGACCGTGCTGCACCGGCAGACCACCGTCTACCTGCGACCGCCCGCCGACCTGGCGGCGTGGTGGGAGCAGGCGCCGAGCGCCGGGCGGATCGGCGCGGACGGCACCGGCTGGCTCATGCCGCCAGGGGCGGGCACCTTGCTCAAGGTCAGCTCGTCGCGGCTGTGCCGGACGGTCGACGATCTCGGCGCGGACGCCGAGAGTGCCTATGCGGCAATGCGATACGTGAACACGGTGCTCACCGATGCGGACCGGTACCGAATCGCCGCGGTCAAGCAGTGCCACTACACCGTCGACGCCGCGACCGGCGGCGCCACCCTCACCAGGCCGGGACCCGCGGTCGTGGCCCGCGCCGCCACCGGCGGCGACGGGTTCCGCACCGCCCCGCTGGTCGCCGACCACCTCGTCGAGCTCGCGGCCGCCCGACCGGCCGCCTGATGCGGAAGGAACAACAATGAACCCCACCAACGACATACTGCTGGTGATCGGCAGCGGACTGCGCCTGTACCGGGAATACCTGGTGCGCTCGGTCACGGCGCGGGCCCGCTCCCGCGGCCTGGACCTGGTGCTGCTCAACAACATCGAACCTACGTGGCAGCACGACTATTTCGACGAGATCGTGGTCGCCAACGTCTTCGATCACGCCGTCCTGGCCGCCGAGGCGCGCGAGATAGCCGCCCGCAGGAGGGTGGTGGGCGTGCTCTGCTGGGACGAGCCGCTGGTCCAGCCCGCCGCCGACATGGCCGACGAGTTCGGCGTGCCCGGGCTGACCGCCACAGGCGTGCGCGGCTGCCGAGACAAGAACCGGACGCGCTCGGTGCTCACCAACGCCGGCCTCGTCCAGCCCCGGTTCGAGCTCACCGGCACGCTCGAGCAGGCGCGGGCGGCCGCGGACCGTATCGGCTACCCGGTGGTGGTGAAGCCGCAGGCGCTCGGCGCGAGCATGGGCGTGGTGCTGGCCGCCGACCGGGTCGAACTCGACGCCGCCTTCGCCACCGCCACCGGCGCGAGCGCCATCGGCGACGAGCCGTTCCGCGGTACCGCGATCGTGGAGGAGTTCGCGGTCGGACCGGAGATCAGCATCGACGCCGCCGTCTACAAAGGCGAGTACCTGCCGATGTTCCTGGCGCGCAAGCGAACCGGGCTGGAACCGTACTTCGAGGAGCTCGGTCACCTGGTCGACGCGGCCGACCCGCTGTTGGAGGACGAGACCCTGATCGGCACGCTGGCCGCCGCGCATCGCGAGCTCGGGGTGGAGAACGGCATCACCCACACGGAGGTGCGGCTGACCGCGCGCGGACCGCTCATCATCGAGGTCAACGGCCGCCTCGGCGGCGACCTCATCCCGTTCCTCGGCAAGATCGCCACCGGCATCGACCCCGGCGAGGTGCTGGTCGACGTCGCCACCGGCCACCGGCCCGCGACCAGGCCCACCCGCAAGGCCGCGGCGGGCATCCGCTTCGGCTACCCCGAACGCGACACGCTCGTGCGCTCCGTGACGGTGCCCGAGCACGCGCCCGGCCTCGTCACCGCGGCCGCGATGGTGGAGCCCGGCGCGGAGCTGCGGCTGCCGCCCGGCGGCTACATCGCCCGGCACTCGTTCGTCGTGTGCGAGGCGGCCGACGCGCCGCGCTGCTCCGAATTGCTCAAGGCGGCAAGCGCTTCGGTCGAGCTGGTCGGCGATCCGCTGGAACCGCCCGCGCCGGGTTCCGCGTTCACCCTGCCCGCCGGACTCCTGGACGCCGACAAATGATCAACTACGACGGCCGCCGGTTCCGCAACCCGGACAGCGACGACGGTGTGGTCGCGCGGTACCACCAGCGCGGCGATCTGGTGTGGGCGTTCTTCGCGGGCGGCAAGGTCCGCCGCGGTGCGCTCAACGGCCTGTGCGACGCCGACGGGGTGCTGCACCTGGCCTACACGATGGTGCTGCACGGCGGCGACATCGTCTCGGGCTTCACACGGTCGGAGCCGGAGGTGACCGACGGCGAACCCCTGCGGCTTCGCGAGGAGTGGGAACGCTACGGGCCCAACGGAACCAGCGGGATCTCCTACCTGGTGGAGATCCGATGAACCGGCTGTTGCGCCGCTTCGGCGCGCGATCGTGGGACGCCGCCCTGCCCACCCGCGCCGACACGGATCAGGCATCGGCATCATCCGGCGCCGAGACCGGCCGGGGTCCGGCTCCGATCGTGCGAGGCACGCCCGATTCGGCAGAGCGCGCACCGTCAGTTGCGCTGTCCGGCAGCGAAATCGACAGCGTACGAGGTAAGCCCTCGGGCGACGCGGCCGATCGTCGCTGGTCTGCGATCGGACGCGGAACACCGGAACTCTCTGTCACGGACCGGTACCGCCGCACAACACCGTCGGAGGCGGGCCGATGACCGATATCGCGAGTCTCGACCGCTTGAACGCGGGAACGGTGCGCTATCCCGGCGACGACGGTTTCGCGGCGGCGAGCGTCCCGTTCAACAAGCGGTACGCCGACATTCGGCCGAGCGCGGTGCTGTCGGTGCGCGACGCCGCCGACGTCGCGCGGGCGGTCCTGTGGGCACGCGAGGCCGAGGTGCCGCTGGTGGCGCGGGGCGGCGGGCACAGCTACGCCGGGCATTCGGTCGGCACCGGGCTGGTGCTCGACCTGCGCGGCCTCGGTGGCATGCGGGTCGACGCGGCGAACGGGCTGGTGACCGTCGGCGGCGGCGCCACCAACGGCGCGGTGTATGCCGCGTTGCAGGAGCACGATCTGGCCGTGCCGCTCGGCAATTCGAATCAGGTCGGGATCGGCGGGCTGGTGCTCGGCGGCGGCGTGGCCGCGGTGTCGCGCGCGTTCGGGCTCACCGCGGACGCGCTGGTGGAGACCGAGATCGTGCTGGCCGACGGCAGCACACTGCGCTGCGACGCGCGCGAGAACGCGGACCTGTTCTGGGCCTGCCGCGGTGGCGGCGGCGGAAACCTCGGGGTGAACACGTCGTTCACGTTCCAGGCTCGCCCCACCGTGTCCAGCTCGACCTGCCTGCTGCTCTGGGAGTGGCGCGACGCGCGGCGCGTGCTCGCGGTCATGCAGGAGATCATGGCCGCGGCGCCCGACGAGTTCGCGGCGCGCATCGGCGCGAGCCGTTCGGGCGACGGCCCCGGCGTGGTCTCGGTGATCGGCCAGCACCTCGGTCCCGCATCGGAATTGCGTGAACTGCTCGAACCGGCGCTCGCGGCCGCCACGCCGCACCGAGTGGACATCGCCGATCGGGACTACTGGCAGGCCAAGGATTTCCTGCATCACGAGACCTCGGGCGACCCCTTCGCGGTGCGCACCCGGTGCACGCCGAAACCACTGACCGAGGCGGGGATCGACGTCGTGATCGACGCCATCGATCGCTGGCCTGGCAGCGCCAATCCGGACGGCGCAGGTGTCGCACTGTTCACCTGGGGCGGCGCGATCAACCGAATCCCCGTCGGCGACACCGCCTTCCCGCACCGCGACACGCTGTTCCTCGTCTCGATGGACACCTCGTGGAGCGAGACCGACTCGGCGCAGACGGTGTGGTGCAACCTCGAATGGCTCGACGGTCTGTACGAGGAGATGGGCAACTACGCCACCGACGCCGCCTACGTGAACTTCACCGACCCCGCTCTCACCGACCTGTCCGCCTACTACGGACCCAATCACGCACGCCTGGCGCGGCTCAAGCACCGGTACGACCCGGATAACTTCTTCCGCTTCCCCCAGGCGATCACCCCGCTCAGCAAGGAGAACCGCGGATGACCCTCGTCGATGAACCCCGCACCAACCCGCTCGGCTCCGGCGCCGAGATCCTGGCCCGCGCGCAGGCGCTGGCGCCGCAGCTGCGCGAGCGCGCCGAGGAGATCGAGGCCGCGCGCAGGCTGCCCGCCGACATCGTCGAACTGCTGCGCGACGCGGGCGTCTTCCGTATGGCGTTCGCGCGCGACTGGGGCGGGCCCGAACTGACCTCCATCGAGCAGACCGAGGTGGTCGAGGCGCTCGCCTACGGCGACGCCTCGGTCGGCTGGTGCGCCATGATCGGCTCCGACACCGGCCTGTACGCCCGGTTCCTGGACGAGGCGGTCGCCAAGGAGATGTTCCCGAGCCTGGACATGGTGACCGCGGGACTGCTGTTCCCGACCGGCCGCGCCGAGCGCGTGCCCGGCGGCTTCCGGCTCAGCGGCCGCTGGCAGTTCGGCAGCGGCATCACCCACGCCGACTGGGTGGTGTCCGGCGCGTTCGTCGTTCGGGACGGCGAGCCCGAACGCGACGCGTCCGGCGCGCCGGATTCGCGGCTGTTCATGGTGCCGCGCGCGCAGGTCGAGGTCATCGACACCTGGCACACCACGGGGCTGGCGGGCAGCGGCAGCTGTGACTACCGCATCGCCGAGGTGTTCGTTCCGGAGGAGCACACGCTCGAGTTCGCTTCCGTGCGACACGGTTTCGGCCCGCTCGGCCAGCCCGAGGTGCACATGCGCAACATGCCGGCGGTCCCGTTGGGCGTCGCGCGCGCCGCGCTGGACCACGCGCGCGCCGAATCCGCAGCCAAGGCCGACGATTACCGCGTCCAGGTGACCATCGCCGAATGCGAGGCCGCACTGCACGCCGCGCGCTCCGGCGTCTACGCGGCGCTGCACCGCCAGTGGGAAATCCTCGGCGCGGGAGGCACACTCGACGAGCTCGCCCCGACCGAGCGGGCAGCGTTGCCGCTCTCCCGCCTGCACGCCTTCCGCACCGCCCGCACCATCGTCGGCCGCCTCTACGACCTGCGCCAGACGGCCGCCATCTACCGGCCCTCGCCGCTGGACCGCTGGCTGCGCGACACCAACACCATGTGCCAGCACATCGTCGCCCAGGACCGCATCCTCCAGTCCGCTGGCGCGTACCTGATGGGCGGCACGCCGTCGTTCAAGCTCTGCCTCGGGCTGGTCGGCTGAGCGCCATCCGGGCGCAGGAGCTCGTCGGTGGCCCCGACGAGCTCCTTACCAGCCGGTGGGCGTCGGCCGAATCGGCTCGCCAGGTGCGGAGCGGAGACTAACGCTTCGGTTCGCAGGCGATGCCGTCGCCGTCGCGATCCAGGTGCTCGGCGTAGCCCGGCTCGCCCTCGTGCAGGGGGGCCTTGCCCGCCGCGCGGACCTCGGCGCAGTTCTTGTAGTACGGCTCCGATTGGGCCGTTCCCGCGGCGGCGGAGCCCAGCGCAACCAGGGCGGCGGCGGCGAAGATCGTGGTGGCGAGGCGTCGGGCGAACTGCACCGGGTCGACCCCCTTCATCCCAGGGCGGACCGCGGAAGCGTCTGCCCGACAGTACTTTTCGTCTCGAATCGGACGACCCGAACATTTTGCCAGGCGGAAGCCGGCGCGCGCAAGGCGCCCACGTCAGACCGCCGGATCGGTGTCCGGCGCGCCCTGGTCGACGATCCGGTCGGCGTCGACCAGCCCGTTCTCGGTGAGCTCGAGCCGCCGGGTCACCCCGATGTCGTCCAGGAAGCGCGGGTCGTGGCTGACCACGATCAGCGCGCCCTCGAAGCCGGCCAGCGCCTGGGTCAGATGGTGCAGGCTGGGCAGATCGAGGTTGTTGGTCGGCTCGTCGAGCAGCAGCAGTCTCGGCGCGGGATCGGCCAGCAGCAGCATGGCCAGCGCGGCGCGCAGCCGCTCACCGCCCGACAGCGCGCCCGCCGCGACGTCGGCGTCGCCGCCGCGAAACAGGAAGCGCGCCAACCGGGAACGCACCTGCAACGGCGTCGCGTGCGGCGCGGCGGCGGACACGTTCTCGAACACCGAGCGACTCTCGTCGAACAGGTCGAGCCGTTGCGGCAGCATCCGCCAGGCCACCGAGGGCGGTGCGTCCGCGATCCGGCGCAGCAGCGTCGATTTGCCGATCCCGTTGCGTCCGGTCAGCGCGATACGCTCCGGCCCGGAGACCCGTAGCGTCACCGTAGGTCCGCAGGCCAGCGTCACCTCGTCCAGCGCGAGCACCTCCTGCCCCGGGTAGACCCGGGTGCCGGGCAGTTCGATGCGGATCTCCTTGTCGTCGCGGACGAGTTCCTCCGCCTGCTGGAGCTGATCCTTGGCGGTGTCCAGCCGTTCGATGTGGGTGTTGCGCAGCTTGCCCGCCGACACCTGCGCCGCGCGCTTGCGCGCTCCGGCGAGGATCTTCGGCATGTTGTCGGCCTGCTTCTTGCCGTAGCGCTGCCTGCGGTCCAGTTTGACGCGGGTATCGGCCAATTCCTGTGCCTGCCTGCGCACGTCGTTGCGCGCCTCGCGCACCGCCGAGCGCGCCGCCTGCTGTTCGGCCTCGACGATGCGCTCGTACTCGCCGAAGTTTCCGCCGAACAACCGCAGTTCGCCCGTGCGCAGCTCCGCGATGGCGGTCATCCGTTCCAGCAGTTCGCGATCGTGGCTGACCGTGAGCACCGTTCCGGAGAACTGCCTGATCACCTCGTAGAGGCGTTCGCGCGCAACGTGATCCAGGTTGTTGGTCGGTTCGTCGAGCAGCAGCACGTCGGGTTCGGCGAGCAATTCGGCCACCAGCCCGAGCAGCACGGTCTCGCCGCCGGACAGGGTGTCCAGGCGGCGGTCGAGCCCCTGCGCGGAGTCCGCCACGTAGTGCAGGCCGAGCCGGTCGAGCAGTGCGACGGCGCGCTCCTCGACATCCCATGCGGCGCCGACGGTCTCGAAGTCGCGCTCGTCGCCGTCACCGGATTCGATGCGGTGCAGAGCCTTTCGCACCCCATCGATGCCGAGCACGGCGTCGACCCGCTGGCCGTCCGCCAGCCCGAGATCCTGGCGGAGATAGCCGAGATGCCCGGACACCGCGACCGACCCGCGGGCGGGCGTCAACTCCCCCGCGACCAGGCGCAGCAAGGTGGATTTCCCGGCGCCGTTGACACCGACCAGGCCGATGTGTCCGGCCGGGAACACCGCGCCGAGTCCTTCGAACACCGGAGTGCCGTCCGGCCAGGAGAACGTGAGATCGGAAAGAGAAAGAAAGGTCATGCGGAACCCCTGAGGTTGCGACGGGAACGCGGCGCGCGTACGCGGGCCGCCCGAAAGCGCTACCTCGAGAAGATCAACGCATACTCCGATCGACGGGGACAAGACCGTTCCAGGTTAAACACACACTGGGCGATCGTGCCAGTGCAATTTCGCTCACAATGTCTGCGTCGGGCGTGGGCCGGGCCGCCCTGGTCGGCGAATCATTCGGCGGCCTCGATGAAATCACCCACCAGCATCGTCCCCTGCCCCCGCCGCGCGCCGGGACCCGGCTGCCAGTACACGGTCTCGGCGGTCAGCGGTTCGCCGCATTCCTCGCACACCACCACACCCGAGGTGCGCTGCCCGCACCCGCGGTGCACGGAGACGACGGGCGGCCCCTCCGGCCCCGCGCTCCACTTGTCGCCCCAGGCGATCAGCGTGGCCAGCACGGGATACAGATCGCGCCCCTTCTCGGTGAGCAGATACTCCCGCCGCACCGGATTCGTCTGGTAGACGCGCGATTCGACGATGCCGTGCGCCCGCAGCGTCTCCAGCCGGGCGGCGAGCACGTTCGAGGCGACGCCGAGATCGCGGCGGATGTCCTCGAAGCGCGTCATCCCGACGAACAGGTCGCGCAGGATCAGCGGCGTCCACCGCTCCCCCACCGCGTCCAGCGTGCGGGCGATCGAGCAGACGATCTCGGACAGGTCAGCCTTGGCCACCGTGCCATTCTAGTCCGTTGCAAAAAACAAGTGACTCGATTACGTTGGCGGCCAGACGACCGAAGGGAAGGGTGCGTGGACATGCCGGATGTGGTGGACCAGTTCTGTACGGCGACCGAGACCGCCGACATCGACGCGCTGATGGAGACGCTCGCCCCGGACGCCGAGCTGCACTCGCCGATCTCGGGCGCCCTCGTCTTCCGCGGGCACGACGACCTGCGCGTCCTGCTCACGGTGGTCTACCGCGGCGTCTCCGGACTGCGCTGGACCGCGCGGCTGGGCGACGGCGCGCGCCGGGTGCTGCTGGCCGAGGCGAAGGTCGGACCGTTCCGGATGACCGAGGCCATGGTCCTCGAACTCGCCGAGGACGGCCGCATACGCAAGCTCGACCCGCACCTGCGCCCCTGGCTCGCACTGAGTTTCCTGGCGGTCAAACTCGGCCCGGGCCTGCTGCGCCACCCCCGGTTGATGCGCCGGGCACGGGCCACCCAGCCGCCCTCCCCGGTCCGCGCGACCGTCTGAGAGAGCAGCCCCCGCGCATGGCCGGAGCGTATGTGAGGAGGTACGCACGACAAGCGCTGCCGGACGTAGTCCGTCCTCAGACCCGCGCATGGCCGGAGCGTATGTGAGGAGGTACGCACGACAAGCGCTGCCGGACGTAGTCCGTCCTCAGATCCGCGCATGGCCGGAGCGTATGCAAGGAGGTACGCACGACAAGCGCTGCCGGACGTAGTCCGTCCTCAGATCCGCGCATGGCCGGAGCGTATGCGGAGGTACGCCTACAGCGGCCGGTTGGTGGGCAGGTTGACGAAGCTGGGCGCGTTCGGATCGATGTTCAGGGACTGCGGTTTGAACTCGGTGTTGTTGAGCATCGGCCGGAACGCGAGTCCTTTCGGCGAGTTGCCCGCGAAGACGTCGACCCGCAGCCGGTGGCCCGGCTGGAGAACCGCCTGGGTGGGAATGACGGCGATGTCGAGCGCGATCGGTTCGCCGGGCACCACTTGGAGCATGCTGTCCAAGGTGATCGGGTTGAACGGCGCGGTGTAGTCACCGGAGGGTGAGCGGGTGCTCTTGGCTTCGTCGACGGCCCGCATCGAGGCGGTCAGCTGGCCGGTGGACAGGACCACCGAGGTGCCGTCGGGCGCGACGTCGTTGATGGTGACGCTCCAGTAGCCGTCGGTGGCGTGGTGCACGGTGTTGAGGTGCACGTTGATCGGGCCGGAGATCACGGTCGGCTCGGCGACCGCCGCGCTGGTGAAGGTGAGCGCGTTGCGTTCGGCGATCCGGGAGTCCTTGGCGCACACGTCCAGGAATGACGTGATGCCGGCCGATGCCTGGGCGGCGTCGCGGGAGCAGATCGTGGTGAGCCCCGGAGCGACGGTGAGCACGGCCGCGTCGGCGGGACGAGTCGACGTCAGCGAGCCGTCGTGCACCACACCCTCGGCGGTGCCGCTGGCCTGCCCCGACAGGTAGACACGGCGATGCACGATGCCCGGCTGCGGGAACCTTCCGAGGGTGATCCAGCTGCCGCCCTGCTCCCACAGCACGATCGGGCCGTATCCGTCGATGCCGTTGTCGATGTCCTTGAGCCACTTGTCGAACCACGCGCGCTGCAGCACGTCCAGCCGGGGCGGGGCGCCGGGCACACCGGTCCCCGCGCCGGGATTGGCGTGGTAGGTGTTGCCGACGACGAGTTTCTTCTGGTCGTCGGGCAGCGGTATCGCGTTGAACAAATTGGTGGCGCTGTTGGCGAAGATGTCGTGCCAGCCGCCGTAGACGAAGGCCGGGACGTTCACCCGATCGGGATGGCCGAGGATGCCCTGCCGGAACGGGCTGTCGGCGTCGAGCGCGTCCGCCAGCGCCGACGGGACACGATCCAGCGACGGCGTCAGCAGCGCCTGAGCTAGCAGGTCGAAGTTGGTATTCGGATCCGACATCCGCTCGTGGAACCACGCCCAGTCGAACGTGCCGCCGAGCATCGAGGACACGTCGGGGATCAGCTTGAGCTGGTTGACGTTGCTGAGCCACAGCGGCAGGAAGGTGATGCCGATGCCGCCGCCGGGAGCCACCACGTCGCGCATGAGGTCGCTGCCCGGCTCCACCGGGAAGATCGCCTTCAACGGCGCGGGCGCGTCCTCGGCGGCCCGCAACTGGTTGATGCCCGCATACGACCCGCCGCTCATCGCGACCTTGCCGTCGGACCAGGGTTGCGTGGCGGCCCAGTCGATCACCTCGCGGGTGTCGAGCTGTTCGCGCGCGCCCAGGGTGTCCCAGGCGCCCTGCGAGAAACCGGTGCCGCGGACGTCGACCACGACGAGGTTGTAGCCGCTGCGGATGAGATTGCGATCGATGCCGAGCACGGTCTGCACGGTCCCGCCGTCCAACGCGTGCAGCAGATCGCCGAATCCGGTGATCTTCGTGCCCGAGACGTTGACCCGGCGCACCAGGTCCACCGCGAGCGGCTGCAGGCCGGGTGCCGCCAGCGCCGAATCGATGAGATTCGTCATGAGCTTGGTGTAGGGCGTCATGTTCACGATCGTCGGCAGCGGCCGCGTCTCCACCGGGCCGCCGGTCTGCGCGGGACGGTAGACGTTGGCCTTCAGGATGACGCCGTCGCTCATCTGGATGGGAACGTCCCACTGGATGTTCACATCGGAGTACGGCTGCGGTCCGTCGTGCAGTTCGGTCCACTGCTCGGTGCGCGAGGCCAGATCCGGCGGCCGTTCCGGGGACGGGTGGTACATCCCGATGGCGACCACCGCCAGCACGATCGCGACCGTACCCACCGAAGTCCTGATCATCGAGCCCGACAGCCCACTCGGCTGCAGTTTCCTGGCCACCCTGCCCTCTCCATCGTCATCAATCACTCGACAGCGACTGGGACGATAGCAATTCGCTACCGGAGGATGCGGGATCTACGGGCCACTCGGCACGTCGAAACATGCCACGTCAACGGCCGGAAGCGGCCGCGGCACAATCAGATCCGGACGATGGAGGTCAGCGGGTAGTCCCCCTGACGACTCCGGCCTTCCAGGAAGCTCAGCTCGAGCACGACCGCGGCCGAGATGATCTCCGCGCCTGCCGACAGGAAGAGGTCCGCGGCGGCGGCCAGCGTGCCGCCGGTGGCGAGCACGTCGTCGAGCAGCAGCACCCGGCGACCCCTCAGGTCCACGCCGTCACCGGGGATCTCCAGGGCGGCGGTGCCGTACTCGAGGCTGTACTCGCGGGTCAGTACGGGTGGCGGCAGCTTGCCCGCCTTGCGGACGGCCAGCACACCGGTGCCGAGGGTGGCGGCGACGCCCGCGCCGAGCAGGAAGCCCCTGGCGTCCACCCCCGCGACCAGGTCCGCGTCCGGCGCGCAGGCGGCGAGGCAATCGATGACCGCGCGGAAGCCCTCGGCATCGGCGAAGACGGGCGTGAGGTCGGCGAAGCGGACACCGGGGGTCGGAAAATCGTCGCGCCAGCGGGTCAGGCGTTCGACCAGCTCGGCCGCCATAGCGGTCCGCTCGGCGACAATCTCGTCGGACTCGATCGCCGCGTGCTTACTCATCGACACCTCTCCATGATCACTCACCCACAAACACCTGTCACCGCCGCAACACCCAGCGGTCCATGTTCCAGCCGGTACCACCCTGGGTGGGTCCGGCCACACCGTTGTGCAGACCGTTGCCGAAGGCGATCGTGCGCGGAGTGGCGAACAACGGAATGCTCGGCACCTCCGACCACAACAGGTTCTCGGCCTCGGTCAGCAGACCCAGCTGCGCGGCCGAGTTGTCGTCGGCCGCAAGCTGATCGGTGATCGCATCGTAGCGGCCGTTTCCGAATCGCCCGAAATTGAGGCCGTTTCCGGTGCGCAATGCGCTGGTCGCCGCCACTCCGGTCAGCGAACCGGCCGGGCCGGGCGCCGTCGCGGTGCTCGCCAGCACGGCGTCGACGCGCCCCTCGCCGAGCTGGCCGGGGCGGAAGTCGGGCGCGCCCGCGTCCACCACGGTGATGCCCGCGGACCGGCATGCCTCGGCGATCATCTGCACGGTCTCGGCGCGCCGCTCGTCGGGGGCGAGATACCCGATGCGGACCGTCGGATTGGCCGCACGCGCGCGGGCGAGCGTGGCGGTGGCCGCGGGAACGTCGGTGCCGCGATACCGTTCGGCGGCGCCGGTCGTCGCCCGGTAGTACAGCGAATCCTGCTGTGTTATAAGGGAATTGAGCGGTCCAGCGCCGAGACCGGTGTTCGGCACGTCGGCGGCCTTGCCCAGCGTGTCGAACAGCGCCTGGCGCGGCACGCACAGCGCGAAGGCGCGGCGCGCGTCCACCGAACCGAACACGCCCGCGGTGGCGAGCACGAGCTGCTCGGCGCCGCGGCCGGGCACGGTCTTCGACGAGAAGCCGCCCAGATCGAGGTCTTTCACCGAGTTCGCGCCGACGTCGATGATGCTCACCGCGTTGTCGGAGACCTTGGCCTTCAGATCGGCGGTCTTGTCGAACACCACGATGCGTCCGGTCTCGGCTTTGTTGCCCCACCAGCGTTCGTTGGCGATCAACACCAAACCGTCCTGCCGGCTGAAGGATTCGATCCGGTACGGGCCCGAGGAGGGGAACCGCGAGAGGTCGAGGTTCTCGGAACCGATGGTCCAGCCGGTGTTCCAGAAATCGGCCAGCCGCTGCACGGCGCCAGGATCACCGGATTGCAAGGCCGACACCACATTCGGCACGTTGGCCACCCGCGCGGCGATGTGCGCGGGCATCACCTCGCCCGCGGAGAACAGGTCACGCCACGGGAGGAACCGCCGGTCCGGCCGGAAGACCACGGTGGCGTCCTTGGATCCCGGCTGGCAGTCGACCCGCTCGATGTCCTCGTAGCCCGCGGTGTCGGCAGCGTCGAAGAGCGGAACGGGGCCGCCCGCACCGGGCACGGTGAATCGCCCGCTGTGCGCGGTCCAGGTCAGCACCAGATCGTCACAGGAAGTGGGCACCCCGTCGGAGTACACGCCGTCGGGGTTGAGCCGGTACTGGATCGTCTGGGACTCGCCCGGCACCTCCTTGGCGGTGCCGAAATCGGTGTCGGCGACCTGCTGCCCATCGGGTCCGGTGTAGAAGAACCCGGTCAGCACTCGTTGGAACACCGCCGCCGAGCCGCTGCTCGCGCCGAGCGTGCTGCCGCCGTTGTAGCTGGCGATCACGGCATCGACGGCGTAACCGATGGAGGGCACCTGGTTCTGCCCGGAGCACCCGGCCACCGATCCGGCGGCGAGGGCGCCCACGGCGACCGCTCCCATCAGACGCACCGCAACGCTGCGTGGCTGTCGCATGGAACGAAACCCCCTACCGTCGGTTGTCAGTGCCTCTTCTTGTTCCGCTTTCCGGACGGCCGGGCGCCCGGCCGCGGGGACTGGTCCGTGTCGCGATGCCGCCGCATCGGCGCGTCGGCCATGTCACGTCGAGCGCTGGCGGCCACCGCACGCTGCTCGGCGGCCACGCCCGCCCGCGCCGCGGCGATGCCGGAGCGCTTGGACTGTACCTTCTTGGTGTGCGCCGCCACGGGACCCCAGCGCTCCTTGATCGAGACCAGGAGCGGGGTGGCGAAGAAGATCGACGAATAAGTGCCGACCAGCAGGCCGACCAGCTGCACCAGCGCCAAGTCCTTCAGGGTGCCGACGCCGAGCATCCACACCGCGATCACCATCAAGCCGACGATGGGCAGAATGCCGATCAGCGCGGTGTTGATCGACCGCATCAGCGTCTGGTTGATCGCCAGATTGGCCTGTTCGCCGTAGGTGCGGCGGCTCAGGTGCAGGATGCCCCTGGTGTTCTCCTCGACCTTGTCGAACACGACGACCGAGTCGTAGAGCGAGAAGCCGAGAATCGTCAGGATGCCGATGACCGTCGCGGGGGTGACCTCGAAACCGACCAGCGAGTACACGCCCGCGGTGACCAGCACGTCGAAGACCAGCGCGGCCAGCGCCGCGATCGCCATGTCGCGTTCGAAGCGGACGGCGATGTAGATCGAGACGATCACCAGGAACACCGCGAGCGCCCGGAGAGCCTTCTCGGTGATCTGGCTGCCCCAGGTCTCGCTGACGTCCGAGGTGCTGATCGCGGCCCGGCTCGGATTGCCGTTCTTGTCCAGGGGCTTGAACTCCGCGAACAACGCGCCGTTGAGCTTGTCGACCTGCTGCACGTCGAGCGCCTCGGAGCGGATCAGCATCGTCGCGGTCGACCCGGTGCCGACGGTCTGCACCGAGACCGGGTCGGTGCCGATCGCCTCGTGATACACGGCCTCCACTTGGGAAGTGGTGGCGTCGCCCGCGGGGAATTGAATGCGGGAGCCGCCCTCGAAGTCGATGCCGAAGTTGAACCCGCGAAACAGGATGCTGGCCAACGCGATCAGCATGATGACGGCGGTGACGCCGTACCACATCCGCCTGCGGCCGATGACATCGATCGCGCCGGTTCCGGTGTAGAGCCGGTTGAAGAAGCCGTGCTGCGGCGCGTTCGGGCCGGGGACGAAATCGTCGAACGGCCGGTCGGCGTCCTTGCGCAGCGAGGCGCTGGTCTGGCTGTTGGTCATCGCGTCCTCACGCCTTCTGCGACTGCGGCTTCTGCGGCCCGGCGCTCACGCGCGACCTCTTGGATCGCGCCGAGCCCGTTGACCGACGGTTTCGACCAGAACGCGCTCCGTGAGGCCAGCAGCACCAGCGGTGCGGTGACCAGGAACACGACCACCACGTCGAGCACGGTGGTCAGGCCGAGCGTGAACGCGAAGCCCTTGACCTGCCCGGCCGCCAGCCCGTACAGCACCGCGGCGGCGATGAAGCTCACCGCGTTACCGGACAGGATGGTGCGGCGGGCCCGCTGCCAGCCGCGCGGCACGGCCGAACGGAAGCTGCGGCCCTCACGGATCTCGTCCTTGATGCGTTCGAAGAACACGACGAACGAGTCGGCGGTCATACCGATACCGATGATCAGACCTGCGATGCCCGCCAGGTCGAGCGTGAAGCCGATCCATCGCCCGAGCAGCACCATGATCCCGTACACGGCCAAGCCGGAGGCGATCAGCGACAGGCCTGTCAGGAAGCCGAGCATGCGGTAGTAGACGAGGCAGTAGAGCAACACCACGGCCAGGCCCACCGCGCCCGCGATCAGGCCCGCGCGCAGCGAGGAGAGGCCGAGGGTCGCCGAGACGGTCTCCGCCTCGGAGGTCTGGAACGACAGCGGCAGCGAACCGTACTTCAGCGTGTTCGCCAGTTCCTTGGCGGACTTGGCGGTGAAGGAGCCGGAGATCTGTGTGCTGCCGCCGAGCTGCGGACCCGCCTGCACCTGCGGCGCGCTGAACACCTTGGAGTCCAGGGTGAACGCGACGCGCTTGTAGAGGTACTCGCGGGTCAGGTCGGCCCACGCGTCGCTGCCTGTCGACTTGAACTGCAGGTCGACCACCCAGCGCGACTGCTGCTGATCGAGATTGGCGACCGCGTTGTCGATCTCCTGGCCGTCGATGCGGCTCTTGTCCAGCAGGAAGACCTCGGTGCCGTCCTGCGAGCAGGTGACCAGCGGCAGGTTCGGGTCGTCGTTGCCGGCGAGCGGGTCGGGCTTGGTGCAGTCCAGCGCGAGCATCGCGGCCTGCTGGGTGGCCTGGTCGGTGCTCTGCCTGGTCGCCTTGGCCGTCGCGATCTCGCGCTGCGTCTCTTCCTGCGGGGTCTCGTTCGGGTCCGCGGGCTGGGTCGGCGCCTGTGCGGGGAAGACCCGCTGCTGCGGCGCGGGCGCCTCCTCGACGGGCGCCTCGTCGACGGGCGCCTCCGGTGCGAGAGCCTCAGGTGCGGGAGCCTCGGCCGGAGCAGGCGCGGGGGCGGGCTGCCCGGTGTCCGGCACGGGCAGCTGCGCGGGCGGCACCTGCGGCACGGTCGCGCCCTTGGGCACGGCCTGCAGCACCGGACGGATGTACAGCTTGGCGGTGGTGGCGAGCGCGCGTGCCTGCTGGCCGTCGTCGCCCGGCACCGTGATCACGATGTTGTCGCCCTCGATGGCCACCTCGGAGCCGGAGACGCCGAGACCGTTGACGCGGTTTTCGATGATCTCCTGCGCCTTCTGCAGGCTGTCCTGGCTCGGCTTGCTGCCGTCCGGCGTGCGGGCGGTCAGCGTGACCCGCGTGCCGCCCTGCAGATCGATGCCGAGCTTGGGGGTCGGGGACTTGTCACCGGTGAAGAACACCAGCGCATAGATCACGGCCAGCAGCGCGGCGTAGACGCCGAGCAACCTGAGCGGATGCGCCGATCCCTGAGAAGGTGGCACAGTTCGTATCTCCTAGGCGGGAAGTCGAGAGTGGATCAGGCGCGCACACGCGTGTGCCGCCGGACGCGAGCGCGTCCGGCGCGCGGTCGTGGCGCAGCCGACGTCAGTCCTTGGTCAGCCGGGTCTCGGTCTGCTCGGGCGATTCCTCGGCGGGCGCCGCCGGGGTCTCGTCGGTACCGGTCTCGTCGGCGGTCGTCTCGTCGACGGTACGGACCTCACGGATCGCCTGCCGCAACCAGGTGGTCACGACGTCTTCCGCGATCTCCAGGTCGACCGTGTCGTCGTCGAGGTCGACAACGGTGCCCCACAGACCCGACGTGGTGATGACCGCGTCGCCGATCTTCAGGTTGTCCTGCATGGCCGTGACCTTCTCGGCCTCCCGCTTCTGGCGGCGGATACCGAGGAACATCGGCACGAGCAGGGCTACCAGTAGCAGCGGAAACAGAAGTTCCATCGTCGAAGTCAGTCCCTGTCTTGTGGGTGGGATGGACAAGTACCACCACAGTCTGCCAGCTGTTGTCGGCACTGCCACACCCGCACACCCTTGACGTGCGCCACTGGAGCCGGCTCGTGCGACGCACGGCACCTCCGATGGCATCCCGAAGCGCGGTCGGCGAGGCGGACAGGCCGCGGCATCCGGCCTAAAAAAAGGCCCCGCGACCAGGTAATTTACGGTCGCGGGGCGGTTGGTTCGGATCAGGCGGGCACGCCGTACAGGTAGTCGTCGAGCGGGAAGCTCACCGCCTGACGGTGCGTGCTGACGGTGCTGTTCGGCCGCAGCAGCGCGGCCTCGCCGTGCTGGTTGAAGTAGTAGCTGCGTGCCGTCGCGCAGTCGCCGCCGTAGAACACCGAGGCGCCGAGCCTGTCGGTGACGGTGTCCAGGAAGCGGGCGTTGGCGGCCTCGGTCACCTCGAAGGTGGTCTCGCCGCGCCGGAACAGCTCGCCGAACAGCCTGCCCATGTGCTTCATCTGGGCCTCGATGGTGGTGAAGTAGGACAGACCGCTGTAGGAGTACGGGCTGTTCAGGCTCAGCAAGTTCGGGAACTTCGGCACCGTGATGCCCTCGTAGGCCTGGAAACGGTTGTCCCGCCAGAACTTTCCGAGGTTCACCCCGTCGCGGCCGATGATCTCCACGGCCGGGAAGTTCACGTCCCACAGGTTGAAGCCGGTGGCGAGGATCAGTGTGTCGATCTCGGTCTTGTGCCCGTCGGCGGTGACGATGCCGTCGGCCTCGACATGGTCGATCGAGTTCGTCTCCAGCCGCACGTGCGGCTGGTTGAAGGTCTTGAAGTAGTGGTTGGAGAAGGTGGGGCGCTTGCAGCCGAAGTCGTAGTGCGGGGTGAGCTGCTCGCGGGTCCGCTTGTCGCGCACCTGTGCGCGCAGGTGCGCCTTGGCGAACAGGCCCGCACCCTTGTTCAACGCCCTGGCCTGCTTGAAGTGCAGCACGCCGACCACCATCAGCGCCTCGAGCATCGAGGTGTTGACCAGGCGCGCGGCCTTCTGGGCGGCGGGCACCCTGGCGAACAGCTTCTGCACCGGCGCCGGGATCGGCGCGTCGATCTTGGGCACGACCCAGATCGGGGTGCGCTGGAAGACGGTGAGCGCGGCGGCCTTCTTCGCCACCTCGGGCACCAGCTGCACCGCGGTGGCGCCCGTTCCGATGATCGCGGCGCGGCGACCGGTCAGGTCGAAGTCGTCCTCCCACGCGGTGGTGTGGATGATCTTGCCCGCGAAGGACTCGATGCCGGGGAACGGCGGCGTGTACGGCTGGGAGAGGAATCCCGTCGCGGTGAGCAGGTAGCGACCCGTGACGGTTTCACCGCCCGCGAGGGAGACCACCCAGTGCTGGCGCTCCTCGTCCCAGCGGGCGCCGTCCACCACGGCGCCGAAGCGCATCCTGCGGCGCAGGCCGTACTTGTCGGCGACGTGCTCGGCGTACTTCTTGAGCTCCTTGCCGGGGGCGAACAACCGCGACCAGTAGGGGTTGGGCTCGAAGGAATACGAGTAGGTCACCGAGGCGATGTCGACCGCGAGGCCGGGATAGCGGTTGACATGCCAGGTGCCGCCGAGATCGTTCTCGCGCTCCAGGATCACGAAGTTGCTCAGACCGAGCCGGTCGAGCTCGATGCCCGCCCCCATGCCACCGAATCCCGCACCGACCACCACGGCGTCGTATTGAGGCGCCACGTCGAACCTCCAGAAATGTGAATCAGTTGTCACGGAATGACACATCATTCCGTTTGTGACGACAGTATCATTGCCAGGGTGACGAAGCCATCCACCCGTGCGCCCCGGTCGGCGGCCGGAAACGCGCTGCAGCGACGCAAGGCCGAATTGCGGCAGGAGATCATCGACACGGCGTTCGTCTGCTTCGCCGAGAAGGGCTATCACGCCACCGGCATCGCCGACATCGCCAGCGAGCTCGGCATCGGCCACGGCACCTTCTACCGATACTTCGCCAACAAGCGCGACATCATCGATCACGTCATCGACGACCTGTCCGCCCGCATCGTCGACGCGCTCGGCACCCAGAACGCCCCGGACGCGGCGGGCTCGCTGGACGAGTACCGGGCCCAGCTCGAGCGGATCGGCACGGCGCTCTCGCGCATCCTCCTCGAGGAGCGGCGCATCCCGCAGCTGCTGCTGTTCCACGCCACCGGCATCGATGACGAACTCACCGCCCGGCTCTACGGCCTGCTCGATACAGCGGACGCGCTCACCGCGGGCTACCTGGAACACGGCGTCGAGCGGGGTTACCTGCGCGCCGACCTGGACACCGCCAACACCGCGCGCGCGGTGACGGGAATGCTGCTCGCCGGCGTCATCCACGGCATGCGCGAGCCGGACGAAGCAGCCATCAGCGGCTTGAACCAGGCGGTCCGGCGGCTGCTCATCGACGGCGTGCGCAAGGACTGACGACCGCCCGCGCGAAAACGCCCACGGCGACTACAGTGTGGGTGCACAAGCCAGTGGTTCGCATGGGGGCGTTCGTGTTTGCAAGAGACGGGTTCGGACGAGACCGCGCAGTACGAGATACCGGTATTCGGCCGGATCCGGTCGGTGACCCTGACACAATGTCGCGGATGATGACCCCCGAGGACGTGTGCCGAATCCATTTCGCCATGCCGTCGGTCGGCCATCGCGGCTATCACGCCGGCGAGGTCGACGCCTTCATGGAATTGGTCGCCGCCACCCTCGACGGTCACGGCTCGCTCACCGCCGACGACATCCGCCACGTCGTCTTCGGCACGCCACGTTTCGGCGGGCGTGGCTACCAGGCCGATCAGGTGGACGAGTTCCTGGACCGGGTGCGCGCGGAGCTCGAACACCGGCAGAACGGCACGCGCCCGCTGCCCGCGGGCAGTAGCACCGGCCCCGGCCCCGCTCCCTTGCTCACTCCCGACGACGTGCACCGGATGCGGTTCACCCAGTCACCAGTCGGCCGCCGTGGCTACCACGAGGAAGAAGTGGACGCCTTCCTGGATCTGGTGGCGGCCACCCTGGCGCACGGCGGGCCCGGCTGCCTCACGGTCGGCGACGTGCGCGCGGTCCGCTTCACCGAGGCGCGCCTCGGCACCCGCGGATACCACCGCGACGAGGTCGACGCCTTCCTCGACCTCGTGGTCACCGCGCTCGAGAAAACGCAGCACTGACGCGCGGGCCGAATCAGCCCTGGATGCTGTGCAATTCGGCCTCGCGCAGGTCGTCCGGGAAGACGAAGCGGCGCAGCGCCCAGAAGCGGAAGGCCATGGCGAGCAGCACGCCGAGGATCTGACCGGTGACGAAGTTGGCCACCGCCTGGGTCACCGGTCCCACGTGCGGCACCCGCAGATCCAGCACATACAGCGAGATCGCCTGCGGAATCATCGTGACGCCGATGCCGAGCGCGCTCACCGCGAAGAACAGCGCGGCCTCGTGGTGGCGCTGCCGCCCGCCCCTGGTGCGAAACGACCACTCGCGGTTGAGGATGTAGGACGCGATGGTGGCGATCAGCACGCCGAGCAGGCGGGCGGTGAGCGGCTTCTCGCCGAGCACCGTCAGTTTGGTGGCGTACACGACGCCCGTGTCGATGAACCACGTGATGGCGCCGACCGTCGCGAACTTGAGCAGTTCCCGGTGCTCGATCGCCTTGCTGCGATACGGCTCGGGGATGCGGTCGAGCACGGATTGAACCACCGTCATGTCCCGACTCTATCGGTGCGGATCAGGGGGCGCCGGTCGCGCGGATCCTGACAGCGGCGGGACAAGGCGTTCACCTGACGTCCGCCGGCGCACGCCGGGACCGTCGATCAGTCGAACAGGTCCAGCGTCGGATGCGGTTCCCTGCCACGGACTTCGATGGAGCCGAACACCAGGTCGGGCGGCGGCACCAAGCCGAGATGCTCCCACGCCGCGGCCGTCGCGACGCGCCCGCGCGGCGTCCGCGCGACCATGCCCGCGCGCACCAGGAACGGTTCGCAGACCTCCTCGACGGTGGCGGCCTCCTCCCCCACCGCGACCGCGAGGGTCGAGACGCCCACCGGGCCGCCGTTGAAGCTGCGGACCAGCGCGCCGAGTACCGCGCGGTCCAGGCGGTCGAGGCCGAGGGAGTCGACGTCGTAGACCTCGAGCGCGGCCTGCGCGATGGGACGGGTGATCAGTCCGTCGGCGCGCACTTCGGCGTAATCGCGGACCCGGCGCAGCAACCGGTTCGCGATGCGCGGCGTGCCGCGGGAGCGGCCCGCGATCTCGGCGGCCGCGTCGGTCTCGATGCCGACGCCGAGGATGTGCGCCGAGCGCTGCAGGATCAGCAGCAGCTCGTCGGGCTCGTAGAAGTCCATGTGACCGGTGAAGCCGAACCGGTCGCGCAGCGGGCCGGTCAGCGCGCCCGAGCGGGTGGTGGCCCCGACCAGGGTGAAGGGGGCGATGTCGAGCGGGATGGAGGTCGCGCCGGGCCCCTTGCCGACCACCACGTCGACGCGGAAGTCCTCCATGGCGAGGTAGAGCATCTCCTCCGCCGGGCGCGCGATGCGGTGGATCTCATCGATGAACAGCACGTCGCCCTCGACCAGATTGCTGAGCATGGCGGCCAGATCGCCCGCCCGCTCCAGCGCCGGGCCGGAGGTGATGCGCAGCGCGGTGCCCAGTTCGGCGGCGATGATCATCGCCATGCTGGTCTTACCCAGCCCCGGCGGGCCCGACAGCAGCACGTGGTCGGGGGTGCCGCCGCGCTGTTTGGCGCCGCGCAGCACCAGGGCGAGCTGTTCGCGGACCCGGGGCTGGCCGATGAAATCGTCGAGCGACTTCGGGCGCAGGCTCGCCTCTATCTCCCCATCGGATGTCAGATAGCGCGGACTGACCGGGGATTCGGCCGAGTCGGTTGCGTCGTGATCCATCGCGGCCTATCGGTTCTTGCCGAGCAGCGCGAGCGCGGCGCGCAGCGCGGTGGAGGTGTCGGCGGCGGGCTGGTCGGCCAGTACGGTGTCCACCGCCTGTTCGGCCTGCTTGGCCGGGAATCCCAGCCCGGTCAGCGCTTCGACGACCTGCTCGCGCACGGGGGTGAGCACCGGAGCGGGAGCGCTGCCCGGCGGGCCCGCCTGCACCGGAACGAGATTCACCTTGTCACGCAGTTCCACCACCATGCGCTCGGCGCCGCGCTTGCCGATGCCGGGCACCCTGGTCAGCGCCGCGACATTGCTCTCGGCCAGCGCCTTGCGCAGCGCCTCCGGCTCGAGCACCGCGAGCACGGCCATGGCCAGGCGCGGCCCGACGCCGGAGACCGTCTGCAGCAGACCGAACAGGTCGCGCGCCTCGGTGTCGGCGAAGCCGTACAGCGTCATCGAGTCCTCGCGGACGATCATCGCGGTGTAGAGGCGGGTTTCCTCGCCGCGGGTCAGCGCGGCCAGCGTCGAGGGGGTCGCGTTGAGCCGGTAGCCGACGCCCGCCGCCTCGACCACCGCGTGGTCGAGTGCGATCTCCAGCACCTCGCCGCGTACCGACGCGATCACCCGCGCACCGCCTTCCGTTGTTCCGCCAGTCGTTCGGTGTAGCGCCGCCGCGCCTCGGCCGCCTTGGCCTCGGCCACAGCCATCCGCTCCAGCAGCGGCGCCCGCCAACAATGACAGATCGCCAACGCCAGCGCATCCGCCGCGTCCGCCGGTTTGGGCGCGACCTGGAGACCGAGGATGCGGGTGACCATCGCGGTCACCTGCGCCTTGTCCGCGGTGCCGTTGCCGGTGACCGCGGCCTTCACCTCGCTCGGCGTGTGGAATGCCACCGGGATCCCGCGCCGCGCCGCCGCCAAGGCGATCACGCCGCCCGCCTGAGCGGTGCCCATCGCGGTGCGCACATTGTGCTGGGCGAACACCCGCTCGATCGCCACCGCCGCGGGCCGGTGGATGTCCATCCACTCCTCGGCGACGTCGGCGACCCGCATCAGCCGCTGCGCCAGCTCCATGTCCGCGGGGGTGCGCACCACATCGACGTCGAGCGCGGTGACTTTGCGGCCGAGCCCACCCTCCACGATGCTGAGGCCGCACCGGGTGAGCCCGGGGTCGACGCCCATCACCCGCACGAATTCCCCTCTCCCAGACACGAACAACTGTTCGAGAGTCTAACGGAGCGCGGCGGTTGCGGTCACCAGCGACACGGTGCGTGACCCTGGACGACGCCCGTCCTGCGCCGTCCTCCGACAAACCGGGCACAGCCGGAGCCACCGGGTCGCGCCGATCGGGCGTGACCGGACGCAGTCCGCGAACAGCCGGAGCGAGGCGGCTGATGAGCGCCGCCGAACGCAGTCCGTCTACAGCCCGCGCATGGCCGGAGCGAAGGCAGAGGTACGCCTATATCTGCGCGGCGAAGGCCGTGTAGGCGCGTTCGTCGAAGAGCACGAAGCGCACGGTCTCGACCGCGGTCTTCGCCGCGCGCACGGTCTCGACCGCGATGCGCGCGCCGTCCTCGATCGGCCAGCCGTAGATGCCGGTGGAGATGGCCGGGAAGGCGACCGTCCGCGCCCCGAGTTCGTCGGCGACTCGCAAGGATTCGCGGTAGCAGGAGGCCAGCAGCTCGGAACGGTCCTCGCCTGCCGACCAGACCGGGCCGACCGTGTGCACGACCCAGCGGGCGGGCAACCGGCCCGCCGTCGTGGCCACAGCCTTGCCGGTGGGCAGGCCCCTGCCGTAGCGCGACGCGCGCAGGTCGCGGCACGCGGCCAGGATGTCGGGACCGCCCTTGCGATGAATGGCGCCGTCGACCCCGCCGCCACCGAGCAACGAGGAATTGGCCGCGTTGACCACCGCGTCGACCGCCTGCTCGGTGATGTCGCCACGCACGAACTCGAGGGAGACCATACGGTGGATTCTCCCGCGCCCCGCGGTCCCGCGAAAATACCGAGGCCGCGGCGCTCCCGGAACTACCATCGGTTGATGAGCAACGGTGCGAAAGCCATCCTCGAAGGCGGGCCCGCGGACTTGCCGGAGCGGATCGTTCCCATCACCCCGCCGGGGATCGAGCTCAAAATCCCCTTCAAGGGCGGTTACGAACACTTCAGGGTCACCCAGCGGCAGGCCGACACCGAATCGGGTCGCCTGACCGTCTACGAGTGGTGCGACCGCACGAAGGTCGCCGAATAGCCAAGGGGCCGGCCTCTCGCGTGGGCGATCCCCGGATCGGTCGCCCACGGATGCCTCGCGGTCACGTCCGGTGCGCGCCGACCCTCGGCGCGCGCCACCGCGTACGGAGAGTTCCCTGCCGCCGTTGACATTCCGCGTGGATCGATGACCTGCGATCTTCCGCTCACCACCCTGTCCCGAATCGCTCCGTGGACAAATGCGTAACCAAGTAGTTACGCTTCTTTCGTGGACGAGGTGGCGGCGGCGATCGCCGACCCGATACGCCGGGAAATCCTGGAGATGCTGCACGGCGCCAGGCTGACCGCCGGTGCGATCGCCGAGCGATTCGAGATCAGCAGGCCCGCGGTCAGCAGGCACCTGCGGGTGCTGCGCGAGAGCGGGCTGGTGCACGACGAACTGGTCGGCAGGCAGCGCTTCTACATACTCGACGCCGAACCGCTCGCCGCCCTTGGCGCCTGGATCGCGCGCTTCGACCGGCCCGTGGGCTGGGCGCATCGCCTCGACGCACTCGACACCGAGATCTACCGGACCCGCCGGGAGCGCAAGCAGCCGCCGGGCGACGGCACCACAAGGGAGAACACGGCATGACCAAACGACCGACCGGGCGCCTGCTGCCCGCCGACCAGGGCCGCGATCTGGTCCTGACCAGGACCTACCGCGCCCCCGTCGAGGACGTGTGGGCGAGCCTCACCGAATCGGACCGCACCGCGCGCTGGTTCGGTGCGTGGACCGGGAAGGCGGGGCCAGGCCGCACCGTGAAGGTGCAGATGGCCTACGAAGAGGACCAGCCGTGGATGGAGATGACCATCGACGCCTGCGAACCTCCGCATCGGCTCGCGCTCTCCGCGATCGACGACGCCGGGTCCTGGTTCCTGGACGTACGGCTGACCGAAACCGATGGCGTCACCGAGCTGCGTTTCACCCAGCATTTGCGCACCGACGCCGAGATCGCGCAGGCGCCGCAGGTCGGACCGGGCTGGGAGTACTACATGGACATGTTCGGCGCCGCGTTGGAGGGCGCCGAAAGACCGAACTTCGACGACTACTACCCGTCGATGGCCGAGTACTACCGCGAGCAGGTCGGCTGACCCGGAAAGACGGCGAGCCCCGGCCGCATCGGGGCCGGGGCTCGCTGTGGTGCCGAATCGTTCGTCCGGACAACCTCAGTCGTCCGGTCGAGCTCAGTCGTCCAGCTGCGCGAGGACCTCGTCGGAGACGTCCACGTTGGTGTAGACGTTCTGCACGTCGTCGCTGTCCTCGAGCGCGTCGACCAGCTTGAACACCTTGCGCGCCGCGTCGGCGTCGACCGCGACCGACACCGAGGGCTGGAAGCCGGACTCGGCGGAGTCGTAGTCGATCCCGGCCGCCTGCAGCGCCTTGCGCACGTCGATCAGATCGCTCGGGTCGCTGATGATCTCGAACGACTCGCCGAGGTCGTTGACCTCCTCGGCGCCCGCGTCCAGCACGGCCATCAGCACGTCGTCCTCGGACAGGCCGTTCTTCTCCAGGGTGATGACGCCCTTGCGGTGGAAAAGGTAGGACACCGAGCCCGGGTCGGCCATGTTGCCGCCGTTGCGGGTCATCGCGACGCGCACCTCGCCGGCGGCGCGGTTGCGGTTGTCGGTGAGGCACTCGACGAGCACCGCGACGCCGTTGGGGCCGTAACCCTCGTACATGATGGTCTGCCAGTCGGCTCCGCCCGCTTCTTCACCGCCGCCGCGCTTGCGGGCGCGCTCGATGTTGTCGTTGGGGACCGACGACTTCTTGGCCTTCTGAATGGCGTCGTACAGCGTCGGGTTGCCATCCGGATCACCGCCACCCGTGCGGGCCGCCACCTCGATGTTCTTGATCAGCTTCGCGAAGAGCTTGCCCCGCTTGGCGTCGATCGCGGCCTTCTTGTGCTTGGTGGTGGCCCATTTGGAGTGGCCGCTCATTCCCTACTTCCTTCGGGTCGGTTGATGGACAACTCCACCAGCCTAATAGACGCCGTCCGCCCGGGCTTGCGCCCCCATTCCCTCGTGCGACCGGGGCAGGACCCGTGAGTCCCGCCCGGCGCGCCGAGAACTCACAGCGAGACCACGTACGCCTCCGGGAAGAACGCGCCACGGACATAGTCCGGCGACGCGTACGCGAAGCCCTTGTCGCCCCAAGCGGTGCCCCAGCTGTTGCGGACGATGAAGTGTCCGCTCGGCAGGTAGCCCACGATGGCGACGGCGTGCCCGCCGCGTTCGGTGCCCGCCGCGAATTCCTCCAGGAAGCCGCCGTTGCCGGTGGCGCTGTCCCAGGTGTCGTCCACCGTGAGGCCCGCGAGGATCGGGCTGCCGCCTGCCAGCACGGAGCGCCACTGGTTGAGGCTCTTGCCGACATTGAAATACGAGGCGATGCGCAGCGTGGCCGCGTGCGCCCAGAAGGTGTTCTCCTGACCGAGGTACATCTTGGTCTGGATGCGGAACGGCAGAAACGCCTCCTCGACGACGCCGTACTTCTTGCAGACCTCGACGGCCGCCTTCAGCTCGGTGCCCGCGCCCTCGATGAAGGTCTCCGGCCGCTGGGAGAACGCGTCGGTCTCCTTGGAGGCCATCCACACGAACCGCGGTGAGACGCGGCGCTCGTCGCTCAATTTGTTCGCGGTCACCAGGTGGTAGCGCATCAGTCCGTCGCCGGTCGCCCAGCCGACACAGGACCCGGTGTCCTCCTGGTCGCCGATGGTCCACCAGTTGCGGCGCAGGTCCACCGAGGAGGGCAGCGCGGCGACCGCGCCGAGCGCGCCGACGGCCAGTGCGTCGGTGAACGTCCAATCCCGCTCGGTATCGCGGGACGGGACCAGGTTGAGGATCCGGGACTCGGCAGGCACCGGTTCCTTCTTGCCCTCAGGGCGGGCGGGAATGACTTCGGTCATGAGCGTGCTTCGTTCGTCGGGTGGTGTCGCCACCACGTCCGGGTCGGTCCGGATCGCCCGGATGGAAGCGATGCTGCACCGCACGCAGCGCCGAAACACGAGTACTCGGTTACCCGATTCACCCGCGCTTCCGGCGCGAACTACGCAGCGCGGACCAGCTCGACGAACATGCGGTGCACCCGCAGGTCACCGGTCACCTCGGGGTGGAAAGAGGTGGCGAGCACCTTGCCCTGGCGCACCGCGACGACGCGGCCTGCGAACGGCCCGGAGGGCACCGTCGCCAGCACCTCGACGCCCTCGCCCGCCCGCTCGACCCACGGCGCGCGAATGAACACCGCCCGTACCGGGCCGTCGTCCAGGCCCGCGAAATCGAGATCGGTCTCGAAGGAGTCGACCTGGCGTCCGAAGGCGTTGCGGCGCACCGTCATATCGATGCCGGAAAGATGCTGGGCGTCCGGACGGGTGTCGAGCACCTCCGAGGCCAGCAGGATCATGCCCGCGCAGGAACCGAAGGCGGGCATGCCGTCGCGCAGCCGCGCGCGCAGCGGTTCGAGCAGCTCGAAGGCCTCGAGCAGCTTGCTGATCGCGGTCGACTCGCCGCCCGGCAGCACCAGTCCGTCCACTGCGGCCAGCTCGGCGGCCCGCCGCACCAGCACCGGCTGCGCACCGCAGTGCTCCAGCGCCGAGACGTGTTCGCGCACATCGCCCTGCAGCGCCAGCACGCCAATGGTGGGCCGGGACGACGTCTGCCGCGCCTCCGCGGCGGGTGCGGCGACCGATGATGCGTTCACCCCGCCGAGCTTACGAGCCCGGGCACTGTGGGCCCGCTCACGGTCGCCGTCAAAGTTGCGTCAACGGCGGGCCCGGATACCAGGAAGCGGGGTGACGCTCACGAATGTGGCTGCTGTTGTGCCGCGCCCCGCCATGCGGAAAATCGAAGACCCTTCCCCGCCGCGGATCGACGGCCTGGTCGCGGCCTCGAGAAATTGCCTGCACAAGGGTCGCGGTTGTGCGCGCGCTGGAGCGTCGCGGGCGAGGGCTCCGGCGAGGACGCCAAGGGCCTAGCTCCGCGGGGTGCGGATCAGTCCTTCCTGCACGACCGCGGCGACCAGTTTGCCCTCGCGGTTGAAGATCTTGCCGCCGGTGAGCGCGCGACCGAAACCGGCCGAGGGCGAGGACTGGTCGTAGAGCAGCCAGTCGTCGGCGCGGAACGGGCGCAGGAACCACATCGCGTGGTCCAGCGACGCGTCCTGGGTCGGCTCGTCGGGATGGGTGACCTTGGAGGAGCCGAGCAGCGTCATGTCGCTCATGTAGGCCAGCGTGCAGACGTGGAACAGCGGGTCATCGGGCAGCGGGTGCCGGTAGCGGAACCACACCTGCTGCTGGGAGACCACGCCGTCGCGGCGCGACACCGAATCCTGCGGCACGGTGCGAATGTCCCAGTGCTCCCATTCGCGCATCGCCCAGAGTCGTTCCGGGCTCATCGAGGTCTGCGCGTCGGGCAGGTTGTCCGGCGCCGCCACCTCGGGCATCACATCCTGATGCTCCGGGCCCTCGTCGCCGACGTGGAACGAAGCCGACATGGTGAAGATCGCCGCGCCGTCCTGCACGCCGGTGACCCGGCGGGTGCAGAAGGACCGGCCGTCCCGGATCCGCTCGACCAGGTACACGGTGGGTTCCTGCGGATTGCCGGGACGCAGGAAGTACCCGTGCAGCGAATGCACCTGGAACCGCGGCTCCACGGTGCGCACCGCCGATACCAGAGCCTGCCCGGCGACCTGACCGCCGAAGGTGCGGGCCAGCTGGGTCTTCGTGGACGCGCCACGGAAGATGTCCCGCTCCAGCCGTTCGATCTCCAATGCCTCTTCGATTGTCGCCATGCGCTGAGGTTAACCCGCAGCGTCCGGTTCCTCTCGCTCGGCCACCGGTCCCCTCGCGTGAGCGGATGCTCGGAATTCGCCAGCAGCGCCGGGAATGTCGCGCCGGTCACACCGCGCAGCGCCTTCGCCGCGGCGACTCCGCGCGATCGTGGCCGCGCGGAGCATCCCGGCGGCGCGTCTGCTGTGATGGAGCGGTGCCGCAGTTCGTGCCGATCACCCAGGACGGCCTCACCGACCTGCTCGTCGACCGGGTCCTGGCGCTCCCTGGCCGCCGCCTGATCGCCGTCGACGGGGCCGACGCCGCACAACCGGCCGCGTTCGCGAGACTCGCCGCGGAACGCCTGCGCGGGACGGGCCGGTCCGCCGATGCGCTCTCACTACACGACTACGTGCGTCCCGCCTCGCTGCGCATGGAGTTCGGCCGCGAGGACGAATACTCCTACCGCACAGCGTGGTTCGATTACGATGCGGTCCACCGCGAGGTCGTCGGCGCGCTGCGCGAGCACGGCCGCTGGCTGCCCGCGCTGTGGGACGAGGCCGCCGACCGCTCGGCCCGCGCCGCCGTCCGCGCCGCACCCGCCGATCTGGTGCTGTTCCTCGCCGGACCCATGCTCCTCGGCCGCGACCTCGCTTTCGACCTGACGGTGCGCCTGGACCTCAGCGAAGCGGCGCTGCGCCGCCTGACACCGCCGGACGAGCACTGGACCATCCCCGCTCTGCTGCGCTACGACCGCGAGAATCCCGAGATCCCAACGTTTTCGGTGCGCTGGGATCATCCCGACCGACCCGCGCTGAGCGGTACCTGAACCCTCCGCCGCGTCATATCCTGTTGCGCCGCACGGCGAACCAGCCGAATCCCCCGCCGCGCCGGTCTGGAAAGCGAAAACCCGGCCGCGATGCGCGACCGGGTGTCATCGACGGCGGTGTTCGACGAGTGGCACACACAGCGGTAGCGGAGCTTCCGCCACCCCCGACGTTGTGTGCCACTCGCCCGCCGAAACGTGTGCGGCACGATCCGCGCTCCGGCGGATCAACGCTGTCAGGCGCAGGCCGTCGACTGCTGACCGAGGTTGGTCAGCATCCCGCAAGCCCACGCCTTCTGGACCTTCCAGGTGCCGTTCTCGGCGACGAACGGCACGTCCGCGATGTTCTCCTGGCCGTTGAGCACGATCTTGGCCTTGGCGTTGATGGTGTCGCCGAAGGCGGTCACCTCGGTCACCACGACACTGGCCCCGGTCTGCTGGTAGGACTCTGCCAGCCGGCCGGGCAGCTCGGGATCGGCCTCGGCGCCCTGGATCATCGCCAGCTTCTCCTGGGTCGGCACCGCCGGGTCGAGTGCCCGCTGCAGCTGCGTGTTCAGCTGCTCCACGGTCGGCACCGGCGGCACGTTCGCCGCGGCACTCGCCCTGACGCTGGTGGTGGTGCGGGCAGGCTTGGCGTCCTCGCTCTTGTCGTCGCTGCCGCACGCCGTCAGGCTCAGCGCGGCCGCGACGGCCAGGCCTGCGATCGCGACTCTTCCGATCTTGCGAAGCTTCAACTCTGATCCTTTGCGTTCGAATCGGTCGGCGGCACCGGCGACCGTGCAGCTCGTCGTGCACCGAAACCTACTCAGCGGCTCTGTGGGAACTCTGAGATCGCGATGTGGCGGGTCGAAGAGTCGAGACGATCGCGAACCGAAACGCCCGGCCCCTGGCTGCGGCCTGGGACCGGGCGTGACGAAACGGGAAGTGCGGCAAGCCCGCGGCCCTGATCAGCGCTGCCGGACGAAGTCCGTCGAATGCCCGCGCATGGCCGGAGCGAAGGCGCAGGTACGCATCACCAGCCGCGTTCGGCGAGCCGGTGCGGCTGCGCGATCTCCTCGACGTTGATGCCGACCATGGCCTCGCCGAGACCGCGCGAGACCTTCGCCAGCACGTCGGGGTCGTCGTAGAAGGTGGTGGCCTTGACGATGGCGGCGGCGCGCTGCGCCGGGTTGCCGGACTTGAAGATGCCCGAGCCGACGAACACGCCCTCGGCGCCGAGCTGCATCATCATCGCGGCGTCGGCCGGGGTGGCGATGCCGCCCGCGGTGAACAGCACGACGGGCAGCTTGCCGGTCTCGGCGACCTCACGGACCAGCTCGTAGGGAGCCTGCAGCTCCTTGGCCGCGACGTAGAGCTCGTCGGCGGGCAGCGCGGCGAGCTTGCGGATCTCCTGGCGGATCTGGCGCATGTGGGTGGTCGCGTTGGACACGTCGCCGGTGCCCGCCTCGCCCTTCGAGCGGATCATGGCCGCGCCCTCGGTGATGCGGCGCAGCGCCTCACCCAGGTTGGTGGCGCCGCAGACGAAGGGAACGGTGAAGTTCCACTTGTCGATGTGGTTGGCGTAGTCGGCGGGGGTGAGCACCTCGGACTCATCGATGTAGTCGACGCCGAGGCTCTGCAGGATCTGCGCCTCCACGAAGTGGCCGATGCGGGCCTTCGCCATGACCGGGATGGAGACGGCGCTGATGATGCCGTCGATCATGTCCGGGTCGCTCATCCGGGACACGCCGCCCTGCGCCCTGATGTCGGCGGGCACCCGCTCCAGCGCCATGACCGCGACCGCGCCCGCGTCCTCGGCGATCTTGGCCTGCTCGGGGGTGACGACGTCCATGATCACCCCGCCCTTGAGCATCTCGGCCATGCCGCGCTTGACGCGGGCGGTGCCGACGGTGTTGGTGGTCTCGGGCGTGGTCACGGCAAACTCCTGAGTCATGTGCGCCTGTCAAGTCGCGCGGAACGAAACGACCTCATTCTAGGTGGGCCGAGAAAGCCACTTGATAGCCAGTCGAGGGCCACTGGACTGGTGCCGAGGTCGACTCGGGAGCCAGCTGGGCGCGACGTGACACACGCCATCAGCGCCGGGAACCCGGCGAACCCTTCGCTATCGAGTGGCCCTGCGCGCTCGCGGAATCGCCGGGTCCACCGGACTCAGAGCGGGGCCACGACCAGCAGCTGCGCCCAGTACTCCGCGGCCGCCGGACCCAGGATCGGCAACAGGAAATCGAACAGCAGATACGACATGAACTAGCTACCTCCAACACCAGACAGGGACTGCTCCGCACCGTCGAGGAGCACCGAATCCGGATACCCGCCGAGGCGCGATCCAGTCACGAAGCTATCACGATCGTGAAGGAGATCACAGCCGCGTCAAGAGGCCTCAGCGGATGGAACGGACCTCGGGGTCGTCGGATCCGGCCGCGATCGTGACGGCCTCCGGGAGCAGTTCGTCCAGGTGGTAGGGGTAGACGGTCTCGCCGGATCGATCGATGGCGGCGATGTCGGCGGGTGCGCACCAGCGGTGCCCGGTGATGGATCGGCGCTCGATCGCGGTGAGGTTGCCCGGATCGGGCGTGAAACCGCGCACCCGCAGCGTGAAGAACAGTTCCTCGGCGCGGATCAGCTGCCCGTCGAACGGGAACACCGCGACGCGTCGCCAGATCGGACCGCGCAGGCTCTCCGGGTCGGCGCGGTATCCGGTCTCCTCCCACAGTTCGCGCACGGCGGCGGCCCGCAGCGTCTCTCCCGGGTCCACCCCGCCGCCGATGGTGAACCAGAACGAGACCCGCGGGGTCTTCGGATCGTTGCCGCGCATCAGCAGCACCCGGTCCTGCTCGTCGAGCAGCACGATCCGCGCCGACGTGCGAATGGTGTCCACCGCGAGACCCGTCGACGCAGCGGGGGTCGCGCGCTCGGTGATCTCGAAATAGGTCGGCAGCGGCGCGGTACCGCCGAGATGGAGCACGCGCACCGACCGGCGGGTGCGCAGCGCGAGCGTGTCGCGGACCGCGTCGTTGTGGAAGCGCCGGGCGATCAGCACCCTGGCCTCCGCGTCGGCGAGTTCGGCGACCAGCTGCGGGCGCAGCAGCGCGATGTCGACGGCCGACAGCGCCGAGGAGAGCTGGTTCTCCACCGTCTCGCGCTCGGCGCGTCCGGCGCGTTCGGCCCGATCGGCCAGGCCGGACAGGTGTTTGGCCTGGCCGGCCAGCGCCGGATCGGAGACCGGACCCGCGATCGCCATCGCGACCGCGCGGGCCACCACCGCCCGCCGCGCCAGCGCCGAGTCCAGTGCCTGCCAGGACTGATCGGAGCGCACGTGCAGCCGGTCCAGCCGGTTCGCCGTCGAGTAGGCCCACACGCCGATCGCGACGACGACGGCCGCGATGAGCGCGAGAACGAGGACCGTTGTGGCGGAGAAGGTGATCATCCGGCGGCCCGCACCCGGGTGTCGCCGATGGTGACGGTCTCGTAGACGCGCAGGATCTGCTCGGCCACCACTGGCCAGTCGTATTCGCCGACCACCTGATTCGCTGTGCGCACCAGCGATTCCCTGCGCACCTCGTCGGTCAGCACGGTATCCAGCGCGGCCGCGAGCCGCACCGAATCGCCGACCGGGACGAGCATGCCCGCGGTTCCGTCGCGCAGCACCCGGCGGAACGCGTCGAGTTCGCTGGCCACCACGGCGGTGCCTGCGGCCATGGCCTCGATGAGGATGATGCCGAAGCTCTCGCCGCCGAGGTTGGGCGCCACGTAGACGTCGGCGCTGCGCATGGCCGAGGCCTTCTCCTCGTCGGAGACCTGGCCGAGGAAGCGCAGGTGCCCGGCGTTCGGTCCGGCCTCGCGGCGCAGGCGTTCCTCGTCACCGCGCCCGACGATCAGGATCTCCAGGCCGGGGTGGCGGCGCACCAGCTCCGGCAGCGCGCCGAGCAGCACGTCCATGCCCTTGCGCGGTTCGTCGTATCGGCCGAGGAAAAGCACCGTGCCGCCGGCGCGGGGATAGCCGGGCAGCATCGGCGCGCGCGCGAAGGCGGTCACGTCGACGCCGTTGGGAATCTCCACCGCGTCGGATCCGAGCGCCTCCACCTGCCAGCGCCTGGCCAGCTCCGACACCGCGATCCGGCCGCTGATCTTCTCGTGGTACGGCCGGAGCACGCCCTGAAAAGTGCTGAGCACCAACGATTTCGTGGTGGAGGTGTGGAATGTCGCGACGATCGGGCCCTCGGCGATCTTGAGCGCGAGCATGGACAGGCTCGGCGCGTTGGGCTCGTGGATGTGCAGCACGTCGAAATCGTTGCCGTCGATCCAGCGGCGAATCCTGGTGTAGGCCATGGGCCCGAAGGAGAGCCTGGCCACCGAGCCGTTGTAAGGAATCGCCACCGCGCGTCCGGCCGAGACCACGAACTCCGGCAGCGCGGTGCCCTCCGAGGCCGGCGCGAGCACGCTCACCCGGTGCCCGCGCTCGATGAGCACCCGGGCCAGGTCCACCACATGCGCCTGCACGCCGCCGGGCACGTCGAACGAATACGGGCAGACCATGCCGATCTTCACGACGCCTCGTCTCTGCCGCTGCGCGCCGCGGGCCCGGCTTGCGCGGCGGCGATCCTGGCTCGGCGTTCCTCGGACAGATCGCTCTCCCACAGCGGTTGCAGCATGTGCCAGTCGGCGGGGTGCTCGGCGATATTGGCGGCGAAACGGTCCGCCAGCAGCTGCGTCGCCGCTCCGACGCCACCCGAGACATCCACCGGCTCTTCGCATTTCAGGCCCCAGGCCTCCACGCCGCCGTCATCGACGGTAAACCAGGCGTGCACCGGCACGAGTGCGGCGCCGGTCTCGATGGCCAGCTTGGCCGCACCCGCGGGCATCCAGGTGCGCTCACCGAAGAAGGTGACCGGCACCCCGCGACCGGTGAGATCGCGCTCGCCCATCAGGCAGACGATCTTGTTCTCGCGCAGGCGATCCGCAAGCAGGCCGAACGGCGGCTGCTCGCCCCCGGTCAGCGGGAACACCTCGAAACCGAGGCTCTCACGGTAGGCGACAAACCGCTCGAACAGCGACTCCGGCTTCAGGCGCTCGGCAATCGTGGTGAGACCGCCGTAGTTCTGGACACACCACATCCCGGCCATATCCCAGTTCCCGGAATGCGGCAGCACCAAGAGAACGCCGCGCCCCTCGGCCAGCGCCGCGTCCAGGTGCCCCAGTCCGTCCACCGGCAGCCGATCCGACTTGCCCAGCGCCGCGTGATCCATCGTCGGCAGCCGGAACGCCTCGCGCCAGTACCGCGCGTAGGAGCGCATGCTCGCCCGGATCAGGTCGTCGGGCACCTGCTCCGGCGGCACGCCGAGCACGCGGGCAAGATTGCGCCGCAACTGGCTCGGGCCGCCGTTGCGCGCCGCGCGCTCGCCGCCCCAGTCGAACAGCCTGCGGGCTGTGCCCTCCGGAAGCGCCCGGACCAGTCGCCAGCCCACCGCGTATCCGGCGTCGCTCAACCGTTCCGCGATACTCACCGCTCCCCCGATCCCACATCACCGACGATACGACCGACAACCAGGAACAATGCGCGGACTTCGAGCGCGCTCACCGCGCCTCCTGCGGCGCGGCGGGCGGGATCACCTCGCGCGCGCCGGGCGAATTGCGCACCGCGAGCACCCGCTGGAACACCGTCACGATGCTGAGCACCGCGAGGATCCACATGGCCACGTGCACCGCCCAGGTGAGCCACTCGATCCCCCAGTGACCGCCGATACCGGTGAGACCCGCGCCGACGAGCACGATGATCAGCCGGTCGGGGCGCTCGATGATGCCGCCGTCGGCGGACAGGCCGCTCGCCTCGGCGCGCGCCTTGGCGTAGGAGATCACCTGCGAGGTCACCAGCACCACCAGGGTGGCGAAGAACAGCCACTTGTTGTGCTCGTGGTACACCGCCCACCAGGCGAGGCCGCCGAAGATCGCGCCGTCGGCGACCCGGTCGCAGGTGGCGTCGAGCACCGCACCGTACTTCGTGCCGCCGCCGCGGGCGCGGGCCATGGCGCCGTCGAGCATGTCGAACATGACGAACAACCAGATCACCATCGTTCCCCAGAACAGGTGACCGGTCGGGAAGAGCGTGACCGCGGCTGTGATCGTGGCGGCCGTGCCGATCAGGGTGACGGCGTCCGGCGTCAGGCCGGTGCGAACCAGCGCTTTGCCCAGCGGAGCGGTGGCCTTGGCGAACGTCTCGCGGCCGAAGAAGCTGAGCACCGGCTACACCCGCGCCCGGTCGATTCGGACGGACGACGCACCGCGACGGTTGCTCACTCCGTTTCCTTCCACGCGGCGGCGAGCAGGTCCCTGGTCTCGCGCAGCAACTGCGGCATCACCTTGACCCCGCCGACCACGGTGATGAAGTTCGCGTCCCCGCCCCAGCGCGGCACGATGTGCTGGTGCAGGTGGTCGGCCAGCGAGCCGCCCGCGATGCCGCCGAGATTGAGCCCGACGTTGAAACCGTGCGGGCGCGAGACGGCCTTCATCACCCGGATGGCCCGCTGCGTGAACGCCATCAACTCGGCGCTCTCGGCCTCGGTGAGGTCCTCCAGGTTGGCCACCCTGCGGTACGGCACCACCATCATGTGCCCCGGGTTGTACGGGTACAGGTTGAGCACCGCGTATACGAGCTCACCGCGGGCGACGATCAGGCCGTCCTCGTCGGACATCTTGGGGATGTCGGTGAACGGGTGCCCGGTGGCGTCGTTCGGGCGGGATCCCGCAGCCTCGGTGATATAGGACATCCGGTACGGCGTCCAGATTCGTTGCAGCCGATCGGGATCACCTGCGCCGATGTCCACGATCTTCCCCTGCTCCGTGTCGTCCAGGCCGTACAGCCCGTCCGCGGTCATGCCGGACCCGCCGACACGATCTCGAACCCGTCGGCGGTGGGCGAAGCGTTCTCGCGGCGCGCGATCCACGCCACGATGGTGGCCACCGCGTCGGCGACCGGCACACCGTTGACCTGGGTGCCGTCCCGGAAACGGAAGCTCACCGCGCCCGCGTTCACGTCGCGCTCGCCCGCGAGCAGCATGAACGGCACCTTCTGCGCGGTGTTGTTGAAGATCTTCTTCTGCATCCGGTCGTCGCTGCGGTCCACCTGGGCGCGGATGCCCTCGGCGTGCAGCAGCTCGATCACCCGATCCAGGTGCGGCGCAAAGGCTTCCGCGACCGGGATGCCGACCGCCTGCACCGGCGAGAGCCAAGCGGGGAAGGCGCCCGCGTAGTGCTCGGTGAGCACGCCGAAGAAGCGCTCGATGGAGCCGAACAGCGCGCGGTGGATCATCACCGGCCGCTGCTTGGTGCCGTCGGAGGCGGTGTATTCCAGGTCGAAGCGCTCCGGCAGGTTGAAATCGAGCTGGATGGTCGACATCTGCCAGGTGCGGCCGAGCGCGTCCTTGGCCTGCACCGAGATCTTCGGACCGTAGAACGCCGCCCCGCCCGGATCGGGCACGAGTTCCAGGCCGGAGGCCGAGCCGACCTCGGACAGGGTCTGGGTGGCCTCCTCCCAGATCTCGTCGGAGCCGACGAACTTCTCCGGGTCCTTGGTGGACAGTTCCAGGTAGAAGTCGTCCAGGCCGTAGTCCTTGAGCAGATCGAGCACGAAGCGCAGCGTGTCGGTCAGCTCCGCGTGCATCTGCTCCTTGGTGCAGTAGATGTGCGCGTCGTCCTGGGTCATGCCGCGCACCCGGGTCAGGCCGTGCACCACGCCGGACTTCTCGTAGCGGTAGACCGAGCCGAACTCGAAGAGCCGCAGCGGCAGTTCCCGATACGACCGGCCACGGGCGCGGAAGATCAGGTTGTGCATCGGGCAGTTCATCGGCTTGACGTAGTAGTCCTGGCCGGGCTTGCGGACGGTGCCGTCCTCGTTGAGCTCGGCGTCCAGGTGCATGGCCGGGAACATGCCGTCGCGGTACCAGTCCAGGTGCCCGGAGACCTCGAACAGATGCCCCTTGGTGATGTGCGGGGTGTTCACGAACTCGTAGCCCGCGGCCACGTGGCGGCGGCGCGAGTACTCCTCGAGCTCCTTGCGGATGATGCCGCCCTTGGGGTGGAACACCGGAAGGCCGGAGCCGAGTTCGTCGGGGAAGCTGAACAGGTCAAGTTCCAGTCCGAGCTTGCGATGGTCGCGGCGCTCGGCCTCGGCGAGCAGGTGCAGGTGTTCGTCCATGGCCTCCTGGGATTCCCAGGCGGTGCCGTAGACGCGCTGCAGGTCCTCGCGGTTCTGGTCGCCGCGCCAGTAGGCGGCCGAGCTACGGGTCAGCTTGAAGGCCGGGATGAACTTGGTGGTGGGGATGTGCGGGCCGCGGCACAGGTCGCCCCAGACCTTCTCACCGGTGCGCGGATCCAGGTTGTCGTAGATGGTCAGCTCTTTGCCGCCGACCTCCATGACCTCGGGATCGTCGATGCCGGACTTGTCGCTGATCAGCTCGAGCTTGAACGGCTCGCCCGCCAGCTCGGCGCGGGCCTCGTCGATCTCCACGACGCGGCGCGAAAAGCGCTGCGCGCCTTTGACGATCTTCTTCATCCGGGATTCCAGCTTGGCCAGATCCTCGGGGGTGAACGGGCGGTCGACCCGGAAGTCGTAGTAGAAGCCGTCCTTGATGGGCGGGCCGATGCCCAGCTTGGCCTCGGGGAACTCCTGCTGCACGGCTTGCGCGAGCACGTGCGCTGCGGAGTGCCTGATCACGCTGCGGCCGTCCTCGGTACTCGCGGCGACCGCCTCGACCTCGACGTCGGTGTCCGGGGTCCAGGAAAGGTCCTTGAGCGCGCCCTCGGCATCCCGCACCACGACGATGGTGTCGGGCCCCTTGGTCGGTAGACCCGCTTCGCGCACCGCGGCGCCCGCCGTAGTCCCGGCCTGCACCCGGACGAGGGTGGCTGGGCTGATCGGGGCTGAGGTGGTCACGGCGGCGCTCTCCTTGGCGTTACGTGGGCGGGCCTGTTCCCGCGGCGTCACCGGGCGGCAATCGCTCCGGCGCGACCAATGCTAGCGGTCCCGCCGCCGTGCGATTCGCGCCGGTCGCGAGCGCCTCTGGCCTGGCCGCACGAGCCGGTGGCCGCGTTGCATGCCGGGTTCTGGGCGTATTGGTGCAGGGGTCGGTGCGCTCGCGAAACCTGGTGTCGCCGTGGGGTAGCTCGTTGTCGGCGTGTCGGCACCCATCTTGCAGCACATCCGGGCGCGCGCAACTCGAATATCGCGGCCGCGAGCGTGCGGATCAGGACTGCGCGGCGAGCTTCGCGAGCAGCGCCTCGCGTTCGGCGGCGGGGCGCTTGGGGCAGCTCGTGCACATCTCGCAGCCCGGGATCTCGAACACCAGGCAGCAGGAGATCCGGCGGACGAAGGTGCGGCCGCCGATCGTCACGAAGCGCGGTTCGGGCAGTCTCCCGCCCACCAGGGCGGCCAGTTCGGCTCCCGCTTCGCCGTCGCCCGCGTCGAGGGCGCGGTTGCCCATCGCGTCGGCGGCGATGGCCCAGAGCGCGGGCACGCCCGCGCCGGAGACTGCGGCCACGGCCGGGATCACCACGGCCAGGGTCTCGCGCAGCACCGCCGCGGACCGCGCGGCATCGGTGGCAACACAGGCCGCGATCCGAACGCGCTCGACGCCGCCGTCGGGCCGGATCTCGCAGTCGATGCGGTCGAGCGCCGGTTCCGGCGGCGGCTGTCCCGCCGCTGCGGCGCGTGCCAGCGGCTCCACCAGCGCGGAGGCGACCATGCACCACCACAGCGTGCCCGCGATCCGCGGCGACGAGGTGCCCCATGACCGGCCCATCTCCGCGATCCGCGCGGTCAGCCATTCCGGCCGCGTGAGCGTCGTGCCGGGGACCGTGCTCACCGCGCCAGGGGACTGCGCAACCATTCCGATTCGACTCCGATCCAGCCGCCGACCAATCCGAACGTGCCGAGAACCCAGAGCGTCGCGACAACCAGCAACACAGTGGCTATTGCCGCGGTCGCCCGCATGGCCGCGCCCCGCGAGGCATACCAGGCCATACCCTGCCGGTACCTGTCCCGCAGCCAGGTCAGCGCCCGGCGCGCCCAGGCGAATTCGGTGGCGAGGATGCCGAGTCCGGCGAACACGATCGCCCAGCCAGGACCGGGGTACGGAATCGCCAGGATGCCGAGAGCCAGCACCAGAAGGCCGATCACCGCCACACCGATCCGGTAGGCGAGATTCAGCGTAGGCCGGTTGGCCACTCCGGTGCGGAAGGCGCGCCACCCGGTCGGCTCGTCGGTCGGTTTCTGGTCCAGCTCGGCACTCACATCAGCCAGCGTACGAGAACATCGGAGCCCGGAATCGCTCTCACACGCTGGCAAACATGGAGAAACCCGCGGGAACCGAGGCGGCTCCCGCGGGTCGTCCCCGCCTATCGATCAGACAAGCACGGGCACGGCGGGCTCGTCCGCGTCGTCGATATGGGCCAGCCCGTCGATCGTCACCTCGATGACCCGCGCGTTGGCGATGTCGAAGAACAGACCCGAGACGCGGACACCGCGCTCGAGCACGGCGCTGCGCACCGCCGGGTGCCGGTGCAGCGTCTCCAGCTGCAGCGCCACGTTCACCATGCTCAGCTGGTCCACCTCGCCGTAGCCCGCGGCGCTGGCCGCGTCGGCCACCGGATGACCGGCACGGAACCTCTCCAGGCTCGGATGCGCGTGCGCCAGCCACGGCCCGATGCCGGGACCGGTGTCGGCGCCCGAGTACAGCGCTTTCATCGCGCCGCAGGACGAGTGGCCGCAGACGACCACCGAGCGCACGTTCAGCTCCTCGAGCGCGAAGACCAGCGCCGCCTCCACCGAGGCGTCACCCGCCTCCGGCACCAGGTTGCCGACGTTGCGGACGGTGAACAGGTCGCCTGGGCCGCTGTTGGTGATGACGTTGGGCACGATGCGGGAGTCGGAGCAGGTCAGGAAGAACGAGTCCGGATCCTGCCGGTCGGCCAGTCCGTCCAGGTGCGGCCGCACCACGTGCGCGTGGCTGCGGTGGAAGGCCGCGACGCCCGCGGCGAGCGGGTTCGGGTGCTCGTCCTCGCGCCGCCACGGTCCGAGGATCTCGTCCCACACCGCGCGACCGAAACCGCGCGCGGGCGGTCCGGCCAGCGCGTCGGCCATCCGCACGGTGCCGATCTCCACGAAGTCGACGCTGCCGCCGCCGTGCTCCTGCTGGCGCACCCACTCCTCGATGGCCTCGAAGGCGGCGTGGTCGAGGAAGTCGACGGTCATCTCGACGGTCACGTCGGCGCCCGCGGGCACCTTGGCCAGCTCGGCGGACAGCTTCGGCAGCGCGAGGAAGGTGCAGGAACCGTCGATGGTGACCAGCCAGCGCTGCGACTGCGGAATCTGCTTGGCGGTGATCGCCACGCGCACCACCCGCCACAGCAGCAGGCCGAAGGCCAGCACGAGACCGATCATCACGCCCTCGAGGAGGTTCAGGAAGACCACGCCGAGGATCGTCGCCGCGTAGACCAGCAGGTCGCCGGTGCGGCGAGCCAGCTTGATGTGGGCGAGCTTGACCAGCTGGATGCCGATCACGATCAGCAGGCCCGCCAGCGCGGCCTTCGGAATCTGCTGCACGACGGCGGCCAGCGCCACCGAGAACAGCAGGACCCAGACGCCGTGCATGATCGCCGAGGCGCGGCTGCGGGCGCCGGCCTGGACGTTGGTGGCGCTGCGCACGATGACGCCGGTGACCGGCAGACCGCCGAGCATGCCGGACAGCACGTTGGCCGAACCCTGGCCGATCAGCTCACGGTCGAAGTTGGTGCGGCGTCCGGTGTGCATCTTGTCGACGGCGACGGCGGAGAGCAGGCTCTCCACGCTGGCGATCAGCGCGATGGTGAGCACCATGATCGCGACCGAGGACCAGCCGCCGTCCGGGATCTGCGGCAAGCCGATGGCGTCGAACAACGAGCCGTCGAGCACGATGCGCTCGACCTCGGTAGGCAGCACCATCGACAGCACTGTGCCGATGAACACCGCGACCAGCGGGCCCGGTACGACCCGGATCTTCTCCGGCGCGTACTTCCAGCCGAGCATCACCGCGATCACCGCGGCGCCGGCCAGCGCGTCACCGCCGTGCAGCGAGATCAGCTGGCCGGGCAGCTCGACGATGTTGTTCCAGGCCGAGCTGTGCGACGAGCCGCCGAGCAGCACGTGGATCTGCTGCAGCGCGATGGTGATACCGATGCCTGCGAGCATCGCGTGCACCACCACGGGCGCGACCGCCAATGCGGCGCGCGCGATGCGGCTGAGCCCGAAGACGATCTGCAGCACGCCCGCGGCGACCACGATGAAACACGTGACCCGCCAGCCGAATTTGTCGATGGACTCGGCGACGACGACGGTCAGGCCCGCGGCCGGGCCGCTGACCTGCAACACCGAGCCGCCGAGGGTGCCAGCGACGATGCCGCCGATCACGGCGGCGATGAGGCCCGCGGCGACGGGCGCGCCGGAGGCAAGCGCGATGCCGAGCGACAGCGGCAGCGCGACCAGGAAGACCACGATCGACGCGGGCAGATCGTGTCGCAAGATGGATGTCAGACGATCGGACAGCGCGCCGGGGCCCGGCGCGGGTGGGGACAGTGGTGGAGCGAGATCGTTCTCGACAGCCATGACTTTCTCCTTCGCCGACTCGACGTCGAAGCGCCGAGGTCGGTTGACGATCAACATGTCCAGCAGGGCAATGGACCGCGAACCGGCATCTCGCGGTGAAGCAGCTCCCGGCACGGCACCGGGCCGAGATGTAAACCCGTTCAAGGCTATTGGTAAAGACTTAGCAAAGCCTGAGAACCGCGGTGGAAGTGTCACTTTCCATAGCGCGTTTTCGGTGTGAAATCGTTCACACCTTCGTCCAAATACGCCGTCGCACAGCCCCTTCCGTTCGCTGTCTCGACGCCGCCGGACACCGCCACCCCCCGCTCCTCGATCCCATGGCGCACGGCGGGATAGGCGCGCAGCGTCTCCAACCGGCCACCACACCCCCGACCACCGCGGCAATCAGGCCCGCCGCACCCGACGCGACCGCGATGCCGAGCGAAAGCGGTAGGGCGACAAGGAAAACCACGAGGGAAGCCGGGACATCGTGGTGCAGAACGCGGGCGCTGCGACGTCCGTGGTGCGGAATCGGTGTCGGTCGACATAGTTCTCCTTCGCCGTCTCGGCGGCAGCCGATCCGGTTCATCGGGGCAACATGCACTGGCATCGAAGGCGAGCGGCGGGCGAAGCTTGGTGGAGCGCGGAGCGGGTTCAGCAGCGCTGCAGGTTCTAGCAATACTCCGGCGAAGCGGCGACCTCATGGCGCACAGGTCGTCCCAATGGTAAAGACTTCGCAAAGCGCATGGAAAGCTATGGGGTGCGAATCAGCCAACTGCTATCAAAACGTGATGCAAGTCACAGTTGGGCGCGAACCTCCCGCGATCTGGCCCGCTCGTCGCTGAGCAAAGCGGGTGTCCGGCAGCAGATTCATCAACTGCAACTGCCGCAGGTCGCCGACGACGATCAAATTTCGACAGCAGGGCCATTCGACTCGGCGACGACGATACCGGCGATCAGATTCAGGATGGTCTGTGTCTTCCCGGTGCCCGGCCGCCCGTCGATCACCGAAATCGGGTAGCGCAGCGCATTGTCGATGGCCGTGCGTCGACTCAGCCGAAAGGGCTTGGGGAGCATGTCTTCTCGGCCCATAGAGCAATGGACCGAAGCGAATATCCGCCGTGCCGCAACGCTCGGCCGCCGACCGACATCTCGGCCGAGCGTGCGGCTGTGCGCGTTACCCGGCGTCGGCCGCGGCCAGCTCGTGAGCGGCGCCGAGCTGGGGGTAGGTCGGATACTCGATGCCCGAGATGTACTGTACCGTCCGCACCACCTGGCACGAGTAGCCGAATTCGTTGTCGTACCAGACGTACAGGATCGCGGTGTCGCCCTCGACGATCGTGGCATTGGCGTCGATGATCGCCGCCGCGCGCGATCCGATGAAGTCGCTGGAAACCACGTCCGTGGCGGCGGTGTAGTCGAGGTTCCGGCTCAACGGACCGGAGAGCGAAACCTGACGCAGGTAGTCGAGCACGTCGCCCTTGGTCGTCTCCCGCTCCAGCTGCAAGTTCAGAATCGCGACCGACACGTCGGGGGTGGGAACGCGGATCGAGTTGCCGGTGATCTTCGCCTTGAAGTCCGGCATCGCCTTCGCGACCGCGGACGCGGCGCCGGTTTCGGTGAGCACGAGGTTGAACGGCGCGGACCGGCCGCGGCGGTCGGCCTTGTGGTAATTGTCCAGCAGGTTCTGGTCGTTGGTGAACGAGTGGACCGTCTCGACGTGACCGCGGACGATGCCGTACTCGTCGTCCATGGCCTTGAGCGGCGGGACGATCGCGTTGGTCGTGCACGAGGCGCAGGAGAAGATCTGCTGCGACAGGTCCTGGTCGCGGTGGTTGACACCGTGCACGATGTTCGGCACGTCGCCCTTACCGGGCGCGGTGAGCACGACCTTCGCGATGCCGGGGCGCAGATGCTGCGACAGGCCGTCGCGATCACGCCACTTGCCGGTGTTGTCGATCAGGATCGCGTTGTCGATGCCGTATTCCGTGTAGTCGATCGTGGTCGGATCATCGCTGTAGATGAACTTGATCACGTTCCCGTTCGCGATGATCGTGTTGTTCTCGGCATCGACCTTGATGGTGCCGTTGAACTGGCCGTGCACCGAATCCCTTCGCAGCAGCGACGCGCGCTTGACCAGATCGCCCTCGCCTCCCCTGCGCACCACCACGGCGCGCACGTTCAGCCCGTTGCCGGATCCGACCTTCTCGATGAGCAGACGAGCGACCAGACGACCGATGCGGCCGAAGCCATAGAGCACGACATCCCTCGGCCCCTGCGACTGGGCCTTGTTGCCATCGGTCACGTCGGCCAGAACCGTTTCGGCGAACTCGCGGATCGACAGTCCGCGATCGTCGCCGCGATACGCCATGACCAGCTGACCGAGATCGATCTTGCACGGCCCCAGGTCCAGCTCGCTGAGCACGCGCAGGAAGGGCAGTGTCTCGTCGACCGACAACTCTTCGCCCTCGATCTGCCGCGCGAACCGGTGCGTCCGCAGGATGCTGATCACCGACTTGTTCACCAGCGAGCGGCTGTGCAGCAGGATCGTCACGCCCTTCGCCCGATACAACGTGCCGATGATGGGGATCATCGCCTCCGCAGCGGCTTCCTGAGCGTTCCAGCGGTCAAGTTGTTCGGTAGTCAACACACGTCCTCGGATTTCTCGGTCTCTTCGCCGCATCGATGCTAGTGAGGGCCTGGAAATCACAGAGGGCGGATCCCCACTCGTGAGGTCGACAGGTGGTTGCGCCGCTCGGGAACCGGTCTGCTCGCCAGCGCGTCGCGGGGATCTCGCAGCGCCAATTGGGTCCTGCCCCATGCAATCCGGGCGGTACGACATCGAACCGGAGCTTGGCCGGTCATCGCCGCGGTTCGAGGCCGCCGCCGCGCCGAACGGCCGAGTAACGATCATCACAGCGACGCACCCCTGATCCCACCGCTGCTGGTCCCGAACCTCAGTGACAGACCCGGCCCGCCGTGCGCGTGCACGGCGAGCCGGGTCGAGGTGCGCCCATCGCATCCAGACCACGGCCCAGCTCGTCGAGACGACCGTCACGTCGACGTCGAGCCGGAACCGGCTGGACAGTGATCAGTATTCGTTCATGAACCTCTCCAGGACCGGGCCGATGACGGCCATGGCATGCGGGTGGCTGAGCTCGAGGTGGCGTGCGTCGACGACCGTGTTGTGAATGTCGCCTGTGACGTACGGGCGCCACGCCTGCACGAGAGCGTCGTGGTCCATGCGGTCTTTGCCCGCGGTGAAGAAGACCATCTCTCCGTCGAAAATTTCTGGCTGGTGATCCACCGCGATTTTGCTCCCGGTCTCGAAACTCTCCATCACTCGGTCCGCCTGTTCGCCGGTGAACAGCCCGGTGCCGACCACCTGGTCACGGATGACCGCCCACGCTTGTTCATGGGTGTCCGCCTGCACCCCGTCACCGAGGTCGAAGAGTTCCCGCCAACCGCCGAGCAGGTCCGCCATCAACTGTCCCGGCGCGGGCTCGTCCACTGCGGTGGTCGTCGAAGCTGCCGGCAGGTCCGATGCGTCGGCGGAGGAATCCAGCAGGGCCAGCGTTCCGACGAGTTCACCATCGCGCTGGAGCTTCACCGCCATCGCATGCGCGATCTGACCGCCCAGCGACCAGCCGAGCAAGTGGTACGGTCCGCTCGGCTGTACCCGGCGAATCTCGGCCACATATCGCTCGGCCAATTCGTTCACCGAATCCGCACGTGGTTCGTCCGCCACTACGTGCGGATCCTGCAAGCCGTATACCGGTCGATCCTTGTCCAAATGTTCGACCACGCCGCCGTAGAACCACGCCAATCCACCGGCGGGGTGCACACCGAATATGGCAGGCTTCGCTCCGCTGGCACGCAGCGGAAGCAGCACCTCCAGACCGGAACCGCCCTCGGCCTCGTCGACCCTGCGCGCCAGCGCCTTCGGTGTCGCATCATCGAACATCCATGGCAATGCGATCGTCACACCGCGAGCGCGCAATTCGGTCACCACCGTCGTGGCCAGCAGCGAATTGCCGCCCAGGTCGAAGAACCCATCCGACATCCCGGCCCGCTTGACGCCCAAGACCTGCGCGTAAACGTCACAGATCGCTTTCTCGGTATGGGTCCGCGGCGCGACGAATTCGTCCACCGATGCATCGAAATCGGGAGCAGGCAATGCGTTTCGATCGAGTTTGCCGTTGACGGTCAACGGCAGATCGGGCAACACCATCACCGTCGACGGCACCATGTAGCTCGTCAGCATCTGGGCAGCGGCCTCCCGGACCTGGCCCGGATCGATCTCTTGGCCGTCGACGCCGACGACGTAACCGATCAACTGATCGACGCCGCTGGCGTGGCGGTGCACCGCCACGGCGGCCCGCGTCACATGCGGGTGCCGGAGCAGCGCCGACTCCACCTCGCCCAGCTCGATGCGGTAACCACGCAACTGCACCTGCCCGTCAGCCCGGCCCGCGTAGTTCAACTCGAGCCCGGTGGCCGTCTTCCTCCACCGACCCACATCCCCGGACCGATACAACCGGGCACCCTGCGGATCGAAGGGATTCGCCACGAATCGTCCCGCCGTCAAGGCCGGGGCTCCGAGGTAGCCCCGCGACAATTGCCCACCGGCCACGTAGATCTCCCCGGCGACGCCGATCGGCACCGGGTGCAGCCGGTCGTCGAGCACGTATACCCGCAACCCCGGAAGCGGTGATCCGATCCCGGCCACGTCCGTCCCATCGATCTCGGTGAACGTGACATGGACCGTCGTCTCGGTGATCCCGTACATGTTGATCAATCGCGGCGATCCCGGCTCGTGCGCCGCAAACCATCCGGTCAATCGGGACGCATCCAGTGCCTCGCCGCCGAATACGACGTAACGCAAAGCGAGTTCGCCAGCGGTACAACCGGATTCGCGATACCCGTGCTCTGCTGCGGCGAACCCGTAGAACGCCGACGGAGTCTGGCTCAACACCGTCACGCGCTCTCGCGCCACGAAATCCACGAACGCCTCCGGCGACCTGGATGTGTGGTAGTCGACGACGACCAGCCTGCCACCGGACAGCAGCGCTCCCCACATCTCCCACACCGCGAAATCGAAGGCGTACGAATGGAACATCGTCCACACGTCGTCCGGGCCGAAGTCGAAACGTTCGGCCGTGTTGGCGAACAACGTGACCGCTTCGCGATGGCTGACCGTCACTCCCTTCGGGCGCCCCGTCGATCCCGAGGTGTAGATCACATAGGCCACGTTGTCCGGCCGCAGGTTCGGCGCCACCGGATCGCAACTGCCCGATGCTGTCGCGTCCGGACCATCCTCGACGAGCAACACCGGCGCGGCATACTCCGGCACCGCCGACGCCAGCTCGGCCGATGTCAACACGGCGGCCGGACGTGCGTCGTCGAGCATGAACCGCAATCGGTCCGGCGGATACGCCACGTCCAGTGGCAGATATCCGGCGCCCGCTCGCATCACCGCGAGCAGACCAACGACCAAATCGATCGAGCGCGGCAACGCCACCGCCACCAGTGATTCCGGCCCGGCTCCCCGCTCGATCAGCCGAGCGGCGACCCGAGTGGCCCGCCGATCCAGCTCCGCATAGGTCAACTGTGACGCACCGTCGGAGACCGCGACCGCATTCGGCTGAGCCAGGACTCGGGCAGCGAACAGGTCCACGAGCGTCACATCGGCGACCACGACGCCGTCTTCGCCCGCCGAGTCGAGCAATTCGCGGCGCTGCATCGGATCGACGATCTCGATATCGCCGACCGCACCCGCCGGATTCGCGGTCACCTCCTCCAGAATTCGGACGTAGGCGTGCGCGAACCGAGTCATCGTCTCTTCGACGAAGAGATCGGTAGCGAAGGTGAGCCGACCCGCCATGCCATCCGGACGGCCTCGATCACCGAACTGCTCGACCAGCTTCACGCTCAAGTCGGCCTGTGCCTGCTCGAAGCCGTTCTCCATCGGCTCGACGCTGAGCTCCGGCAGCTCCAACGCGGCCTTGCTCAGGTTCTGGACGTCGAGCGTCACCTGGTACAGCGGAAGATGCGCGGTCGACCGGGGCGGATTCATCGCTTCCACGACTTGCTCGAAGGGAACATCCGCATGCGCGAACGCCGCCAGGTCCGTGTCACGGGTCGCGGCGAGCAATTCGGCGAACGGCTGTCCGGTCCGCACCCGTGACCGCAAGACCAGCGTATTGACGAACATGCCGATCAGGTCGTCGAGCTCACGCTCGCCACGGCCGGCCACCGGGGTGCCGATCGCGATGTCGCCGACGCCGGCCAACCTGGACAGCAGGACGGTCAACGCGGCGTGCAGGACCATGAAGACCGTCGCGTTCGCAGCGCGCGCGACAGCAACGATCCGTTCGTGCAGTTCGGCGGGAAGCTCGAAATCGACGGCGCGGCCGCGCATGGACGCCACCGGTGGCCGGGGCAGATCGGTCGGCAATTCGAGCAGCTCGGGCAACCCGTCGAGGGTGTCTTTCCAGAATCGCAACTGCCGGGACATGACCGAGTCCGGGTCGTCCGCCGAGCCGAGCACCTCCCGCTGCCACAGCGCGTAATCCGCGTACTGGACCGGAAGGACCGGCCACATCGGTTCTGTCCCTTGCCTACTCGCCTCATACGCCAGTGCCACATCCCGCGCGAGCGGCATCATCGACTGGCCGTCGGCGCAGATGTGGTGCACGCAGATGACCAGAACGTGGTCCCGGTCATCGACCGCGAACAATTCGATACGCAACGGGGGCGCCTGTCGCACATCGAACCCCGTCGAGAGCACGGCGATCGCTCGTTCCATCAAGTGCTTTTCGTCGACCCGGACGGGGGTCGGTACGGGTGCGACCTCGTCGACGGCGACGGCAACCTGGTACGGCTGTCCGTCGGCCGTCGGGAACTTGGTCCGCAGCGACTCGTGCCGGTCGATGACCAGTTCACACGCGTGCCGCAGCGCAGCTATGTCGAGTTCTCCCCGCAGCCGGATCACCAGCGGGATGTTGTACGCACCGACCGTGGGGTCGAACTGATTGAGGAACCACATCCGCTGCTGCGCCGGTGACAGCGGCACGAGCGCGGGCCGGAGTCGCGGCGTCAGCGGCATTCGGGAGTCGCGGTCGAAAGTACCCAGGCGGGAGGCGAGTTCGGCGACCACGGGTGCCTCGAACAGGTCTCGGACCCCGATACGCACTCCCAGTGCCGTGCTCAATTGCGCAGTCACCCGTGTCGCCGACAGCGAATCGCCACCGAGGTCGAAGAAGCTGTCCGTCGCCCCGACGCTGTCGACGCCCAAGACGCTTCCGAACACGTCCGCGATGCGCCGCTCGGCGTCGGTGCGCGGAGCGACCCATTCCCGACCGTCCGCGAATTCCGGGGTGGGAAGCGCGAGGCGGTCGAGTTTGCCGGTCGTTGTGAGGGGAATCTCGGCGAGCACCGTGAACACGTCGGGCACCATGTGCGCGGGCAGTCGCAACCGCGCGGCGGCCCGAACCTCGTTCGGATCCACGTCCTCGTCGGTGACGAGGTAGCCGACGAGTCGATCTACGCCGCGCTGGTCCTTCCGCCGCAGGACGACCGCTTGTTCGATTCCGGGGTACTCGGCCAGAACGGTCTCGATCTCACCGAGTTCGATCCGCTGCCCACGGATCTTCACTTGGAAATCGCGCCGTCCGAGGTATTCCAGGGTGTGCTCCGGTGTCCAGCGGACCAGGTCGCCGGTGCGGTACATGCGCGAACCTGCCGCACCGAACGGATTCGCCACGAACGCGCCGACGGTAGCCGACGCCCGGTTCACATATCCGCGCGCCAGCTGCACACCCGCGAGGTACAGCTCCCCCACCACCCCGACCGGCACCGGCCGTAACCACTGATCCAACACGACAGCCTCGACACCGGGGATCGGCCCGCCGATAGTCACCGCGCCACCTGGGCGCAGCGCAGCACTGATACCCGCCAGGACCGTGGCTTCGGTCGGGCCGTACCCGTTCAACAGGGTCCGGCCCGGCGCCCACATCGCGACCGTTTCCGGTGTCACCGCCTCACCACCGGCCATCAACACTCGCAGCGAATCCATACCGGTCGGCGACATCGTCGCCAGCACACTCGGTGTGATGAACGCATGCGAAATACGCTGTGCGCGAATCAGTTCTGCCAGTTCGTCGCCTCCGAACACCGCTGGCGGCGGCACCACGAGTACGGCACCGACGGTGTGGGCCAGCAGTATTTCGAGGACCATCACATCGAAGCCTGGAGCGGCGGCCTGCAGCACTCGCGAACCAGTGTCCACACCGAACCGGTCCCGCTGTACGGCCGCGAGATTCGCCAGCCCCTCGTGGGTGACCGCGACACCCTTCGGCGTTCCGGTCGAGCCGGAGGTGTAGAGCACGTATGCCACATCCCGGACGCGCGGCGTACGCACGCGATCGGCGTCGGTCACGGCGGCCGCCGATCGCTCGGCGATCGACTTCGCGATGTCCGGATCATCGAGAACCAGCGGGCGCACCGTGCCGGGCAGCAGGTCCCGCAAGGCCTCGACCGTGACCGCCACCCGCACCTCGGCATCGGCCACCATGTGCGCGACGCGCTCGGCCGGATTCCGCGAATCGACGGGCACGAACGCCGCGCCGGCTTTGGTCACCGCCCACAGTCCGACCACGAATTCGACCGACCGCAGCATCGCCAGCGCGACCTGATCCCCCGGGCCTACGCCCCACGCGATCAACTGCCGCGCCACCTGGTTGGACCTGGCATCCAATTCCGCGTACGACACGGTACGGCCACCGGAAACAACGGCCGCCGCATCGGGATCGACCGCGACGCCCGCGGACAGCAGCCCCGCCATGAGGCACGGTGCCACGGCGCTGCCACCTGAACCGGGCACCAGCTCGCACCGCTCGGCCGCGGACAACAGATCGATCGCGCCGAGCCGCGTGGTCGGATCGGTCGTCACCGCACGCAGCACAGCTTCGAAACGGGCCGCGAGACCAGCCGCCGTCACCTCGTCGACGCGGGCCCGCTGGTAGCGGAGTCGGACGTGCAACTCGTCGGTGTGGTGCGCCTGCACGGTGATCGGGTAATGCGCCGCGTCGCGGCCATCCGCCGAGACCACCCGCATACCGTCGATGTCCGCATCGCCCATGCCACTGCTGTCGACGGGATACGACTCGAAGACGACCAGGGTGTCGAACAGTTGGCTGCTGCCCGCCGCCACCATGATCTGGGACAGTTCGAGGTAGTGGTGGTCGAGCAGACGGGTGTTGTCCGCCTGCAGTAGCCGCAGCGCGTCCTCGATGGTCAGATCCCGCCGCACGTCGGCGGCGACCGGAATCGTATTGATGAACAGACCGATCATCGACTCGACGCCCGGCAGTTCGGCGGGACGGCCGGATACCGTGCTGCCGAAGGCCACCCGTTCGACGCCGAGCAGGTTGCCCAGCACCACGGCCCAGGCGAACTGCACGATCGTCGCCATCGTCACCGCTCGAGCCCGCGCGAACTTCACCAACTCTGCCGTCGCGGCACGATCGAGAACGATCGGCAGATCGATGGGGATGTCCGCGGTCGTCGCCGTATGCGGATCAGCGACCAGCGTGGGCTCGCTGATATCTCGCAGCGCGTCCCGCCACACCTCGACGCTGGTGGCGCGATCACGCCGGTCCAGCCATTCCAAGTAGTCGCGGTACGAGGTCGCCGGGGGCAGCAGCTCCGGCTGTGCTGCCACGGCATACAAACCGATCAACTCCCGCCACAGCAGTGGCAACGACCAGCCGTCCAGCAGAAGATGGTGCGCCGTCAACACCAGCCGGAAGTCCTGCGGCCCGGCGGCGACGAACAGGAACCGCAGCAGCGGCGGGTCGGCGGGATCGAACACGATCGCCCGCTCGGCGTCGATCAGCTCATCCAATTCCCTTGTGCTGCCGGAGTGATCGACGCTGAGCCAGTGCACCGTGGTGGCGACCGGAACAACCTGCACGGGAACGCCATCGGCCGTTCGCGTGAACGCGGCCCGCAGGTTGGGATGCCGCTCGAGCAAGGCTTTCGCGGCACGCTCGAGCCGATTCTCGTCGACCGCGCCGGTGAGGGTGAGTACCGATTGCGCCGTGTAGACGTCGATTTCGCCCGCCGCGAATTCGACGTGGAACAGCAGCCCCTCCTGCAGCGGCGCCAGCGACCATACCTCGCTCAGCCGACCGTACCGGTCGGCGAACGTGTCCAGATCGCGTTGCGTGACGTCGACCAGCGGAACATCTGCCCGCGACATTCCCCATTCGTCGTCCGCACGAGCCATGCTCGCGATCTCGGTCACGGCGTCGACCCATCCGCCGACCAGTTCGGCCACCTCGTCGTGTTCGAGCAACCGCGAGGCGTAGCCGACATGTGCCGACAGCTCGGGTCCGGCCTCGGTGTCCACGATGCTCACGTCGATCGTGACCACCGCCGCGGCAGGCATATCCGGATCGAAAGCGGCCCGCCGATCGAACTGCTCGTCGGTCGGAACCCACGCGATATCCGACAGCGATGTGAGGTCGACGCCGGCGCGGCCGAGATTGTTGAAACTGATCTGCGGCTGAGGTGCCGACGCGAGCCGGTCGGCCGTTTCGGTGTTCAGATAGCGCAGCAGGCCGTAACCGATGCCCTTGTCCGGGATCTCGCGCAGCTGGTCTTTGACGGACTTCACTGCCGCGCGCAGGTCCGCGTCATCGATTCCGCTCAGGTCGAGCGCGACCGGGTACGCGTTGGTGAACCAGCCCACGGTGCGCGAGACATCGGCGCCCGCGGCGATCTGCTCTTCACGGCCGTGTCCTTCCAGCAGGACTTTCACGCCCGGGTGCGTGATGCCGCGGCGCCTGCGCCAACCGGCCACCGCCACGGCCAGACCGGCCAGCAGCGCATCGTCGACGCTGCCACGCACGGCTCGCGGCACCGTGTCCAGCAACGCCGAGGTCACTACGGCCGGGATGGACACGGTCAGATGTCGCACCGTCGCCTGGGTGTCGACGGCGGGATCCAATTCCGCACTCCCGAGTAGCGGATCGGGTGCCGCGCTCATCCGCTGCCACAGCTCCAACTCACCGCGGCGGCCCGCTGCGGCGGCGATCGACGCGTGTGCCCACCGCCGCATGGATGTGCCCTGTGCCGGCAACTCGACCGCCCGTCCCTGGCTGATCTGCTGCCAGGCGGTGACGAAGTCGGGCAGCAGGATCCGCCACGACACCCCGTCGACAGCCAGGTGATGAATCACGATGAGGGCACGGGCATCGGCCTCGACGCCCGATTCCGGAAGCAGGCACGCGACTTGCAGCATCCGGCCCTCGGCGGGAGCGAGCCGGTCGGACGCTTCGGTGAGCGCCGCTTCCACCACAGCGGTGAAACCGTCGCTGCCCGGCGCCTCGTGCGCACGGAAGGTTCGGACGAACACCGAGGCAGCCGCATCGGCAGCGCCCACGGGAAGCACCTCCATGCATCGTTCGCGCAGCCGCGAGCGCAGCATGTCGTGCTGTTCGAGCACCGCATGCACGGTCGCGGTCACGTCACCGGCTCGTGCGTCCCGCGGCAAGCGCACCAGCATCGACTGCGCGAACCGATCGGCCGGCCCGATCCGCTCGACGAACCAGGACACGATCGGCGTGAAGGGAATTTCGCCCACGCCACCGCCGGGCAGCTCCGCCAGCGACTCCCGCTCCGCGGCCTCGGCCACCTGTGCGAGCCCCCGAACCGTCTTGCGCTCGAAAATATCGCGAGCCGTGACGATGACACCGGCTGTCTTCAGCCGCGAGGCCAGCTGGATCGACATGATGGAGTCACCGCCGAGCGCGAAGAACGAGGTCGTCGCGCCCACCGACCCGATGCCGAGCACGTCCGCGAAGGCGGCGGCGACGGTGCGTTCCAGGTCGGTCGCCGCGGCGACGATACGTTCGTCATCGACCTCGAAAACGGGTTCCGGCAGCGCTTTTCGGTCCACCTTGCCGGTCGAGGCGAGCGGCATGCGGTCGAGCACGGTGATCGTCGACGGCACCATGTAGGCAGGCAGTACGGCAGCGACGTGATCGAGCACGGCGCTCGGCACGGCGACCGCAGCAGGCTCCGCCACGATGTACGCGGCGAGCATCGGTTGCCCGCCGGGCCTCGTACGCTGAACGGTGACGGCAGCGGCCACCTTCGGATGCGAGAGCAGCGCGGCGTCGATCTCGCCGAGTTCGATGCGCTGGCCACGGATCTTGACCTGGAAGTCGATGCGCCCGATGTATTCCAGCGCGCCCTGCGCGGTCCATCGGACAAGATCGCCGGTGCGATACATCCGGGACCCCAGCTCGCCGTACGGATCCGCCACGAACGCACCCGCTGTCGCGGCAGGGCGATTCAGGTAGCCCCGCGCCAACGCGGCACCGGAAAGATACAGCTCCCCGGTCACCCCGACCGGCACCGGACGCAACCGCGCGTCCAACACCACAGCCTCGACGCCACGGATCGGACCACCGATGGTGATCACATCGGACGGCTGTACCGGATCGCTGATCGTGACAACGATCGTCGTCTCCGTCGGGCCGTAGATGTTGTGCAATTGCCGTTCTGGCGCCCAGGCTGCGATCAGGTCCGCAGGCACCATTTCGCCGCCGACCATGAGGACCCGCACCGATGCGAAGTCCGCAGGTGACACCGTCGCCAGGACGCTGGGTGTCAGGAACGCGTGCGTCACCCGATGCGCGCGGACCAGTGCGGCCAGATCCGGGCCGCCGAACACCTCCGGCGGCGACACGACCAGGCAAGCACAGGCCGCACACGCCATCAATGTTTCGAGCAGCACCGCGTCGAAGGCGGGCGCCGCCACGTGCAGTACACGCGACGTGGCGTCCACGCGGTAACGCGCCCGCTGCTCGGCCGCGAATCCGGCCAATCCCTCGTGCGTCACCACGACACCTTTCGGTGTTCCGGTCGAACCGGACGTGTAGATCACATACGCCGCGTCCCGAATCTGCAGTGCTCGTCCGCGATCCGCATCCGTGACGGCTTTCCCCGGCTGCGCGGCGATCTCGGCGGCCGCGTCCGGGTCGTCGAGCACCACCCATCCGACATCTCCCGGAAGCGACGTGTGCGCGGCCGCAACTGTGATCCCCACGGTGACACCGGAATCGTTCACCATGTGCGCGATCCGCTCCACGGGATATCGCAGATCCACGGGGACGAATGTGGCACCGGTCTTCGCTATCGCCCACATGGCGACGTGGTAGTCGACCGACCTCGGCACGGCCAGCGCCGTGAACACACCCGGTCCGACCCCTCGGGCGAGTAGGTGCTCGGCGAGCTGGTTGGACAGGCGATCGAGCTCGACGTAGGTGAGTGTCTCGGTCTCCCCGATCAGGGCGATCGCCGCAGGGTCTGCTGCCACGGCCGCGGCCAGCAGTTCGGGCAGCAGGCATGGCGACGTGGTCTCACCACCGCGTGCCGGAACCAGCCGCTCGGCCTCCGCGGCACCGAGCAGATCGATGTCGCCCACCGAGCGTGCCGGATCGGCGGCGACCGCTTCGAGCACCCTGACGAACCTCTCGGCGAACGATTCCGCGGTCGATGCGACGAAAAGGTCTGTCGCATACGTGATCTCGCCATCGATTCCGGCCGGCCGCTCGCCGTCGACGCGTTCGGTCATCAGCACGGTGAGGTCGGTTTTGGCCTGCGCAAGGCCGGGGTCGAGCAGTTCGACATCGATGCCAGGAAGCTCGAACCGGGCGGCGCGCATGTTCTGCAACCCGAACATCACCTGATACAGCGGCGTATACGCCGTCGATCGGGGACGGTCGAGGACATCGACGAGCCGTTCGTAGGGGACATCGGCGTGCGCGAGCGCCTCGAGGTCCACCTCGCGCACCTCCGCCAGAAGCTCCAGGAACGACCGGTTCTCGCGGATGCGCGTGCGCAACACCACGGTGTTGACGAACATGCCGACCAGATCGTCCAGCGCCTGGTCGCCTCGACCGGCGACAGGGGTGCCGACCGTGATGTCCTCGCTGTGCGCGGTGCGCGCCAGCAGGATCGCCAATGCCGTGTGCAGCACGACGAATACGGTGACGCCCTCACGGTGTGCCAGCTGCACGATGTCCTCGTGCAGCCGCGCCGGCATCGCGAAGCGAACGCTGCCACCGGCCATCGACATGGTGGCGGGCCGTGGCCGATCGGTCGGCAGGTCGAGCAGTTCCGGGGCCTCACCGAGCACCTCGGTCCAGTAGGCGATCTGCTGCGCGCCCAGCGACGCCGGGTCGTCGTCGGTGCCGAGCATCTCGCGCTGCCACATCGCGTAGTCGGCGTACTGGACTTCCAGTGGTTCCCATTGCGGCGCTTCGCCATTCACCCGCGCCTCGTAGGCGGCGAAGACATCGCGGGCCAGCGGCGCCATCGACGAGCCGTCGGCGGCGATGTGATGGACCACGAGCACGATCACGTGCTCGTCGGCGCCGGTGCGATACAGCCGTGTCCGCACGGGCGCCGATTCCGCGACATCGAAACCCGTCCCGACGGCCTGCCGGATCCGGTCGGTCAGCTCCGCCTCGTCGGCGACCGGCTCCGGATCCGACACCAGATCCCTGGCCACATCCGCAACGTCCTGCACGACCTGGCACGGCTCGCCGTGGACAGCGGGATACACCGTGCGCAGTGGCTCGTGCCGGGACACCACATCGAGTAATGCCGCCCGCAACGCAGCTACGTTCAGCCGGCCCGTCAACCGGGCCGCGAAGCAGATGTTGTAGGCGGCCGAAGCGGTGTCGAACTGGTTGAGGAACCACATCCGGCGTTGCGCCGCCGCCAACGGGATCGCCGCCGGGCGTGGCCGGGCTGTGAGCGGAACCACCGTGGAACCGGTTCGCTCGCCGAGGCATTCGGCCAATCCGGCGATCGTCGGCTGGTCGAAGATGTCGCGGATGCCGACCTCGATACCGAGCGCCGCGACGGCCCGCGCCGCGATGCGGGCGGCGGTAAGCGAGTTGACCCCGATCTCGAAAACGTTCGCCGTCACGCTCACTCGGTCGATATCGGTGATCTCGGCGACGATTTCCGCGAGGGCCGCTTCGTATTCGGTGCGAGGCGGCACGAATTCCTCGACGTCGTCGAATACCGGCTGCGGCAAGGCAGCTCGATCGAGCTTGCCGTTCGGTGTCAGCGGCATCGCATCGAGCACCTGTACAGCGGCCGGAACCAGGTACGACGGCAGTGAGCGGGTGAGCTGGTCGCGAATCGCGCGACCATCGGTCACCGCACCGGATACGAGTGTCACGTATCCGACGATGTGTTCCGCCGTGGCGACAACGACGGCGCGTGCGACATCCGGGAGCGCGGCCAGCGCCGCTTCGACATCACCCGGTTCCACCCGCTGACCGCGGACCTTGACCTGGAAATCACTACGGCCCAGGTACTCCAGCTCGCCGGCTTGCGTCCATCGGACGAGGTCACCGGTGCGATAGAGCCGCTCACCCGCCGCACCGAACGGGTGCGCCACGAAGACACCGCAGGTGAGGTCGGTACGAGCGTGATAGCCGCGCGCCAACTGGACACCCGAGACGTACAGGTCGCCGACCACACCCACCGGCACCGGCCGCAGCCGCGAGTCCAGCACGTAGGCCCGCATGCCGGACACCGGCGTACCGATCGGGACCATCGCACGGGTAGTCACCCCGGGCAAGCAGCGTGCAGCCGTGACGACTTCCGCCTCGGCCGGGCCGTACCAGTTCACCACCTCGGCGTTCGCGAACACGCCCGCCGCGGCGTCGACCGTGCGCTGCGCCAGCGCCTCACCGGCAACGAGCACTCGCCGGATCGACGGCAACGCCACAGCGGTGGTTTCGAGGAGAACGTCGAGCATCGAGGGTACGAAGTGCACGGTACTGACCCGGTGTCGCGCGATGACGTCGGCGAGGTACGCCGGGTCGCGGTGCCCGTCGTGTTCGGCGACCACGATCTGCGCACCGGTCTGCAACGGCCAGAACAACTCCCATACCGCGATGTCGAACGTGATGGGGGTCTTGTACAGGACCGTGTCGGACACATCGTGTGGCCACTGCTGCTGTGCCCACGCCAGCTGGCTCACGGTCGCGGCATGGGTCAGCGCGACGCCCTTGGGAACGCCGGTGGAGCCGGAGGTGAACAGGACGTAGGCCACATTGGCCGGCCGGAGCGGCGCGCGGCGCTCCGAATCGGTGATCGGGGCATCGGGAAGACCGGCCACGTCCACTCGATCGATCCACGCGGTCTCGAACCCATCCGGAAGCTCGTCGCCGTCCGCGGACGTGGTGAGCACCATCAGCGGCCGCGCCGCGTTCAGCACACCGGCGATTCGCGCGCCGGGATGATCCGGATCGATCGGAAGGAACGCGGCCCCCGCCTTCACTACCGCATACAGCGCCGTGATTTGCTCGATAGATCGCCGGATACACACCGCCACAACAGTTTCCGGCCCCGCACCGCGTGCGATGAGCCATCGGGCCACACGGTTGACGCGGGCGTCGAAATCCCGGTAGGTCACCACGGTGCTGTCGGGGACGCAGATCGCCGGAGCATCCGGGGTGCGGGTGACCTGTTGGTCGAAGGCGTCGACCAGTGTCCGTCCCGCCGTGGCGGGAACGGCGGTGCCGTTCCATCGCTCGAGCACCAAGTCCCGCTCCGCGGCATCGAGCAGCTCTATCCCGCCGACCGCCGCATCGGCGTCGGTCGCGACGGCGTCGAGTACGCGCACGAATCGTTCGGCGAAACGCCGTACGGAGTCCTCGTCGAAAAGATCCGTGGCATACGTCAGGCGCAGCGTCATGCCGGTCGGCTCGTTGTGGGTGCCGTGCCCCTCCGTCATCATCAGCAGCAGGTCGTAGATCGCGGCACTGTCACCCGGATCCACGTTCTCGACGGTGAGACCCGGAAGTTCGACACGCGCCTGCACCATGTTCTGGTAAGCGAGCATGACTTGGAACAACGGCGTATGCGCGGTCGACCGCACGGGATTCACCGCCTCCACCACCTGCTCGAACGGGACGGTGGCATGGTCGAATGCCTCGATGTCGGTGCGCCGCACCTGGTTCAGCAGGCTCGAGAACGATTGATCCGTCGTGACCCGGGTGCGCATCACCAAGGTATTGACGAACATCCCGACAAGGTTGTCGAGCGATCGGTGACCGCGGCCCGCATATGGCACACCGATGGTGATCTCGTCGCTGCCCGAGAGCCTCGACAGCAACACCGCCAGCGCCGTGTGCACGACCATGAACGTCGTCGCCCCAGCTCGTCGCGCCAGCGCCTCCAACCGGCCCTGCAGCTCACCGGGGATCGTGACATGATCGACCGCGCCACGTTGCGTCTGCACGATCGGCCGCGGCCGATCGGTCGGCAATTCGATCACATCGGGGATGCCCGCGAGCTGAGTTCGCCAATAGGCGATGTCGCGGGCCAGGTACGAGTCCGGGTCGTCCGCCGAGCCGAGCACCTCGCGCTGCCAGAGGGCGTAATCGGCGAACTGTACGGCCAGCGGAGCCCAGTCCGGCGGGTTACCACCGGACCGCGCACGATAGGCCGTCACGATATCGGCGGCCAGCGGCGCTACCGAAAAGCCGTCGCAACTGATGTGGTGGACGGCCAACGCAACCACCCATGCCTGGTCGGACAGCTGATACAGCGCGATGCGCAGTGGCACGCCCTTCGACACGTCGAATCCGGCACCCGAGAACTCGGCCAACCGGTCCGGCAGCTCGCGCTCGCCGACCGGCTGCGGTGTGGGGTCCCAGGTCCCGACGACGTCGGCCGCATCGAGCACAACCTGTGCCGGCGTGCCGTCGACAGCCGGATACATGGTGCGCAGGCTCTCATGCCGCTCGACGACATCACCGAGGGCCGCCGCGAGCGCGTCGATGTCCAGCACACCGTCGAGCCGGATCGCCAGCGGCACAACGTATCCGGGTGCATCCGGATCGAACTGGTTGAGGAACCACATCCGTGTCTGCGCCTGCGACAGCGGGACGCGGGCCGGGCGCGGCTTCGGAGTCGGCTCGGGCAGGTTCGGTACCGCACGCAGCCGCGAGATACGTTCGGCAAGGTCGGCAACGGTGCTCGCCTCGAATATCACCTGCACCGGTACCGCCACGCCGACGACCTCGCCTATCCGGCTCAGCGCGCGTGTCGCGACGAGCGAATTTCCGCCCAGTTCGAAGAAATTGTCGTCCGCGCCGATCTCCGGGCGATCGAGCAGTTCGGCGAAGATCCCGGCCACCGTCTGCTCGACGAGTCCCTGCGGTGCGCGGTACCCGGATTCCTGGTTTCCCGGATCCGGCACCGGCAACGCTCGGTAGTCGACCTTGCCGTTGGCCGTGAGCGGGATCGCGTCGATCCGGATCAGCGAGGACGGCACCATGTACGCCGGCAGCCGTTCGAGCAGAAAGCCCCTGACCCGCTTGACATCCAACGCCTCTGTGGCCACCAGGTAGGCCACCAAGCGCTGCTCGCCGCGATCGGTGCGCACCTGCACGACGGCCGCGTTCACCTGCTCGTGGGCGACCAACGCCGCTTCGATGTCACCGAGTTCGATCCGCAGACCGCGAATCTTCACCTGGGTGTCGGCGCGGCCGACATAGCGCAGGCTGCCATCCGCGTCCCAGCGGACCAGGTCACCGGTGCGGTACAGCCGAGAACCGCTCGCACCGTGGAAGGGATCGGCGACGAACGTCGCTGCCGTGAGACCCGGACGTTCGTGATAACCGCGAGCCAGCTGGACGCCGCCGAGGTACAGCTCACCGGTCACCCCGATGGGAACGGGACGAAGCCGCGAATCCAAAACGCGCACAACCACATTCGCCTCGGGTCCGCCGATCGGCACCGCGCCGCCGTCGAGCGCGTCGATGCGGTGGTAGGTGACGCTGACCGCGGCCTCCGTCGGCCCGTACAGATTGTCGATGCGCGCTGCGCTGAGCTCCCGGAAGCGACGGACGGTGTCGGCAGGCAGCGCCTCGCCGATGCACAGCACCCGCCGCAGGTCCTGGAACTCGTGCGCGGCAGCATGCTCGAGGAACGCGGAGAGCAAAGACGGCACGAAATCCACAGTCGTGACGCGATATTCGGCCATCAGCCGGGCCACGGCGCCGGGGTCGGCGTGCGCGTCGGGACCCGCGACAACCAACGCCGCGCCACAGGTCGATGCCGAAAACAGCTCCCAGACCGACAGGTCGAAGGTGAACGGCGTGCGCAACAGCATGACGTCGTCGCCGCCGAGGCCGTAGTGATCGCGCAGCCACCGCAGCTGATTCACCACCGCGGCGTGTGTTACCGCCACGCCCTTCGGCACGCCCGTCGAGCCGGAGGTGTAGATGACATACGCCAGATCGTCCGGGAGCAAAGCCCGGGTCCGGTCGGTGTCTGTCACCGTCGACGTATCCGCGTGCTCGGTCCCGAATTGCTCGAACGTCCACACCGGTACGTCATCGGGCAAATTCGCCTTGTCGACCGCTCGGGTGAGGACGGCACTCGGCTTCGCGTCGGTGAGGACCGCGCGCACCCGGTCGACCGGATGATCCGGATCCAGCGGCAAATAGGCCGCGCCCGCCGCATGGATGGCGTACAGCGTGGTCAGCAGATCAACGGAGCGACGCATCGCGACGGCGACAACGCTTCCTGGGCCGACCCCCTGTCCGATCAGCACGCGTGCCAGCGAATTCACCCTCGCCGCGAATTCTCGGTAACTGAGCCGGCCACCACCCTCGGCATCGATTACGGCGGTGTTCTCCGGGGTCGCCGCTGCCTGCGCGGTGAACAGGTGTGCGATCGTCGCGGACGAAGGACGCGTCGTCTCCCCGGTCGACCGCGCGATCAGCTCGCGCGCCTCGTTCGCGGTCAGTAGATCGATATCACCGACAGCGCGGGCGGGATCGGCGACGACCGCCCGCAGCAACTGTAGGTAGCGGTCGAAGATCGCGGTGATCGTCGCCTCGTCGAACAGATCTGTCGCATAGACGAATTCGACTGCCATGTCGCCCGGTTCACCGTCCGGTTCCAGCGCGTCGACGAGATTCAGATGCAGGTCGTACTTGGCCACCCTCGAATCAGCCATCCGGGCCGAAACCGTCAGGCCCTCGAATTCCACGGTCGGGATCTCGATGTTCTGGAACGAGAATCCGACTTGCGTCAACGGCGCATGCGCTGTCGTGCGCGGCGGATTCAGCACTTCGACGAGCCGCTCGAACGGGATGTCGGCGTTCTCGAAGGCGGCCAGATCAGCGGCCCGGACTCGAGCGAGTATCCGCAGGAAGGACGCGGCGGGCTCGATGCGTGTCCGCAATACCAGCGTATTGACGAACATTCCGACCAGAGCATCGAGTCCGGGCTCGCCGCGGCCCGCGATCGGTGTGCCGACCGCGATATCACCGGTTCCCGAAAGCCGCGCCAGCAGCGCGGCGTACGCCGCGTGCATCACCATGAAGACCGTCGCATCGTGGCGGCGGGCCAACGCGATTACCTCACGATGGAGATCCGCGGGCACCGTCGCCGACACCGTCGCACCACGGAACGACTGTTTCGCCGGCCGTGGGCGATCGGCAGGCAGGTCGAGCACCTCGGGCAGATCGGCGAGAGCCGCGCGCCAGTAGTCGATTTGGGCGACGGTCGGGCTGTGCGGGTCGCTCTCGGTGCCGAGCAATTTTCGTTGCCACAGAGCGTAATCCGCGTATTGCACGGGTAACGGCGCCCACTGCGGTGCCTCTTGCCGGACGCGGGCTTTGTACGCGGTCATCAGGTCCGCGGCGAGCGGCGCGAGGGACGACCCGTCGAAGCTGATGTGATGGACGACGAGGACGAGGGTGTGGTCGTCGGGCGCGCTGCGCAACAAGGTGATCCGGAGCGGAACCTCGGCGGTGACATCGAACCCGGCGGTCACCTCCGCGGCGATGCGCGCCTCGACCTCGCTTGCCGCGACCGGCAACGGCGCCAACCGGGGCAGTGCCGCCTCCACCGACACGACCACCTGGTGCGGTCCGCTGTCGCTGTCCGGGTAGACGGTTCGCAGGGATTCGTGGCGGTCGAGCACATCCGCGATCGTCGCGTGCATGGCGGCGACGTCCAGTTCTCCCGACATGTGGACGACCATCGGAATGTTGTACAGCGCCGAGCCGGTGTCGAACTGGTTGAGGAACCACATGCGCGCCTGCGCGGGCGACAGCGGGATTCGGGCCGGGCGCTCTTGCGGCGCAAGAGGTTCCCGAATCGGCGCGTCGCTGGTCCGGAGATTCTCCGCCAAGGCGGCGATGGTCGGCGCATCGAAGACCGCACGCAACGAAACATCGACACCGAACGCGACGCTCAGTTGCGCCGCAACCCGAATGGCCGACAACGAGTTGCCGCCCAGATCGAAGAAGCTGTGGAAGACGCCGACGTGCTCGACCCCCAGCACCGCGGCACACACATCGGCGACGATCTGCTCGGCAGCGTCACGCGGTGCGACGAATTCGATGGCGCTGGCGGCGAATACCGGCTCGGGCAATGCCGCACGGTCGATCTTGCCCACCGACGACAGCGGCAGCGTGTCGAGCACCATCACCGTGTCCGGGACCATGTGCGAGGGCAGGCGTTGCGCCGCGTACCTCAGCAGCTCCGCGGTATCGACGGTGTCGATCGCCGGCACGACGTAGGCGGCCAGTCTCGATCCACCGTCGGTCGTGACGCCCACCGTCACCGCTACCGCCACGGCGGGGTGCGCGGCGAGGACGGCCTCGATTTCGCCGAGTTCGATGCGCTGACCCCGGATCTTGACCTGGAAGTCGGTGCGACCGAGATATTCGAGAGTTTCCTCCGGTGTCCAGCGGGCCAAGTCGCCGGTCCGGTACATACGGGTGCCGGGGGGACCGTACGGATTGGCCACGAACGTGGTGGCCGTAGCGACCGGCCGGTTGAGGTATCCGCGGGCCAGCTGCACTCCGGACACATACAGCTGTCCTGTCACTCCGACCGGGACCGGCTGCAGGCCGGCATCCAGTACCACGGCGTCGACACCACGAATCGGGCCACCGATGGTGACGCGGTCTCCGACACACAACGGGTCGCTGATCGCGACCATGATCGTGGTCTCGGTCGGACCGTACCCATTGAACAGCTGCCGACCGGGTCCCCATACCGCGACCGTCTCCGCAGGCACCGCCTCCCCACCGGCCACCAGCACGCGCAGTGAATCCAAACCGGCCGGCGACATCGTCGCCAGCACAGTCGGTGTCACGAATGCGTGAGACACCCGCTGCGCCCGAATCAATTCCGCCAAGTCGTGCCCCGCGAAGACTTCCGGCGGCGACACCACCAACGCCGCGCCGTTCGCATGAGCCATCAGCAACTCCAGAACAACCGCGTCGAAACCCGGTGCCGCCAACTGCAACACCCGCGAGGAACTGTCGACCCGGTAGCGCTCCCGCTGCTCGGCTGCGAAATTCGCCAATCCCTTGTGGGTGACCGCGACACCCTTCGGCGTCCCCGTCGATCCCGAGGTGTACAGCACGTACGCGGTGTTCGAGATACGACAAGGCCGCACCCGGTCCGCATCGGCCACCGTCGCCGAGGACCGCGACGCGAGGCAGACCGCGGTGTCCGGATCGTCGAGCACCAACCGCCGGACCGAGTCCGGAAGCAGATCCCGCGAAGCCTCGACGGTGATCCCCACCCGCACGTCGGCATCGGCCACCATGAGCGCGACCCGATCGGCCGGATTGCGCGGATCCACCGGAACGAACGCCGCGCCCGCCTTGGCCACCGCCCATATCCCCACCACGAACTCCACCGACCGCGCCATCGCCAACGCGACTTGATCGCCCGGGCCTACACCCCAACCGATCAATTGCCGTGCAAGGCGGTTCGACCAAGCATGCAACTCCCCGTACGACACCGTGCGCTCGCCCGAAACCACCGCCGCCGCGCCCAGGTCCTGTACCGAGAACAACTCCGCCAACACCCGCGGCGGCTCGGCACGGCCACCCGACGCGGGCAGCAACCCCGCCCGCTCGACCCCCGACAGCATGTTCACAGCACCCACCCGGACCTGTGGGTCGGCCACGACCGCCGCGAGGATCCGGTTCAGCCGCGCGGCGAGCTCGTCGACCGTCGCCCGATCGAACAGATCCGTGGCGTAGTCGATCCGCAGTGTGACATCGCCTCCCGCGGCGGTGTTCTCGGCGACGGTGAAGATGATGTCCACCTTCGCCGGTTGCGGCCCGGGATCCAGGATCTCGACCGTGAGGTCGGAGAGCTCCAGGCTCGGACGGTCCATGTTCTCGAAGGCGAGGTACACCTGGCACAGCGGTTCGTGCGCGGTCGACCGCTTGGGATCGATCTCATCCACCACGCGTTCGTAGGGCAGATCGCTGTTGGCGAAGGCATCGACATCGATATCTTTGACCCGCGCCAGAAACGCGGTGAACGATTCGCCGGAACGCACCTCGGTGCGCAGCGGCACCGTGTTCACGAACATGCCGATGAGCGGTTCCAGCGCACGCTCGCCGCGGCCCGCGACCGGCGTCCCGATGGTGATGTCCGCCGAGCCCGACAGCCGGGCCAGCGCAACCGCAAGGGCGGCATGGACGACCATGAAAGTAGTGACGTTGGCGGTGCGAGCCAAACGCTCGATTCCAGCAAAGGTCTCGGCCGGTATCACGGTGTCGGCGACGTCGCCGCGCATGGACTGGTGGGCAGGGCGCGGACGGTCGGTGGGCAGCTCGAGCAACGGCGGCATTCCCGCCAGCTGCGCTGCCCAGAAGCGCAACTCGCGTGCCGCCAAAGACTCCGGATCGTTCTCGTCACCGAGCAAGCTGCGGTGCCAGATGCTGTAGTCGGCATATTGCACCGTCAGGGGCTGCCAGGCCGGCTTCTTTCCTTCCGACCTCGCTTCGTAGGCCGTCACGACATCGGCCGCGAGCGGTCGAAGGGACGATCCGTCGCAGCAGATATGGTGCAAGACGATGACCAGCACGTGCCGACGCCGGTCCGCGGACGCGAGCAGCGTCACCCGGATCGGCGGACTCGTCCGCACGTCGGACCCGATCGATGCCAGGTCACGGAGCCGATGCGCGATGTCGGCGGGGTCGATCGGCTCCGGTGACAGATCGAGACCGGCGACAACCTGCTCGGCAGGCAGAACGACCTGTGTCCCTTCTCCGTTCACGACGGGATAGACGGTGCGCAGGGACTCGTGCCGATCGATCACATCCGTCAGGGCGGTGTGCAGCGCAGCGACGTCGAGCCGGCCGGTCAGCTGTACCACCAGCGGAATGTTGTACGCCGCCGAGGCGGGATCCACCTGATTGATCAGCCACATTCGGTTCTGCGCCGGCGCCAACGGAATCGGCTCGACGCGTGGCTGCGCGCGCAGCGCGAGGCGGCCGGGGCGGTGCTCGGCGTGGATGTGCGCGGCGAGTTCGACGACGGTCGGCTTGCCGAACAGATCCCGGACCGACAGATCGAATCGGGTCAGCTCGGCGATCCGTACGGCGGCGCTGGTCGCGGTGAGCGAATTGCCGCCCAGTTCGAAGAAGCTGTCCAGCACGCCTACCCGCTCCAAGCCCAGCACCTCGGCGAAGACGTCCGCGATCGTCTCCTCCATCACAGTGCTCGGCGCAACGTACGCCGCGGCCGAATCGAAGACGGGCTCAGGCAGCGCCCGATAGTCGACCTTGCCGTTGACGGTCAGCGGCAACTCGGGCAGCGCCACGACGACGGCTGGGACCATGTATTCCGGCAGCATCGTCGCGACATGCGCGCGCAGGGTGTCGGCCTCTCCGGCAATGTCGCCGACGAGCACGACATAGGCGACGAGCCGGGCCGCTTCCGTGCCAGGCAGATGCACGACGACGACCGCCGCTGACACTGCGCTGTGGGTCAGCAGCGCGTTACGTATCTCGTCCAGCTCGATGCGGAACCCGCGCAGCTGCACTTGATGATCGGCACGGCCACGGTATTCCAGCTCGCCCTTGTGATTCCATCGTGCGATATCGCCGCTGCGATAGAGTCGCTCGCCGGGCTTGCCGAAAGGGTTGGCCACGAAACGTCCGGCAGTAAGTGAAGGCCGGTTGAGATAGCCGCGCGCAAGTTGCGTTCCGGCGACGTAGATCTCACCCCAGGCTCCCAGTGGCGCCGGGCGCAATCGTTCGTCCAGGACATACGTGCGAAGCCCCGGCAGCGCTGGGCCGACCGTGCTCGGCGCGCCCGGCGTCGCGATCTGCGGTGTCAGTCCGAGATAGGTAACGAAGACGGTGGTTTCGGTGATGCCGTAGCTGTTGGCCAGCAAAGGCAGCTTCGGGTTGTGCTCGTACCAGTCCACCAGCCCGGCCGGGTCGAGACGTTCGCCCGAAAGAATGACCAGTCGCATCGACAGCTCACCGTCGGGCTCACCGGCGTCCGTGTAACGCTGTCTTGCCGCGGCGAATTGGTGGAACGCCGATGGCGTCTGGTTGAAGACGGTCACCTTCTCCCGTGCCACCAAGCGCACGACATCGTCCGGCGAGCGTGTGGTGAGGCTGTCCACGACGACCACCCGGCCACCGCTGACCAATGCGCCGAAGATCTCCCACACCGAGTAGTCGAACGCGAACGAATGGAACAACGTCCACACGTCTTCGGTCCGGATGCCGATCTCAGCGCACGCGTTCACCAGGTACGTCGAGACGGCGCGATGGGCGATCGCAACGCCTTTCGGCCGGCCTGTCGATCCGGAGGTGTAGATGACGTAGGCGACGTTGTCGGGGCACAGTGGGCTCAGCCGATCGGCGTCCGTGATCGGCGCCGCCGACTCCTCGCCGACCGCGCCGTCGAACAGCACCACACGGCCGGGATCGCCCGGCACGTGCTCGCGCATACCGCGGGTCGTCACGACGGCGATCGGATCGGCGTCGTTCAGCACATATTCCAGCCGATCGGCCGGATGCGCGACGTCCAATGGCAAGTACCCCGCACCCGACTTCAGGACGGCCAGCGCAACGACGATGAGATCGGCGTCGCGTGGCATCGCGATGGCCACCAGTGATTCCGGCCCCGCTCCGAGGGCGATGAGCGTGCGGGCGAACCGGTTGGATCGCTCGTCCAGCTCGCGATAGGTCAGGGTGGTCTCACCCGATCTGACGGCCACCGAGGATGGTGTGGCGGCGGCCTGCCGCGTCAGCAAATCCACGAGCGTCGCCGTGCTCGTCGCGCCGTCACGGCCGGCGAGCTGCTCGACGATGCGCGCCTCTTCGGCGGGGTCCACGAGCGGGATTTCGACCAGCGGGGTCGCGAGGGGCGAATCCAGCAAACGATGCAGGAAGGCAATGAATCGACCCGCGTGCGCATCGATTTCATCCTGGCTGTACAAATTCGCATTCCCGTGCAGTTCGATCAACAGCGGCGCGTCGGCCCCCGAGCGATACAGATTCAGCTGCAGATCATCCAGTGCACCCGAGGTCAGTGCGCGGTAACGGCCGACAGCCGACCCGAGGCGAATCTCCGAATCGAAAAAGAGGATATTGACAATCGGACCGAACGAGTTCGCGAAGGCGTCCAACGCAGTCGAATCGCGACGCAGATCCTCGAACCTATAGAGCTGATGCCGCATCACGGAGACGAGCTCGGACACCGACGCGCGGATCACCTGCTCCACGGTGGTCGTCGCGTCCACGGTGAACCGAATCGGCACCATGTTCGCCAACATCGCGGCGGCGTTGCGCAGGGCTTTCGTCACACGCGCGCTTACCGGCATCGACAACACCACATCGTCGGTACCGGTCATCCGGGCGAGGAACGCGGCGAAGGCTGCGATGACCACTTGCGCGGGCGATGCGTGCAAGTCGTCGGAGAAATGGTCGAGTTTAGCGGACAATTGCGACGAAAGCTGCAGGCCAGCGGCATGATCGACCTTGCTCGACCGGGCTGTGCGACCGGACAGACTTGTCGGCGTCGGAAGGTCGGCGACCTTGTCGAGCCAGTATGCTTTGTCGGTGTCGAACCGCGAGCTGACGCGATAGGCGCGCTCCGCCTCGACGATGTCGCGCAATCCGGCCGCCTCCAACGGTACGGGTGGCCTGCCCTCGAGCAGGGCGTTGTAGTGCTCGGCCATCCGGCTCACGACGTTGAACGCGGCGTAGCCATCGACGATGAGATGATGGGCACGCCCATACCAGAGGTACCGATCTTCGGCGAGCCGGATCAGCCGCATCGCGGTGAGCCGGTCCCGGCTCAAATCGACGGCCTTGGTGTTGTAATCGCGCCGCATCCATTCCATTGCCGCTGCGAACGGATCGTCCGCGCCGCTGAAGTCCAGAACAGACTCGTTGTACGTGATGCTGCGGTCGACGAATTGATAGGGGACACCGTCCGACTCGACCACCCGGACGACGAGAGATTCGGTTTCGTGACCGGCGTCGTTCACCGCCTTGGTGAATACGTCGTGGTCGATCGGCCCCTCGATTTCGATGTAGTGTGCGATGTTCGCCGCGGGCCCACCCGCCAGGCTGTCCGCGAGCCACATGCCGTACTGCGCCCTCGACAGCGGAATCAGATCCGGCTGGTGGTCGGCAGTTTCGGCTGACTTTCGGTTCATCCAAACCCCTCGCTCAGACTCGGAGGCACCGGAACACGGCGGACAACACCCATGCCAGTGCCCGAAATTGCCTGTAGATGCACTAACTTCGTCTATGTCGCGGCAGCGTCCGTGCGTCTTATCCGGAACGCGCCGATCAGCACAACGTGCGGCTCACCTTGTCGGCGCCCAGAATCCCTCGGACGCCGGGACTCTAGTGCTACGAATCCTCGAGCTCCCATTCATCGACATCTCCCAGCATCTCGAAAATCTGAAAAGTCGGACATTTCGAACATCTGGCGAAGCAACGCGGGCTCACATGCAACAGCTATCTGGCACCGTTGTCGGGCAGTCTAGCGACTTCACAGCCCTCACCCCTCGCGGGAGGTGGCGTTTCGGCTCGGCTTCCCGGATAGCGTGCCCCGATGGGGTCGCTCACAACGCTCCTGCCGATACCGGCAAGGCAATCCGAATACATTGATGCTCAGTAGAATTCGGTCCAGCGCAGCATCAATCGAGCACAGTCGCGACAGGCGGGCCCGCTCAGCTCTCGGCCGGGAACGGCGACGCATGAGCAGTAGTTCGACGGGTCGGTTGAAGTCGTTACCCGAGTGCGGTGGCGATGTCGGCGTGGGGCCAGTCGCAGCAATCTGATAGCGATGTCGCGGAGCCTGGCCATGACCCATGGCACCGAGCCGGTGCGGGTACGGGTCGGCGGCTGCGTTCGGTGCAGTCGGCAGCACCGGAATATCGGACCAGGGAGGGGTTTTCAGCGTTTCCGCAAGCTTGGCTGATTGTTCTTCACCGTCAGCAGGTAATGGTCCAGCAACCCCACGGGAGCCACATCCGCCGCCTCGACGGCGCCGGTCCCTTCACTCGATGCGGGGGTAGCCTCGACCACGGCATCGACTACGGACACCCAGCCGCGGCGCATTCTCACTGGTGTTCGCTTACCGGCTGCCCGATCGAGGCAGGACGATGCACCATGCGCCGCCGAACACGGCGGCGCCGGCGCCCAAGTGGTCAGCGCATACGCGATCCTGGCAAATCAGAAGCTGAGGCCGAGCGGTTGAGCTCCGTTGGCGCACGTCGCGTTGATCATGCGAGTAGTGAACGGTTCGAGCATGACGTTGACCGGCAATGCGATCCCGGTCGCGCATACCGCCGTTCCGTTGACGACCTGCGGTGCGGCGGTCGAGTTCGTACAGGTCATCCCGGCGCAGTGCACCCCTGCCGGCGGGATCGCCGCCGCCGCCGTACCAGCGGCAAGCGCGGCAACACAGATCACACCCACCACCGACGTCACAGCAAATGCGACACACTTCATCGCCCTTACCCCTTTCGCCATGTTGAGCAATTCAACAGCAAACACTGCGCCGGTCAGCGTACACGCGGCCATTCGCTCAACCCGCCAGACTCGCCGACCGCTTCGGCGGCTTCGTCGTACTCGCGGTACACCCGGCCCACTACCAGACACGGTTCACAACGAGCCAGCAATATATTGGCAATTAGCACGCCATGCCATACTCTGGATACCTTTCATCCATGCGAAGCGAAGCTGCGGCGCCTCACACCTAACCCGATGTCGACCCGGCTCTGCCGAGGCAAGCCCGACTGTTCAATCGCCGCATTGCGGATCTCCGATCGGGTTGGCGGCGCGTTGCTCCGCAGCCTTTTCCGCCCACTGCTGGTAGTCCAAAATCGCTTGTCTCGCCCTTTCCCGTGAACCCGGCTGCGGATTCGACACCGACACCGCGACAGCGGACATCATATCGTCGAGATGACGCTGGTTTTCCGTCGAGATCGCGGATCGGGCCACCAGGCTCTGCTTGAAGTCGGTGTTGCACTCCGCCTGCCGGGCCGTTTGAACTCCGGCGTACACGGTGCTCGCCAGACTCAGCGCGGCAATAACAATCAGCACATACGCCTGCTGCCTGTCCGTATGTGGCACCGTGGGCGCGGCGAAATGTCTACCACCTATCCTATATTCACGCCATCCCAAACTCAGACCGGCGAAAAAGCCGATTCCCATACAAGCCGCCCCGAACAGGAATTGCAGGATCACGCCGTTCATTGGGATCTACCTTCCTCCGAATGGGCTCCATCGTTGCGTGATACCTGATACCGTGCGGCGCCCAGGAGCCCGATCAGAGCGCCCATTACCCCGTTGGCACCGGTGTTACTCGTGTATCCATCGATTACCAGAGGTGCGAGAAGATTTGTCGCCCAGGCCAGCGCCACGATGTACACCAGCACTGTCAGGGTTCGCTTCGACACGCCATCGTGCCCGGACATTTCCCCTCCTCGTCAACACACCCGGGAGCGCTTGCGGCCGGGCCAACTTCGAGAGGAGCCGCTACTCCGCCTCGTCGGGTTCGGGCGTTGCCGCCCGAGCAGGTGTGACCGCTTGTCGGATCAACACGCCCGCGATAATCGGGCTGATCGCGGCATAGACGGTCACCGCGGACTCGATCCAACCCGTATCGATCTGCTGGCCGACGAACAAGGCGATGACGCCAGTGACGGCAACCAAGATCGACCGGACGAGTGCTGGTTCAGGTATGCGTTTCATTTGGCACCTTCGATCTCCGCCAGTACCGCCTGCGCGCCCGCATCACCCCGTGCGGCTTCCCGCTTCACGAGGTCGACGGCCCAGCCGATACCTTTCAGGGCTTCGCGTTCGACGTGCTCCTCGTGGGTTCGAGCGTCGATGTCGAGGACAAACCCGGCGAGCGTATCGACCAGGTCGTCGTTGGCACGGTATTTCGACCGCGATCCGAACCGCTTGCCGAGTTCTTCATCTGCCAGGGACATGATCGCCTCCGATATCGTTGTGCCGTTGTTGATCTCGAATGCCCGCGCGATCACGAGGTCGTACGGGAAGTTGTCGCCGGGGTCCCAGTGGTCGGACTCGTGGAACGCGGCGGTGATGTCGATGTGGCCGACGATCCCCCGCATTCCGTTGGCCGCATCAGCGGCGCTGATCTTCACGAGCGGGATGCCGTACAGGCGACTCCATTCCGCATACCGCATCGCGGTGCGCTCGAGCAGCTTTCCCTCTTGTTGCCACCGGTCACGCGTCCACTCGGCTCGACCCATCGCGCATACGTGCAGGCCGCGGCGGTTGCCTTGCTCCATCGCTGCCCACGCCTGCTTGTTGTCGGGCACCATGCGAACTTCTTCGCCGTCGAAGTCGATCATCGTCTGGTACGACCCGTTGCCGGTTCGCTCCAGGTAGTCGATGACGGAGGTGTTCCCGCTCTCGCTCTCGGTGGTGTGCTCGACGATCAGCTGCTTGGTGTTGTCGGCGTCGTTCCACAGCCGGTTCATTTGCTCGCGATATGGAACGAGATCGACTCCGAGCGGATGCCCCCTGGCGCTACTTGCGCCTGTCGCTGCGGACCACTGCCCGTAGTCGTCTTCGAGAGTGACGTTCACGTCCACTCCGACGCCGCCGACCGTGCGTTTGTCGATTTCGATCTGGTGAATGTGAGCGGCGGGATGGTCGCCGTTGATCGATGGATCGCCGGACCAGTCGTGCTGCCAGAACCAGCTGGCGACGCCGTCCTGGAGCGCCCAGTCGATGCAGCGCGCGTTGCCGTACATACCGGTCCGCTCCAGACCGATTACCGACGCCCAACCGCGCAGGAACGGCGCGATCTGCGAATTCCACTCTTCGAGGGAAGGATTCGAGTCGACGGGCGCGTAGATCGGCCGGTCGCCGGGCCCGCCCGCCTCGGTGTGGTACTTCAGGGCGATCTCGGCGTGCCGGACGCCGCCATCGAATCCGGCGAGCCAATCCGAAGTAGCATCCTTGCCGTACTGGTAGTTCGAGACGATCTCCAATCCCAATGCGCGCAGACGATCGCAGTAGTCGCGCCGCAGCGGCTTCGCACCGAAGTTCGCGCCGGGCCTCGAGTTCGAGAAGTAGCCGATCACACCGTCGTATCCCGCGTCCTTGATGGCTTGCGGGTCGATCAGACTCGCAGAGAAGTCCAGCAGTTTCACTGCCTCGCCTCCTCGATATCGTGTGGTGAGTGCTGCTGAACCAGCGCCCTGGGCAGAGAATTGGTAGTCCGCCCAGGGCGTGGTTCGGCGTCATCCGGTGCCGGGCGTCAGCCGCCCGGACCGCCCGGTCAGACGTAGGTGAAGGACACCCCGTTGCTGGTACCACCCGCCGTGGTGGCGGTGATCAGCACGGTCCCAACCACACCTGCCGGGGAGACCGCCGTGATCTGCGTGGCAGAGTCCACCGTGAACGAGGTCGCCGGCGTGGCACCGAAGGTGACCGCGGTTGCTCCGGTCAGATCTGTTCCGGTGAGGACCACCGTTGTTCCACCGGCCACCGGGCCGCTGTTCGGAACCGCCGAGGTCAGTGTCGGCACCGCGACGTAGGTGTAGGCGACACCATTACTGGTTCCGCCCGCCGTGGTAGCGGTGACCTGCACCGTCCCAGCCGCACCCGCAGGCGCGACCGCCGTGATCTGCGTAGCCGAGTCCACCGTGAACGACGTTGCCGGAGTCGCACCGAAACTCACCGCCGTGGCCCCGGTCAGATCTGTTCCGGTGAGAACGACCGTTGTGCCGCCGGTCACCGGTCCCTGGTTCGGAACCGCCGTGGTCAGCGCGGGCACCGCGACGTAGGTGTAGGACACCCCGTTGCTGGTACCACCCGCAGTGGTGGTGGTGATCAGCACCGTCCCAGCCGCACCCGCCGGAGCGACCGCCGTGATCTGCGTAGCCGAGTCCACCGTGAACGACGTTGCCGGTGTCGCACCGAAACTCACCGCCGTGGCGCCGGTCAGATTCGTTCCGGTGAGAACCACCGTCGTTCCACCGGTCACCGGTCCCTGGTTCGGAACCGCCGTGGTCAGCGCGGGCACCGCGACGTAGGTGTAGGACACCCCGTTGCTGGTACCACCGGTTGTGGTGGTGGTGATCAGCACCGTGCCAGCCGCACCTGCCGGGGCGACCGCTGTGATCTGCGTGGCAGAGTCCACGGTGAACGAGGTCGCCGGTGTCGCACCGAAACTCACCGCCGTGGCGCCGGTCAGATTCGTTCCGGTCAGGACCACCGTCGTGCCACCGGCCACGGGTCCCACATTCGGAACCGCCGTGACCAGTGTCGGCGCTGCGACATAGGTGTAAGCGACACCGTTGCTGGTTCCACCGGCTGTTGTGGTGGTGATCTGCACCGTTCCGGTTCCAGCGGGCGCGACTGCCGTGATCTGTGTGGCAGAGTCCACTGTGAACGAGGTCGCCGGTGTGGCACCGAAACTGACCGCGGTGGCTCCTGTCAGATCTGTTCCGGTCAGGACCACCGTTGTTCCACCGGTTGCCGGGCCGGTGTTCGGAACCGCCGTAGTCAGCGCGGGCACCGCGACATAGGTGTAAGCGACACCATTACTGGTTCCACCCGCCGTGGTAGCGGTGACCGCAACCGTCCCGGTTCCAGCGGGCGCGACCGCTGTGATCTGTGTGGCAGAGTCCACCGTGAACGAGGTCGCCGGTGTGGCACCGAAACTCACCGCCGTAGCCCCGGTCAGATTCGTTCCGGTCAAGACCACCGCTGTACCACCGGCCACCGGTCCCACGTTCGGAACCGCCGCGACCAGCGTGGGCACCGCGATATAGGTGTAAGCGACACCATTGCTGGTTCCACCCGCCGTAGTAGCGGTGACCTGCACCGTCCCAGCCGCACCCGCAGGCGCGACCGCCGTGATCTGCGTGGCAGAGTCCACGGTGAACGAGGTCGCCGGAGTCGCACCGAAACTCACCGCGGTAGCCCCGGTCAGATTCGTCCCCGTCAAGACCACCGTCGTGCCACCGGCCACCGGTCCCACGTTCGGAACCGCCGCGACCAAGGTGGGGACCGCGACATAGGTGTAGGTAACGCCGTTGCTGGTTCCACCCGCCGTGGTAGCGGTGACCGCAACCGTCCCGGTTCCGGCAGGCGCGACCGCCGTGATCTGCGTGGCAGAGTCCACCGTGAACGAGGTCGCCGGAGTCGCACCGAAACTCACCGCGGTAGCCCCGGTCAGATTCGTCCCCGTCAAGACCACCGTCGTGCCACCGGCCACGGGTCCCACGTTCGGAACCGCCGTGGTCAGCGTGGGCACCGCGACATAGGTGTAGGAGACACCATTACTGGTTCCACCCGCCGTGGTAACGGTGACCGCAACCGTCCCGGTTCCAGCGGGCGCGACCGCGGTGATCTGCGTGGCAGAGTCCACGGTGAACGATATCGCCGGAGTCGCACCGAAACTCACCGCCGTGGCCCCGGTCAGATTCGTTCCGGTCAGAACGACCGTCGTACCACCGGCCACCGGCCCCACATTCGGAACCACCGTGACCAGCGTCGGCACCGCGACATAGGTGAAAATAACGCCGTTGCTGGTTCCACCCGCCGTGGTGACAGTGACCGCAACCGTCCCGGTTCCAGCGGGCGCAACCGCCGTGATCTGCGTGGCAGAGTCCACCGTGAACGAAGTCGCCGGAGTCGCACCGAAACTCACCGCGGTGGCCCCGGTCAAATTCGTTCCGGTGAGGACCACGGTTGTACCGCCGGCCACCGGTCCCACGTTCGGAACCAGGGTGGTCAGTGTGGGCACCGCCACATAGGTGTAGCCGACGCCGTTGCTGGTTCCACCCGCCGTAGTAGCGGTGACCTGGACCGTCCCAGCCGCACCCGCCGGGGCGACCGCTGTGATCTGCGTGGCCGAGTCCACGGTGAACGAAGTCGCCGGAGTCGCACCGAAACTCACCGCCGTAGCCCCGGTCAGGTTCGTACCCGTCAGAACGACCGTCGTACCACCTGCCACCGGCCCAGCATTCGGAACCGCCGTGGTCAGTATCGGCACCGCGACGTAGGTGTAGGCGACACCATTACTGGTTCCACCCGCCGTAGTAGCGGTGATCAGCACCGTCCCAGCCGCACCCGCCGGAGCGACCGCCGTGATCTGCGTAGCCGAGTTCACGGTGAACGAGGTCGCCGGTGTCGCACCGAAACTCACCGCCGTAGCCCCGGTCAGATTCGTTCCGGTCAGGACCACGGTTGTACCGCCGGCCACCGGCCCAACATTCGGAACCACCGTGACCAAGGTGGGGACCGCGACATAGGTGTAGGTGACACCGTTGCTGGTTCCACCGGCAGTGGTAACGGTAACCTGCACCGTCCCGGTTCCAGCGGGCGCGACCGCCGTGATCTGCGTAGCCGAGTCCACCGTGAACGACGTTGCCGGTGTCGCACCGAAACTCACCGCGGTGGCTCCGGTCAGATTCGTTCCGGTCAGGACCACGGTTGTACCGCCGGCCACCGGTCCCACGTTCGGAACCACTGTGGTCAGTGTCGGCACCGCGACGTAGGTGTAGGCGACACCATTACTGGTTCCGCCCGCCGTGGTGACAGTGACCTGCACCGTCCCAGCCGCACCCGCCGGAGCGACCGCCGTGATCTGCGTAGCCGAGTTCACGGTGAACGAGGTCGCCGGTGTCGCACCGAAACTCACCGCCGTGGCCCCGGTCAGATTCGTTCCGGTCAGGACCACGGTTGTACCGCCGGCCACAGGCCCAACATTCGGAACCACCGTGGTCAGCGTCGGCACCGCGACATAGGTGAAAGCGACGCCGTTACTGGTTCCACCCGCCGTGGTGACAGTGACCTGCACCGTCCCGGTTCCAGCGGGCGCGACCGCCGTGATCTGCGTGGCAGAGTTCACAGTGAACGAGATCGCCGGAGTCGCACCGAAACTCACCGCCGTAGCCCCGGTGAAGTTCGTCCCCGTCAGGACCACCGTCGTACCACCGGCCACCGGCCCAACATTCGGAACCACCGTGGTCAGCGTCGGCACCGCGACATAGGTGAAAGCGACGCCGTTACTGGTTCCACCCGCGGTGGTGACAGTGACCTGTACCGTTCCGGTTCCCGCGGGGGTTACGGCCGTGATCTGGGTGTCGGAGTTCACGGTGAACGAAGTCGCCGGTGTGGCACCGAAGTTGACCGCGGAGGCAGTGGACAGCCCCGTCCCGGTGAGGATGACCGTGGTCCCACCGACCACTGGTCCTGTGTTGGGAGTGATGCTGGTCAGAGCGGGAACCCCGGCATAGGTGTAGGACACCCCGTTGCTGGTACCACCCGAGCCCGTGACGGTGACCTGCACCGTGCCCGTCCCCGGGGGAGCGACCGCGGTGATCTGGGTGCTGGAATTCACGGTGAAGGTAGTGGCGGTGGTGCCGAACCGCACAGTGAGGGGGCCGGTGAACCCGGTGCCGGTGATCGTGACGCTGTTACCGCCCGAAGCAGGCCCCGCGGTTGGGGAGATGGACGTGATCGTGGGCACGACGACATAGATGTAGGTCACCCCGTTGCTGGTTCCGCCCGGGGCGGTGACCGTGATCTGCACAATGCCGGTTCCGGCAGGAGCGACAGCAGTGATCTGCGTGTCCGAGACCACCGTGAACGAGGTTGCCGCCGTGCCACCGAAGCTGACTGCGGTGACGCCGGTCAGATTGGTGCCGGTGAGGGTGACCGTGTTCCCGCCAGTGGTTGGCCCCTGAGTGGGACTCACGCTGCTCAGGGAAGGAACCGGGAGATAGGTGTAGGGAACACCGTTGCTGGTTCCCGCCGAGGATGTGGTGACGGTGACCTGCACCGTGCCCGATCCGGGAGGGGCGATGGCGGTGATCTGTGTGGGAGAGTCCACCGTGAAAGTCGTTGCCACCGTACCGAACTTCACGCTGGTGACAATGGGGACGAACCCGGTGCCGGTAATCGTGACGCTGTTGTTCCCCGATGCAGGCCCCGAGCTCGGAGAGAGGGAAGTGATGGTCGGCATGAGTATCTTCCTTCGAGAGTCGATCAGAGCCCCCGGTCCAGCCCTGGGGCAGTGGGCCGGGGCAGATTGTGGCGCTGCCGGGAGCCGGTCCCGGGCAGTGCCACGAGCGCCTGACCGCTGCCATAGCGGTACTGCGGATGACATTGCCAGCAGTCAGTAATGCGGCTCACCGTTGCCGGTGACGCAGGTGCATTTCGAGTAGCAGCGTCGCTTTGTTCGCACTGCCACTTCGTCCATTATCTTGAATTGGCTACATTTCCCCCTTGCAGAAATCGACCGGATATGAAGCCATCCACAAACATACGCCTACAGAATACGGAGCGCAATAATCTATCCTGGATAGAACTCGAGCGTACGAGCAGGTCAGCTACGGTTTCGGTGCATTTCTCACGAATTTCGACGGCGTTTTATCACGAATCCCGACGGCGTTTTATCACGAATTTCGACGGCGCTTCAGGTCGAGTTCTTCACGCATTCCTACGGCATCAATGATGCGTATCTCTTCTGAATTCGGAACGTTTGTTTCTCACAAAGATCCCGCCATCCGATGAATCCGAAGCGGGAGCGCCGACAAGCCATTTGTCGAGCAGGCGCAGCGACCGAACGCCAAGGCATCGGCGGTGCGAGCCGGAGATCGGCAGGTCAGCGTGGTTCGTCGGTGGGTTCGGCTGTCTTGGCACGTGCCCAGCGGTAGCTGTGGGTGCCGGTCTCGATGATGTTGCCGCCGAAGGTAAGCCGGTCGATGATGGCGGCGCGGAGCCCAGCGTCGGTGAATGTCGTCGACCAGTCGGCGAAGCGGCGGTTGGAGACGATCGCGACCGACTTCCGCTCCTCACGTTCGGTCAATACCTGAAACAGCAACTCGGCGCCGCGTCTGTCCAGCTCTGTGTAGCCGAGCTCGTCGATGCAGAGCAGGTCGACGCCGCTGTAGCGGGCGATGGTGTTGGTGAGCCGTCTGTTATCCGCGGCTTCGATCAGCTTGTTGACCAGCGTGGCAGCCAGGGTGTACCTGACGCGGTATCCGGCCTTCGCCGCCTCGGTGCCCAAGGCGATGAGCAGATGGGATTTCCCGGTGCCGGAGTCACCGATCAAGCACAACGGCAGCCCTTCCTTGACCCAGCCGCAGGTAGCGAGAGTACGGATCATGGCGGGGTCGACACTTGGATTGGCACCGAAATCGAAGTCACGCAACGTTTTAGAGCGAGGGAACCCGGCGGCCTTGACGAACCGTTCAGAGCGGCGACGGGCCGTCATCTGTTCCGTCTGCAGCTGTGGTTTGCGTTCGCGGACATAGGCACTGACTCGCTGATACGAGACGTCCCTCATGCCGTGCTCCTCGAGCAAACGGTGATAGATCCGAGTCGCCGTGTGCTGTTGCCTACGAGGCACATCCAGATCGGCGCGCAGAACATCGTCGATGAACGGCTTGTAGGGATCCAGCTTCTGCGGTCGCGGCGGATACTCCTTCCGCGGCTCCGGCCACACGGACTCCGTCGCGTTGGCCACCGTGCGCCACCCGACCTTGTGCTTGCGCTCGATGGCACGCTTGGACAAGCCGGCACGAAGATCCTGGCGGATAGCCGCGTACAGCTCAACTTTCGATATGTCAGACACCAGCAGCCTCCCCTCGCCCCGCAACCAGCAATTCCACTATAACCGCAGGTGTCGCCTGGAATCCGTGACTCCGCAACGCCCTCCGTCAAGATTCGTGAGCAATCGCCGTCATGGTTGATGAACAAGGCACGGGCCCAGGGAACCTCGATCGAACCCTCTTCCGGTAGTCGGTCTTCCCATTCTGATGACTGCGGCCGAAATCGTAGCTGCAGGGCGCGGACTCCGGTATCACCCCGAGGCTGCAGGTGTTCAGCGAGGAGCATGTCGGGGCGACGCGGTCGAGGGTCTCCAGAGGCACGCTGACAGTGCAGATTCCGCGTTCGGATCTGGGTGCGCCCAAGTTTCAGGTGAATTCCGCCGTCCCTTGTCGATCCGGACCGCGCCGGTGCCCGGGTTGCCGTCGCGCACGAGCAGAGCGATCTCACCTGGACGCGCCATGGAGACGAGGCCGAACTCCGCCTGGGGCGCCAGCGTTCGGCCGGCAATTGCTCGAACAGCTCCCACTCGTCGTTGTCGAAGATATCGATCTCGGACTGGGGAGGGCGCGGCAAGCGTGTGCCCGCGCGAAGATGACGGTCGCCGCGAACACCGCGCCTACATCGACAACGACATCAGTGACGACAAACACCGGCCGCAGGAGTTCGCGCACGCTCGCAGGAAGCCGACGAAGGCGCCGCACACGGCGGAGGGGAGAGTCTCGGCGATAGGCTACAGATTGGCTACAGCAATGGAACAAAAGAAGACCCTGCACCAGGAACTCGCTGGTCAGGGCCATCTTTCCGAGTGGTCCCAGCTGGGATCGAACCAGCGACCTTCCGCGTGTGAGGCGGACGCTCTCCCGCTGAGCTATGAGACCGAACTCTCCGTTCGGGTGGCGACTCGATGCCTTCCGAACGAGATGGAACATTAGCACGCCCTACCGGTCAGCCACCAAATCGCCACCTGGACAGCACCGATTCGTCGTGTTGCGGGTGAGTCGTCCTGTTGCGGATGAGTCACCGCGCGATCCTTATCCACCGCGCCCGAACCCAGCGGCGCCAGCTCCAGCCGACCCGGCCGCGCGCCGAGTGCCGAACGCCGAGTCGACCGCCAGAGGGGAATCCCTGGGGCGCCCCGCCGAGACCAAGCGATCCGACGCCGCACCCGCCTCGCCAGTCCCCCACACCCCACCGGCCGCACCGGCCACACTCGCAACTTCGCCGTTTTCAGCCGTTCTACCAGCGGATTTGTACCTTTCACCGGGCGTCGGCTAATGTTCTGTCTCGCACCACGGAGGCCGGAACGAAAGCCCCCGAGATGCAAATGCGGATGTAGCGCAGCTGGTAGCGCATCACCTTGCCAAGGTGAGGGTCGCGGGTTCGAATCCCGTCATCCGCTCGAGAGGTAGGGCCAGGCAGTGTAAACAGCCTTCCCCCTTTGCGCGGTGGAGTGGCCGAGTGGTGAGGCAACGGCCTGCAAAGCCGTGCACACGGGTTCGATTCCCGTCTCCACCTCGCGCGATTAGCTCAGCGGGAGAGCGCTTCCCTGACACGGAAGAGGTCACTGGTTCAATCCCAGTATCGCGCACCACCGTCTCACGAGGTCAGACCCGGTTTTCACCGGGTCTGATTTTGTTTGTGCCGGAGACGTGCCATCTCCAGAGATCCGTTGTCGAGCCGCGTCGAGTGCCGTCAGTTGTCGGGGACCCTCGTTAGGCTGCCGGTTGTGGCTGGTGACTCGGGGGTTGCGGTAGAGGGCGGCGAGGCGGCGTTTCCGGATGACATTCGGGGGGAGGTGTCGTTCGGGCTGGAAGAGGTCAACGAGGTGTTGGCGGGGCTGGTGGGGGTGCATGCGGAGCGGCGGAAGCGGGATGCGGAGATCGTGGGGTATCGGCTGGGGATCGGTGGGGAGGGGCCGGAGACGTTGGCGCGGATCGGGGCGCGGTTCGATTTGGCGCGGGATCGGGTGCGGCAGTTGCACACTCGGGCGGTCGGGCAGATGTTGCGGGAGGCGGCGTCGATCGGGGGCCGGGAGGCGGAGGTATTCGCCGGGCGGTATCCGGTGGACGGGCGGGATTCGGCGCTGGTGCGGGCGCTGCTGGTGGAGACGTACGCGACCGACGCGGATCTGGCGGCCAACGAATTGTCGTATCTGAAACTGCGGCTCGCGGGGCACGCCCCCGAGGACGCGAAACGGATTGCGGGCTACGTCATGCAGCGGATCATGGCGTGGCAGAAGAAGACGAACCGGCAGCTGGCGAAGCTGCGCGACGCCGAGCCCGCGGCCGCGACCGAGATCGGCGAATGGGCGGCACGGGTCGAGTGGCCCGTGAGCTCGCCTGCCGCGCTGCCGACGAACTCCGCCCGCACGGTCGACGGCGACGACGAAGGACGCGGCCGGTTCTACCTGGACAAGGTCGGTCGCGACGTCGGCTTCGACTCCGCGCTGCAAGCCCGGCTGCTGCGCACGCTCAACACGGCCGACACGGTCGAGACGTTTCAGGAACATCCGATCGCGGTGCGCTACGACATCGACGGCTCGGAGCGCGTCCACTACCCGAGCGTCGCCGCGCGTTTCACCGACGGCCGGGTCGCGCTGATCGACGTGCAACCGCTCGGCCACGTCGCCTTCCACGTCAACCGCGCCAAGTCGGCGGCGGCGCGCGACCGGGCGCACGCCGAGGGTTGGGGGTGGCTGGTCTGGACGGGAAGCCGCCTCGGCCTACCGGAACTCACCCGCCGCGAAGTGGACGCCCGCCGTGCGAACGGTCTCGCCGAACTCGTCGAGCGTGGGCCGGTGCCGTGGCGCGAGGTGCGGCGGCTGCGCGAGGAATCCGGTCTCGAACTGCTCGATTTCGCGGCGCTGGTGCTGCGCAACGAATGGCGTTGGGACCGCGGCCCGTTCCGCTTGACCCGCGGCTGACGCTCAGCGCACCACCATGGCCGCCGCGAGAAACGTCACGATCAGCAACATCGCGCAGTAGGTGATCAACTGCCAGTGGCTCACCGTCTGCTGCAGCCCGGCGATGGTGGCGCGCAGACTGTTGTCCACCCGATGGTGGTCGGCCAGCTTGCGGTTCACCTCGGCCAGCGCGTCCGCGTGCGTCTGCGCGTCGTGTTCGGCGCGCTCCAGCCGGGCGGTCAGCTTCATCACCTGTTTCTGCTTGTCCCTGACCGACTTCCGGGACAGCGCGAGGGCGGTGCGCTGATTGACCAGCTCCTGCCGCTGCCGGGCGATCACCGCGGCCTGCGTTCTCGTGTGATGCTCCCAGTCGGTCACGGTTGCCCATCCTCCCGTCATCTCGTCGCGAAAACCCCAGGCGATCTCGCCGGACACCCAGCCGCGCAGGAACTCGCGCAACTCGAACGGCTCGCGCCGCGGCATCGCGACAGCGCTGTGCTCGGCCGCCAACATGCCCATGTCGATCAGGTAATCGCAGGCGGGCGGGGCGAAGTCGGCGATGCCGAGCGCGGGCAGGTGGGCCACCCAGTAGCCGGGCTGGCACAGCCACAGCACGCCGTCGCATCCCGCCGCGCGCAGCCGGGCCGTGTGTTCGTGGGCGAGCGTCCGGTCCAGCGGACCGCTGCGCACCTCGACGGCGTAGGTCCGCTCGCCGATCCGCCACAGAATGTCGACGCGGATGCCGCCGACGCGGCGGTCCACATCGGCCTCGTCGGCGCCGAAGGCCACCAGCCTGCCGCACAACCAGTACTTGAGTCGCTGGATATCCCATTGGGCGTCGGCGCATCCCGGGCAACGGCAGCTGTACCGGGATCGATCACCCACCGCCGTGCGTACCTCGCCCTGCACATCGGCAATGCCCAATTCGGCGAGCATCGCCCGACGTCCGCATGCCTGCTCCACGCGCTGCGTCGTTCTCACGCGATCACTCCCCTGCCCAACACCGCACGGTCTCTCGACCTACTCCATAGATCAAGAGTGCGCTTATCTTCGGCCGCCCGCCAGCCCCCTATACCCCGCGCTCGGGTGCGCCGCCACCGGCGTGACACCTCCCATCAGGCGATGTGCGCTGTGTCACAAGGGATTTCGCAGCGACATACGCGAGAAAGACCACAGAAATTTCGGCCGATCGATTTTTGCCGCCAATTCGGCGACGCGGCCGGGCGCGCCGGATCGTCCGCCCTCCGCCTCAGCCGCGCCGGGCGGTGCTCCCCCCGCGCCTCCGAAGGGCTGTGGATAGAATCGCCAGGCCACGCGCAGTTCGGGCATCTACGGGGAAGAAGGTACGGATGGAGCACGGCCAGCAGGGCGCCGAATCGGTCGGCGCGATCTTGTCGGGCATCGCGGAGCTCCTGCGCGAGGTGAGCGACAAACTCGACAGCGTCGCCGCCCGGGTCGGTGAGGACAACGGCGTCGAGGCGCGCCTGAAGAAGCTGGAGGCCTGGGCCTTCCGTACCGAGCAGAATGTCTCGGCACTGGAGACGCGGGTCGATGACGTGACGTCCGGCGCGTCCGTCGAACGCGCCGGGGCCGCGCCGCTGCCCCGCGCCGCGCGGCGGGCACCCGCCGCGCCGACGGCGCGTCTCGAAGAGCCGCGACCCGAATCCTTACGCGCCGAGAACTCCCGCGCCGAAACCCCGCGCACCGAGACTTCTCGCCCCGAAACCCTGCGCACCGAAACTTCTCGCCCCGAAACTCTGCACACCGAAACCCTGCGCGCCGAAACCTCTCGCCCCGAGACTCCGCGTCCCGAAGCTCCTCGCGCCGAACGCCTCCGACCGTCCGCGCCGCTCCGCCCTGAGCCGGCCCCCGAGCCGTCGCGCACCGACAGTCTCGAGGCCGCCGCCATCGTGGCGCGCGTCGAGCAGCAGACCGCGCCGCCGACCTCGCTGCCTCGCAGGGACACCGTCCCCGTCCCGGCCGCGCTGCACGATTGGGTCGAGCCCAACGTCTCGCGCGGCGCGCCCTACGACGCCGCGCCAGAACCGGTCTCGAACGCGCACGCCGAGCCCGCGGAGATCGCGCCGCGCACCGAAACACCGCAGGAGCGACTGGGCTTCGGCACCGTCGGCACGCCCGTCGTCGATACGTCTGGCGTCAACATGTCTGGCGTCAACACGTCTGTAGTCAACTCAGCGCCGCGGCTGAACGGCCGTCTGGAGGCGCCGACGCTCACCAGTCGCGCCGACACCACCCTGACCGCGCCGCGCGACGAGCCCGCCGCCGGGCCGACCCAGCATCACGCGACCGTCGACGACAATTCGCATGTCGACAAGCTTCAGGCCATGCTCGACGAACTCAAGCGCAACCCGGCGGGCCCGTTCGGCAGGCCGCTCAGCAGTCCGCCGGGCGACCCGTCCGCGCAATAGTCACTCGGTTTCGCTCCGCTCCGGCGGCGCGAGCAGCGCGCGGATCGTTTCGCGCAACCAGCGATGCCCGCTGTCGGCGGTGTTGCGCGGATGCCACGCCATGCCGACCGTCACCTCGGGCAGCGGCAGCGGAATGTCGAAGGCGCGCAGTCCCATGGCGCGCAGCGCGTCGCGGGCCAACCGAGCGGGCGCGGGACAGACGAGTTCGCCGGAGCGCACCGACAGCAGCGCGGTGCTGAGATCGGGGACGATCGCCACCACCCGGCGGGTGCGGCCGTGCAGGGCCAGCCGGTCGTCGATCGGGCCGCGCGAGCGACCCTGCCGGGAGATCGCGAGATGGGCCGCGGCGGCGTAAGCGGCCACGGTGACTCGCTCGGTGATCAGCGGATGGTCCGGCGCGGCGACGCCGACGAGACGATCACCGAGCACCCGTTGCACGGTGATCTCGGGATCGCTGCGCTCCAGGACGCCGACGGCGATGTCGGCGCGCCCTTCGCGCAACCCCGCCGTGCCGTCGTGGCCGTCGGGCAGGAAATGCACGGTGACGCCGGGAGCTCGGCGGCGCACGGCGGCCAGCAGCGGGGCGGCGAGATGGGTACGGACCATATCGTCGGCCTGCACGGTGAAGCCGCGCCGCAGACCGGCCGGGTCGGCCTCGGCGCGGATGTCCAGCAGCGCGCGCCCGCGTTCGACCAACGCGGAGACCTCGTAACGCAATTCGAGGGCGCGCGGTGTCGGGACCAGGTTCCGGCCGGCCCGGACCAGCAGCGGGTCGTCCAGCGTCCGGCGCAACCGCGCGAGCGTCCGGCTCATGGCGGGGGTCGAGGTGCCCAGGCGTTCGGCAGCCTTGGTGACGCTGTTCGTGTCGAGCAGCGCATCCAGGGCTACCAGCAGATTCAGGTCGAGGGCATCCACTCGCGGATTATCACAGACGCAAGATACGGGCGTTGGCGTTGCGTCGGCGACAATCCGCAAACTCCCAGCATCAGGTCTGCGACCGGTACGGGTCGCGCCACGACGATGGATACTGTCCAGCTGGTGCCGGATACGTTTCAGCTGGGGCTGGATACGTTTCAGCTGGTGTCGAATGCATCTCGGCGGGCCGTGGGTGAACTTCGGCTGTCGCCGGACGCATTTCGGCCGTCGGCGGATACATCTCGGCGGTAGCCGGGTGCGCTTCCGCCGGAGCCGGTACCGCCTCGGCGGGCGCCGGTCCGGGTGGAGTCGGCTTCGCCGGGCGCTGCCCGCGCTCCGAGAGCCCGCGGTACGCGGCCGGTTTCACGGGCCGGAACCACTGGGCGAGCCGGGTGCCCGGCGGTAGTCGGAATTTCAGGTCGGCCAGCATCTCGTCGATGTTGTGCAGGGCGAACGGCGTGATGGTCGTGCCGTGCGCGTGGTGGCCGCCGGTGCCCGCCGACATCCACCGCAGGCGCTCGTCGATCTGCTCGCTGCGCTCCTCCGGCGACGGCAGCGCGAGACGGCCGCCGAGCAGCGCGGCGGTCCAGTGCGCGCCGACCTCGGCGCTGAGCGCGCCGAGCAGCGAGGAGTTGTAGCCCGCGAAGGTCAGATTCGGCACCTCGGTCGGCAGAATGTGCCGGTAGAGGCGGAAGTTGCCGTCGTCGTCGGTGAGCCTGCGCTGGATGTACGGCGTCAGGAACGGCACCCGCTGCTGGAAGCCGGTGGCGCACACCACGATGTCGGCGGGGACGACCTGGCCGTCGGAGAGCCACGCGGCGCAACCCGCGGGCGTGCCGGACAGCTCGGTGACGGTCGTGTCCCGCAGGACGGCGATCCGGCCATCGCGGACCTGCTCGAAGAATCCCTCGGTCGCGATGCTCGCGGTGCTTTGGGCGATCTCCTCGAAGCGGCCCTTCGGAACCAGATCCAGGTCGCGCAGGCCCAGCTTCTTGGTGGCGAGTTCCTGGATCACGTCGAAATCGGTGTCGCGGAAGCTGTGCCCCGCACCGTGCAGGAAGCGTTCGAAGCCGCGCGGGCTGTGGTAACGGAAGTGCGCTTCGCCGAGCCGGGTGAGGAACAGCCGCTCGAAGTCCAGACCGGCGCTGAGCCTGCGGGGCATCTTCCACAGCAAACGACGAGCCACCACCGTGGTCGCGGCCGCCACGTGGCTGACCGCCTCGGCGATATCGCAGGCGGACTGGCCGTATCCGACCACCACCACCGACTTCCCGCGCGCCTGCTCGAGATCGAGGAACTCCGAGGAGTGATAGAGCTGCCCGCCGCGCGCGAGATACGTCTCAGCGCCGCGATAGTCGGGCATCTCGGGTTCGCTGAACACACCGTTGGCCACGACCAAGTGATCGCAGGAGGTGCGATGCACGCCCGTCTCGTCGCGGATCTCCAGCAGCCAGCCGCTGTCCACCGGATCGGCGGCCACCACTTCGGTACCCAGTCGCAGGTTCTCGCGCAGCCCGAACTGCTGCACGTATCCCTCCAGGTAGGCCTGCATCTGGGCGCCGTCGGGCAGGCGCGGGTAATCCTCCGGCATGGCGTAGTCCGAGAACCGATAAGTGTGCTTGCTGTTCAGCGTGCGCAACCCGGGATAACGCCGGGTCGCGCTCCAGACACCACCGACATCGGGCGCGCGGTCGAACACCTCGACCGGAAAACCCTCTCGGCTCAACACCTTCGCGGAGGCCAAGCCTGCAATGCCCGCGCCTACGATCGCGATGCGGTTCCCGCTCGTCATGGCCACCGAGATTACCCGCCCGCACCGCGCGGTATAGCTCGCGGGCGCAGATTCATCGGATCTCGCGCGAGGTGACCATGATTCTGGCCTTGCCGTGCGGCACGGTGGTGATGTTGCGCACCCGCCCGCGCTGGGGTCGCGGATCGGCCGGGGCCAGCACAGGACAGCGCGGCCGCCATGGTCTCGTGCCCGGCCAGCAGCAAGGTGACCAGCCGATCGCGCAGTTCCGCGTCCGTCGGCGGCGCTTCGTCGCCGCCGACCTGGAGCAGGCCCGAGAGCACGCGACTCATCGATCCTCCTCCCGAGGTGTCCATGCGGGTGCGCCGAGTTCAGCCTGGCACACCCGCACGGACCTCGGAACCCTCGTCGCCGTTCGCTGTGGAGAACCGGCGGCCTGTGGATGATCCGGCCGGCGAACGGCGGGACGCGAATCAGCGCAGCGCGGGCGCTTTGGTCACTTCGACCGGCAGATCCTGCACGCCGCGGAACAGAACGCTCTCCCGCCACGAGATCTCGTCGGCGTCCACCGCGAGCCGCAGGTCCGGATAGCGATCCAGCAGCCGCGAGATCGCGACGCGCGCCTCCAGCCTGGCCAGACCCGCGCCGAGGCAGAAGTGGATGCCGTGCCCGAAGGCGAGGTGGCCGTTGGTGTTTCGTTCGGCGTCGAAGGTCTCCGGAGCGGCGAAGTGCCGCTCGTCGTGGTTGGCCGAACCCAGCGCCACCAGGACGAGTTCCCCCGCCGGAACCTCGGTCTCGCCGATGACGGTGGGCACCGTCGTGTAGCGCAGCGTCGCCATGTTCACCGGGCCCTCGAAGCGCAACATCTCCTCGACCAATGCGGGCACCCGGTCCAGTTCCGCCCGCAGCGCCGCGTATCGCTGCGGATCGGAGAGCAGGGTGAGCATCGTGTTGCCGATCAGGTTGACCGTGGTCTCGTGGCCGGCGATGAGGATGAGGAAGGCCATGGAGATGATCTCGTCGTCGGTGAGCCGGTCGTCCGCGTCGCCCGCGGTGACGAGGTCCGAGATCAGATCGGCGCCAGGGCCCTCGGCACGGCGGCGGGCGAGCAGGTCCTCGAAGTAGGCCACGATGGCGTCGGTGGCCGAGCGCATCCGCACCGGGTCGGCCAGCGTGATGTCGGAGACCACCGCCGACCATTCCTTGAATTGGGCGCGGTCGGCGGTCGGCACGCCGAGCATCTCGCAGATCACGGTGATGGGCAGCGGGAACGCGAACTCCTCCATCAGATCCACCGGCCCCTCCGCCCGCGCGAGACCGTCGAGCAGCTCGTCGGTGATCGCGGTGATGCGCGGGGTGAGCGCCTCGATGCGGGCGGGGGCGAACGCGGGGGTGACCAGTTTGCGCAGGCGGGCGTGATGCGGCGGGTCCATGTTGAGCAGGTGGTGGCTGAGGCGTTCGTTCACGCCGCCGACACCGCTCTTGCCCGCGCTGTCGCGGCGGGCTTCGGCGCCGGTGTCGGTGTGCGGGTCCTTGCGGATCGTCGGATTGCGCAGCGCTTCGCGCGCCGCGTCGTAGTCGACGATCAGCCAGGCGCGCACCCCCGTGCGCAGTTGGATCTGATGCACCGGGCCCTCGGCCCGGAGCTGTTCATAGAAGGCATACGGCGTACGAAAGAAATCCGGTGGCAGCTGTCTCATCATCGAAAGGCCTTCCCCAGTCGCGAGTTATGTTGCGCCCCTTCGATAGTGGCACGCACCACGAAGTTCGGCCACAATCGCGCCGGATCACAAGGGCCACCGGCTCCGCGGATAATCGCGCGGTGCCGCGACCACCCTCTCGCCGCAGCCGAGCCGAGCGCCACTCGGGGCGGGCCGACGCCACGCGAACGGGTGCACTGCACATGGCTGCACGACCGACCGAACCCGCGCGACCACATCGGATCGCCGGTGCGCCGCGCGCCGCGACCGTGCTCTACTGGACTTATGAGCAACATCCCAGTCATCGTGGACCGGGCCGGTTTGTGGGACGCCGAAGCCCTCAGCGACGTTGCGGCCGCGACCTTTCCGCTCGCCTGCCCGCCCGGCGCCACCGCGGACGACATCGAGATCTACCTGACCGAGGTGCTGTCCGGCGAACGATTCGGCGAATACCTGACCGATCCCGAACGGATCGTTCTCAAGGCGGTCGCGGGCGACGATATCGTCGGCTACGCGATGCTGCACGCGGGCGAACCCGCGGACCCGGAAGTGGCCAGGGCCGTCGACCTGCGCCCCGTCGTCGAGATCAGCAAGATGTACGTGCTACCGGGTCACCACGGCGCCGGGGTGTCGACAGCGCTCATGCACGCCGCGCTCGAGCACGCTCGCGAGGGCGGCTACGCGGGCGTCTGGCTCGGCGTCAACCAGGCGAACACCCGCGCCCACCGCTTCTACGCCAAACACGGCTTCCAGATCGTCGGCACCAAGACCTTCCCCGTCGGCCATCAGCTCCACGACGACTACGTCATGCGCCTGGTCTTCTGACCGCGCGGAGGGTCGATCACCGCACGAAATCGACCAGGGCGGCCTTGAACTCGGCATGCATCACGGCCAGCATGTGATCGCCGGGAACGACGACGGAGCGACCGTCCGGCAACGCCGCCGCGAGGCGCTCTGGTTCGGCGGCGAACGGATCCTCGGAGCCGGCCAGCACGAGCGCGGGCACGGTGATGTCGTCCAGGCCGGTGATCGGGCGTTCGTCCAAACCGACGACCAGCGCCCGGATGGCGGCCAGGTCGGCCCGCACGGCGTCGGCGAGAACGCGGAACATCCTGGCCACCGGGGGCGCGTCCGCACCGTCGCCGTTCATCGCCAGCAGAATCGCCTCGGGCTCGACCACTCGCCGATCGACGCCGCCACAGTCGATCACACCCGAACCGATGCCGCCGACAGCCAATTTCGCGACCCGCTCGTCGGCCGCGGCGACCAGCAGCGAGATCACCCCGCCCATCGAATAGCCCACCTGCGCGACGTCTTCCAGGCCGAGCTCGTCGTAAAGCGCGCGCACATCGCGAGCCATGGCGTCCCACGAATACCGCGCCGGGTCGTGTGGCTTCTCCGAGCGCCCGTGGCCGCGCGCGTCGAGCGAGACGACCCGATGTCCGGCGGCTTGTAGCGCGGCCACCACGCCCATGCTCATCCAGTTGGCGTTGGTGTCGGCGACGACGCCGTGCTGCAACACCACCGTGCGGCCGTCGCCCTCCCACACGCGGTAGCTGAGCTCCAGCCCGTCCCAGGTCTTGAACTTCGACATAACCCGGATCGTAGCCAGGGTCGAACCAGGGGTTGACATGTTCTGGATGTTCAGTCTTTACTGAACACATCAGTTCTTACGGAACATATCGGGACATCGGAACCTCGAAGGAGCATCATGTCCGCCGCGATCCTGGCCGAAGGCCTCACCAAGCACTATGGCAAGCACGTCGCACTCACCGACCTCGACCTGGAGGTCGCCCAGGGCGAGGTGTTCGGTTTCCTCGGCCCCAACGGCGCGGGCAAGTCCACCACCATCCGGATCCTGCTCGACCTGATCCGCCCCACCGCGGGCCGCGTCGAGGTGCTCGGCACGGATCCCCGCGTCGGCGGAGCCGAGCTGCGCGCGCACATCGGCTACCTGCCCGGTGAACTGGAGATCGAGGGCCGCAACACCGCCGCTGATCTGCTCGGCTTCCTCGCCGACCAGCGCGGCACCGTCGAACGGGGCCGGATCGTCGAGCTGGCCGACCTGCTCGACCTCGACCTGTCCAGGAAGGTCGGCGCGATGTCCAAGGGCAACAAGCAGAAGGTCGGCATCATCGCCGCGTTCATGCACCGACCGCGGCTGCTGATCCTGGACGAACCCACCTCCGGCCTGGATCCGCTGCTGCAACAACGCTTTCTGACGTTGGTGAGCGAGGCGAAGGCGAACGGCCAGACGGTCTTCATGTCCTCGCACATCCTGAGCGAGGTGCAGCAGACCGCCGACCGCGCCGTGATCATGCGGGCGGGCAAGCTGCTCGGCACCGAGAACGTCGAGGATCTGCGCCGCCGCTCACCGCGCGCGGTGGAACTGGTCTTCGACGAAGACGTGTTCACCGACGATTTCGCCGGCCTGCCCGGCGTGCACGACCTGTCGGTGACCGACCGGACGGTGCGCTGCACCACCGAGGGCGAGGTCGACGAGCTGTTCAAGAAGGCGGCCAAGTACCGGCTGGTGAGCGTGCTGTCCACCGAACCGGACCTGGAGCAGATCTTCTTCAGCCTCTACGGCCGCTGAGCCACTCAAACGAAACCATCACTCGCACAGGAGAACTCACATGTCACGCTCGGTCTTCACCCAGACGCTGAAGGAACAGCGGCGCGGCCTGATCGGCTGGTCGATCGGCCTGGCCATCGTCCCGATGATGTATCTGCCGTCCTACCGGTCGCTGCGTGACCAGGGCACGCTCGACATCGGGCAGAACACGATGTACGACGCCATGGGGCTCAGCGATTTCGCCAGCGCCACCGGCTATCTGAACTCCACGGTGTTCTCGCTGATGGGGTTGCTGCTCATGGTGATCTTCGCGGTCACCTTCGCCACCCGGTCGGTGACGCAGGAGGAGAACGGCATGCTCGATCTGCTGCTCGCCCAGCCGATCGACCGGAAAAGCCTGCTGGCGCAACGGTTCGCGGCGCTGGCGGTGCAGATCGCGGTGGTCACCTCGGTGCTCACGCTGAGCGTCTTCGCCGGCGCGAACAGCGGCGGACTCGACATCGCCGGCGGGCACATCGTCGCCGCGAGCGCGGGCCTCGGTCTGCTGGCCCTGCTGATCGGGGCGATCACCCTGCTGCTCGGCGCTGCGACCGGAAAGCGGGCGCTGACACTGGGTTTCGCGGCGCTGGTCGCGGTCGCGGGCTACCTGGCCAACAACCTCGGCGGCATGTTCGACGGGGGCGAATGGCTGCGCAGGCTCTCGCCGTTCTACTACGCCAACGGCCACTCGCCGCTGGTGAACGGGGCCGACCTGGGCCACCTCGCGGTGCTCGTGGCGCTGGCGGCCGTGGTCGTCGCCGCCGCGCTGGCCGTCTTCGACCGCCGCGACCTCGCGGTGTAACCGCACCGCACGGGGCGGGCCGACACGGCCCGCCCCGTTTTCCCGTTTCTTCCGCACGAAAGGGATACTCGACCGATGACCAGCACGGAACACGACCAGGCGGCGCCCACTCCCGAACAGTTGGCCTTCGTCGAGGATTTCGCGCTCGTGCTCGAACGCATGGGTCTGGTCCGGATGACCGGTCGCGCGGCGGGCTGGCTGCTGATCTGCGATCCGCCCGAGCAGACCTTCGCCCAGATCGCCGACGCGCTACAGGCGTCCAAGGGCTCGATCTCCAACTCGCTCAAGCAGTTGACCACCATGCGCTGGGTCGACAAGAGCTCCAAACCGGGCGACCGCAAGGACTACTACTCGATCCGGCCGGGCATCATGCCGGAGCTGATCCGCGCGCAGAGCAGCCAGTACACCGACCTGACCGCGATGACCGCACGCGGGCTCGCCCTGTTCGACGATCCGCACGGCGAACAAGCCGCGCGGGTCCTCGACATTCACGAGTTCTTCGTCTGGCTGAGCAAGGAGATGCCCGCCCTGGTCGACCGGTGGTACGCCGAGCACCGGTCGTGAAGCCGCGCCGCCGGATGAACGCTCAGGCGAGCATCTTGGCCTTCAGTGCCGCGAGGTCGGCGTCGGTGCGGCCGAGGCCCTCGCCCGCACCGGCGTCGAATCCGCCGTAGGTCCGGTTCACCTGATCGGACGCGGCGTCCAGTCAGGCCGCGGCGGCCTCGAAGCGGGACAGCGCCAGCAGACGCGAGATGGCGCGCAGGTACTTCTTCCGGTAGCCGCCGTCGAGCATCTCCTGGGAGAAGATCTCGTCCAGTTTGGCGCCCGAGACGGTGACCGGGACGCTGGCGTCGTAGAGGCGGTCGGCCAGCACCACGATGCGCAGCGCGACGGCCTGGTCGGTCACCGGATGCACGCCGGAGATGAACACCGCCGAGAGATCGGAGATCAGCGCGCCGTACTTGGAGGGGTGCAGCGTGCTCAGGTGCTTCAGCAGGTCGTCGAAGTCGTCGAGCGTGGAACCCGATGTGGCGGAAGCTCGTTCGGCGAGCTCCTCGGCCGAGGTCGGCTCCGGCGCCGGCGGCAGGTCGCGGTGGCGGTAGTCGGGGCCGTCGACGCGCACGGCCTCGAAGATCGCGCCGAGCTTCTTGATCTCGCGCATGAAATCCTGTGCGGCGAAACGGCCCTCGCCCAGCTGGCCGGGCAAGGTGTTGGAGGTGGCGGCGATCGAGACGCCGCGGGCGGACAGCTCGGTCAGCAGGCGCGAGACCAGCATGGTGTCGCCCGGATCGTCGAGTTCGAATTCGTCGATGCAGAGCACGCTGTTGCCCGCGAGCCGTTCCACGGCGTTGTTGAAGCCGAGCGCGCCGACCAGGTTGGTCAGCTCGCCGAAGGTGCCGAAGGATTTCGGCGCGGGCGCGCTGTGGAAGATCGAGGCGAGCAGGTGCGTCTTGCCGACGCCGAAGCCGCCGTCGAGGTACAGACCCGCGCCGCTGACCGGCTTCTTCTTGCCGAACAGACCCTTCTTGCTCGCGGCCTTGTGGATCTTGGCCACCTGCCCCGCGAAATCCTCGGCCTTGCGCACGGCCGCGGCCTGGCTCGGCTCTTTGGGATCCGGGATGTAGGAAGCGAAACTGACCTCGTCGAACATGGGCGGCGGCACCATTTGAGCGACGAGCTGGTCCGCCGGAACCTCCGGATGGCGATCGACAAGGCGTTCTTGCATGGACGAAGCCTAATGACGTGGTGTGATCTGACTTCATGCAGCGTATCCACAATGCGATCCAGCTCACAGAGCTCAGCCGAGACGATCTGGCCAAGCTCTACGCCTATCCCCTCCATCTCGACGCGCCCTGGGTGAGGGCGAATTTCGTCGCCAGCATCGACGGCGCCGCGACCAGCGACGATGTGACAGCGGGCCTCGGCACCCCGGCCGACAAGACGGTCTTCATGCTCCTGCGCGAACTCGCCGACGTGGTGCTGGTCGGCGCCGGCACCGTCCGCACCGAGAACTACGGCGGCGCGCGCACCAGCGCCACCCGCCGCAGGGCGCTCTACGACCGCGGGCTCGGCGGGCACCGGGACGGCGCGCCGCCGCCGATCGCGGTGGTCACCGCGAGCGCCGCGCTGGAACCGGGCTGCCGTCTGTTCACCGACACGGCGGTGCCGCCGCTGATCATCACCACCAGCACCGCGCCCGCGGACCGCAAGCAAGCGCTGGCCGAGGCGGGCGGCGTGGTGATCGAGGCGGGCGGCGTCGCGGTGACGCCGAAGGGCCTGCTGGCGGCGCTGGCCGAACGCGGGCTCACCCGCGTGCTGTGCGAGGGCGGCCCGCACCTGTTCGGCGAGCTGCTGGAGGCGGACGCGATCGACGAGCTGTGCCTGACCACCGCGCCGGTGCTGGTCGGCGGCACGGCCCGGCGAATCTCGCTGTCCGCGCACGAGTTCCGGATGCCGATGGAGCGCAGGCACATCCTGCTCGACAAGGACGGCACGGTGCTGACCCGGTGGGCCCGTCGATGAAACCCGCGTCCGAACCTGGCAGGCTGTAACGCATGCGCTGGACTCGAGCCGCCGTGCTGGCCTCGGCACTGTCGATGATGATCGCCGGATGCGGTGCGGGCCCGTCCGATCGTCCCGTCGTCGCGGTCGAGCACCCGGCCGTCGGCCGCGGCGAGCCCTCGACGCCTGCGCCGCCCCCGCCGCCCGTGGCCGAGCCGCCCAAAACCGATCTGAGCTGGCGCGACTGCACCAAGCCGACCCTCGATCTGCTCGGCCTCGGACCCGCGCCCGCCGGTCTGGTGCTCGACTGCGCGGAGTACTCCACGCCGATCGATGCGGGGGGCAACGTGCTCGGCAGCTTCCGCACCGGCGCGATGCGGGCCCGGCTCGCGCAGACGCCTGCCGATGCGGCGCCGCTGGTACTCACCTCGGGCACGGACCGCTCCTCCACCGCGACGCTGGCCGGTCTCGCCGTCGGACCGGCGAGCGCGCTGCTGACCGCGCGCCCGATCGTCGCGGTGGACCGGCGCGGCCTCGGCACCTCGCAGCCGATCGACTGCCTGCCGCCCGACATCCGGCGCGGACTGGCCGACAACGCCCAGTTCGGGCCCGGCGCGGCGGACCCAGTGCAGGCGGTGGCCGCGCTGAGCCGCGAGGCGACCATCTCCTGTCGCGATTTCCTGCAGCCTTACGAGGGCACCTTCGACGCACCGCACGCGGCCGACGACATCGAACAACTGCGCAAGCAGTGGCAGGTCGAGCACATCGACCTGCTCGGCACGGGCAACGGCGCGCGGGTCGCGCTCAGCTACGCGCGCAGGTTCGGCGATCACCTGGCCCGGCTGGCGCTCGACTCCCCCGAGGCAGCGGGAGCCGACGCCGTGACGGCCGAGGAGCAGCGGCTGCAGGGCGCCGAGGCGGCGCTCACCGCGTTCGCCCAACGCTGCGTCGGGCTCGGTTGCTCGCTCGGCCCCGACCCACGCGCGGCGATCACCGACCTGGTGCGCCGGGCGGGCGAGGGCGGGCTCGGCGACGTCTCCGCCAACGCGCTGCTCACCACGATCAGCGGTTTCCTCGGCGGTCCGCGCGCCGACCAGGCCAATCGGGTCGCCGAACTGGCCGACGCGCTCTCGGCGGCCGGTCGCGGCGATCGGGCCGCGCTGGGCAACCTGGTGCTGCGCGAATCGGCGGCAACCGCGAGCGACGGCCAGTTCGTCAATCGCTGCACCGACATCCAGCAGCCGCCGACCCCGACCAAGGCGACCGAGCTGATGGGCACGTGGGGGCAGAAGTACCCGGTGTTCGGCAGAAACGCGGCGATCGCACTGATGGACTGCTCGGCGTGGCCGGTCGCGGGCGCCCCGCCGCTGCCGGAGAAGTTCACCCTCCCGGTGCTGGTGCTCGGCGGCATCGCCGACCCGGTGGTGGGCAACGGCGGACAGGCGTCGGTGACGGGTGCGCTTGGCGCGGCGGGCGCGCGGCACGCGTCGGTGAACTGGCAGGGTTGGGGCCATCCGGTCTTCACCCATTCCGGTTGCGCGCAGCGTCTTTTGCTCGACTACCTGAAAGAGGCGCGGCTTCCGCAGGACGGCAGCGCCTGCCCTGCCTGACCGGGCGCTTCATAGCCGTTTCACATGGGCGGCCCCAGGCACGCCGAGACATATCCCGGCAACCTGCGCGCCGCCCATCCGGTGTACCGTGCCCCAGTGTTACTTCGACAGCTCGAGCCTCGCACCGCTCGCACCACCGCCGAGGTGATCAAGTTCGCACTCTGGCCCCTCGCGGTCATGACGGTGCTGAATAGGGTATTCATCAAGGCTGTCAACGGGTTCATCACCGACGACTACAAGCCGGTCTACAACGCTTCGCTGGCCTTCCTCAACGGCCGCCCCGTGTACACCGCCAACTTCGACTCCGTCGATCCGCACTACCTCTACCCGCCGGGCGGAACGCTGCTCATCGCGCCCCTCGCGCTGATCGACCCCGAGAAATCGCGCTGGTGTTTCATCCTGCTCAACGCGGCCGCCATTCTGCTCGCCTGGTACCTGCTGCTGCGCCTGTTCAAGTACACGCTGAAGTCCGTGGCCGCGCCCGCGCTGCTGCTGGCCATGTTCATGTCCGAGACGGTCATCAACACGCTGGTCTTCACCAACGTCAACGGCTGCATCCTGCTGGCCGAGCTGCTGTTCCTGCACCTGCTGCTGGCACGGCGCGATCTGTGGGCTGGCGCGGTACTCGGATTGAGCATCACGGTGAAACCGACGCTGGCGCCGCTGGTGCTGATCGCGGCGGCGCGCGGACAGTGGAAGGTGTTCCTCACCGCCATCGGCGTGCCGGTGGCGCTCACCGCGGCTGCCTGGCCGCTGCTGAAGGACGCCGATCAGTTCTTCACCAGGACACTCCCCTACCTGCTGGAGACCAGGGACTACTTCAACAGCGCGATCGCGGGCAACGCCGCCTACTACGGCCTGCCGGACGCGCTGACCTGGGGTATCCGCCTGACGATGGCCGCGCTGGTCGCGATCTCGCTGTGGTTGCTCTACCGCTACTACCGCGAGGACGAGCTGTTCTTCGTCACCACGTCGGCGGGCGTGCTGCTCACCGCGTCGTTCCTGCTGCCCGGTCTGGGCCAGATGTACTACTCGATGATGCTGTTCCCGTTCCTGATGACGGTGGTGCTGCGCAATTCCGTGCTGCGCAACTGGCCCGCCTGGCTGGCGATCTTCGGATTCATGTCCTACGACAAGTGGCTGTCGGACCGCTTTCAGAGCCTGGGACGCAACCTCGAGTACCTGCGCATCACGTTCGGCTGGGGCCTGCTGCTCATCGTGGTGTTCTGCGTGCTCGGTGATCGGTACCTGGCCGCCCGGCGGGAGGGCCGCCTGCCGTTCGGCATCGACCCGGTCTGGATGAAGAACGCGCCGGACAGTCGCGACGCCGCAGAGCCCGCCGCGGTCGCGGCCGAACCGCTGCCGGATTCGCCCAGGTCACACTATGGCTCGGAGCCCGTGGAGGAGAAACGTATTAGCGTGGAGCAATGAGTTCCGACGCCGAAACGTCTCTACCCGCGCCGCGGATCCAGCTGACGCCGCAGCAGTGGCGGGGCAAGCTGGATCCCGAGGAGTACGCGGTGCTGCGCGAAGCCGCGACCGAACGTCCCTTCACCGGGGAGTACACCGATACCAAGACCGAGGGCGTGTACAGCTGCCGCGCCTGTGACGCCGAATTGTTCCGCAGCACCGAGAAATTCGAGTCGCACTGCGGCTGGCCCTCGTTCTTCGATCCGGCGAAGTCGGACGCGGTGATCCTGCTCCCCGACGATTCGCTGGGTATGCACCGGGTCGAAGTGCTGTGCGCGAATTGCCACAGCCACCTCGGCCACGTCTTCGAGGGCGAGGGATATCCCACGCCCACCGACCAGCGCTATTGCATCAACTCCATCGCGCTGCGGCTGCACCCCTCGGACAGCGCAGCCGGATAGCCGACCGAACGCTCAGCGCAGAATACGGGTCCGTCGACAAGCCCCGCATGCCCCGAAAACTCGGGGCATGCGGGATGTTCCAGCGATCAGGCCTCTTCTCGATCGGGCCTCTTCCGATCAGGGCGCTTGTCGATCAAGGGGCTTTTCGATCAAGGGGCTTTTCGATCAAGGCAGCGCCGCGATGAGCTTGTCGACATCGACCCGCGGGCCGGTGAAGAACGGCACCTCTTCGCGGACGTGCAGCCGCGCCTCGGTGGCGCGCAGGTCGCGCATGAGATCGACGATCCGGTGCAGTTCCGGCGCCTCGAAGGCGAGAATCCACTCGTAGTCGCCGAGCGCGAACGCGCTCACGGTGTTGGCGCGCACGTCGGGGTAGCCGCGGGCGGCCTTGCCGTGGTCGGCCAGCATCTTGCGCCGCTCCTCGTCGGGCAGCAGGTACCACTCGTAGGACCGCACGAACGGGTAGACGCAGATGTAGTTGCCCGGATCCTCGCCGGCCAGGAAGGCCGGGATGTGGCTCTTGTTGAACTCCGCCGGGCGATGCAGCGCCACGTTGCTCCACACCGGGGCGCTGGCCCGGCCCAGCTCGGTGGTCCTGCGGAAGTCCGCGTACGCGGCCTGCAGGTCCTCGACCCGCTCGGCGTGCGTCCAGATCATGAAGTCGGCGTCGGCGCGCATGCCCGCCACGTCGTAGATGCCGCGCACCACCACGTCGCGCTCGGCCAGTCCGTCGAAGAACGCCCGCGCCTCTTTGACGGCCGCCTCGCGATCCTCGCCGAGCACACCGGGCTCCACCTGGAACACCGAGAACATGAGGTAGCGGATGGTGGAGTTGAGTGCTTGATAGTCGAGTCGCGCCATGATTCCTATCGTGCCACTGCGACCGGGACGACCTGCCGTTCGGGGCGGCCTCGGCCCTGTCTCGAAGTGCGGCCGGATGCCTCCGTGGCTCAGATCGCCGCCTGGCAAGGCGGAGTAGGAGCCGATACCGAGGGTTCGCTGACGGCGACAACGCTGCTGGGCGGCGATCCGGGCCCGCGGAGGCGCCGGATGGGACTTCGAGACAGGGCTCAGGACTTCGCGGGTGCGGACAGTGACTCGGCGATGCGGCGTGCGGCGGTTTCTCCCGACGCGACGCAGGCCGGGACACCGACGCCGTGCAGGTACGCGCCCGCCAGCGCGATGCCGTCGAGTTCGGCTGTGGCGGACTCGATCTCGGCGATGCGGTCGACGTGGCCGACGGCGTACTGGGCCAGGCCGCCCGGCCAGCGCTGCACGATCGCCTCGACCGGGTCGATGACGGCGCCGGTGACGGTGGCCAGGTCTTCGGTGGCGGCGGCGATCAGGTCGGCGTCGGACCAGGACAGCGGGGCGTCGTCGCCGAATTTGCCGAACGAGGCGCGCACCAGCGCGGTCTCGCGCTCGGCGAGATGCGGCCATTTGCGGCTGGAGAGGGTGAAAGCCTTGGCGCGCAAAGACTCTCCGGTGGCGACCAGGATGCCGGAATTGTCCGGCAGCGCGGTGTCCTGCGGCAGCGACAGCGCGACGACGACGGAGGAGGACAGTTCGATCCCGGCGGCCGCGTCCGCCGCTTCGGGCGCGACGTAGCGGAGCAGCCGCGCGGTGACCGGCGCCGGTGTGGCCAGCACCACGGCGTCGACGAGGCCGAGTGGATCGAGCACCCAGCCGCGGGAGGCGCGCGCGAGCCGGGTGGCCGGGGTCGCGGTGACGAACCGGGCGGCCGCCGCGTCGGCCAGCGCGTCGAGCAGCACCCGGTACCCGTCGCGGATGCCGCCGAACACGGGCGCGTCGGACGGCGGCGGCAGCGCGGCCGCGACGGCGTGGGTCAGACTCGGCGCTCCGGCGTCCAGGGCGGCGGCCAGACCGGGCAGTGCGGCGCGCACGCCGATGGACTTGGAGCTGCCCGCGTACACCCCGCCGAGCAGCGGATCCACGCTGCGCTCGGCGACCTGGGCGCCGAAACGATCGGCGACCAGGCTGTACACGTCCTGGTCGGCGTCGGGGTACCAGGTGAGGGCGCGGTCGGGTTCGGCGGCGATGCGGTCGAGCGTGTCGGCGTCGACCAGGCCGCGCATCGTTTCGGCGTCGGAGGGAATGCCCATGAGAGTGCGCGGCGGCAGCGGGTGCGCCGCGCCGCCCGCCCAGACCAGCGGACGTCGTCCGGCGGGCGTCACGAGCTGATCCGTCAGGCCGAGTTCGCCCAGCAGGGCGGGCACCTCGGGCCTTCGCCCGACGAACGCCTCCGCCCCCAGGTCCAGCGGTTCCCCGCCGACGTCACCGGTGTAGAGAATGCCGCCGAGCCGTTCGGCGCGGTCCAGCACCACGATGTCGGCGTCCGCACCCAACCGCGTGCGCAGCCGGTATGCCGCAACGAGACCACTGATTCCACCGCCGACAATCGCGATCCTCATGTCTGCGACGGTATCCCGCCCGCCGATCACCCCCTCCGCCGCCCCGCCGCGCGTTCGCTCCCACAGACGCTCGTACGCCGCACAGCGTTGCCTGCGCTGTGCCGGGTATGAAAGTCGTGTGCCGAGGCAGGACCAGTGCGAGGGGCTGGGTCAGAGTTCGTGGACGAGTTCGACCAAGGCGGTGAGAACGCCCGGGTCGGTGTCCGGGAGGACGCCGTGCCCGAGGTTGAAGATGTGACCCGCCGCGCCCATCGTGACGGCCTCGTCGGCCTCCGCCGCGATGCGGCGGGCCTCGGCCTCGACGGCCACCGGCCCGGCGAAGAGGATGGCCGGATCCAGGTTGCCCTGCAAGGCTTTTCCGGCGCCGACGCGGCGCACCGCCTCGGTCAGCGGAACGCGCCAGTCGACGCCGACCACGTCGGCGCCCGCTTCGCCCATCGCGCCGAGCAGTTCGCCGGTGCCGACGCCGAAGTGGATGCGCGGCACGCCCGCGTCGGCGATCTCGGCGAACACCCGCTCGGAATGCGGCAGCACGAAAGTGCGATAGTCGGCGAGCGAGAGCGCGCCCGCCCAGGAGTCGAACAGCTGCACCGCGTCCACGCCGGCCGCCAGCTGCGCCTGCAAGAACACGATGGTGATATCGGTGAGCGCGCCGAGCAGCTCGTGCCAGGTCTTGGGGTCGGCGTGCATCATCGCCTTGGTGCGCTCGTGATGCTTGCTCGGCCCGCCCTCGACCAGGTACGAGGCGAGGGTGAACGGGGCGCCCGCGAAACCGATCAGCGGCGTCTGGCCCAGTGCGTCGGTGAGCAGTCGCACGCCCTCGGTGACCGCGCCGACTTCCTCCGGCCGCAGCCGGGGTAGCGCGCGCACGTCGTCGTGGGTGCGCACCGGAGCGGCCACCACGGGGCCGACGCCGGGCACGATGTCGAGGTCGATCCCGGCCGCCTTGAGCGGAACGACGATGTCGGAGAACAGGATCGCCGCGTCGACGCCGTGCCTGCGGATCGGCTGCATGGTGATCTCGCACACCAGCTCCGGGTCGAAGCAGGACTCCAGCATGCCGATACCGGCGCGCAGTTCGCGGTACTCGGGCAGCGAACGTCCGGCTTGGCGCATGAACCACACCGGGCGCCTGCTCGGGGCGGCGCCGGTGGCGGCGGCCAGGAACGGGGCGTCGGTCAGGCGGCGGCGAGTGTAGGTGCTCATCACCGCTATCGTATGCGCGCCCGGCGGGGGCTCAGGAGCCGGAGTGCGGCAGCGGCGGACCGGACGAAACAGGCCGTCATGCGGCCGTAGCGGCGCGCCTCCGACCGCGCCGGTGGCTCGAGGACTACCGTCGTTTTCGTGACACCGCTCGACTTCCGCGACGGCGCCGCACCGACCGAAGGCCCCCAAGGCGAGCCAGCTCCGTTTCGCGCCGCGGTCGAGGCGATGGGCACCGCAACCGTGCATCCTCGGATCGAGCTCGCGCCCATCCGGCCGCCGCAACGCCTGGCGCCCTTCTCCTACGCCATCGGCGCCGAAGTCAAACATCCCGAAACCCCGGTAGTTCCAGTCGATTCCGAGGGTGACGCGTTCGGCAGGCTGATCCTGTTGCACGACCCGGACGGCGACGACGCCTGGCACGGTGTGTTCCGTCTGGTCGCCTATATCCAGGCCGACATCGACGCCACGCTGGCCACCGATCCGCTGCTTCCCGAGGTGGCCTGGAGCTGGCTGGTGGACGCGCTGGAGTCGCGGACCGAGCCGTTCACCGCGCTCGGCGGCACCGTCACCTCGACCAGTTCGGTGCGCTACGGCGACATCGCGGGCCCGCCGCGCGCCCACCAGTTGGAGCTGCGCGCCTCGTGGACCGCGCTCACCACGGAGATGCGGCCGCACGTGGAGGCGTTCTGCGAGGTGCTGGCCTATTCGGCGGGTCTGCCGCCCGCCGGGATCACCGATCTGCGCCCACAGTCGTATACCAGCAACGACCACAACTGACCACAACGTAAAGTTCAGGTCTATGCCGGTAGGAGACCAGCCCGAGGATGGGCGCGCGGGAGACAGCACAGCGGAACCTCTGCTCGCCCCCGTCGACGGAGTGCCACCGGTCCTCGCCACGCCGGAGGAGGTCGCCGCGGCGGCCGCGACACTGGCGGGCGGCACCGGCCCGCTCGCCGTCGACGCCGAGCGCGCCTCGGGATTCCGCTACTCCGCGCGCGCCTACCTGATCCAGCTGCGCCGCGCGGGTGCGGGCACCTTCCTGATCGACCCGATCCCGGTGACCGACGGGCTCGCGCCGCTGGCCGAGGCGATCAACGATCTGGAGTGGGTGCTGCATTCGGCCGATCAGGATCTGCCGGGTCTGGCGGAACTGGGGCTGCGTCCCGCGCGACTGTTCGACACCGAGCTCGGCGGTCGGCTGGCCGGATACGAGCGGGTCGGGCTGGCGGCGATGGTCGAGCGGCTGCTGGGCCGGGCGCTGCGCAAGGGCCACGGCGCGGCCGACTGGTCGACCCGCCCGCTGCCCGCCGACTGGCTCAACTACGCGGCCTTGGATGTGGAGCTGCTGCTCGAGCTGCGCGCGACGGTCGCCGCCGACCTCGAGGCGCAGGGCAAGACCGATTGGGCGGCACAGGAATTCGAACACATCAGGACGACGGAGCCGCCCGCGCCCAAGGCCGACCGGTGGCGGCGCACCTCCGGCATCCACACGCTGCGCCGCGCGCGGCAGCTGGCCATCGTGCGCGAGCTCTGGACGACGCGGGACGGGCTGGCCCGCGCCCGCGACGTGGCGCCCGCGCGCATCCTGCCGGACTCGGCCATCGTCTCCGCCGCGACCGCCGACCCGCGCACCATCGCCCAGCTGCGCACCCTCCCGGTATTCGGCGGGCCGCGCCAGCGCCGGTATTCACGCGAGTGGCTCGGCGCCGTCGACCGCGCCCGCGCGCTGCCGGACAGCGAACTGCCCCCGCTCACCCAGCCGTTCGACGGCCCGCCCCCGCCGAACCGCTGGGAACGCCGCGACCCGATCGCCGCGGCCCGCCTCGCCCGCGCCCGCGCCGCGATGGGCGAACTCTCGCTCGAGCACTCCGTCCCGGTCGAGAACCTGCTCTCCCCCGATCTTGTCCGCAGACTCTGCTGGGACGGCCTGCCTGAATACGACCGCACCGACACCGCCGAACTCGCGGCCGCGATCGACGGTTTCCTCAAGTCCGGCGGCGCCCGCCCCTGGCAGCGCGAACTGGCCGTACCGCGCCTGACCGCCGCGCTGACCCCAACACCCGCCTGACCCGACGTCTGCGCACAGACCCAACGCCCGCCCGGCTGCTCGGGCGTCTGCTGGCCGTGCCCGGCACAGGTCACTGGACCCGCTGCCCACCTGACCCGCCATCCCGCCGGACCTGACGTCGTCTCACCAGACACGACATCTATCCGCGGAGGCCGCCGCGCCCGATACCTGCCCGCCAGACCCGGTGCGCGCGCTCGGCGCGACCGACGCGCTCGACGACGCGCGTGCTGTCAGGCCTGAGAACGACACACGCCCCGGCGCTCGGGTGTTCCGAGCCTGCCGGGGCGCGTTGGTCGAGCGGGCCGACTCAGCTCGCGCTGAGCCAGCCGCTGATGCGGCGGGCGATGTCCTCGGGGGTGAGGCCGAGTTCCTCGTGAACCTGGTTGCGGGAGGCGTGGTCGAGGAACTGCTGCGGGACGCCGAGGTCGCGGGTGGGGACGTCGAGTCCGGCGGAGCGCAGACGGGCCGAGACGGTGGAACCGATGCCGCCGTGCAGGCCGCCGTCCTCGAGGGTGACCACCAGGCGGTAATTCTCCGCGAGCTTCACCACGGTGTCCGAGACCGGAAGCACCCAGCGCGGGTCGATGACGGTGACCGAAACGCCTTCCGGCGCCAGCAGATCCGCGACCCCCAGCGCCGTCTCGGCGAACGAGCCGACGGCGACGATCAGCACATCGCCGCGCTGCGCCCGCGCCGAGCCGCCCTCGGCGTCCGGCAGCCGCAGCACGTCCACGCCGTCGAGTCGTTCGACGGCCGGGATGTCCTCGATCACACTGCCTTTCGGGAAGCGCAGCGCGGTCGGCCCGTCGTTCACGGCCAGCGCCTCGCCCAGTTCCTCGCGCAGTGTGGCGGCGTCGCGCGGGGCCGCGACCCGGATGCCGGGGATGATGCCGAGCACCGACAGGTCCCACATGCCGTTGTGGCTGGCGCCGTCGGAGCCCGTGATCCCCGCCCGGTCAAGCACCACGGTGACGGGCTGCTTCAGCAGCGCCACGTCCATCAGCAACTGGTCGAAGGCGCGGTTGAGGAAGGTCGAGTAGATCGCGACCACCGGGTGCAGGCCGCCGAGCGCGAGACCGGCCGCCGACGCCATGGCGTGCTGTTCGGCGATGCCGACGTCGAACATGCGGTTCGGGAACCGTTCGCCGAACGCGGCCAGACCCGTCGGGCCTGGCATCGCCGCGGTGATGGCGACGATGTCGTCGCGCTGTTCGGCGTGCGCGATCAGTTCCTCGGAGAACACCGAGGTCCAGCCGATCGCCTTCGGACCGCCGACGGGCCGGCCGGTCAGCGGGTCGATGGGGTCGCAGGCGTGCATCTGGTCGGCGACGTGGTTCTCCGCGGGCGCGTAGCCGCGGCCCTTCTGGGTGACCGCGTGCACCACCACCGGACCACCGAAGTCCTTGGCGCGACGCAGCGTCGCTTCCATCGCGGCGACGTCGTGGCCGTCCACCGGGCCGACGTACTTGAGCCCGAGGTCGCTGAACAGCTCCTGCGGGTTCACCGCGTCCTTGATGCCCGCCTTCACCGCGTGCACCATCGAGTAGGCCGATTCGCCCACCCGCGGAATGCTCTTCAGGATCCGCTTGCCCGCGTCCAGCGCGTGCTCGTAGAAGGGCTGGGTGCGCAGCGCGGTGAGCCGATCGGCGAGGCCGCCGATGGTCGGCGCGTAGGAGCGGCCGTTGTCGTTGACGACGATCACCACCGAGCGGTCCGGCGCCGCGGCGATGTTGTTCAGCGCCTCCCAGCACATGCCGCCGGTGAGCGCGCCGTCGCCGACGACCGCGACGACGTGCCTGCCCTGCCCGGTGAGCTGGAACGCCTTGGCCAGTCCGTCGGCGTAGGACAGCGCCGCGGAGGCGTGCGAGGACTCCACCCAGTCGTGCGCGCTCTCCGCGCGGCTCGGGTAGCCCGACAGTCCGCCCTGCTTGCGCAGGCTGTCGAACTGGTCCTTACGGCCGGTGAGGATCTTGTGCACGTAGGCCTGATGGCCGGTGTCGAAGATCAACGGATCGGCAGGCGAATCGAAGACCCGATGCAACGCGATGGTCAGCTCCACCACGCCGAGGTTCGGTCCGAGGTGGCCGCCGGTGGCGGCGACCTTCCGCACCAGGAACTCACGGATCTCCTCCGCCAGCTCCCGCAACTCGGCCACGGTCAGCCGGCGCAAGTCTTCGGGCGTGTCGACCCGGGAAAGCACTCCCACCTGAACTCGCTCCCTCCGGATAGCGCTTCTGATCCGATCAGTCTACGGAGCGGTGACAGTGCCGCTTTCCGACAAGTGCCTGTCACCAACCGACTTCGTCGCGGAATGTGAGACTGGACACGCGCGCGGCCGGACGAAAACATCCGGCCACCGGTCCTACGGTACCTGTCGAGCGAACGCGGCCGGACGGAGTCCGGTCGAAGTTCGCGCCCCGGGCGCGGCGAACGACCATAGAGTGGTCGTGTGGCCGAGCCGCAGCACGAGGTTCCCCGACCAGCCGATGCCGGTGTGGTGGCGCGCATCGTCGCCGACGTGTACGCCGGATGCCTGGCCGACCGATCCGGCGAGCCGGCCGACTACATTCCCGAACTGGCTGCGGTGCAACCCGATTCGTTCGGCCTGTGCCTGGCCACCGCGGATGGGCGGGTCTACGGCGCCGGTGACGTGCATGCGGCCTTCACGATCCAGTCGATCTCCAAGCCGTTCACCTACGCGCTCGCGCTGGCCGACCGCGGGCCCGCCGCGGTGGCCGAGCGCATCGACGTGGAACCCTCCGGCGAACCGTTCAACGAGATCAGCCTCGACCCGGTGACCGAACGTCCGCGCAACCCGATGATCAACGCGGGCGCCATCACCGCCGCCTCGTTGATCACCGGCCGCGACGCCGCCGACAAATTCGACCGGGTGCGCCGCTGCTACTCCCGTTTCGCCGGACGCGAGCTGCGGATGAACGAGGCCGTCTACTCCTCCGAGGCGCGCACCGGCTATCGCAACCGCGCCATCGGCTACATGCTGCGCTCGTTCGGCATCATCGACTCCGATCCGGACGAGGCGGTGGACCGCTACTTCCGGCAGTGCTCGATCGACGTCACCTGCCACGACCTCGCCGTGATGGCAGCGACCATGGCCAACAACGGCGTCAACCCGCTGACCGGGGAGCGGGCCCTGTCGAGCGCGCTGACCGAACAGGTGCTGAGTGTGATGACGACCTGCGGGATGTACAACGCGGCGGGCGACTGGGTGAGCACCGTCGGCATGCCCGCGAAGAGCGGTGTGGGCGGCGGCATTCTGGCGGTGCTGCCCGGGCAGATCGGCATCGCGGTGTACTCCCCTCGCCTGGACCGGCAGGGCAACAGCGTGCGCGGGGTCGCCGCGTGCCGGGAGCTCTCGCGGCGGCTGGAATTGCACTTTCTGCACGTCACGCGGTCGGCGCGCACGGCGATCCGCGCCGACTACACGGTGGCGGAGGCGCCGTCCCGGATGCGGCGCAGCGCCGGGGAGATCGCGGTTCTCGACGAGCACGGACACGGGGCCCGGGTCTACGAACTGCACGGCGACCTGTTGTTCGCGGGCGCGGAGAGCGCGGTACGGGCGATCGAGGCCAGGGCCGGGGAGCTGGACGCGCTGGTGATCGACCTGCGCAGAGTCGGTGAGGTCAGCACTATCGCGGTGACCATGCTCGACGATCTGCACCGCGAGCTCGCCGCGACCGCGTGCCGGGTCGCACTGGTGGACCCGGACGCCAAGCTCGGGCGCCTGGCGTCGAGCCTGGACCCGGCGGACCCGCGCGGGCGGATCTTCATCGACCGCGACACCGCCACCGAGTGGTGCGAGGACATCGTGCTGGCCCGGCACCGGCCGGCAGGCGAACCGGCGTGCACATCGATCTCGATCGAGGAGCACCCCGTGCTGGCCGCGCTCACCCCCGAGGACAGAGCCCGGCTGGCGAAGGAGTTCGAGGGGCGCACCATCGCCCGCGGCGAGGTGATCGCCCGCCACGGCAGCAGCCGTTCCGGGCTGTATCTGATCTTGGAGGGGCGGGTGCGGCTCACCTTCTACGGCGCCGACGGACGCGCCCACCGGTTGATCACGCTGTCGGCGGGGATGTCGTTCGGGGAGATGCCGATGCTGGTCGACGCGCCGTTCGTGAACGAGGTGCGCGCCGAGACCGGCGTCAGGGTCGCGGTGCTCGACCCCGAGCGCTTCGACATGCTCGCCGATCGCGCGCCACAACTGAAGATGGCGCTGCTGAAACGGCTCGCGGCGAGCGCGTACGCGCAGGTGGACACCGCCGTGCGCACCATCGTGGTACGTGGCGGGGACGAGTGAGCCGTGGCATCCATCCCGCCGACGACGAGGATCGACAATCGAACGAGGAGTGCAGCGACGTGAGCAAGAAGAACTCCGGCACAGGCACGGTAACCACCTTCGGCCAAGGCAGCGTGCGCGCGACTCCGGATCTGATGCGGGTGACCCTCTCCGTCGAGATCAGGGCGAGCAAGGTCGCGCTGGCCTACGGGCAGGCGGGTGAGCGCGTCTCGGCGGTCACCTCGGCGCTGCGCGGCAACGGCGTCGCCGACGCCGACATCGCTACCAGCGGGCTGTCGGTGCGCACCGAGACCGTATGGACCGAGGGACAGGGCAACCGCATCACGGGTTATCTCGCGACCGCCGACCTCACCGTCGCGCTGCGCGACATCGACGCCGACGCTTTCCCCGGCCCCGCCACGATCATCGCCGACGCGGTCGAGGCGGGCGGCGACGACGTCCGCCTGGGCGGGCTCGTCCTCACCTTCGCCGACCAGGCCGGCCTGCTCGCGCGGGCCCGCGACGCGGCGTGGGACAACGCGCTGGCCAAGGCCGAGCAGTACGCCGCACGCGCGGGCCGCTCGCTGGGCGCGGTGTTGGAGATCACCGAGAACGCCGCGTCCGCACCGCCTTTCGCGCCGAAGATGCGCGCGATGTCGGCGCCGGTGGGTGAGGTGGCGTTCGCCGCCGCGGTTCCGGTGGAACTCGGCGAATCGGAGATCTCGGCGAGCGTGCGCGCCACCTGGACATTGGACTGACGGGGCGCGGATTTCGCCGCGATCGGCGCGCGGGCAACCCTATAGTGAAGGCGCGCGGCGGACCCGGCGCCGCGGGTCAGGAGTCGCCATGTCCTTCGTGCTGATCGATCGACCGCGGCCGCAGATCGCGCTGGTGACGCTGAACCGGCCGGAGCGGATGAACGCCATGGCCTTCGACGTGATGATCCCGCTGCGCGAGGCGCTGGAGCAGGTGAGCGCCGACAACGACGTCCGCGTGGTGGTGCTGACCGGCGCCGGGCACGGATTCTGTTCCGGCGCCGACCTCCAGGGCGCGGGACGGGTGCCGAACACGACGGGGCTCACCACCACCACGGTGGCGCGGCGTTCGATGGACCTGCTCAACGACGTGATGATCACGCTGCGCCGCATGCACCAACCGGTGATCGCCGCCATCAACGGCGCGGCCATCGGCGGCGGGTTCTGTCTGGCCGTTGGCGCCGACATCCGCATCGCGGGCGAGGACGCCTACTTCCGCGCCGCGGGCATCAACAACGGGCTCACCTCGACCGAACTCGGCATGAGCTTCCTGCTGCCGCGCGCCATCGGCTCGGCGCGCGCCTTCGAGATCATGCTCTCCGGACGCGACGTCGACGCGGTCGAGGCCGAGCGGATCGGCCTGGTCTCCCGCACCGTGCCCACCGCGAAGCTCCTCGACACCTGCTACGACCTGGCGGAACGCATCATCGGCTTCAGCAGGGTCGGCACCGAGCTCACCAAGCGCATGCTGTGGAGCGGACTGGAGGCGAGCAGCTTCGAATCGCACCTGCAGCAGGAGGGCCTCGCCCAGCTCTACGTCCGCCTCACCACCGACAACTTCGACGAAGCCATCCGCGCCCGGCGCGACCGCCGCCCGCCGCACTACGAACACTGATCGCGCCCACCGGACTTCAGTGCCGTTGTGCCGGTCGGCGGCCGTCCGGCGCGCGGCGCATGCGCATCAGCTCGGGCGGTGGTCGAGGCCCTTCGCCAGCAGGATCACGCCGTCGGCGCCCGCCTGCCGGTCCTTCGAGATCTCCTGGTACTCAGGGGATTGCGACCACGCGGTGACCGCGGCCTCCCGGCTCTCACCGTTCCAGCAGCGCCAGGCACTCCACGTGGTGCGTCGCCGGGAAGGCGTCGAAAGCGCGCAGGCCGGTGAGGCGATAGCCGTGCGACCGGTAGAGACCGAGATCGCGGGCGAAAGCGGCCGGGTCGCAACCGATGTGGACGATGCGGGACGGATTCGCCGTCGCCACCGCCGCGACGACGTCCTTTCCTGCGCCCGCGCGCGGCGGATCCAGCACCACCGCCCGCGGCGGGGCGCCACCGACGTGCTCGGCCACCCAGCGCTCGACGCGTTCGGCGCGCAACTCCACCCACGGCAGGTCGCGCAGCGCGGCCTGGCCGTCGGCCACCGCGGAACGCGCGGATTCCACCGCGAGCACCACGCCCTCCGCTCCGACCCGATCGGCGAGCCGCGCCGCGAAGACTCCAGCACCGCTGTACAAGTCCCAGGCCAGATCGCCGGCGGCGAGGTCGGACCATTCCGCGACGACATCCGAATAACACTGCGCCGCAAGGCGATGCGCCTGCCAGAAGCCGGTCGCGGCGATCTCCCAGCGTCGTCCGGCCACGTATTCCACGGCCCGCCCGCTGCCGTCGATCACCCATTCGTCGCGCGCGGCGCGCGTCGCCGCCCGTCGTGCGGCCGCCGCGCGGCGAGCTTCCGCGGGATCCTCGGTGCCGTGCCATCCCGGTGTGCCTTCGGCCGACGGCCCGCCACCCTCCGGCCCTCGGCCCCGGCGATCCTCGCTGTCACGGCCGCGCCGTCCCCGTGGTCCGCCGCCGTGGTGCCTGCCGCGCCGCGGCGGGGCCTGCTCGGCGGGCGGCAGTTCCACGAGGTGCCGCACCCCGTCGCCGTCCACCGTGACGACCAGATCGGCGCCGGGCGCCCAGATGCGGTCGGCGATGCCGTCCATCGCGCCCGGAACCGGTTGCGGGCAGCGCAGATCCGCGATCACCTCGGTGCTGCGATAGCGGTGCACGCCTGCCCGCCCCTCCGGATCGACCGGCAGCCGGATCCTGGTGCGCCAGCCGCCGGACGCGTCGTCCGGGTATCCGGCGATCGGTTCGACGGTCACCTCGCGCTCGATGCCCGCCAGCCTGCGCAGCTGCTCGGCGACCACCGCGGCCTTCAGCCCGCGCTGGGCGGCGGGGGTGGCGTGCGAGAAATCGCAGCAGCCGGCGCCGCCCGGCCCGGAGACCGGGCAGGTGGCGGGGACCCGATCCGGCGAAGGCTCCAGGATTCGCACGGCGTCGGCGCGGCAGAACGAACCGCCGCGATCCTCGGTGACCGTGGCGCGCACCAGCTCACCGGGCAGCCCGTGCCGCACGAACACGACCCGGCCCTCGTGCCTGCCGACGCAGAACCCGCCGTGCCCTGGCGGGCCGAGCCGCAGGTCGAAGGTCCGGCCGAACCAGTCGGTCATCGCGGGGTCCCGCTCACGGCGCGCCGATGCCGCGCGTTCATACCCGGTCCTCGTAGCCGCGCCGCACCGCGCCGGGCGCGTTGATCTCGCCCGCCTGCTTGGCCCGCGTCGTCGACGAGCTCAACTGCCACGGCACCGAGGTCACCATGACGCCCGGCTCGAACAGCAGTCTGCCCTTGAGCCGCAGCGCGCTCTGGTTGTGCAGCACCGTCTCCCACCAGTGGCCGACCACGTACTCGGGGATGAACACCGTCACCACGTCGCGCGGCGCGTCGCGACGCACCCGCTTGACATAGTCCAGCACCGGCTTGGTGATCTCGCGGTAGGGCGATTCGATCACCTTCAGCGGCACGCTGATGTCGCTGTTCTCCCACTCCCGCACCAGCCCCCTGGTGTCGGCCTCGTCGACGTTCACCGTGATCGCCTCCAGTGTGTCCGGCCGGGTGGCGCGGGCGTAGGCCAGCGCCCGGCGGGTGGGCAGGTGCAGCCGCGAGACCAGCACGATCGAATGCGAGCGGCTCGGCAGCACGCCGTCCCACTCGTGCTCGTCGAGCTCCCTGGCGACCGAGTCGTAGTGGCGGCGGATCATCTTCATCACCACGAAGATCGACACCATGGTCAGGATCGCGATCCACGCGCCCGCGAAGAACTTGGTGATGAGCACGATGATCAGCACCGCGCCGGTGGCGGTGAGGCCGATCGCGTTGATCACCCGGGAACGGTGCATCCTTGACCGCTGCGCCGGGTCGGTCTCGGTGCGCAGCAACCGCGTCCAGTGCCGAAGCATGCCGGTCTGGCTGAGCACGAACGAGACGAACACACCGACGATGTAGAGCTGGATTAGCTTGGTGACCTCGGCGCCGAAGACGACGACGAACGCGATCGCGGCCCCGGAAAGGAACAGGATGCCGTTGCTGAAGGCCAGCCGGTCGCCGCGGGTGTGCAGCTGGCGCGGCAGGTAACGGTCCTGGGCCAGAATCGAACCAAGCACGGGGAAGCCGTTGAAGGCCGTGTTGGCGGCCAGCACCAGGATCAGCGCGGTGACGGTGGTGATGAAGAAGAATCCGATCGGGAAGCCCTGGAACACCGTCTGGGCGATCTGGGCGATCAGCGTCTTCTGCTGATAGTCGTCGGGCGCGCCGATCAGGTGGCCGGTGTCGTGGGCGTACACGATGCCGATCTTCTGCGCCAGGATGATGATGCCCATCAGCAGCACGATGGCGATGCCGCCCAGCATCAGCAGCGTGGTCGCGGCGTTTCGCGACTTGGGCTTACGGAACGCGGGCACGCCGTTGCTGATCGCCTCGACACCGGTCAGCGCGGCGCAGCCCGAGGAGAACGCGCGCGCGATCAGGAAGGCGAAGGCCAGGCCGTACAGGTGCTCGTCCTCGGCTTCGAGCTGGAACCCGGCGGACTCGGCTTGCAGGTCCTCACCGAGCACCACGACGCGGAACAGGCCCCAGACCAGCATGACGCCCATGCCGAAGATGAACGCGTAGGTCGGAACCGCGAAGGCCTTGCCCGATTCCCGCACGCCGCGCAGGTTCATCGCGGTGAGCAGCGCGATCGCCACCACCGCGAACAGCACCTTGTGGGTGGCCACGAACGGGATGGCCGAGCCGATGTTGGAGGCGGCCGAGGACATCGACACCGCGACGGTGAGCACGTAGTCCACCAGCAGGGCGCTGCCGACCGTGAGTCCCGCGGTGGGCCCCAGATTGGTGGTCGCCACTTCGTAGTCGCCGCCGCCGGACGGGTAGGCGTGCACGTTCTGGCGGTAACTGGCCACCACGACGGCCATGACGAAGGCGACCGCGAGACCCACCCACGGCGCGTACACGTAGGCCGAGACGCCCGCCACCGAGAGCACGAGGAAGATTTCCTCCGGCGCGTAGGCGACCGACGACATGGCGTCGGAGGCGAAAACCGGCAGCGCGATTCGCTTCGGCAGCAGAGTGTGCCCCAGCGAATCGCTACGGAAGGGCCTACCCAGCAGCATCCGCTTGGCTGCCGTCGTCAACTTGGACACTGGAGCGAGCATAGATCCCCCGGCCGCTGATCGCTTGGGGGGTGTGCCTGCGCGTCTGTGCAGGCACACGTGTCACAAACAGGTTTGCCCGCCCACCGGACGGGGAAAGTGGGCCATGGACACATCCGGCGGGTACGGTTCTGCGGACAGGCAAACAGACCGAACGTCAGTGGTCCAGGAGCGAGGTTGCACGGTGTACGTAGTGATCATGGGATGCGGACGCGTCGGTTCGTCGCTGGCCCGCGCCCTGGTCCGGGTTGGCCACGAGGTCACCGTGATCGACCGGGATCCGAGCGCGTTCCTGCGACTCGGTGACGACTTCCCCGGCGAGCGCTTGGTCGGCGTCGGATTCGACCGGGATGTGCTGACGCGCGCCGGAATCGAGCGGGCCGACGCGTTCGCCGCGGTCTCCTCCGGCGACAACTCCAACATCATCTCGGCCAGGGTGGCCCGCGAGACCTTCGGCGTCGAGCGCGTGGTGGCCCGGATCTACGACGCCAAGCGCGCCGCGGTCTACGAGCGGCTCGGCATCCCGACCATCGCCACCGTGCCGTGGACCACCGACCGCTTCATGCGCACTCTCGTCGGCGATTCCAGCACCACCACGTGGCGCGACCCCACCGGAACGGTCGCGGTGACCCAGCTGACGCTGCACGAGGAGTGGTACGGGCGCACCGTGCGCGATCTGGAACGCGAGGTCGCCGTCCGGGTGGCGTTCATCATCCGGTTCGGGCAGGGTCTGCTTCCCGACAACAAGACCATCGTCCAGGCCGACGACGTCGTCTACGTCGCCGCGAACTCCGGCAACGTCGGCGAGGCCGTCGCGCTGGCCGGCAAGCCCCCTGCTAGCGAGGACTGATCATGAAGGTGGCCATCGCCGGGGCAGGCGCCGTCGGCCGATCGATTGCCCGGGAACTGCTACGCAGCGGACATACGGTGATGCTGCTCGAGCGTCAACTCGACCACATCGACCGGGACGCCATTCCGGGCGCGATCTGGGTGCACGCCGACGCGTGTGAGCTGGCGCTGCTGGAGGACGCCGGGCTGGAGACCTACGAGGTGGTCATCGCCGCCACCGGCGACGACAAGGCGAACCTGGTGCACAGCCTGCTCGCCAAGACCGAGTTCGGCGTCCGCCGGGTGGTCGCCAGGGTCAACGACCCGCGCAACGAATGGCTCTTCGACGGGTCCTGGGGCGTCGACGTGGCGGTCTCGACCCCGCGCCTGCTCGCCTCCCTCGTCGAGGAAGCGGTCTCGGTCGGCGACCTGGTGCGGCTGATGACGCTGCGGCAGGGACAGGCGAACCTGGTCGAGATCACCCTGCCCGCCGACACCGGGCTGGCGGGCAAGCCGGTGCGCACACTGACCCTGCCGCGCGATGCCGCGCTGGTGACGATCCTGCGCGGCGGGCGGGTGATCGTGCCGCAAGGCGACGATCCTTTCGAGGGCGAGGACGAGTTGCTCTTCGTGACCTCGTCGGAGGCCGAGGAAAATCTGCGGGTGGTGCTGGCCCACCACGGCATCAAGCCATAACTCCCCGATACGGTTTGCTGCCGCGGATCGGGCTCAGGAGGCCATTTCGAGCCGCGCCCGCAGCTTGCTGAGGGCGCGATGCTGCATCACCCTGACCACGCCGGGGCTGGTGCCGATGGCCTCGGCGGTCTGCGCGGCCGACCAGCCGAGCACGATCCGCATGACCAGCACCTCGCGGTGCGCGGGGGCCAGTACCTTCATCAATTCCCTTGTGGCCGCGCGGCGTTCGAGCGCGAGCGCCCATTCCTCCGGTCCCGCCGCCGACGACGGGGAGTCCGGCACGTCGGCCACCGGGTAGGTCGGGTGCATCTGCGAGCGCCGGTACGCGTCGGCGATCTTGTTGGACGCGATGCCGTAGACGAAGGCCAGGAAGGACTTGCCCTGATCCTTGTAGCGTGGGATGGCGTTCACGGTGGCCAGCAGGATCTCCTGCACGACGTCGTCGGCGGTGACCTGGAGGTGGGCGGTGTTGCCGAGGCGCGCACCGCAATAGCGGCGGACCAGCGGATGCACCACCCGCACGATCTCCGACACCGCGTTCTTGTCGCCCGCGGCGGCGGGGCCGATCAGCTTGTCCAGTTCGCCCGCCACCCGGCGGCTTTCCGACAGCGCGGGGCTGGTGTGGGCGTGGGTCTTGGTGGTCGAAACCATGTGCTCGGTAGCCACTGTCCGAGTCCTCTCTAGCCGATCGTTGCGTTTTCCGTCTCGCAAACGATCGTCTGACGAACTCGGCGCACCGGCCAGGCACCCCAGGGTGGAGAGTGGCCCACCTCTGCGGTGGGACGGGCCCCACCCTGTTCTGCGTCAGGCGGTTTCGGCGGAGGTGCGCGGCAGATGACCGGCCCGGCGCACGGCCCAGATGGTGACCGCGAAGGCGACGGCGGTCAGCGGCCAGCCCATCCCGATCCGGGCGACGGCGAGCCACCCGGTGCGGTCGGTGTCGTAGAGCTGGGACTGGACCAGGTACCTGGCCGCGAAGACCACCACGAAGGTGGCGGTCGCCAGGTCGTAGAGGCGCACAGCCCTGCGATCGGAACGCCAGTCGGAGCCGTGACCGTTGAGCACGCCCCAGATCACGCCGACCAGCGGACGGCGCACCAGGATCGAGGCGAGGAAGACTCCCGCGTAGATGAGGCTGGTGTAGATGCCGAAGAGGAAGAAGCCCTTGGCCTCACCGACCCGGTAGGCGATCAACGCGCAGACACCGACGCCGAGGAAGCCGGAGATCGCGGGCTGCACCGGGCTGCGCCGCACCAGCCGCCACACCAGCACGGCGGCCGCGACGCCGAGCGCCGTCCAGATCGCGGCGGTGAGCCCGGCGAGGGTATTCACGGGAACGAAGACGAGCACCGGCAGCGTGGAGTAGATCAGGCCGCTGAAGCCGCCCAGCTGCTCGAGCAGCGACGGCCCGGCGGGTTCCTTACGTTCGGACGTCGCCCGGTCGGCCTCGGCGTATCCGCGGCCGGGAACCGCGGCGTCGATCGGTCGCTCGATATCGGTCGGCGTGCCGAGGTCGGCACCGTGGTCGTTGCTCGATGGCATACGTGTCAGCTGTTCCCGCGCAATTCGTAGTAGGGGTTGAAGATCACCTTACGGCCATCGCGGTCGCCGACCCGGCCACGGACCAGGATGCGCCGCCCCGGTTCGATGCCGGGGATGCGCCTGCGGCCGATCCAGACGAGGGTGATGGCGTCGGTGCCGTCGAAGAATTCTGCCTGAACACTGGCGCCCGAGGACTTGGGGCAGGCCTCGACACTCCGTAGCCGACCCAACATCGTCGCCTCGTCACCGCGGCGACACTCGGACGCCCGGCATGCGCCCGACGCCTCGGCGGTCTCGGCCAGCTCCTCGGCATCGAGTTGGTCGATGTCCTCGGTCAGCCTGCGGCCCAGACGTCGAAAATACCCTGAGGCTGCGGATGGCATTGCACGCTCTCCTGCTAGCACAACTGGCGCGGATCACACGCCATCGTGGTTGTTCTGTGACGACCGGCTGTGGCCGTACACCCGCCACTGTAGATGCCCACGGCCGCCCCCGCTACGCTCGACCCGGTGTTCGACACCCCACCTGTCACGAGGGCCACACGACCTGTGGTTCCCCTCGTCGTCGCACTGCCGGGCACCGGCTCGGACGCCGATTTCGCCAGGCGCGCATTCGGTCCCGCGAGCGCGGCCCGCGGGTTCGAGCTGATCGCGGTCGAGCCCGACCCGCGGGCGGTCGTCGCGAGCTGCCACGCCGCGCTGGACGCGGCCGCCGCGCGCGGACCGGTGCTGGCGGCGGGCATCTCGCTGGGCGCGGCGGTCGCGCTCGAATGGGCGGGCGCGCACCCGGAGTCCACCGCAGGCGTGGTCGCCGCGCTGCCCGCGTGGACGGGTTCGGACACCGCCCGCTGTCCTGCCGCACTCTCTGCCGCCGTGACCGCCGAACAACTGCGCGCCGACGGCTTGGAGACGGTCATCGCGCGGATGCGGGCCAGCAGCCCGCGCTGGCTGGCCGACGCGCTGACCCAGTCCTGGCGCTCCCAGTGGCCGCACCTACCGCGGGCGCTGGAGGAGGCCGCCGACTACAAATGGCCGAGCACCGACCGGCTCGCCACCGTGGACGTTCCGGTCGCGGTGGTCACCGCGGTGGACGACCCGGTCCATCCGCTCGCGGTGGCCGAGGAATGGGCGCGGCTGATCCCGCACGCGCGACTGTTCCACACCACACTGGGCGAACTCGGCGCCGATCCGGCGATCCTCGGCCACACCGGATTCACCGCCTTCGACCGACCGGACCCGGGCCTCTGACCGAAAACCGCACTCGCGGCCAACCGCCGCGCCGACCTCTACCCGCCCCGCTTCGAGCGGGACAGCCATCACGAGGCGGGTGAAGCGTCCGCACTGTGTCCGCCGCATGTGCGGCGGACGTCAGTTCAGGCCGAGCTGTTGCATCGCGGAGCCGTCGGCGCCGCGCCGCGGTTGCGGCGGCAGGGTCTGCGGTTGCGCGCGCACCGGAGTCTGGGCCGCGGCGGCCTGCGCGGCCATCTGCTGTTGCTGCGCCTCGACCTGCGCCTGGTGCGCGGCGGCCAGCTGTTCGGCCAGCTGCTGTGGCAGCACGACCGGCAGCGGGTCGCGCACGGGAAGCGGGTCGGAGCCACGCCGGATGACCGTCTCGCTGAGGATCGCGCGTGCCGCGGCCACCAGCGGCGCGCCATCGTTGGCCGCGCCCGAAGGGCCCGCAGCGACCAGGCGCACCATCCAGCGGTAGCCGTCCACGCCGATGAAGCGCAGGTCCGCGCCCTCGGTGATGGCCAAGATCTCGCGGCCCCACGGACCGGTCTCCACCGCGACCCGCGCACCCTCCTTGCGCAACGAGTCGGCCAGGTCGGCCGCCACCGCGCGCCACTGGCCCGGCGATTTGGGCGCCGCGTAGGCGGCCACGGTGATGCGGCCGTGCTCGGTGGCCAGGTGCACCGCCTGCGGGGTGCCGTCGGGGCTCATCTCCACCTGTAGCTGGCCGCCGGGTGGCACCGGCAGAATGACCGAACCCAGGTCGAGACGCTGCTCGACCACCGCGTCCAGCAGCTCGGACACGTCGTCGTAGTCGTAGGGGCCGGTCTGCTCGCCCGCTGGGCGGTCGTCGAAACCGGCTGCGTCCTCGGCGGATTCGACGACGGGCAGCTCGTCGGTGTCGTAATCCTCGTCGTCGTACTCGCCGTACTCGTCGTACTGGTCCTCGGTGAACCGGTCCGACCGCTTGTTTTTCTTTCCGAACATCGTCGCCTCACGCCTCCCGGCCGGTCGCCCGGCCCACCGCGTCGGTCTCCGCGCCCAGGCTGGCGTGACCGCCGCTGGACCCGTAGCCGCCCGCACCCCGCGTCGTCTCGTCGAGCCGGTCGACCTCGACGAAGTCCACCAGCTCCACCCGCTGCACAAGCAGCTGCGCGATCCGGTCGCCACGACGCAGTTCGATGCGCGTGCGCGGATCGTGATTGATCAGGCACACCTTGATCTCGCCCCGGTACCCGGCGTCGACGGTGCCCGGCGTGTTCACCACCGACAGCCCCGTCTTGGCGGCAAGCCCGGACCGGGGATGGATCAGCCCGACCGTGCCGACCGGCAGCGCTACGGCGACACCGGTGCCGACCAGCAGCCGCTCCCCCGGCTCCAGGATGACGTCCTCGGTGGTGCACAGGTCCACGCCCGCGTCGCCCGCATGGGCGCGCGTCGGCACGGGAATGCCAGGATCCAGCCGCAGCAGGGGTATCGGTGAAAGTGCGCTCACGTTGGTCGAGCCTACGCGTACCTCGGCGTTCGCCTGGCGGGACGGTGGCCTACTGTTGAGTCGTGTCGGACAGGCCCAACCCTTCGGTGACGGACAACGAGAAGCGGACTCGCGAGCCAGATCAGGCGCAGCCGGACGGAGTCCGCCGAGAGCCGAGCGAAGGAGAGGCAGCCGCCTACCGTGAGCGCCTCTGGGTTCCGCTGTGGTGGTGGCCGGTCGCGTTCGGCATCGCCGGGCTGCTCGCCGCCGAGATTCACATGGGCGCACCGGGAATCCGGGCCTGGCTGCCCTATGTTCTGCTGTTCCCGATCCCCGCGTGGGTGCTGTTGTGGTTGAGCCGCCATCGCGTGGCGGTGGCCGAGGACGCCAACGGGACGCCGGAGCTGCGCGCCGACCGCGCCCATCTGCCGGTGAATTTCGTCGCTCGTGCCGCGGTGGTCGCTCCCACCGCGAAGAGTGCGGCCCTGGGCCGCCAGCTCGATCCCGCCGCGTATGTGCAACACCGTCCGTGGATCGGCCCGATGGTGTTGCTGGTTCTCGATGATCCGGATGATCCGACGCCTTACTGGTTGATCAGTACCCGCAGGCCGGAAAAGGTCCTTGCCGCGCTCGGGCTGCCGAGCGCGGGCTGACAGTCGTCCTCGGCCGAACCCGGTGGTCCGGCCGCATTCCGAACTCCGCGGACGATCAGGCCGCGCAATCCATGCAGATCATCTGACCGCCGGACTCACTGGCCAGCCTGCTGCGGTGGTGAACAAGGAAGCAGCTGGAACAGGTGAACTCGTCGGCCTGCTTCGGGATCACCCGAACCGAGAGCACTTCCTCGGACAGATCCGCGCCGGGAAGCTCGAACGACTCCGCGGTATCGGATTCGTCGATATCCACGACGGCGGACTGCGCCTCGTTGCGGCGAGCCTTCAGCTCCTCCAGCGAATCTTCCGACACATCGTCGGATTCGGTGCGCCGCGGTGCGTCATAGTCGGTTGCCATGTCGTCTTCCCCTCGTCCTTACTCCGTATATCCCGGACCGGCTGCCGACACTCCGATTCCTCGCAGGAATCGAGCGCCCGCACCGCCCCGCCGGTGGTGCACATCACACGTGCACCGGTCACCTATCAGGGAGGATCACTGAGATCCATACCCCGTAGCGCTCGGTAAACGCAGGACATGCCCTACTTGTTCCCGCGACCGACCACCGATTTCGCCGCTGGTGATTCGATCTGGGCCGCCAGACAATAGCGGACCACGCGACAAAAGTCGCAATCAAAACACAGCCGAGTCGAAACTGTCGGGGAATCGACACCAACGGTCGAACTCGCCGAGACCTTCCGCACCGTCACCGCGACATTTTCGTAGAGTGTGGCTCGTGGTTTCACTGATCACCGAAGGCAGCGCGACGGATTCACAGGGACGACCCTACGCGCGGCGCCACCCCCAGCCCTGGCTCATCATGCTCGGCGTCATGGCGCTGATCTGCGCGATCGTGTGGATCAAGGCGCTGACGACGCAGGACACCGACACCACCGCGATGGCCTGCAACGCGCCGAGCCCGGCCAGCGATACGGGCGCGACGCAAGCGGCTCCCGCCCCGAAACTGGGCCAGCGGGTCGGCCCGTCGCGCTTGGAGGACGTGGAACCCGCGCCGCTCGCGGCCAGCAAGGTGCGCGTGCTCAACGCGAACAACCAGCGTGGCCAGGCCGCGCACGTCGCCGCGCAGCTCGGCGACCTCGGCTTCGCGAGCGCGCCGGGCACGCAGTACGGCAACGATTCCGTATACGTCAACGGCGACCTGGAATGCACCGGCCAGATCCGCTTCGGCGTGAACGGCAGGCCCGCGGCGGCGTCGGTGCAGCTGGTCGCGCCCTGCGCCGAGCTGATCGAGGATCAGCGCGAGGACGACAGCGTCGACCTGGTGCTCGGTTCGCTGTTCCGGGACCTGCGGCCGAGCAACGACGCCGAAGAGGTGCTGCGTTCGCTGAAGAACCCGGCGCCGGGCTCCAGCCCCGCGATCGACACCGACCTGCTCGACGCCGCGCGCACCGCGCACTGCTGACGCCGAACAGCTCGACCATTCGCCCCCGGCGCGTCACCGAGGGTTGACCGTGGCGAGCCGCGCCACCCCGCGGTGGCGCGGCTCGGGATCAGCGATCCGGAATCGGCTCGGTCGCGCCGACGTCCGTCAGCAGCGTGCCGAGCTCCCGTGCGATGCCAGGCGCCGCGGCGACGACGAGATCGCCCGCCGTTCCGCTGGCTGTCGCGGGCGGAAGCGTCAGGCGCGCGCCTGCTTCCGCCGCGATCAACGCGCCCGCACCCCAGTCCCAGGCGTGCAGTCCGTGCTCGTAGTACGCGTCGACCCGTCCGGCGGCCACATGGCACAGATCGAGCGCGGCTGCGCCGAAGCGGCGGATGTCGCGTACCCGCGGCAGCACCAGCGCGACCAGCTCGGCCTGCCGGGCGCGCCGGTGCGTGCCGTAACCGAATCCGGTGGCCACCAACGACATCGAGACGTCCTCGATCGGATTGCAGCGCAGCTGTTCGACCGTGCCGTCGGCCGCCGTGGCCGTCGCTCCGAGGCCGCGCGCGGCGCTGTAGGTCACCGCACGCGCGACGTCGACCACCGCGCCGGCGACGGACCGTCCGTTGCGCATCGCGGCCACCGAGACGGCGTAACCGGGAATGCCGTAGAGAAAGTTGACGGTCCCGTCGATCGGATCGACCACCCAGTGCACCGCGTCGTCGTCGGCGGCCAGACTGCCGCCGCCTTCCTCGCCGACGATCGGGTCGCCGGGCCTGCGTTCGGCGAGCAGCCCGCGGATCAGCTCCTCGCTCTCGGTGTCCACCACGGTCACCGGATCGGTGGCGTGACCTTTGGTCTGCACGGCCCCGTCGGCGGCGACGCCCGCAGGGCCGAACACTTCGGGGCGGCGGGCGCGCACGTGCGCGGCGGCTCGCTCGGCGAGCTCGACCGCGATGCGGCGCAGTTCGGACGCGGTTTCGCGCGGGTCGGCGGCGGAGTCTTCGGCTAAGGGGGTAGTGGATTGCGGCACGCCGCCCATCGCATCACAGATCCTCGGAGGCGCGCAGCATCGATCGCGCATTACTCTTGTCGTGCACGACACAGCGCCGTCGTCGGGCACCCCACCGCATCCGCTCCTGCGGCGTCGTGGGCCCGGTGCGGCGGGCGCTGTCATCTCACCGGCCAGCTACGGGAACGAGGGGTTAGCCATGTCCGCTCGGGGGCACGCATTCGGTATCGACATCGGCGGCAGCGGCGTCAAGGGCGCTGTGGTCGATCTAGCCACCGGCGAGCTGGTGCACGAGCGGATCAAGATCACCACCCCGCATCCTTCGACCCCGGAGGCCGTCGCCGACGCGGTGGCCAAGCTCGTCGCCGAGGCGGACTGGTCAGGTCCGGTCGGCATCACACTGCCTTCCGTGGTGCTCGAGGGCGTGGCGCGCACCGCCGCCAATATCGACAAGACCTGGATCGGCACCGACGCTCGCGGCCTGTTCTCGGCGGCGCTCGGCGGCAGGCCGGTGACGGTGCTCAACGACGCGGACGCGGCCGGACTCGCCGAGGACCGCTACGGCGCGGCGAAGAGCTACGACGGGCTGGTGCTGCTGCTGACCTTCGGCACCGGCATCGGCTCGGCGCTGCTGTACGACGGCACGCTGGTGCCCAACAGCGAACTCGGTCACCTCGAGATCGGCGGCATGGAGACCGAGCACCGCGCCGCGGCATCGATCAAGGATCGCGACGGACTCAGTTACGAGCAGTGGGCCACCGAGGTCAGCACCGTGCTGATCGGTCTGGAGAACCTGTTCTGGCCGCGGGTGTTCGTCGCGGGCGGCGGTATCAGCCGCGACGCCGATCAGTGGATTCCGTTGCTGACCAACCGAACTCCGGTGGTTCCCGCCCATCTGCGGAACACCGCGGGCATCGTCGGCGCGGCCATGGCGATCGATGCGGGCATCCTCCCGTGACCGGCGCGGCGGCGGAGCGCGACGGCGCGCAAAACGCGCCAGGCGGGCGTGCGACAACTGGCATCGTGCCGTGAGTACCCTGGTTGGATCGTTACAATGGAACATGCCCGGCGGTGAGCCGGAGAAACCCGACCGGCCCTCCGCCGGTGAAACCCGACAGACCGCTCCGCCGGAAAACAACTCTGGCGTGACGCCGCACGAGACCGTCACGAAAGGGCGTACGTGGTAGCCACGACCCGTCAGACCGCCGAATCGGCCGATGCCGACTCCACAGATGTAACCGCAGCACGGCCGGTCCGCAAGGCTGCCGCCAAGAAGGCACCGGCCAAGAAGGCCGCTGCCAAGAAGGCGCCCGCGAAGAAGGCCGCGGCCAAGAAGGCCCCCGCGAAGAAGGCCGCCACCAAGAAGGCGGGCCCCGACGGCGAGCCCGCCGCCGAGGAGGCGCTGGAGGACGAGGCTCTCGATCTCGAGGATCTGGACGACCTGGAGGTCGACGAAGGCGAGCTCGCCGACGACGCGGACTTGGCGGACGACACGGCCGAGGACGCCGCCGAGGAGGAAGAGGAAGCCGAGGGCGCCGAGGAGCCGTCGGAGAAGGACAAGGCTTCCGGCGATTTCGTCTGGGACGAGGAGGAGTCCGAGGCGCTGCGGCAGGCCCGCAAGGACGCCGAGCTCACCGCCTCCGCCGACTCGGTGCGCGCCTACCTCAAGCAGATCGGCAAGGTCGCGCTGCTCAACGCCGAGGAGGAGGTCGAGCTCGCCAAGCGGATCGAGGCCGGTCTCTACGCGGCGGAGAAGGTGCGCGAGTTCGCCGAGGCGGGCGAGAAGCTGCCCGTCGCGATGCGCCGCGACTTCAACTGGATCGTGCGCGACGGCAACCGGGCCAAGAACCATCTGCTCGAGGCCAACCTGCGACTGGTCGTGTCGCTGGCCAAGCGATACACCGGCCGCGGCATGGCGTTCCTGGACCTGATCCAGGAGGGCAACCTCGGTCTGATCCGCGCGGTGGAGAAGTTCGACTACACCAAGGGCTACAAGTTCTCCACGTACGCCACCTGGTGGATCCGGCAGGCCATCACCCGCGCCATGGCCGACCAGGCCCGCACCATCCGCATTCCGGTGCACATGGTCGAGGTCATCAACAAGCTCGGGCGCATCCAGCGCGAGCTACTCCAGGATCTGGGACGCGAGCCCACCCCGGAGGAGCTGGCCAAGGAAATGGACATCACGCCGGAGAAGGTGCTGGAGATCCAGCAGTACGCGCGTGAACCGATCTCGCTGGACCAGACCATCGGCGACGAGGGCGACAGCCAGCTCGGCGACTTCATCGAGGACTCCGAGGCCGTGGTCGCGGTCGACGCGGTGAGCTTCACCCTGCTGCAGGATCAGCTGCAGTCGGTGCTGGAGACGCTGTCCGAGCGCGAGGCGGGCGTGGTCCGGCTGCGCTTCGGCCTCACAGACGGCCAGCCGCGCACCCTCGACGAGATCGGTCAGGTGTACGGGGTCACCCGTGAGCGCATCCGTCAGATCGAGTCCAAGACCATGAGCAAGCTGCGCCATCCCAGCCGCTCCCAGGTGCTGCGCGACTACCTGGACTGACACCGAACCGACCTACGGGCCCGCACCCCTTGTACCGCTTGCCTTTTCGGCGACGGAACGGGATGCGGGCCCGTTGTCGTCTCTGGCCTTTCGCCGAAAGGCCCTGCGCCATACCACTTTCCAAATGGAAACAAACCAGAAAGTGATCCAAAACACGGAAAGGCGCACGGCTCAGCGGGCTCAGCTGCCGTACAGTCTGACGCACAAGATTTTCGACGCCGGGCGCTCTCGGCCCAGCCATGGGGATTCACGTGCTCGACATTCACCACTTCAGTTACGGGTGGTTGACACCGATGCTGGCTTACATCATGTCCTTCACGGGGTCGCTGCTCGGTTTGCAGTGCGCCGCGCGGGCCAGGGCGGCCGAGGGCAGGGCGGGCTGGCTGGTGCTCGCCGCGTTCGCCATCGGCGGCACCGGGATCTGGGTCATGCATTTCATTGCGATGCTGGGCTTTTCGATCCGCGGCGCGGAGATTCGCTACGACGTCCCGCTCACCCTGCTCAGCGCGGTGACCGCGATCGTGGTGGTCGGCATCGGGCTGTTCGTCGTGGTGACGCCGCGGCCCACGCTGGTCGCGCTGTTCGCGGGCGGCGCCGTCACCGGTATCGGCGTGGCGGCCATGCATTACGTCGGCATGTTCGCGATGAAGTCGAGCGCGACCATCAGCTACGACCTGCCGATGGTGGCGCTCTCGGTCGTGGTCGCGGTGGTCGCCGCGACCGTGGCGCTGTGGTTCACGTTGCGGGTCAACGGTTTTCTGGCGACCACCGGCGCGGCCGGGATCATGGGCTTGGCCGTGTGCGGCATGCACTACACCGGCATGGCCTCGATGCACGCGCACAACGCCGGGCACGGCGGTCACGGCGAGCCGGTCGCGGGCACGGGGGCGATGCAGTTGCTCGCACCACTGATCGTCGGCATCAGCATCGTGACGATGGTGCTGCTGATCGCGGTGAGCCTCACCTCGATCGAGCGCGACATCGATCTGCCGCCGCTGCGCGCCGCCTCCGTCCGCCCGGCCGCCGACGACCTCGCGCCGACGCCGCCTCCGCGCCGTGCACCCGCCCGCCCCATCGCCGAGAAATTCACGCCCGCACCCCCGGTAATCATGCGACCCGCCGCCGAGAACCTCGCGCCCACACCGCCGACCCCCGCGCGACCGACCGCCGAAGATTTCGCGCCTGCCCCGGCGTCCAGCGCGCGACCAGCTGCCGAGAACCTCGCGCCCACACCGCCGCCGACAACCGCGCGACCCACTGCCGAGAATTTCGCGGCCACACCGCCGCCGACAACCGCGCGACCAGCTGTTCAGGACCTCGCGCCGACGCCACCACCGGGCGGGGTCACCAAGTGGCCCACCGTGGAGGATGTCGCGCCGACACCACCACCTCGATCGGAGTCGACTCCGGCCGCCGTCCCACCGGTCAACGGGACGCCCTACTGGCCGACGACCCGCGACGTGCCGCGCCGGAAGCAATAGCCGCCAGGGCCGAGCCGCACAACACCCGATCGAGACGACGCGCGGCGCACATCGGGCCGAGCGGCCACTCCGGAGGCCCCTGGCCTGCGCGGAAGCAGAAGGGTCATCGCGGACCAACGCAAGCACGGCAATCACCAGCCGATCCACGCACGGCCATCACATCGCGCACGCCCGATCATCATGAGCCGACCTGCCCACGACGTTTCGCGCCGAAAGTAGTACGGCGCTCACCTCGAATGCGCCGCACAACCTCGGGACAGAGGCGCGGCGTGCATCGGGCCGAGCGGCCCACGTCGGAGGACTCCCACCGGCTTCGGCGGAAGCATGCCGTCGCGGGCCGCCGCTCGCACGACCATCGCGAGCCGATCCAGGCACAGGGATCGCGTGTCGGCCCACTCGTACGACCACCGCCAGCCCACCCATGCATGACCGATTCGGGCCGACCCACGATGTCGCACCGGAAGGCGTCCGGCTGTCCCGAGACGAACCGGAAGCCCACCTTGTTCGAGACGGGGGCGCGTCAGCCCTCGCAGCCGAAGGCCGACTGCGGCGGTGCGCGTCGTGCTCATCCGACGGCCGGGTACCCCGGCAGACTGCTTGTGTGGCAGCCACTCCGATCAGCGCGCCGTGGGTCCGGACCGTCGACCTCGGCGACGAATTGCGGAAGGGCGTCGAAAGACTCCGCCGCCCGGACCTGCCGCGCCGCGTCCTGCCTGCGATCCGGCGGCACCTTGGGGCGGCGCCCGCCAGCACCGCGTACGCCTTCACGCTCTTCGTCACCTGGTGGACGCTGCGCGGCGTCGGTGAGGCGGTCCAGCACCGGCTGATCCTGTCCGCGTCCACGAATCTCGCCAATATGCGGCGTGATCCGGTGCAGGTGCTGGTGGCGTCCGCGTTCTGGACCGAGGGCGATTTCCCGTGGCTCACCATCCTCGGGTTCCTCGTGGTGATGGCGGCGGCTGAGCGTTGGCTCGGCACCGGCCGCTGGATTCTGTTGTTCGCCACCGGGCACATCGGCGCCACGCTGCTCACCGTCACCGGCATCTCCCGCGCCATCGATCGCGGCCTCATTCCGCTGCGCGTGGCGATCGCCCCTGACGTCGGCGCCAGCTATGGGTTCACCGCCGTGCTGGCCGCGATGGCGTTCCGGTTCCGCGGCATCGTCCGGGTGCTCTGGGCGACGACGCTCGTGATCGTGCTCGCCGCGGCGATCTGGCTCGGGCCGACCTTCACCGATTACGGCCACCTGTGCGCGGCCCTGATCGGCCTCACGGTCGGCGCCATCGCCGCCGCGTTCTGGACCCGCGTCGAACGCCGCCGCGCCGCGGCGTCGACCGCCGAGGCGAGCTAAGCGGCGACCGCGGGGCCAGGCTCGGGTCGCACCAAACTCACCAGCGGCTCCACCACTCGCGCCGCGATCGGGCCGAGCACCGCCATCAGCAGCACGTAGGCCGAGGCCAGCGGGGCCAGCTCGCTCGCGACCGCGCCCACGCTCACCGCCAATCCCGCGATGACGATCGAGAATTCGCCGCGCGGCACCAGCGCCGCCCCCGCCCTGGCCCGGCCCATCCGCCGGATGCCCTGCCTGCGCGCGGCCCACCATCCGGTCGCGACCTTGGTCGCCGTGGTCACCACGGCCAGCAGCACCGCCCAGCCGAGCACCGGCGGGATCGCGCGCGGGTCGGTGCTCAATCCGAAGGCGACGAAGAAGATGGCCGCGAACAGATCCCGCAGCGGCTCCAGCAGTTTCGCGGCCTGGTGCGCGGTCGATCCGGAGATCGCGATGCCGAGCAGGAACGCGCCGACCACCGCCGAGACGTTCAGCGCCGAGGCGGCGCCCGCCACCAGCAGCGCCGCACCGAGCAACTTGAGCAGAAACACCTCGTTGTCCGAGCTGTCCACGATCGACGAGACGTGACGTCCGAACCGCAGCGCCACGAGCAGCACCAGAGTGACCGTCACCAGCGCGAGACCGAGCGACCGCAGCCCACTCATGAAGCTCAGTCCCGCCAGCATGGTGGTGAGGATCGGCAGGTATATCGCCATAGCCAGGTCCTCGAACACCAGAATCGAGAGCACGACCGGAGTTTCGCGGTTGCCGAGCCGCCCGAGATCGTTGAGCACCTTGGCGACGATGCCCGAGGAGGAGATGTAGGTGACACCGCCCATGGTGATCGCGCCGATGACGCCCCAGCCGAGCAGCAGCGCCACCACCACGCCGGGGATCGCGTTGACGACGATGTCGACCAAGCCCGCGGGCCATGACCGCCGCAGACCGGTCATCAGCTCGGCGGCGGTGTATTCCAGGCCGAGCAGCAGGAGCAGCAGCACCACACCGATCTCGCCCGCGACATGGCCGAATTCATTGGCTTCGGCGAGCTCGATGAACCCGCCCGACCCGAACGCCAAGCCCCCCAGCAGATAGAGCGGGATCGGCGACATGCCGAACCGTCCCGCCACTCGCCCCAGCATGCCTAGAGCGAAGAACACCGCTCCGAGCTCGAGGAAAGCGAGCGCGGTCGTGCTCACAGGTCAACCGTGCGAGAGGATCTTCGCGGCGGCGTCCAAGCCGTCGGGAGTGCCCACGACTACGAGCAGATCATCTGCGGCGAAGGTGAAATCGGGTCCTGGCGAGGGGTGCAGCTGACCGGCGCGCATCACCGCGACGATCGAGACCTTGGTGCGGGTGCGCATCGCCGTTTCGCCGAGAGTGCGGCCCTCGTACGGCGAATCGTCGGCGATCGGCAGCTGCCGGGTGGTGATGCCGGGCAGGTCGCGATGGTCCTCGCGGAGTTCGGCCACCAGTTGCGGAGCGCCGAGCAGGTTGGCGAGCACCGCGGCCTCGTCGCTCGTCAGCGGCACCTGCGCGGCGCACGCGTCCGGGTCGTCGAGCTTGGAGACGATCAGATCGATGCCTCCGTCGCGGTGGTCGACCACGCCGATCCGGCGGCCCGACCGGGCCTCGAAGTCTTTGCGTACCCCGATACCGGGCAATGCGGTGACGTCGACGTTCACTCGTTCAGAGTAGCCCCAGCCAGGCGAAGTCCGTCCGAAGGATCGCGCACGGGTCCGTGGCCGCGGCCACCCGTCATCACTTCGGCGGACCCGCATGCGCTCGCGCGTGTGCTGTGATGAGGCGGTGAAGCAGTGGCACGCGTTGTCGGCGACCGCGCAGGACGTGCTGGTCGCGATCTTCGCGTTCGCCTTCGGGGCGTTCCTGTACCTGGCCGGCCTGTACCCGATGGCCGACGGAAGCGCCGACCAGCCGCTGCGCGTCCGGTTCGGTGTGCTCGCGCTGCTGTGCGCGACGACGCTGCTGCGCCGGCGAGCGCCGCTGGCGACACTGCTGGCGGGTTCGGTCCCGCTCGGAATCGATCTGGCACTGGGCGCGACGGTGCCGGTGTGGCTCATCTACTCGGATTCGATCTACGCGGCCGTCCTGTACGGCTCGCGCGCATTGTCGCGCTGGGTGGCGATCGGCTGCGCCGCGCTGACGACGGTGATCACGCTGGCGGTGTTCGCCGCGACCGGTGACTGGCGGGCGCTGGTGCTCTCGGTCGCCGCGGCGGCGGCCTTCGTCGGCACGCCGATCTGGTGGGGGCTGTCGGTGCGGACGCACAAGGAGATCGCCGAGGCCGAACGCGCGCGGGCCCAGGCGATGGCGCTGGTGGCCGAACTGGACCGGCGCGCGGCCATCACCGACGAGCGCAAGACGATGGCACGCGACCTGCACGACGTCATCGCGGGGCACCTCTCGGCCATCGCGATCCAGTCCGAGGCGGCGCTCGGCGAGCTGACCCGCCGGAATACCGATCCTGCGATGGCCGGGATCCTCGGATCGATCCGCGCCAACAGCGTCGGCGCGCTGCAGGAGATGCGCACCATGATCGGTCTGCTGCGCCGCGACGACGGAACAGAGGACGAGCCCGTCGCCCCGCGCACGCTGGCCCAGCTGCCGATCCTGGTGGACGCCGCCCGATCGGCGGGAACCGCGGTGCGCGTTGCCGATTCGCTCGACGGCACGGCGCTGCCCAGCGCGGTGGACCAGGCCGCCTACCGGATCATCCAGGAGGCCTTGACGAATGCGATGAAGCACGCGCCGGGCCAGCCGGTCGACATCGCAGTACGGGCCGATCCGGCGGCACTCGACGTCACGGTGCGCAATCCGGCATGCGCCGAGGCGGTTTCGTCCGAGCTCGCGAATTCCGCGGCACCGCACCGCGGCGTGATGAACATGCGCGAACGCGCCGCCGCACTGGGCGGAAGCTTCACCGCCGGACCGGAAGCGGGAGACTGGACGGTCCGTGCCCGGCTTCCCCTCGGCATGCCGATGCCGAGCGCCAGTGAGGCGCGGGCATGAGCGAACGCAGTGAGCGAATCATGTGGCAGGCCCCTCGGGGCATGTTGATGCCGAGCGCTGGCGAGGCTTCGGCATGACTCGAACAACGGAGGCGGCATGACGATTCGAGTGCTGATCGCCGACGATCACGGCGCGATTCGCGCGGGGTTGCGGATGATCCTGGACAGCGCAGAAGGCATCGAGGTGATCGGCGAGGCCGCCGACGGTGACATCGCGGTGGCCCAGGCCAGGGCACTGCGGCCCGATGTGGTGCTGATGGATGTGCGGATGCCGGGCGTGGACGGCCTCACCGCCACCGAACGCATCACCGCCGACGCGTTGGCGCGCGTGCTCGTCCTCACCACATTCGACTTGGACGAGTACGTCTTTCGCGCCTTGCGCGCGGGCGCGTCCGGGTTCGTGCTGAAATCCACGTCGGGACAAGCACTCGTCGACGCGGTGCGCGCGGTCGACGCGGGCGACGGGGTGCTGGCGCCGGAGGTCACCCGTGCCGTGATCGCCGCGTTCGCGTCCTCCGTCGCCGACGCCGAACCCGCCGCGCCGGACGGCTTCGCCGATCTCACCGAACGCGAACGCGAGGTGCTCGACTGCCTCGGCGATGGTCTGTCGAACGCGCAGATCGCGGCGCGGCTGTTCATCGGGGAGACCACCGTGAAGACCCACGTCTCGCGCGTGCTCACCAAACTCGGTGTGCGGTCCCGTGTTCAGGCCGCCATACTCGCGCGGCAGGCGCGCGAGCGCTGATCGGCGGGCTCACTCCGCCAGCGGCTCGAAGACGCCGTCCTGACCCGGCAGGTACTCCCCCACCGATGTGACGGCACTCACAGGAAGCGGTCCGTACAGGTGCGGGAAGAGCATCGACTCCGGATCCGTCGGCACGCCCGGCTCCCATTTCACCGGATCCACGAGCAGATTCGCGTCGATGCGCAACAGCACCAGGTCGCGCCGCCCGGCGAAGAGCCGGTTGGCGGGCAGGTGCACCTGCCACGTAGTGGAAAGGTGAACGAAGCCGACCTCAGCCAACGACGGTGGCCGGTGCTCGCCGGTTTGCCGAGCGTTGCGCCACTCAGGCAAAGTACACAGGTGAACCAGCGTGTGAGTGTCACAGGTCACGGGTAATCTCCCAACAGACCAACTGGATAGGCGTGTTCGTGGGGTGATCGAGTGCGATTCGATCCCCGACCTGGAATGTTCGCCATGAGCGAAATCCCAGGTCGTGTTAGAGAAAACACACAGAATCACTTGCGGGAACAATGCCCCCGTCCCGAACGTCTGACAGAGTAGTCATACCACTGCTGGGAAGTAGCGGTAGCGAGCTCGTGGTGAGTGACCACGGGCCCCACACCAGGTGAACGGACTGTAGTGCCGGGAGCCAGGACGGAGGAGTCATGCCAGGAACCCTGACAAGCACCCCACTGACCGCGGTCGATCGTTGCGACCGTTGCGGGGCGGCTGCCCGAGTGCGTGCCGTTCTGCCCGCAGGTGGAGAGTTGCTCTTCTGCCAGCATCACGCGAACGAACACATGGATCGGCTGCGTGAGCTCGAGGCCGTGATCGACACGGAGTCGGCTCCCGCCCTCTGACCTGTTTTCGCTTCCCGACACAACAGCATCGAACAACAGAACATGCCTTACCCGCAGCGGACGACGAATTGTCGCCCGCTGCGGGCATGTTCGAGAACATACGCGGCGAGCATCACTGCGCCCTAGGTCACATCAGTCGCCGTCGCGCTCCGTCAGAATCCCATCCAGCAGCCGGTCCACCCCGAACTCGAAAGCGCCGTCCGGATCCGCGGGCGCCTGGTACCGCTCCCCCACCGCCGCGCCGACCCGCGCCGCCAGGGGGAACTCCTCGACCGGCATGATCCGCGTCAGCTCCGGACCGTAGCGCTCCCACCATTGCGCGTCGGTGAGCTCCGCGGCGCCGCGGGCCGCGGCCACCGCCATCCGCGCGTTCCCGGTGGCGAACTCGGTCAGCACCGCGATCGCCCGGTCCATCGCCAGGTCCGTGAGCCCGATCCCCTCCAGGGCGGCCAGCTGACGTTCGTAACGCCGCATCCGCCCTGGACCGAGCACCGCCCGCCAGGGCGACACCTCCAGCAGCCACGGATGCGCGAGCACCTCGGCGCGCACCTGTCGCGCGATCGCGGCGATCCGCTCCCGCATGGGAAGCTCGGCGGGGATGGGCGCGTCCTCGGCGGCGACGGCGTCGACCATCAGCACGGCCAGAGCCTCCTTGCTCGGCACGTAGGTGTACAGACTCATCGGCCGCAGACCGAGCTCGGCCGCGACCGCGCGGATCGACACCTTCTCGTATCCGTCCCGATCGGCCAGCGCTATGGCGGCCGCTACGACGGCGTCGACGCTCACCGTCTGCTTCGGACCGCGCCCGCCCGCGCGCGGCGGCAGCGCCTGGCGCCAGAGCAGGTGCAGCAGCTGTTTCGCCTGATCGTGGTCGCTCTCCTGGGACAAGGGACTCCTCGGAACAAACCCGGTACGGTGTACGTTGTCACGATACTCCGTACGCCATACGATGATCTAGGGGTTCGCTCTGCCCAGCACACAGGCCACCTACCTGCCCGACCGCCATCTCTTCGCGCTGTGGACCTGGACGGGTCACGGCATCGGACGCGCTCCCACCGGTCTCGGCGACCGCGAGACACTCGCGCTGGCGGTGCCGACCGGCGCGCGCGGAGCGATCGAGATCACCGAGGTCGACTGCGCGATGATCCCGCCCGCCGAACTCGCCGCACTCGACTTGGCCTCGATCTCGGGGACGCCGGCGGGAACCGCGAACGCGATCGGCCCCGCCGAGGGCGGCGCCCCGACGACATCTAGGCGCCACACCGAGTCGGGTCCGTCGGAGACGTCGGAGGCGACGGAGGCGACGGAGGCGACGGAGGCGACGGAGGCGATCCTGGCGGAGACGCTCGACGCGCGGCGAATGCCCGACGCGGGCGCGTCCCTGCGGGCCTGGCACAACCTTCTGCGAGGCGGCGAACCTGTCGCACTGCCCGCGGCGGCCCACGCCGTACCGGACGCCTCGGGTACCGCGATCGTGTCCGACGCCCGCGCGTTGCGCACCCTGCTCGACACCGAGGCGGTGGCCGCGCACCTGGCGAAAACGCTGCACGCCGACCTGCGACCCTATCAAGCGCGGGGGGTCGGCTGGCTGACCGAGACCACCGCGGCCTTCGGCGGCGCGGTGCTCGCCGACGAGATGGGCCTCGGAAAGACCGTGCAGGCCATCGGTTTTCTGCTCGGCCGCGCGACCGAGGGCCCGCAACTCGTGGTCTGCCCGACCTCGCTGGTCGGGAACTGGGCACACGAGATCACTCGTTTCGCACCGGATCTGCGCCCGATCACCTGGCGCGGCGGTGAGCTGGCCGTGGGTCCCGGTGACGTTGTCGTGACGAGTTACCCGATCCTGCGGCTGCACGGCCACGTCCTCGCCGAACGCGACTGGGCGAGCGCGGTGTTCGACGAGGCGCAGGCGCTGAAGAATCCGCGCACCCAGGTCGCCAAGGCCGCCCGCGCACTCGCCAGCCCGGCGAAAGTCGCGCTGACCGGCACACCGGTGGAGAACCATCTGGAAGAACTGTGGGCGCTGCTGCATCTGGTCGCGCCGCGCCTGTTCGCCCATCGCGGGCAGTTCCGCCGCCGCTTCGTCCGGCCGATCCAGGAGGGTTCGGCCGCGGCCGCCGCCCGGCTGCGCGACACCATCGAACCGGTCGTGCTGGCGCGCAAGAAGTTCCAGGTCGCGGCCGCGCTGCCCGCGAAGATCCACACCGATCTGCTCTGCGATCTGACCGCCGAACAGGAACAGCTCTACGACCGGCTGCTGGATCGAGCCATCGACGACGGGTTCGGTTCCGGCGCGCAACGGCAGAGCCGAGTGCTCGCCGCGCTCACCGCGCTGAAGCAGGTGTGCAACCACCCCGGGTTGGTGAACGGTGACCTCGCCGAACTGCCCGGCCGCTCGGGCAAGCTGGATCTGTGCGCCGACATCGTGGCCACCAACCTCGAGACCGATTCGCCGACACTGATTTTCACCCAATACCGGCAGACCGGTGAACTGCTGGTCCGCCATCTGGCCGAACAGTTCGGCGTCACCGCGCCGTTCTTCCACGGCGGGCTGAACCAGGCCGAGCGCGCCGCGATCGTGCGCGACTTCCAGGCCGCGGACGGGCCGCCGGTGCTGGTGCTGAGCCTGCGGGCGGCGGGCACCGGCCTCACCCTGACCCGCGCCGCCGACGTCGTCCACTTCGACCGCTGGTGGAATCCGGCGGTGGAGGCGCAGGCCTCCGACCGGGCGCACCGCATCGGCCAGACCCGCACGGTCACCGTCACCACGCTCACCTCCGGCACCACCGTCGAGGAGCACATCGCGGGCATGCACGACCGCAAATCCGCGCTGACCGACCTCTCGGACTCGGCGGGCATCGCGGCGCTGGCCCGCCTCGACGACGACCAGCTCGTCGAGATCCTGCGGCGGAAGCGAGAGAACTGATGGCGGACAACGAATTCGGCTACACCGCCTGGGGCATGGACTGGGTGCGGCTCGCCGAGCCGCTGCGCCAGACCCGGCCGGAACCGCTGCTGCCCCGCGCCCGCAGCATCGCCCGCAATCACGGCGTCCAGGCGACCGTGGAGGGCCGCGTCGTGCGTGCCCACATCCATCGCGGCGGCCAGGCCTCGGTGGCCCACCTGGAGGTCGCGCCGCTGGCTCGTCGGACGGTGGCCGCGATCGCCGAGGTGGTCCCTGATCCGACGCTGCTGACCGACGAGACGCATCGTGAGCTCGTCGCGGCCGGTGTGCGTCCGGCGCCGGAGCTCGCGGCCGTCGACTGCTCGTGCTCCGCACGCGCGGATCGCTGCGTCCACGTGCTGGCGACGCTCTACGACATGGCGCGCCGGGTCGACGAGAACCCGCGGCTGGCACTGGAGGTCCGGGGGTATTTCGAAGCGGCGCACGGCGATTCGGAGATCAGCACCGAACAGCCGCGCTGGACGCCGATCAACACCCTCGACCCCGCCCGCTACTTCGAACCGGGCTGAGACCCGGTCACCTACACCGCGCCGACCACGGTGCGGGTGACGAGCGCCTATGTCGCGGCCTTCGGCGAAAGGCCGGGCTCGCCGGGCCGCTACTTCACCGGCTGAGCATCAGGCGTTGGTGCCGCTGTCCACGGTGAGAAACGCGCCGGTGATGCTGCGGCCCGCGGGTCCCGCCAGGAACGCGACGGCGGCGGCGACATCGTCGGCGGTCCCGAAGCGGCCGAGCGCGGTGAAACCGACCTGGGTCGGGGCGTGTTCGCCATCGGCCGGATTCATGTCGGTGTCGGTCGAACCCGGCTGCACCAGGTTCACGGTGATCGAGCGCGGTCCGAGTTCGCGCGCCAGCGCCTTGGTGAATCCGTTGAGCGCCGACTTGCTCAGGTTGTAGAGCGCGAGGCCGCCGAACGGGGCGTGATCGGTGAGATTGGTGCCGATGCTGATGATCCGGCCGCCCTCGGTCATGTACCCGACGGCGGCCTGGGCGGCGACGAACGCCGCGCGGGCGTGCACGTGCAGCGCCCGGTCGATCTCCTCGACCGTGAACTCCTCGAAGGGCTTGGCCGGGAAGATCCCGGCGTTGTTCACCAGCACGTCGAGTCTGCCCAGTTCCGCGGCGGCGCGGTGCACCGAGTCCGCCACCTCACCCGCGTCCGCGCTGTCGGCGCGCACGGCGATCGCGCGCCTGCCCAGCGCCTCGACCTCGGCGACCACGGATTTCGCGGCGATTTCCGCGCTCTGGTAGGTCAGCGCGACGTCCGCGCCCGCGGCGGCCAGCCGCCGGGCGATGGCCGCCCCGATCCCCCTGCTGCCGCCGGTCACCAGTGCCACCTTGCCTGTCAGGTCGCCCATCGGTACTCCTTCAATTTTTGTGTCGATCAGTACATAAATAGCTAAGCCGACGGTCCCCGCGCCGTCAAGGGCTATATTTAGCGATCGACACAGAAAGGAGTCCGCCGTGGCCGAACGGGGTCGTCCCCGGGCGTTCGACCGCTCGATCGCGCTGCGCCGGGCCATGGAGGTGTTCTGGGAGCACGGCTACGAGGGCGCGTCGATGAGCGATCTCACCGCCGCAATGGGCATCAACTCGCCCAGCCTCTACGCGGCCTTCAGTAGCAAGGAGGCGTTGTTCCTGGAGGCCATCGAGCTGTACGGCCGCACCGACGGCGGCCACACCGAGCGCGCCCTGCGCGAGGAGCCCACCGCCCGCGCCGCCATCGAGACGATGCTGCGCGACAATGCCGCGGCCTACACGGTCGAGGACAAACCGCACGGCTGCATGGTGGTACTGGCGGGCGGGACCTACACGCCCCGCAATACCGGCGTGCGCGACTTCCTCGCCGAAAAACGCAGGAAGGCCACCGACGACATCCACGCGCGCCTGCGCCGCGGGGTCGCCGAGGGCGATCTACCCGCGCGGACCGACACCGCGGCGCTGGCCGCGTTCTACACGACAGTGCTCTACGGACTATCCATCCAGGCCAGAGACGGCGCTGCACTGGACGAGCTCACCCAATCCATCGACTGCGCGATGGCGGCGTGGCCCGCGAACGAGCGCTGACGCACGGATTCAGCGCTGAGATCGCCGCGCGCGCAAACGCAATGCCGACGGCGTAATGCCCTACCGGCGACGCAAGGCGGCGATGCGGTCGCCGAGCTGTTCGGCGGTGGCCAGCGCGGTCGGCGGCCCGCCGCACTCGCGACGCAGCTCGCCGTGGATCACCCCGTGCGGTTTACCGGTGCGATGGTGGTGCATGGCCACCAGGCTGTTGAGTTCCTTGCGCAGCTCGCCGAGCCGGTCCGAGGTGGCCACCCGCTCGGCGGCGGCCGTGACCTGCGGCGCCGGCGTCGCGGGCTTCGCCTCACCGCGGTCGGCCAGCTGACGGGTCTGGCGATCACGCAGCAGCGCGCGCATCTGGTCGGCGTCGAGCAGGCCGGGAATACCCAGGTAGTCGGCCTCCTCGTCGCTGCCGGCGAACGTCGCGGTGCCGAACGAGGAGCCGTCGTAGATCACCTGGTCGAGTTCGGCGTCCGCGGCCAGCGCGATGAACTTCTTCTCGTCCTCGCCGGGCTCGTCCTTCTGCTTGGCCGCATCGACGAGCAGCTCGTCGTCCAAGCCGTTCTTCTCCCGGTGCGGCTTGCCGATGACGTGATCGCGCTGCACCTCCAGCTGCGCGGCCAGATCGAGCAGCACAGGCACCGAGGGCAGGAACACGCTGGCCGTCTCGCCCGCGCGGCGCGCACGCACGAAACGACCGATGGCCTGGGCGAAATAGAGCGGCGTCGAGGCGCTGGTCGCGTAGACGCCGACGGCGAGGCGCGGCACGTCGACGCCCTCGGACACCATGCGGACCGCGACCATCCAGGGCTGGGTGTTGTTGCTGAACTCGGCGATCCGGTTCGAGGACGCGGGATCGTCGGAGAGCACAAGCGCCGGCCGCTCGCCCGAGATGTGTTCGAGCAGTTCGGCGTAGTCGCGGGCACGCTCTTGATCGGTGGCGATCACCAGACCGCCCGCGTCGGGCATGCCGGAGGCGCGCTTCTGGCGCAGCCGGATGTCGGCGGCACGCAGCACCGCGGAGATCCAGTCGCCCGCGGGGTCCAGCGCGGTGCGCCAGGCGCGCGCGGTCTGTTCCGCGCTCAGCGGCTCGCCGAGGCGGGCGGAGTGCTCCTCGCCCGCGCTGTCGCGCCAGTGCGCGTCACCGGAGTAGGCCAGGAAGACCACGGGACGCACGACGCCGTCGGCCAGCGCCTCGGCGTAACCGTAGGCGTGGTCGGCGCGCGACTTCGGGAAACCGGATTCGTCGGGCTCGTAGGTGACGAACGGGATCTGGCTGTCGTCGGACCGGAACGGCGTACCGGTCAGCGCCAGCCTGCGGGTCGCGTCGCCGAACGCCTCGGCCGCCGCGTCGCCCCAGCTCTTGGCGTCGCCCGCATGGTGGATCTCGTCGAGAACGACGAGCGTCCTGCGGTTTTCGGTGCGCACCCGGTGCCGGGACGGATGCGAGGCGACCTGCGCGTAGGTGACGACCACGCCGTGGTAATCGCCGGAGGTGCCACCGGTGGCGTTGGAGAAACGCGAGTCCAGCTGGATGCCGTTGCGGGCCGCCGAGGACGCCCACTGGTGCTTGAGGTGTTCGGTGGGCGCGACCACGGTGATCTGGTCCACGGTGCGATCGGCGAGCAGCTCGGCCGCCACTCGCAGCGCGAAGGTGGTCTTACCCGCGCCTGGCGTCGCCACGGCGAGGAAGTCGCGGGGCTTCGTGGCCAGGTACTTCGTGAGTGCGCGCCGCTGCCACGCGCGTAGCGAACCACCCCCGGATGCCGGCTTTCCCGAATCGCCCGGCGTCGCTCCATCTCCCGCCGCAGCGCCATCCGACCCAGTCACGCAGAAGACAGTAGCGGCCGGGGACGGCGTGTCGCCAAACCGACGCGACGGTCGCGATCCGCATCACACAATCACCGCGCATTGCCCCGTGTTCACCTGATGCCCGCCGACACGATGCGGGGACGGACCGGTGCGCGAGCACCGAGTGCGCGATGCTGTAGTCACGATGACCGACGACAGACTCCTACCCGCGAGCGGGCCCGAGCCGATCCACAGCGGTGGTGCGGGCGCGCCCCCGCGCGGCGCTGGTGTCGTCGTCCGGCGGATCCGGCACGCCGGGCGGCAGAGTCGCAGGCTCGTCGTCCGGGTCGCCACGAAGGCATGGGACGATTCGATCTTCGCCAAGTCGGCGGCGGCCGCGTTCTGGCAGACCTTGTCGCTGGCCCCGCTGCTGCTGGGGGTGCTCGGCAGTCTCGGTTACGTCGGCGGCTGGTTCGGGCCCGACACCGTCGAGATCGTGGAATCCAAGATCATCACGTTCAGTCGCGAGCTGTTCAGCGAGGCCGTGGTGACCGACCTGATCGAACCGACCGTCGGCGACGTGCTCGGCCGCGGGCGCGGCGCGGTGGTGTCGATCGGCTTCGTGCTCTCCCTGTGGGCCGGATCCTCTGCCATGGCGACGTTCGTCGACGCGATCGTGGAGGCGCACGACCAGCAAGACGCCAGGCACCCGGTGTGGCAGCGGATCTTCGCGCTGCTGCTCTACGTGCTGTTCCTGGTGGCGGCAGTCTTCATCCTCCCGCTCGTCGCGCTCGGGCCCGCGATGATCGGCCGGGTACTGCCCGACGCGTGGCGGGAGACGGGCTTGCGGCTGCTGGACAGCTTCTACTATCCCGGCGTCGGTCTGCTGCTCATCGTGGGCCTGACCACGCTGTACAAACTGGCGCTACACCGCACGCTGCCCTGGCACCGGCTGTTCGGCGGGGCGCTGGTGGCGGGCGTGTTCTTCATGGCGGCCAGCGAGGGACTGCGCCGGTATCTGTCCTGGATCACCGCGACCGGCGTGAGCTACGGCGCGCTGGCGACGCCGATCGCGTTCCTGCTGTTCACGTTTTTCCTCGGCTTCGCGGTGATCCTCGGCGCCGAATTCAACGCCGCGGTGCAGGAGTTCTGGCCCGCCCGCGCGACGCGCATCGAGCAGATGAAGGAATGGATCTCCAACCAGGTGCGCGGCGAGACGCCGGACGAGGAGGCCGAGGCCGACGCCGCGAGCCGCACGGAATCGGCGCGTGGGATCACCCCGGCCACGCGGGACGCGGTGCGCAGCTCGAGGTGATCACTGCGCAGCTCAGGTAGTCATGCGCAGCTCGGGGTAGTCGCGCGGTGCGACGCGGCGGACTCAGTCGCCCTTGCGCAGGGTCTCGTATACCTTCTTGCACTCCGGGCAGACCGGCGAACCGGGCTTGGGCGATCGGGTCACCGGGAACACCTCGCCGCACAGGGCAACCACCACAGTGCCCATGACGGCGCTCTCGGCGATCTTTTCCTTCTTCACGTAGTGGAAGAACTTCGGGGTGTCGTCGCCCGTCGTCTCGTCGGTGGTCGTATCCGGGCGAACCAGGGTGTCGGTACTCACGGATTCCATGATGCCGTATGACGACCTCTTGGCGCGCCCGCGCCCGGCTGCGGTGACGAATAGACCTCGGTGTATGCGCCGGGAACACCGGAGTGGAAGACTCGGGGTATGCAGCAGCACGGCGACTCCCCCGACGCCGACGACATCGGCCGCGGTGTTCGCCCGGACGTCACACCCCCCGCTCCGCCACCCTCGCGGGGTTACTTCCCCGGCAGCGACGAGAAGCACCCGGTGCTCATCACCGAAGCAGCGCCCTCGCTGGAGGATCAGCATCGCGCGCGGGTGCGCAGGTACACGATCCTGATGGCGTTCCGCATTCCCGCGCTGGTGCTGGCCGCGGTCGCCTACAGCGCGTGGGGCAGCGCCCTGATCTCGCTGCTCATCATCGGCGCGTCCATTCCGCTGCCATGGATCGCGGTGCTCATCGCCAACGACCGCCCGCCGCGGCGCAAGGACGAACCAAGCCGCTGGGACCGCCCGCGCAGGGCTATCGAATCCCAGCCGCACAACGCCATCGACGGGTGATTCCGATCAGGCGACCGGCCTGCGGATGACGATCGACATCAGCGCCGCCAGCCCGCACAGCGTGCCCGCCACATACCAGGCCGTGTCGTAGCTGCCCTGGAGGTCGCGAAGCAGACCCGCGCCGGTCGCCGCGATCGCCGAACCGATCTGGTGCGAGGCGAAGACCCAGCCGAAGGCCACCGGACCGTCCGCACCGAACAGCTCACGGCACAGCGCGACCGTCGGCGGCACGGTCGCGATCCAGTCCAGTCCGTAGAAGATCACGAAGACCCACATGCTCGGCTCGGTGTGCGGCGCGAACAGCGAGGGCAGGATGAGCAGCGACGCGCCGCGCAGGGTGTAGTAGGCCAGCAGCAGATAGCGCGGGTCGACACGATCGGTCAGCCACCCGGAGGCGATGGTGCCCGCCACGTCGAACACCCCGACCAACGCGAGCAGTCCGGCCGCCGTGGTCGACGGCATCCCGTGATCGTGCGCCGCACTGACGAAATGGGTGCCGACCAGGCCGTTGGTCGACGCGCCGCACACCGCGAAACCGCCCGCGAGCAACCAGAATCCGCGCGTGCGCGCGATCCGCGCCAGCACGGTGAGCGCCCGCGTCGCGCCGCCGCTCGCGGTCGTGCGCATCCCGACCGCCGATCCCTGTTCCGCGCCGTACGCCGAAACGCCCATGTCACTGGGGAAATCGCGGATGAACAAGAGCACCAGCGGCGCCACCGCCAGCGCCGCACCGGCCACCACCAGCGCGGGCAGCCGCCAGCCGTGCTCGTGCGCCAGCGCCGAGACCAGCGGAAGAAAGATCAGCTGGCCGGTCGCGCCCGCAGCCGTCAGCACGCCGGTGACCAGGCCGCGGTGCCGCACGAACCAGCGCCCGGTGATCGTCGCCACGAACGGCATCGACATCGAGCCGACACCGACGCCGACCAGCAACCCCCAGGTGGCGACCAGTTGCCAGGCCTGCGTCATGAAGACGGTCAACCCGCTGCCCGCCGCGACAAGCACCAGCGCGCAGGCCACCACCCTGCGGATGCCGAACTTGTCCATCAGCGCCGCCGCGAACGGCGAAATGAGCCCGTACAGCAGCAGATTCAGCGAGACCGCCAGCCCGATGGTGCCGTGCGACCAGCCGAACTCCGCGTGCAGCGGATCCATCAGCACGCTCGGCACCGAGCGGAACGCGGCCGCGCCGAGCAGCGCGACGAAACCGACCGCCGCGACGCCCCACGCGGGATGCCACCGCGGCGGCACCGGATCGATGGGCTCGGCGGGGGCGATGCGCAGTTCGGTCACCCGCTGAGACTGCCGGAAAACCGCACACCGAACGAGTGGCACGAATGCCACAGAACGTCGAGATACCGCCAAATCGGTTCGACAGCCCACCGGCCGCGCCCTACTGTGTCCGGGGCACGGCAGCGCGATCGCGTGCGCCGTCGCCAGATATCACGTCGGCGGTCGCGGGCACGTCCCGCGCGGCACAGGAGACAACATGATTCGCTGGGTCTGGGCGTTCCTCGACCGTCCCGCACAACGTTTCGACGACTGCGCGGCCTTCTGGTCGACCGTCACCGGCACCCAGCTCTCGCCGCGCCGCGGCGACGACGACCAATTCCTCACGCTGCTGCCCGATCCCGCGCTCTTCGCCGCGGCCGGGGTCAAGATGCAGTCGGTGCAGGGCCTGGCCGGCGTGCACTTGGATTTCGACGTCGACGACATCGCGTCCGCGGTGCGCACCGCGCTGGACCTGAACGCCGAGCTGGTCGCCAACCACCCGGATTACGCGGTGCTCCGCTCGCCGTCCGGCCAGATCTTCTGCTTCACCCCGAGCGGCCGTGCCAAGGGCCGCCCCGCCCCCGCCTTCCGCGCCCCCGACGGCACGCTGACTCGCCTCGACCAGGTCTGCCTGGATATCGGCGGCGCCGATCACGCAGTGGAGACGCGTTTTTGGGCCGATCTCACCGGATGGCGGCACACCCCGGGTCGCCTGGCCGAGTTCTCTCGCCTGCGCGCCGAGGAGACGCTGCCGGTCCAGCTGCTGCTGCAACGCCTCGGCGAGGATCGCCCGGCGAGCGCCCACATCGATCTGGCCTCTTCCGATATCGAGGCCACCGCCGCCTGGCACCAGTCGCTCGGCGCCGGCCTGGTGCAGCGCCACGAGCACTGGATCGTGATGACCGATCCGGCCGACGCGGTGTACTGCATCACCGGCCGCGATCCGAACGGCGTGTGATCCGCACCCGAGTTCGACCCGCACCGCCCTCCGGTGACACGGGCGACAGGGTGCGGATGCCCGCCGGTAGCGGTGGCAGAGTACCGGTGTGCCTACGAACCAGACGACCACCGGATCCCTGCTCACCGCCCTGTGCCCGGAGCTGCGGACGGCGCTGACCCGCGTCGGCTACGACGCCGACACCCTGCTGTCGGCGCTGGGTCCGGACGTGCACGCCGCGCTTGGCCGTTCCGAGCCGGTGCCGGTGCGGCGGGCCGCGCGCGCTGCCGGTGAACTCGGCACGCTGATCCGGCTGCTGCTGCTCGGCGACGCCATGCCCGAGCGGGAGGTGGCGGCGGCGCTGGCGCCGGTGGACGTCGACCGGGCTGTCACGGCAGGCCTGTTGGCGCGCGACGGCGACGAGGTCCGCGCGGCGCTCGACCTCCGTCCGCTGGACGCGGGCGAGGGCAACCGCTGGATCCTGTCGGATCTGGACGACTCCATGCGCAGGCGCACCCTCACCGAGGAGCACGTGCTCGGCGTCGGTCACGCGTCGCTGTCGCTGCTGCGCGCCACACCCACCCGGCCCGTCGGCTCGGTCCTCGACCTCGGCACCGGCTGCGGTGTGCAGGCGGTGCACGCCGCGTCCTATGGGCGCACCGTCACCGCGACCGACGTGAACCCGCGTGCGCTGTGGCTCGCCGAGGCGACCGCCGCGCTGAACGGCATCGACATCGAACTGCTCGAGGGTTCCTGGTTCGAACCGGTGGCCGGGCGGCGCTTCGACCAGGTGGTCGCGAATCCCCCCTTCGTCGTCGGGCCCGCGCGTATCGAGCACACCTACCGTGATTCGGGACTCGCGCTGGACGGGGCCAGCGAACTGGTCGTCTCCCGTGCGCCGGAGCTGCTCGCGCCCGGCGGCACCGCGGCCATGCTGGCGGCCTGGGTGCACGTCGACGGCGAGGACTGGCGCCAGCGCGTCTCCTCCTGGTTACCCGCCGAGGGCGTCGACGCCTGGGTGGTGCAGCGTGACGTCGCCGATCCCGCGCTCTACGTCGGCACCTGGCTGCGCGACGCGGGCCTCGACCCGCGCGATCCTGCGGCGCAGGCCCGCGCCGAACAGTGGCTGGACGCCTTCGCGGCCGCCGATGTGGCGGGCATCGGCTTCGGCTTCGTCTATCTGCGCGCCATCGACGGCCCCACCGAACTGCTCGCCGAGGACTTGGCGCACGGCTTCGACGACCCGCTCGGCGCCGAGGCGAGCGCCTATTTCGAGCGCTCGGCCTGGCTGCGCGCGGTGGCCGGGAACGAAAACCTCGCCTGGTCCGCACGTTTCGCGGTCGGGGAGGCGACCGCGCTGGAGCGGGTGTTCCTCGCGGGAGCCGAGGGCTGGGAGGAACGCGTCGCGCGGCTGCACCGCGGCGACGGTCCGCGCTGGCAGCACGAGGTGGATGAGACGACGATCTCGCTGGTCGCGGGAATGCGGCCGGACGGGCTGCCGTTGTACGAGCTGATCGAACTGCTGGCGCTTGCCCACGGATTCGAGGAGGTGACGCCGGAGTTCGCGGCCGACGCGCTGACCGTGGTCGCCGGACTGGTCCGGCACGGGTTGATCGCGCCCGTGTAAGCACGGGGCAACCGGGTACGCGTCGGCGGAGGCATCGGACAGGGAGCCGTTCCCACCCGCGGGGGTTCTCAGGAACTTCTCAGACGTAGGTGCCCGAAACCGCAGTTCAGATGCGGTTTATCGGGGTGCGAGCGGGGAACTTTCTCTCTGTCGGGTCCGTTGATCGGAGTGAGACACCACCGACAGGAGGCAAGTCATGACCAGCCCCGCCACCACTCGAGTGCGCACCAGCGAATCGGACCTCGACGCCCAGAGCCCTGCCGCCGACTTGGTACGCGTGTACCTGAACGGAATCGGCCGCACTGCGCTGCTCACGGCTGCCGACGAGGTCGAGCTGGCCAAGCGCATCGAGGCGGGCCTCTACGCCCAGCATCTGCTGGAAACGGGCAAGCGGCTTTCCGCCGGCCGGAAGAAGGATCTCGCCATCGTCGTGCGCGACGGTCAGTCCGCACGGGCGCACCTGCTCGAAGCCAACCTGCGCCTCGTGGTCTCGCTCGCCAAGCGCTACACCGGCCGCGGCATGCCGCTGCTCGACCTCATCCAGGAGGGCAATCTCGGCCTGATCCGGGCCATGGAGAAGTTCGACTACGCCAAGGGCTTCAAGTTCTCGACGTACGCCACCTGGTGGATCCGGCAGGCGATCACCCGCGGCATGGCCGATCAGAGCCGCACCATCCGGCTGCCCGTCCACCTCGTGGAGCAGGTGAACAAGCTGGCCAGGATCAAGCGCGAGCTGCACCAGCAGCTGGGCCGCGAAGCGACCGACGAAGAGCTGGCCAACGAGTCGGGCATCCCGGTCGACAAGATCTCCGATCTGCTCGACCACAGCCGCGACCCTGTGAGCCTGGACATGCCGGTCGGCAACGACGAAGAGGCGCCGCTGGGCGACTTCATCGAGGACTCCGAGGCCACCTCGGCCGAGTCCGCGGTGATCGCCGGACTGCTGCACCACGACGTGCGCAGTGTGCTCGCCACCCTGGACGAGCGGGAACAGCAGGTCATCCGCCTGCGCTTCGGCCTCGACGACGGTCAGCCCCGCACCCTGGATCAGATCGGCAAGCTCTTCGGTCTGTCCCGCGAGCGGGTGCGTCAGATCGAGCGTGAGGTCATGGCGAAGCTGCGCAAGGGCGAGCGGGCCGACCGCCTGCGGGCCTACGCCAGCTGACCCATCGACGCCGGGTGTTTCCGAGGCGCCCCGGCGTCCGACTTGGTGGCCGACGCGTCACCGCACAGACGCCGGCCGGTGTCCGCGCGACCCGCCCCCTCCGGGTCCCGCGCGAACCGGTCGGCGAACTCTTGCTCAGGCCGGATCGACGGCGACGTCGTAGTCGACAGTGTCGCCTTCCACCGAGGTCACCGTGACGGTAAGACCGAGCGTGTCACCGCCCGCCGTCAAGGTGCAGCGCATGGTCGTGCCGACCTTGCCCGCCAAATCGCCCGGGCAATCGATCGCGTCGGGCGTCTGCCCGACCTGCTCGGTCAATGTCTGCTTCACCGACTTCTCCAGCTCGCTCTCCTTCACCTCGGGCGTGGTGGAACCGATCTCCACCGAGCAACCCGCGGCCAAGAACGCGATGAACAACCCGGCAAGGGCAATGGCTTTCATGTCGACACGAACCTCTCTGGTCGAATCCTTCGGATCTTCACCAGATCGGGTGCCGCACAACGGCCGTTAACGACGAGGGCCCTCAACTCCGATCGCCAGCGGACCCGCGCGGCGCGACGCTCACGCCAACCGCCGCGGACCGACGTCGAACCGGCTCGGCTCGGGACCGATGCGGCCGCGCGCATAGAGGATCTCCGCCGAGGCCGGTGACGCCAATACCGGATCGAAGGACAGCTCGCGCATTTCCGGGATGTCGTCGAACAGCGCCGAAATGCGTTGGGCCAGTTCGGCGAGCGTGGCCTTGTCCACCCGCGGGCTAGCGGGCGTACCGGACAGCAGCGGGGCAGCGCGCGGCGCGTCGATCAGGGCCGCCGCCTCGTCGCTGGTCAGCGGGAGCGCACGATAGGCACGGTCGCCGAGCATTTCGATGATCATGCCGGACAAGCCGAATTCGATCACCGATCCGAACGACGGGTCGTCCTGGACGCGCAGGATGCAGCCGACGCCTTTGGTCGCCATCTTCTGAATGTGCAGCACCGGATCACCGCAGACCTCCACCAGGTCGGTGTAGGCCTGCCGCACCGCCTCCGGTCGCCACAGGTCCAGGCGCACGCCGGTCAGATCCGGTCTGCGCCGCCACATCTCCCCGGTGGCCTTCGCCGCCACCGGATATCCCAGTTCTTCGGCCGCGGCCACCGCCTGCTCGGCGTCGCGCACCTCACGGAACTCGACCACCTGGATGCCATAACAGGTGAGCAGTTCGGCGGCCTCCAGATCGGTCAACCAGCGACCGCCGGAATCACCCATCCACCGCGCCACCAGTCCCCTGGCCCGCTCGGTGTCGATCCCGTCCGGTCGTACCACCGCCGAGGCCGGTTTGTCGCGCCACTCCGCGTAGCGGCGGACCCTGGCCAGCGCCCGCGCCGCCCGTTCGGGATCCGGATACGACGGAATTGATCCGCGCAACGCCATTCCGCCCTGGCCGCGCACCGCGAGCAGATGCGGGATGCCCTGCTCGGCGATGAAGGTGGTGAGAATCGGCTTTGCCGCCTCGGGCACCGCCGCCGCGGCGGACCGGATAGCGTCGGCGAACCCGGCCATCGGGAGCGGCACCGGCGGCGCGAAAACCACGATGACGGAATCGATCTCGGTGGAGCGCAGGGCCTCGACCACGGCGTCGAGGTAGGCGCCCGGCGTCGCCTGCGGACCCAGATTCACCGGTTCGGCCACGTCAAGGCCCTCGCCACGGGCCGCGTCGACGGCCAGCCAGCTCAGCGCGGTGCTGTTGCTGATCACCGCCAGCCGCGACCCGCCGGGCAACGGCTGATAGCCGAGCAGCGCGGCACAGTCGAACAACTCCGAGATCGAGTCCACCTGCACGATGCCCGCCTGCGCGAACAGATCTCGCACGATCGAGCGATCCATGTCGCGCGGCGGCTGGCTGCGCCCCGCCTGACGCCCGCTGCTCACCGCGACGATCGGTTTGCTGCGCGCCACGCGGCGCGCGATCCGCGAGAACTTGCGCGGGTTACCGAAACTCTCCAGGTACAACAGGATCACGTCGGTGTCGGGCGCGGTGTCCCAGTACTGGAGCAGGTCGTTGCCTGAGACGTCGGCGCGGTTGCCCGCCGAGACGAACGTGGAGAGCCCCAGGTTCCGCGCGGCGGCCTCGCCGAGAATGGCGGCGCCCAACGGGCCGGACTGACAGAAGAACCCGATCCGCCCGCGCGCGGGCAGCACCGGCGCCAGCGTCGCGTTCAACGACACCGCCGGATCGGTGTTCGCGATGCCGAGCGCGCTGGGGCCGACCACCCGCATGCCGTGCACCCTGGCGGCCGCCACCAGGTCGCGTTCGGCGGCGAGGCCCTCCGGACCGGTCTCGCCGAAACCGGCGGTGAGTACCACCAGGCCCTTGACGCCCTTGGCCATACAGTCGTCGAGAACCGAGTCGATCGCCGCGGCGGGCACCGCGACCACCGCAAGGTCCACTTCGTCGGGAATCTCGCGCACGGTGGCGTAGGCGCGAACCCCGCGCACCGACTTGCGCGTGGGGTTGACCGGGTACACCGGCCCCTGGAACACACCCGACAGCAGGTTCGCCAGCACCACCCCGCCGACCCGGCCTGCGGCGGGCGTGGCGCCGATCACCGCGACCGAACCGGGCGCGAGCAGATTCCCGACGCTGCGCGCCTCGGACGCGCGTTCGCGCGAATCCCGCACGGACACCAAGGCTTCGGTGGGATCGATGGCGAACTCCAGGTGCAGCACCGAGCCGTCTCTGCTGCGCTCGACCTGATAGCCCGCCTCCCGGAACACGGTGACCATCACGGTGTTCTCGGCGAGCACCTCGGCGACGAAGGTCTCGATCTTGCTCTCCGCCGCGGCGCCGGCCAGGTGCTCGAGCAGGATGGAGCCGAGTCCGCGACCCTGGTGCTCGTCGGCCACCACGAAGGCGACCTCGGCCGAGCGGGGGCCGGTGCGGTCCAGCAGTTCGTAGCGGCCCACCGCGATGATCTGCTCACCGAGCTCCACCACCAACCCGACCCGGTTGTGATAGTCGAGGTGGGTGGTCCGGTACAGGTCTTTGGGCGAGATGCGCGGGTAGGGGCCGAAATACCGCAGGTATCTGGTGCGGTCGGAGAGCGCGGCGTGGAAGTCCTGGAGCTGGTCGCCATCCTCGGGGGTCACCGGCCGCAGCCGCACCACCCCGCCGTCGGAGGCCAGCACGTCGGCGAACCAGTGCTGCGGCGGCGGGGGCGGCGTCGCGGGGGTGGACGGAGAGTCCGGGACGGGGATCTGCTCAGTCACGGGGGTCCTCCGGATCCAAGCCGAGCAATCCGAAGCTGGCTCGGCGCGTTGCCAATACGGCCGTGTCGACGGCCCGCTGCGCCCGATCGGCGCGCGCGTCTCCAGTCTCCCCGGTTCCGCCGGGCCCGTCCCACGGACGGTATGTGATGTCGCCCCCTTCCCCCATGGTGCGCGGCGGCTCCGTGTTCGGCGCCACGGCGCGAACCATATCGATCCACGCCTGCGGCACCGCGGTTTCCGGCGCGATGTCACGGTCCAGCGCGGTGGCCAGCAGGTGGGTCCAGGATCGTGGCACCACCCGGACCAGGCCGTAACCGCCACCGCCGAGCGCGAGCCAGCGCCCTTCCGCGTATCGGTCGGCGAGATCGCGCATGGCGCGGAACGCCGCGCGCTGCCCATCCACGGTGAGTTCCATATCGGCGAGCGGGTCCTCGCGGTGGGTGTCGACACCGCACTGACTCACCACGATCTGCGGCCGGAAAGCCGCCACCGCGCCGGGCACCACAGCGTGGAAACCGCGCAGCCACTGGGCATCCCGGGTGCCGGGCAGCAGCGCGAGGTTGATCGCGGTGCCGTCGGCCGCGCCGACGCCGGTCTCCTCGGGCCAGCCGGTGTTGGGCCACAGGGTCGCCGGGTGCTGATGAATCGAGACGGTCAGCACCCGCGGGTCCGTGTAGAAGACGCGCTGCACCCCGTCGGCATGGTGCACGTCGACATCGAGGTAGGCGATGCGGTCGAAACCGTGCTCGAGCAACCAGGAGATCGCCACGGCCGCATCGTTGTATATGCAGAAGCCCGACGCGGTCGAGGCCATCGCGTGGTGCATGCCGCCGCCGATGCTGACCGCCCGCCGGGTGCGGCCCTCGGCGATCTCCCGCGCCGCGGCGAGCGTGCCGCCGACGATGATCGAGGCCGCCTGGTGCATGCGCGGGAACACCGGGTTGTCCGGCGAGCCGAGACCGTAAGGCGGGGCGAGTGGCTCGTCAGGGGGCGCGACCGCGTGCTCGACCGCCTCGATGTAGTCGGCTGTGTGGACGCGCAGCAGATCGCCGCGGTCCGCGGGCGCCGGCTCGAGCCGCTCGACACCATCGAGCAATCCCAGGCTTTCGGCCAGCGCCATGGTGAACTTCAGGCGCGCCGGTTTCATGGGGTGCTCCGGCGTCCAGCTGTAGTCGAGGAAGCGATCGCTCCACACGACGGTGCCCGAACTCCGGTGCGCCCCTGGTTCGCGGGACGATGCCGAGGGTGCAGTGGCCATGCTCGCAACGGTACGCGGGAAGCTACGCGCCCCGTCGGGCGTTTGTATGCAGTAGAAATAGAGCAAGTACGAACACGGCGACAGGCCGTGCGCCCACAGGTTTCCGATGGCGGGACGCGAACCGACACGGCACACGGCGCTGTCGCCGTGCGTGGGTAGAATTCGTGCCGACGAAGGGGTAACAGGTGAAGGATCTGGTCGACACCACGGAGATGTACCTCCGTACCATCTACGACCTCGAGGAGGAGGGCGTGGTGCCCCTGCGCGCCCGGATCGCCGAGCGCCTCGAGCAGAGCGGCCCGACCGTGAGCCAGACGGTCGCGCGCATGGAGCGCGACGGGCTGCTGCTCGTCGCGGGCGATCGCCATCTGGAGCTCACCGAGAAGGGCCGCAGCATGGCCGTCGCGGTGATGCGCAAGCATCGGCTCGCCGAGCGGCTCCTGGTCGACATCATCGGCCTGGACTGGCAGAACGTGCACGCCGAGGCGTGCCGCTGGGAGCACGTGATGAGCGAGGACGTCGAGCGGCGTCTCGTCGAGGTGCTCAATCACCCCACCACCTCGCCGTACGGCAACCCCATCCCCGGTCTGGACGAGCTGGGCATCACCGCGCCCACCGCGGTCGAGGAGACGCTTGTGCGGCTCTCCGACCTGCCGCACGGTCAGCTGCATGCGGTCGTCGTGCGTCGCCTCGCCGAGCACATCCAGACCGACCCGGAGGTCATCGGCCAGCTGCGCGAGGCCGGCGTGGTGCCCGACGCGCGCGTGACGGTCGAGACCAAGCCCGGATCCGTGATCATCAGCGTGCCCGGCCACGACAGCGGCTTCGAGCTGTCGGACGAAATGGCCCACGCCGTCCAGGTGAAGCTGGTCTGATCCGTGAAACTTCTGGTCACGGGTGGCGCGGGGTACGTCGGAGGCGTCTGCGCGCAGGTGCTGCTGGAGGACGGCCACGAGGTCGTCGTCGTCGACGATCTGTCCACCGGTAACGCCGACGGCGTCCCTGCGGACGCGCGCTTCGTCGAGGGCGATATCGCCGTTCTCGCGCCCGCGCTGTTGCGCGACGAAACCTTCGACGGTGTGCTGCATTTCGCGGCCCAGTCGCTGGTCGGCGAGTCGGTGCAGCAGCCGGAGAAGTACTGGCACGGCAATGTCGTCAAGACGCTGGAGCTGCTCGAGGCCATGCGGCTGACGGGCACGCCGCGCCTGGTGTTCTCCTCGACCGCCGCGGTGTACGGCGAACCCGAGCAGGTGCCGATCACCGAGGACGCGCCGACCCGGCCGACCAACCCCTACGGCGCGTCGAAGCTCGCCATCGACCACGCGATCACCTCCTACGCGATCGCCCACGGCCTGGCCGCGACCAGCCTGCGGTACTTCAACGTCGCTGGCGCCTACGGCGGCCTCGGCGAAAACCGCGTGGTGGAAACACATCTCATCCCGCTCGTCCTCCAGGTCGCGCTCGGCCACCGCAAGGCCATCTCGGTCTTCGGCACCGACTGGCCGACTCCCGACGGCACCGCGGTGCGCGACTACATCCACATCCGCGATCTCGCCCAGGCCCACCTGCTTGCGCTGAGCTCGGCCGAGGCGGGCGTGCATCGCGTCTACAACCTCGGCAGCGGCGCGGGATTCTCGGTGCGCGAGGTGATCTCGGCGTGCGAGCGGGTCACCGGCCTGCCCATCGCCGCCCAGGACGCGCCGCGCCGCCCCGGCGACCCGGCCACGCTGATCGCCTCCAGCGAACGGGCGATCGCCGAACTCGGCTGGCGGCCCGAGCACAACGATCTCGACGAGATCGTCGCCGACGCTTGGGAGTTCCTGCGCTCGCTGGGTTCGCGCGCGCACAGCGCACCGTAGCCGCGCACCGAACCGTCCGCGCCGCCGCGCCGGATCCTTCTGGCGCCACCTCATCGGATCATCGGTCCGAGGTCGACGCCAAGCCACTCGGCGGTGGCGTAGCCGCTGCGGGCAAGCCTGCGCAGTTGTTCCGGGCGCATGCCCGCGCGCAGCGCGGTCTCCAGCAGGGTCGCCATCGCGTTGGACGGGTCGGCGTCCAGCGCCGCCTCCAGCGCGATTCCCGCGAACGGCCCGTCGCCGCGCAGATAAGCGCTGTAGCCGAGCAGTGCCGCGAACTCCGCGCGATCCGCCCCGGAGGAACCGCGGGTAAGTGTGAGCCAGAGCCGTTCGGCGGCGGCCGCGTGGTCGCCTGCGGCCAGCGCGAACATCGCGTCGCGGACCACCCGATCACGCAGGGCGGCAACGATTTCCGCGATCTCCGGAGCGGCGAGCGGAGCGCCGGACTCGATATTGGCGACCTGCCACAGCACGTGTTCCAGCAACCGCCTGCGATATCCGGGCAGCTCGTCGTGCCGTACCGCCCTGGCGAACCGGTCCCTGGCCACCGCCACCGCGCTGTCGAGCTGCGCGCCGACCTCGGCGCACAGTGCCGCGTCCACGGCCACGCGGTCGGTGAGCTCCGAGCGGGAGCGCAGGATCGGCCGCCCGTCCAGCACATGCGCCAGCGCCACCGTGGACGCGCTCGGATCCGGCACCGTGCCGCCGTCGGACCGGTCGAGCAGGCTCCACCACGGCCGCCCCTCCTCGATCGCCGCCACCGCCCACGCTCCGCCGATCCGGATGCCGCCGGAGCCGAGCCGTTCGGCCAGCGCGGCGATCAACGCCCGGCCTGCCGCGCCGGATCGCGCGCCACGCCGGGCCTTGCGCACGGGTCGGCCCGCTCGGTCGTCGACGATCACCGCCAGCACCTCGGTCGCGCGCTCGGCGGCGCAGATCTGGCCGATCAGCGCCCCGAACGACGCGGCGAGACCGCGACGCCCACCCTCCGGCTCCAGGTCGAACCGCAGTATCGCGGCGATGGCCGGGCTCGCGCCGGGCTCGGCGGGTACGAGCACCGCGACGACGAGTGAGCGAGTCGGATAGAACCCGACCATCGCGGGCACCGCGGCGATCAGTTCGCCCGGATCGTCGACCCGAAGTGGCCGCGCCGAGTATCCGCCGCGATACACCGGCGACGGCTGTCCGCACAGCACACCCGCTCGGGGATCGTCCTCCTCGTCCGTCCTGCGGGTCCGTGAGCCGACAAACGAGGGACGGAGGCACAACCGCGGCCGTGCACCTTCCGGCCGCCGGTCGGTGTGCGCCGAGTCGCGCTGCCTTTCGGGCGGGCAAGCTGGTTCGCCGCTCTCGCCGCCGCGCCGGGCCCCGGCGTCGCGGGGCGGGTTCGCTGGAGTCGTCATGCCGCCATCCTGCGCGCCGACCGCACCGCCGCCGACCGCCCGACCTGCGGAAACAACACCCCTGTGGATAACAGCCGTACTGTGGACGAATCGTGGCGAGGCCTACGTCCTGCGGTGCGCGGTGTCGGCCCCCGCGAGTATCGGACAGCGGCTCGGCCGGCCAAACCGGCCAAGGGCCCCGCGCGCTGAGCCTCAGGCCTCGCGCACCTTCCGCACGGACGTCGTGAACAGCTCGTCCAGCGCCGCGCTGTCCGCGGTTTCCTCGCCGAATGTCATGTAGGTCACCGCGATTCGCACATCGCCCAGCTGCCCGATCAGGGTCCGCATGTGCTGAGTCAGGCCGGGTCCGCCGACGTCGGGTGCCACGGTGCGGCGCAGCGCCAGTGTGTCGTCGGCATCGACGGGCGGCGCCGGAACCAACTCGGTCGACACGGTCGTGGTCGCGCCGGCCCGGGAGACGCGCACCGCAGCGCAGCGCCGGACCTGTTCGCGCAGTGTCGACAGCGGCTGCCGGGTCCGGGTGAGTTCCACGGTCAGCGTGGCGCGGGAGACCTCGTCGGTGCCGACCGCGATGGCTGTGTGGTCGGGGCCGAACTGCTGTTCGGCGGGCGCGCACCAGTCCGGCCGCACGGTCGCGCCGCGGGTCACGCCGTTCAGATCACCCGCCGCCTGGGCCGCCGCCTCCGGGGGCAGCACCACCGCCGGGTAGCGCCCGGGGAACTGCGGCGGGTCGGGCAGCAACGTGGTCAGTCCGGCGGCGATATGCCGGACGGTCGTCTGCTGCGCCGCGACCGGGCTTCCGCCGACGATCGATCCGCAGCCCGCGAGCGCCAGCGTGCACGCGGCCAGCGCGCAGGCGCTCAGCACGCGCGTGCGTCCCGTCCACACCGGCACAGTCACACCGCCCACTGTGCCAAACGCGGGTTTCCGCTTTCACGCCGCCACGCCGACGGCCCCGCCCCGAGCAGGGCGCATCGCTTGCGCGCTGTGCCGGTGTAACCCGCCACGACAAGGAAATACCGGTATCGAACCGGGCGGGAATGCCTGGGGGTCGGGCGCTGTTGGCTCGTTCTATGGGTCGGTGTCCGCACCGTGCGCGGTACGTGTCATCGCCATGGGGGACAATGGACATGGGTTCCCTGCCGTGCTGCCCTCGACCGGCGGCCGCGGTGGACCGCGCAGGAAGGAGTACGCGATGGACTACGAGTCGCGAATGTACGAGCTGGAGTTCCCCGCTCCGCAGTTGTCGTCCGCCGACGGCGCGGGTCCGGTCCTCGTACACGGGCTGGAAGGCTTCACCGACGCCGGGCACGCTGTCCGCTTGGCCACGACGCACCTGCGCGAGAGCCTGGAAAGCGAACTGGTCGCCTCGTTCGACGTGGACGAACTGCTGGACTACCGCTCGCGCCGTCCGCTGATGACGTTCAAGACCGATCATTTCGCCGACTACGCCGACCCCGAGCTGAACCTGTGGGCGCTACGCGACACCGCGGGCACCCCGTTCCTGTTGCTCTCCGGTATAGAGCCGGACCTGCGCTGGGAGAAGTTCACGTCGGCAGTGCGGCTGCTCGCCGAACAACTCGGCGTGCGCCGCAGCATCGGCCTGAGCGCCATTCCGATGGCCATTCCGCACACCCGCCCGCTCGGCGTCACCGCGCACTCCTCGAATCGCGACTTGATCTCCGATCACCAGCGCTGGCCTGGGGAGTTGCAGGTGCCGGGCAGCGCGTCCTCGCTGCTGGAGTTCCGGATGGGCCAGCACGGCCACGAGTCGGTCGGTTTCTCCGTGCACGTGCCGCACTATCTCGCGCAGACCGCGTACCCGGAGGCCGCGCAGACGCTGCTGGAGAACGTCGCCGAGAACGCGGGTCTGGAGCTGCCGCTCGCGGCGCTCGGCGAGGCCGCCGCGCGGGTCCGCGAGCAGGTCAACGAGCACATCGCGGGCAACTCCGAGGTCGAGACGGTGGTCAGCGCTCTGGAGCGCCAGTACGACAGCTTCGTCACCTCCCAAGAGCGCCAGTCCAGCCTGTTGGCGGGTGACGGCGAGCTGCCCAGCGGTGACGAACTGGGCGCCGAGTTCGAGCGTTTCCTCGCCGAGCAGGGCGGCTACGACGGCGACAACATCTGACGCGGGCGGCTCGGTGGCCCGATCGCGGTGACGGCCCCCGACGACGCCTGCCCTAAGCTGGTCGGAGTGGATCTGACCGAACTGCTCGACATTCCAGGAACCGACGCCGACGCGCTCTACGAGTCGTTCGGCATGTGGGCCGCCGAGCAGGGCACTCCGCTGTATCCCGCGCAGGACGAGGCGCTGCTGGAGCTGGCGTCCGGATCTCACGTCATCCTGGCCACGCCCACCGGCTCCGGTAAGTCCTTGGTGGCGGTCGGCGCGCATCTGTTCGCGCTGACCCGGGGCCAGCGCACCTACTACACCGCCCCGATCAAGGCGCTGGTCAGCGAGAAGTTCTTCGCGCTGTGCGAGGTGTTCGGCGCGGACAAGGTCGGCATGGTCACCGGCGACGCCGCGGTGAACGCCGACGCCCCGATCATCTGCGCCACCGCCGAGATCCTGGCCAACCTGGCGCTGCGCGAGGGCGCGGACGCCGACGTCGGCCAAGTGGTCATGGACGAGTTCCACTTCTACGCCGATCCGGACCGCGGCTGGGCCTGGCAGGTGCCGCTGCTGGAGCTGCCGCGCGCGCAGTTCCTGCTGATGTCGGCGACGCTGGGCGAGGTCGACTTCTTCGCCCGCGACCTGGAGCGGCGTACCGGCCGCGGCACCGCGGTCGTGGCGGGCTCCGAACGACCCGTGCCCCTGAGCTTTTCGTATGTGCGCACGCCGATTACCGAGACGCTCGAGGAACTGGTCACCACCCACCAGGCCCCGGTCTACGTGGTGCACTTCACCCAGGCCGCGGCACTGGAGCGGGCGCAGGCGCTGACCAGCGTGAACTTCGCCACCCGCGCGGAGAAGGACGCCATCGCGGCGGCGATCGGCGACTTCCGCTTCGCGGCGGGCTTCGGCAAGACGCTGTCGCGGCTGATCCGGCACGGCATCGGCGTGCACCACGCGGGCATGCTGCCGAAATACCGCAGGCTGGTGGAGCGGCTGGCGCAGGACGGGCTGCTGAAAGTGGTGTGCGGCACCGACACTCTCGGCGTCGGCATCAACGTCCCCATCCGCACCGTGCTGCTGACCGGACTCACCAAGTTCGACGGCGTGCGCACCCGCAGGCTCAAGGCCCGCGAGTTCCATCAGATCGCGGGCCGGGCCGGACGCGCGGGCTTCGACACCATGGGCACCGTCGTGGTGCAGGCCCCCGAGCACGAGGTGGAGAACGCCCGGCTGCTCGCCAAGGCAGGCGACGATCCCAAGAAACAGCGCAAGGTCCAGCGTCGCAAACCGCCGGAGGGCTTCGTCTCCTGGAGCGAGGAGACCTTCGACCGTTTGGTCGCGGCGCAGCCGGAGCCGATGGTGTCGCGGTTCAACGTCACCAACGCGATGCTGCTCAACGTGATCGCGCGGCCCGGCAACTGTTTTCAGGCCATGCGGCATCTGCTCGAGGACAACCACGAGCCGCGCCCCGCGCAGCGCAGACACATCCTGCGCGCGATCCGCCTGTACCGCGCGCTTCGCGACGCCGGGGTGGTCCAGCAGCTGCCCGAACCCGACGCGACCGGCCGCTACGCTCGCCTGACCGTCGATCTGCAACGCGATTTCGCCCTCGACCAGCCGCTCTCGCCGTTCGCGCTGGCCGCGCTCGACCTGTTGGATCGCGACTCCCCCGGCTACACCCTCGACGTGGTCTCGCTCATCGAGTCGACACTCGAGGATCCGCGCCAGCTGCTGATGGCCCAGCAGCACAAGGCGCGCGGCGAGGCCGTCGCCGAGATGAAGGCCGACGGCATCGACTACGACGAGCGCATGGAACTGCTCGAGGAGGTCACCTGGCCCAAGCCGCTGACCGAGCTGATCGAGCCCGCCTACGAGACCTATCGCGCCGGCCATCCGTGGGTCTCGGAGTTCGCGCCCTCCCCCAAGTCCGTGGTGCGCGACATGATCGAACGCTCGATGACCTTCGCCGAGCTCATCTCGCACTACGAGCTGGCTCGCTCGGAAGGCGTGGTGCTGCGCTACCTGGCCGACGCCTACCGCGCGCTGCGCCGCACCGTGCCCGACGCGGCACGCACCGAGGAGCTCGACGACCTCACCGAATGGCTGGGCGAGCTTGTCCGGCAGGTGGATTCGAGCCTGCTCGACGAATGGGAGCAGCTCACCGGTCCCGGCGCGGAGAGCGACGCCCAGCAGGTGGCCTTCGGCGCGGAGACCATCCGTCCCATCTCCGCGAACGAGCGTGCCTTCCGCGTCATGGTGCGCAATGCCATGTTCCGCCGCGTCGAACTGGCCTCGCTGCGCCGCTGGGAGGCGCTCGCCGACCTCGGCAACGGCCCGGACTGGGCCGAGGAGCTGGCTCCCTACTTCGCCGAATACGAGCGCATCGGCACCGGCCCTGACGCGCGCGGCCCCCAGCTGTTCCGGATCGAGCAGCGTCCCGGTTTCTGGCATGTGCGCCAGGTCCTCGACGACCCCGCGGGCGACCACGGCTGGGCCGTCGAGGCGGTGGTCGATCTCGCCGAGTCCGATGCCGCGGGCGAGGTGGTGTTCGACGAGGTCACGGTGTCCGAAGGGTAGGGCCGCCGCCCCAGCTCGGATACGGGTTTCGACGGATTCGTATCTGGGTAGGGGCCGCTGATACTCTCTCCGCTGCTGCCCACGCGAAAGATCAACTATGCCCGAATCCCCGTATCTTGTCATCCACTCCGAGCGAGTTCGCGAAAATTACCGTGCGCTCGATGCCGCCGTAGCGGTCCGAGGGGACAAGGCCCGCATTCGTTTCGCAGTGAAGGCGAGCCCGGTGCCGGAGCTGATCACCCTGCTCGACGCCGAGGGCGCGGAGTTCGACGTGGCGAGCATCGGGGAGATCGACCTGTGCCTCGACCTCGGGGTGGCGCCGGACAAACTCTGTTACGGCAACCCCATCAAGAAGGCCGCTGACATCGCCCGCGCCTACGCCAAGGGTGTGCGCCGTTTCGCCTTCGACACCGAGGACGATCTGCTGCGCATCGTCGAGCACGCCCCCGGTTCGGAGGTCGAGTGCCGGTTCCTGGCCTCGGCTCCGGAATCGCGTACCCCGTTCGGCACCAAGTTCGGCTGCGCGCCCGCCGAGGCGTTGCGACTGCTGGTGCGCGCCCGCGATCTCGGGCTGGTCGTGGCAGGGCCCTACTTCCACGTCGGCTCCCAGCAGCTGGATCCCGCGGCATGGCGGATCGGCATCCAGCAGGCCGGTGAGATCGCGGAAGCGTTGGCCGCCAAGGACATTCACATCACCTCGGTGAACATCGGCGGTGGGCTGCCGATCTCCTACGCCGAGGCCGCCCCCGCGCTCGGCGAGATCGCCGCGGTCGTGAACGCCGCCGCCGCCGAATTCCTGCCCGAGACCGCCGGACTGGTCGTCGAACCCGGTCGCGCGCTGGTCGGCAACGCGGGCACCATTCACGCCGAGGTCGTCGGCGTCCGGATCGCGCCGGACGGACGGCGCTGGGTGTATCTCGACATCGGCCGCTACAACGGAATGGCCGAGACCGAGAACGAGTACATCGCCTACCGGTTCGTCACCGAACGCGACGGAGACCCCGTCGACGAGGCGGTGGTCGCCGGTCCAACCTGCGACGGCGACGATGTACTGTATCAACGCACACGGGTCCTTCTGCCGACCACGTTGCGAGCCGGTGATCGCATCACCATCCTCGACACCGGCGCCTATACCGCGAGCTATTCGTCGGTGTCCTTCAATGGTTTTCCGCCCTTGACCGTTCATGTCTCGGGCGCTGAGCGAGAGTGAGTTTGCCTATGACGGCGGAATTCACCGGCTGGCATGTGCTGGCCGAGTTCGGTGGTGTCGACGCAGATCTCTGCGACGATCTCGAACGACTCGAATCGGCGTTGCGTGAGTCTCTGATCGCGGCGGGCGTCACCATCTGCGATGTCGTTCACAAGAAGTTCGATCCGCAGGGGGTGACCGTCCTCGCGCTGTTGTCGGAGTCCCACGCCTCGATTCACACTTATCCGGAGTCCGGCGACATCTTCGTCGACGTCTTCACCTGCGGCAGCATCGGTGCGGGCGCGACCAAGGCCGTCGAGATGTTGCGGGACAAGCTGTCTCCCGAAGACGTTCGCATGAAGGTCATCCAGCGGGGGCACGGTGCGCAGAAGATCGAGGAGCCGGTCGGCGCGGGCCTGACCCGGATCTGGGATCTGCACGACGTGATCGTCGACACCAACACGCCGTTCCAGCACATGGTCATCGCGCGCACCGAACAGGGCATCAGCCTGTTCTCCGACGACGACCGCCAGTCCACCGAGTTCTCCCAGCTGACCTACCACGAGGCGATGATGGTGCCCGCCTTCGTGCTGGCCGAGAAGCTGGACAACGTGCTGATCATCGGCTCCGGCGAGGGCGTCGCGAGCCAGATGTCGGTGGCCGCGGGCGCCACCCACGTCGACCATGTCGACATCGACCAGCTCGAGGTCGAGCTGTGCGCCGAGCACCTGCCCTACGGCTACACGACCGAGGAGCTCGCCGCGGCGGTCGCTGGCGAGGGTCCGATCACGGTGCACTACGCCGACGGCTGGGACTTCCTGGCGAACGCCCAGCAGGCGGGCACCCGCTACGACGTCATCGTGATCGATCTGCCGGACGAGCGGGTCGAGGACGCGCAGCACAACCGGCTCTACGAGGCGGAGTTCCTGTCCCGATGCCGAGCGCTGCTCGCGCCGGGCGGCGTGCTGAGCGCGCAGGCGGGCTGCGCGACGATGTGGCGCAACGAGACCCTGAAGCGGTCCTGGCAGCGCTTCCACGAGCAGTTCGGCACGGTCGTGCACTACGGCAGCGACGAGCACGAGTGGTCGTTCCTGTTCGGCCTCGTCGACGCGATCGAGGATGCGGTGCCCGGCATGGTCGATCGTCTGGCCACCCTGCCCTACCGCGCGGAGACCATCGACGGTCGCGCGCTGGTGCGCGGCGCCATCGAGCCGCACGCGCTGCGCGCGGACGCTCAGTAGGTCCCGGAATACGCCGGATCGCATCGGCGCCAAGGATTTTCGATCCTCGGTGCCGGTGCGATTCGTCTTTCAGGCTCCGGGTAGGAGCACCCGCTCAGATGGTGACCGTTGCGAGCCGGTGTTCCGCGTGTGCCGGTCGTCCGCTCAGGTGGTGACCGGCGCCGGTTCGCCGGAACGCTCCGGCTCCCCGCCCGCTTCCCTCCCTGTCGCCGCCGGCTTGGGCTGTTCACCGTCCGGACCGAAGACCAGACCGGCCTTCCACGCGCTGCGTTCGAAGATCCGCTGCACCGGCGTCGCCATGAACGTGGTGATGATCGTCATCAGCGCCAGGATCGTGTACAGCTCACCGGTGATGAGCCCGGCCCCCAGGCCGATGTTCAACAGGATCAGCTCCATCAGGCCGCGGGCGTTGGCCAGCGCGCCCATCGACGCGGCCTCCCGCTTGCTCATGCCCTGCCAGCGCGCCGCGAGCCCGACCGCGCCGAACTTGCCGACGAACGAGACGATCAGGACGATCGCCGTCACCAGCAGGACCTCCGGTTCGAAGATCAGGCTGAGCTCGGTGTTGAGACCGGAGTAGATGAAGAACGCGGGCAACAGCAGGTAGGCCACCAGCGGCTCGAATCGCTCACGGATACTGTCGAGCAGTCGGCCGCGCGGCATCACCGCGCCCGCCACGAACGCGCCGAACACCGAGTAGATGCCGCACCAATCGGTGAACCAGCTGGCGAGCAGCACCACCAGCAACACGACGGACAGCTGAGCGATCGGCAGGCCGCCTGCGCGTTCGGTGTCGCCGCGCTTGGGCTGCCAGGTCTCGAGCTTGGCCAGCCAGCGCCGTGCCACGAACATCATGAACAGCAGGTAGGCCAGCCCGCCACCGACGGCGAGGAACGCGCCGTTCATGCTGTCCTTGGTGGTCGCGACCACAGTGGCGAGCAGGATCCAGGCGCACGCATCGTCCACCGCGGCACACGCCAGCGACATCGTGCCGAGGCGAGTGTTCAGCAGACCGGAGTCGTAGATGATCCATGCCAGCATCGGGAACGCGGTGATCGCGACGGCCGCCGCCACGAAAAGCCCGCCCTGCCACGGCTCCACCTTGTCGGTGAAGTACCCGCCGCTGCCGACCATCCACCAGCCGAGCGCACCGCCGAGCGCCAGCGGCACGGCCACGCCCGCACTCGAGGTGGCGCCCGCCTTGCGCAGATGCGAGGACAGGATGTCGAGCTTGAACGAGGCGCCTACCAAGAACATGTACAGCACCAGGCCGAGCTGACCGACGACGTAGATCGCGGTCAGGTTCGGGTGCGTGATGCTCGCGCCTCCCACCGCGAGCTCGGTCGGGAACAGCCATTCCTGGGCCTCGGGCCAGATCCAGCCCAGAATCGAAGGCCCCAAGACGAATCCGGCGACCATGATGGCCACGACCTGAACCTGACCCAACCGGCGGAACACCGGCCAGAGCAGGCGGTAGGTGACCAGGATGACGGCGACCTGTAAGAAGAAATGAGTGGTGATTTCCAGAAGCGATGGCATCGCAGCTCCCCTCCGTCGAGCTGGATTGTGCACTGACACTGTGAGATCGCGGGGGCTCTCCGGAACGCAACGCCGTGCCGTAAACGGTACCCGAATCCCTTGCCGTGCGGCCGCTTTCCCGCCGCGCATAGCTGCGGCGAAGCACTGGAAACACCGACGCCCGGCGGCGCGAGGCCGGAACCGAAGTCCAGGCCGATCGCGTCCGCCGGGCGCCCGCGCTCAGGAATTCCGCGCGCGCCAGTCCGCCACGTTCATCCCGCCGACGCCCCAATCGGTCAGTGGCACTTCGTCGATCACCACGAAGGTGCTCGACGGATCCTTACTGAGCACATCCTGAAGCAGGTCGGTGACGCCCTTGATGAGCTGGGTCTTCTGCTCGACGGTGACGCCTTCGTCGGTGACCTTGATGTTGACGTACGGCATTACGCTGCCCTTCCGGAGATGAACCCGCCGTCGACGGGGAAGATGTGACCAGTGGTGAATTCGGCGTCCGCCAGATAGAGGACGGCCGCGGTGGTTTCGGCGACTTCGCCGATACGGTTGAGCAAAGCCAAACGGCCCGCGGCCTTTTCGTCGCTGTCTCCGTGCAGCGGAGTGCGAATGATGCCCGGCGCGACGAGGTTCACCCGGATGCCGTCGGCGGCGAGTTCGGCCGCCAGGCTGGTGGTGAGCGCGTGCACGCCGCCTTTGCTGACCAGCGCGGCGGAGGCGGGCAGCCCGGCGAGCGCGTGGTCGATCAGGACGGTGCCGATGTTCACGATGCTGCCGCCGCCGCCCTGCTCGCGCAGCCTGCGCACCACGGCCTGGGTGGTGAAGTAGGTGCCCTTGAGGTTGGCGTTCAGGTAGCTGTCCAGTTCCGCCTCGGTGATGTCGACGAATGGCTTGGCACCGAAGATGCCCGCGTTGTTCACGAGGACGTCCACCCGGCCGAACCGCTCGACCGCGGTCCGCACCAGCGCGGAACCCGTTGCGGCCGAGCCGATGTCGCCGACCACCTCGGCCACCCGCTCGGGCGCGCCGAGCTCGGCGGCGACCGCGGCGAGCTTGCCGGGGTCGCGCCCGTTGATCACCACGTTGTCGCCACGGGCCACCAGGGCCCTGGCGACATCGCGGCCGATCCCACTGGAGGATCCGGTCACGATGACCGTTTTCGCTGACATGTTGTTTCCCTTCTCATTGGATACGACCGGTCGTCTTGGAATGGGTACGAAACCGCCCGCCGTGGCGGGCAAGCGAATTCAGGGTCGGAAGTAGTCGTCCAGGAGACGCCGCAGGCACTTGTGCAGCGGTTCCATCGAGCGGTCGATCTTCATCCGGATGACCGCCCCTTCCCAGGACTCGATGAGCAGGTCGGCGAGCTCCTCGGCGGGGATGTCGCCGCGCACCAGGTCGCGCTCCTGCGCCTCAAGCAACGCCTTGGCGACGCCGTCGCGCCAGGCGCGGAACGCACCGGACAGCGATTCGCGCAGCGTCTCGCTGCCCTCCAGCTCGGCGCCCAGGTTGGCGATCAAACATCCACCGGTGTAATCGGATTCGACGAACTCGTCCATCTGCTTGGCGAAGAACACCCGCAGGCCGGTCACCGGATCCGGTGCGGGCCCGAGCGCCTCGGCCAGGTTCCGCTGGATGCAACGGGAGTGGTAGTCGATGACCGCCTGCCCGAAGCTCTCCTTGCTGTCGAAGTAGTTGTAGAACGAGCCTTTCGGCACGCCGACCGCGTCGAGCACCTGTTTGATGCCGGTGCCGTGGTAACCGTTGGCCAGAAAACCGGCGGCGCCTTCCTCCACCAGGAGCTGACGGGTGTCGTCACTGCGTCGCGGTCGTGCCATGCGAAGGACTATACGACCGGTCGTCTACAAATTGCAAACCGGGGGTCGAGCGTCCGCCGCCAGCCCGCGCAGCGCAGGGCGAACGCGCTCAGGTGCTCCGCGGCGAACGCGTCGGCCCGCCACTCCGCCGAGGTCGCCTCGGCGGTCCACACATACGTCCACACCGCACCCGGCGCGACACAGGCACCACCTCGAGAACTCTCCGGGTGCACGCGCAGTGGGTCGGGCCCACCGGTATCGACCCGTTCTCCGTCGAAAAGCACGGTGCGCAAGTCGTATTCGTCGTCCTCGAAGGCGTCCAGCACCGCCCACTCCCCCGCGCTCAAACCGGAGAGCAGCACGCCGCGCACCGTCGCTCGCCCGTCCGGCACCAAGCCCGGATACACCCGGCCGGGCAGCGCGGCCGCGCGCCATCCGGTCAGCTCGGCGGGTGACAACTCGGGGCACCGGCCGAGCAGCTCGCGCAAGACTTCGGGAAACTGCAAGGTGCCGTAGACGAAGAGCGCATGCTCGGCCGCGGACACCCACGCGAGGCGTCCAGCGGGATGACCACCGACAGCGTCCACAGCAGCTCCTCTCCGCCGTCCCCACCACTGTGCCGCATCGTCGGCGGCGGCGCGGACTCGGCTCCGCGACCGGTGCGGACGCGCGTCAGCCCCGTCCCGCCAGCCGGGCGAAGCCGTCGGGATCGTGCGAGGAGAACACCGTGATCTCGCCGCCGTGCGCCCGGTTCAGTTCGAGCAGCCGTTCGCGGTTCTCCCGGAAGTCGCGCGACCCCAGCGAACGCAGCTCCAAGAGCTGCCAGATCAACGGCGTCCTCGGGTGCACAGGATCGACCTCGCTGCCGACGTAGAAGGCGTCGCCCGCGTGCAGCAGCCAGCCGTCGCCGGTGTCGACCGCCACGCCGACGTGCCCCTCGGTGTGGCCGTACAACGGGACGACGAGGATCTCCGGCGGCAGGCCGGGCAGATCGCGGACCGCGCGGAAGCCGAACCATTCGGCGCCGCCGTCGATTTCGTTGGTCAGCCACTTCGGCCGGTGCGCCCACTGCGCCTGCTGGTAGCGCAACCGGTCGAACAAACCCTTCGCCGAGTTCGCCGCCCGCAGTTCCGGGCCGTGCACGTGCACGGTCGCGTCCGGGAAATCGACCAGCCCGCCCGCATGGTCCAGATCCAAGTGAGTGAGCACGATGTCGCGGACGTCGGCCGGGTCGTAGCCGAGCGCCTCGATCTGCCGGACAGCCGTCTCCCGTTCGAGCAGCTTGGCGCCCAGCGAGAATCGCGCAGGCCCCATCATCCGCCCTGGATCCCGCACACACTCCAGGCCGTACCCGGTGTCGACCAGGACCAGCCCGGTGTCCGTCTCGATCAACAGGCAGTGGTCGACCATGCCCAACGTCATCGACCCGCAGTTCAGGTGGTGAATCCGCACCAGCCGAGCGTCTCAGCCAGCACGCCCCCGGTCAATGCCCGCCCCGCCCGCAATCCCTCACATCGGCCGCTGCGCGCGGATGATCGCGGCGAGGTACTCGTAGTCTTCGCTACGGGCGCTGGAGGCGCGGAAGGCAAGGCCGATGGTGCGGCCGGGCGCCGGGTCGGCGAATCGGGCGGTTTCCAGTGTGCCCCTTGCCGTTTCGGCGGCGACGGCCATCTCCGGGATGAGCGTGACGCCGAGTCCGCCCGCCACGCACTGCACTACGGTGGCGAGCGAGGCGGCGCGAGTGTCGCCGACGGCGCCGGGATGGACGTCGACCGAGCGGCACAGGTCCAAGGTCTGGTCGCGCAGGCAGTGACCCTCGTCGAGCAGCAGAAGGGGCAGCGAGCCGAGCACCGCGGGCGCGATGTCCTTGCGGCCCGCGAGTTCGTGGCCGCGCGGGGTCACCAGCACGAATTCCTCGCTGTAGAGCGGAATCTCCACCAGCCCCGAATTCTCGGTCGGCAACGCGAGCAGCGCGACGTCGAGGACGCCGGTGCGCAGTCCCTCCAGCAAACGCGCGGTCTGATCCTCGACCACCTGCGGCACCAGCGCGGGCAACCGCTTGCGCAGCTCGGGCAGCAGTCCGGGCAGCACGTACGGCGCGACGGTGGGGATGATCCCCATCCGCAGCGTCCCACCGAGCCCGTCACCGGTGGCCGAGGCCAGGAAGCGGTCCGCCGCCTCCAGCGTCGCCATCGCCTTGGGCAGCAACCGCATCCCGGCCGCGGTGACCAGGACCCGCCGCGTGCTGCGCTCGATCAGTTGCAGCCCGAGTCCGTTTTCGAGCGCGGCCAATGCTTGCGATAACGTGGGCTGGCTCACAGAGAGCCGCGCGGCCGCGGTACCGAAGTGCCGGTATTCCGCGATCGCCACGAACGCACGCAGCTGCGAAAGTGTCGGCTGATAAGTCTGATCAGTCACGCCTATCAGTGTAGTGCGACTGATCACCTTTACCTTTCACTGCCCGTTGGGCAAGATCACAGAAGAGCTTTCGCACGCCCCAAACCCACGAAGGACGAGGAGACAAAGCATGGCCTTGCTGACCATCGGCGACCAGTTCCCGGCATACAACCTCACCGCGGTCATCGGCGGTGACCTGTCGAAGGTCGACGCTCAGCAGCCTGACGACTACTTCACCCAGATCACCAGCGACGATCACGCGGGCAAGTGGCGGATCGTCTTCTTCTGGCCGAAGGACTTCACCTTCGTCTGCCCGACCGAGATCGCCGCGTTCGGCAAGCTGAACGACGAGTTCGCCGACCGCGACGCTCAGGTGCTCGGCGCCTCGGTGGACAACGAGTTCGTCCACTTCCAGTGGCGCGCACAGCACGAGGACCTGAAGACCCTCCCGTTCCCGATGCTGTCGGATCTGAAGCGTGAGCTGGCCACCGCCACCGGCGTGCTCAACGCCGACGGCGTCGCCGACCGCGCGACCTTCATCATCGACCCGAACAACGAGATCCAGTTCGTCTCGGTCACCGCCGGTTCCGTGGGCCGCAACGTCGACGAGGTGCTGCGCGTGCTCGACGCACTGCAGTCCGACGAGCTGTGCGCCTGCAACTGGAAGAAGGGCGATCCCACCATCAACGCCGGCGAGCTCCTCGCCGCCAGCGTCTGATCGGAAACACCCGTCCCCCAACAGATCCCGCTCGCCGCGCCCGCGGGGAGCGTCATCGAGAACATCCCCGTGCGCGGGGCCCGATCCACAGAGGAAACGTCGAATGAGCATTGAGAACCTGAAGAACTCCCTCCCCGAGTACGCCAAGGACCTCAAGCTCAATCTGTCATCGATCTCGCGCACCACCGTGCTGAACGAACAGCAGCTGTGGGGCACCCTGCTCGCGTCGGCGGCCGCGACCCGGTCGGCGACCACGCTGCGCGAGATCGCCGAGGAAGCCGCCGACATCCTGTCGGCGGAGGCGTACAACGCCGCGCTCGGCGCCGCCTCGATCATGGGCATGAACAACGTGTTCTATCGGGGCAAGGCGTTCCTCGGCGGCCGCTACGACGACCTGCGGGCCGGACTGCGCATGCAGATCATCGGCGCCCCCGGCGTCGACAAGGCCGATTTCGAGCTGTGGTCCTTCGCGGTCTCCTCGATCAACGGCTGCGCCCACTGCCTGGAGGCGCACGAGCACACCCTGCGCGAGGCCGGTGTCTCCCGCGAGGTGATCTTCGAGTCGCTGCGCGCCGCGGCCATCGTGGCGGGCGTCGGCCAGGCCGTGCAGTCCACCGAGACGCTCGCCGCCGCGTCGGTCTGACGCGGCGACTACCCCGGCGGCCCCGTCCCCATCGGACGGGGCCGCTGTCGTTTCGCCACCTCGGCGGACCCGGCCCGAGAGTGACCAGGCTACATTTGCTGGCCGGTAGCCAGCTGTGCGAGCCGGTAGGCTCGCGTGCATGGGCACACAGGATGAACCGGAAGCCATGGGTACACGGGTCGAGGTGGTGCGCGTATTCACGGATGCGACCGGACGCCTCGGCAATCAACTGGGCATCGCCCGTGCGAAAGACGTCGGCGACGCCGATGCGCAGGCCCTCGCGGCACGGGCCGGGTACAGCGAGACGGTGGTCGTCGAGGATCCGGTCGACGAGATCGCCCGCGTGCGGATCTACACCCCGCTCGTCGAGCTCCCGTTCGCCGGGCATCCGTCGGTCGGCACCGCGTGGTGGTTCGCCGAGCAGGGCATCCCGGTGCGGGTGCTTGACCTGCCCGCCGGGCCGGTGGCCGTCGAGCTGGCCGACGGCCTGACCTGGATCAAGGCCCGCGGCGAATGGACGCCGGACTTCACCTTCCATCAGCTCGACAGCGTCGACGAACTGGCGGCGGTGCGGCCAGACGAGTTCCCCGGTGGACCGCACTACCTGTGGTGCTGGACCGAGGAGCACCGTGCCACGCTGCGTTCGCGAATGTTCGCCCCCACCATGGGCATCGCCGAGGACGAAGCCACCGGCGCGGCGGCTGTCGCACTGACCGCACTGCTGCGCCGCAGCCTGATCATCACGCAGGGCCAGGGTTCGCAGCTGTTCACCGAATGGGACTCCGACGGCTGGGTGCGCCTGGGCGGACGGGTCGTCGCCGATACCGTCGTCGAGCTCTGATCACGACCCGCAGGGCTCCGCCGAGCACCCCGTTTCAGCCGACCACTGCGTTTCAGCCGAGCGCCGCGTTTCAGGCAAGCGCCGCGTTTCAGGCGAGCACGGCGGCGACCAGCATGTACGCCGTGCCGAGATCCATCACCACGTGCGGCGCCACGGCCGCCGAGCCGCCGCCGACCGGGTGCGCGAGCCGGTGCCACCCGCCGCCGCGCCAGCACAGCACCGCGACCGCGTCCGCCAGGAAGAGCGCGGCGAGCGCGCAGGCCACGAGTGGCGCGGGCCCCGGGTGACCGCCTGCCGAGTGGCCGGACATCGCGTAGAGCATGGCCGCCGCCGCGATCGCGTGGTACCCGATCGCGAAGACCTGTCCCGCCGCCACCGCGCCCCTGGCCGAACGCCATTCCGCGATCCGGCTCACCAGCAGCGCGCCGAACGCGACCATCATGGCGATCAGCACGCCGCGCACCGCGTGCGGACTCGCACCGGCCGGAAAGATCAGCATCGCCAACATGATCAGGCACATGACCAGATGAGCGGCATCCGATTCCTGATGGTCCGCACGCATCGTCGGTGAAAGCGACTGGACCGGAGGCTGATTCGCGGACGAGGTCGACGCGGCGAGCCCGAGCGGCGCAAGCGGCGCGACGTCCGGCCCCACCGCGCCCGAGCACCGATCGACCGCTTGGACTCGGCCGAGAACCGATCCGGCCAACCGCAGCACCACTATCCCGGACGCCACCAGGAACGCTGTCACCACCGCCCACCGCAACGCGGCGTATTCCTGTACGAACTCGGCCACACCCCACCACCTTTCGCCGCGGCGATCGTGAGACAGCCCTTCCATGCTCGCATCTCACGCATGGTCAGGCTGGCCTTTCTCACGACCCGGCCTGGTGCGAACCTGGTGCGAAGCCCCCACCCGCGCCGCTCACCGCAGACGAAAAACCGGCCCGTTCGGACGGAACGGCAACGACGCGCCCGCGGGGACCAGGTAGGCGTGCTCACGACGCACCCGCAGCACATCGCAGGCACCGTCGGTGATGATCAGAATCGGCCCGTCGGCGGGAAAGTCGTCGGCGCGTTCGAGCAGCCGCACGCCCGGCTGTAACACGGTGCCGCCGCGGCCGCGCACCCGCACCCCACGCGCGATCTCCTCGACCGGCAGATATCCGGCGTCGTAGGCCGCGGCGTCGCAGTAGACCACCCTGGCGCGCGGCACGTCCCTGGCCAAGGCATAGGAAGCGATGGCGCCCAAGCCTTTTCCGAGCAGTGCCGCGTCCATCGATCCCGATGTGTCGAGGACGACGCCGAAGGTCGGCAGGCGCGTGGTCTCCTCCGGCCGCACCCAGGCCGGGCGCGGAATATCCGGCGTCGCCGCCTGTCTGCGGGAGGCGCGCGCGTAGCTGCGGCGTTTGTCGGCGGCGGGGACGTGCTCGTCGAACCAGTGCGCCAGCTGCGCGTCCCAGGGCAGCGGCGGCTGGTCCATGGCGCGGATCGCCTCCTCCAGCGCCGCGGGGACATAGCCGCGCCCGCTGTTCAGGTGATAGGCCAGGCCGGTGCTCAGCGCGTTGCGGTAATACTCGTCCAGATCGACGTAGCGCCCGGCGCCGCCGGGATGCGGGAGCGGTTCGCCGAGCACGTCACCGCGACCGCGCCCGCGCAACGTCGCCAGCTTGCGCAGCCGCCGCAGATCCACCGCGATGCGGTCGTACACCTCCTCGGCCGAACAGCCTTTCAGCTCGGGGTCGTAGAGCAGGCCCTCGGGCATGACCCCGACCCCGAGTTCCACCAGCCATCCGTTCACCACGTAGTCGCAGGCGATGTTGAACAGGTACGGGTCGCGCCATCCCGCGCGTTCACCGTGTCGCAGCGCGGCGTGCAGCATTTCGTGGGCGAGCACGAAACGCCACTCCTCCTGGGTCAACCCGGCCAGCGGGTTGACGTAGATCTCCGCCGCCTCGGCGTTGACCGCGGCGATGGCGATATCCCAGCCGCGCGCCAGATCCGCGTCGGCGACCACCGTCATCCCGGCGGCCAGCGCGCCGAGCAGCGGATAGGAGGACACGAACCAGCTCAGCGCCGCATCCCAGGCACGAAGCGGCCTGCGACCCTCCGGCGTCGTCTCCCCGCCCGCGACGGTCAGCGCGTCGCGCGCGGCCGCGGCGATGCCCGCCGCGAAGCGCCCCTGATGGTCGGCGTGCTCGGCCGCGACGGCGCCGCTGATCAGGAAGTCCGGCGGGTCGTCGCGCCGGTACTCGACGGGGACGGCGCTGCCGCGCCAGTGCGCGGCGGCCGCGCGCTCGTCGGACAGACTTGGCGCGGTGGGGAATTCGACGGGCCGACGCCCGATCTTCATGGTGCTCAGGTACTGGTCGACCACCGCGCAGCAGGCGGCGCGGTAGGCGGGGTGCGGTTCGGCCTCGTCGATGGAACGACTGTCGGACAGGTCGATTTCGGTGACGATGTCCGCGGGATCGACGCCGCGCGGATCCAGGTGCCCGAACCCGGCGTGCAGCAGGCAGTGCGCGAAAACCCAGGCCCACTCCTCGGATTCGGCGCGACGCTTCGGGTAGTAGGAGACGCCGGAACCGACGATGCGCGCCCACACCTCCGGCGGAGTCACGCGCGGATCGAGCTCGTAGAGCCGTACCGGCAGGTGGCCGAAGGCCCGGTGTCTGTTGACCATGCCCCAGCCGTCCAGCGCTGCCTGGCGCCAGGGGTCGACGATCGCGCGGCGCTTCCCGCGCGCGGCGCTCACGACTAACGCCGCGCGGCCAGGCGCGGCAGGTCGCGGGTCACCTCGACCAGGAACCAGGAGGGCAGCACGGGCGCGCCGTCGGCGTCCGACGCGATCACCAATTGCGCGCATTCGACCGAGATCTCGGCCAGCTCCACGAGCATCGTCTTGGCTCGCAACACGAAACGGTGCACCCCGCCGGAGACGTGTTCGCGCGAACCGGGCAGTTCCTTGATCAGCCGCGCGCGGAAGGTCTCGGACAGGAAGTACAGCAGGTCCCGGTCGCCGGGGTCGCGCGGCCAGCCCGCCTCGCCCTTGATCACGGCGTCCAGATCGTAGGCGTGGCGGATCGTCTTGACGAAGGCGCGGAACGCCGACGCGTGCGCGGGCGTCAGCGTGCCCGCGGCGAGCACGTCGAGCAGGGTGTCGTCGAGATCGTCACCGCAGGAGTGCAGTGCGTCGGAGAGCATGTGCCATCCGCGCGGGGTGGAGAAGGGCGCCTCGGACTTCGGCGCCGCCGACCACAGGTGATCGGGGCGCTGAGTCACGTAGCGCACCACCCAGGGGTGAATGTCGTTGTGCGCGGCCCACTTCAACCAGTTGTCCACATCGGCGCGCAGATGCAGGTGCACCATGCGGTTGACCAGCGCCGAGGCCATCGGCCGTGCCAGCGCGTTGTCGGTGGCGCGGTTGCCCGCGCCGATCACCACCGAACCGGCGGGCAGCTCGTAGGAGCCGATCCGGCGGTCCAGGATCAGCGAGTAGAACGATTTCTGCACCTCGGGCGCGGCGGCGTTCAACTCGTCCAGGAACAGGCAGTACGGCGTCGGCCTTGCGATGAATTCGGGCGGCGCGAACCGGCTGCGGTCGCCGACGATCTGCGGCACCCCGATCAGATCTTCCGGCGCCAGCTGGGTGCCGAGCAGCGTCACGCACTCCAGCCCGAGTGATTCGGCGAACGAGCGCACGAGCGAGCTCTTGCCGATACCCGGTGCGCCCCAGAGGAACACCGGCCGCACCACGGCGACGTGCAGCAGCAGTTCCGGCAGCTGGTCCGGGGTTACCGTGACCGTCGCCTCCATACCTTTCCTCCCCCGTCGAGCATCACGAGGGTCGAAGGTACAACCGCCGAGCCCGGCCGGGCCACCGGTTTTTCCGCGACGTCAGGCGATCGAGGGCGGGCCGTGCCGCTCGGCGGCGGCCCGGGCGAACCGCCCTGGCGAGATACCGCGCCACTGTTTGAACGCGTTCGAGAAGCTCGGCGCGCCCGAGTAACCCATGCGGTAGGCGACGTCCTCGACGGTCAGGCCGGTGGCCAGCAGCTCCTCGGCCAGATGGCCGTAGGTCTCGCTGTACAGCCTGCGGTAGGACGTGCCCTCGTCAGCCAGGCGGCGGCGCATGGTGCGCAGGCTCATGTGCAGCGCGGCGGCCACGTCCTCCTGCGAGACGCGCCCGCCCAGCCTGCGTAGCAAGACCTCGCGCACCGATCCGGCGATGCCCTGCGCCAGCCCGCGCCGCCGCAGCAGCTGCGCGCACTGCTGTTCGAACAACGCCGCGGTGAGCGGACTGGCCTGCGGCAGCGGGTCGTCGAAGCCGGCGGTATCGAACACGACCAGGTGCGGTCCCGCGCCGTCGGTGGCGGTGATGCCGTACTCGTCCAGCAGTGGCCGCAGCCGCGGACGCAGTCCCCACGCGACCTCGCCGCCGACGATCGGCGCGGGAGCGTGATAGACCACGGCCCAATTCGTCAGCAGCACAGCGGCATCGCGCTCCAGCAGGAAGCCGCGCAACCGTTCCGGCACCTCGCGATCGTCGGCGTAGAGCAGCAGCCGCCCGTCCCGATAGACGTGCCGGGTGCGGGCGAAGGTCGTGGTCATCCGGATGTAGCGCATCAGCAGATCCACCGCGGACCGCACCGTCGGACTGCTGAGCAGCGCCAGTCCGAGGGCACCGTAAGTGGTGACGTGCGTGCGCATTCCGGCCTCCAGACCGAGACCGGGGCGGTCGTCGAACCGGGTGACGAGATTGCCGATCAGGGCGAGTTCCTGCGCGGCGGTGACCTCCGTGCCCGGCGTCGTCAGCTGTCCGGGCTCGATCCCGGTGTCGCGCAGGCATTCCTCGAGCGGTACACCGTGGTCGCGCGCCAGCTCGACCAGGACAGCCGACAACGCCACCGAACGCCGCCACTCCCATGTGGACACCGCTCCATCGTCGTCCGAGATGGCCGGATTCCGCATGGGTTTGGCCGGACAGCGCAAGGACAGCCGCACGTCCGGTCCGTCCGACCGCGGACGCGGCGAACGTCGCGCAGCCGACCGAGAACTGGCCGATATGCGAAATGACCTGACCCGACATCGCATGGCACCACCACCGCGACGCGTCCTACCGTCGAGTAGAGGCGGAAGCGAGCGAAATCACATGTCGAAGAAGACACTTGTGGGCAAACGTGTAGCGATCACCGGCGGCGCGCACGGCGTCGGCAAGGAGACCGCGCTGGCCTTCCTGGCGGCGGGCGCGGACATCGCACTCGGGGACGCGGACACGGGGCGGGCGCGCGCGGTCGCCGAGCAGTTCGGACGGATGCACGGCGGCACCATCGTCGGGCTCGCGCTGGACACCACCGACAGCGCCAGGTTCGCCGAATTCCTGGCCCGCGCCGAACGCAAGCTGGGCGGGCTGGACGTGGTGGTGAACGCCGCCGACGCCGCGCCGACGGGCTCGTTCCTGAACGAGTCCGAGGCCGAATCGGATCTCCAAATCGACGTCAACCTGCGCGCCGTCGTCACCGGATCCCGGCTGGCCGGACGCCGTTTCGTCGAGCAGGGGCACGGCCACATCGTCAATATCGGCTCGGCGGTCGGCGTCACCGCGGCGCTCGGCGCGGCGGTGTACAGCGCGACCAAGCAGGCTGTTGTCGGGCTCGGCGCAGCGCTGCACCGCGGGCTCGCCCAGCAAGGCGTGCTGGTCAGCACTATCGCTCCCGGCTACGCGCCCACTCCCGAGATGGTCGCCGACGCCATCGTCGACTGCGTCGAGCACCGCAAGACCGGTCTGGTGGTGGTGCCGCCCGACGGCTGGTTCCGCAGCACCGTCCCCGATCCCGTCCAGTTGCGCCAGACCATGCGCCGCATGTTCGGGATGGCCTAACGCAGTTCGCGCAGTAGGCGTTTGAGCACCTTGCCGGTCGGGTTGCGGGGCAGGCTGTCGACGAAGAGCACGTCGCGCGGCACCTTGAATCGAGCCAGGTGCGCCTTCACGTGCTCGCGCACCTCGTCCTCGGTGAGCGCGTGCCCCGCACGGACCACGACCACCGCCCGCAGGCGCTGGCCGTAGCGCTCGTCGTCGACGCCGAATGCGCTCACCTCCGCGACCGCGGGGTGGGCGGCGAGCAGTTCCTCGACCTCGCCGGGAAAGACGTTCTCACCGCCGGAGACGATCATGTCGTCGTCCCGCCCGTCGATGAAAAGCCTTCCCGCGCTGTCGAAATGGCCGACATCGCCGGTGGACATCAGGCCGCCGATCCGTTCCTTGTCGCCACCGCCGGTGTAGCCCTCGAACTGGTAGTCGTTGCCGACGAAGATGCGCCCGGTGCGGCCCGGCGGCAGCTCGGCGGCGTCGTCGTCGAAGATCTTCACCGTGGTGCTCGGCACCGCGGTGCCGACGCAGCCGGGCTCGACCGCCAGGTCCGCGGGCGTGGCGATGGTCGCGTAGGCCACCTCGGTGGAGCCGTAGACGTTGTAGACCACGGGCCCGAACGCCTCGGTGACGCGCACGCACAGCTGCGCGCCCAGCTGCGAACCCGCGACGAAGATGATCCGCAGCCGCGAGAAGTCGTGTCCGGCACGGGCTTCGGGCCCGAGATCGACGAGCCGCCGCAGCATCACCGGCACCGCGATCAACGCGGTGGCGCGATGGCGGTGCAGGCTGTCGAGCACCGCTCGCGGATCGAAGCGGCGCCGGATCACCAGGGTCGAGCCGAAGCCGACGGCCATGACGGCGTGCGCGAAGCCGAGGGTGTGGAACAGCGGCGCAGGGCATTCGGTGATCTCTTTGGCGCGGAAAGGAACCCGGCCGAGGACGGCGCCCAGCGGAGCAAGCGACGTCGGCTCCCGGCGCGGCGCACCCTTCGGGGTTCCGGTGGTGCCGCTGGTCAGCAGGATGATCCTGGCGGCGGTGCTCGGCCTGCGCGGCGGTTTTCGCGAGCCGCCCGCGATCAGGTTCTCCAGCGAGTCGACCGCGGGCGCGTCGGTCCAGGCCCGGTAGCGCCCGCGCGGCGGCCGCAGATCGCCGAGAACGCCCGCGTATTCGTCGTCGTAGACCAGCAGGTCGGCGCCTTCTCTTGCGAGCACCTCGCGCAGCTGCGGCCCGGCGAAATCGGTGTTGAGCAGGATGATTCTCGCGCCGCATTTGGCCGCGGCGAACACCGCGTAGTGGAAGCCGCGGTGATTGCGCGCCAGCACCGCGACGCCTTCGCCGTCGCGCAGGCCGCGCGCCCGCCACGCGTTGGCCAACGCGGTGCTGCGCTCGTCGAGCTCGCGGAAGCTCACCGCGCCGAGTTCATCGATCAGCGCGGCCCGGTGCCGGTAGCGCAGCGCCGCGACCGTCACGAGTCCGCCGAGCATGCCCGAGCGCACCACCGCCATGCCCATGCGTGCCAGTCGGTCCGGCCGTTGCGGCGTGGCCAGGCCCGCGCGCACCGCCAGGCTCGCGTAGTAGGTCTCGTCGGCGACGCGGCGGGCCGCGCCGAGCGCGACGGAGCCGAGAGTGGTGACACGGTTCATGGATCCACCTGAGCTGGGGCACTCGAGTCTGAGCACTCGATATGAGGGCGGGTGTCCTCACAGTAAGGTGTCTCACACAGTCCCGTCGAGGGCTCGGCTCGCGACCATGATGGACGCCATGTCGAGTCGCACCGAGGAACCGCCGTCGCGCACCGGCTTGCGCATCGCCATCGACGACCTCACCGGCCCCGACATCGTCGATCTGCTGGCCGCCCATTTGGCCGAGATGCACGCCAACTCCCCCGCGGGCAGCATGCACGCGCTCGACCTCACCGAGCTCCGCAGGCCCGGCATCACCTTCTGGAGCGTGCGCGAGGGTGCCGAGCTGCTGGGTTGCGGGGCGCTCAAACGGCTCGACGCCGGCCACGGCGAGATCAAATCCATGCGCACCGCGGCCGAGCACACCGGCCGCGGCGTCGCGGCGGCACTGCTGCGGCACATCGTCGGCGAAGCACGCGCCCGCGGCTACCGCAGGCTCAGCTTGGAGACCGGCGCCGCACCCTATTACCTTCCCGCCCAACGTCTTTACGCGCGGCACGGCTTCCAGGTCTGTCCACCCTTCGGCGAATACACCGACGACCCGCACAGCGTTTTCATGACATTGGCGCTGTGAACCTGCGCGTCAGCCCAGCGCTCGGGCGAACGCCGCCACCAGCTCGTCGACCTGGGCGTCGGTCATCACGAAGGCCGGCGAGACCTGCATGGCTCCCTGGCCCACGACTCGGCTCGAAACCCCTTGGGCACGCAGCTCTTTGACGAAAGACAGCGCTTCGGACGGTTCGGCCAGCTGCACCGCGGCCACCGCGCCGAGTCCGCTGCGCACCTCGGCCACCCGCGGATGCGCCGCCAGCGACGCCAGCTTCTCGTGCAGGGCGCTCTCCAGCCGGGCGGCCTCGGCGAGCAGATTCTCGCGCTCGATGATGTCGAGGTTGACCAGCCCGGCGACGGCCGCGGCGGCGTGCCCGCCGTAGGTGTAGCCGTGCCGCCACCAGACGCCCCCGACGAAGAACGGCTCGGCCACATGTGGCGCGGCGAACACCGCGCCCATCGGTTGATAGCCGCTGGTGAGCCCCTTGGCGGTGGTCATGATGTCGGGTCGCAGATCGAATCGGGTCGAGGCGAACCAGCTTCCGCCGATGCGCCCGAATCCGGTGACCACCTCGTCGACGACGAACAGGATGTCGTGCTCGCGGCAAATGCGGCGCACCTCGCTCAGATAGCCCTGCGGCGGCAGGTACACCCCGCCGGCGCCGATGATCGGCTCGCAGAAGAAAGCGGCGATGTGTTCGGCGCCGACCTCGTCGACGAGGGCGAGCAGCGCTTTCGCGTCGTCCCACGCGATGATGCGCGCGTCGGGCATGAGTTCGCCGTAGCCGGCACGGTTGAGCGGCAGCCCCGCCAAAGCCGTTCCCGCGACGTGCATTCCGTGATAGGCGCGCTCCCTGCCCACCACGATCGTCTTCTCCGGCCTGCCCAGTTCGTGCCAGTAGCGCCTGGCCAGCTTGGCCGCGGTGTCGATCGCGTCGGAGCCGCCGGAGGTGAAGAAGATCTTGCTGCCGGATACCGGGGCGATCGCCGCGAGCCGCTCGGCGAGTTCCCTGGTGGCGGGTTCGGCCAGGTCGCCGAAGTTGGAGTAGTGCGCGATGGTGCGCAACTGGCCGGCGACCGCGTCGGCCATCTCGGCGCGCCCGTGCCCGATATTGGCGAACCACAACCCGGCCGTGGCGTCGAGATACCGGGCGCCCGCCTCGTCGTAGACGTAAGCGCCCTCACCACGAGCGATCACGAACGCGCCGTCCCGTTCGACGGCGCCCATATCGGCGAAGCCGTGCCACAACGCGCTCATGCCGCGTTCGCTCATGCCTGCACCTCGCTGGCGCTCGGCTCCGGCATGCGCGAAGCGCACTGGCACATGATTCGCTCACTGCGTTCGCTCATGCCTGCACCTCGCTGACGCTCGGCTCCGGCATGCGCGAAGCGCACTGGCACACGATTCGCTCACTGCGTTCGCTCATGTCACCACCTTGCCGGGTTCACGCCACCGCTCGGCGAGCCCGCCGAGAGCGGCGACGGATACCGCAAGCAGCGCGAACACCCCGGTCAGGACGATCAATCCGATGATCAGCGAGACATATCCTTGGCCGGTGGGGTCGAGGAAGGGATACGGGTACCAGTCCACGATCGGCCCCCGCGTGAGGGTGTAGATGCCGTAGGCCGCGGGATAGATCAGCCAGCCCGCGATGAGCCCGCCGGTGACGCCCAGGCTGACCGGCACCAGGATCCAGTCCAGCACCAGCACGATCGGCAGGATGCGGTGCAGGATGTCGTTGAGCAACTTGTCGGTGAGCATCACGTCGATATTCGCCAGCAGCACGGCGTACACCACGCCGGTGATCAACAGGTAGAGCGTCGCGGCGCCGCGAAGCACCTGCCAGCGGCGCGACACCGGGTCCCGCAGGCCGCCGATCAGCAGCACGAGCACGCCGAACACATTCGACTGGATGGTGAAGTAGCTGAAGTAGTTCGCGATGGAGAAGGTGTCCACATCCAGATTGCGCAGCGGGATCCAGGCCAGCGCCACGATGCCGAGTACACCGAAGGCAACACGAAGTCCTCTGACCACCCACGACGTGCCCGAGCCCGCGTCCATGGGCCGATCCTCGCACATCGTACGGCGCTCGACCGGCCGAATCACCGCCGCTGGCATACGTTCAGCTAACGGCAGTGAGCGCCGCGGCGGCCCGGCAGCGGCGGGCCGTGATGCCCGGCCCGGTAGGCTGGACGACGCAATGACCAGGACAGCTGACACCGGAACCCGCGCGCTCCGCACCCGCCTGGCGAATCTCTCCCTCCGCGACGAGTACCGGCTGCGGCGTCGGCTGGACCGGGCACGCGACACGGAGCTCGACGAGATCGCCGCCGACATCGCCGCCGCCGAACTACGCGTGGAAGCGCGCCGCGCGGCGGTGCCCCGGATCCGCTATCCCGAGCAGCTGCCCGTCACCATCCGGCGCGCCGACATCGCGAAGGCCATCGCCGACAACCAGGTGGTGATCGTCGCGGGCGAGACCGGCTCCGGCAAGACGACCCAGATCCCGAAGATCTGCCTGGAGCTCGGTCGCGGCATCCGCGGCGCCATCGGCCACACCCAGCCACGCAGGCTGGCCGCGCGCACCGTCGCCGAACGCATCGCCGAGGAGCTGGGCACCGAGCTCGGCGACGTGATCGGCTACACGGTGCGGTTCACCGACCAGGCCTCCGAGCGCACCCTGGTCAAGCTGATGACCGACGGCATTCTGCTCGCCGAGATCCAGCGCGATCGGCTGCTGCGCCGCTACGACACGATCATCATCGACGAGGCGCACGAGCGCAGCCTCAACATCGACTTCCTGCTCGGGTACCTCAAGCAGCTGCTGCCGCGCCGGCCCGACCTGAAGGTGATCATCACCTCGGCGACCATCGATCCGGAGCTGTTCGCCCGGCATTTCGCCGACGAAAAGGGCACGCCCGCACCGATTGTCGAGGTGTCCGGCCGGTCCTATCCGGTCGAGATCAGGTACCGGCCGCTGAGTCTCGAGCTGCCCGCCGCCGACGAGGACGACGAGGACACCCGCGTGGTGGACCGCGACCCGGTCGACGCCATCGGTGACGCGGTGCGCGAGCTGTTCGCCGCGGGCGACGGCGACGTGCTGGTCTTCCTCTCCGGCGAACGCGAGATCCGCGACACCGCCGACGCACTGCGCGACCTGAAACTGCCACGCACCGAGATCCTGCCGCTGTACGCGCGGTTGTCAGCCGCCGAGCAGCACCGGGTCTTCCAGTCGCACACCGGCCGCCGCGTGGTGCTGGCCACCAACGTCGCGGAGACCTCGCTGACCGTGCCCGGCATCCGCTACGTGATCGACCCCGGCACCGCGCGCATCTCCCGCTATTCGATGCGCACCAAGGTGCAGCGGCTGCCGATCGAACCGGTCTCCCAGGCGTCGGCCCGGCAGCGCTCCGGACGCTGCGGCCGCGTCGCCGACGGCATCGCGATCCGGCTGTACGCCGAGGACGATTTCGAATCCCGGCCCGCCTTCACCGAACCGGAGATCCTGCGCACCAACCTGGCCGCCGTCATCCTGCAGATGACCGCGCTCGGGCTGGGCGATATCGAGAACTTCCCGTTCGTGGAGGCGCCGGACAAACGCGCGATCCGCGACGGCATCGCGCTGCTGGAGGAGCTGGGCGCGCTGGCACGCGGCGCGGCGAGCCCCGATGCCGCGCTGGCGCTGACCCCGGTCGGCCGCGAGATGGCCCAGTTGCCGGTCGATCCGCGCATGGCGCGCATGCTGGTGCAGGCCAACGGCAACGGCTGCCTGACCGAAGTGTTGATCATCGTCGCGGCGCTGTCCATCCAGGACGTCCGCGAGCGGCCCGCCGAGTTCCAGCAGGCCGCCGACGCCAAGCACGCGCGGTTCGTCGTCGAAGGCTCGGATTTCCTGGCCTACCTGCGGCTCTGGGACTATCTCACCGAGCAGCGCAAATCGTTGTCGTCCAATCAGTTCCGGCGGATGTGCCGCGAGGAGTTCCTGCACTACCTGCGGATCAGGGAGTGGCAGGACCTGCACGGGCAGCTGCGCACGATCACCAAGAGTCTCGGCTGGTCGGCCGACGGCCGCGGCTCGCAACCTGCCCGTGCGACAACGGAATCCGCGCCCGCCGGTCGCGACGGCTCCCCCGCGTCGAACCGTTCCGGCAGGCGGCGCGGCGGCCGGGGAACGGACAAGCCCTCGGAGGTCCCCGTCGTCGCACCGGACAACGACGGCCTACCGTGGGATTCCACCGCGATCCACCAGTCGCTGCTGGCGGGCATGCTCTCGCACATCGGCGTGCGCGAGGCGGAGAGCAGGGAGTTCCTCGGCGCGCGCGGCGCCAAGTTCATGATCTTCCCCGGCTCGTCGCTGGCCAAGAAGCCGCCGCGCTGGGTGATGGCCGCCGAACTCGTGGAGACGTCTCGCTTGTTCGGTCGGATCGCGGCCCGGGTGGAACCCGAGTGGGCCGAGCGGCTCGCGGGCGATCTGGTGAAGCGCACCTACTCCGAACCGCACTGGTCGGCCAAACGCGGCGCGGCGCGCGCCTACGAGCGCGTCACGCTCTACGGCGTGCCGCTGGTGACGAGCCGCCCCGTGGACTACGGCCGGATCGATCCCGAGGTGTCTCGCGAGCTGTTCTTGCGGCACGCGCTGGTGCAGGGCGAGTGGCAGACGAAACACGAGTTCTTCCACCGCAACCGGGAACTGCTCGACGACGTGGCCGATCTCGAGCACCGGGCGCGCCGCCGCGACATCCTGGTCGACGACGAGGTGCTGTTCGAGTTCTACGACCAGCGAGTCCCCGCCGAGGTCGTCTCGGCGCGCCACTTCGACAGCTGGTGGCGCACGGCGAAGCGGAAAGATCCCGCGCTGCTGGACTTCTCGAAGTCCACCGTGGTCAACGCGAACGCGGCGGCCTTGGATCCAACGGACTTCCCGGACGCTTGGCGCCAGGGCGAGCTGAGCTTCCCGCTGACCTACCAGTTCGAGCCGGGTCAAGAGGACGACGGCGTCACCGCGCGCATCCCGGTCGAGCAGCTGGCGCACGTGCGCGCCGTCGGCTTCGACTGGCTGGTGCCCGGCATGCGCGAAGAGCTGGCGACGGCGCTGATCAAGACGCTGCCGAAGACGTTGCGGCGCAGCGTCGTTCCGGCCCCGGACTTCGCCGCCGCCGCGCTGGGCGCGCTCACCCCACGCGCCGAGCCGCTGCGCACCGGCCTGGCCAGGGAGTTGTCCCGGCTCGGCTCGGTGACCATCACACCGAACGACTTCGACCCCGCCGCGCTGCCCGAGCATCTGCGCATGACCTTCGCCGCGGTCGACGCCGGGGGCCGGGTACTCGCGAAGGGCAAGAGCCTCACCGCGCTGAAGACCCAACTCACCGAACAGGTGTCGGCATCGGTGGCGCGGGCGACCGCGGGCGCCGAGCGCGCCGCGGCCACGGTGTGGACCTCGGAGTCACTCGGCACCGTCGAACCGACGGTGCGCCGCCAGGTCGCCGGGCAGACCGTGACCGGTTATCCGGCGCTGGTGCCCGAGGGCGAGGGCGTCGCGGTGCGCGTCCTCAGCTCCCCCGCCGAGCAGGCCGCCGCGATGCGGGCAGGCACCCGCACTCTGGTGCTGCACGCGATACCGACCTCGGCGCGCACCGTCACCTCGGGCCTTTCGCCCACGGATCGCCTTGCGCTGAGCCAGAATCCGTCCGGTTCGCTGGAGGGTTTGGTCGAGGACTGCCGGGCCGCGGCCGCCGACGAGCTGATCGCGGCGGCGGGCGGTCCGGTGCACAGCCCCGACCGCTTCGAGGCGCTCGTCGCCGCGATCCGTCCCAGGCTGGCCACCGAGGTCGCCCGCATCGTCCGCCTGGTGGTGCCGGTGCTGGCCGAAGCGCACCGGGTGACCTCGGTGCTGGGTAGCGTCACTGAGCGCGACATCGCCGAGGATGTCCGGCACCAGCTCGACGATCTGGTCTTCCCCGGCTTCGTCTCCGAATGGGGCAGTGCCCGACTGCGGGAGCTTCCTCGCTACCTGCGCGCCGTGCTGGTCCGGCTCGAGTCCCTGCCCGGTTCCGCCGTCCGCGATCGGCAGGGCATGGCCGAGCTCGACCGCGTCCTCGCCGCGTACGACCGCTTGCTCGCCGCACTGCCCGAAGGGCGCAAGCAAGCGCCCGACGTCGTCGAAATCTGGTGGATGATCGAGGAATTCCGGGTGAGCCTGTTCGCTCAGAAGCTCGGCACGCCGTATCCGGTGTCCACCAAGCGGATCGAGAAAGCCATCGCCGCCATCCGCCGGTGAGTGAACGGCACCGCGCACGGACCAACGAGCCCGCCGGACGTTCCGGCGGGCTCGGACGCACCCGGGTCAGTCCGCGGCGACGCCCGCCGCGGCGCGTGCCTCGCGCATCTGCTGGATCTCGCGTTCGAAATCCTCGGCGGAGGTGAAGGACCGGTAGACCGAGGCGAAGCGCAGATAGGCGACCTCGTCGAGGTCGCGCAGCGGACCGAGGATGGCGAGGCCGACCTCGTGACTCGGCACCTCCGGCGAACCCGTCGCGCGCACGGCGTCCTCGACCTGCTGGGCCAGCAGGTTCAGGGCGTCGTCGTCGACCTCGCGGCCCTGGCAGGCGCGGCGCACGCCACGGATGACCTTCTCCCGGCTGAACGGTTCAGTGACGCCGCTGCGCTTGACCACGGACAGGATGGCGGTCTCGACCGTGGTGAAACGCCGCCCACAGTTCGGGCACGAACGTCGACGGCGGATGGCCGCGCCTTCCTCGGCCTCGCGCGAGTCGACCACCCGGGAGTCAGGGTGTCGGCAGTACGGGCAATGCATCCGAGAGATCCTTCGTCGATGGACCCGGCACGAGGTATACCCGCATTGACACGCCGTATACCTCCATAGCTCTTCGAGGATACCCGGGTAGTCACCGGGCGTTTCGCCCGGCGGGCAGCATCACTCGGCGAGCTGCCAGCGTGAGGTCAGGTCGGCGAGCAGTTCGGGCAGGCGCGGGACCAGCCTGCCGCGGGCGAGTTTGTGCCAGAACGACTCGCCGAGCACTGCCGCCGCGAGCACCGTGTCGGTCTCCATGTCGATATGGCGCGGCACCAGGTCGCCCATGATGTAGGTCCAGCGGTCTTCCCGGTCGGCCCAGTTGAAGGCGGGCAGCGCGGTGCGCAGCGCGACCTGCTGTCCGCCGAGACCGGTACGCACGGTGGCCGGGGCGAAGACGCCCGGAGCGCGAACACCGGGCACCGCGGGTTTGCCCGCGATGGTGCTGACATAGGTGAGCACCCGCCCCATGCCGTCGCGGCCCGCGGCGGTGACGTCCCACTGGTCGGCGACGATGTGGTTCTGCTCCCGGTCGGTCATCCGGATCAGCGCGTCGATGTAGCCGTCGCGGGTGCCCGTCGTGATCGACTGCCACGCGGCGCGGATGTCCGCGTCGATGATGCCCGCGGCGTACATCTCCTCGATGCCCGGCATGCCGAGCGCGGCAAAGGCTTCGTGCATCGGAACGAGGTCGGTGAAGATGTGCTTCTGCATGATCATCAGCCGGGTCTGGTACCAGGCGACGTCCTCGGCGGACAGGCGCGCGCCCTGGGTGGCCAGCAGCCCGATGTCGGCGGGCAGTTCGCCGATCAGTTCTTCGGGGGTCCCGCGCAGCAGGTCGGCGACGGTGTTGCCGAGCTGATGGACGCCCGGCACGTCGAGCACGACGCCGACGTCGCTCATGTCGAAGAAACCCGAAGCGAACGAGCCGCCCGCGATCCCCGCCAGACCGGCCCAGTAGAACTCCGGGTATGTCGTGGTGAGCCGCAGGTAGTTGACATAAACCTGATTGAAGGTTCGCTCGTTGGCTCGTGCGCCGCGGCTCGGATCCCAGCCCGCCAGATCGATCGCGGCGTTGCCGGTGGCCACCACTAGCCAGTACTGATGCAGCAGCGTCGCATAGCGTTCCGGCGCGATGCCGTCGGATCGCGCCTGGTCCAGCGCCGCGCGCAGGGTCGGTTCGTCCAGCGGCAGCGCGGGATTGAGTCCGCCGCCGCGCTCACCGTCGCCGTTGACCGACGGCAGATCGAGATAGTCGAGGTAGGCCGGAGCGGCGCCGGCGACGGGAATCGCGCCGAGCCCCAAGAGGAAACAGAAGAACAGCCCGGCGAAGGCACGGAGCGCGCCGCCTGCGGTGAATCGCTGCGTCATTGCATGAGTCCCGAAATCGTTCGAGGCAAAAATGTTGCCTGGGTCACGTTTTCAGCACAGTAGCAACGCGTTCTAGTTGCCGATCGAGATTTTCGGCCACGCCGAATGGCCGACTTGCCGCATCGTCCCCACACGAAGGAATGCGAGAACCACCCGCGAAACCTGCTCGGCCCCTGGCGAACCGGCGAGCCCAGCCGCCGGCCAATGCGAGCCCAGCGAATCAGCGCGGCTGATTACCGTAGACCGGCCGCTGTTCGATCTCCGCGGGAATCGAGGTCGAGGAATCGGGACCGACGACGGCGCCCGCGCGCCAGTGCGCCAATCCCAGCAGCCCGGCGACCACGAGCGCGCTCAGCAGCGCCGCGACCGCGAGCACCGCGAACCCCAGCTGCGCCTGCTCCACGGTCGGCACCGGATGCACCCCGCGCGGACGCCGGGCCGCGGGCGTGCGCACGCGACCGCGCCGGTACAGGTCGGCGGCGCCACCCGGCCTGCTCACGCGCGGACGGCGATCCGCCACTTCACGACCCGGCGCGGCCACGGCGCGCGGTCCGCCGCGGCGCACCCGCGGAGCGGAGTCGAAGCCCAGATCATCGACGGTGTCTTGCATTTCCGGAGCGGACGCGGTGGCGCGGATTTCGCGGGTCGCTGTGTTCATCGGACAGACCTCCATGTGGATGCAGGCGGGATGGCTCGAAGAGAGTCGCTTTCGATCACATGTTCGAAGAACTGATGTTCGAATTTCTACCACGCGCCGCCGCCGAAGTCAGCACGAAACGCCCGACATGCGTCGAACAGATGTTTGAAACCTCGGCAGTAGCGGACTAAATTCGAGAGGCGACATCAACGACGAGAAGGGCGGTTGCGGTGAGCCACACAGACGACACGGGCGACGAGAGCGGAGTCGGCGGCGACCCGTCGCCGACCGGGGCAGATCTCACCGTGCGTCAGCGCAAGGTGCTGGAGGTCATCCGAACCTCGGTGAGCGAGCGCGGCTACCCGCCGAGCATCCGCGAGATCGGCGACGCGGTCGGATTGACCTCTACCTCGTCGGTCGCCCATCAGCTCCGAGCACTGGAGCGCAAGGGCTATTTACGCCGCGACCCCAACCGCCCCCGCGCGGTCGACGTCCGCGGGCTCGACGAGGCGGTGCGCGCGGTGACCAGCCTGCCCGGCGCCGCGCTCGAGGACGCCGAATCGGCCGCGATCGATCCGAACCGTCCGACCCCGACTTTCGTTCCGGTACTGGGCCGGATCGCCGCCGGTGGGCCGATCCTCGCCGAGCAGGCCGTGGAGGACGTGTTCCCGCTGCCGCGCGAACTCGTCGGCGACGGTTCGCTGTTCCTGCTGAAGGTCGTCGGTCAGTCGATGGTCGACGCCGCCATCTGCGACGGCGACTGGGTGGTCGTCCGTCAGCAGAACGTCGCCGACAACGGCGACATCGTGGCCGCGATGATCGAGGGCGAGGCCACGGTGAAGACCTTCAAGCGCAGCGGCAAGGACGTCTGGCTGATGCCGCACAACCCGCTGTTCGAGCCGATTCCGGGTAACGACGCCCGCATCCTCGGCAAGGTCGTGACGGTGATCCGCAAGATCTAGCGGGCTCGGCGACGTCCGGCTACCGCCCGCGCACGGCGCGAGCGAGGACGGAGGCGCGCTCGAGCGGTTGCCCGGAATGCCCGCCGCGGGAACGGAATTCCCGCGGCGGGCAACCGCCCCAGCGGCGGAAGGCGCGGATGAACGAGGCCGATTCGGTGTAGCCGAACCGGGTGGCGATCTGTTCGATGGTCATGCGCGTGCGGCCGAGCAGTACTCGCGAATTCCCTTCGGAGGGAAGGGCAGCGACGCTACGCCGCGGTGCGCACGTGGGCGATCGCGGGCGGGATGTCGCGCAGCACCGGCACCCGCTCGAACAGCGGGAGCGTGGCGGGCAGCGGACCGTGCGCCGGACTGTACGACGAGACCGTCACCTCCGTCACCTTCCGGCTCCACGAGCGCACCAGGGCCGCGAGGTCGCTGCGCCGGACGCCCCACGGCATCGGCGGCGCCTCGTAGTGCGGCGTCTTGCGGAAGCCGCGCATCGTCTTGCGGGAGAACCAGGGCGGGATGGTGTCGAACATCAGCTCGACGCCGGGAAATCGGTCAAGGATCGCCGAGCACAGCTGCCGCACCTGCTCCGGCTCGAAGTACATGAAAAGCCCTTGCGCCGTGACGAATACGCCGCGCGACGGATCCACCTCGGCCAGCCAGGCGGTGTCCAGCGCGCTCACGGGCAGGTGCCTGCACCGCTCGCTGGGCGGCAGGAATCGTTCGCGCACCGCGATCGCGTCCGGCACGTCCACGCACAGCCATCGCACCCGCCCGTCGTCGCAGCGCTGGAACTGCGTCTCGAGCCCGGCCGCGAGTTCCACCACCGTGCCGCCGGGGTGCGCCGCGAGCCAGGGCCGCAGCACCGCGTCGAACTTCTTGGACCGCACCGCGTGCGTGCCGTCCGGCTTGCCGAAGGCCCGCTCGTAGTCGAAGGCGATCGCGTCGTAGATCCGCTCGCAGGCGGGATCGCGCAGGATCGCGTCGGGCCGTTTGGACTCGCTGGCCCGGTTGTGCAGGGTCCAGAGCATGGTCAGCGGGATACCGTCGAGTTCGACGTCGGCGCCCATGGTTCGTCCTCTCACTCGGTCGGCCGGCGTGACCCCGCACCCGGCCGCAGTAATGAAATCGATATTCAATAAGAGCTAAGGACAACCTAACTCAGGACCACTGCCCGCGCAACGGCTTCGATTCTCCTCCGGGCACCCGTCGGCGGCTCCCGACTCAGTCGAACGATTCGGTGCGTTCGGCGATCTCGGCCAGCAGCTTCGCCGGACCGGCGGGCGGAAAACGCGGGCGCCAGATCGCACGGAACTGCCTGGTCAACGCGGTGGCATCGGCCACAGGAACCTCGACGAGCGTCCCGCGCTCGAGCTCGGGCGCGGCGATCAATCTGCTGAGCACCGCGGGCGCGAGGGCCGTCCGCGCGGCAGCGATGATCGTGGCCGCCGAGCCCAGTTCCGCGGCCGGTCTGGCGGGCTCGCCATGGGCGCTGAGCACCTCCCAGACGGCGTCGCGGGTCCCCGATCCCGATTCCCGCCACAGCAGCGCGGTGGCGGCCAGCTCGCGCAGCGGCACCGGCCCGCGGCGGCGCGCCCACGGATGGGTGGGAGCGACCACGACCACGAGTTCGTCCGCGCCGAGCACCCGGCTGCCGAGGTCCGGGGGCGGGTGCGGACCCTCGACGAACCCGATGTCGGCGGCCTCGCGGCGGACCAGCTCCAGCACCTGACTGCTGTTGGCCACCTCCAAGGCGACCGCCACTTCGGGGTGGACAGCGCGCAGTGCCTGCAACCACTGCGGAATCCGATGGTCGGCAATGGTTTTGGAGGCAGCGACGCGCAATCGGGGGACGCTGCCCGCGCGCAGGGCGGACACCGCTGCGCCGAACGAGCGAGCCGCCTCGAGCACCGGGCGCGCGTGGTCGACCACCGCCCGGCCCGCCTCGGTCAAGGCCGAACCGGTCGGCCCGCGGTCGAGCAGCCGCAGGTGCAGCCTGCGTTCCAGCGCGCTGATGCGCATACTGGCGGCGGGCTGGCTGATGCCGTGGCGGCGGGCGGCGGCACCGAGGCTGCCGAGTTCGGCGACGGACACGAGCAGGTCGAGTACGTCCAGATCGGGCGTTCCCGGTGGCAGCGTCATGGGCGCGGATTTCGGTCCTGGCGACCCTGGGCACGATGGGCTGACATAAGCGGATCTTATGAGGTCGTCCGAAAGCGCTCTCTACCTGGGTGACGTCCGTGGCGCGAGGCTGAAAGCGTGTTCTGCTCCCCTCGCCATCTACCCGGGCTCGCGCTGGTCGCCGGGCTCGCCACCGTCGCGACGCTGATCGGCCGGGCCGTGCCCGTCGTCGGAGCGCCGGTGTTCGCGCTGGCCGTCGGTGCGCTGGTCGGCCTCGCGGGCAGGAGGGCCGTCGACGAGGACGGCGTGTTCGGCCCCGGACTGTCGGTGACCAGACAGCGCGTGCTCGGACTCGCCATCGTGCTGCTCGGGTTGGGACTGCCGTTCGGCGCGGTGCTGAGCGTGGGCAGGCAGACGTCGGTAGTGCTGGTCGGCACGGTGGTGGCGGGCGCGGTCGCCGCGGTCGTGGTCGGCAGGCTGCTGGCGCTCGATCGAGAGTCGGCGACGCTGGTCGCGGTAGGGACGACGATCTGCGGCGCATCCGCCATCGCGGCGGCGACCGCGGTCATCAAGCCGGACCGGGAACGGGTCGCCTACGCGCTCGGCACCATATTCGTCTTCAATGTCCTTGCCGTGCTGACCTTTCCGCCGCTGGGTCGGCTGCTCGGCATGTCCGAGGAGGCATTCGGGCTGTGGGCGGGCACGGCGATCAACGACACCTCCTCGGTGCTGGCGGCGGGCGCGATCTTCGGGCCCGCGGCGGCGCAGTTCGCGGTGATCGTGAAATTGGTGCGCAGCTTGCTGATCGTGCCGATGTGCGTGGGCCTGCATCTGGGGCGGCGCGGCGCTCGGAATTTCGGCGCTGGCCAACGCAACGCTGGGCGACACGACGCTGAGTGGCACGACGACAGGAAACCCGACAGCGGGCAACGCGGCATTGGACAACCCGACGCTAGGCGACACGACCACGGCAAACCCGACAGCGGGCAACGGGGCGCGCGGCAGCCCGACGCCGAGATCGACGACCGCCGCTCGGCGTGGCAGGTGGTACCCCTGTTCGTGGTGCTCTTCGTGGCGGCTTCGGTGATCGCCGGGTTCGGGCTGGTGCCCGAATCGTGGTCCAGGCCGCTGGGCGCGGTGAGCGCATGGCTGATCGCAGCGGTGCTGGCGGCGATCGGGACGTCGCTGTCGTGGCAACGGGTGCGCACCGCAGGTGTTCGGCCGCTGGTCTTCGGCGGGGCCCTCGGACTGGTGCTCGCGGTGTCGTGCCTGGCCTTGCAGCAGGCCACCGGGTGGCTCTGAGCTTTCAAGCGACGAGGCTGCGCCGTGCCGCGCTGGTTCCGCGGTGCTGGCGGCGATCGGGACGTCACTCTCGTGGCAGCGGGTGCGCGCGGCGGGTATCCGCCCCATGATGGAGCCCTCGATCTCGTACTCGCGGTGTCGCGCTTGGCTTTGCGGCAACTCACCGGCTGGCTCTGAGTATTCGGCGTGACGAGCCGTGGCCGACTGACGCATGTGCGCCGACCGTTGCCGTCCGGGCGACGCTCGCCGGAACGAGGGACAATGGCGGGGTGACGTGCCTCGTGTGGTACGCCGCCTACGGCTCCAACATGCATCACCGCCGCCTGCACTGTTATCTCGAGGGCGGCCGACCCGAGGGCGGCGCGATCGAACTTCCCGGGTGCCGCGACCATTCCGCGCCGCGGCAGTCCCGGCCGCTCACGCTGCCCGGCCTGCTCTACTTCGCTACCGAATCGCTCACCTGGACCGGCGGCCGCGGCTTCTACGCGCCGGACGCCGCGGGAGAGACCGCCGCCCGCGCCTACCTGCTGACGGCCGCGCAGTTCTCCGACATCGTCGCCCAGGAGATGTACCGCCCGCCGGGCGAGGACTTGGACTTGACCGAGGTGCTCGCCAACGGCCGCACCGCGCTCGGCCTCGGTCGCTACGAAACCCTGGTCCGCACAGGCACTCTCGATGGCCGCCCCATCCTCACCTGCACCGCCCCCTGGCGCTACACCGACCTCCCCGGCAACCCGCCATCCTCCGCCTACCTGCGCCATTTGGCGGCGGGCATCACCGAATCACACGGCTGGCCTCTCCCCCGCACCGCCGCCTACCTGGCCACCCGCCCCGGCGCCGACCTGCGCTGGACCCCCACTGCGGTCGCCAATCTCCTGCGGACCACCGATCCCCCGCCCCTACCCGCCCAGTGACGCCCACCCTCGCAAACGGTTCACACGCCTCGCAGAGCCTGTAAGCCCTGCGGGGCGTCGAAATGGTCTGCGTGGTCGTTCGCCATCCCCGAAAAGCGTCCGGCCGCACGGAAACCCGTGCGGCCGGAGGCGAAAAGGTAAGGATCAGGCCAGGTTCAGGGAGCGGCCGATGATCTCCTTCATGATTTCGGTGGTGCCGCCGTAGATGGTCTGGACGCGAGCATCCATGTAGGCCTTGGCGATCGGGTATTCCTTCATGTAGCCGTAGCCGCCGTGCAGCTGGAGGCAGCGGTCGATGAGGTCGAGCTGTTCCTCGGTGGTCCACCACTTGGCCATGGCGGCGTCCTCGGCGGAGAGCTTGCCCGCGTTGAGGTCCTCGATGAAGCGGTCGACCATGATGCGCACGGCGGTGGTCTTGGTGGCCAGTTCGGCGAGCACGAAACGGGTGTTCTGCTGCGCGCCGATCGGCTTGCCGAACGCCTTGCGGTCGCGCACGTACTGGCAGGTCATGTCCAGCGAGGCCTCCATGGCGGCAGCGGCCATGACGGCGATGGACATGCGCTCCTGGGGCAGGTTGTGCATCAGGTGGATGAAACCCATGCCCTCGGTGCCGAGCAGGTTCTTGCCGGGCACCCGGACGTCGGTGAAGCTGAGCTCGGCGGTGTCCTGGGCCTTGAGGCCGAGCTTGTCCAGGTTGCGGCCACGTTCGAAGCCCGCCATGCCGCGCTCGACCACCAGCAGGCTGAAGCCCATGGCGCCCTTCTCGGGGTCGGTCTGGGCGACCACGATGACGATGTCGGCGTTGATGCCGTTGGTGATGAAGGTCTTGGCGCCGTTGAGGATCCAGTCGTCGCCGTCGCGCACCGCGCGGGTCTTGATGCCCTGCAGGTCCGAGCCGGTGCCGGGCTCGGTCATCGCGATGGCGGTGATGATCTCGCCGGAACAGAACTTGGGCAGCCACCGCTGCTTCTGCTCGTCATTGGCCAGCTCCAGCAGGTACGGCGCGACGACGTCGTTGTGCAGCGAGAAGCCGAGGCCGGAGTACTGCCCCTTCACGCACTCCTCGGTGACGATCGCGTTGTAGCGGAAGTCGCGCACTCCGCCGCCGCCGAACTCCTCCGGGACGGCCATGCCGAGGAAGCCCTGCTTGCCCGCCTCGAGCCAGACCGCGCGATCGACGATGCCCTGCTCTTCCCACTTCGCGTGGTTCGGCGCGACGTGCTGATCGAGAAACTTGCGGAACGACTCCCGGAACAGATCGTGTTCGGGCTCGAACAGTGTGCGCTCCACACCAACCTCCTAGTGACCACACCGGGCGGTCCACACCGACCCGTCGTTACCGAATACGGTACCCGGATCACGAATGGCAGTTCACTTCACGTCCAGAATTCGTGGTTTCACCTGGTATGGGCGACGCATCCACGGGCACTTTCCGACCGATTCCCGACAAACCTGAACACGGATGAGTCGATAGCTTTCAGCTATTGAAATGAGTCAAGAGCGAAGGCCGAGCCCCTTGGCCAGCACCGGCCAGGACGCGACGAGCGCGTCCTCCCAATAGCCCCACGAGTGCGTGCCGACCGGCTGGAAATCGAAGGTCGCGGGTATGCCGAGCTCGGTCAGACGCTCCCGCATGTTGTACGTGCAGTAGTTCGATGCTGCCTCGAGTGCGCCGCCAATGGTGAGCTGATTGACCCATCCGCCCACGCCGGGCAGGGTATACGGGCAGTCGAGGGTATCCCACCGGCCAGGGATGCCGGTGCGGTATTCGCTCAGAAAGGAAGCAATCCGCGCACCCGGCCGACGAGGGTGCGGCCCGCGTCGCGGTCGCGCTCGGCGAACAGGAACTTCAACTCCTCTTCGAGCGCCTTGCGCACCACGTCGCGCAGGTCGGTGGCGGCAGTGTCGAGGTCGTCGGCGTCGCACCACGGCGCCGGATCGATCGGCGCGCCCGCGGAGAAGTAGAACCGTTCGGGACGCGGGATCGGTGTCGGGCCCAGACCGCGCAGCAGTGGCGGGGTGAGCTCGCGCTTGAGGCCGAGCGCCTCGACCGTCCAGCGCAGCGGGCGCATCACCGGATGGTCGCCGTCGAAGACGATGTCGTAGGCGTCGTCCACGCCGATCATCGCGACCGGCACGATCGGCGCGCCCGCCTCGATCGCCATGCGCGCGAACCCGCTGCGCCCCTCCCACTTGAGCAGGTACTTCTCGTTCTTGCGACGCACCGCCTCGCGCCCGCCGCCGGGGAAGACGATGACCGCCTCGCCCCGCGCGAGCAGCGCCATGCAGTTGTGCCGGTTACCGCGGACCGCGCCGTAGTAGTGCAGGAAGTGGCGCAAGCCCGGCACCGCGATGAGCACGTTCTCGGCGAGGCCCCGAATCAGCCTGCCGCGGCGGCGCAGCACCGCGGGCATGAGCAGCGGGGCGTCGATGCCGCCCATCAGGTTGTGATTGCCGACGAGCAGCACCGGGCCGTCGGCGGGAATGTTGTCCAGGCCGTAGAAGCGCGGACTCGTCCAGGCTCGCAGCGGCGCGAGCAGGGCTTCGATCAGCCGGATGTCGGTCTCGTCGAGACGCACCTCGAGCGGCGCCCCGTCGGTCAGCACCGCTGCGGTAGGCGAGGATTCAGGCATTGGTGGCTACCCCATCGCATGTCGGATCCCAGCACATCGTCGTACGGAATTTCACGTCCCCTGCGCCGCAATCGAATACGGCTTCGGGGGCCACCCTACCCGAAGGCTTTGGAACAGGTTGCAACATGGGCGGCGGTTTTGTGTGGCCGGTCACAACACCAGCCCGCGCCGGACCGGCGACCCGCGAGCGATTCGACGTCGAATTCCCTTGCGACCGAACGCGGTCCGAGGCGTAGCCGAACCACCGCGACACGAGAAACCGACACGCCACGTCCGCATCCGCGGATATCGAACGTGACGGTCGGTTCTATTTCCGTCCCTCGGCGGGCGCTACCCTTCGTCGGGCGCCGCGCCGTCGCCGCCCGCGTGGGCGTATTCCGAGAGCGCCGCGGCCAACGCGTGCGGCACTCGCGCCCTGACCCTGGTTCCCGACTCCTCGTGGGTGGAGGACAGGATCCGGCCGTCGGCGTGGATGCGGGCCAGCAGATCGCCGCGGGTATACGGCAGCAGCACGCCGACCTCGACATCCAGCCCGCCGAGCACCTCGGCCAGCCGGTCGAGCAGGCCTTCGATGCCCTCGCCTTGCCGCGCCGAGACGAACTCGGCGTCCGGCAGCAGGGCACGCAGCCTGGTCAGCTCCATCGGAGCGACGGCATCGATCTTGTTGAGCACCAGCAGTTCCGGCGGAGCGGCCGAACCCTGCTCCTTGATCACGTCGGTGATCACCTCGCGCACGGCCTTGATCTGATCCGCGGGCATCGCGTCGGAGCCGTCCACCACGTGCAGCAGCAGATCGGCGCCGGTGACCTCCTCCAGGGTCGAGCGGAACGCTTCGACCAACTGGGTCGGCAGGTGCCGCACGAACCCGACGGTGTCGGTGAACACGACCTCGCGGCCGTCGTCCAGATCGGCCCGCCGGGTGGTCGGATCCAGGGTGGCGAACAGCGCGTCCTGGACCAGGAGGCCCGCACCGGTGAGCGCGTTCATCAGGCTGGACTTGCCCGCGTTGGTGTAGCCGACGATGGCGACCTGCGGGATACCCGAGGACGCCCGCCGCGCCCGCTTCGTCTCCCGCGCGGTCTTCATCTCGCGGATCTCGCGCCGGAGCTTGGCCATGCGCTCGCGGATGCGGCGGCGGTCGGTTTCGATCTTGGTCTCACCGGGACCGCGCAGACCGACGCCGCCGTTGCTGCCCGCACGACCACCGGCCTGCCGGGACATCGACTCACCCCAGCCACGCAGCCTCGGCAGCATGTACTCCATCTGGGCCAGGGCGACCTGCGCCTTGCCCTCGCTGGAGGTGGCGTGCTGGGCGAAGATGTCCAGGATCAGGGCGGTCCGGTCGATCACCTTCACCTTGACCACCTTCTCCAGCGCGGTCAGCTGGGCCGGTGTCAGTTCACCGTCGCAGATGACGGTGTCGGCGCCGGTCTCCAGCACCACCGAGCGGAGCTCGTCGGCCTTGCCGGAACCGATGTAGGTGGCCGGGTCGGGACGGTCGCGACGCTGGATCAGCGCCTCGAGCACCTCCGAACCGGCGGTCTCGGCGAGCGCGGCCAGCTCGGCCATGCTCGCCTCGGCCTGAGCCACCGAGCCCGAGGTCCACACGCCGACCAGCACCACCCGTTCCAGGCGCAGCTGCCGGTACTCGACCTCGGTGATGTCGGCGAGTTCGGTGGACAGACCGGCGACGCGGCGCAGCGAGCTGCGTTCGTCCAGCTGCAGTTCACCGACCGTCGGCTCCATCGTCCAGCCGTTGCGCTTCATCCGGGCGGCATGTTCGGCCACCACGTCACCGGAGCGCTCGGTGTCCTCGGCCGAGTCGACGAAATCGTCATCGGCCGGATTGATGTCATACGTCTCTGAATTCCTCATACACCATCCATGCTGCCACGGTGGGACCACCGGGCGCATTCCGTTATCGCCGAGCGCGCTCAGCGCCCGTTCCACCATCGTTCGGCGAGCGTGCCGGTGGCGACCAGCACCGAAGGCCCGCGCAGCCAGGCCGACCCGCCTTCGAGGCGCACCGTGACCGCTCCGCCGGGCACCCGGACCGTGACCTGGCCGGAGTCCTGCGCGATGCGGAAGCCGTCGGCGGCCAGCGCCGCCGCGGCCGCCGCCACGGTTCCCGTTCCGCACGAACGGGTTTCGCCGACGCCACGCTCGTAGACGCGCATGTCGACCGCGCGGTCCGCGTCCAGCCGGGTCAGGATCTCGACGTTCACCCCGTGCGGGAAGAGGTCGGGGTCGTAGCCGGGCGAGACGGTCAGGTCGAGCTTGCCGAGCGCCTCGGCCGACAGCCCGGAGTCGACGCAAGCCAGATGCGGGTTGCCGACATCGATGCCGATCCCCGGGTAAGGCCAACCCCCGATGGTCGCGGTCGATTCCCCGAGTTCCTTCACCCGGCCCATCGTGACGGTCACCTCGCCATCGACCGGACCGCCCGCGTGTACGGTGACCGGCCGGGCGCCCGCCCTGCTGCCCACCACGTACTCCGCGCGCGGCTCGCGACCGGTCGCGGCCAGGTAGTGCGCGAACACTCGCACACCGTTGCCGCACATCTCGGCCAGGGAGCCGTCGGCGTTGCGGTAGTCCATGAACCAGTCGTCCGCGCCGACGCCCTCGGGCAGGTCAGCGAGCACGCCTGCGTCCCGCAGCGCACCGGCCCGCGCGACGCGCAGCACGCCGTCGGCCCCGAGACCGCGCTGCCGGTCGCAGAGCGCGCCGACGCGGTCCGGAGTCAGGTCGAGCCGGACATCCTCGTCGGGCAGCACCACGAAGTCGTTCTGGGTGCCGTGCCCCTTCGTGAATTCGATGTCCGTCACGCGTGTGCTCTCCTCATGGTCGTCATTTGGCAAACGTCCGGCGCTGCCGGGAAATTTCGTACAGTGCCACCGCGGCGGCCGAAGGCGCGCCGAGCGAGCTCGCGGTGCCGCCCATCGGGATGGACACCAAGTCGTCGCACGCGTCTTGCCAGGCGGCGCTCATCCCGCTGGTCTCGTTGCCGATGACCACGATGGTGGCCTCGGTGAAATCGTGGTCGAACACCGCGTGCGAGCCGTGCTCGTCGGTGCCAACGATCCGGGTCGGAATGCCGCGCGCGACCTGCCGCTCGCGCAATTCCAGCACCTGTGCGGGCCCGGCGGCGCGGTAGACGGGGACCGCGAACAGCGAGCCGGTGGAGGCGCGCACCGATTGCGGGTCGTACTGGTCGGCGCCGTGCCCGGTGACGATGACCGCGCACGCGCCGAAGGCGTCCGCCGACCGGATCAGGGTGCCCAGATTGCCCGGCGAGCTCGGCCGGTCGAACACCACGACGACCGGCGGGTCCTCGCCGGGTTCGCCAGGCTCGAAGGTCGCCAGCTGGGGCTGACGCGAGATCGCGACGGCCACCAATTCCGGTACCCCGCTTGTCTTTTCGCCCAGCTCCGCGATCAGCTCCGGCACCAGGCCGACCTGCGGAACGTCGGTGCTGTCGAGCACCTCCCTCGCCCAGCCGGAGAGGTCGGGCGCGCCGAGCCGGTAGAGCAGCGTCTCCAGCGGCCACCCGTTGGCGAGCGCCTGGGTGATCGGGCGCACGCCCTGCACCAGGAACCGGCTGTCGCGGTGGCGCTTGGTGCGATTGTTCAGGTATGCCTGCCACACCTGCACGGAAGCGTTGCGGGTGCTGACACGTCTGGTCACTGAGGGGTCCGTTCTGTGCTGTCGATGGAACCCGCGCTGTCGATCGCACCCGGCCTCTCGGTCGCACCATGGCCTTCGCTCGCACCAGTGCTTTCGATGGCCCCCGAGCTTTCAACGGCACGCAGCGCGGAGTCGAGCAGGTTCGGATCCGCGCCGTCCACCCAGCGCACCCGGGGATCGCGGCGGAACCAGGAGCGCTGCCTGCGCACGTAGCGGCGGGTGCCGATGAACGTGCGTTCCTCGGCGTGGTTCAGGTCGTATTCGTTGTCGAGGTAGGCGAGGACTTGCGCGTAGCCGATGGCCCGGCGCGCGGTGACGCCCGCGCGCAGGCCCTGGTCGATCAGTCCGCGCACCTCGTCGACCAGCCCGGTCTGGAACATCAGCGCGGTGCGTCGCTCGATGCGCGCGTCCAGTTCGGCGGTGTCGCGGTCGACACCGAGGATGACGGTGTTCCAGCGCGGCGCGCCGATGGTGGGCGCCGAGGCCGCGAACGGCTGCCCGGTGAGCTCGACGACCTCGAGCGCCCGCACCATGCGGCGGCCGTCGGTGGGCAGGATGGTGGCGGCCGCGACCGGATCCGCCGCGCGCAGCGCCGCGTGCACGGCGGCCACGCCCTGCTCGGCCAGGACTTGCTCCCAGCGGGCGCGCACCGCCGGATCGGTGGCCGGGAACTCCCACTCGTCCAGCAGCGCCTGCACGTACATCATCGAGCCGCCCACGATGATCGGGGTGCGGCCGCGAGCCATGATGTCCTCGACGTCGGCGGCAGCCGACCGCTGGTAGGTCGCCACGCTCGCGGTCTCGGTCACCGCGAGCACATCGAGCTGGTGGTGCGGGATGCCGCGCCGTTGTGCCACGGGCAGCTTGGCGGTGCCGATGTCCATGCCGCGATAGAGCTGCATCGCATCGATGTTCACGATCTCCCCGTCGAGGCGGGCCGCGAGATCCAGTCCGAGATCGGACTTGCCGGTGGCGGTGGGACCGACCACCGCGATCGGCACTGTCATCGCACCTCCCTTTCCGGTCGCCAGACGCTCACGTGATAGCCAACTCCGAAAGGCGCGTCACGGTAGTGGGTTTCGACGGATGGATCCGACGGATCCGCGGCGAACAGACCGCCCAGCACTTGATAGGCGGCCCGCCCCGACAGGGCCAGCTCGGCGCACAGCGCGGGATCGAGCGCGCGCAGGGCCGACCGGTCGCCCGCGCTCAGCGCGCGGTCGAGCTCGGCTTGCAGCGGAGCGGCGCGCTCGTCGAGATAGCCGGGCGATTTGACGGTCAGGGTGGCGGCGCCGTCGGCGACGACGAGGACCCCGCGCGGCTCGTCGCCGGCGTCGAGTTCGGCGCGCAGCGCCGCGCCGAGTTCCAGGCATCGCGCCGGGTCGGTATCGGCCGCGATCAGGCGCGCTGTGGCGCGGGCGTCCGGCGCGACGCGTCCCCGCAACCATCCGGCGATCAGGGCGGGCAGCGGAAGCCGCGGATCCGGAGCAAACCCGGGCGCGTCGGCGAGCGCCACCCGCACGTCCGCGCCGAATCCGCAGAAAGTTCCCGCGGATTCCGGGCCGAGCTCACCGTCGGCGGCCCCGACGCCGAGCACCGTCCACCGCTGCGTCACGGCCGCCAGCTCCCTTGCGGCGTCGAGCGCGGCCGCGCGCAGCACGGCGGGCGGGTCGGCCGGATCCGCCCCCGCTCCGACCGCCGCACCACCGCCTAGTTCGGGCACCAGGATCGGCGGCGACGGGACCAGGGCCGCAATACTGAACACGCGCTAAACCGTATCTGTTCGGCCCGCGGGCCCGGTGCACGGTGGTACCGAGACGCCCGCCGGTCGGCTTCGAGTGTCTGTAGCGTCAATTGGCCCCGAGATTGATAGTGTCGACATGCGACGACCCAGGTCACCACGGGTTGTCCGCCCGGAGCTCTATTCCGGGGAGAGCGTAGAGCAATGGTCTCGAGAGCTCGGACCGGGTTCAATGGGATGAGCTAGGGCGTAACCAGGCAGCCGTGACGCGCGGCAGGGACGGAGAATGATGACCGACAGCAACGGAACCGCGAAGGCCACTCCCGGCACGACACCGCGCCCCTCCGGTGCCCCGAAGCCCGGTGGCCAGAAAACTCATCCCAAGCCCCACGCGGTCAAGCCCGCGCCGGGCCCGGCCGATCAGCAGCACCCGCACGCGGTGGTCGTACCCACCGTCACCGACCCCAGCCGCTGGGGCCGGGTCGACGAAGACGGCACCGCCTGGGTGAAGACGGCAGAGGGCGAACGGATCGTCGGATCCTGGCAGGCAGGCGACGCCGCCGAGGGCCTCGCGCACTTCGGCCGCCGCTTCGACGACCTCGCCACCGAGGTCGCGCTGCTCGAAGCGCGGCTCGCGGCAGGCGCCGACGCCCGCAAGACCAAGGCCGCCGCGCTGACGCTGGCCGAATCGCTGCCCACCGCCGCCGTCATCGGCGACATCGACGGGCTGGCCAAGCGGCTACAGGCGATCACCGAGCACTCCGAGGAAGCGGCCGCGCACGCCAAGGAGGAGAAGGAGCGCGCCCGCCACGAGCACACCGAGCGCAAGGAAGCGCTCTGCGCCGAGGCCGAGCAGATCGCCGCCGAATCCACCCAGTGGAAGGCCGCGGGCGACCGGCTGCGCGAGATCCTCGACGAGTGGAAGTCCATCCGCGGCGTCGACCGCAAGGTCGACGACGCGCTGTGGAAGCGCTACTCGAAGGCCCGCGAGTCCTTCAACCGCCGCCGCGGCGCGCACTTCGCCGAACTCGACCGCGAGCGGGCCGCCGCCAAGGGGCGCAAGGAAGAGCTGTGTGTGCGCGCCGAGGAACTGTCCGGTTCCACCGACTGGGTCGGCACCGCCGCCGTCTTCCGCGACCTGCTCGCCGAGTGGAAGGCCGCGGGCCGCGCGCCGCGCGAGGCCGACGAGGCGCTGTGGCGGCGCTTCAAGAGCGCACAGGACGTGTTCTTCGCGGCGCGCAACGCCGCGGTCTCCGAACGCGACGCCGAGTTCGAGGCGAACGCGTCCGCCAAAGAGGAGCTGCTGCACGCCTACGAGCACATCGACCCGGCGAGCGGACTGGACACCGCCAGGGCGCAGCTGCGCGAGCTACAGGACAAATGGGACGCCATCGGCAAGGTGCCGCGGGAACGCATCCAGGAGCTCGAGGGCAAGCTGCGCTCCATCGAGAAGCGGGTCCGCGACGCGGTGGACGCTCAGTGGCGGCGCACCGACCCCGAGGCCGTGGCGCGCGCTGCTCAGTTCCGCGAGAAGGTCGCTCAGTTCGAGGAGCAGGCGGCCAAGGCTCAGGCGGCGGGCAAGCAGCGCGACGCCGAGAAGGCGCTCGAGCAGGCCAAGCAGTGGCGCGAGTGGGCCGAGGCCGCGGAGGGCGCCGTCAGCAACCGCTGACCCGCGACTTCGATTGGCGGCCAACGTCTTTCGGCGCGTCGGTAGCGTTGACCCGTGCGACTGGTATGGGACGCGTGGGGCCACGTGCTGATGGTGTGGGCGTGCGCGGTGCCCGCGCTGGTCGCGGCGATCGTCTCGATGACGCGGTGGCGGGTGCGCCACGGGCTGACTCCGGAGCTGGCGCTGCGATACACGGCGGCCGAGGTGGGGCTGGTCGCGGGAACACTGCCCTGGGTGTGGATGATCCTGACGCCGGTCGCGGCCGAAGGCGCGGTCAGTGCCGTACCGCTGCGGGACCTCGTGGCGACGATCAGTGATTCACCGTCGAGCGCGGTCGTCCAAATCGGAGCGAACACACTGCTGTTCGTGCCGCTGGGGTTCTTCCTTCCGCTGCGCTTCCCCCAATTCGCGGGCGTCGCGCGGATGACGGCGCTCGGCGCGGCGGTGTCGGCGACGCTGGAAATCGCGCAGTACGTGTTCGATCTCGGCCGCGTGTCCTCCGTCGACGACGTGCTGATGAACGCCGCGGGCGCGGGCTTGGGCGCGCTGCTGGCGCAGATCCATGTCGCGCGGCGGGATGCCGGTCGCTCACGCAGCGCGCGCGTGCTCGCGCACTTCGGCTGGGCTGCTTGACGCTGCCCTGCTCCAGGTGACGCCGCTGCGGGCGGGGGTGCTCAGGAGTCGCCGAGCAGCCTGCGGCGGTCGCGCTCCTCGGCGGCGGCCGCGGCGTTGCGGCGCTGTTCCTCGGCGGCCAGGTGCATGGTGGTCCGGCTCCACACCACGCGGATCCAGTGGAAGGTCAGCACCATGACGGCCAGCGTGCCGATGATCAGGCCGATGCCGGGGCCCGCCCCGATGTAGTTGCCGAGGCCGGGGGTCTGGCGGTGCCAGATGGAGAAGACGCCGAACACGCTGGCGATGGCCGAACCCGCGACCGCGATCCAGGCCAGCACCCAGCGCCGGGTCATCAAGGCCAGCAACGAGAAGCCGATGCCGAACACCACGACGAACCAGACGAAGATGCGCGAGGGCAGCCCGATGTGCTCGATGCGGGTGGTGTCGGTGGCGAGCAGTACGTCGAAGCCGCGCGCGCTGCCCGCGTGCGACAGCACCAGCGAGAACAGCAGCACGAACACCGCGCCGGCCACCACCATGGCGCGGATGCCGGGATCGATCTCGCCGGCCAGGCGTCGCTCGACAGCGTCGAGCTCGTCACGGAACTGCTCGAAATCCTTGCTGCTCTCGACCGAGCTCACGGCGCTGTCGTCTCCTTCGACTGGATGATCGGCGTGGGACTTGTCCGAGTCCACTGTGCCAGCACCGTCGGCCGCCACGTCATCCGACCCACTACGCGCGGTAGTACCGGATTCGGGTTCGCGCGCGTTCGCGGCGGCGTCGGCCGCACCCCGCGCGGAATCGTCGTGGCCCCGGCGTGGGGTCTCGTCGTCTCCCGCGGCGGGGCGCTCGCTCATGCCTGCGCCTCGCTGGCGCTCGGCTCCGGCATGCGCGAGGCGCACTGGCACATGATTCGCTCGCTACGCTCGCTCATGCCTGCGCCTCGCTGACGCTCGGCACCGGCATGCGCGAGGCGCACTCACACATGATTCGCTCGCTCATACGTCGCAGCCCGTCGCGCAACCGGAGGCGATCGGCTCCTGGGCTGGCGCGCCAATCGTGGGCAGCCCGAGACCGACGCCGATGGGCGCGGTCTTCGGCGTGACGCCGCGCTCGTGCGCGTCGCCCGCCCGTGTCCTGCGGTGGGTCTTGATCGGGGCGTCCGCGATCAAGTGGTGCGGCGCGGCTTCGGTGATGTCGACAGTGATCACGTCGCCGGGACGCACGGTCTCGGCGGTGCCGCCGGGCCGGAAGTGCACCAGCCTGCCGTCGCGGGCCCGCCCGCTCATTCGCGCGGTCGCGGCGTTCTTCTTGCCCGCGCCCTCCGCGACGAGCAGCTCCACCTCGGTGCCGAGCAGCGCGCGGTTGGCCTCCAGCGAGACCTCCTCCTGCAGCGCGATCAGCCGGTCGTAGCGTTCCTGGACCACCTGCTTGGGCAGCTGGTCGGGCATGTCGGCGGCGGGCGTGCCTGGCCGCTTCGAGTACTGGAAGGTGAACGCGCTGGTGAAGCGGGCCTGGCGCACCACGTCCAGCGTCTCCTGGAAGTCCTCCTCGGTCTCGCCGGGGAAGCCGACGATGATGTCGGTGGTGATGGCGGCGTGCGGCATGGCCGCGCGAACCTTCTCGATGATGCCCAGGTAGCGCGCCTTGCGATAGGAGCGCCGCATGGCCTTGAGCACCCGGTCCGACCCGGACTGCAACGGCATGTGCAGCTGCGGGCAGATGTTCGGCGTCTCGGCCATCGCCTCGATGACGTCGTCGGTGAACTCGGCCGGGTGCGGCGAGGTGAACCGGACGCGCTCGAGACCGTCGATGCCGCCGCAGGCGCGCAGCAGCTTCGCGAACGCGCTGCGGTCGCGCGGCTCGGCCGGGTCGACGAAGTTGACGCCGTAGGAGTTCACGTTCTGGCCGAGCAGCGTCACCTCGAGCACGCCCTGATCGACCAGCGCCTGCACCTCGGCGAGCACGTCGCCGGGACGGCGGTCCACCTCCTTGCCGCGCAGCGACGGCACGATGCAGAACGTGCAGGTGTTGTTGCAGCCCACCGAGATCGACACCCAGCCCGCGTAGGCGGACTCGCGCTTGGCGGGCAGCGTCGACGGGAAAGCCTCCAGCGATTCGAGGATCTCGACTTGCGCCTCTTCGTTGTGCCGCGCCCGCTCCAGCAGCACCGGCAGCGAGCCGAGGTTGTGCGTGCCGAACACCACGTCCACCCACGGCGCCTTGCGCACGACGGTGTCGCGGTCCTTCTGCGCCAGGCAGCCGCCGACGGCGATCTGCATGCCCGGCCTGTCCGCCTTGATCGGGGCCAGGTGGCCGAGCGTGCCGTAGAGCTTGTTGTCGGCGTTCTCGCGCACCGCGCACGTGTTGAAGACCACGAGGTCCGCCGTCGCCCCCGGCGCGGCCTTCACGTAGCCCGCGTCCTCCAGCAGGCCGGACAAGCGTTCGGAATCGTGCACGTTCATCTGGCACCCGAAGGTGCGGACCTCGTAACTGCGCACTCCCGCCACAATCTGTCCGATCGAATCCACCCATCCAGGGTACGGGGGCCCGTCGAGCGGGTTTCGAGCGCATCGCCGCAGGCTCGGGGGCTCGCCGAGGCCCCGAGCCGGAAGCGGCCGAGACGTTACAGAACTGTGACGTTTCGGCGTGGCGGATCGGTGTGTCGCCGAAACCGGGGCAAATTCGGTTTTTCCCCTTAAGGTCAAGGACCATGACCGACGCCGCCGCCGCGCCCGACACGACCGGGGACGCCACGAGCTTGGACAAGGGCCCCGCCACCAGCGCGCCGCCGATGATCTCGATGCGCAATGTGGACAAACACTTCGGTGACCTGCACGTGTTGCGCGATATCAATCTCGAGGTCCCCAAGGGACAGGTCGTCATCGTCCTCGGCCCCTCGGGTTCCGGGAAATCGACCCTGTGCCGCACCATCAACAGGCTCGAGCCGATCGACTCCGGCGACATCGCCGTCGACGGCGTGCCGCTACCTGCCGAGGGCAAGGCGCTTGCCGCGCTGCGCGCCGACGTCGGCATGGTGTTCCAATCGTTCAACCTGTTCGCGCACAAGACCATCATCGAGAACGTGATGCTCGCGCCGACCAAGGTGCGCAAGATCAAGAAGGACGCGGCGCGAACCCGCGCCATGGAACTGCTCGAGCGGGTCGGCATCGCCAACCAGGCCGACAAGTACCCGGCTCAGCTGTCCGGCGGACAGCAGCAGCGCGTGGCCATCGCCCGCGCGCTGGCGATGAACCCGAAGGTGATGCTGTTCGACGAGCCGACGTCGGCGCTGGACCCGGAGATGGTCAACGAGGTGCTCGAGGTGATGGTCTCGCTGGCCAAGGACGGCATGACGATGCTGGTGGTCACCCATGAGATGGGCTTCGCGCGCCGCGCGGGCAATCGAGTGCTTTTCATGGCCGACGGTCAGGTGGTCGAGGACACCGAGCCGGAAACCTTCTTCACCGCACCGAAATCCGAGCGCGCCAAAGACTTCCTGGGCAAGATTCTCAGTCACTGACCCACCCGGTACAGACGACGGCATCGACAGTCACACAAAAAGTTAGGAACTCGATGAGGATCAATCGTGCACTTCGACTCGGAGTCGGGGCGCTCGCCCTGGCTTTGGCCGCCACCGCCTGCGGCGGCGGTGACGAGGGCAGCGCCCTCGACCACGCCAAGGAAGGCAAACTCACCATCGGCATCAAGTTCGACCAGCCGGGTCTGGGTCTGCGCACCAAGGACGGCTCCTACACCGGCTTCGACGTCGAGGTCGCCAAGTACGTCGCCGGAAAGCTCGGCGTGCAGCCGGATTCCATCACCTTCAAGGAAGCGCCGACGCCGCAGCGCGAGACGCTGATCGAGAACGGTCAGGTCGACTTCGTCGTCGGCACCTACTCGATCACCGACAAGCGCAAGGACAAAGTGGATTTCGCGGGCCCGTACTACGTGGCGGGCCAGTCACTGCTGGTGAAGGCGGACAACACCGAGATCACCGGCGTCGAATCCCTCACCGGCAACAAGAAGCTCTGCTCGGTGAAGGGCTCCACCCCCGCGCAGAACGTCAAGGAGAAGTACGCCAAGGACGTTCAGCTGCAGGAGTTCGACACCTACTCGCTGTGCGTCGAGGCGCTGCGCAACGGCTCGGTCGACGCGGTGACCACCGACGACATCATCCTCGCCGGTTTCGCCGCGCAGTCGCCCGGCCAGCTGAAAGTGGTCGGCAAGGCCTTCACCACCGAGAACTACGGCATCGGTCTGAAGAAGGGTGATCAGGAGACCCGCGACAAGATCAACGACGCGATCGAGGCGATGATCGCCGACGGCTCGTGGGCCAAGGCGCTCGAGCAGAACGTCGGCGGCTCCGGCTTCACCCCCTCGCCCGCTCCGCAGGTGAACCGCTACTGAGATTCGTCACGCGGGTGGTCCGGGGCGATCCTCCGGGCCACCCGCTCGGCTCACCGATGAACCATGCCACACCGATGGGAGGGACGCGCCGGCCGTGTTCGATCTGATCTCGGAATACGACGCCAAGATCCTGGAAGCCTTCTGGGTCACGATCAAATTGACCGCGTTCTCCGCGGTCGGGGCGCTGATACTCGGCACAATCGTCGCCGCGATGCGGGTGTCCCCCGTGCCGGTGGCCCGCTGGGTGGGCACCGCCTACGTCACGATCTTTCGCAACACCCCGCTCACGCTGATCATCATCTTCTGCTCGCTGGGTCTGTACTCGACGCTGGGCTGGACGATCGCGGGCGATTCGATCACCGACAACAACTACCGCTGGGCCATCGTCGGCTTGAGCGTCTATACCGCCTCGTTCGTCTGTGAGTCGCTGCGCGCGGGCATCAACACGGTGCCGCTCGGCCAGTCCGAGGCGGGTCGCTCCCTCGGCTTCGGCTTCACCCAGAATCTGCGGCTCGTGGTTCTTCCGCAAGCCTTCCGGTCCGTGATCGCGCCGCTGGGCAGCGTGCTCATCGCGTTGACCAAGAACTCCACCATCGCCGCGGCGATCGGTGTCGCCGAGGCCGCCAACCTGATGGCGGAGATGATCGAGACCGAGGCCGCGCTGCTCGCCATCGGCGCGATCTTCGCGCTCGGGTTCGTCATCATCACCCTGCCCACGGGCCTGCTGTTCGGCTGGCTCGCCAAGCGATACGAGGTCGCCCGATGAGTGCCGGCGCTTCCGTACTTTTCGACGCGCCGGGGCCAAAGGCTCGGCTGCGCAACATTGTCTATTCGTTGGTGGTGGTCGCCCTCGTGGTGGCGGCCGGGATCCTGCTCTTCCGCGCGTTCGCTGAAAAGGGTCAGCTCGAGGCGGCGAAGTGGGAGCCGTTCCTCGACAGCGACATCTGGTCGACCTACCTCTTGCCGGGTCTGCGGGGCACCATCGTCGCGGCGCTCCTCTCCATCGTCTTCGCGATGGTGATCGGCATGATCTTCGGCATCCTGCGCCTGTCCGACCATCGTCCGGTGCGGCTCGTCGCGGGCGCGATCGTCGAATTCGCCAGGGCCATCCCCGTGCTGATCCTGATGATCTTCCTGTTCGCCCTCTACAGCGAATACAACCTGTTCAAGTCCGACGACCTCGCGCTGGCCGCGGTGGTGACGGCGCTGACGATCTACAACGGCTCGGTGATCGCCGAGATCGTGCGCGCGGGCATTCGTTCGCTGCCGAAGGGCCAGACGGAGGCCGCGTTCGCGCTCGGGATGCGCAAGAACCAGCTGATGCGACTGATCCTGCTGCCGCAGGCCATCACCGCGATGCTGCCGGCGCTGGTCTCGCAAATGGTTGTCGCGCTGAAGGATACGGCGCTGGGTTACCAGATCACCTACGTCGAGATCGTCCGCTCGGGCCAGCAGCTGGGTGCGGCGGAGCAGAACCCGCTGCCTGCGCTGATCGTCGTGGCGATCATCATGATCGCGCTGAACAGCACGCTGACGATGGTGGCGACCAGGCTGGAGCGCAGGCTGCGGTCGCGCAAGCGCGCCAAGGGCGGGACCGTCCTCGCCGCGGATTCGATCATCACGGATGCCGCCCCCGGCGTCGACGTGGTGAAGACGCCGTAGACCTGCGCGCGTAAGGCGTTAGCGGACAAGGAAGTTCGGGAGAGAAACGGGAGCGCGCCGATCTCGGTGGGCTACCGTTTCTCTCCCGTCGCGCCCGGGGGCTGCGTCTGCGGGATCGGTGCTACGCGGAGTACCGGTAGAAACCCTCGCCGGTCGCGATGCCGAGTTTGCCCTTGTCGATGTAGTTGTCCTTGAGCCAGGCCGCCAGGCGCTGAGCGTCCTCGTCGCCGTGCACGAGGATGTTGTAGGGGGTCGTGAGGCCGATGACGTCGAGGATCTGGAACGGGCCCATCGGCGCGCCGGTGGCGATCCGCCACGTCTTGTCAACGGCCTCCGGGTCGGCGTAGCCGCCCGCGCCGAGCGCCATGGCCGAGTTCAGGAACGGCACGAGCAGCGAGTTGAGCACGTAACCCGCCTTCTCCTTGTGCACTTCGATCGGGACCATGCCGATCGCCTCGGCGAAGTCGACGAGGGCACGGAACACCGCGGGGTCGGTGTCCGCCGTGCCCATGATCTCGGCGGTGTTGAACTTCCACACCTGGTTCGCGAAGTGCAGCGCGAGGAACTTGTCCGGCCGGCCGGTGGAGTCCTTGATGTCGCTCGGTAGCAGGGTCGAGGAGTTCGTCGCGAAGATGGTCCGCTCAGGGGAAACCTCGCCGAGGTGTCGGTAGATCTCCTGTTTGAGGGTCAGCACCTCGGGCACCGCCTCGATCACCAGGTCGGCGTCCTTCACCGCTTCGGCGAGGTCGATGGTGAGCGCGATGCCCGACGCGGTCAGCTCCGCCTTGCCTCCCGCGGCGCCAGGCACCTCGGCGACATAGATCGCGGCGAGTTTGGCGAACCGCTCCCGCGCGGCCTCGAGCGCGGGTTCGTTGATGTCGTAGGCGGTGACGTCGAAGCCGCGGAACGCGGTCTGGTAGGCGATCTGCGAACCGAGCACCCCGGTCCCCAGGACTGTCACGTTACGGATGTCGATGGCCATACTCGTTCTCCTCCCTCGTCACGGGGCACGGTCCGCCGTGCACGGCAGCGAGACGAAATCCCTCATCTGCGCCGGAGCCACGGCGCGCGGTCCCCGCGCGGTACGACCCCACTCTCCGTGGACTCCCTACCCCCATCATGGTCCGGCGTGCGCCGGTGCGCGGACGAACGACCGACCGGCATCGGACATATCGACCGCACACGAGTTACGATTCGGCAAACCTTCGGGGCGGGCCGCGGAGGTTCAGCGACGGGACCGTGATGGCCTCGCCCGCCTGCCACACGCGCACGCGCGGACGCGGATGCAGGATCGGTCGGGATCCCGGTAGCAATCGAATGGGCGAGCACCGACCACACCCCCGCGAGCACCGACCGACTTCCTCGATCGGCTGCCGGTACGGCGGTGAAATGGGCCACACCCCGTCACGTCGGCTGGTGCTGTCTTGTCTCTTGATCGAAGACACCCACTCAGCCATGGAGAAAGTCATGCGATTCAGAGTCTGGTTCCGCCGCCTGGCCCTCGGGCTCACCGCCGTCGTGGCCACCGTGTTCGCGATCGCCTTGCCGGTCGCGTACGCCGGTGAGCCGCCGAACTCGGACCTGCCCTCCCGCTATCTCACCCGCGTCGAATCCCGTTACGTCGAGACCGATCTCGCCCGCTTCCACTACACCGTGTCCGGGAGCGGATCGCCGGTGGTGCTGATCGCCGGCGGTGGTCTGTGGGGCTACTCCTGGCGCGATGTGGCCCCCGCGCTGGCTCAGCAGCACACCGTCTACGCGGTCGACCTGCCCAGTCAGGGTTACACCGAATTGCGCAGCGCCGGTTTCGCTTTCGATCTGCCTGCTATGGCGGAGGCCATTGCGGTCTTCCTCGACGCCGTGGGCCTGGACCGTACCGCGCTGGTCGGGCACTCGTGGGGTGGGGCGTGGAGCCTGTACTTCGCCGAGCAGCATCCGGAACGGGTCGAGCGGCTCGTGCTGCTGGATTCCCCTGGGCTGGACGCGGAAAAGGCGCCGATCACACCGCTTTTCCAGACGCCGGTGGTCGGTGAGCTGCTCAACGATCTCACGACCCGGTCGTTCTACACCGACAGCATTCGCGGCACGTTCGTGCACAAGGATCTGGTCACCGACGAACTGATCGACGAGTTCTACTCGCCGTTTGCTCGCCCCGCCAACCGCGCCGGATTCCTGGCGCTGTGGCGCAATCTCGACTACCGCCTCACCGACGCGGGTCTCGACCAGGTGAGCGCACCCACTCTGGTGCTGTGGGGCGGAGACGACGAATGGCTGCCGCCCTCGCAGGCGACCCGATTGGCCGACCGCATCCCCGACGCCGACGCGGTCATCGTGCCCGGCTGCGGCCACACCGTCCATGAAGACTGCCCCGCCGCGGTGATCCCGCGGATCACCGCGTTCCTGAGCTGATCTCTCGTGGTGCTCGCGGGCGAACCCGAGCGCCTCCGATTTCTACCGGAACCCTCAGTCCGGCGGATCGCCCGCCTCGTCGGTTTGCTCCGCACTCCAGTCGGCCTCGGCGAGTTCGGCTTTCACCACGGTGAAGGCCGTGGACTGGCTGTAGCCGCGGCGGGCGAGCATGCCGACGAGGCGGCGCATGGCCTTGTCGCGGTCCAGATCCCGAGGCAATGTGCGGAGCTTGCGGCGCACCAATTCGGTGGCGCGGGACTGCTCGTCGTCGGAGCTGATCGCCTCCAGAGCGGGCGCGGCGTCGGCGAGCGCGACGCCCTTGCGGCGCAGCTCCTGGGCGAGCGCCTGTCTGCCCTTGCCGGAGAAGGTGTGCCGGGAGTGGACCCATTGCTCGGCGAAGGCGGCGTCGTCGACGAGGCCGACCTCGGCGAGGCGGTCGAGGGCGCGCTCGGTGATCTCGGCGGTGAAACCCTTGGCGGCCATTCGCTGCGCCAGTTCGGCGCGGCTGCGGGCGCGGACGGCGAGCAGACGAAGACACGCCTCCTTCGCCTGCTCGACCGTCCCGCCTTCGGGGGTGCGTTCCGACGTCGACCGGCCAGCGCCCGCCTCCGCCTCCCGCGCATCCCCTGCGGATCCGGCCGCCACCGGATCCACCCGTCGGCCGGTGTTCCGACCGGTCTCGACCGTCCGGGAGTCGTTGCGGCGTGAACTGTTCCGCCGCGCGCGCCGGGACGAGTGGGAGGACCCGGTCGAGCCCGCCCGCTGCGGATCGGGCGTGCTCGACCGGGCTCCCAGGATGTCCGCGTCGGCCGAACCACCATCGGCCGACCGGACCGGTCCCGGCTCCCGTGCGCCGGGGCGGGATCCGTGGCTTTCCACGGATCGCCCGTCGGCGGACAGGAGTTCGTGCAGTCGGCGCCGCATGTCGTGCACCGGATCGGGCCGCTCGGCGGCGGCTCGATCACGGCGCGGCGGCCGACCGGAGATGGACTCAGAAATCGGCGGGCACCTCGCCCGCGGCATCCGCGGTCACGTCGGCGCCGATACCGAGCTTCTCCTTGATCTTCTTCTCGATCTCGTCGCGCACGTCGGTGTTCTCCAGCAGGAACTTGCGGGCGTTCTCCTTGCCCTGGCCCAGCTGGTCGCCCTCGTAGGTGTACCAGGAGCCGGACTTGCGGATGAAGCCCTGCTCGACACCCATGTCGATGAGCGAGCCTTCCTTGGAGATGCCGTGCCCGTACAGGATGTCGAACTCGGCCTGCTTGAACGGCGGCGAGACCTTGTTCTTGACGACCTTGACGCGGGTGCGGTTGCCGACCGCGTCGCTGCCGTCCTTGAGGGTCTCGATGCGGCGCACGTCCAGGCGCACCGAGGCGTAGAACTTCAGCGCCTTACCACCGGTGGTGGTCTCGGGCGAACCGAACATGACGCCGATCTTCTCGCGCAGCTGGTTGATGAAGATGGCGGTGGTGCCGGAGTTGTTCAGCGCGCTGGTCATCTTGCGCAGCGCCTGGCTCATCAGGCGAGCCTGCAGACCGACGTGGCTGTCGCCCATCTCGCCCTCGATCTCGGCGCGCGGCACCAGCGCGGCGACGGAGTCGATGACGATGATGTCGATGGCGCCCGAGCGCACCAGCATGTCGGCGATCTCCAGCGCCTGTTCACCGGTGTCGGGCTGGGAGACGAGCAGCGCGTCGGTGTCGACGCCGAGCTTGCGGGCGTAGTCCGGGTCGAGGGCGTGCTCGGCGTCGATAAACGCCGCGACGCCGCCCGCCGCCTGCGCGTTGGCTACCGCGTGCAGCGCGACGGTGGTCTTACCCGAGGACTCCGGGCCGTAGATCTCGACGACGCGGCCCCGCGGCAGACCGCCGATGCCGAGGGCGACGTCCAGCGCGATGGACCCGGTCGGAATCACCGAGATGGGCTGGCGCGCCTCCTCACCGAGCCGCATCACCGCGCCCTTGCCGAAGCTCTTCTCCACCTGGGCGAGGGCGAGCTCGAGCGCCTTGTCGCGGTCGTACGCCTGTGGTGCCATGTCGTTGGTCCCCTTTTCGACGGGTAAGTCTCTCGATCTGTGGTTGGCGCCCACATTAGAGGGCGGCACCGACAAGTTCTGACGACAAGACTAGACGAACAAGTGTTCGAGTCAAGCGACGCGCCCCGCGACACGCGCCGCTTCTTCCGCGACCAGCAATTTCCGCGCTATTCCCGGGCGAGCAGCGCCCGCTACTAGCGCTGCGGCAGCACGGCGTCGTCCTCCTCCGAGCCGCGCGGACCGAAGATGCGGCGTTCCGATTCGGCGATGGGGACGTCGTTGATGCTGGCCTCACGCCGCGACATCCGCCCGTCCGGCGCGAACTCCCACTGTTCGTTGCCGTAGCTGCGCCACCACCGGCCGGATTCGTCGTGCCATTCGTACTGGAAGCGCACGGCGATGCGGTTGCCGTCGAACGCCCACAGGTCCTTGCGCAGCGCGTACCCGTTCTCCTTGGCCCACTTCCTGGTCAGGAAGTCGACGATGGCCGCGCGCCCGGTGAAGAACTCGTCGCGGTTGCGCCACACGGAATCCTCGGTGTAGGCGGCCGCGACGCGTTCGGGGTCGCGGGTGTTCCAAGCATGCTCGGCGGCACGCACTTTGGCCTCGGCGGAGGCACGGTCGAACGGCGGCAGTGGAGGTCGCATGGATGCGTCCTTTCGATACAGGGATCAGGGATTGAGGGGTGACAGTTCCGGCGGGCTCCAGCGCAGCGGGCCAACGGCCCGCCACACCACCTCGGTGATGGTGAAATCGATCGAGCACTGCGCACCGGCGGCGTAGGTGCCCGCATCCCAGTTGAGTTCGGCCGTGCCGGTGAGCTGGAGCCCGCCACCGGTCGCCCAGTCCGGGATCAGCAGTCCGCAACGCGGCCGCACCGCGAGATTGCCGAGCGTCATGAACATCGAGTTGCCGCGATAGTCGGGCCAGCGCAGCCGGTTCGGCGAGAGGATTCGCAGCACGCCGGGATTTCCGCCGCGATGCGAGGCGTCGGCGTGCCCCGCGCCATCGGCGCTGGCCACGAAGAAGGTGTCGGCGGACGCGACGACCTCCCGCTGCCTTGCGTCGAGTGCGACGCCTCGCCGCACGTCGCCCCCCGCGCCATCGGGGTCGTTGGCCGTCACCCACCGGCGCGAAATGTATTTAGGGCAATTCGAGTACACCTGGTCGGTGACGATCCGCAGCCCGTCGTCGTGCGGGCGCACGGTCCCGTTGATCCGCATGCGCCTGCGCCGCCCCGGCTCCAGCGCGATCATGCCGACCCGCGCCGGGCGGGTCAGCGCCTCGGCCAGCGGATCGCCCGCGTCAGGCCGCGCGCGGACGGCGATCGTCTCGGTGTCGACGGCGCGCACGAACCCGGGCCGCCCGATCAGCGGGCTCGCCCACAACCGCCCCGCGACGTCGGCGGCAGCGAGCACCACCATCGGCTGCGCGGCGAGGAAATCCGCGGCGACCGGGGGAATGTCGCGGCGAACCATGCGGCCGACCTTCGCCGCGATGTCCGCCTGCCCCATGCGCCGCTGCACGGCGAGTTCGCCGGAGTGGTAGAGCGCCATCTCGAAGCCTCGGCGGGCTCAGAAGAATCCGCACGTGGGGGCCGTGCCGCTGGGCGCGGGCGCGGATTCCGCCCCGTTCGGCGCGTAGACCTCGAGCCGGATGCCGTCGGGATCGGTGAAGAAGATGCCGCCGGAGGCCACTCCTTCGCCGTGCGCGACCACGCCGTCGTGCACGAAACGCACGGACAACTCGCGCAGCACGGATTCCACCGCGCGCACCTGCTCGATGTCCTCGACCTGGAACGAAAGATGGTGCAGCCCCGGCGTTTCGGTAGAGAACACGCCGTCCGACTGCTCCCACAGGGTGATCACCAGCTTGCCGTCCGCGCCGAGGAACGCCCACCGGCGCTCCGTCGCACCCCCCGCGGCGAGTTGCTCGAAACCGAGCGCGCGCCGGTAGAAGTCCACCGAGCGGTCCAGATCCGAGACGTTCAGCCCGATGTGCCCGGTCGCGAGCCGAGGTGTGGTCACCGTGGTCATGATGCGTTCCTCCTGGAATTGCCAACCTTTGTTCATTGTTTGAACGGTTAGAACATATCCGGCGCAATCCCATGCGTCAACCACTAATCTTGTGTTCATCGGTTAGAACGGCGGTGGTTCTTCTGACTCCACGAGACGGCTCGTTACCCTCAGGCATGCTCGATCCACGCCCCCACGTCGGTGAACCACTGGCGCTCGACCTGCTGAACACGCGGTGGATCCAGAACGGACCGCAGGACCTGCTCACCGACGTGGCCGGCCTACGCGTCTGGCTGACCGCGGCGAACCTGGCCGATCGAGCGCCGGCCGACGAGCGGACGCTGGCCGCGGTGCTGACCGCGCGCAGCGCGATCTACGACACCGTCCAGCATCGCGCGCACAGGGCGCTCAACGATGTGCTCGAGCACGGCAGGATCAAACGCCGCCTCACCGACGACGGCCCGGACGACGTGCCCGACGTCGCCGATCCGGCCTGGCTGCCCGGCTGGCTGGCGGCGGAGAACCTGCTGCGACTGATCGCCAAGGCGCCGGACCGGATTCGCCAGTGCGCGCACCCACAGTGCGTGCTGTTCTTCTACGACACGTCCAAGAACGGCACCCGCCGCTGGCACTCCATGGCCACCTGCGGCAACCGCACCAAGGCAGCCAGGCACTACGGCAAGAAGACCTGAGCGGGCCGAGGACGCCGAAAGGCCCGGCTCAGAAGAGTTCGTCGAGCAGCCGGTAGTAGTCCAGCCGCCGCCGATCCGGCGCGTCGAGCCCGTAGGCGGCGAAGAAGGCGCGCACCTCGCCGTCGCCGAAATCCTCGCGCAGATCGCGCTCGGCGAGGGCCAGGTCGCGGTAGCGATCCGCGACGCCGAGGTCGCCGACATCCAGCAGGATGCCGTTCACCAGCACGTTCGGCGGCGTGAAATCGCCGTGCGCCACTACCAGGTCCTCGGTCTCCGGTCGTTCGGCGAGCAACCGATCCAGGACCTGTTCGGGGCCGAGGTGCGCGTGGTCGTCGTCGAAATCGTCCGGATCGACCAGCCCCTCGAGCACGTGCCTGCGGGCCTGCGCCAGCACGGTGTCGAGCCTGCCGTCGAACGGGCATTCCGCGACGGGCAGCGCGTGCAGCCGCCGCAGCAACTCACCCATGACCGTGCCGATCGATGGCGATGTCGCGGCGGCGTTCTCGCGCGCGGCCAGACTCGGCGCGCCCGCGTCGCCGAGCACGAGGACGTCCTCGGCGAAGGCGGCCACCTCCGGCACCCGGATTCCCCTGGCGCGCAACCAGTTCAGGCGCTCGTGTTCGGCGGTCGCACGCGGGCCTCGTTTGACCCAGTAGGCGCCGTTCACCAGGGCGACGCCCCCGCTGAGCCCCTCGTGCTCGTCCGAGAACCGCGGGTTCGCGCCGACCACCGCCACCACGGCGGGCGGCAGCGGGATCGGCAACTCCGCGAGACCGTCCAGCGCGGTGCTGGTGGATTCGATCAGCTCGATGTCGCCGTCGGCGACCCGCAGTCGCAGCGCCTCGGTCAGCAGCTCGCGGGCCTCGTCGAGGCGACCCTGTTCGGCCAATGTCTTGCCCAGGTGCTGGGCGGCAAATGACAGGGCCTCGGCGTCGGTGCCACGGGCGGCCTCGACGGCTCGGCGATAGAGGATTTCGGCGGTCGGCGCGTCGCCGCGATACCGGTACACGTCGGCCAGGTTGATCCAGACCGAGAGGTGCTGACGTGGCGCGCGAGCCAGCTCGAGCGCCCGATCCAGGTGATCGAGCGCCTCGTCGTGGCGGCCGAGCAGCATCAGTTCGAGACCGGTCTGCCGGAAGCTCGCGAAATCGTCCGGATGCGCCTGCGCCACGCGGGCAGCCAACGCCTCCGGGTCGACGGGGACCATGTGCAGTCGCTCGTCGAATCGGTACGGCCTGCGCGCGGCCACCGGATCGGGGGCGGTCACCACCGCACCTTCGGCACGTCGAAGTCGGCGCACAGCGCGCGCCACACATCCCGTGGATCGACCCCGGCCTCGATGGCGGCGGCGCCGGTCCGGCCGAGGGAGGGGATCACGTGGTCGGTGAGCAGCGCGTCACCGCGCGCCACTCCGAATTCGGTATGCAACAGCTCCTGGAACTCAGTCAACCGCACCGTGTTCAAGATACTCCGGTCCCCGCCGGTACGGATCCGGTGGGCGTAGCGAAGGCGGAGTACGCACAACAGACACAGCCGGACGAAGTCCGACCCAAGACCACGCACGGCCGGAGCGAAGGCGGAGTACGCACAACAGACACAGCCGGACGAAGTCCGACCCAAGACCACGCACGGCCGGAGCGAAGGCGGAGTACGCACAACAGGCGCAGCCGGACGAAGTCCGACCCAAGACCACGCACGGCCGGAGCGAAGGCGGAGTACGCACAACAGGCGCAGCCGGACGAAGTCCGACCGAAGACCGCGCATGGCCGGAGCGAAGGCGGAGGTACGCCTACGGGGCGTGCACGCCTTCGCGGACTTGATGGCACAGCTCCACCGAGTCGGCGACCTCCGCGATGCCCATGGACGCTTCCACGGCGGCGGCGGTGTAGCGCGGGTGGTCGAGCACGGCGAGCACCGCGTCGCGCACGGATGCGACGCTCAGCGGACGCACCGCGATCGAGCTGCCTTGGCGGGCCGCGCGATTGGCCAGTTCCCACTGGTCGCCGCCACCCGGCACGGTGACGACGGGGACACCGGCGAGCAGCGACTTGGCGAGCAATCCGTGCCCGCCGCCGCCGACCACGACGGCCGCGTGGCCGAGCAGCTCGTCCTGGCGGCCGAGTCCCGCGGTGGCCCAGGGCGGGAGCCCGGTCGGCGGGGTGTCGATCATGGAGACGGCGACGCGGACACCGGCGCCGTCGAGCGCCTCGAGCACGGTCTCGACCATGCCGGTGACGCCCGTGTGCGCGGTGGACGGCGCGACCATGACCAGCGGATCGTCGCCCGGCGGCGGCGCGAGGATGTCGTCGGTGGGCTCCCACAGCAGCGGGCCGACCAGGTGCGCGTTGTCCGGCCAGTCGGGTCGCGGGACCTCCAGTGCGGGCAGGGTGGCCAGCAGCCGAGCGGCCGGGCCGGGATCGGCGGCGGGCAGCCCCACGCTCGCGCGGGCCTTCTCTCGCTGCCGCAGGCCGTTGCGGATCGCCCGCGCCGTCATCGCGCGCAGCATCCGGTCGCGCAGTTCGCCGCGCAGGCCTTCTCCCACCGCGAGTCCGCTGCCGATCGGCGGCAAACCCTTCGACGGCAGGTAGAGCGGATGCGGCGAAAGCTCGACCCACGGCACGCCAAGCCGCTCGGCGGCCATGCCGCCGCCCGCGGTGAGCACGTCGGAGACCACCAGCTCCGGCAGCATCGCGCTCAGGTCGGGCAGGATCTCGGTCGAGATGTGCGCGGCGCGCTGGTGGATGCGCTGGCCCGCGTCGCCGTCGTCGTCGACGGCGCGCGGCGCCAGACCCTTGAGTCTGCGCACCGGGATGCCGGCGTCCTTCGCCGAGTCGAACCAGCGGGGCCCGGTGAACAGCACCGGCTCGTCGCCCGCGGCCAGGAACCGCTCGCACAGCGCCAACGCCGGAAAGGCATGTCCCGGATCGGGACCGGCAACGACGGCAACACGCATCTGCCCAGCCTGCCACACCGGCCTTCCGAACCGACGGCGCCCGCCCCGAGTTGGCGGGCGGGGCCTCGGTGTTCACCGCGCCGCCATCGGCGCGCAATCCGCGAGACCGATCCGGAAGACATTCTGGTCCAGACCATTTCGACGGTCCGGGGGCGGGACCGGACGCACGAAGGGAGCGCTGCGGTGCCTGTCACCAGCGTGGACGACCTGATGACCCTGCTGGCCGGGTGCGCCGACGCCTGGGACACTGCGGACCGCAGCGGCGACCCCGTCGCCATCCTCGACCACGACCTGCAATGCGCGGAACTTCTCCGCAGCGCCCATCCGCACGACGAGGAACTTCAGGTCGCGGGCCTGGTGCACGACATCGGCCACGCCCTGGTCCCCGGCGACGACGCGGGCCACGGCAAGCACGGCGCCGCGGCGGTGCGACCCCTGCTGGGAGATCGGGTCGCACGCCTGGTGGAACTGCACGTGGTCGCGAAACGCTATCTCGCGGCGACGGATTCGGCGCACACCGCAGCGCTCTCACCCGCCAGCCTGCGCACACTCGCGGCGCAAGGCGGCCCGATGACGGCGGACGAGATCGCCGAGTTCCGCGCCGATCCGGAGTTCGACGCGGCTCTCGCCCTGCGCCGCGCCGACGACGCGGGAAAGGTCGTGGGCCTGATCGTCGGGCCCCTCGACTCATGGCGGGCCGTGCTCGAGCGCGTCGCGACGCAGGCAGACCGACGCTGAGGGAACCGCCTCGCACCTGCTATCCCGCGCATCACCCAACGGCGACAGTCGAATTCGCTCAGCCGAAGTAGTACAGCTCGAATCCCACCGCGCGCTCGGCGGGAAAGCCTTCCTTGGGGCCGGTGGCCATGTCGACGATGGCTTTCACCTGGTCGGCGAGCGGCTCGGGGCTGAGCACCTCCAGGTAGCGGCGGTGTTCGGCCAGGGAGGCTGCGGCCTGCTCGACGGTGGCGGTGACGTCGACGGCGTGCGTCGCGACCGGCCCCGCGACCGCGGCCCAGCGCGGCGACCAGGGCGGCAGATCGGCCAGTTCCGGGAAGATCCATTCATTGCCCGCGTCGGAGACCGCGTCCAGTCCGGCCCGGCCGACGGCGCGGTGGTCGGCACTGTTGGCGTAGCCGGGCGCCCAGGTGTCGCCGAAGTTGAACAGCACCAGCATCTCCGGGCGATGCCTGCGGATCGCGGCGGCAATGTCGCGGCGCAGCTCGAGGCTCTCCTGCACCCGCCCGTCCGGGTAACCGAGGAACTCCACCTGCTCGACGCCCACCACCTTCGCCGAAGCGATCTCCTCGGCCTGACGCAGCGGTCCGGCCTCGGTGGGCGGCATGCCGGCGATGCCCGCTTCGCCGCTGGTGACGAGCACGTAACGAATGTCCTTGCCCTGCCCCGTCCATCGCGCGACGGCCGCCGCGGCGCCGTATTCGATGTCGTCGGGGTGCGCGACGATCACCAGGCCGCGCTGCCAGTCCTCGGGAACCTGCTCCATGGCACCCATTGAAACACCCGAGATCCGCACCGGCGCAAACGCGCGACCGCGCCCGAAAACGGCCAGGAACCGGGTCAGGGTAGCCAGCTCGATCGACATTGCGGTAGACAGTGTGGCCATGACGAAGCTCACACGCGCCGCCGCCGTCCTCGGTCTTGCGCTCATCGCACTCATCAGCCCCAGCCCGCTCACTGCGGCACCCGCCAAAGCCGAACCGCTACCCAGGGTGTTCTTCGACGTGTCCGTGGCGGGCATCCCCACCGGCCGCGTCGTCATCGAGCTGCGCTCGGACGTGGTGCCCGAGACCGCGGAGAACTTCCGGGCGCTGGCGACCGGCGAGCAGGGCTTCGGCTACAAGGGTTCGGCTTTCCACCGCGTGATCCCCGGCTTCATGGCTCAGGGCGGCGACTTCACCAACGGTGACGGCACCGGCGGCCAGAGCATCTACGGCCCGACGTTCCGCGACGAGAACTTCCAGCTGACGCACGCCGTCCCCGGCACGGTCAGCATGGCCAACCGCGGGCCGGGCACCAACGGCTCGCAGTTCTTCATCACCATGGCGGACACCCCCTGGCTGGACGGCAAGCACGTGGTGTTCGGCTCCGTCGTCGAGGGCATGGACGTGGTGCACGCGATCGAGCAGGTGGGCTCGCCCTCCGGCACGCCCGGCCGCAAGGTCGTGATCGACAACAGCGGGCAGCTCTGACCGCAGCACGACAGCGGGCCGTGCGTCGTCCTTCCGGATGACGCACGGCCCGTTCGCTTTTCGTGCTACAGCTTGCTGATCGTCGAGTTGTCCGATCCCGATACTGCCTTGTACAGCAGGTACAGGCCGAACACCACCGCGCTGATCACCAGAATCGGGAACAGCCCCTTGATCAGCGCACCGATGACGGCGAGCGCGATCCAGACGACCGCGACGACACCGATGATCTTCCACAGCATTTCCAGCCTCCCGGAGGTCTCACCCGAACCGCCGTCCGGCGATCCGATACCTCCATGCTGGCAGCCCCGGGACGAGAAATCACCAGGTCATCAGCGATATCCGGGTGCAAATCAGGGTTCACCCCGATCGGTTCGGGGTGCACCCAGGGGGCTATCGAGGCAGACCGTGCGGCGGCGGGGAGACCGCGGTGGCGGGGCGGTCGGCGACCTCGGTCAGCGCCTGCGCCCAGCCGTCGAGGCGATCCGCCGCGTGCCGCAATTCCGCGACGATGCCGTCGAATTGATGTGCCACGACGGTGGTTTCGGGCACCGCGAGAACACGGCTCGCGGCCGCGACGACCAGCTCGTATTCTGCGATACCGGATTCCAGCCTGGTCAGCGCGAACCGCACGTTGCCGGTGAGGGAGGCGGTGGCCTCGGGGTTGGTCCGGCCGACCACGTCGGCGGCGCGCTCCAGCTGCACGATGTCGGCGGCGAGGGCGTGCAGCGCGGCGGCTCCGGAGGCGGCCGTCTCGACCATTTCGGTGAGTTCCTCGTCGGGCAGCCGGTGCGAGGCGGCGATCTGCACGGCGAGCCCGTGCATCGCCCGTTCGGCCTGCATCAGCCGGGCGATCGGGGCGCGGGCGGCCGAGCGCAGCGGCGGCTGTTTGCGCGGCAGGAAGGCGGCCTGCGGCAACGGGGATCGGCGCAGCCGCAGATAGCGCCGCGCGCTCAGCGCGGTCCCGGTAACGAACGCGACCGCGCCGCCGCCGAGCACGACCACCGCCCAGGCAGGCGCGGAGACCACAACAAGACCGACGGCGCCCACGGTTGTCAGCCCGGAGACGGTACCGAGCTGATAGCTGCGCCGCCGAGCACGGCGGCGCTTACGGAGTTCCCGCTCGCGCGGGTCGGCCCAGCGGCGCACCGCGACGAGCGCGTGTTCGCCCATGTCGCGCAGCGTGTCCGGGCTCATGTCGCGCAGCGTGTTGGAGAGGGCGCCCTGCGGCGTGCCGAACGGGGACTGCGCGGGCACCGCCGGGACACCGGTTTTCGGGGGAATTCGCTTGCGGCTCATGCCTCCGCCTCGCTGACGCTCGGTTCCGGCATGCGCCTCGCGCACTGGCACACGATTCGCTCACTTCGTTCGCTCATGCCCGCACCTCGCTGACGCTCGGCTCCGGCATGCGCGAAGCCGCTTTCCTCACACCGTTCGATCCGGTTCGCAGTCGGGACCCGGGCGGGTCGACGAGGTGTGCGCGCGCCGCGTCCGCAGGGCGTGACGAGGACGCCCCTCGGCGCTGCACGGTCTCGCGCGTGCCCCCGTCCTTCACCGCACCGGCCCTTGCCTGCATCGAGCCGCTACTGCTGGGCGGCCTGGCCCTTGTTCATCTGCGGCTGCGCCGGATTCGCCTGCGTCTGCGCGGGATTGATGGCGGACTGGCCGCCGCCCGCGGGCAGCGCTTCGCCGCGCATGGAGGCGCGGATCTGCTCTAGCTTGCTGTGGCCCGCCATCTGGATGCTGGCCTGCTGCACCTCGAGCATGCGGCCCTGCACCGAGTTCTGCGCGAGTTCGGCGGCGCCGAGCGCGTTGGCGTAGCGGCGCTCGATCTTCTCGCGCACCGCGTCCAGGCTCGGGGTGGTGCCGGGCGCAGACAGCGTCGAGTCCATCTGCTGCAGCGACGCGGAGACCTGCTCCTGCATCTTGGCCTGCTCCAGCTGGCTGAGCAGCTTGGTGCGCTCGGCGACCTTCTGCTGCAACAACATCGCGTTCTGCTCGACCGCCTTCTTGGCCTGGGCGGCGGCCTGCAGCGACTGGTCGTGCAGCACCTTCAGGTCCTCGACGGACTGCTCGGCGGTGACCAGCTGGGCGGCGAACGCCTCGGCGGCGTTGGTGTACTGGATCGCCTTCTCGGTGTCGCCCGCGGCGGTGGCCTGGTCGGCGAGCAGCACGGCCTGGCGCGCGTTGGCGTTGAGCTTCTCGACCTCGTCGAGCTGGCGGTTCAGCTTCATCTCCAGCTGACGCTGGTTGCCGATGACCGACGCGGCCTGCTGCGAGAGGGCCTGGTGCTGGCGCTGAGCTTCCTCGATAGCCTGCTGAATCTGCACCTTCGGATCCGCGTGCTCCTCGATCTTGGCATCGAAGAGGGCCATCATGTATTTCCAGGCCTTGACGAACGGATTAGCCATCGATTGATCCCGCCTCCATCTGATGTACCGCTTGACGCGGCCCGGGTACACGACCCTCGCGCACCCGCTTGTGCCTATCCTCCACCATGCGGCACCTGGACCGGGGCGACCCGGCCCAACCGACGCCTACTACAGAATCTATCCGTTTTCGGCGTCGGCCCGCAGCGTTGCCCGCGGCTGGGCGTCCGATGTTCTGTTGTCAGTTGCTCTTCACCAGGACCAGCATGTCGGCCTTCGGCGCCGGAATGACGATTCGGGTGTCCTCGGCGATCTGCGGCCGGGCAGCCGACATGCTCGCGGACGCCGGAGCCATGGCAGGCTCCTGCGCCGGGGCGACCTCGGTGGATTCCGCGGCGGCGGCCGTCTGCGCGGCATCGTCTGCGGGTGTCGCGGCGGCCTGCGCGGCATCGCCGGCCGGAACACCGTCGACGCCCGCCATGATCGTGCTCACATCCCATAAGACCCGTGACAACGGCACGTCGAGTGCGGCGCATATCGCGGCGAGCAGCTCGCTCGACGCCTCCTTGCGGCCCCGCTCGACCTCCGAGAGATACCCCAGGCTCACGCGCGCCGAGGTGGACACTTCACGCAGGGTCCGGTGCTGGGCGAGACGTGCACGCCGCAGACTGTCCCCGATCGCCTCTCGCAGCAGCGTCATCTCGATCTCCTTCGCTCCGAACACCGGGCGCCGCTTCGCGCAGTCGCCTGGCGCGCACCGTTCTTTCTGGCACAACGTCCCGGGGCGGCCCAATGGTTCCCGGCGGGCGAACTCGTCGAGCGATTACTCGCGCGACGCGCTCAGTCGCCCTGAACACACCGAAGCAGCTCCCGCACCGCGTTCTCGGTCGCGGTGAGTCTGATGGTCCACCGGTCGCCGGACAGTTGCAACCGCATCACTTCGGTGTGCCACGGGCTGGACAGCCCGAGGAAGACGGTGCCGACCGCGTGCCCGTCCTGATTGTCGGGGCCCGCGACACCGGTCAGGCCGATCCCCCAGTCGGCGGCGCAGCGGGTGCGCGCGCCGACGGCCAGCTGCTCGGCGGTGCTCGCCGCCACCGGTCCTTCGGCGGCGAGCAGGTCCGCGCTGACCCCGGCAAGGCTCGTCTTCAGGTCGGTGGCGTAGACGACCAGTCCGCCGCGCAGCACCGCGCTCGCGCCCGGCACTCCGGCGATGGTCGCGGCGACCAGCCCCGCAGTGAGCGATTCGGCGGTGGCGACGGTTTGGCGGGCCGCCACCAGGGCGCGCACCAGGTCGTCGGCGGGTACGGACGCGGTCAGCGGATCGGTCATGCTCCGCGCGCCCGGCCGGAGCCGCCCGCGAACCACACCCGCGCTGCCTGCCCGACGTAGTCCAGGCCGGTGACGACCGTCAGCACCACCGCCAGATACATCAGCGCCATGCCCGCGACCTCGAACCCGCCGGACAGCGGCAACAGCAGCACCCCGATGGCCAGCGACTGCACCAGTGTCTTCAGCTTGCCGCCGCGACCGGCGGGGATCACCCCGCGCCGCACCACCAGCAGCCGCAGCAGCGTGACGCCGACTTCGCGCCCGCAGATCACCAGGGTGATCCACCAGGCCAGGTCGCCGAGCATGGAAAGCCCGATCAGGGCAGCGCCGATCAGCGCCTTGTCGGCGATCGGGTCGGCCAGTTTGCCGAAATCGGTGACCAGTCCGTATTTGCGCGCCAGCTGCCCGTCGAAGCGGTCGGTGATGGCGGCCAGCGCGAACAGCGCGGCGGCGGCGATCCGCCATCCGGTCTCGTGGCCGCCGCCCGCGAACAGCGCGGCGACGAACAGCGGAACGATGGCGATGCGCGCCATGGTCAGCACGTTCGCGATGTTCATCAGCGGCACGGAGGTGTCGGCCGGTGCGGCCGCGAAACCCGCCCCCGAGCGCTCCGCTTCCTGGCGCAGCACTGCCGCGTCGGGCCAGCGACTATCGATCTCTTCGGGCTGCACGCTCATGCCCTCGCCTCGCGGGCGCGCGATCCGAAGACGGCCACGTCTCCATCCGGTTGCGCTACCCCGGCGCGATGCGGTGAGCGGAACGACAGGATGTGCGGCACATGTTCAGACTATCGGTAAGCGCGCCGACTACTGTGCACCCCATGACCTCTCGGGGACCACTAGGTGGTTCGACCAGCGACGCGCATCCCAGCGCGGCCTCCGCCGCGCCCGGCTCCGGGCCGATTGTGCGACGCGCCCGAACCTCCGACGTTCCCGAGATCAAGCGCCTTGTCGACGTCTACGCCGGCCGCATTCTGCTGGAGAAGAACCTGGTCACCCTGTACGAGTCGGTGCAGGAGTTCTGGGTCGCCGAGGTCGGCGGCCGGGTGGTCGGCTGCGGCGCGCTGCATGTGCTGTGGGCCGATCTCGGCGAGGTGCGCACGGTCGCGGTGCACCCCGATGCCAAGGGCACCGGCGTGGGCAAGCTCATCGTGCAGCGGCTCATCGCGGTGGCCAGGGAACTGGAGCTGCGCAAGCTGTTCGTGCTGACCTTCGAGGTGGAGTTCTTCGGCAGGCACGGCTTCGTGGAGATCGACGGCACCCCGGTGACCGCCGAGGTCTACGCCGAGATGTGCCGGTCCTACGACACCGGCGTCGCCGAGTTCCTCGATCTGAGCTATGTGAAGCCGAACACACTCGGCAACACCCGCATGCTGCTGACCCTCTGAAGCGCCGAAAGAAAGCGATACGCCGTGCCGATCTTCGCCGTCCACTACACCTACTCCGAGGCCACCGTTCCCGGCCGCGACACCCACCGGCCCGAGCACCGCGGCTGGCTGTCCGGGCTGGTCGACGCGGGCACGTTGCTGTCCAGCGGACCGTACCCGGACGGATCGGGCGCGCTGCTGATCTTCCGCGCCGACGACGAGGCGGCGCTGAAGGACCTGCTCGCGCAGGACCCCTTCGCCAGGGAAGGTCTCATCGACGCGGTGCGCGTGGTGGAGTGGCAGCCCATCATGGGGACTTTCTCCGCCTGACCTGACGAAGCGAGCCCCGCACCCTGTCGAGTGGGTGCGGGGCTCTTCGTTACACATCCCGGCAAGCCGCGGGGCTCGATACACCTACCGGGCGTCTTGCGGAGCCGTGCCTCGGGTCTTGATCAGGCTGGCGACGGTGGCAACAACCAGCACGCCGATGATGACGCCCAGCGAGACCGGGGTCGAGATCTCCGGCACGCTGACGTGCTCGCCGCCGTTGACGAACGGCAGTGTGTTCTCGTGCAGCGCGTGCAGCACCAGCTTGACGCCGATGAACGCCAGGATCGCGGCGAGGCCGTAGGACAGGTACACCAACCGGTCCAGCAATCCGCCGATCAGGAAGTACAGCTGGCGCAGGCCCATGAGCGCGAACGCGTTGGCGGTGAACACCAGGTACGGCTCCTCGGTGAGGCCGTAGATCGCCGGGATGGAATCCAGCGCGAACAGCAGGTCCGCGAAGCCGATGGCGAGCAGCGCGAGCAGCAGCGGGGTCACCGCCCAGCGGCCGTCGACCCGGGTGACGAGCTTGTCGCCGTCGTACTCGTCGGTGGTCGGCAGCACTCGCTTCGCCAGCGCGACGATGCGGCTGTCGCGCTTCTCCTCGGCCTCCACCTCGTGGCCGCTCTCGCGCAGCAGCTTGACTGCGGTGTAGATCAGGAAAGCGCCGAACAGGTAGAAGACCCAGCTGAACGCGCTGATCGCGGCAGCGCCGACCGCGATGAACGCACCACGCATGGCCAGCGCGAGCACGATGCCGATGAGCAGCACCTTCTGCTGGTAGATCCGTGGCACGGCGAAGGTGGTCATGATGATCAGGAAGACGAACAGGTTGTCCACCGAGAGCGCCTTCTCGGTGACGAAACCGGCGTAGTACTCGCCGCCGAAGGTCGAGCCCCACCGCCAGGCGACGAAGCCGCCGAAGGCAAGGGCGAGGCTGATGTAGACCGCCGACCAGAAGGCCGATTCACGGAAGGTCGGTTCGTGCGGGGTGCGCACGTGGGCGAAGAAGTCGAAGACGAACAGGCCGAGGATCACAGCGATGGTGATCCCCCATTCGAGTGCGGTCACATGCATGCTGCGGCCCGATCGGAGGCGGTAGTCATGACGGCCATAATGCCCGATTTGTCCGTTCTTGTCGGCTAGCGGGTTGGTTGCCGACCATCCTGTCACACTCCGCGGGGACGCCCGGCGGGCGCAAGAACACACGTCGGACGCCCGATATGTCGCATCGAGGTGATTGCGAGCACATTGCGGTGCTCGTCGAAATCGGACATACCAACCGGATCCGAAAAACCGGTTTCCCCTGGCGGATTCGGGTGTTAGCGTCGAAGGCGACGAAGCACCGCTCCCGAAAACCGAGAGGCACAGGCGATGACAGCGCGAATCCGGCAGCAGCGACAGTGGTCGCTCGGTGTCGCGCGCCCGAACGCCGCCCTGCGCCTACTCGACGACCGCTGGATGCGCGTCCGGAGCGGCCCCTGAGTTCTCGACCCGAGAACCTTTCCAGGGGTCATTCCGCGGCAACCCGCCGCGAATGGCCCCTTTTCCGTCTGCGGGGGTAGCTCAACCGGTAGAGCACCGGTCTCCAAAACCGAAGGTCGGGGGTTCGACTCCCTCCCTCCGCGCTGTCCAACTTCATATCGCCCCGGCAGCACGCCCGAGCGGACGACCGACCTGCTCGCGAGCCCCAAAGGTCCTGCTGCCACAAGAGTTTCGGCCTCGGGGCCGTACTCCCTCGTAGCCCAACTGGTAGAGGCACCGGCATTAGGAGCCGGGAGTTGCGAGTTCGAATCTCGCCGAGGGAACGAGTTCGCGGGAAACCGCGGACGAGCGTTTGTAGCTCAACGGGAGAGAGCGCCTGCCTACGAAGCAGGAGGCTGGAGGTTCGAGTCCTCCCAAGCGCGCCGATGGGGTGTGGTGTAACCCGGCAGCGCTGTCGAACATCGTGTCAGCGGACGTGTCAGGCATCTGTCAGGGCGGTGTCAGCCATGGCGGCGACAGTGTGTACATCGAACAAATCGACCGGAACCGGCAGCGGGCCGGTCGAAATCACAACGGATTCAAAGGAGTACACACCATGTCCACCATCACCATCACCCTCACCGACCAGGACAAGTCGACCGTCCGGACCGCCGCCTACGGTGCCGTGTCGCTGATGGCCGCCGCCGGCGCGCCTCACAAGGGCATCGCGAACGGCTCTATCGCCCTGACGTCGGCGACTGGCGCGGTCGGGCACGTCCTCGCCGCGAAGACCAAGGACATCGAACTGCGAGGCAAGTCCGTCGCCGCACTCGCCGACAACGTGCTGCCCGCACTGACCGCAGCCGTAAAGCTGCTCGAGCAGCAGGATCCGGCCGAGGCCGACAACTTCCGCGACACCGTTCTCGTCGCCATCGAAGCAGCCGCCCGGCCCCGGCAGAGCCAGCCCAGCCCCGCCGTGGCCGCGATGACCCGCAAGATCACCGCGGCGCTCGACGCCGCGTAAGCGAAGGTCCGCCGCGCGGCTCAGCTCGTCACTGGGTCCGGCCCCTCACAGCCGCCGACACACAGGGTCGCTCTCGCGCCAACCGCCGAGAGCGACCCTCTCGTCCATTCCGGTAGGCAGCCCGTCCAGCCAGTGCATCCCAGCGATGAGTTGCCATCGACGCCGACGCCGCCTGACACGCGCGTTGGATCGATTCCACGGTGGGCTACCAGTTCTTCGTATCGCCCTGCGCGGTCTATCGGTGTGACCGGGACTTCCAGACCAGCAGTGCGGCCTGCGCGATGAAGACGACGCCGCCGCCGGTGGCGTAGACGGATAGGACGTCGAGGGACGGGGACTGACCGGTGGCCTGGGCGACGTAGAACGCGCCGACCAGGAAGGACAGGCCACCGGAGATCAGGGTCGGCCATTGCTTGCCGAGGGCGGGGCCGCGGCGGTAAAGGCCGACGGCCAGTTGGGCCGCGCCGGATATCGTTGCCCAGACACCGAATACACCCAGCACCGCGGCCACACCGCCGACGGTTCCGGCAACTCCTAGGGCGATGGCGACCAGTGTGCTGAGTATTCCGTTGAGGGCGGTCACGCGACGTTCGGAGCCGTCCGGCACCGCGAGGAAGTCGATGGCGGACGACACCGCGTCGATGAGTGGATAGGCGATCAGGAGGATGAGCGCGACGGCGTTCAGGGTGTCGTGGGCCGCGGCGAAAGCGAGGGCCCACACTATTGCCAGGATGCCGCGACCCAGATACAGGCGGATCAGCGACGAGCGCCCGGATGTCGAAAGGGGCGGTGCGGCAGTGGTATTCATAGAAAAGCATCCATTCGGTAGGGGACTGAATTCCGCTCTCGCGCGGGACAGCGCGGCACGCACCCGTCAGGTTCTCGACGGATGTGACAGCCGCGGACTACGACGGAGGCGACGCCAGGGACGGGATGTACCGCCGGGTCGGACGACGGAGGCGACGCCAAGTGACGGACGTGCCGCCGGGTCGGACGACGGATCGCTAGTCGAAGAGATCCCGGACGGCGGGCCCCCGCCCGTGCAGCACCGCGATCTCCGCCCAGATCCACAGCGCCACCGGCGCAGCGAAAACCGGTGCCAGACCGGACCGGTCGCGCCAGCCGAGCGAACGAAACGAGGGCATGCCGATCATCCCTCCCGCGAGAAGACGAATTCCTTGATCACATCGGCGAAGCGCTGGGGCTCCTCCAGATGCCCCATGTGCCCGCTGTGTTCCAGGACGAGCAGGCGCGAATCGGGGATCAGCTCGTGCAGTTCCCGTCCCCAGCGCGGTCCGCAAATGACGTCGCGGCGGCCAACGAAGACCAGTGTCGGCACCTTCAGATTCGGCAGGTCGGCGCGGTCGTCGATGAGATCGGGAGACAGATCCGCGTCCAGTCCCGAGATGTAGCTCGCCCGCAGACCTTCCCGGAAAGGAGCCCACCGCTCTTCCTCGCCCCAGTAGTCGGCGAAATAAGACGGAAGGATGCCGCGTGCGACCGCGAGGGTCTGTTCGTCGCTCGAAATGTTCTGCATCGCAGCGAATGCCGCGACCACCTCGGTCAATCCGGGCCGGTCCGCGTGCGCGGCGGCGAACTCCTGGATTCGACGCGTGGCCTCGGCCCCGTGTTCGGGGCCGGTGACCGGCGCGCCCTCGTACAGGATGAGGCCCGCGAGCCCGGCCGGGCGATGCAGCGCGTGATAGGCGGCGACGAACGCACCGTGTGAGTGGCCGAGCAGATACACCTCGGGCACGCCGAGGTGGTCGATCAGCCGTTGCAGCGCACGGCTGTAGCGTTCCCGGGTGTAGCCGTGCGGATGCGTCGGCAGGCGGCCGGATTCGCCGGTGCCGAGCGCCTCGACGTACACCATGGTCAGGTGTTCCTCCAGCACGGGCATGCGCAGGTACTCCCAGAAGATCCCGGGACCGCCGGGATGGGCGAGGCAGACCGGCCCGCGGCCGTACACGTGATACCGCTGGGCGATGCCGTCGGAATCGAAGGTGTGGACGCCGGGTGCGAGCCGTTCGGTGTCCCGGATCGAGTGCGGTGCCGACATCACGCGGCCTTCAGCGGGCCTGCGAACGACTTGCGCAGTGAGGATGGGCCCACCAGCGGAAGCAGCGCCGCCAGGAGCTTGCCCTTGAACGTCCGCGGAGTCCGGGTCAGTTCGACATCGACGCGGGTGCCGTGCGGTTCGAGCGTGGCGCGGAAGACCCAGCCGCCGCCCGCGCCGAAGAGCTTGGAGTCCAGCGTGGTGATGGTGACGGTGTCGCCGGCCGGGTCCCACTGGTAGCGGGCGCGTTCCCAGGCGGCGGCGGTGCCTTCGGTGACCTCGGCCCAGGTGTCGCCACGGTCGTGGACGACGAAGTGCTCGGCGTCGATGGACGGCCACAGCTCGGCGCGAGCGGGTCCGAAGTCGGTGAGCACCCGCACGACCTCGGCGGGAGACAGAGTGGACAGGAGGTGAAAACGAACGGTAGCCATGGAAATACCTTCGCCGCCGTGGGCACGGCGGCGAATCAGTCAGATGACGCTGGGGTGACGTATTCGCTGTTTCGATAGGGTCGTGACGGGTCCCAGATGCCGTAGGGAGGATCCGGAGAAGGGATACCGCACGATGCCGATGTTCGGACGAGACACCGAGCTGAAAGACCTGGCCGCACTCGTGGACGGCCCCGGCGAGCAGAGCGGAATCCTGATCGAGGGTGAGCCGGGTATCGGGAAGTCGGCGCTGGTCGAGGAGACGATCGCCGCCGCGGCCGTCGCGCGGGTCAGGGTGCTGCGGACCGCCGGGGCCGAAGCCGAACAGAACCTCGGCTACGCCGGACTGCACCGCCTGTTGTACCCGCTCCGCCGTGGACTCGACACCCTGCCTGCACGCCAGTTCGAGGCTTTGACGAGTGCTTTGGGGATGTCGGACGGCGACTCCGATCCGAGCCCCTACCTGGTGGGTCTCGCCGCGCTCACCCTGCTGGCGGATGCGGCGGACGAGCGGCCACTGCTGATCGTCGCCGAGGACGTGCACTGGCTCGATCCCGCGAGCGCCGAAGTGCTCGCCTTCCTCGCTCGCCGGATCGACACCGAACCGATTGCCGTGATCGCCACCGTTCGAGACGGTTGCCGGTCCCCGCTGGGGGACGCGGGATTGACCGTCGTACGGCTCGGGCCGCTGCCGGACGACGACGCGATGGCGCTGCTCGACAACGCCGCACCCGAACTGCCCGCTCCGATCCGCCTGCGAGTGCTGTCCGAAGCCCATGGCAACCCCCTTGCCCTGACCGAGCTGCCCACGGCGGCCGCGAATCTCACCGAACCCGTCCCCACGCTGCCGTTGACCGAACGCCTGGAAGACGCCTTCTCGGCGCGCAGCGGCGCACTTCCCTCCCGCAGCCGAGCCGCGTTGCTGGTCGCGGCGCTGAACGACAGCGACTCCATCGCCGAAACACTCACTGCCACAGGCATTCTCCTAGGCTCGTCGGTCGAGGCCGAAATCCTCACCCCCGCGGTAACAGCCCGGCTGATCGACATCGATGCCGGCACCGTCACCTTCCGGCATCCGCTGATCAGGTCGGCGCTGACCGCCCGAGCCACGGCCGACGAGCGCCGTAACGCCCACCTCGCGCTCGCCGGGACGCTCGGCGCGCTGCCGGATCGTCAGGTGTGGCACCGTGCGGCCGGGACCGTGGGTCCCGACGAACAGGTGGCCGCTGAGCTGGAAGTCGTCGCCGAACGGGCACGCCACCGCCAGGGCGCGGTGGCGGCTCTGGAACGGGCCGCCGCGCTCAGCGACAGTCCGGACCGGCGCGCGGACCGCCTGCTGCGGGCGGCCGAATCGGCCGTCGATTCGGGTCGGCGCGACACCGCGCAACGACTGGTCGACGCCGCGCGCACGCTTCCCCTGACGGCCGGGCAGGGAGCCACCGCGCACTGGCTGCTCAGCGGTTTCGACGACGGGCTGCGCGAACACCCTTCGCGTATCGGTGAATTGGCCGATCTGGCGGCATCCGTCGCCGCCGACGAGCACATCGATGCCGCGATGCGAATCCTATGGGGCGCGGCCATGCGGTGCTTCTGGATCGAGCCCGGACCCGACACCCGCCGCTCCTTGCTCGCGGTCGCCGACGCGCTTCCCATCCCCGACAGCGATCCCCGCCTTGTCGCGGTCGAGGCGTACGTGGCTCCGTTCGACCGCGGCGACCGGGTCATCGGCCACCTCCGCGCGCTGGCCGCGACCACCGGACGTGATGCGGAAGTCGACCGCTTCCTCGGGAGTGCGGCACTCCAGGTGGGCGCGTTCGACCTCGCCGCGCATTTCTCCGCCGCCGCCGCTCCCGGTCTGCGCGCCGCCGGGCGGCTGGGGCTGCTGCCACGCGCGCTCACCGTGCAGGCATGGAGCCTGGCCCGGCTCGGGGATCTGGCCACCGCGGCGCCCGCGGCGGCCGAGGCCGCGGCCTTCGCCCACGAAACCGGCCAGCCGTTCATGCATGGACTCGCCAAGGCGGTACAGGCCGAAATCGCCGCCCTACGAGGGGACTACGCGCAGGCCGTGGCGCTCACGGCGGAAGCCGAAAGGATCGGGCTCGCCGCAGGCGCTCGCCCCGTGCTGGCCACCGTCCAGCTCACGCGCGGGCTCATCGCCCTGGGCGAGGGCCGCTTCGACGATGCCTTCGCCGATCTGCGCCGGATCCACGACCCGCGCGACCCCGCCCACGCACCGGCCCTGCGCGCGTATTTCCTCGCCGAACTCGCCGAGGCCGCGGTCCGGGCGGGACAGGCCGACCCCATGTCGGAGCTGCTGCGCGGACTGGAACCCGCGGCAGCGTCCACACCGTCGCCCGCACTGCACATCGGAATGCGCTATGCACGGGCCGTTCTCGCCGGGGACGCGGCCGAGGAGCCGTTCGGCGCAGCGCTGGCCGCCGACCTCACGGGCTGGCCCGCCGAACGCGGCCGCCTGCACCTTGCCTACGGCGAATGGTTGCGGCGCCAGCGCAGGGTCGTCGAATCCCGGACCCATTTACGCACGGCCAGAGAGACTTTCGACGCGCTCGGCTTCACCGCATGGAGCGAGCGGGCACGCCTGGAATTGCGCAGCGCGGGCGAATCGAGCCCGAACCGCAGCCCGGACGCCCGCGAACAGCTCACCCCGCACGAGCTGAGCATCGCGCACTTGGCGGCCCAGGGCCTGACCAACCGGGAAATCGGGCAGCGGCTGTACCTGTCGCACCGGACCGTCAGCACCCATCTGCACCGCATCTTCCCGAAGCTCGGGATCAGTTCGCGCGGCGACCTCGCGGCGCTGCTGCCCACCGAAACCGACACGCCGCGGTAAGTCGCGCGACCGACACCGATTACGTCATCCGACGCTCGCGACGGCCGCCACACCCTGCCTAGCGTCGGCGGGGTTGCGGTGCGGTCGCGATCCCCCGGACCTCATCGCACACCGGCCCAGTGACGACAGCTTCGCAGGAGTGCAGATGGACATCAGCAGACGATTTTTCGGTGGTGCGCTCGCAGCGGGCGCGGCGGGCCTTGCCGCGGCCTCGCTCAGTGCTTGCTCCACGGACTCCCCCACCGCGCCCGCGGCCGCGACGCCCGGTGGCGCGGATCTGCGGGCGGGATCGGGCGCGCACACCACGCTGGGCGCGACAAAGCACATCGACGCCGGTGTTCTGAATGTCGGCTACGCCGAATTCGGGCCCGGCACCGGGCAACCCGTCATCCTGGTGCACGGCTGGCCCTACGACCCCTACTCCTACGCCGATGTCGGTCCGCTGCTCGCGGCCGCCGGATACCGGGTGCTCGTCCCGTTCCTGCGCGGCTACGGCCCGACCACCTTCCTGTCCGCGCAGACCGTCCGCAACGCCCAGCAGTCGGCGATCGCGCGCGACATCGTCGACTTCATGGACGCTCTGCACATCGATAAAGCGATCCTCGGCGGATTCGACTGGGGTGCACGGACTGTCGACATCGTCGCGGCTTTGTGGCCGCAACGCTGCAAGGCGATCGTCGCGGTGAGCGGGTACATCGTCACGCAGCAGGCGGCCCAGCAGCAACCGCTGGCGCCGGAAGCCGAACTCGGCTGGTGGTATCAGTACTACTTCGCCACCGAGCGCGGTCGCCTCGGCTACAGCCGAAATCGGCACGACTTCAACAAATTGATCTGGCAGCGCGCCTCGCCGCAGTGGAACTTCGACGACGCCACCTACAACCGCAGCGCCGCCGCCTTCGACAATCCCGACCATGTCGACATCGTCGTCCACAACTACCGATGGCGGCTGAGCCTGGCACCCGGCGAGCCCCAATACGACGCCTACGAACAGCAACTTGCCACCGGACCGGCCATCACCGTGCCCGCCATCACCATCGCCAGCGACTTCGACGGCGCGGCAAAAGACGGAAAACCCTACCGCGGCAAGTTCACCGGGAAATACGAGCACCGCATCCTCGACAGCATCGGGCACAACGTCCCGCAGGAGGCCCCACGCCCGTTCGCCCAGGCGATCATCGACGCCGACCACCTCTGAAATCCCGAAGACCGCCGGGCCGGTGGCGCACCACCGGCCCGGCGGTCTCGGCAACTCGTCCCCGTCGAACCGAGGGCTGTCTCCGGAGGCGCTTCTACAGGGAGTCGCGCCGCTGGAAGCGGCCGCCGGCATCGAGCTCGACTACGGTGTCGATACCGATCCTGCGCAGGAACGGATAGTCGTGACTGACGACGAGGATCGCGCCGCGATAGTCGGCCAAGGCGTCGACGAGTTGGTCGACGCTGGCGATGTCGAGGTTGTTGGTCGGCTCGTCGAGGATCAGCAACTGCGCCGGAGGATCGGCGAGTAGCAAGCGCGCCAGAGAAACTCGGAAGCGTTCACCGCCGGACAGCGTCGAGACCGGCCGCTCGACGCTGGTGCCGCGCAAGAGCAGCCTGGCCAGCTGGTTGCGGATCGCGGCCGGTGGCGTGGCGGGGGCCACCGAGTGGACGTTCTCGAGGGCGCTGGCCTGTTCGTCCAGGCCGTCCAGGCGTTGCGGGAGATATCCCACCCGGTCCGTGAACAGGACGGCTCGCTCCGGGTGGTGACTGTGGATCAGATTCTCGATCAGCGTCGACTTTCCCGCACCGTTGCGGCCGATCAGGGCGACCCGTTCCGGGCCCTGTACCACGACGCTTCGGTCACCGTCGCGCAGTTCCGCGATCCGTCGACTGCGCGGCACATCGGGATCGGGCAGTTCGAGGTGGATGTGTTCCTCGCGGCGCACCCGAGCCGACGCGGTGTCCAGCAGTTCTTGGGCCACTCGGACTTTCGCGTCGAGCGTGGTGCGCAAGGCACCTGCCGAGCCCTGCGCCTTGCTGGCACGGTTGCCCGCCAGGATCCGGGGAATGCCGCCGTTCTGCTGGGTCGCCCGCCCCGTGCGCTCGCGTCTGGCGAGTTTGGTCTCGGCCTCGATACGCTGCCGTTTCTCGACCTTCAACGCCTGCTCGGCGCTGCGTGCCGCCTGCGCGGCCGCCGCCTGTTCCTGCTCGATGTATTGCTGCCAGGCGCTATAAGGGCCACCGAACACCTCCAGTGTCGAGCCGTGCAGTTCCGCGGTGGCGTCCATGTGCTCGAGCAGCTCGAGATCGTGGCTCACCACCACCAGGGTGCCGGGCCAGGCGTCCACGAATTCGGTCAGCCTGGAGCGGGTTTCGCGATCGAGGTTGTTGGTCGGCTCGTCGAGCAAGGTGATCGGTGTGCGCTGGATTCGCAGCCCAGTGATGGCGACGAGCACGGCTTCACCACCCGAGATCTCACCGACCTTGCGGTCGAGATCGGCCGCGCTGAAACCGATTTCGTGCAGCGCTTCGTCGGCGCGGGATTCGATGTCCCAGTCGTCGCCGATGGTCCCGAAGTGCTCTTCCTCGGTCTCCCCGGATTCGATCGCACGCAGAGCCGCCAGTTTGCCCGCGATACCGAGCAATTGCGCGATGGTGTCGTCGCGGCGGAGGGTGAGCGTCTGCGGCAGGTAGCCGACCTCGCCGGTGGTTTCGATTCGTCCGGACGTCGGGGTCAGGATTCCGGCCATCAGCCGCAACAGCGTCGATTTTCCGGCGCCGTTGCGGCCGACCAAACCGGTACGGCCGGTGGTCAGGGTCCCGGTGACCCCGGAGAGCGCGACGGTTCCGTCGGGCCATTCGAAGGACAGGTTCCGCAGCGTGATCGCGGATTGTGGGGATGTGGACATGGGTCGTCGACTCTTTCCTGCTCGCGAACGAGCGGCCGCAAGAATCGCGCCGAGGCCGCGGTGGCCATGGGCGCGCGTGATTTCGGGATTTGCGGAGGCAGACGAAGGCGAGGTGCGCGCGAGCGCGACGACCGCGGGCGGAAAGATCGCCGACGCGGTGGTGTACAGCTGCCGCTGATTCACACGAGAACATCTCGGGCCGTTCCCGATACGGGACACCCGGAGGAATGTGCAAACGGAAGCGCCGCCTTCGACCGGGCGGCTAGAGTCTGTCGACTTCCTCGATGAGCACGTCCTCACACTACCAATCGCGTCCGAGCCGTCGACGCCGAGGCTCCCCAGCGGCTTTGGCCGCAAAATCCCCCGTAGGTGATCATCTGCTTGCTCCTGGAATCGGCGAATTCTGTTGGTCGCGATAGGTTTCCAGCAGCCGCAGCCAGACTTCGCTGATGGTGGGGAACGAGGGAACCGCGTGCCAGAGCCGATCGACGGGGACCTCACCGGTAATCGCGATGGTGGCCGAGTGCAGCAGTTCGGCGACGCCCGGTCCCGCGAAGGTGGCGCCGACGATCACCTGCCGCTGCGGATCGATCAGAACACGGGCGTGTCCTCGGTAGCCGGGATCGTGTTGGATGGCGCCTGCGACCCGGCCGATGTCGTAATCGACCACCTCCACGACCCGCCCGGCGCGGGCTGCGTCCTCGGTGGTGAGGCCGACCGCCGCGATCTCCGGATCGGTGAACACGACCTGCGGCACCGCGTCGAGGTCGGCGGTCCCGGCGTGCTCGCCCCAACGGCGGGTGTCCAGCGCCAGTCCGCGCGCCCGGGCGGCGATGACCGCCCCGGCGACACGCGCCTGATACTTGCCCTGATGGGTCAGCAGCGCACGGTGATTGGCGTCCCCGACCGCGTACAACCACTCGCCTTCGACGGCGGTCACCGTGTACGTGTCATCGGTGCTGAGCCATTGGCCGGGTGTCAGGCCGACGGTGTCGAGGCCGATGTCATGGGTGCGGGGTGCGCGTCCGGTCGCGAGCAACAGTTCGTCGGCGACCAGCCGGGTGTCGTCGGAGAGGGTGAGGTGGATGCCGTCGTCGGGTCCGCCCGCGCGTTCCGCGGCGGTGATGGTGGTACCGAACCGCAGCTGCACACCCGCTTCCCGGAGCCGCTCGGCGACCAGGTCCGCGGCGAAGGCTTCCATGCGGCCCAACAGCCGAGACTCGCGGGCGATGAGCGTGACCCGCGCACCCAGAGCCTGCCAGGCGGCGGCCATTTCGGTGGCGACAACCCCCGCCCCGAGAATCGCGAGCCGGTCCGGCACTTCCCGGGCGCTGGTGGCTTCGCGACTTGTCCACGGCCGCACCGCATCCAGGCCCGGCAGCGGCGGCAGGGCCGCGGCGGTGCCGGTGCACACGGCAACCGCGTGCCGTGCGGCGAGCCGCACCGTGTCGCCCTCGGGCGTGTGGACCGTCACCCGCCGTGGTCCGTCGAGGCGGCCGTGACCGCGGACGAGTTCGACCTCGACGGAGTCGAGCCAGTCGACCTGGTCCTGATCGTTCCAGTCGGCCGCCATGCGGTCACGATGCTTCAGGACCGCGGCCGCGTCGAGCGGGCCGGTGACCGCGGCGCCGACGCCGGGAAAGCGCGCGGCCTCGCGGTAGAGCAGGGCGGGGCGCAGCAGGGCCTTGCTGGGTTCGCAGGCCCAGTACGAACATTCGCCGCCGATCAGTTCGGATTCGACGATCACGGTGCTCAGCCCGGCGGCGCGGGAACGGTCGGCGACATTCTCACCGACCGGCCCGGCCCCGATGACCACGACGTCGTAGGTACGAATTTCCTTGTCGGACATGGGTTCACCTTCGATGGGCGGATCAGCGGCCGGGCGCGCGCTGGGTGACTTCCTGCAGGAACCAGCCGTTGCCCTCGGAATCGATGAACGCGGCGAACGAACCGTAGCTGCGGCGCTGCGGATCCGCGCCCGGGACACGGCTTTCGGTTCCGGCGTGGTGGAAGACGCCGGTGGCGTCGCGGAACGGGCCGTCGACCGCGATCCCGCTTTCGGTCAGCTCCGCGACAGCGCGCTCGATATCGGTGACGATCAGGTGCAGGCCGTGCAAGCTTCCTGGCGCGGCCATGGTGACTCCGGTGCCGAAGATGATCGAGCATTCCGAGCCTGGCGGGGTGACCTGCACGACGCGATAGCCGTCGTCCACCGGGAAATCGGCGTCGAGACGGAACCCGAGCCGCTCGATGTAGAAGGCTTTGGCGCGGTCGACATCGGCGACGGGCAGGACGACGACTTCCAGTTTCATATCCATGATTCGTCTTCTCCTCGAGTCTCTTTCGCGATCGTCAGTGGCTGGTGTCCCGAGCGGCCTGCTCGATCACGTCGGCGACCAGATCGGGATGCGAGACAGCGACCGAGTGCGATGCGGCGACCTCGGTGACATGGGAACGAGCCCGCTCGGCCATGAACCGCTGCGCCGCGGCGGGGATGTTGAGGTCCTCGGTGGTGACCACATCCCAGCTGGGCTTATCGGTCCAGGCGGCGACGGTGGCCTTCTCCTCGAGCGCGGCCTGGACGATCGGACGCTGGGCCGCGGCCGCCAGAGCGGCGCGGTCGGCGGGCACGTCGGCGGCGAACTGCGCGTGGAACTTGTCCTGCTGGATGTACAGATCGGTGCCCGCACTGCCGTCGGGGTTGGTGAACGGGACCGGATCGAGCGTGCCGGGCAGGGTGGACCCGGGGAACCTGTTGGTCAGCTCGAGCGCGGTCTCACCGGACGCGGGCAGGAAAGCCGCCACGTACACCAGCGCCTTCACCTGATCGCTCCCGGCCGCGGCGGTGCTGATGACCGACCCACCGTACGAGTGCCCGACCAGGACGACCGGACCGTCGATATGGCTGATCAACCCGCGCAGTGCGGCGGCGTCGGAGGCGGGGCCGCGCAGCGGATTCGCCGCCGCGACAACCCGATACCGATCCTTGCGGAGCTTGTCGATGACGTCGTTCCAGCTCGATCCGTCCGCGAACGCACCATGGACCAACACGATGGTCGGCCTCGGCGCGTCCTCGGTCGGCCCGGCATGGGTGGTGCTCGCGGTGCACGCGACGGCGAGGCTACCGGCGGCCACTCCGGCCGTGATCGCCGCGACCGCCCGGGCAGCGCGCCGCATACGGGGGCGTCGGATGTCGACCATGTCGTTGTCCTTTCGGGGAAGCAGGTTGTGCGGATTCCACTGTGGGTCCCGCGACCCTGCCGCCACATCTGTCAACTGACGCCGACGATGACGTAGTCAGCACCCGCCGCTGGCCCGCGTCCGGCCTACGCACTTCCCGTCCCGAACCGGTTTCGACCGTCATCGATTAGGCCATTTGACGTTCGCCGAGACTCTCGAGGCTTGTGCGACGCCGGTGCGGTGACGCCGCCAGGCTGGTCCAAGCAGCGCGCGGCCTCGGTTGCGGCATCTGGCGGCCACTACACGGGTAACGTCGCAAGAGGGAGCCATCGGCGGAGGAGTACGTTATGAACGAAATTCCACCGAACGAAGTCGGGCGCAGGTTGCGCGAGATCCGTGCATGGCGCGGGCAAAGCCTCGAAGTTGTCGCGGGTCTGGCTGGTATCAGCTATGGGTACTTGGGCCGCCTCGAACGTGGCGAGCAACCGCTATCGAATCGGGCCACTCTCGAGGCGCTGGCGCGGGCGCTGAAGGTGTCACCCTCGGAGTTCAACGGTCAGCCGTGGGAGGTCGCCGATGGGCCGGCGGCCGAAGCGTACGCCGGTCTGATCGCTGTCGAGAATGCCTTGGAGGTGTGCGAACTCGGCATCGACCCCGGAAAAGAAGTACGCGAATGGCCCGAGATCGCTGCGGATTTGGCTGAGTTGGAAGTTGTGCGAGAGTCCACGGACTACGCCGCTGCTTGTTCCTTGGCCCCTGGGCTATTGACCGAGCTGCACTCGGCGTATGTCCGACGACCGCAGTGGCGGCGTCAGGTTCTTGTCGGCATCATCCGTTGCTACTACGCCCTGGCGCAGACAACCAAGCGCCTCGGTGTCCGAGGCTTACCGATCATGATTGTCAAGGCGGCGAACGCCTGCGCCGAAGAACTCGAGTCACCGGCTTGGATCGGGTTCGCGGTGTGGTTGCGTGGCAGCATTGCGGGTTCGCTTTCACGCTCGCAGCAGTACACCCGCGCCGTAAACACCGCTGATCGGCTAAGGCCCTATCTTGATGACACTTCGGCATTGCAGGCGTATGGAATGCTCCACCTGTCTGCAGCACTCGCGGGCGCAGTGCAGTCCGACCGGGACACCGCCAATACCCATCTTGCGGAGGCCGAAGCAGTCGCGATACGGATGGATGACGAAGTTGGCAGTTTCGCCCGACTGTGGTTCGGCAGAACGAATGTCGGCATGTGGCGCTCATCTATCGGCATGGAGCTCGGAGATGGGGCGCATGCGGTGGAGCTGGCACGAAACCTCCCCGTCGATGCCATCCCGTCGCCTTCTCGCCGTGCTCATTTCTACGCCGAGGCCGGCCGGATATTGCTGGCGGAGCCGAAGTATCGAGACAGTGGACTCGCGATGCTCTTGAAGGCCGAAGACATTGCACCGCAACAAGTTCGCACCGACTTCTTCGTTCGTGAAGCCATCGCAGATCAGCTACGCATTGCCCGCCGTGACGCGGGAGGCCGGAATCTCCGCGGTTTGGCCTGGCGTCTCGGGATAGCGCCGGACCTTGGGGCAACGAGCTAACGAATTCAGCGTCTGTCCTTTCAGGACAAATCCTTTGTGGCCCTTCTCATAACGTCAGTCCTGGCCCCGTCGTCGGGTCGATGTGGTGCCCTTCATCCCCGGCGGCGGGTGCTCCCAAATGTTGACCTAGCAGGGAGGGGTTCCGCCGATGGGTTTGTCCGATGAGATGAGTCTGGACGATACAGAGACTCCGCAGCAGTCCTATTGCGCGCGAGTGTGTTTTCTTCGCCGGTACACGTTGCAAGCGCTCGCGCAATTCACCGCTGGCGGGCCGCCGCCCCGCGTGAAGGCGGACGGAGCGCGCGGACTGCTGCTCTGGCACGAACGCCACGTGCCGACGGTCGAGGAGTTCGCCCGGTTGCTGGCTCAGATGGAAGCTGAAGGGTTGTTGTCCGTGGTGAACTCCAGCGCCTGCACCCAGCCGTCCGCCGATACGGTCGCATCGCTGAAAGCGCTGGTTAGCGAGAGCGGTACCGCCCAGGCCCGCCGACATGGAGCACAGTCGTGAACGCCGCTCGAACACCGCAGTCATCCGGCAATGCTTTAGCAGGGGATACGCCGCGCTCACGGGTGGACTACTACCGCAGCGTATGTCATCTGCCCGCCGTGCTCGAACCCGCCACGGGCAGAATCGGTTTCATCGCAGGCATGGTCTGGGCCGTCGCTATGCCGTCGGAGGTGGGACAGATGGTCAAGGCCGACCTGGACACCAAGAAGCAGGGCGGTGGGCCGATCGTGACCCATCCCCGCTCGCATACCTGGACTTTCCTTGTGCGCTCGGACATTCCGGCGACAATGATCGCAGCCGAGGCGGCATTGTTCCGCGGTCGCCGGATCGCGATCTTGGGCAATGGTGATCGGGTGGCGTTGCCCTCCCCGACCGATCAGGGCTCGGACTATCGCGGGTGGATCACCGCCGCGCATTCGGCGTTCCGGCCCTCTGGGCGTGCAGTGCTCTACTCGGTGCACGCCTGCCTGACTCCGGCCCGTCAGAGCGCGTTATGAGTGCTACCGCATCGCCGTTGCCGGACGAACCAGATGTGCACTTGAGCGTGTTCTTGCACGGTTTGCGTTTGGACTTCGCGGCCTGCCTTACCGCCGCGATGCTGTTCGTGCAGGAGTATCAAGCCCAGCATTACGCCGACGCCGTCACAGTCGCGTTGACCGACACCACAGGGTTGCCGCGCCTACCCTGTGAACGGCTCTACCTGGAGCCCTGAGCTTTGCGACACTGGCATGTTCGGGACTGAATAAGTACAGGAGCTGGCCATGCCCAATGACAACCCAGTTGGTGTGGCTCATCGTCTGTTGGCACCGCGGATCGCGTATCTGGTCGGCACACGAAACGAGAACGGCGCACCCAACCTCATTCCGGTCTCCAACCTCACCTCGGTATCGACGAAGCCGCAGCAGGTGGCGGTTGCGGTGTACAAGGAATGGAAGACGCACCAGAACCTCCAGACGGCAGCAGGATTCACGGTCAGCGTGCCGACGCTCAAGCAACTGGACGGCGTCTGGAAACTGGGCGCGCGGTACTCCAAGTTCCCCATCACAGAACCCGCCGACAAGCTGGCCGCCAGCGGCTTGCCCCTGGATTACGAATCCTCGAGCTACGGCCCGGTGGTGCCCTCTGGCCTTGGTTGGATGGCGTGTCGCATAGTCGCGCGGCTCGATCTAGGCGGCGACCACGGGCTAGCGATCGGTGAAGTAGAGCAGGTTTGGTTCAGTGCCGAATACCTCGCGCCCGATGGGGTGCCGCACAACGTGACCCACCCCCTGATGCAACAGACCGGGAACCAGTTCACAACTACTGCGGATGCTCCGTTGAAAATCTCATACTTCTAGCAACAAAGTCGGCTACCCGGCTGCGCAGTAGTTCGTATCGCAGCCGAGTGCTTTCGTGGGAGAGGCAGTACTCGCGAGTTGATGAGTAACGGCCTGGCTTTGCTTTCGGCGGCGTGAATGTGGTTCCTTCCGGGAACTGCTCACGGGTCAGGTCGATCGTCTGGCCATCGACAACGTTGAAATAGTGCGAGATCGTTTTATTGCCTGGCAACGTGGCGACAGTATTGAGAATATCCCCGCCGAGATAATCTTGAACGACGCATGCGGTGACGGCGCATTGGCCCTTGGCGATATTGGCTTCCGTCCAGTCCGGAGCGCTACTGGTGTCTGCGGACCAGGATTTGCGGAGCGCACGTTTCAGTGTCTCCAGTTTTCCAACACCCACCGGGCAAGCCTACCGCGCGGGGGACCGGGGTCGGAATATTCACGTGCGGCAAGCGGGCGAGGGTGCGACAGTCGATGACGTGACCGACGACTATCGCACCCTCAACAGGGCGAACTGGGATGAGCGGGCGCCGATGCATGCCGGGTCGCCGGATTATCGGGTGTCGCGGTTTCTCGCCGAGCCGGAGTACCTCAGTGAGGTAGTGCGTTTCGACTTACCGCTGCTCGGTGACGTGCGCGGTCTGCGCGGGGTGCATCTGCAGTGTCATATCGGCACCGACACGATTTCGCTGGCTCGGCTTGGCGCTCGGATGACCGGGCTCGACTTCAGTCCGGCGTCCCTCGCGCAGGCCCGCAAGCTCGCGGAACAAACGGGGTCCGACGTGGATTTCGTCGAAGCCGATGTGTACGACGCGGTTTCGGTGCTGGGCGAGGAGCGATTCGATCTGGTGTTCACCGGGATCGGCGCGCTGTGCTGGTTGCCGAGCATCGAGCGGTGGGCGCGGACCGTGGCGGGGTTGCTGCGGCCGGGCGGCCGCCTGTTCCTGCGCGAAGGCCATCCGATGCTGTGGGCCATAGACGAAACCGTCACTGATCGATCGACCATCGGCTACCCGTATTTCGAGACACCCGAGCCGATGGTGTTCTCCGAGGACACCACCTATGTCGAGACCGACGGCAGTCTCGAGCAGACCACTACCCACGAGTGGAACCATGGTCTCGGCGAGATCGTCTCCGCGCTGCTGTCCAACAGCCTCGCGATCACCGGCCTCACCGAACACCGCAGCGTGCCGTGGAATGCCCTGCCGGGCCGGATGACCTGCGACGAGCACGGCGAGTGGCGCATGATCGACCACCCCGAACGCCTCCCCCTCAGCTACAGTCTGCGAGCGCGCAAGAACTGACCTCGATGGGCATCGCCGCTGCGCGCGCCCACGACTATCGCACGGCCGAACGAGGCGTGGACGGAACAGAACCGGTCGACGATCCCGGCCGCGTCTGCCTACGCGTACTGGCGCTGGGCTACGGCATCGCGGCCCTCGCGTATGTTCGGTGTGGTCATGGTGACTCTGCTCTTGGCGCTGACCGGCTTCGCCTTCCTCGATTCGCTCGATCTGCTGCTCGTCGGCGTCACGGTGGCGATCGTGTACGACAGCAAACTCGCGCGGCGGTCACCGCTGCCGGGCGGTCTGAGTTTCGTCGCGGGTGTCTTCGCGATGACCACCACGTTCGGGATCTGCGCCGTGCTCGGCATCAACTGGCTCACCTCGCTGATCGGCTTCGACCTGACGCCGACCATCCGCTACTGGGGTGAGCTGGCGGTCGGCGCCGTGCTGCTGCTGTTCTCCGTGCTGCCTTCCGGCGCTCGCCGCGACCCGCCCGCGTGGGCGACCAGGGCCCGGCGACGGCCCATGGTGCTGGCGCTGGTCGGCGTCGCGATCGGTTTCGCTCAGGCGCCGACGGCGGTGCCGTATCTCGCGGGTCTGGCCATGCTGTCGGCGCACGACCCGCTGCCGACGCTGTGGCCGCTGATCATCGTCACCTACTGCGCTGTCGCCCTGCTGCCGCCGCTGCTGATCCTCGCGCTGTCCACCCGCGGCAGTGCGCGCGCCCGCCGCGTGTACCGCGCGATCGTGCGCGTCCTGACCGCATACGGCCCGCTCTCGGTGCGAATCATCTTCGGCCTCTTGGGCATCGCGCTGATCGCCGACGCGATCGTGCACCACGCGCACCTCTGGTGACCGCGGGGAAACCGCAGTCACGATGGGCGCCTGCTCGCAACCTCTCGTCTAACGGCGATCTCGGATCCATCCTTATCGCCACCGACGGCGGATCACCTGCTCACCGCCGCGTCCGTCCACCACGCGCACCCGTTCACCGACACCGAGACCGACCTGACGATCGCCTGCGCCGCCGAGGCCGGCATCGGTCCTGCAGGCGAAGTCGACGGACCGCCACATCAGGAGCGGAGCCGTTGGGACGCTTACTCCTCGCCGTCGCCCGACTCCCCGCCCCCACCGCGGATCGACCACAGCAACCCCTCCAGCTCGTCCGGCTTGACGAGCACATCGCGCGCCTTGGACCCTTCACTGGGACCGACGACACCGCGGGTCTCCATCAGGTCCATCAGGCGGCCCGCCTTGGCGAAACCCACGCGCAGCTTGCGCTGCAACATGGAGGTGGAACCGAACTGGGAGGTGACGACCAGTTCGATGGCCTGCAGCAGCACGTCGAGGTCGTCGCCGATGTCGGGGTCGACGTCTTTCTTCTCCCCGGCCTTGGCGGCGGTGACGCCCTCCTGGTACTCGGGTTCGGCCTGGTTCTTGGCGAAGTCGACGACGGCGTGGATCTCCTCGTCGCTGATGAACGCGCCTTGCAGGCGGGTGGGTTTGCCCGCGCCCATGGGCAGGAACAGGCCGTCGCCCATGCCGATCAGCTTCTCGGCGCCCGGCTGGTCCAGGATGACCCGGGAGTCGGTGAGCGAGGAGGTCGCGAACGCCAGGCGGGACGGCACGTTGGTCTTGATCAGACCGGTGACCACGTCCACCGACGGACGCTGCGTCGCCAGCACCAGGTGGATGCCCGCGGCACGGGCCTTCTGGGTGATGCGGACGATCGCGTCCTCCACGTCGCGCGGCGCGGTCATCATCAAATCGGCGAGCTCGTCGACGATGGCGAGGATGTAGGGGTAGGGCCGGTAGACCCGCTCGCTGCCCAATGGCGCGGTGATCGCCCCCGACTTCACCTTCTTGTTGAAGTCGTCGATGTGGCGCACCTTGTTGGCCTGCATGTCCTGATAGCGCTGCTCCATCTCCTCCACCAGCCAGGCCAGCGCGGCGGCGGCCTTCTTCGGCTGGGTGATGATGGGCGTGATCAGGTGCGGAATACCCTCGTACGGGGTGAGCTCGACCATCTTGGGGTCGATCAGGATCATCCTGACCTCGTCCGGGGTGGCGCGTTGCAGCAGCGAGACCAGCATCGAGTTGACGAAGCTCGACTTACCGGAACCGGTGGAGCCCGCGACCAGCAGGTGCGGCATCTTGGCTAGATTCGCCGAGACGAACTCGCCCTCGATGTTCTTGCCGAGACCGATCACCAACGGGTGGTGGTCGTTTCGGGTGGACGGCGCTTTCAGCACGTCGGCCAGCCGCACCAGTTCACGGTCGGCGTTGGGCACCTCGATGCCGACGGCGGACTTGCCTGGAATCGGCGCGAGCAGCCGGACGTTCTCGGTGGCGACGGCGTAGGCGATGTTGCGGGCCAGCGCGGTGATCTTCTCCACCTTCACGCCGGGGCCGAGTTCCACCTCGTACCTGGTGACCGTCGGACCGCGCACGAATCCGGTGACCGCCGCGTCGATCTTGAACTGCACCAGCACCTCGGTGATCGCCTCGATCATCGATTCGTTGGCGGCGCTGCGCTTCTTGGGCGGTTCGCCGTCGGTGAGCAGCGTCAGCGGCGGCAGCGTGTAGTCGCCTTCGATCACCCGGTCGGCGACGAACTCGGGTTCCTTCGGCGGCGGCGGGGTCTGGTCCTGCGCCTTCGGCGCCGGGCGCTTCTTGGGTTTGGGCGGTTCCGGCGGCGGTTCGGTGGCGATGGGTTTGGGGTCGCGCAGCGGCGGCTCGCCCAGCACTTCGGTGACTGCGTCGGATCCGGCGAATTCGTCGGGCGGATAGTTCTCGACCGGGGTGCGACCGCGGCGCCGGGACGCGGTGCGGCGCACGGGAAAGCCGTCGGCATCGTAGTCGGCGGGCTCGTAGTCGCGTTGCGGCTCGAGGTCTCCGTACTCGTCGCCGCCCGCCGCGGTGCCGAAGTATTCGCGCAGCCGCTGCGGGACCTCCCTGACCGTCGTCCCGGTCAGCAGCAGCACGCCGAAGACGATGGCGAGCAACAGGATCGGCACGGCCAGCCAGGCGGTGAGCCCGCTCGCCAGCGGTCCGCCGATGACATAACCGACGAAACCGGAGGCGCGGGAACGGCCGTGCGCATCGGTGGGCGCGCCCGCGGCGAGATGCCAGATGCCCAACAGCGGCAGACCGACCAACAGTCCGCCCAGCACCAGCCGCGGCCGAATCTCGGGGTGCGGTTCGGTGCGCATGAGGATGATCGCGATGCCGGTCGCTACGAACGGCAGTGCGGCCGAGGCCGACCCGGACACCGCCCGGATCGCTTCCTCCACCCAGTGCCCGATCGGGCCGCCCGCCGAGAGCCACACCGCGGCGGCGATGACGCCGCTGAGCGCGATCAGCGCGAGCGCGACGCCGTCGCGGCGGTGTCCGTGTTCGATCTCGCCCGCCCGGCTGAGCGTGCGAGTGGTGGCGCCGAGTCCACGGGCCAGCATGTTCCAACCGCTGGTGATGGCGCGGCCGAAGACGGCCAGCGGCGCGGTGTCGGACGGGCGCCGCACGGGTCTGCGGGCCGGTGTGGCGCGCCCGCGTGGTGCGGAACCACCCCGGGGTGTGGTGGAACGAGACCGCGCCGTGGTGGTCCTCCCCCGGGCTGATCCCGCCCGCGCACGAGGTGTCGTGGTGCTGCGGGACTTACCTGCCATGGACCCAGGCTAGCCGCAAACGCCCCATCCAGACCATCCGCAACACCCGTATCGCCCGCCTCGAGCGCGGCGGATCACAGTCGAAGCCCCCGCTCGAGCGGTGGATACGGGCGGTTCAGAACGAGCGGTCGAGTTCCAGCACCACGCGCACGGCGTCCTCGTCGCCCGCGGTCTCGATGCGCACCTTGTCGCGGCCGAACGCGTGCAGAACCAGTTCGGAAGGCTTACCGGTGAGTGTCACCGCGGCTCCCTCAGCCGACTTCACTTCCGCACGGCGGCCATCGGGCGTCGCCAGCACCACCGGCACCGGGGCGGAACGGTAGGCCATCTTGCCGACCCGTCGCACCACCTTCCACAGCTGGGACTCGTCGGCGTCGGAGAGTTCGCGCGGCTGCCAGTCCGATCCGGCGCGGCGCACATCCTCGTGGTGCACGAACATCTCGCTCAGGTTGACCAGCGCGTCCACCGGCTTCAGCGGCGACCACCAAGGCGGGCCGGTCCGCACCAGGTCGAGCAGCTCGGGAAACGGCTTGCGCGCCACGCGGTCCTGCACCGACTCGAGGTAGCCCGCGAAGGGCTTCAACAGGATGCCGGGCGCGGCGTCGGGGCGGCGTTCCCGAACGATCAAGTGCGCCGCCAGGTCTCGCACGGTCCACCCGCCGCAGAGGGTGGGAGCATCCGGACCGGCCGACGACATCGCGGCCACCAGCGCTCGACGTTCCCGTTGTGCCATGCTCACGTGCCGACCATAACCGATACCGGAAGGTCGCTTGGGTGCCCGGCCGGGTCATCCGGACCCGCGCGATCCCGAAATGGAATGCGCCGACTGGATTCCCGAATGGTTGCTCGGTAGCTTGTCACTGGTCCATAGGGTCGTGGACCTCTCAGTTCGAAGGGATTCACCTTGAAGAAGTTCTTCACCGCTGCCGCGGTCATCGTGGCAACGGTCGGTTCGATGCTGGCCACCTCGGCACCGGCGCAGGCCGGATACGGCTACTACGGCGCGATCGCCGTGTCGAGCGACGGTAGCTACGGCATCGCCAACAACTACGGCAGCTACAGCGCCGCCGAGGACGCCGCGGTCGACGTCTGCGGCTACGGCTGCTCCACCCTGGTCTCCTGGACCAACGGCTGCGGCGTGCTCGCCAGCTCCGACACGCGCTGGAGCGCGTCGGCGCGGCCGAGCTACTCCGAGGCCCGCTCCGCGGCGCTGAGCCGCCTCTCCGGCGGCTGGGTCGTCGACTGGCGCTGCACCTCGGGCTACTCGCTGTAAATCCGACACCGTCGCGTCGTCAACTCTGCGACCGCGACACCACTTCACCAGGGGAAAATCGTGAAACACCGCACCATTCGCGCCGCGGTCGCCGTGCTGCTGGCAGCCTCGGCGTTCGCGCTCGGCGCGTGCAGTTCCGACAGTGACTCCTCCTCGAGCGCGGGCGCGAGCACCTCGCCCGCAGGCAAGTTCGAGGAAGGCAAGAACGAGGACAAGGCCGTCGACGGTAAGGCGCCCACCTCCACCACGCGGCCCAACCTGCCCAAGCCCGCCGCTTCACTGCTCAACGAGCGCATCAACCGCGCCTTCGATCCCTCGGTGAGCGCCGAGGAGAAGATCAGCTGGATCCAGGACGCCGAGCGCGATCCGCAGCTGGTCGACAAGCTGGTCGACGCGGCCAAGCGCAACAAGGTGACCGTCCAGATCACCAATGTGCAGGAACCCAAGGACGGCAAGCTGAAGGCCGACGCGAAGGTCACCATCGACGGGCAGCCGGTGGAGAACGCGTTCGTCGAGTTCGTCGCCGAAGGCAGCGACTGGAAGGTCTCCCACCAGTTCACCTGCAACATCGTGCGCTCGGCGAAGCTGGACTCCGCGGCCTGCCAGGCTCAGTAAGAGACGCGAAAAGCGCCGGAGGGGAATCCCTTCCGGCGCTTTTCGCGTTTCGGGATCAGACGCCGATGACGGTCGGCACGATCATCGGACGGCGGCGGTAGGTCTCGGCGACCCAGCGCCCGACCACCCGGCGCACGCCCTGGGCGATGCGGTGGATGTCGGTGACGCCCTCGCCCGCCAGCCGCAGCAGCTCGGCCTCGACGAGTTCGGCGGCGTCGGCCAGTGCGGTCGGGTCGTCGGAGAAGCCGCGCCCGCTCACCTCGGGCGTGCTCACGGCCTTGCCGGTGGTCTCGTCGATGGCGACGGTGATGGCGATGAAACCGCCCTCGCCCAGCACCAGACGGTCCGACAGCGTGGACTCGCCGACATCGCCGACGGACAGGCCGTCCACGTAGACGTGGCCGACCGGCACCCGGCCGACGATGGACGCGATGCCGTCCACCAGATCGACCACCACGCCGTCCTCGGCGAGCACCACCCGGTCCTCGGGGACGCCGGTCGCCACCGCGAGCGCGGCGTTGGCCCGCAGGTGCCGCCATTCGCCGTGCACCGGCATGGCATTGGTGGGTCGCACCGCGTTGTACAGGTACAGCAGCTCGCCCGCGGAGGCGTGTCCGGAGACGTGCACCTTGGCGTTCTGCTGGGTGATGACCGTGGCGCCCAGCCTGGCCAGACCGTTGACCACGGCGAACACCGAGTTCTCGTTGCCGGGGATCAGCGAGGAGGCCAGCACCACCAGATCGTCGGCGCGGATGTGGATCTGCCGGTGCTCGCCGCGCGCCATCCTGGACAGCGCCGAGAGCGGCTCGCCCTGCGATCCGGTCGAGATGAGCACCAGGCGGTCGCCGGGCAGGGTCGCGGCCACGTCGAGGTCGACGACAACGCCGTCAGGCACCGTCAGGTAGCCGAGATCCTGGGCGATCTGCATGTTGCGGACCATCGAGCGGCCGATGAAACAGACACGGCGCCCGTACTTCTGGGCCACGTCGACGACCTGCTGGATGCGGTGCACGTGGCTGGCGAAGGACGCCACGATCACCCGGTTGCGCGCCTTGCCGATCACATTGTCCAGCACGCCGCCGATCTCGCGTTCGGGCGTGACGAACCCGGGCACCTCGGCGTTGGTGGAGTCCACCAGGAACAGGTCGACGCCCTCGTCGCCGAGCCGGGAGAAACCGGCCAGGTCGGTGAGCCGCCCGTCCAGCGGCAGCTGGTCCAGCTTGATGTCGCCGGTGTGCAGCGCGACGCCCGCCGGGGTGCGGATGGCGACCGCGATCGCGTCCGGGATCGAGTGGTTGACCGCGAAGTACTCGCACTCGAACGGACCGTGGATGGTGGTCTCGCCCTCCACGACCTCCATGAGCTTGGGGTGCAGCCGGTGCTCGCGGCACTTCGCCGCCACCAGCGCGAGGGTGAACTTCGCGCCGATGACCGGGATGTCGCCGCGCATGCGCAGCAGGAACGGCACCGCGCCGATGTGGTCCTCGTGACCGTGGGTGAGCACGATCGCGACGACATCGTCCATCCGGTCCTCGATGGGCCGGAAGTCGGGCAGGATCAGGTCGACGCCTGGCTGCTGGTCCTCGGGGAAGAGGACGCCGCAGTCGACGATGAGCAGCTTGCCGTCGTATTCGAAAACGGTCATGTTGCGGCCGATTTCGCCGATGCCGCCGAGCGCGAAGACGCGCAGACCGTTCTTGGGCAGCTTCGGCGGGGCGCCGAGCCGGTCCTGCGCCGCCACCACGGGCGGCTTGGCGGGCGCCTGTTCGCCGCGGCCGCGGCCTTGCCGACCGCGCCCGGAGCGGCGGCCCTGACCGTTCTGCCGCGTGGGTTCGGGCTGCTGAGCCTGGGCGGTCTGCGACTTCTTGGCGCGGTCCGACTTTCGCGCGGACTCGGCGGCCGCGGGCTGCTGGACCGCTTCACGCTGCGCGGTGGTTTCGGGCTGCGCGGTGGTTTCGGGCTGCGCGGCGGTCTCGGGCTGCGCGGCGGCTTCGGGCTGCGCGGCGGTTTCGGGCTGCGCGGCGACCGTTTCGGCGGCGGGCTTTTCGGTGCGTTCCGGCTCCACGGGAGTCGGTTCGGGGGCGCCCGCGGGGCGGGACGCGGCGCGGCGTGGGCGGCGCGGAGTCGTCATGACGACCTCTCCTGTTCGGTGACGGATGCGCCCTCGGCTAGGTCACTGTGTTCGCTCATGCCTGCGCCTCGCTGACGCTCGGCTTCGGCATGCGCGAAGCACGCTGGCACATGATTCGCTCACTGCGTTCGCTCATCCCAGCACCCCCGCGGTCTGCAGGTCGGCGGCGAGACGGTCGAGCGCCTCGGTGTTCGGCATCAGCTGCGGCAACCGCGGCTCGCCGACTTCGACGCCGAGCAGGCGCAGGCCGCCCTTGGTCATCGCGACGCCGCCGAGGCGCGCCATGGCGTGGTTCAACGGGACGAGCCGGGCGTTGATGTCACGGGCCCGCGCCACGTCGCCCGCCGAGTAGGCGTCGACGAGTTCGCGCAGGCGCTCGGGCACCAGATGGCCGATGACGCTGATGAATCCGACGGCGCCGATGGACAGCCAGGGCAAATTCAGGCTGTCGTCGCCGGAGTAGAAGGCCAGGCCGGTTTCGGCGATGAGCTCGGCACCGGCGTTCAGGTCGCCCTTGGCGTCCTTCACGGCGACGATGCGCGGATGCTCGGCAAGCTTGCGAATCGTGTCGGGGCCGATCGGGATGATAGAGCGCGGTGGAATGTCGTAGAGGGTGACCGGCAGGTCGGTGGCGTCGGCGACCGCGGTGAAGTGCGCGATCAGGCCTTCCTGCGAGGGGCGGGAGTAGTAAGGCGTCACCACGAGCAGACCGTGCGCGCCGGCCCGCTGCGCGTTGCGCGCGAGTTCGATGGAGTGGGCGGTGTCGTAGGTGCCCGCGCCCGCGATCACAGTGGCGCGATCGCCCACGGCGTCGACGACGGCGTGCAGCAGGTCGAACTTCTCCGACTCGGTGGTGGTCGGCGACTCGCCCGTGGTACCGGAGATCGCGAGCAGGTCGACGCCGCGGTCGACGAGACGGGCCGCCAGCGCGACCCCGGCATCGACATCCAGCTTGCCGTCGGCACTGAAGGGGGTCACCATCGCGACACCTACTGTGCCGGACGCGCGCAGCTCCGTTGGCGTCGATTCACCGTTCGTCATGGTCAGAAAGGCTACCCGGTCCTAGGAGCGCCCTCGACACCCTGACCGGCGATCCGGCTGCCCGGCCGGGTGATTCGCCTCCCACCGACGCCGCGAAGACATCAATGTTTTCCTTGTATGACGCCAAATGCGGCGTCACACTGGTGTCATGGATTTGAACAAGTACACCGCTCAGCTGCGCGAGAACCTGGTGGCCGCCGCGGCGCTCGGCGACGAGAAGACCCAGGCCACCGCCGCTGCCCTGGCCGCGGCGACCGAGTCGTCGGCGCGTCTCGTGCTGCTCGCGGCCCTCTCCGAACTGGCCGCCGAGATCAGCACGGAATTGACGGACCGCACCGTACGCGTCTCGGTGGACGGCACCGACGCCACGGTGGACGTGCGCAGGAACGCCGCCGAGGAGCACCCGACCATCGAGGAGATGACCGGCGACATCAGCCGGGTCACGCTGCGCCTCGTCGAGCAGATGAAGGCGAAGGCCGAGGAGGCGGCCGCGGCCAACGGGGTCTCGCTGAACTCGTGGTTGTCCAACGCGGTGTCCGGCGCGCTGCGCGACCAGATGCGGGGCCACGGACCCAAGCGCGACATCTGACATCGGTCGCCGCGCCCGATCCGGTCTGCTACCTCCCTGCGATCACAGCCGCCTCCCGGCCGATCACAGCAGCGCGGCCAGATCTCCGCGTTCGCCGATCACGACATCGTCGAGTTCGAGCCAGTCCGCCATCTCACGCAGAGTCGTGCGCAACGCCGCCGCGGTCTCCGCGTCACAGCGGCCGGGCTCGGCGAACGCGCCGGGCACCAGCAGCCGTCCCTTCGCGCGTTCGGCGCGCAGGTCGACGCGGCCGACCAGCTCCCCGTCCTTCAGGAAAGGGAAGACGTAGTAGCCGTGCACCCGTTTGTGCTCCGGGGTGTAGATCTCGATCCGGTAGTGGAAGTCGAAGATCCGCTCGGTGCGGGGCCGGAAGAAGACCAGCGGATCGAACGGGCACAGCAGCGCGGCGCCCTCGACACGGCGCGGCGTGGCCGCTCCCGTCCACAGGTATGCGGGTTTGCCCCACCCGGCGACCTCGACCTCTTCCAATTCGCCCGCGTCCGCCAGTGCCGCGATCGCGGGCTCGGTCTGGGTGCGGTGCATCCGGTAGTAGTCGCGCAGGTCGGCCTCGGTGCCGATGCCGAGCGCGGTGGCCGCGCGGCGGACCAGTTCCAGCACGGCGTCCGCCTCGGAGACGTTGCGCGCCAGCACCTCCGGCGGGATCACCCGCTCGGCGAGGTCGTAGTGCCGCGCGAAGCCGACGCGCTTGTCGACGGAGAGCTCGCCCGCGGCGAAGAGCTGTTCGCAGATCATCTTGGTGTCGCTGAGGTTCCACCAGGAACCCTTGGGCCGCGGCTTGTCCAGCTCGAGATGCCGTTCCACCTCACCGGCTGTCGCGGCGCCGACGTCACGGATCACGTCCAGGATGTCCTTGCCAAGCGTCGGATTCCGTTCCAGCACCTTGCGCATCCCCGACCAGCGGCCGTGCCGGTACCGCTCCATCCGCCAGCGCATCAGCGGCCAGTCCTCCACCGGGATGAGCGCGGCCTCGTGCGCCCAGTACTCGACCAGCCGCCGCGGCCGCCCGGCGCTGTGACTCCAGGCGAACTCGTCGAGCAGCGCGCGATCGTAGGCGCCGATCCTGCTGAATACCGGGGCGTAGTGCGCGCGCACCACCGCCGAGACCGAATCGAGTTGCAAGAGTTGAGTTCTGGCGAGCACGTCGGCCACAGTGCGCCGGGTGACTGTCGCCGGCCGTCGCCTGCCGAACCCCTGCGCGGCCAGGGCCGTCCGCCGCGCGGCCGCTGCACTCATCTTCCGCATACCCGAACAATGCCACGGGGGTCCGACACGAATCGGACGGCACATCCGCACAGTCCCGTCCACAGGTCGGGACGAGCACGCGACCCCGGCGACAGACAGTGTCGAGCGTCACATATCGTGCGGTCACAGCGGGACTCAGCGGTGTGTCGAAACGGGTGTCAGCAACGAAGGGAATGGCCTACCGCGCCACACCCACGATCCCTAGGGAGCAGCATCGTGCCCACCGTCGACGTTCTCGACTCGTTCATCTCCTACACCGACACCGACACCGGCGCGGGTTCCGTGCCCGTGGTGTTCCTGCACGGCAACCCGACCTCGTCCTACCTGTGGCGCAACGTGATTCCGCACGTCAACGACCAGGCCAGGGCGCTGGCCCCCGATCTCATCGGCATGGGCGCGTCGGGCAAACCCGACATCGACTACCGCTTCGTCGACCACCTCCGCTACCTGGACGCCTGGTTCGACGCGCTCGGCCTGGACGAGGTGGTCATCGTCGGCCACGACTGGGGCGGGGCGCTCGGCATGGACTGGGCCGCGCGGCACCCGGGCCGGGTGCGCGGCATCGCGCTGATCGAGACCTTCCTGCGACCGCTGGCCTGGGAGGAGATGCCGCCGCTCGGCGCCGAGCTGTTCCGCAAGTTCCGCAGCGCCGAGGGAGAACGAATGGTGTTGGAGGAGAACATGTTCATCGAGTTCAACCTGCCGCACGGCGTCGCGAACCTGTCGCAGCGGGATCACGACGTCTATCGCGCCCCCTACCCCACGCCCGCCACGCGCAAGCCGCTGCTGGCGTGGCCGAGGGAGATCCCGCTCGGCGGCGAGCCTGCCGACGTGGTCGCCATCGTGCACAACTACAACCGGTACCTGGCCGAGACGGGGATCCCGACGCTGATCATGGCGCTGGAGAACGGTGTCGGCCTCGGCTCGCCCGAGACGGCCCGCTGGGCCGCAACCACTTTCGCCGACGCCGAGGTGGTCTCGATCCCGCCCGCCGGGCACCACGCACCGGAGGATCGGCCGGACGAGATCGGCACGGCGGTGGCGGAATGGCTGCGCAGGCGCGCGCTGGTTTCGGATGTCGCGCGGGCCTGAATCCCGTCGGCCGGGGCGGCGTGCGGGGCGACCGAGCCGGTCCGTCGGCCTGGTCGCCCGCCGTGACGAACCATCCGCGCTTGCGGCACGACGGCGCGCTGCCGAAGATTGCCCGATGAGCAGTGCAGACACACCGGCGGGCGACCCCGGCCACGATGCGGCGACGGAGGTCCGTCGCGCGGAGGCGGCGCTGGTCGCCCGCGCGGTGGACGGCGACCGGGACGCGATCGCCGAAATCGTTCGCATGCTGCAGGATCCGCTGTTTCGGCTGGCCCTGCGGATGGTGGGGCGGCCCGCCGAGGCGGAGGACGCGACCCAGGAGATCCTGATCCGCGCGGTCACCCGTCTCGCCACCTTCCGCGGCGAAGCGAAGCTGCTCACCTGGGCGTACCGCATCGGCGTCAACTACTTGATCAACCTGCGCACGCGGTCGCCACAGGAACAGCGCGAGCTCAGCCTGGAGGAGTTCGGCGCGGGGCTCACCGACGGCCTGGCCGCCGAGGACTATCGCGGGCCCCGCGCCGCGCTGCTGTCCAGCGAGGTCCGGCTCAATTGCAGCCAGGGCATGCTGCAATGCCTGGCCCGCGAGGAACGCGTCGCGTTCGTGCTCGGCCAGGTCTTCGAACTCGGTTCGGCGGAGGCGGCGTGGATTCTCGACATCACCCCGGCCGCCTATCGAAAACGATTGGAGCGCGCCAAGAAACGTCTCGGCGCGTTCCTGAGCTCCGCGTGCGGCCTGGCCGACCCGCGTGCGGCGTGCCGCTGCTCGCGGCGGGTGGAGAAGGCGGTCGCGCTCGGCCGCGTCGACCCGGCGGCGCCGCAGTACGCCACCCATCCGGTGAGCCCAGGCGGCCGGACGGTGCTCGAAGCCGAGGAGCAGATGATCCGCCTGCACGACGTGGCCGCGGTGCTGCGCGGGCATCCGGACTACGCCGCGCCCAGCGAACGGATGGAAGCCATAGCGACGCTGTTGCGATCGGGACAGTTTCCGCTGCTGTCCTGAGCGGGACCGCCGACGTGGCACACATCACAGAAGGGAGTAGTCGGACCGCGTCGAAAACCTGTGTCGAACCGGAGTGACAGGGCACAACACCGGAAAGGACGCCCCCATGGCAACCATCGACGTTCTCGACTCGTTTCTCCATTACCACGACACCGGATCGGGCGAACTGCCCGTGGTGTTCCTGCACGGCAACCCGACGTCCTCCTACCTGTGGCGCAATGTGATTCCGCATATAGCGGATCAGACCCGTTGCCTGGCACCGGATCTCATCGGCATGGGCGCTTCGGGCAAGCCGGACATCGCCTACCGGCTCGACGACCACGCCCGCTACCTCGACGCGTGGTTCGACGCACTCGGCCTCGATCGGTTCGTCGTCGTCGGCCACGACTGGGGTGGCACCCTCGCGATGGATTACGCGGCGCGGCACCCGGGCCGGGTCAGCGGCATCGCGTTGATCGAGACCTTTCTGCGCCCGATGCGCTGGGACGAGCTGCCGCAGGGATCGGCCGAGATGTTCCGCACCTTCCGCTCGCCGGAAGGGGAAAAGGCCGTGCTGGAACAGAATCTGTTCATCGAATACAACCTGCCCAAGCTCATCGCCGGACTCACCGAGGCCGACCTCGACGCCTACCGCGCGCCCTACCCGACCCCGGACACGCGCAAGCCGATGCTGGCGTGGGCCCGCGAATTCCCGCTCGACGGCGCGCCCGCCGACGTCACCCAGCGGGTCCGCGAATACGGGCGGTGGATGGCGGAGAGCGCGGAGGTGCCCAAGCTGCTGATGCGTGTCGAACCCGGGGTCGGCCTCGGCTCCCCGGAAGTGATCGACTGGGCGGCACGGACTTTCGCCGCCGTCGAGGTCGAGTCCGTCGGGACGGGCGCACACCACAGCCCGGAGGACCAGCCCGACGCCATCGGGCGAGCGGTCGCGAACTGGCTCCGCAGGCACGCCTTGGCCGCGCAGCCGACTGCCGTGTGAAACAGAGAGGATGCCAACGATGCGCTGTGCGGCGCTGTCGAATTCGACCCGACCCGATTGTCCTGCGCTCTCCCGGCGAGGGGTGTCGTGAACGGCCGAACCGGTGCCGGCCTGACCGATTCCCCTGTGACAGGCCCGGATCCGGAAGAACTGCGGCTCGTCGCGCGCGCCGTCGACGGTGACCAGGCGGCGTTGCGGAAGGTGATCGGCCGCCTGCAGGATCCGCTGTACCGGCTGGCGCTGCGCATGGTCGGCCGCCCACCCGATGCCGAGGACGCCGTGCAGGAGATCCTGCTGCGCGTCGTCACCCGGCTGTCCACATGGCGCGGCGAGGCGAAACTGCTGACCTGGGCCTACCGCGTCGGCGTCAACTACCTGCTGAACCTGGCCAGGCGGTCACCGCAGGAACGCGATCAGATCGGCCTGGACGATTTCCGTGACGACCTCGCCGACGGTCTCGCCATCGCCGACTACCAAGGCCCGGAAGCCGCCCTGCTGGCCGAGGAGGTGCGGCTGAGCTGCACGCAGGGGATGCTGCAATGCCTCGGCCGTGAGGAACGCGTCGTCTTCGTGCTCGGCGAGATCTTCGAACTGAAGGCCGCCGAGGCCGCCTGGATCCTCGGCACCACCCCGGCGGCCTGCCAGAAGCGCCTCGAACGCGTCAAACAGCGCCTCGGCGCGTTCCTGCGGTCGACCTGCGGGGTGGTCGAGCCGACAGCGTCGTGCCGCTGCCCACGCCGCGTCGACAAGGCCCGCGCCCTCGGCCGCGTCGACCTCGGCAACCCCGCCTTCGCGACCCACCCGGTCAGCCAGGGCGGGCGCGGAGTCGCCGAAGCCGCCGCCCAGATCGACCGGCTCCGCGACGCCGCCGCCGTGCTGCGCGCACACCCGGATTACGCTGCGCCGCAAGCGAAGATCGATGCCATCACCGGTTTGCTCACCTCGGGCCGGTTCCCGTTGCTCGAATGACCGAGGTCAGGTGGTGACGATGATCTCGCCCGCCGCGTCGATCTCGGTGCGGCGGGCGTTGGCGGGAGCATTGGCCAGCACCGTGGCGAGGATGCGCCGACCCATCGGAAGCACGCGGACCGTGACCGAGCCCGCGTTCGCCGCGTCCAATTCCCTGATCGCCGCGTCGATCACCCGCTGCCGCACCCAGCGCGGGACGCCGGCGAAACCACCGTCGTCCAGCAGCACCACCTCGACGCCGCGGCAGCGCGCGCCGCGGGCGGCGCTGCTGAGCTCCTCGGTCACCAGCTGGGGCGCGCGCAGACCGTCGCGCAGTTCGGCTTCCAGCAATCGGCACTGTTCGCGCTCGGCCGCGGTGAGTTCCACACCGTCGGCGATGCGCTCCAGAATCGGCCGCGCCACCTTGTCCAGCCGGGCCAGCTGCCGATCGCGTTCGCCGTTCTCCGCGGCCATCGTGGCCTCGGCCGCCGCGCGCATGGTCGCCTCCTCGCGCAGCAGCCGCAGCGAACGCTGGGTGGGCCGCATGATCGCGGCGCACACCGAGACGCTGGCGACGGTCGCGATCGGCACCGCGGTCCCCGCGAGGACCCCGCCGCGCAGCTCCGCCGTCGCGGTGACGGTCGCGACCACCCCGGCCACGCCCGCAACGCCGAGCCAGGCGGCTCCGAGCCTGCCGCGCAGCACCAGCACCGCGAGCACATACGAGGAGGCGAACGCCGACCACACCGGCTTCGACCAGCCCTCCTCGATGTGCAAGGTGTTCAGCGCGGTCGCCGCGGGCCCGGAGGCGGCCACGAAAACCGTTGCGGGCCATGGCAAGGGGTCGACCGGGATGACGAGCACCACGGCCCCGGCCACCGCGAGCAGGACGATCCCGGTGATGGCCGCGAACGGAGACGCGTCGGAGAAGTTGCGGACCATGTACAGGACGATGGTCACCTCGAGGATGATCAGGAACAGCCAGGCCGCCCCGTCGCGCAGGCCGAGCAGATCGCGCACCCCGAGATCGGAATCGGCGTCAACCATCGCTACCCCACACCAACGTCACCGACGTGCCCTCGCCGGGCTGCGATTCGACGAACGCCGCGCCGCCCGGCAGCCTGCGCATGCGGCCAAGGATGCTCACCGAGATGCCGAGCCGGTCGACGGGCACCATGGCCGGGTCGAAACCGGCGCCGTCGTCGCGGAAGACCACCCGGATCCCGCCCGCGCTCACGGTGACGGTAACCGTCCGCTGCACCGCGCGCCCCGGCACCGTGGCGTGCCGCAGGCTGTTGCGCACCGCCTCGGCCAGCGCCGCGGCGATGGTTCCCGCCGCATCCACCGGAAGCCGCAGGTCGTCTACCCCGGACCAGCGGCGAATGCCGAACGCGATGCCCTGGTTGACCTCGTGCACCGCCGCGCGCAGGAAGCCAACGGCCGCTTGGGTGTTGAGCCGGTCGGGTTCGGTTTCGCGGCCGCGCAGTCGATCGAGCTGGGCGAGGGTTCGTTCGGCCTGTTTGCGCAGCACCGGGGAATCGGTACCGGTGCGTGAGGCGTCCAGCAAGGTGGACAGCACCGCGTCGTGTATCAGCGCCGCGAAACGGGCGCGCTCCCGGTCGCGGGCGGCCGCGCCCGCCGCGGCGGCGGCACGGCTGCTCGCGATCGCCGATTCCCGGTCGACGCGGGCAGCGGCCGCCCTGGCGTAGACGTAGCACCACAGGAACAGCGCGCACAGCCCGACTGAACGCGCGAAATCGCTGAGCAGCGACCAGCTCGTGCCGTGCGGCACCACGTTCATATTGGCGATCGCCGAGACCACACCGCCGAAGATCAAGTAGCACACCGCGATCGACCGCCGCCACGCCAGTGACGCCGCGAGCACGCCCAGCGCGAACACGCGGTACAGCCACACCGAGGTGGCGTCGGTCACGGGCTGGTGGTACGCGAATGGGATGAGCGCCATCGCGACGATGTAGCTGATCGCCGCGGCGCCCGCGACGGCCTGGATGACCCGCCTGCCCATGGCGACCGAGACGATCGCCAGCACCGGGGACCACCCGAAGGCCAACGCGAACGCGAGCACCGTCCAGCCCAGCGGCGCGAACCGGCTCTGATCGGCGATTTCCGGCAGCTCGACCACCGCGGCGATCATTCCGGCGATGGCGACGGTCAACCCGAGCCTGCGCAGGATCCGGTCCGAGGCGGGCTCGCCGGCGTTGTTGCCCACCGCTCCCAGCACGCGACGCCACCAGCTCGCCGACGTCGAGCCGGGTCGGGGTTCGAGTGCGGTCGACGCGGTGTCCAGCGTGCTGGACGGGATCATCCGCGCGGGAGCCGCTCGGGAACCGGTAGCCATCCGTCCTCCACGGCGCGCTTGTAGAGGTCGGTCTTGGTCGGGGCGGGGCGGCCCGCGTCGGCGTACTTCTGGCGGATACGGCCGAGGTAGTCGTTGACGGTCTGCTCGGAGAGGCCGGTCAGCCGAGCCACGCGGGAGGCCTTCTCGCCCGAGGCATACAGGGTGAGCACTTCCTCTTGGCGGGGACTGAGGCCTACGTCGGACAGTTGCGGGTCGCCATCGATGGCGGCGGCCCAGTCGGTGGTGACCACCTGCTCACCCGATGCGGCGCGGCGCACGGCCGCTACCACGGTCGGGACGTCCTCGGATTTGCGCACCACGCCGAGCACGCCCGCGCGGGCCGCGGAGCGCACCAGGAACGCGTTGTCGGCTCCGGTGAACACCAGCACCTCGGTGCCGCGTTCACGCAGCGCGCGCACGTTGTCCTCGGGCGCGGAGCCGTCGGCCAGCCGCAGATCGAGCACCACCAGATCCAGCGCGGGCGCGGGACCGGCCACCGCGAGCAGGTCCGGCACGGTTCCCGCCGTGTACACCAGATCGAGGTCCGGTTCCGGCGCGAGCATCGCGGCGAGCCCGATCGCGACCGATTCGTGGTCCTCGACCAGCCCGATCCGTCGCGCTGTCCTCTCGCCGCCGCCGTCGGCCCACGTCACCTCGACACTCCTATCCCGAACGAACTCGTCCACAGTCCCCCCGCTTCAACGTCACGTCGCAGTATGACGGTCGCGAGGGCAAAGCGGTCAGACACCAAAAATCGGGGCCGATCCACGCCATCGGCTGTGCGGTGACCGCAGGGCCCAGCTCCCAGTTGTTCCAGGTCCGCCTCGTGGGCTCCGAAACGATAACCGGCGCGACCACTTTCACCCAGCCGAGGCCCGTGGTCAGGCGGTCGATGCCCTCGTTACCGTGCAGGTACAGGCCGTACGGGCGGCCCTTGGTGGAACCCAGCCACGGGGGTATCAGCCCATCAGCTGCGCGGCGACCGTCGCCCCCAGTTCCCAGCAGTGCTCGAGATCGTCCTTCGTCGGCGGCCCGGACACCACCACCGGCGCGACAACCTTCACCCAGCCCAGACCGGTCGTCACGCGGTCCACACCGAGTTCGGCGCCCTCGGTCCCTTCGTTGCCGTGCAGGTACAGGCCGTAGGGGCGGCCCCTGGTGGAATCCAGGCACGGGTAGTAGAAGGTGTCGAACGCGTGTTTCAGCGCGCCCGACATGTAGCCGAGGTTGGCCGGGCTGCCGAGCAGGTATCCGTCGGCGGCGAGCACGTCGCTCGCGGTGACCCCGAGCGCCGCACGGCGCACCACCTCGACGCCCTCGATCTCGGGATCGGTCGCGCCGGACACCACCGCCTCGAACATCGCCTGCATGTGCGGCGACGGGGTGTGGTGGATGATCAACAGTCGGGCCACTGTTCGCTACCCTTCGCGCTGCTCGCGTTCCAGTTTCTCCAGCGCCACCGCGCGGCGCATGGTTTCGCGCGCCCGGGTGCGGTCGCCCGCGTAGTCGTAGGCGCGAGCCAGGCGATAGGAGACCCGCCAGTTGTCCGGGTCGGCCTCCCACTCCTGCTTCACCTGCTCGAACAGCTCGTCGGCCGCGGCGCGTTCGATGCGGCCGGACGGTCGCCGTGCCAGCGTCGAGGTGTCCAGCTCCAGGCCCTCCTCGTGGATGCGGCGGGCCAGGTGCTGGTGGGCCAGTGCCGCACGGACGGTCGCGGCCACCACCCACACGCCGATGATCGGCAGCAGCAGCACGCCGACACCCATCGCGACGCCCGCGGGCTTGCCGGAGTCGATCAGGGCGAACGAGATTCGGCCGAGCAGCAGGAAGTAGAACGCGAGCGCGAGTACCAGTGCGGCGATCAGTCCCACGACACGCGCGATCTCACCGCGACTGGCGTTGGCCTCGGCGTTCACGGGCGCGCCTTCGTCGCGGCCATCGGGTGTGCGGCGCGCGCGGCCGCGGACCGCTCGACGCTCGTTTCGAGGATGCGCGCGCTCATAGATCCAGGAACGGATCGAGTCCGACGGTCAGTCCCGGTCGGCCCGCGATCTCCCGGACGCCGAGCAGCACGCCCGGCGCGAACGAGGAGCGGTCGATCGAGTCGTGCCGGATGGTCAGGGTCTCGCCCTGGGTGCCGAACAGCACCTCCTGGTGCGCGACCAGCCCGGCCAGCCGCACCGAGTGCACCCGCACGCCATCGACGTCGGCGCCGCGCGCGCCCTCCAGTTCGGTGGTGGTCGCGTCGGGGCTGCGGCCCACGCCGGCGCGCGCCCTGGCCTCGGCTATCAGGCCCGCGGTGCGGTAGGCGGTGCCCGAGGGCGCGTCGGCCTTGTTCGGGTGGTGCAGCTCGATGACCTCGACCGATTCGAAGAACCGCGCCGCCTGCTCGGCGAAGCGCATGGACAGCACCGCGCCGATGGCGAAGTTCGGGGCGATCAGCACGCCGGTCTCCGGGCGGTGGGCCAGCCAGCCGCGCACCTCGTTCAGCCGCGCCTCGTCGAAGCCCGTGGTGCCGACGACGGCGTGAATGCCGTGCTCCACCAAGAACTTCAGGTTGCCCATCACCACGTCGGGGTGGGTGAAGTCGACGACGACCTGGGCGCCGTTCGTGCTGAACGTCTCCAGCGCGTCGCCCTTGTCGACTTCCGCGACCAACTCCAGGTCGTCCGCCGCCTTCACCGCCGCACAGATCGCCTGTCCGACCTTCCCGCGTGCTCCGAGCACTCCGACCCGAATGGTCACCGCACCTCCTCGTTCCGCTGGTATCGGGGCAAGCCTATCGAGCGGTGCGGGGACGGAATGCCCTGGGCATCTCCGTGCCCGTGCCGCGGTGCATGAGGTGACGGCACCGAGCCGCCGCCGCCCTGCGGCACGGGCTCTATCGTTCAATGCGCATAGCCCCATATTGCTATGTCGTTCGGCAGACGATCCGCACGCCCTGCGCAGCGGAAGCGCGGACGTTGCCAGGGACGATGCCCCACCCGCATGATCGAGCGCCGCGGCCCGCCGGTGTCAAGGAGTCCGACGGACGCCCTGACCCACTGTTTCGGACTCGCTGTGTGAAAGGTGGCCCTGCAGGCCGAACCTTGCGGCCTCGATGACGGTGGAGGAAATCGCGCCTGGCTGGTCGGCGTCCGCTGCGATCGACTCGAGCGCGGCATCGACGGCGCCGACCAGTGCGCCGGTGAGCGCGGCTGCGTGCAACGGGTCGAGGTCGGGACAGGTCCGCCTGAGCGCGGCGGTAAGCCGTTGCCGTAGAGCCGAATTGCGGAGCAACGCACCTGCGCGCAGGACCGGCACGTCGGCGATCAACCTGGCCCGTATCCGGGTGAGTTCGTGGTCGAGCGGGAAACTCCATGCCTCCGACGTGGCGAGGTGCTCTACCGCGCGCAGCAGCAGATCGGCGGGGCGTTCGTCCGGCGCACGGCTGTCGTCGAACGCAGTGCGCCATCGTCGGCGGCGGCCCGGCCGGCATGATGCTGGGCCTGCTGTTGGCACGCGCCGGTGTCGACGTGACGGTGCTGGAGAAGCACGGCGATTTCCTGCGGGACTTCCGTGGTGACACGGTGCACCCGTCGACGCTGCGGATCCTGGATGAACTCGGGCTGGGCGAACGATTCACAGGCCTTCCGGCAGGTCGGCTCGAACAGATGCGCATCCAGGTCGGCAACTCCACGGTCGTGATGGCCGATTTCCGGCGAATCCCGGGGCGGCACAAGTGGTCGCCAGAGCAAGTGGAAGCGATCCGATCCTGGAACGATGTGAAACTACTTCGGGCCGAGATGAATCGGCTGCAACGGTGGTACATTTCGCACGCCGCCAACCGATTCCGGTGTAAGAAATACACTGCGATCGTCGCTGGGCGATGCGGCTGCCATCGAGTTAGACGGACCGGTCGACTACACCCTAATCCCACCTCGCTCCGGCGAGATTTCCGATCATCCGTTCCAGGACTCGCAGCGTGGTCGCGAACTGATCGGGTTCCACACCCGACGCCATCGTGCGGCGACGTTCTCCGATGCGGACGAAGGTCTCGTCGTGAGCAGTCCGGCCCGCGGCAGTCAGCGTGAGCGCGCCCGCCTCACCGCCGATCAACCCGGCCGACGACATGTCGCGAATCTCGATCTGCCACTCCCCCTCGGCCTTCCAGAACGGCGCCAAGGCTTCGCGCAGCTCGTCCGCCGAGCGCGGCCCCTCCGACAGCGTGTGCAGCAGCTGCCAGCGCCGGCGACTCAGCCCGCCCGCCGCGAGATCGTCGTCGAATCGCGCCTCTATCAGCCGGTCGAGTTCCTTCAGCAGGTATCCGATTCTCCGCTCGGCCATCAGCCCTCCAAGTACATGTACTATGACATTTATATGTAGTTTGACATGGAACTGGGTGCGATGGAAGAGCACAGTGCGTACACCGAGGCGGTCGCGGCGGCCATGGTCCGCATCCGGCGCAGGCAGACGCGGGGAGCGCTGGCCGAGGAAAGCCGGGTTCCCGCAGCGGTTTTCCGGACCCTCGACGCGGTGTCGAGCATCGATGACGCCACCGTGGGAGCACTGGCCCCGGCACTGGGCGTCGACCAGCCGCGGGCGAGCCGCCTTGTCGCCCAAGCCGTTTCGGAGGGATGGCTGGAACGTGTCGCCGACCGGCGTGACGGACGCAAGGCGGTGCTGCGGCCGACCGAGCTCGGCCGCGAGATCCTCGCCGCGGCCCACCGCAGGCGCGCGGCGGCGACCGCGGCGGCGATGGCCGACTGGACGGAGCGTGAACGCGCCGAATTCGCCCGGCTGCTCGGTCGTTTCGTGGACGCGATGGACGCTAGGCCGCCGACGTCTTGAGCACCTCGATCAGCGCCGTCACACTGTGCTCGCGATGCCCGCGCGCGACCGCGCGGCGGAGCAGCTCCGCCATGGGCGCGTGCCAGGACATGTCGACGCCCGATTCGGCGCCCACCGCCAGGTCGTCGCCGATGGCGTCGTGGAACAACCCCACCGAAGAACCGAGCTTCGTGTAGTCACCGGTGTCGATCTCCTCGGCCAGCAGCGGGAGCAGCGACTCGATCATCCGCAGCCACTTCGCCGAGTACGGCACCATCGCGCGGGCCTCGATGCCGCGCGCGGCGAGCACCGCGGCGCCCTCGAAGAAGCCGAGCAGAGCGGGCAGCAGCGTCGCGCCGACGGCCGACTCGTACAGCGCGGCGAGATCCGGTTCCTCGCCCAAATGCACTGTCTCGCCGCCGAGTACACGCAGCGTCGGCAGGTACTCGTCGTACACGGCGCGGTCACCGCCGTAGTACAGCAGCGTGTCGGCGGCGCCGACGGCCGCGGGCACATTCTTGACCGCGCCGCCGAGGAATCGCGCCCCGCGCGCCTCGGCCCACGCGGCGACGCGCCGCGCGCCCGCGGGTGTACCGCTGTTGAGGGTGATCAGGGCGCGTCCGGCCAGCGCGTCGTCCGCCGGGGCGAGCGCGTCGAGCGTGGCCTCGAACCCGGTGAGCACCGAAACGACCAGCGGGCTCGCCGTGACCGCGTCGCGGATCGTCGTCGCGTGCCTCGCGCCCAGCGGCGCGGCCTTGCCGGGGGTGCGGTTCCACACCGTGGTCGGATGTCCGGCCCCGACGAACGCCGCGGCCACCGCACCGCCCATCGAACCGAGCCCCAGCACGGTCACCGGCCCCCGCGCTCCGTCGGTCATCTTGCCTCCCAAGCTGTTTCGTCCCCGTCCTGGGGCTTGCGAAGGCAAGTGTGCGAGGGGCCGCGACGAGCGGCAAGTACCTACTTTTCTGTCGAATACGCACGTCCGGGTAAGCAACGAGCGCACGGCGCTTGACCGGTGACGACGATCACCGGTCAGTCGAAGACGATCACCTGACGCAGCGCGTGCCCGGCCGCGAGTTCGTCCATGGCGCGGTTGATGTCGTCCAGCCCGATGTGCGCCGACACCAGCCGCTCGACCGGGAGCCGGCCCTCGCGCCACATCCGCACGTACTCGGGGATGTCGCGTGCGGGCACCGCCGAACCGAGGTAGCTACCCACGATGGAGCGTCCCTGCGCCACCAGGCCCAGCGGGGAGATGCTCGCGCGGGCGTCGGGGGCGGGCAGGCCGACGGTGACCGTGGTGCCGCCCGCCGCGGTCGCCGCGACCGCGGTCTCGAAGGCGCGCACGTTGCCCGCCGCCTCGACGACCACTTCTGCCTGCACACCCTGTTCGGCGAGCTCGGCCGGGGTGTAGGTCGCCGTAGCGCCGAGATCCTTTGCCAGCGAGAGCTTTTCGGGAACGGTGTCGACGGCGATCACCTCGGGCGCGCCCAGCGAGACGGCCACGAGCACCGCCGCCATGCCGACACCGCCGAGTCCGACCACCATGATCCGGTCCGCGGGCCCTGGCCGCGCCGAATTCAGCAGCGCGCCACCGCCGGTGAGCACCGCGCAGCCGAGCACCGCCGCGACTTCCGGCGGCACGTCGTCGTCGACAGGGACGACCGAACGCCGGTCCACCACCGCGTGCGTCGCGAACGCCGAGACGCCCAGGTGGTGGTGCACCTCCGCGTCGTCGCGGTGCAACCTGCGTCCGCCGTTGAGCAGTTCGCCTGCGTTGTTGGCCGCGCTGCCCGGCACGCACGGGGTGCGACCTCCGCTCGCGCAACCCGCGCACTCGCCGCAGCGAGGCAAGAACGTCATCACCACGCGCTGCCCGACGGCGATATCGCTGTCGCCCGCACCGACGGCGACGACGCGGCCCGCCGCTTCGTGTCCGAGCAGCATCGGCACCGGCCGCACCCGGTTACCGTCCACGACCGAGAGGTCCGAGTGGCACAGGCCGGCGGCCTCGATCCGCACCAGCAGTTCACCCGGCCCGGGTTCGCCGAGGTCCAGCTCACAGACGCTGATCGGCGCCGACTCGGCGAACGGTATCGGCGCCGCGATCCGCTCCAGGACCGCCCCACGAATCTTCATGGTTGCGACGCTACCGGGCACCACGCCGAGCGGAGCCGACACCGGCGAAACTCGAGCGACGCGACGCTCTCCCGAGAACCGGCTACTGGCGTGACCGAAGATCGACCGCTATTGTCGATCGGCGTGACGGTGCTCCTGTTGGCCGCCTTGTACCGAGCCCAGGGTCGGGACCGTCACGATTCGAGGAGAATATCCTGTCCATTCAGTTCAATCACACCATCGTCGGCTGCCGCGACAACCGAGTTTCCGCGGAATTCTGGGCCGACATCCTCGGCCTCCAAGTCGGCCAGGAATGGGGTCCGTTCATCGAGCTTCGGATGAGCAACGGCGTCAATTTCGACTTCGCCGCCGTGCCCCCCGACATGTCGGAGATCCAACCCCAGCACTACGCCTTCCTCGTCTCCGAGGCCGAGTTCGACGCGGCCTACGCCAAGATCCAGCGCTATGGGCTGGAGCACTGGGCCGACCCGCGCCAGCAGGCGCCCGGCGAGATCAACCACAACGACGGCGGGCGCGGCGTGTACTTCCTGGACCCGAACGGCCACTACATGGAGTTGATCACCGTTCCGTACGGGGGTTGGCGGGAGTAACGGCGCGGTAAGCCGGATTCCGGTGCAGGGCCGGGTGAAGGCGGAGGTGCGAGTAACGCACGAGCGGGCGGCATCCATTTCGGGTGACGCCCGCCGCGCTGAGTTCTAGGCGCTCGCCGTGGGCGCGGCTTCCGGGACGGGCGGCCACGGATTCGGCTGGACCGAAGCGGGTTTGCCGGTGGGGTTGTCGTCCCAGTCGAAGCGCACGCCGACCCATGCCTTCGGGCGATCGAAATGCGTTTCCCCGGCGGTGAACCGGGTGGCGACGAAGGAGATCTCGCCGAAGAAATCGCCCTCGCGAAAGTCGGCGGTGCGCCCGGCGATGGTGCTGCGGGCGAAGCTCACCGCGCCATGGAATTCGGCTCCGACGAAGTCGATTTCGCGGGTGACGCGGCGGCGCAGGCGCTGGGCGGCGCCGAGTTCGGCTTCCTCGAACGTGACTGCCGTGGCGTAGAGCTGCGCCGCGGTGAACGCGACGCGCTGACCGGAGAAGACGGCCCGCTCGAAGCTGGCCTGCTCGCCGTCCAAGGTCGCCTGCGCGAAGGAGGTCAGCTCGGCTTGAAATAGGGCCGCCCGCCACGATGTTCGCGCACCGAGGAATCGCGCGCCGACGAACCCGGTGCGAGCGCCTGCGAAGGTCGCGTCATCGAAGCAGGTCCGCGGACTCTCGAAGGTCGCGCCGTCGAAAGTTGCCCGCTCGGTGCGGAATTCGGCGTTCTCGAAGTTCACGATCGGCACGGTGAAGGTGGCGTCGCGAAACGTCACGTGGTGGCCGGTGAAACGGGCACGGTTGAAGTCGGTGAAACGGTCGCCGATGAACCTGGCTCTGGCGAAAGTGGTCCAGCGCCCGCCGAATTCGGTCGCCTCGAAGTCCGCGTTCTCCAGCACCGCGCCGGTGAAATCGAAATCACAACGCGACCAGGACGCTTCGGTGTACGGCCGCAGGTGTTCGGCGATCACGCGCACGATGGTGGCGCGCACTTCGCGATCGTTGTGCCGTATCCGATACACGCGCTCGACCTCGCGGCCCGATTCCTGCGCGGTCTCGGCGCGCGAGATCAGGTGGTTGCCTCCGTCGTCCGGTTCGTAGGGCAGACGCAGGTATCCGCACAGCACGTCGATGCACTGCTGACGCCGCACGGGAGCCGAGAACTCGTCCGCCACACCGGCCATCGCGTAGACGCCGGCCAGCCGCACGGCGGGATCCGCATCGCCCAGCTGTCGCGCCGCCGCCCCGAACAGCTCCGCGAACCGGCCGCGCTCCAGGTCGCGCTGCCGCCGGTATGCCACGACCAACGCCACCGCACCGCCGACACCCGCCGACACCGACAACGCAATCTTGGTGAGCTCCACCTGGTTCGGCGTCTCCGCCTTCGCGCCGAGCCCCCACCACAACAACCACCAGGTCACCCCGGCGACGGCAAGTCCACCGATCACCGCACCGAACACCGCTAGCAACAACGCCGCACGGTGCATTCGGCGTCCCAACCTCCCCCACCATCGCATGAGCTGCATGGTAACCCGATCGCCGCGCTCCCACTACCGAGCGCCGACTCAGTCCTCGCAGAGCCTCGCTACGTGTGTAGTTGCCGCGCGGCGCGCGAAAACGCTGCGAGGCATGATTGGGGAATGACCGGAAATGAGAAGGACATCGTGAGTGTGGTCGAATCGCTGCACGCCGACCTCGCCGCTTGGCTGGGATCGGCCGCATCGCCCGAGGTCTTCGAGCGGTTCGCCGAGGGGCAACACGAGCGGTTCTCGATGGTGGCCATCTCCGGTGCGGTGCTCGGCCGCGACGAGTTGCTGGCCGGGTTGCGGGAAGCGCGGAATACGGAGCCCGGCTTGCGGATAGAGGTGTCCGAGGTGACGGAGCTGGCCCGCGACGGTGTGCTCGTGGTGGTGCGGTTCTTGGAGCGCCACCTCTCGGATGGCGGCTCGTCTTCGCGCTGGGTGTCAGCCGTGTTGTGCGCGACGGAGGATTCGAGCTCCGGCTATCGCTGGTTGACCGTGCACGAGACCGCTGCGGACGAGTGACTCGGGAGCCATCGCTCACCAGGTCTTCTCACCTCGACGTGCCAGGCGGCAGCGCTAGTCCGAAACCCCCACTGCCTCAGCCACCTCCGCCTGACTCCCCCGGATTCCCAACCCGGCCGCCGCAAGGCAAGCCACCGCCACCACCCCGACGAACCACGGGAACACGGTGTCCAGCCCCCAGGTTGTCGCCGCCCAGCCGGCCAGGATCGTCGGCAGCGCCATCGCCGAATACGCGAGCAGGTAGTACGCCGACATCGTCTCCCCGCGCTTGTGGTGCGGGACGACATTCGACAGGTGGCGCAGCGACCCGCCGAAGCCGAGGCCGAAGGTGGCGCCGAGTGCTACGCCTGCGCCGAGCACCGCGACCCAGTTGTGGGTGGCGAGGGCGGGCACCGTGAGCAGCAGGGCCAGCGCCATGCCGGTGTCGCCGAGGACGGCGGCCCTGCGCGCCGGGATGCCGGTCGCGAACAGCTGTGTGGTGGCGCCGGACATGGCCGTCGAGGCGACGACCGCGCCACCGAAGACCAGGTTGTGGATGCCGGTCTGCTGCGCGGCCAGCGACGGATACAGCGAGAGCAGCACGCCGAGCACCGACCATGCGGCCATCACGCCGATCGCCGAGAACCAGAAGTCCGCCCGGATCTCTTGCGGTACGGCAGGTTTGGCGATGCGGATCCGTCCCGCCTGCCGGGCGCTGTGCGGTTCGCGCAGCCCGAGCACGCCAACGGCGATCGCCAAGCAGACCACCGTGATGACGACGTAAGGCGTGCGCAAGGGATGCGGCGCGTACTGCGCGAGCAGCGCCGAACCCAGAATGGCCACGGCCATACCGACATTGAAGGCGACGCCACTCAGCTGTCCGGAGCGCGCGCCGCGGTGCGGGCGCAGGTCGAGCAACGCGGCGGCGCCAGCCACCACGGTGGAGCCGACGGCCATGCCGTGCAATGCCCTGGCCAGCAACAGCATCGGGACGGAGTCGGCCAGCACGAACACCACCAGCCCCGCGATCATGGTGGCGAATGCGCCGAGCAGCACTGGCTTTCGGCCGACCACGTCCGAGATGCGGCCGGACACCAGGACCGCGCCGAGCGCGGCGACGGCGTATACCGCGAAGACGATGGTGGTGGTGAGCGGCGAGAGGTGCCACTGCGTTTCATAGATGCCGTACAGCGGCGCGGGCGCGCCCGACACGCCGAGCGCAACACCGCTGGCGACCAGCACCAGCGGGTAGGCCCAGCGTTGCGTGGTCCGTTCGTCGGCGGCCACTGCCATCGCTGCCATCTATAACCCCATCAGGTAAGTTTGATATTGATCGAACTCCATCGACCATACAACCCGGTTCGATGATCATCAAACCCCCGAGTGAGGTAGATCATGACCGACGCCAGCGAAGCCGCTCCGCCCATCGCACAGCTGCCCGCCGTGCTGGGCGCCCTTCAGGATCCGGTGCGCCTGGAGATGGTGCGCCGCCTGCGCAACGCGGGGACCGCCGTGCGCTGTTGCGAGCTCTACGACATGATCAACAAATCGACCGCCACCCACCACTTCAAGATCCTGCGCGAGGCGGGCGTCATCGAACGCCTCGTCATCGATGGACAGACTTGTCAGCAGCTACGCACCGACGACCTCGACTCCGCGCTCCCGGGACTCCTCGACGTGGTCGTCGCCGCCGCCAACCGAGCGCACGACGACGCGACGGCCGGCTTCACCCGGTAATTCAGGACGGCCCGGTGAACGTCTCGGCCGCCATCCGCAGAAAGCTCCACCGCGTCCCGAGCACCGCAAGAGCGAGCAGCGCCAGCAGCACGGCGCAGTAGACGACCGGCCGCCGCCAGTACCTCGGCCCCACCGCGAAGACGAGCAGCAGTTCCAGCAGCAATGTCACCACCACGACGCCGAGCAGCGCCGCGAGCACCGGGAACGCTTCCGGCGCCCGCGACCACGAGCGCAGTGCGCCGAGCACGCCGAGCACCACGAATCCGAAACACACCAGGGCGGTAACGCTCAGCAGGGCGTAGCTCTCGGCGGCGTCGCGGTCGGTCTCGTCACCGAAGCGGCGCAACCACGCCGCGAAGAGCAGCAGGTGCGCCAGGCTCGCGCCGAACACCCCGACGATCAGCAGCGCGTAGCCCACGCCGACCAGCGAACTACGCAAGACCACCGCGCCGAGGTCGGCGATCAGGCTCGCGAACACCAGACCGCACAGTCCGAGCAGCGCTTCGGGGCGGCGCAGCAGCCGCTTGCGCAGATAGCGCGGCGGCAGCTGTCCGCGCAGGGAGCGGAACACTCGAATCCACGCGCCGAGCACGACGACGAACAGCACCGGGGTCACGACCCGCAGCACACCGGGACCGACCCACATCGACAGCGCGGCGACCGCGACCGCGAAGAACCACACCCACGCCGCCAGACGCAGCAGCGCCCGCCACATGATCTCGGCGAGCAGCCGCCGCGCGGGCGCGTGGTCCGGGCTGGCGCCGAGCAGTCCGCGCAGTGTCGCCACCGCCTTGTCGCGGGTGGAGAAGTCTTCGAACTCCAGCCGGGCACGCAGTTCCAGCAGTTCGACATGCAGCGGATTCTGGGCGAGTCCGCGCTCCACGAGGCGGCGCGCCTCGGCCGAATCGGCCAGCTTCCGGTAACTTTCGGCGGCATGGGCGAGGACGTCGGCGTCCAGCGGCGCGTATTCGCACGCGCTGTGCAGCGCGGCACGGGCCTCTGCTCGCAGCTCGTCCGTCTTCGGACCGCCCGCGATGATCTGGGCGAGGGTGAGCAGCGCGCTGACGCTGTTCGGGCCGACCCGCAGCGCGGCGCGGACGAGCCGCAGCGCCTCGTCTCGTTCGTCGTCCAGGTGCAGGACGAGGGCTGCCGTCAGGTAGGCATCGATGCGGTTGGGATCGGCGGCGATCGCCGCCCGCGCGCCGCGCAGCGCCGCGTCGTGGTCGCCCAGCCGGTAATCGATATCGGCCAGTTCGGTGAGCAACAGCGAATCGAACGGATCCGCCGCCAGCGCGTCACCGAGGATGCGCCGCGCCTCCGGCAGCCGATCCAGATCCCGCGCGGCGCGCGCCCGCCGCACCGCCTCCCATACCGTGCTCAATCGACTCCCCCTCGCCACATACGTCGCCCGCACGCTACCTGTTCGGCCTCAATGGACGCACGCCGGCAGCGGGCGGGAACAGCACCGCGCGCAACAACTTACGTGCGCGCCGCCTCAGTGGTCGACGAGTCGGCGCACCGCGGCGGGCAGGTCGCGGGAGCGGCGGTACGGTCCGGCGACCGAAGCGCCGAAGGGCCGGGCGAGCAGCGTGCGAGCGATGGCGGTGACTTCGTCGGTGGTGACCGCGTCGATCCGCGCCAGCGTCTCCGAGACGCTCCGATGGTTGCCGTAGCTGAGTTCGCTGCGACCGATGCGGTTCATCCGTGAGGCCGAATCTTCCAGGCCCAGTACCAGTCCGCCGCGCAGCGAGCCCTTCGCGCGAGCGCATTCGGCATCGGTGACGCCGTGCTCGGCGACCTCCTCCAGCACGCCGCGCGCCAAACCCGCCACCTGGCCGAGATTTTCGGGCTGGCAGCCGATGTACACCGAGAACGCGCCGGTGTCGGCGAAGGTGTCCACGCTGGAGTACACCGAGTACGCCAGCCCACGCTCTTCCCGGATCCGTTGGAACAGACGAGAACTCAGCCCGCCGCCGACAACGGTGTTGAGTACCGAGAGCGGCCACCGGAGATCGCCCTCGTGGCGGCCGAAGGCGCGGACGCCGAAGGCGAGGTGGGCCTGTTCGCTGTCGCGGTAGCTCCGCTCCAATTCCGGTACGCCGTGCGGACGGAACCGGCCCTCCCGGCGCGGCGCCGGTTCGACGTCCGGATCGAGGCGGCTTTCGAACGCGCGGTGCACCAGCTCCACCGTGTGGTCGTGCTCCACATTGCCCGCGACCGCGACGACCATCCGGTCCGGCCGGTACCTGCGCACGTGAAAGCTCCGCAGCTGACCGGCCTGCATGGCCTCGATGGACTGCACGGAACCGATCACCGGTCGTCCGATCGGATGGTCGCCGAAGAGCGCGGTGAGGAACGCGTCGCCGACCAGATCCTCCGGGTCGTCGTCGCGCATCGCGATCTCCTCGAGCACCACCTGACGCTCGACGTCCACGTCCACCGCGCGGCACAGGCCGTTGAGCACGACGTCGGAGACGAGATCCACCGCCAGCGACAGGTCCTCGTCGAGGACGTGCGCGTAGTAGCAGGTCTGCTCCTTGGCGGTGAAAGCGTTCAGCTCACCGCCGACGGCGTCCATGGCCTGCGCGATGTCCAGCGCGCTCCTGGACGGAGTCGCCTTGAACAGCAAGTGCTCCAGGAAGTGCGCGGCGCCCGCCACCGTGCGCCCTTCGTCGCGCGAGCCGACGCCGACCCACACGCCGATCGAGGCCGATCGGACGCCCGGCACGTGCTCGGTGACCACCCGCAGCCCCCCGGGTAGCACCGTGCGCCGCACCCCGGTATCCGACATCCGTGCCTCGTCCACCCGCCGCTGTAGTGACGAACCCCCCTGCCCGGTCGGGAGCAGGGGGGTTGCCGTCTTCTTCTTCGTCACACCGACAAGTACTACTCGGTTCCGGCGTCTACGGCATCCGAGTCGCCGGTCTCCTCGGCGCCCTCGTCGACCGGGATCAGCGAGATCTTGCCGCGGTTGTCGATGTCGGCGATCTCCACGCGCAGCTTGTCGCCGACGTTCACCACGTCCTCGACCTTGGCGACGCGCTTGCCGTTGCCCAGCTTGGAGATGTGCACCAGACCGTCGCGACCCGGCAGCAACGAGACGAACGCGCCGAAGGCAGTGGTCTTGACGACCGTGCCGAGGAAGCGCTCGCCGACCTTCGGCAGCTGCGGGTTGGCGATGGCGTTGATCGCGTCGATCGCGGCCTGCGCCGACGGGCCGTCGGTCGCGCCGACGAACACGGTGCCGTCGTCCTCGATGGAGATGTTGGCGCCGGTGTCCTCGGTGATCTGGTTGATGACCTTGCCCTTGGGGCCGATCACCTCGCCGATCTTGTCGACCGGGATCTTGATCGCGGTGACGCGCGGCGCGTACGGGCTCATCTCGTCCGGGGTGGTGATGGCCTCGGCCATCACGTCCAGGATGGTGGTGCGGGCGTCGTGCGCCTGGCTCAGCGCACCGGCCAGCACCTGCGAGGGGATGCCGTCCAGCTTGGTGTCCAGCTGCAGCGCGGTGACGAACTCGCGGGTGCCCGCGACCTTGAAGTCCATGTCGCCGAAGGCGTCCTCGGCACCGAGGATGTCGGTCAGCGCGACGTAGCGGACCTCGTCTTCGCCCTTGTCGTTCTTGACGGTGTCGGAGACCAGACCCATCGCGATGCCCGCGACCGGAGCCTTCAGCGGCACACCGGCGTTCAGCAGCGCCAGGGTGGACGCGCACACCGAGCCCATCGAGGTGGAACCGTTGGAGCCCAACGCCTCCGAGACCTGACGGATCGCGTACGGGAACTCCTCCTGGCTGGGCAGCACGGGGATCAGCGCCCGCTCGGCCAGTGCGCCGTGGCCGATCTCGCGACGCTTCGGCGAACCGACGCGACCGGTCTCACCGGTGGAGAACGGCGGGAAGTTGTAGTGGTGCATGTAGCGCTTGGAGGTCTCCGGGCCGAGCGAGTCGACCTGCTGCGCCATCTTGACCATGTCCAGCGTGGTGACGCCGAGAATCTGGGTCTCGCCGCGCTCGAACAGCGCCGAACCGTGCGCCCGCGGCACCACGGCGACCTCCGCGGACAGCGCGCGGATGTCGGCGAGGCCGCGGCCGTCGATGCGGAATCCGTCGGTCAGGATGCGCTGACGCACCAGCTTCTTGGTGACCGAGCGGAAGGCGGCGCCCAGCTCCTTCTCACGGCCCGCGAAGTCGTCGCCGAGGCGCGCGAGCACGTCGAGCTTGATCTCGTCGATCTTCGCCTCGCGCTCCTGCTTGTCGGCGATGCTCAGCGCTTCGTTCAGCTCACGCTTGGCGGTGCCCTCCACGGCCTCGAACACGTCGGCCTCGTAGGGCGGGAACAGCGGGAACTCGCCGGTCGGCTTGGCGGCCAGCTCGGCGAGGTCGGCCTGCGCGCGGCACAGGCGGGCGATGAACGGCTTGGCGGCCTCCAGGCCCTCGGCGACCACGGCCTCGGTCGGCGCCTGCGCGCCGCCCTCGATCAGCTCGATGACCTTGTCGGTGGCCTCGGCCTCGACCATCATGATCGCGACGTCGCCGGACTCGACCACACGACCCGCGACCACCATGTCGAACACGGCGCCCTCGAGCTGCTCCACGGTCGGGAACGCGACCCACTGGCCATCGATCAGGGCGACGCGCACGCCGCCGACCGGGCCGGAGAACGGCAGGCCCGCGAACTGAGTGGACGCGGACGCGGCGTTGATCGCCACCACGTCGTACAGGTCGTTCGGATCCAAGCTCATGACGGTGACCACGACCTGGATCTCGTTGCGCAGGCCGTCGACGAACGACGGACGCAGCGGCCGGTCGATCAGGCGGCAGGTCAGGATGGCGTCGGTGGACGGGCGGCCCTCGCGGCGGAAGAACGAGCCGGGAATGCGGCCCGCGGCGTACATGCGCTCTTCGACGTCGACCGTCAGCGGGAAGAAGTCGAACTGATCCTTCGGCGCCTTGCTCGCGGTGGTCGCCGACAGCAGCATGGTCTCGTCGTCCAGGTAGGCGACGACCGAACCGGCGGCCTGGCGAGCCAGCCGACCGGTTTCGAAACGTACGGTGCGGGTGCCGAAGGAGCCGTTGTCGATCAGCGCGACGGACTCGAACACACCCGGCTCGACCTCTACGGCCGAGGACTTGCGTTCAGTTGTTTCGGACATTCTCTTCTCTCAACCTCTCGTCTCGCCGGCTCGAGCGCACAGTGGGCGCGATCCGGCTGTCGTCAGCCGTACCCGGGTACGGACGCGCGGCAACCCTCCTGGCTGCGACGCGCACACCCGGCCGAATCCCCTTGGACACGGCGACGCGGAGGCGGTCATCGATCGAAGCCCGCCGGCCGCTGCGCCGGGAGGCCACTACCGAAGACCGACGCCACGCGACGGGTGCATACGGCTGTCCATGTTGTCGTACGACGGGAAGTGGTCAACCCCTCATACACAAATAGCCAACGGGGAGATTGTACGTCTCCCCGTTGGCGATATGACGACCGCCTCTGGCAGGCAGCGTGTCGCACGTCCGGGCTCATCCCCGCGGGCGCGGGGAGCACGACGATATCTGGGGAGCTGGAGTCCCGGGACGTTCGCCGTCCGCGCCCCCCGATCGTTCGATCGCGGGGCGCGGAAGCCGGGAATCAAGCCGCGCCGTGGGCGCGGCGGGAGATCACCTGCGCAGGCCCAAGCGTTCGATCAGCGAGCGGTAACGCTCGATGTCCTTGTCCTGCAGGTACTTCGAGAGGCGCTTGCGACGACCGATCAGCGCCATCAGACCGTGGCGGGTGTGGTGGTCGTGCTTGTGCTTCTTCAGGTGCTCGGTGATGTCGGCGATCCGCTTGGACAGCAGCGCGATCTGCGCCTCCGGCGAACCGGTGTCCTTCTCGTGCAGGCCGTACTCGGCGAGAATCGCCGTCTTCTGCTCGGTGGTCAGCGCCACGTGGCATCCACTCCTGTTTCTCAGTTCCGCGTTCGAGGGTTCCGGTTTCCCGGTCGGGCGCCGCCGCGGACCGCAGCAAACCCGAGGATCCACCTTACCGGAGCACATCGCGCGAACCGAATCGCGGTGCGGCCGCCGGATGGGCGTGCTGCAATCGAGCCATGGATCCCGCCGTACGCGACGTGCTGGACACCCTGGCCCACCAGGACTACGCGGCCCTGCGCCCCCTGCTGCACCCGTACCTGCGGTGGATCGACGGGGCGGACACGATTCGCGGGCGCACCAAGGTGCTCGCCCACCTCGCCGCGAATCCGACCAGCGCGCCGCCCGTCTCCTACGAGCTGCGCGACGGTCAGATCTACCGCTGGACGGTGCCGAGCGAGGACGAGGACGCCGCGCCCGGCGGTCCTGGGGACACCGCGCCCGGCTGAGCGCGAGGCACAGGATCCGACCGAGATCAGGACGCCGCGTCCGACCCGCACTCAGAACCCGCGCTCCGCCGGGAAAGCAGCTTTCGGGCTCGACGCCGGACCGAGCCCCGTTTCGGACCTGACTCGGTGTCCGGCCGAACTCAGGACTCGCTGCCCGACCGGGCTCCCGCGTCGGCGGCGGCGAGCACCTTGCGGGAGTTCTCGACGTCGCGGCCCATCGCCTCGATGAGGTCGTGCATGGTGTCGAACTTGCGCATGCCGCGCAGGTGCTCGACGAAGTCGACCGCGACGTGCTGGCCGTAGAGGTCGGCATCGCCGTCGATGACGTACGCCTCGACGGTGCGGGCACGGCCGGAGAACGTGGGGTTGGTGCCGACCGAGATGGCGGCCATCGCCCGCTCGCCGGGGGTGACGGTGCCGATCGTCGGACCGGGGCCGAGCACCGTGAACCAGCCCGCGTACACGCCGTCGGCCGGGATCGCCGCGTGCATGGGCGGCGCCACGTTGGCGGTGGGGAAGCCCAGTTCGCGTCCACGTCCGTCGCCGTGCACGACCACGCCCTCGACGCGGTGCGGGCGGCCGAGCGCCTCGGCGGCCGCGGCCATGTCGCCCGCGTCCACGCAGGCGCGGATATAGGTGGAGGAGAAGGTCACCGCGTGCTCGCCGAGCAGCTTCACGCCGTCGACCTCGAAGCCGAAGCGCTCGCCGAGTTCGCGCATGGTCTCGACGGTGCCCGCGGCCTTCTTGCCGAAGGTGAAGTTGTCGCCGACCACGACCTCCGTCACGTGCAGCCGCTCGACCAGCAGATCGTGCACGTAGCGACCGGGAGTGAGTTTCATGAATTCCTGGGTGAACGGCATCACGCAGAACACGTCGACGCCCAGTTCCTCGACCAGTTCCGCCCGACGCGTCAGCGTGGTCAGCTGCGCGGGGTGCGAGCCGGGCCGCACCACCTCCATGGGGTGCGGGTCGAAGGTCATCAGTACCGCGGGGACGCCGCGCGCGGCCGCGGACTTCACGGCCCGGCTGATCAATTGCGCGTGGCCGCGGTGCACTCCGTCGAACACACCGATCGTGAGCACGCACCGTCCCCAGTCCGCAGGCACCTCGTCGAGGGATCGCCATCTCTGCACGTTCGCAGCCTACGCAAGTCGGGGTGCGAACAGTATTCGGGCGTACCAGATGTCACAGAACGCTTGCCGCCCCGTCACGCGGACATGTCCGATTCCTTCAAGACTTCCCGGCCCGGCGTGCGATCGAATGGCAGTGCGCACCACCGCCCGGCCGAACCCGGTTGCGGGCGACCCGCTCGAAATGCCCCCTGGGCATCTACGCCGGTTATTTCGCCGACCCGGACGGGCACCTGTGGGAGGTCGTCTACTTCCTGGACGGCACCCGGCCGGCCTGAACATCGAGCGGGCGCTCGGATCAGGATTCGGCGCGCAGATCACCGCCGGAATCGCTGATGCAACCGACCCGGTCCTGACCCGGCCATCGGCTTTCTCGGTCGTGCCGCACCAGATGGCAGCGCTCGTTCCGGCACACGTCGACCTGCGGTTCCGTTCTGCACCTTGCAGGCGGGCGACATGGCCGCGACCGGCGAGAACACGAGCGGTGAACGAGTTCGCCGCATCCCGGTGTCCGACTGTGTGAATCGGGACCGATGTGCATAAGCTCGGGTATGTGCCTGGTAAACGAGACATCGCCACCCGCCGCGAGCTGACCGACAGCACCGCGCCGGGCGAGCCGAGCGGCAGCACCGCGACCCTGGCGCCGGAGCTGACGTCGGTCGCCCAGGACTACCTGAAGGTCATCTGGACCGCACAGGAGTGGTCACAGGAGAAGGTGTCGACCAAGCTGCTGGCCGAGCGCATCGGCGTCTCGGCCTCCACTGTCTCCGAGGCCGTGCGCAAACTCGCCGACCAGGGCTTGGTCGAGCACGCCAGGTACGGCTCGATCACGCTCACCGAGCACGGTCGCCGCGCCGCGGTCGCTATGGTGCGCAGGCACCGGCTGATCGAAACGTTCCTGGTCAACGAGCTCGGCTACGGCTGGGACGAGGTGCACGACGAGGCCGAGGTGCTCGAGCACGCCGTCTCCGAACTGCTCATGGCCCGCATCGACGCGAAACTCGGCTACCCGGACCGCGACCCGCACGGCGACCCCATCCCTTCGGTGGACGGCGCGGTGCCGACGCCGCCCGCGCGCCAGCTCAGCGACTTCCAGGCGGGCCAGTCCGGCCGGGTCGCCCGCATCTCCGATTCCGACCCGGACATGCTGCGCTACTTCGACTCCGTCGGCATCGCGCTGGACACCACCATCGCCGTTGTCGAACGCCGCGACTTCGCGGGCACCATCGCCGTCCGCATCGGCGACGGCAGCGCCACCACCGACCTCGGCCGCCCCGCCGCCGAGGCCATCTGGCTCACGACCTGACCTACTGCCTCGCAAGCCATTTCGACGCCTCGCAGAGGTGGCACCCGCTGCGAGGTGTGTGAAAGCTCTGCGAGGACCACGTCAGGGCGCCGGATCGTTGAAGCGCAGCGTGCCGGTCGCCACCTGACCGGATTCGGTGACGAACAGCGTGTGCATGCCCTCGGGCACCGGGTCGGTGCCGGGCGGCGGATCCATCCGGAATCGGAAACAGCCGACCGGAACCACGAAGGCGGCCCGCCCGTCGTCACCGGTCACCGCGTCCCAGCGCGCGATCTCGGTGGCGCCCAACGGAATATCGCGCTGGGCCGTATCGCACGGCCGCATCCGGTGCACGCTGACCGGAACGTTGGGTACCGCGACGCCGCCGAGCGTGACGGTCTCGATGATGGCGGTGCCGAGCACAGGTGAGGCGGGCGGTTGCGGTGTGGGCGCGGGCGACGGCGGCGCGGGGCGCGGTCGCGGGGAGTTGGGGGCGGCGGGCGCCTCGGCGATCTCGGGCGTGCGGCCCGCGGTGGTCGCGCCCACGCTCACCGTGGCGCTCGCCGCCGGACGATCCGCGTTCTCGGCGTCCCGGCCGCACCCCGCCACGAGCGCGAACACCGCGCACACCACCCCTACGATTCCCACCGCCCGCATCGCCCTAGCCTCCGGATCCAGCCACTGTTACCGACGTATCGACCGGTGAGAAAGGGCGTTAACGCAGGTCAACCAGGGTGTACAGGGTGTTATGACGGTGCGTCGCGACTGTGACCGGACCGTGCCGTACGACCCGGGCCGACGTCCGCGTCGCCTATCTAGCTCGCCGCATCCAAGACGCGGACGGTTGCGGCGGCCGTGAGGGGGTCGCGGTGTTCGGTGAAGAGTTTGGCGACCAGCTCGCCGCGGCTGGTGACGCCGACCTTGTCGAAGATCGACTTCAGGTGGTCACGGACCGTGTGCGGGGAGAGGAACAGCCGCGCGGCGATGTCGGCGGTGGGCAGGCCGCGGGCGACGAGTTCGGTCACCTCGAGTTCCCTCGGGGTGAGTTCGTAGGCGGCGACGATCAGCTCGGCCACCTCCGCAGGCTTGGCCGGCTCGATCACCAGAGCCGTTGTGCCCGTGCGCCCTTCGGCGTCACGCAGGCAGGTCGCGTGGCACACCAACCAGCGACCGGCGGTGCTGCGCACCCGGATCCGCGAGGCCGCTCCGGTGAGCCGGGCCCGCCCCGCCGTGCTGAGGATCCAGACCGGCAGCGGCAGATCGATGCCGAGCGGGGTCGTCGTGGCGGGACCGGGCGGCATCTCGGCCAGCAGCTCGCGCGCCTCGTCGTTGAGGGACAGCAGCTCGCCGCTCGCACCGAACAGCAGCAGGCCTGGGGCGGCGGCGAGCGCGGACGACGGCGTCGCGCCCGGCAGCGCGAAGGCGCGCAAGCGCTGCGCCATCGGCGTGCAGAGGGCTTGGACGAGGGTGATGTCCTCGGCGCGGAACGGCGGCCTGCCCCGCTCGCGGAACAGGCTCAGCTGTCCCCACGGCTGGCCGTCCACTCGGAACACCGCGCGCAACTCGTCGTCGAACCCGCGCGGGCGCATGAAGCTGCGGTACAGCGGGCTCAACGTCGGCCGGTCCCCCGTCACCTCGCGTAGCCCGGCCACCGGTACCTTCGCCAGCGCCAGATCGCGGAACAGATTCACGTGTTCGGCGAAAAGCTCCGACTCCCAGTACGTTCCGCAGCCGCCCTCATGCAGGTTCTCGACCCGCACCGGGGCCGTGGTGAGCCCGTTGACCGGATCGGTGGCCACCCACACTGCGGCGTCGAACGGCGCGATCCGCCGCAGGCGGGCCGACGCGTCGGCGAACAGCGCGTGTGCGTCGGGCGCGCCGGCGATGCTCGCGAGCAGGGCGTCGAGCGTGGTCGTTGGGGTCATGCCTGTCATCCTCGGCCGTTTGTCGCGCGCTCGCCATCCCACATACGAGGGGTAAGCACCAGGCGCGCGACGAAATTCCGGTGCGGTGGTCGCCGCGCCCTAGTGCTTCCGAACCCCTCGATCGCGGGATGTTCCTCATCGTCGAACCCCGCGACGCTGGGTGCCGCACACACGAAACCGAAGGAGCCCCATGCACATCGGAATCATCGGAGCGGGCGCGGCCGCCGTCGCGCTGCTCGACGCGCTTGCCCTCGCGGACGACAAGCCGAGCGGCGTCACCGTGTTCGGCGGCGCGCCCGCGCTGTGGCGGGGCCGCCCGTACCAGCCCGACCTCGACGCGGTGCGGGTGAACGCACCGCCGCCGATCATGTCGATACGCGCGGGCGATCCCGGGCACTACCAGCGCTGGCTGGCGGATCGCGAAGTAGCCGGCTACCTCGACGAAGGGCTCGGGCAGCCGCTCGTCCCACGCGCGGTCTACGGCGAATACCTCGAAGACACCGCGCGCGACGCGATCGCACGACTGGGTCGCGCGGGCTGCCCGGTCCGCGTGGTGCGTTCGGCCGTCACCGGGTTCTCCCGCAATGGGCGAGCCGTACTGCACACTGCGAGTGGCGATCACGTCCCGGTGGACCGGGCCGTCCTTGCGGTCGGCAGCGGTGGACCACGCGATCACTACGGGCTCACCGGCGCACCCGGTTACATCAACGAGCCCTATCCCCTCGCCCGTACCGCGGCCGGACTCCCGTCGCACCACCACGTCGCCGTCATCGGCAGTGGTCTGACCGCGGTGGACATCGCCGTCACCCTGGCGGCGAACGGGCACACCGGGCCGATCACGCTGCTCTCGCGCAGCGGTCAGCTCCCCTTCGTCCAGCAGCGTCCTGCCCGCCTGGACCCGCTGCACCTGACGCCCGCGGCGGCGCGGGACAAGGCGGCCGAGCACGGCGATCTCCCCTTCGCCCACCTGATTTCGCTCATGCGCACCGAACTCAGCGAGCTGGGGCAGGATTTCGACACCCTGGCCGCCGAGATCACCGGCTCCGAGGATCCGGTGGCCCGCCTGCGCCGCCAACTCGACGCTGTCGACGCACGGCACCACGGACGCCGCCTGCTGGCCATGGTCATCCGCACCGTCGGCCCGACCGCGTGGCCGCTGCTGGCCGAGCGGGATCGAGAGATGTTGCGCACCGGCTATTTCCGCATCATCAACAGTCTCAGCTCGCCGATGGTCCCGCACAACGCGCGCATCGTGCTACGCCTGCTCGACTCCGGACAGCTGCGGTTGCGCGCGGGCGTCACCAAGATCGAGGCGTGCTCCGGCGGCGGGTTCACCGTGCACGACGCGCAAAACTGGTCCGCGGACACCGTGTTCAACGCGGTCAACCCGCCCGCCTACACCACGCCCCCGGAAACCCAGCCGCTGATCGGCGCGCTACTCGCCGCGGGAGCCGCCGAATCGCATCCGGCAGGCGGCCTGCGCGCCGAACCGGGCACCCGCCGCCTGCTGGTCGGCGGAACAACCGATCCCAGCTGGCATGTGCTCGGCAATCTCGCGGCCGACTCGATGTTCATCGCGACCAATCCGCCGGGGCTGGCGGCCGAGGCGGCCGGACTGGTCAGGGGCCTGTTCGGCGGGTGACGAGTGGTTTCAGGGTTCCGGGACCGAGCCGGACGGGATCACCGCGCGAGTTCGTCCAGCAGAGCGCGGAATTCGGCTGGTGAGAGGTAGCCGTCGGCATCTCGGTCGGCGGCCGCGAGCAGGTCGGCGGCGGGGACGTCGATGCGGCCCTCGCCGACGTGCCGGATCAGGGATTCGAGTTCCTCGACCGAGATGCGCCCGTCGCCGTTGGTGTCGAAGACGCGGAAGGCGGCGTCGGCGTCGGTCACCTCCAGGCGTCCGGTCACCAGGGCGGCGTCGAATTCGGCCTTGGAGACGAGGAAGTCGCCGTTGGTGTCGGCCGCGGCGACCAGCCGCTCGACGGCGTCGGAATCGACCTCCAGCCCGAGCGCGCGGATGCCATCGGTGATGTCCTGCACGGAGACGAGCCCGTCGCCGTCACGGTCCCACAGCTCGAACGTATCGACCGGTTGTTCACTCATACCCACTGCCTTCCCACGGCCGCCGACGATTTCGAACGACGAACCCACGACCACTGTACGGTTCGCCCTCGATTCGGTTGTCGGCCTGGGCCTTCGGCGTCCGCCGGGACGCCGTCAGTGGAGGGCTCCAGCGGGCACACCGGCCGCCCGCTTGTCGTCGGCGTCGGCCGTCAGAAGTAGCCGGGCAGAAAGACCGACGCGGCGAACAACCTCAGCTCGATGGGCGTTCGAGCACGGTCACCGCGTCACCGAACGGTTCCGGTGCGTCCGCGTCAGTCGACCAGACCGCGTGGGCGGATCACGAAGACCGGCGAGGAGCGCTTGCCCTTCTCCTCGAGCAACGCGATGGCCGTGCCGTCGGCGGTGAGCGCCGCGTGCACGCCCGCGATACCGATCGGGTCCAACCATCGTCCGTCGCGCAGGGATTCGGCTTCGCGGTCGTCGATCGTCCGGTGCGGGAACGCGATTCGGACCGCCTCATCGATGCCGAGGTTCAGGGTGGAATCCTCGGCGAGCTCGTCCAGCGTCCTGGCGTGCTCGAGGGTGAAGGGGCCGACCCTGGTGCGGCGCAGCGCCGTCAGGTGGCCACCGACCTCCAGCGCCGACCCCAGATCGCGGGCCAGCGCGCGCACGTAGGTGCCGGACGAGCATTCGACAACGACCTCGAGATCGACGAACTCGCCGTCCGCGATATCACGCCGGGCGAGCACATCGAAGCGGGAAACGGTGACCGGCCGGGCGGCCAGGCGCACGTCCTCACCCGCGCGGTGGCGGGCGTAGGCGCGCTCGCCGTTCACCTTGATGGCGCTCACCGTGGCGGGCACCTGGTCGATGTCGCCGGTCAGCGCCGCGACCCGCGCGGCGATGTCGGCGTCGGTGAGGTGCAGCGCGGAGGTGGTCGCCAGGGTCTCGCCCTCGGCATCGTCGGTCGTGGTGGACTGGCCGAGCCGGATGGTGGCGGTGTACGCCTTCGTGGTCAGCGTCAGCAGGCCGAGCAGCTTGGTGGCCCGTTCGACGCCGAGCACCAGCACGCCGGTCGCCATCGGGTCGAGCGTGCCTGCGTGCCCGACCTTCTTGGTGCGCAACAACTTCCGGCACTTGGCCACCACGTCGTGACTGGTCCAGCCGCCGTCCTTGTCGACGATCAGCAGGCCGCCGAGCACGTCGGGCCGCTGCGCCTGGGTGGTCGGTCCGGTCATCAGCCGTGCGCGATCGCGGTCAGGATCAGCCCGTCGGCGATCATCCAGCGTCCGTCGAACGAGGTCAGCGGCAGCCCGCCGTCATTGGTCTGGCCCGGCACCAGCAGCTGGCTGTGGAAGGTGCCCGAACCGGTGCCGTCGGCGTTCTCCTCGACGGTGAAGGTGATGTGCGCCTCCTCGAAACCGAGCCAGCGGGTGGTCAGCGGGAACCACGCCTTGTAGGTGGCCTCCTTGGCGCAGAACAACAGCCGATCCAGGTGCAGACGAGAATCGGTGTCGCGCAACCAGTCCCGCTCGGCGGCCAGGCTCACCGAATCGAGCACGCCGTCCGGCAGCGCGCCGTGCGGCTCGGCGTCGATGCCGACCGAGCGGAATCGCATCTTGTGCGCCAGCGCCGCGGCGCGGTAGCCGTCGCAGTGCGTGAGGCTGCCCACGATGCCGCGCGGGAACATCGGCATTCCGCGCTCGCCCTTGCCGATCGCGACCGGCGGCTCGCCGAGCTGCTCGAGGGCCAGCCGGGCGCAGTGCCTGGCGCCGATGAAGTCGCGCCTGCGCTTCTCCACCGACTTGGCGATGAGATGCTCTTCGGCCGGATGCGGCTTCAGATCCTCCGGGTACGCCAACAGCTCGGCCGAGGCGACATCACTGGGCAGAATGTTCTCGATCATCGGCTCCGAGCCTAGTCGAGGCGGACCTCCGCATTCGCTCCAGCCGTTGGCGAGCCCTGTGATCGACTCCGTCCGACACCGTCCGTCGGGGGCCGGTTCAGACGCCGCGGCGGCGCTGGGCGCGGCTGCGCATCTCGGCCGCGGCCGCCTCCATCTCGGGGGTGACCTTGAAGTGGCCGCCCCACTTGTTCAGCGTGCCCGGCGGGTACTCCGGGGCGGGCAGAATCTGGCGCAGCAGCTTGTCCGGCAGGCCGCGGCGCTGCCATTCGCGCGGATAGCCGAGCGAGACCTCCTCGAAGCGGACGCCGTCGTAGTACGAGGTGCGCGGAATGTGCAGGTGCCCGTACACCGAGCACACCACGTTGTAGCTGGTGTGCCAGTCGGCGGTCAGATCGGTGCCGCACCACAGCGCGAACTCGGGGTAGAACAGCACGTCGGTGGGTTCGCGCACCAGCGGGAAATGGTTGATCAACACCAGCGGCGTCTCCGGCGGGAGCGCGTCCAGCTTGCGCTTGGTGACCTGCACGCGGGCGTGGCACCAGGCGTCCCTGGTCAGGTACGGCTCCGGGGAGAGCAGGAATTCGTCGGTGGCGACCACGTTGCGCTCACGCGCGATGGCCAAGCCCTCGGCTTTGGTGGTGGCGCCCGCCGGGAGGAACGAGTAGTCGTAGAGCAGGAACATCGGGGCCAGCGTCACGGCGCCGCCGTGCGCCTCGCTGCCCGCGCCGCGCCACACCGGGAACGGATCCTCGGGCGTGATTACGTCCAGGTCGCGGCAGATCGACACCAGATAGTCGTAGCGCGCGACGCCGTGCATCTGCACGGGATCCTTCGCCGTGGTCCACAGCTCGTGGTTGCCTGGCACCCAGATCACCTGCGCGAACCGGCTGCGCAGCAGTTCCAGCGCCCATCGGATGTCTTCGGTCTTCTCGCCCACGTCACCGGCCACGATCAGCCAGTCCTCCGGCGAGTCCGGCTGGATCTGCTCCACGATCGGCCGATTCCCTTGATGCCCGACGTGTACGTCGCTCACCGCCATCAACTTGGGTATCACCAGACCCACCTTGTCACATCCGAGGCGACCACCGGCCGCCCGCCTCCATCGACACGATTCGTCCCCGATGCGAACACGCCGGGTGCGCGCGGCATTCCGGCGGGCGGCTTCGCGCCAGGACCTGTCTCGAAGTCCGGCCGCCATCTGTGGCTCAGATCGTCGCCGGGGCTGTATCGACGCGGCCAGGCGACGATCTGGGGCTGCGGAGGCGCCGGATGGGCTTCGAGACAGGGCCTAAGCGTGCGTCCAGTGAATCCGGGCATCCGGCGCGAAACCAGCGGCCACGGTGAGCTTGCCGTTGGGTTCACGACGGCACGACGCCACGGCGATGTGGCACGGGCGCGGAAGATCCGGCGGAACCCGGACGCCGCCGTCGATCTCGTACCGCATATTGGTGACCTTCCAGGCGCGCGCCTCCGGCTCGTCCGGCGAGGCCGGTGGACCGTCGGTGCGCGCCACGACCATCACCTCGGTGATTCCCGTCGGCCAGACGAAGGTCAGCAGACCCGCGCGCTCGGCCAGGTCGGTGACCACGGGGATGCCGCTGGGCATCGGATCGTCCTGCGCGACCGGGGACGTCGTGGCTCGCGGCGTGGTCTGTTCCGGCCGTGCGGCGGCAGGATCGGGTCGAGCGACGCCGCGCGGCTCGATGACCGAGCCGGATGACTGTCCGCCAGCGGGATTCGGCTGGTTCGCCTGCCGAGGCGGGAAGGCCGGCTCGGGCTGGGCGACCGTTCCTGGCTCGATCGTCGAACCGCCGGCGCCGACCGCAGCGGTCCGCGCCACCGACCCGGAACGGTCCGTCGCGCCCGAATGGGCAGCCCGGTCCGCATGCGGCTCCGGAGGGGCGTCGGAACGCACGGCGTCGGAGTAACGGCCGGAGGTGGCGGCGGCGACGGCGTAGACCGGGGTTTCGCCGGGCGGGGCTCCGCCGTCTTCGAGCTCCGTGCCGCGAGTGCGGCCGACCACGCGCCAGGAGCCGTCCGGCTGCAAGCGCGTGACGCGGTAGTCCACCTCGTCGGCCGGTGCGGGCGACCACGCCACCCGCACCGAGCCGTTCGCCATGCGAGTGGCCGTCAGGCGGCCGGGGGCGGGGACTGGGGTCGCCGCCAGCGCCTCGCTGGCCCCGGGGTGGTCGACGCACGCGGCTTGGGCGGCGCGCAGTGTGCGCGAACGTTCCGTGGACGGTCCCGCCGCCGCGGCGGCGACCAGACGGTCGGCCTCGGCGACGGCCCGCTCCGCTTCGGCGAGCAGTTCGTCGAGTCCCGCGGTGGACCCGGTGGGTGGCGGCACGTCGGCGGCGGCGCGACGCAGCGCACGGAGATGTTCGAGCGCCTCGACATAGCGGGTGGCCGCGCGCGCCGCGAGGGCGACGCGCCAGTGCAACGCCGCCTCGGCGAGCACCCGTTCCACGTCGTCGGACACCGAGCGAATGGGCGTTGTGCCCTCGTTGTGCGGGTCAAGACCCCTGGCCTCGGCGATGTGGCGCGCGGCCTCCTGCGGACGTCCGTTGCGCAGCGCGGCCCGCGCGGCCTTGAGCGGCTCCTCCCACAGCCGTCGCGGCGGCGCCGGGCTCGGAGCCGACGAGGCCGGAGTGTGCACCGGCGGCGCGGGGCGCGCGGATCCCACGGCGCGCGAACCCAATTCGACGGCGAGGTCTTCGAGCAACCGGCCCGCGGTGTGCGGGTCCATGCCGAGGGCGATCGCCTCGTCGAACAGGAACTCGTAGTCCTCGCCGACCAGTTCGTCCTCGACGAGCACGGCCGCCCGCACCTTGGGCCGCAGTTCCGCGGTGACATCCGCGACGATGGAGGCGACGTACTCGGCCACCACCGGCCCGCCGGGCTCCAGCAGATCCTGCACGTGCACCAGCAGTTCGTCGAGCACCACCCGCATCCGCCCCGGCGGCAGTTCGCGCGCCCGCGCGCGCAACGCGTCGGCGCGGAGCCGGATCTCACCGGTGTGTGTGGCGCGGCTCGGGTCGAGCCCGAGTAGCCCGAGCAGCGTCGGCGCGGGCGGATCCTCCACCAGCCGCCCCCATTCGGCGAGCAGCGCGCGGACCTGGCCGCGTCTCTGGTCGGTCAGCGCGCCGGTGGCCGCGGGCGCGGCCTGCGGCTGCTCGTCCTCGATGATCCGATGGCGGCGCAGGCGGGCGGCGACCTCGGCGGCGTTCAGTCCGCCCATCGCCCCGATCTCTTCCAGTCCGGGCACTTTCGCGGCGGGCACCCCGCCGTGGCGCTGGACCAGCCGGGAGATCGCGGTGTCGAGCATCTCGTAGCGTTCCGCGTCGCGCTGTTCACGCTCCCGCCGGATCCGGATCGCCTCGGCCCGCCGCGCGGACGCGTCGAGCAGCAGGAAGGACAGCCGGTCGTGGTTCTCCACCAGCAGCCCGACGAGCACGCGGTACTTCGGATGGTCGCGCTGGCGCTGCCAGAAGCCCCACACCTCGGCCACCCGGGCGGAGATGTCGGCGTCGCCGAGGGTCTCGGCCTCGTCGAGCGGAATATCGTAGAGCTCGAACGGGTCCGACTGCTCGATGCCGCCGCGGCGGTCGACCGCGGCGAGCACCCGCTTGCGGTAGTCGTTGGGGTCGAAAGCGTGCATGGTGGCTCAGCTGTCGCGGCGGCGGGAGCGCTGCACCTGGTCGAGTTCCCGCGCGACGTCGGCCTGGGACAGGGTGGCCCCGGTCTGCGCGGACAACGTCAGCGGCAGGTCGGCGTCGACGTGGTGCGCTGTCACGTGCAGCACGCCGTCGAAACCCATCTCGAAGGTGACGCGCACCTCGCTGCCCGCGGGATAGCCCGGCGGAATACCGCGAATCCGGCCCTCCACAAGCACTTTCGTGTCCTCGGGACGCACCGAGGCCGCCTGCCCCTGCTGTTCCACGATGGTCAGCTCGATCTGGTCCTGGTCCTCGCGCACGGTGCCGAACGAGCGACGCACCCGCACCGGCAGCGTCTGATTGCGGTGCACCAGCCAGGCGGCCGCCAACCCGTAGTGCGAATCCAGCGCCAGCACACCGAATCCGCGCGACACGACGGTGTCGACCTGGATCTCCAGCATCCGCCGCACCAAGCTCACCGGCTGGCCGAACGACTCCGCGACCCGGGCGATCGACTGGTCCAGATCCGCGGGTGCCGCCTCGTTCAGTCCGGAGCCGTCCCGCAGCCTGCCGCGGGTGACCAGGTCGGCGACGATCAACCGCTCCATCTCGAGCTTCTCGCCGTAGAGCGCCGCGCCGCGGGCCACCGACAGGTCCGGGTCGCGCAGCTCGCCGACGAGGCCGAGTTCCTTCTCCAGTTCCCGGGCGACCATCGGCATCCGGGAGGAGCCGCCGACCAGCAGCAGCCGGTCGACCGACGCGACGCCGCGCTTGCCCGCCGCGGCGAGGCAGTCCCTGGTGAGGTCGAGGGTGCGGCGCATCAGCGAGGCCGTCATCGACTCGAGCTCGTCCCTTGTCAGCGTGATCACGGCGCGCGCGCCGTCGTGCGCGACCACTACCTCGGTGCTCTCCAGATCGCTGAGTTCGCGTTTGGCGCGCTCGGCGGCCAGCACCAGCATCTGCGAACCGGCCGAATCGTCCAGCGGGTCTTCGGCATCGGGGTTGGCCGCGCAGAACCGCTGGGACAGATACAGGGCGATCCGCTCGTCCCAGTCCGCGCCGCCCAGCTGGTGGTCGCCTTCCACGGCGAGCACCGAGATGCGCCGGTCGGCCAGTTCGATGACGGTGGCGTCGAAGGTGCCGCCGCCGAGGTCGTAGACCAGAACGGTCTCGCGCGCACCGGATTTGCCGATGTCCACGCCGCCGTCGAGCCTGCCGAACCCGTAGGAGAACGCCGCCGCGATCGGCTCGGACAGCACGCCAGCGACGTCGAAGCCCGCGTAGCTGCCCGCCTGGATCGTGGCGCGGCGCTCCTCGTCGCCGAAGTACGCGGGCACCGTGATCACGGCCCGCCGCACCGGCTCGCCGCCACCGAATTCCGCGTCGGCGGCGAGACTCTTGAGGATCAGCGCCGACACGGCGGGCGCCGACCAGGTCTCGCCGTGCGCGGCGAATCGCCACTCCGAGTCGCCCATCCGGCGCTTCACCAGCGAGCACACATGCTCGGGATCGAGCCGTGCCTGCCGCCGGGCGCCCTCGCCAACCAGATGATCGAACGCGGATGCGAACAGCACGACGGAGGGAACCGTCGGTTCCCCGTTCATGCCGATCATTACTTCGGGCCGGCCGTCGGCGTCGATCCGCGCGATAGCCGAGTTCGTTGTGCCCAGGTCGATGCCGTAGACCCCCATGGCAGGCGATGGTATCAGCCGGGTCCGACAGCGGCGCAGCGACCGATGGGCGAATCCGGCTGACGCCCAATCCGATAGCCGCGCGGCCCGGCTATGGTGCGATCATGACGGAACCAGTCGCGCAATCGCTCGCTCATCTCGTCGAACGCGTCGACGACCTGTCCCGGGTCGTCGCCCGCCAGGCCGCCACCATCGAGCGGCTCGCCGACGAGGCCAAGGCCCGTGCCCGACAGGACCGCGCGGGCGCCGATCTCCCGCTGGTCGTCGAGCTTTTCGCGCTGCACGGCGACACCGCCGCCTGTGCCGCCACCGCCGAAACACCGAGGGAGCGAGCGGCCTTCGAGGCCATCGCCACGCGCGTCGAACGACTGCTCATCGGTCGCGGAGCGGCGCTCGTCACGCCGCGGCCCGACGACCCGTTCGACTCGCTCACCATGGAGGCCGCCGACGTCACGGCGACCGCCGACCCGGACGCCGACCGCACCGTCGAGGCGCTGGTGCAGCCCGGCCTCACCGTCGCGGGTCGTTCGGTGCGGCCCGCGGGCGTCGTCGTCCGCCGCTTCCGCGCGACCGAAAAGGCCGCGGAACCGGCGTGAGTCAGCGGACCCGCTCGTAGGAGTGTTCGGGCTGTTCGATGCGGCGGTAGTCGTGCACGACGAGCGTCGGCGTACCGTCGCGGTCGCGGCGGGCGCTGTCGGTTTCCACAACGCCGCGCACCTCGAGCCAGGTGTCCTCGTCGAGCCGCTCCTCGATGCCGGTCACGTGCAGCCGGATGTACCTGGCGTCCGCGACGCAACAGGTGATCACCACGCGGGCCAGGTCGATGCCGTAGCCGCGCATGCGGCGCAGCACGAAACCGCTGACGGTGATCTCGCGGCCGTCCAGCGAGCGCGTGGCATCGAGCGTCGCGCGGTTCACCACCTCGCTGATCGAGACAAAAGGCGCGGCCTCGTCGGGCAGCGGCGGATACACGATCAGTTCCGGTTCCGCCACAACGGGATCCGGCGGGCGGATCGCCGAACTGGTCACGGCGGCCCCCGCGCCGAGCGCGGGCGGGGCGACCAGCAGCAGGGTGGCGACCGGCGCCAGCAGCAACCACTGGACGCGCCCGTGCCCGTGGTCGTGGTCGTGCCCGTGGTCGTGGTCGTGGTCCGAGGACGATCCGCGGCGGTACAGGTCGCCGATGACGGCCGCGGTGCCGAGCGCGACGATGACGATCCCGCTGACCAGTAAGAACGGGAAGAGTCCCGGTTTCACGTAGCGCAGGTAGGTGCCGTCGAAGGTGATGCGCAGCACCGCGATTCCGATCAACAGCACCAGCAGATTCTGCGTTTCCCGCCTCATCGCGCACCCCCGAGGAAGACATAGCCCGCCACCGTCGCGCAGACGATCGCGACCAGGAAAGTCGACGGCGCGAACCACAGCGCGAACCGCCGCCCGAACGCGCCCGCCTGCATCGCGAACAGCTTGACGTCCACGGCGGGCCCGACGACGAGGAACACCAGCCGCGGCAGCAGCGGCAGCGTCGACATGCTCGCCGCCACGAACGCGTCGGCCTCCGAGCACAGCGCGAGCACCACCGCAAGCACCGCGAGCACCAGGACGGCCAGCAGCATCTGAGTGGCCAGTTGCTCGAACCACCACGGCGGGACGAGCACGTGCAGCGCAGCCGCGGTGGCCGCGCCGAGCACCAGGAACGCGCCGGCCTGGAGCAGGTCGTGCCTCGCCGCCTCGGCGAACACCTCGGTGCGGGTGCGGCCGGTCACGCAATGGTCGGGCCCGCCGCGCGGCAGCATCCAGGAGGGGCTGCCGAAACGCGACCACAGCAAACCCATCACGAGCGCGGTGGCCAGCGAACCCGCGAACCGTGCTGCCACCATCCCCGGCTCGCCGGGAAACGCGACCGCGGTGGCGACCAGCACCACCGGGTTGATCGCAGGCGCCGACAGCAGGAAGGCCAGCGCCACCGAACTCGGCGCGCCCTGATCGATCAGCCTGCGCGCCACCGGAACCACGCCGCATTCGCAGCCGGGCAGCGCGACACCCGCGAGCCCGCCGACCCCGATCGCGACAGTCTCGTTGCGGGGCAGCACCTTCCGCAGCAGCGCGGGCGAGACGAACGCGGCGATCGCGCCGCTGACCACCACCCCGAGCACCAGGAAGGGGATGGCCTGTACGAAAACTCCGACGAACATCGTCAGCGCGGTCCGCAATCGCACTCGCGCATCGATCACCGCGGCCAGTTGCGCCTGCCAGACGACGCCCGCCACCAGCAATCCGGCCAGCACGTACGTCGACGACACCCGGATTCGTTTGGGGCGCACCGGCAATTGCTCGAGCATTCTCCCATCTTGCCAGCAATGAAAGTCGTTATCGAAGAGCCTCGCCGAACCGGTCAGGCACGACCGCGCGGGATCTCCGCGCCGACCTGCGCCCAGCGTCCCGACAGCGCCCGCCAGACGACCGCCGCCAGGCGCAGCGTCATGAAGGCCACCAGACCGGACCAGATGCCCGCGATGCCCCAATCCAAGGCCAGCGAGAGCCAGATGGCAGGCAGGAAACCGGCGAGCGCCGCACCGAGTGTCGCGGTCCGCAGGAACGCCGCGTCACCGGCGCCGAGCAGTACACCGTCGAGCGCGAACACCACACCGGCGACCGGGATGATCCCCACGAAGAACCACCACACCAGGTGGGTGCGGTCCAGCACCGCCGGATCATCGGTGAACAGTGTCGGGATCAGCGCGTATCCCGCGGCGAACGCACCGGCCAAGGCCACCGCGAAGACCTCCGACCACTGCGTGACACGCCACGCGAGCCGCCGTGCCGCCGTGGCGTTCCCGCCGCCGAGCGCCGCGCCCACCAGGGTCTGCGCGGCGATGGCCAGCGAGTCCAGCGTCAGCGCAAGGAAATTCCACAGTTGCAGGACCAGCTGGTGCGCCGCGACGGAGGCCGCGCCGAACCGCGCCGCCACGGCCGCCGCCGACACGAAACAGGCCTGGAAGGCCAGGCTGCGCACGATCAGATCGCGGCCGAGCACCAACTGAGCGCGCATCACCGACCAGTGCGGCACCAGCGAAACCCGTTCGCGCACCAAGGCTCCGAGGAAGAGCACGGCCGTCACCGTCTGACCAACGACGTTCGCCACCGCCGAGCCGGGCAGCCCCAGCGCGGGCGCGCCGAGCAACCCGTGCACCAGAACCGGGCACAGCACGGCCGAAAGACCGAGACCGGCAACCACATACAGCAGCGGACGACGGGTCTCCTGGACACCGCGCAACCATCCGTTGCCCGCCATGGCGATCAGCACGAGCGGCACACCGAACAGCGCGATCCGCACCCACGGCAGCGCCGCGGCGGCGATGTCCCCGCCGCCCGCGATCGCGTCGGTCAGCGCGCCGGCGAACACCTGCACCGTGATCAGGATCAGCAGACCGACCGAGACCGCCAGCCAGGTGGCCTGCACGCCTTCGGCCACCGCGCCGCGCACGTCCCCGGCGCCGTGCCTGCGCGCGGCCCGCGCGGTCGTCCCATAGGACAGGAAGGTCAGCTGGGTGCTCACCTGGGCGAGGATCAATCCGCCGACCGCGAGCCCGGCCAGCGGCAGCGCGCCGAGCCTGCCCACGACGGCGAGATCGAACAGCAGATAGAGCGGTTCCGCGACGAGCACGCCGAGCGTGGGCAGCGCGAGCCCGAGAATGCGCCGCGGCCCGGCCTCGACGACGTCGTTCCACACCGGTTCGGCGACGACACCCTCGGCGTCGTCGACATCCTGGCTGGTCATCCGCTATCCCAGCGCGGCGAGCAGCGCCCGCACCACGTCCTCGGGACGTCCGTCGGTGGTGTATCCGGCCGCGTACCGGTGCCCGCCGCCGCCGAGCGCGGTCGCCACCTCGGCGACGTCCACGCCGTCGTGCGCGCCCGGCCCTGAGTCACGCGACCGCAGCGACACCGTCCAGCGGCCGTCGACAGTGCGCGATTCCTTGAACACCGCCGCAACCCCGGCCTCGGCCGTGGTGCGGACGATATCGATGACGCTCTCGATCTCCTCCGAGCGCACCAGGGACACGTCGTCGCGCCGCACGAACGCGTACGCCAATCCGGTGCCGCCGCGCGCGCCCGGCTCCAGCCGGGCGGTGCCGAGAACCCTGGAGAGCATCGGCAGCCAGTCGAACGGATGGGTGTCCAGCAGCGTGCGCGCGATCGCCGCGCCGTCGATCCCGGTGGCCAGCAGTCGCTCGGCCAGCCGATGAGTGCCCGGCCGCACCCAGCGGAAGGAGCCGGTATCGGTGACCAATCCCGCGTAAAGACAGTGCGCCACTTCGGAATCGATCGGCACGCCCCAGGCGTCGAGCAGCCGGGCGATCAGGCTGGTCGTCGACTCAGCGCCGGGATCGATCACGTTGATCGCGCCGAAGCGGGTGTTCGAGCGATGATGATCGACCACCAGAGTCGTCGCGGCGCCGGACAGCCGATCGGCCAGCACACCGAGCCGCCCCGCGCTGCCGCAGTCCACCGCGACGAGCAGGTCCACCTCGCGCGGCACTTCCGCGGGCGGCACCAGATGCTCGATACCGGGCAGCGAGCGCATGGAGGCGGGCAGCTCGGCGGGCTCGGCGAACGACACCCACACCGGGATGCCGCGCCGATGCAGCACGAGGGCCAGTGCCAGGCCGCTGCCGATGGTGTCGGCGTCGGGTTGTACGTGGCACAGGATGGTGACCGATCCGGCGGCCGTCAGTGCCGCCACGGCCGCGTCGAGCTCGGCCGTCTTACCGCTCGTCGTCATCCGGGCCGCGCGTCACTCGTCGCTGTCGCGCTCGACCTTGTACGGGTCGGCGTCGCCCGCGTGCCTGGCGTTGGCGGCCGTCCTGGCCACCGCGTCGTCGGCGGCCCTCGCGCGGGCGAGCAGCTCCTCCATCTCGCGCGCGGCGTCGGGCACCTTGTCCAGCGCGAACGCCAGCGTCGGCGTGAACTTCACCCCGGTCCCCGCCCCCACCTTGGAACGCAGCACACCCTTGGCCTTTTCCAGACCGGCGGCCGCGGCCCCGTAATCCGGTTCGGCGTCGAGGGTTTCACCCATCACCGTGTAGTACACCGTGGCCTCGCGCAGATCACCGGTGACCTTCGCGTCGGTGATCGTCACGAAACGCAGCCGCGGATCCTTCACCTCGTATTCGATCGCGGTCGCCACGATCGAGGAAATCCGCTTCGCGAGTCGGCGTGCCCTGGCTTGATCCACCATGGCCGTTTCCTCCTCACTGTTGTCAGTATTCGGTTGGCGCCGCGGGCCTAGTCCTCGGGCCCGAAGATCCGGCGGCGTACCGCCAGCAACTGTAACTCCGGACGCGCCGCGACGTGCCTTTCACATCTGTCGAGCACCTCGGTCAGGTGATCCATGCCCGCGCTGACCATGGCCACCCCCAGCAACGCGCGCCGGTACCGATCATGTTCCCCGCCCTCGGCCGCGCTCACACCGAAGCGTTGCAGCTCGGCGAGCACCGGCCGGATGACCGACCGCTTCTCCTTCAACGAATGCACGTCGCCGAGCAGGATGTCGAATTCCAGTGCACCTAGGTACACCCACACACCTTCCAGTGTCGAAGGCCGAACCGAACACCGCACCTCGCGCCCGGCGCCCCGCCGTACTGGTGGGGCACCGGACGCAGGTGCGGTGTTCGCTAGCTCGGACCGATCAGTCGCGCGGCTTCTCGCGCAGCTCGTACGCCTCGATGACGTCGCCCTCCTTGATATCGGAGTAGGTCAGCGTCATACCGCATTCGTAGCCCTCGCGGACCTCGGTCGCGTCGTCCTTCTCGCGCTTCAGCGAGGAGATCGTCACGGTCTCGGCGATCACCAGGTTGTCGCGCAGCAGACGCGCCTTGGCGTTCCGCTTGACCGACCCGGAGGTGACCATGCAGCCCGCGATGTTGCCGACCTTCGACGAGCGGAAGATGGCCCTGATCTCGGCGCGACCCAGCTCGACCTCTTCGTAGATCGGCTTGAGCATGCCCTTGAGGGCCTTCTCGATCTCGTCGATGGCCTGGTAGATCACCGAGTAGTACCGGATGTCGACGCCCTCGCGGTTGGCCAGCTCGGTCGCCTTGCCCTCGGCGCGCACGTTGAACCCGATGATGATCGCGTTCGACGCCGAGGCCAGGTTGACGTTGGTCTCGGTGACGCCACCGACACCGCGGTCGATGACCCGCAGGCGCACCTCGTCGCCGACCTCGATACCCATGAGGGCCTCTTCGAGGGCCTCGACGGTACCGGAGTTGTCGCCCTTGAGGATCAGGTTCAGCTCCGAAGTCTCCTTCAGCGCGGCATCCAGATCTTCCAGGCTGATCCGCTTGCGGCTGCGCGCGGCCAGCGCGTTGCGCTTGCGCGCGTTGCGGCGGTCGGCGATCTGGCGAGCGATGCGGTCCTCGTCGACGACGAGCAGGTTGTCACCGGCGCCGGGCACCGACGTGAAACCGACGACCTGGACGGGCCGCGACGGCAGCGCCGCCTCGACGTCGTCGCCGTGCTCGTCGACCATGCGGCGCACGCGACCGTAGGCGTCGCCCGCCACGATCGAGTCGCCGACGCGCAGCGTGCCGCGCTGGATGAGCACGGTCGCCACCGGACCGCGGCCGCGGTCGAGGTGCGCCTCGATGGCGACACCCTGGGCGTCCATGTCCGGGTTGGCGCGCAGGTCGAGGGCGGCGTCCGCGGTGAGCAGGACCGCCTCGAGCAGTGCCTCGATGTTGGTGCCCTGCTTGGCGGAGATGTCGACGAACATCGTGTCGCCGCCGTACTCCTCGGCCACCAGGTTGTACTCGGTCAGCTGCTGCCGGATCTTCTCCGGGTTCGCGCCTTCCTTGTCGATCTTGTTGACCGCCACCACGATCGGCACGTCGGCCGCCTGTGCGTGGTTGATCGCCTCCACCGTCTGCGGCATGACGCCGTCGTCGGCGGCGACCACCAGGATCGCGATGTCGGTGGCCTTCGCACCGCGGGCACGCATGGCGGTGAACGCCTCGTGACCCGGGGTGTCGATGAAGGTGATCAGGCGGTCGTCGTCGCCGAGGTGGGTCATCACCTGGTAGGCGCCGATGTGCTGGGTGATGCCACCGGCCTCGCCCTCGCGGACGTTGGCCTTGCGGATCGTGTCCAGCAGTCGGGTCTTACCGTGGTCGACGTGACCCATGACGGTCACCACCGGCGGACGGACCTGCAGGTCCTCCTCGTCGCCCTCGTCCTCGCCGTAGGTGAGGTCGAAGCTCTCCAGCAGCTCGCGGTCCTCGTCCTCGGGGCTGACGACGTGCACGACGTAGTTCATCTCGCTGCCGAGCAGCTCGAGGGTCTCGTCGTTCACCGACTGGGTCGCGGTGACCATCTCGCCGAGGTTGAACAGCGCCTGGACCAAGGCGGCCGGGTTCGCGTCGATCTTCTCCGCGAAGTCCGACAGCGACGCACCGCGGGCGAGCCGGATGATCTCGCCGTTGCCGCGCGGCAGCCGCACGCCGCCGACGGCGGGCGCCTGCATGCTCTCGTACTCGGCGCGCTTCGCCCGCTTCGACTTACGGCCACGACGCGGCGCACCACCGGGACGACCGAACGCACCGGCCGCACCGCCACGGCCACCGGGGCCGCCGGGGCGACCGCCGCCGCCACCGGGACGACCGCGGAAACCACCGGCCGCGGGAGCACCCGCACCCGCACCGGGCGCACCGGTGCCGCCGCCACCGCCGCCGCCGCGGTAGCCGCCGCCACCACCGCCCGGACGACCGGCGCCACCGGCGCCGCCACCCGGACGACCGGGACGACCAGCACCTGCGCCGCCCGGACCCGGGCGGGCCGAACGCTGCGGCATGGCACCGGGATTCGGACGCGGCGGCATCGAGCCGGGGCTCGGACGCGGGCCACCGGGACGGGGGCCGCCACCTTGAGCGGCGGCCGGACGGGGACCACCCTGGCCGGGACCGGGACGCGGGCCGCCCTGGCCGGGACCGGGACGCGGACCACCCTGAGCCGGACCCGGACGCGGACCACCCTGGGCCGGACCGGGACGCGGACCACCCTGGGCCGGACCCGGACGCGGGCCCTGAGCGGGGGCCGGACGCGGCGCGCGCTCGGGCGCGGGCGTCGACGAATAGGGGTTGTTACCGACGCGCGGGGTCTTCGGGCCCGGCTTCGGACCACCGGGACGCGGACCACCCTGCACGGGCGCGCCGGGACGCTGCTGCTGGCCGGGACGCGGACCACCGGGGGTGGGGCGCGGACCGGACGGCGCGGGCGCGGCCTTGGCGGCGGGCGCCGATTCCTGCGCGGGCGTCGCGGGGCCGGGCTTCACCGACGGACCGGGGCGCACACCGTCACCGGGACGGGCGGTGGTGGCCGGCGTCGGCGTCGCGGCGGCCGGGGTCGCGGGTGCGGCCGGGGACGGCGCGGCGGCCTGCGCCGGAGCCGGGGTACGTGGGCCGGGGCGCGGACCGCCCGCGGTGGGCTTCGCGCCCGGACGAGCCGACGAAGCGGGTCCGGGGCGCGCCCCGGACTTGGAGTCTGCCGCCGGCGCGGACTTCGACGCCAGCGACTCACGCAGCCTGCGCGCGACGGGCGCTTCCACCGTCGAGGACGCCGACTTCACGAACTCGCCCTGCTCCTTGAGCGTTGCGAGTAGTTCTTTACTCGTGACACCGAGTTCTTTTGCCAACTCGTGCACGCGGGCCTTGCCTGCCACTGCTCTCCTCACTGAGAGGTCGAGCAGTGCCACCGTTTCAGGGGACGGCGGCCCGCACGACCTCGGGTTATCTCCGATGGACGTTCATCGTTGGTACTTCACGGTGTGCTCATGAGTGCTCGTGCCTGTTCTCGAGGTAATGCTCCAGGGCTGAGATATCCAGATGTCCGGACACTCGTAGTGCTCTGCCGAATGCTCGGCGCCGTTCTGCAGTGCTCAGACAAGACGAAAGGGGGTGCAACCAGGCACCCCTCCCGGGAAGTCTGCGCCGCGGATCGGGAACGATCACGACGATACGGGATCCGTCTCCGGCGTCCCGATCTTGTGCCACGATCCGCAACAGATCGACGGCCAACTCGCGCTTCCGGCATCCGATACACGTCCGCACCGGAGCCGACCGCCGCGTGGACGCGGGATGCTGCTCGGTGGTGCGATCGGGCAAAGATGCCGAAGGCTCGTGCTGAACCTGGGACCACTGTACCGCTGCCCGGCCCCGAACGCCGAACCCCTCCCCCGCGGACGTTATCAACATGTCATCCCCGGGGCGGGATTCCCTGTTCGCGGTGTGAGCTCCGCTCAACTGCGATGCGCCTCCGTCCGCACGCCGCCGCCCACGTCGGGGGCCGCGTCGCTGCGAATATCGATCCGCCAGCCGGTCAGACGCGCGGCCAGACGGGCATTCTGCCCCTCCTTGCCGATCGCGAGCGAGAGCTGGAAGTCGGGCACGACGACACGGGCAGCCCGCGCGTCGGCGTCGACGATAGTGACGGAAACCACTTTCGACGGCGACAGCGCGTTGCCGACGAAGGCGGCCGGATCCTCGGCGTAATCGATGATGTCGATCTTCTCGCCCGCCAGCTCGCTCATCACGTTGCGCACACGCTGACCCATCGGGCCGATGCACGCGCCCTTGGCGTTGACGCCGGGCACGGTGGAGCGCACCGCGATCTTGGAGCGGTGCCCGGCCTCGCGGGCTACCGCGACGATCTCGACCGAGCCGTCGGCGATCTCGGGGACCTCCAGCGCGAACAGTCTGCGCACCAGGTTCGGGTGGGTGCGCGACAGGGTGATCTGCGGTCCGCGCGGGCCGCGGGAGACACCGACCACGTAGCACTTGATGCGGTCGCCGTGCTCGTAGGTCTCGCCGGGCACCTGCTCGGCGGGCGGGATCAGGCCCTCGGTGCCGTGCAGTTCGCTGCCGATGCGGACCACCACGGTGCCGCGGGCGTTGGCGCGCGCATCGCGCTGCACCACGCCGCCGACGATGTCGCCCTCGTGGGTGGAGAACTCGCCGAACGACTTCTCGTTCTCCGCGTCGCGCAACCGCTGCAGCACCACCTGGCGCGCGGTGGTCGCCGCGATGCGGCCGAAACCCTCTGGGGTGTCGTCCCATTCGGAGATCACGTTGCCGTCGGCGTCGAGTTCGCGGGCCATCACCCGCACCACGCCGGTCTTCTGATTGATGTCGATGCGTGCGTTGGGCTGGTGGCCTTCGGTGTGCCGATACGCGGTCAGCAGCGCCGACTCGATCGCGGAGATCACCGTCTCGATCGAGATCCCCTTATCGGCCACGATCGCGCGCAGGGCTTCGATTTCGATGTTCATTCCACGATCCCTTCGGTCGAATCGGACGCTGTTACAGGTAGTGCTTCGGTATTTCCTCGGGCAGCTGCGGCGTCGTCGACCGCGAGGGCATCGTCGTCGCGCCCCGGCTCGGGACGACCGGGCGCCACCCCGCCCGCCAGCTCCAGCTCCCGCCCGCCGGGCGGGGAGAACTCGACCTGAACGACGGCCTCCGCGATATCGGCCAGTGGCACATGCACCCGGTGCGGATTGCGCTTGCCGCCGAACACCAGCGCCACCGAATCCTGCCCGAGCGCGCCCACCCGCGCCTCGAACCGCGCCGAGCCACCGGGCTCCGGTGGCTCGGCCCCCGGTCTCAAGGTGACGCGCACCTTGCGGCCCTGCGCGCGGCGCCAGTGCCGCTCGGCGGTGAGGGGGCGATCGATACCTGGCGTCGTCACCTCGAGCAGGTAGGGCGTCTCACCGAAATCGCCCGCGTCGTCGAGCAGCAGCGAGAGTTCCGAGCTGAGGGTGGCGATGGTGTCGAGATCGGCGGTGCCGTCGCTGTCGACGGTGACCTTGATTTTGGCTTGCGCGTCCGCGTGCCTGCCTGCCGTCGAGATATCGACGCCCTCGAGGTCGAATCCCCGGCGTTCGACGAGTCCAGCAACGAGCTGGCTCACCCTTTCCTCGGTCGGCATCGGCATGTGGGGCGGCTCCTGGTTCAGTTGTGACGCGGTCGGAATTTTCTGTACCGAAGGTCTAGCGTAACGCGCCACGAGAGTGTAAAGGACCAGCGGCCCGCGACAAGCGTCCCGGGTCCGCGGCGCGCGCGGCGGGTCGCGCGGGCCACGCTCGGGATGGTCGGAGCGGTCGGACCGGTCTGGCACGATAGTGCCGTGCCTCTCCGCCTCCCCGCCCCGCCACGCGCCGGGCGCACCTTCGGCAGCCGGGTCGACCGGCACATATCCCAGGACACCGGCGCGCACCGTGTCCCGCCGGTCGACCGTCGCACCGCGCTGCGGCTCGCGGGCGGCGGCGTGGTCGGCGCCCTCGCGCTCGGCGCCGCGGCGGGCTGCGCCGACGAGCCCGTGCACGAGCCCGATCCGCTTGCCGCACAAGAGGTCATGGCCCGCACCGACGCCGCGGCGGCCACCTCGGCGATCGCGCTCGCCCCGCAGCGGCAGACCGCGCTGAGCACGATCGCGAACGAACGCACCGCGCACGCGGACGCGTTGCGCGCGGAGATCGCCCGCGTGGTCGGCGTCTACGGGGACGGGACCACTCCGGCCCGCAAGACCAGGGACCGGGCCGCGCCGTTCGTCGCGAGCACGACCGGCCCCGAGGCGACCGGTACGGCCGTGCCACCGATCTCGCCGCCGAGCGTCGACCAGTTGCGCGAGCAGCTCGCCCGATCGCGTAAGTCCGCGGCCGATCTCGCCGTGACGCAGTCCGCCTACCGCGCGGGGCTGCTCGCCTCGATCAGCGCGGCCTGTGCCGTCCACGCGGGGGTGCTGCTGGCATGACCGACGCCGAACGCCAAGCCCTGCTCGACGCGCTCGCCGCCGAATACGCCGCGGTCTACGCCTACGGCGTGGTCGCCGCCTTCGCCTCGCCCGAACGCGACCGCCTCATCGCCGAGAACACCGCGGCGCACCGAGCCCGCCGCGACACCACCGTCGACGCGCTCCGTGCGGCCGGAACGCCTGCGCCGCCACCCGAACCCGCGTACACCATCCCGTTCCCGGTGGACGATCCCTGGGCCGCCGCCCGGCTGGCCGTCACCGTCGAGAACGACGCCGCCGTCGCCTGGCGCGCGGTGGTCGAGCACGGCGAGTCCGAGGAGATCCGCCGCACCGGAATCGACGGGCTCACCGAATGCGCGCTGCGCGTGGCCGCCTGGCAGGCGATCCTCGGCGCGAACCCGCCGACTTCCGCCTTTCCCGGTAAGCCGTGAGGCCGTTCCGGTAGGCCGCTCGCCCGGCAACGTGCCAGATCGGACAACCGAATTGGGTACGGCCGAATCGAATCCGGCCGTACCCGATAGGTTTACGGGCGCATTTCGTAGGCGCCGTCGTAGGACGCCACCTGCGCCCACACCCGGTCGAAGCGCTCCCGGTCCACGACCGGGGTGCGCAGCGCAGCGACGGCCCATTCCCGCTGCGCCGAGCTGGCCGACGCCTTGCCGTAGAGCGTGGTGGCGTGCGCGTTGAAGTCGCGGATCTGGAAGTCGAAGATCCGGTCGAGCACGTCGCCGTCCAGACCCGTGATCGCGGCCTGCTCGAGGATCAGCTGGCCGTAGACCACCAGGGAGAACAGGTGGCCGACGGTGAGCATGAAGTCCAGGTCCTGCTGCTGGGCCTCGTCCGGAGCCGCCGTGGCCAGCAGCTCGCGCAGCGCCTTGGCCTGTTCGTAGAAGCGCGCCACGTTCGCGACGTCGGAGTGCTTCTCGTACACCGGGTTCCAGTCCGCGAACTGCACCTTGCCCGCGCCGCGCGCCGGGCCCTGCCGCCAGAAGAACTCGTCGTCGGCCGCGTCCTGACGGGTGCCGACCTCGGGGTATTCCTTGGGGTTGAACAGGTAGTTGGGCAGGAACTTGAGGATCTGGCCGACGTTCACGTGCACCGTGCCCTCGAGCCGGGGCAGGGTGTTGATCAGGCGCTGCACCTCGTTGAAGTAGGTGTTCTTCTCGAATCCCTTGGCCGCGAGCACATCCAGCAGCAGGGTCATGACCACTTCGCCCTCGGAGGTCACCTTGGACTTGGTCATCGGGTTGAACAGCAGGTAGCGCCGGTCGTCCAGGCTCGCGGTGCGGAAGTAGTCGACGGCACGGTCGCTGAACAGCTTCATCGCGACGATGCGGGCGTAGGCGTCCACGAAATTGCCGCGCACGTGCGGGAAGTCGGTGACGAGCTTGCCGTAGAGAACGCGGTTGTTGGCGTGCGTGATGGCCTCGTAGAAGGAGTGCTCCACCATGCCGATGCCGCCGTGGCAGAGGTTGAACTTGCCGACGTTGACGGTGTTCAGCGCCGCGGAGAACGCCTCGGGGCCGGTGTGCAGGATGTCCTCGGCGCGCACCGGGTAGTTCTCCAGCCGGAACGTGCTCACGTACATCTGCTCGGCCACGACGTTGTCGATGAGGTGGTAGTTCTCGTGGCGGCTGTCCGCGGCGAACCAGATGTAGCCCTCGGCGCCCTCGATGTCGCCGCGGCGGGAGAACACCGAGACCATGCTTGCCACATTGCCGTTGCCGATGTAGTACTTGGCGCCGTTGGCGCGGAACAGGATTCCGGCTTCCGCGTCGGCGCTGCCCGGCTCGGTCGGGGTGAGCACCATGTCGGTGTTGTAGATGTCGGCACCGTGCGACTGCTCGGACAGACCGAAGGCCATCACCTGCCCGTCGGCGAGGTCGGCGGCCGCGCGGCGCTTGGCCGCCTCGTTGTCGCTCTGCCAGATCGGCCCGAGGCCGAGGATGGTCACCTGCTCCGCGTACCAGTAGGCCAGGCCGTAGAAACCGAAGATCTCCGAGAGCGCGGCGTTGCGCGCGGCGTCCCAGCGGCGGTTCGGGTCGCCGTCGGCGTAGGCGGCGGGGGTCAGGAACGTCGCGAAGAGCTTCTCCTTCGCGGCGAACGCGAGGAAGTCGGCGGTGAACACGGAGTCCTGATCGTCGGCGAGCAGTTGCCGCTTGCCGCGGCTCTCGAACCACTCGATGGTGGCCTTCAGCAGCCGCTTGGTCTCCGCGTCGAAGTGCTGCGGATCGTAGGTGGCCGGGTTGAACAACAACGCCTCGGTGCTTGTCATGGCGGTTAACTTACCAGCGAGTAACAGCAGCGTGTGGCCGGTCTGCCGATTGGTTGACCAGCAAATTCAGCCTACGGAAGAGTAAGGAGAAAGCTACTGCTCCACCTTCTCACGCACGGAGCTGTGCCTGGTCGTCGGAAGCTCGCGCCGCAGCCACACTCGGATGGCAGTGGCCACGCCGCAGCGCTCTACCGCGCAGGTCCGAATCTCGGGTCCGAAAACGACCGCCGCCCCGGTCCGCGTGCGGGACCGGGGCGGCGGAGGAATGCTCGGGCGGATCAGCCGCGGATCTTCGCGACCACCGTCTCGACGGCGGAGGCGGCAGGAATCTCCTCGGCCTCGCCGGTGAAGCGGTTGCGCAGCTCCACCTTGCCCTCGGCCCAGCCGCGCCCGATGACGAGAACCCAAGGCATGCCGAGGAGTTCGGCGTCCTTGAACTTCACGCCGGGCGAAGCAGTGCGATCGTCGAAGAGCACATCCAGGCCGTGGGCGTGCAGACCGGACACCACGTTCTCCGCGCCGGCGCGGGCCGCCTCGTCCTTGTTGGCGATGACGACGTGCACGTCGAACGGCGCGATCTCCGCGGGCCAGCGCAGGCCCTTCTCGTCGTGCTGCTGTTCGGCGACCACCGCGACCATGCGGGACACGCCGACGCCGTAGGAGCCCATGATCAACCGCACCGGCTTGCCGTTCTCGCCGAGCACGTCGACCTCGAAGGCGTCGGTGTACTTGTAGCCGAGCTGGAAGATGTGCCCGATCTCGATGCCGCGCGCCGACACCAGCGTGCCGCGCCCGTCCGGCGAGGGGTCTCCGTCGCGGACCTCGGCGGCCTCGATGGTGCCGTCCGGGGTGAAGTCACGGCCCGCCACCAGGCCGACCACGTGCTTGCCCTCGCTGTCCGCGCCGGTGATCCAGGACGTGCCAGCGACCACCCTGGGGTCGACCAGATAGCGGATGCCGTTCTCCTGCAACGCCTTCGGGCCGATGTAACCCTTCACCAGGAACGGGTTGGCGGCGAAGTCGGCCTCGGTGATCAACTCGACCTCCGCGGGCTCGACCGACGCGCCGAGGCGCTTGTCGTCCACCTCACGGTCGCCGGGGATGCCGATGCCGACGATCTCGGTCTTGCCGTCCGGGTGGCGCAGCTTGACCATCACGTTCTTCAGGGTGTCGGCCGCGGTGACCGGCCTGCCGTACTGCTCGCCGATGCCCGCGGCATTGGCCCAGTCCACCAGCGTGGCGATGGTGGGAGTGCCCGGGGTGTCGTACACGACGGCCGCGGGCTTGCCCTCGATCGGCTGCGCTTCGGGGGCGGGCGTGACCACGGCCTCCACGTTGGCCGCGTAGCCGGATTCGCGGCAGATCACGTAGGTGTCCTCACCGACCGGGCTGTCGGCCAGGAATTCCTCCGACGCGCTGCCGCCCATCGCGCCCGAGGTGGCCGCCACGATCACGTACTGCACGCCGAGCCGGTCGAAGATGCGCTGGTAGGCCTCGCGATGGGCGTTGTAGCTGCGCTTCAGGCCGTCCTCGTCGAGGTCGAAGGAGTAGGAGTCCTTCATGATGAACTCGCGCCCGCGCAGGATGCCCGCCCGCGGCCGCTCCTCGTCGCGGTACTTGGTCTGGATCTGGTACAGCGTGACGGGCAGATCCTTGTACGAGTTGTACTCGCCCTTCACGGTGAGCGCGAACAGCTCCTCGTGGGTGGGACCGAGCAGGTAGTCGCCGCCCTTGCGGTCCTGCAGCCGGAACAGGCCGTCGCCGTATTCGGTCCACCGGTTGGTGGTCTCGTACGGGTCGCGCGGCAGCAGCGCGGGCAGCGAGATCTCCTGCGCGCCGATGGCGTTCATCTCTTCCCGGACGACGTCCTCGATCTTGCGCAGCACCTTCAAGCCCAGCGGCAACCACGAGTACACGCCAGGGGCGACGCGGCGGACGTATCCGGCGCGCACGAGCAGTTTGTGACTGGGCACCTCGGCGTCGGCGGGGTCGTCGCGCAGGGTACGCAGGAAGAGGCGAGAGAGGCGGGTGATCACGGGTGCACAGCGTAGTCGCCGGCCACAGGGCGTCCGCAACGCGTTATCCATTTGGGCCTGCGCCGGAGCAGTGCCAAGATCACGCCGGTACCGTATCGCGTCGTGCTGGTGCTGCTCCCTCCCTCCGAAACCAAGTCCGACGGCGGCGCTGGTCTGCCCCTCGACCTGGACGCCCTCGCGATGCCGCAGCTCACGCCGGTGCGGCACAAGCTGGCGACCGAACTGGCGGGGCTGGCCGCCGATCCGGACGCCTCCCGCGCCGCGCTCGGGCTCGGTAAGGGGGCCGACGCCGAGATCGCCAGGAATGCGGCGCTGCGCACGGCCCCGACCCGCCCCGCGCTGGAGCGCTACACCGGCGTCCTCTACGACGCGCTGGACGCGAAGTCCTTCACCAAGGCACAGCGCGCCAAGGCGTACGCGCGGCTCGGCATCGGCTCGGCGCTGTTCGGCGCGGTGCGCGCGGGTGACCCGATCCCCGCCTACCGGCTCTCCGGCGGCTCCAAGCTTCCGGGTCTGCCCACCCTCTCGGCGGTCTGGCGCGACGTCCTGTCCGACGCCCTGCTGGCCGAGGCCGCAGGCGACCTCGTCGTCGACCTGCGCTCGGGCACCTACCAGCAACTCGGCCGCGTCCCCGGCGCCATCACCGCGAACGTCCTCACCGAGCACCCCGACGGCACCCGCACCGTGGTGAGCCATTTCAACAAGCACCACAAGGGTCTGCTTGCCCGCGCGCTCGTCCTCACCCGCGCCGAGCCGGCCGATATCCGCGCCGTGGCCCGGGTTGCGGAGAAGGCAGGCCTGCGCACGGAAATCGCCTCCCCCACCGAACTTCTCATCCTCACCTGAGCCCCGCCACGCCAGGCCGTACCGCCGAGCCGGGTTGGGTCAGGCTCGCACGGAACGCTCGACCCACGCGTGAAACGCCGCGGCAAGCGCAAGTCTCGCAGACCTTCCCCACGCCTCGCAGAGGCTAGAGAGGCTGCGAGGCGTATGAAGGACCTGCGTACCGTCAGCCGGGCGGCTCTCTGCGCAATCGGGACGAGCCGACATCCGGTTGTACGGACGACCCTGTCAGCGCTTCGCGGCGGCGAGGGCCGTGCGGATTGTCTCGATCGGGGCGGGCGCGGGGTCGTGCTCCCAGAACGGGGCGCCCGCGGCGTAAGGGGTCCCGTAAACCGGCGTGTCCACCTCCGAGCGCCAGCTTTCGCGCAATGGACCGGCGTCGACGGTGTCGTAGCCGAGCGCGTCGAGCAGGTGCCCGACAGCGGCTTTCGCCTCGGGGTCGTCGCCCGCGATCGGCAGCGCGGAACGGTCGTCGGAACCGGCCGGCCGGGCCAGCGCGGCCAGGTGCGAGAACAAGATGTTGTTGAACGCCTTGACCACCTTGGACGTCGGCAGATGCCGTTGCAGCAGCTCGCTCGAGGTCGCCTCGCCCGCATCGAGTTCGGGGATGTTGCCGTCGCGAGCCGGGGCGTAGTTGTTGGTGTCGATCACGACCTTGCCCGCCAACGGCTCCACCGGCACCTGCCGATAGTTCTTGAACGGCACGGTGACCACCACGATGTCGCCCGCCACGGCCGCATCCGCCGCGGTGGCCGCCCGCGCCCGCGGCCCGAGTTCGGCCACCAGATCCGCCAGCGTCTCCGGCCCCCGCGAGTTGCTCAGCACCACATCCAGCCCGGCGTCCACCGCCAATCGCGCCACAGTTCCGCCGATGTGCCCGCTACCGATCAATCCAATCGTCGTCATGCCGACATGAAACCATCTGCGCCCCAACACTGTTCCACAGCGCTGTGGCTCGGCCAACCTCCTGCGCGGGGTCGAGCTCCACGTCCGAGGACATCCGCCCAGTCTTCTCGCCCGCACGGCTGCCGACAACGCTTCCGGCGGTGGAATTCACCACCGCGGCACCACCACCCGCCGAACGCCCGAGCCATCGCGACACACGAGCGGCCGCCGACATGCTCCCCGCGGTGCAATTCGCCACCGTGCCGCACGAAAAACCCACCGTGGCGCTCGACCGGAAAATGGGATGCGGCTCCCGCCATGGCGCCGGTACCGTTGCCGCAGCGACGACGGGGGGTTACCGAAATCTGGCGTCGCGGAAGACGAATCGAGCGATCGACGGCCGAGTACAAGTGTCGTGGCGCGACGGGGAGAACGAATGACCAAGCTGAATCAAATCATCGCGGTGGAGAAGGGCGTCAAGAGTGGCGCGCTGCGCGAGCTCGCCGAGACACAGAACCTGCTGCAGAAGCCGTCCCTGCTGGCCGGCATCTCGCGCGTCTACCAGCCGAAGGACGAAGAGGGCGAACAGCTTCCGCCGGAGGCGACGCGCGTCCAGGTGAAGTCGGAGGAGGTGCTGCGGCAGACCGCCGCCACGCTGACCCGGCTGTTCGACGTGACCGCCACCAAGGACTGGGCGAACCGCACCGCCGCGGCCGACGTGGTGGTGGACGGCGAGACGCTACTGGACGACATCCCGGTGCCGTACCTGCTCTTCCTGGAGAAGCAGCTCGCCGATCTGCTGGCCTTCGTGAAGCGGCTTCCGGTGCTCGACGCCGCCGAGGCCTGGGGGTTCGACGACTCCTCCGACACCTGGCGCACCGAGCCGGTACGCACCATCCGCACCAAGAAGGTGCCGCGCAACCACGTCAAGGCCGAGGCCACCGAGAAGCACCCGGCCCAGGTCGAGGTGTACTACGAGGACATCGCCGTCGGCTACTGGACGACGGTGAAGTTCTCCGGCGCGCTGCCAGCGCGGCGGGTCAACGAGGTGGTCGGGCGGATCGAGAAGCTGGCGCAGGCCGTGAAGTTCGCCCGCGAGGAGGCCAATGCCACGGAGGTCACCGATCGCAAGACCGGCAAGGTGATCTTCGATTACCTGTTCCGCTGATACCCCACGAACTCCCCCGCGGGTGCGGGGGATGCGCGAGAGCGCAAGCTCAACCTGAAGATCAGCCTGAAGCCACGGGCCGGCCGCCGAGCGGGCGGACCGCGGCGCAAACTCAGACTATCGCTCCAGATTGAGTATTCGCCGCCGACGACCGGGTCCCGAGGAGCGGACGCGATGCGACGAGGTGCGGGTTCAAAACCTGCTCTCCGCGCCCATGCGGAGGTGGTCCAAACGTAGGACGCGTCGCGGTGAGAGTGATCCGCTCCCACCGATCCCGGTAGGCGACATGGGCGGCACACCGAGACCCGGGGGCGGGCAAAGCCCCCGGGTCTTCCATGTTCTGGCCCACCGAAACCGTTCCGCGACAAGCAAATAGAGCCCGGACGCGGATTGGGAACACGCCGGGAATGCGCGGGCGCGTCCGGATGTTTCACCGGAGCATGACCGGTACAGCTGTGCTCTCCGATGACCTGAAGAAGTACCTCGACGAGTCGAAGGTGTTCGCCACCGTGGCCACCGTCGGCGCGAACGGGCAACCGCATCTCACCGTGATCTGGCTGAAGCGCGACGGCGACGACCTGCTCTTCTCCACCACGGTGGATCGCCAGCAGGCCAAGAACCTCACCAGGGACCCGCGACTGACCGTGCTGATCAACCCGCCCGAGAACCCCTACGTCTACGCCGAGATCCGCGGCACCGCCACCCTGACGCCGGATCCGGACAAGAGCCTGCCCAACGAGCTCTCGCGTAAGTACACCGGCCGGCTGTACGCCGACTTCAATCCGGCCTCGGTGGACGACGCCGCCCGGGTCATCGTCCGGGTCACCCCGCGCAAGGTCGCCGGGCGGCTCTGAAACCCGGCGCTCAGGCCCGCTGCGCCTCTTCCTGGGCATGGTGGGCCTGCGCGATCTGCTGCGGCGTGAAGCGCAGCGTCAGGGCGACCAACCCGATCACCACCGCGACGCCCGCGCAGACCGCGAGCACCAGTGTGTACCCGCTGCCGAGCGCGTCGATCTCCGCCGAGGTCATGCCGGAGACATTGCCGGTCTTGCCGCCGAGCGACAGCGTCCGCGACACCGCGATCGGGGTCAGCACGCCGATCGCCAGGGGCGTGCCCAGGTTCATGAACATCTGCCCGACGGCGGCCAGCGGGCCGATGTCGTTGGGCGGCACGCCGACCAGCACACACAGCGGCGCCACCACCATCGCGATGCCGACGCCGAAACCGATGACGATCAGCAGGATCAGCAGCGTCGGCAGGTACGTTACGTCGCGGTCGAGCGTCGAACCGAACAGCAGGCCGAGGGCGAGCACCACGGCCGAGCCCGCGAGCAACCAGCGCGGGGCGACCATCATGGCCAGCTTCGAGGCCAGCGCGCCGCCGACGCCGATGCCGACGGTGAACGGGATCGACGCCACGCCCGCCTCCAGCGGCCCGTAGCCGATGACGTTCTGCAGGAACTGCGCGACGAAGTATGTCATCGCGCCGAGCACGCCGCCGGCGAGCAGGATCAGCAGGAAGGTGGTGACGCGGTCGCGGCTGCCGAACAGCGACCACGGCAGCAGCGGGTCGTCGACATTGCGTTCGGCGAGCACGAACACCACGAGCAGCACCAGGCCGCCGATCAGCGAGCCGATGATGGCCGGACTGGTCCAGCCCATCGCGGGTCCTTCGGTGGCCCCGAAGACGATGGCGGCGCAGGCGAGGGTGCCGAGCACGGCGCCGCGCACGTCGAGGGGGACGCGGTGGTGGTCGGTGTCGGCCAGGCAGTAGACCGCCCCGAGCACGATGAGCAGGCCGATCGGCACATTGATCAGGAAGATCCAGCGCCAGGACAGCTGGGTCAGCGCGCCGCCGACCACGAGTCCGCCCACCGAGCCGATGCCGACCATGGATCCGACGATCGCGATCGCCTGGTTCCGCGCCCTACCCGGCGCGAAAGTCGTTGCCACCAGGGCCAATGCGGCAGGAGCCGCGACGGCGGCGCCAGCGCCCTGGACGGCGCGGGAGGCGATCAGCATCGCGGATCCCTGGGCGAGGCCACACGCCAGCGACGCCACTGTGAAGAGGACGACGCCGGTGATCAGCATGCGTTTGCGGCCGAACGCGTCGCCGAGCCTGCCGCCGAGCAGCATGAGCCCGGCGAAGGTGAGGCCGTAGGAGGTGACCGTCCACGCGCTGCCCGCGCTGCCGAGTCCCATCTGATCTTGCAGACGGGGTAGCGCGAAGATCACCACCGTGCCGTCGAGCACGACCATGAGCTGCAACCCGCTCAAAACTAGGATCGCGAGCCCGAAGGCCCGCTGCGTCACCGGGTACTGCATCGTCGCAGCGGGATTCTGGAGCACAGTGAGTCACTGTAATTGATAGCCGATGGGCTCCGTTCCCACGGGCGCGGCCGGACGAAGCCCCCGGGCAGCGCCGCACGCCGCCACCTTCCCTGCCGGACGAAGCCCGTCGACAACCCCGGTACGCCCAAAAGGCGCAGCCGGAAAGTCCGCCCGAAGACCGCGCATGGCCGGAGCGAAGGCGGAGTACGCACAACAGGCGCAGCCGGACGAAGTCCGCCCGAAGACCGCGCATGGCCGGAGCGAAGGCGGAGGTACGCCTAGTTCGCGGCGACCCCGAGCTCCGCGGAGAATCCGGCGGTCGGGCCGATCACCACGATCGCGGGCGGGCGAATGCCTTCCTCGCGGACGCGCGCGGCCACGGTGCCGAGGTCGGCACGCAGCACCCGCTGGGTGCGCAGCGTGCCCTCCTGGATGACGGTCGCCGGGGTGTCGGCGGGGCGTCCGCCGTCCAGCAGCGCGGTGGCGAACTGTTCGATCCGCTCCACCGCCATCATCAATACGAGTGTGCCGCGCAGCCGGGCCAGCGCGGGCCAGTCCACCAGCGAATCCGGGTGATCCGGCGCGACGTGCCCGCTGACCACGACGAACTCGTGCGTGACGCCGCGGTGGGTCACCGGAATGCCGGCGGCGGCGGGCACCGAGATGGGACTGGTGACGCCTGGAACGACGGTCACGGGAATGCCCGCCTCGACGCAAGCCTCCAGCTCCTCGTAACCGCGACCGAATACGTACGGGTCGCCGCCCTTGAGCCGCACCACGAACTTGCCCGCCTTCGCGCCCTCGATGAGCGTGGCGTTGATCGCCTCCTGTGCCATCGCGCGGCCGTAGGGAATCTTGGCCGCGTCGACCACCTCGACGTCGGGTCCGAGCTCGGCCAGCAGTTCCGGGGGCGCGAGGCGGTCGGCGACCACCAGGTTCGCCCGCGCCAGGAGCCTGCGCCCGCGCACGGTGATCAGGTCGGGATCGCCGGGCCCGCCGCCGACCAGCGCGACACCTGGGGTCACCGGCGACGAATCATCGGTCACCACACCGGATTGCAGCGCTTCCAGCAGCGCGTTGCGCACCGCGGCCGAGCGGCGGTGCTGCCCGCTGGCGAGCACGCCGAGGGTGAGACCGTCGTAGCGGGCCGTGGCGGGGGTGACCGCGGTGCCGAGCCGGGCGACGTCGGCGCGCACGCAGAAGACGCGGCGCCGGTTGGCCTCCTCGACGACGGCGGCATTGGTCTCGGGCTCGTCGGTGCAGGCGATCGCGTACCAGGCGCCTTCCAGATCGCCGTCGGCGTAGGCGCGCAGCGTGACGGTGAGTTGCCCGGAGGTGGCCATACCTTCGACCGCCGGGGTGACCTCACGGCTGATGACGTGCACGTCCGCGCCCGAGGCGATGAGCAGGCCGAGCCTGCGCTGGGCCACCGTTCCGCCGCCGACCACGACGACGCGGCGACCGTTCAGATCGAGCCCCACCAGGTAGTTCGGATCGCCTGCGGGCTGGGCGGCAGCGTGGGATTCCACCTGTTCCTCGGTGTTGTCAGACGTGTTCGGCACAGTGTTCGAGCCTACGGCCTGCCCGAAGGGCGTCGGCACGCAGCGCCGCAAACAGCGCCGAATCCGAGCGATAGCTCACCGCGGCGCGTCACTTCCGGTGCGAAAGTCCAGCGCCGGGACGGAATGGCTGTCAATCCTCGCCGCATGATCGCCCCGCGCCGCGCCACGGGCACAGCACGCACCTTCGCCGTCTGGCAATCGCCCCGGCAATCGGGGCGGCACAAGCGGATCCGCAGCTGCATCGACTGAACGCCGGCATCCGAGCGACCCACCTTCGGCCAGGACCGCGGGCCGTGGCCGAGGGACCGGATTCGTCTGCTGCATTCCCTCGACGCGACCGCGCGACGTGACCAGCGTCACCATTACCACGATGCTTCGTCGAAAGAGCCTGGTCAGCAGGCTGTTCCCATGACGCGAACGATCGGAAGCCTCCGAAAACCGGGTGATTCTTGTCAGTGCTGAGCGGAATACTGGCGCGCGCCCGATGAGTTGAGCCGACCGTTCCCGTCAGATCTCGTGTGGCGCCGGAACACGCACGCTGACTCGGCACCGGGCCACATGTCGTCGCACGCTCACGAACCCCACGGAGGTAACCCGATGCCCGCCGTCCCATCCGCCAGTCCGACCGGACGGCGGACGCCGACTGTCATCATGCTGCTGGTGCTCGCGACATTCGTGGTGATCCTGAACGAGACCATCATGATCAACGCGATCCCGCGCCTGATGACCGACCTCGATGTCACCGAGCGGTCGGCCCAGTGGGTGTCCACCGCGTTCATGCTGACCATGGCCGCGGTCATCCCGGCCACCGGCTGGTTCCTCCAGCGGGTCACGACTCGCCACGCCTACACGATCGCGATGGGCGTCTTCCTCGCAGGCACCGCGCTGTCCGCCGTCGCCCCGGCCTTCGAGGTGTTGCTGCTCGGACGGATCATCCAGGCGGGCGGCACCGCGGTCATGATGCCGTTGCTGATGACCACCCTGATGACTGTCGTGCCCGAGCACGACCGCGGCCGGGTCATGGGCAATGTCACCCTCGCCATCTCGGTGGCGCCCGCCATGGGACCGGTGCTGTCCGGAGTGGTGCTACAGGCAGGCTCCTGGCGCTGGCTGTTCGTGATGGTGCTGCCGATCGCCGGTGCGGTCACCTGGCTGGGGCTGAAGCGTCTCGAGAACATCGGCGAACCGCAGACCGGCGCGATCGACGTGTCCAGCGTGGCGTTGGCCGCGGTCGGATTCGGCAGCCTGGTGTACGGCCTCACCCGGTTCGAGTCCGGCAACGCCACCGCCCCCGCGCTGATCGTCGCCGCCGGACTGGCGCTCATCGGCTTGTTCGCCGCGCGCCAGCTGCGCCTGCAGCGCACCGGCACGCCGCTGCTCGACCTGCGCATTCTGCTGATCAGCACGTATGCCAAGGCGCTGATCCTCATGTCGGTCGCGTTCCTCGCGATGCTCGGCTCGATGATCCTGCTGCCGCTGTACCTGCAGAACCTGCGTGGCCTGAGCCCGCTCGAGACCGGCCTGCTCGTCATGCCAGGCGGCCTCGCCATGGGTCTGCTCGGCCCGACCGTCGGCCGCCTGTTCGACCGCTTCGGCGGCCGTGTCCTGGTGATCCCCGGTGCGGTCGGCGTCACCGCGTCCTTGGCCGGTTTCACCCAGATCTCGATGAGCATGCCGTACTGGCAGCTGCTCGGCCTGCACATCCTGCTCATGGTGTCGCTGGCGGCGGCCTTCACGCCCGTCTTCACCCTGGGTCTCGGCGCGCTCCCGTTCCACCTGTACTCGCACGGCAGCTCCATGCTCGGCACGCTGCAGCAGGTCGCCGCGGCTTTCGGTACCGCGCTCGTGGTGACGATCATGTCCACCCGAAGCACCGAGTTGATCAACGACGGCGCCGACCCCGTCGCCGCCCAGCTCGACGGCATGCGCTTGGCCTTCGGGGTCTCCGCGGCGCTGGCGTTGGTCGTGATCGTGATGGCGGTCCTGCTGCCCAGCCGCTCCCACGCACCGGAAGCGGCGTCGGACGAACACGCGCCGGAGGCGGCGTCGGACGAGGTCAAGGACGAGGAGCCCGCAGTCGAGCTGATGAAGGGCTGATCGGACCCCTCCACTCGCCTGAGGCCGGCCCGGATCAGTCCTTCCGGGCCGGCCTCTTCAGTTCAGGTTCGGGATTTCCTGGATCCAGTGGAATCGCTCGCCGCGCAGCGGGAAGTCGTTCAGGTCGAACTCTTCCAGGGCGAGCGTGACCGGCCGGCCGCCAAGATCGCCGCGCAGGGCGAGCCGGTCGGACTCGGGACGTTCGAAAGTGAAGGTCGCCACCCGCGCCGGCTCGGCGTCCGGTGTGGTCGACGGCGCGGTCATGGTGATGGTGCGCGCGGCGGTGTCGACATCGGTGAGAACGGGCACGAACGTGCCGTCCATGCGCTGATAGCTGGTGGCGAACTTGTCGAACACCAGGCGCTGCCACCGGGTCGGCTCGGTGGTCAACGGCGGGAGCGGATGGCCGTCCACGGTGAACTCGGTGACGTTCCAGATACCGTAGAGGGCGGGTTTCGCTGCGCCGTAACCATATTCGTGCCAGGAGTCCCACGCGGTCCAAGCGGCGCCCGAGCACGTCCACAGACCGAGCGCCACCTGCGACACGGCGGCGATCCGGTTCGCCCGCACGGAGCGGAACAGCGACGGCTGCCTAGCCGGTTCCGAAGGCCTTTCCAGCACAAGCACATTCGCCAACCGCCTGGCCTGCGGCGCCAGCACCACCAGCGAGATCAGCATCAGGTGGAAGGACAGGATCTTGACCGGCACGTCGTAGGTCATGTTCAGCACGAAGACCTGCGCCATGCTCACCAAGCTCAGCAACGCTCCCGCCGTCGCGGTGCGCGGCCAGAACAGCAGCAGGCCGCCGAGCACCTCCGCGATGCCGAGCAGCACCTGGTAGGACGGCGACGCGCCGACCTGGTTCCACAGCACTTCGGTCATGCTGAGGTTGCCGTAGGGCTCGAGCAGTCGCGTCAGCGACGGGTAGGGCATCTGGTTCGGCACCGCCTTGGCGAAGCCGTACCAGAGCATCTGCCCGCCGAGGCAGAGCCGCAGGAAGGTGACGAACCACGCGCCGAGGGCGGCGTAACCCGCGCGGCGGCGGTCGAGCACCGTCCAGATCGCGGTGGTGACGGCCGCGACGACCAGCAGGCAGAAGATCAGCACCCAGATGATGGTCTGATCGCCGCTGCCGCTCTCGTGGATCACCGCGTCGACACCGAAGACGCGCTCGCCCGTCCACCGGACCACCGGCTCGACCATGTTCATCTGCCATTGGATCGCCGATTCCGGCAGCCAGCGCACGGCTACCCCGGTGAAGACGAACAGGATCTGCGCGAACGTCAGACAGAACAGCAGCAGATAGGCGAAGCAGAACCGGAAGGCGATCCGCGCGGGCAGCGACCAGCGAAGCGCCTGACCGGCGGTTTCATCGTCTCGTTCGAGCACCTGCGTCCCGATGCTCACAGCAGCACCTCACGGACACTCGGCGCCGTCGTCGGAAGCATGCCTTCGGTTTGCTCCCCGTCCTTCACGACCCGCTCCTCACTCTCTTTGCCGACCTTGCGTGAGCGAAGGTAACCGCGCGGGCCGCCTCGGCGCTTCCGGCGGCATCCCGATTTCCGGCTCCGCCGCGCGGGGTAGCGGCGATACTCCACAAGGATGACGAAGACCCTTGTCAACCCCGGAGTTCGGTCAGCGAACTATTCCCGACGATTCCCCGCGACACCGAATTAGAACGCGTTACAGTCGCGTATCCCGGGCGGAATTGCCGGGTGGTGGGCGGCCCGCCGCCCGACTACAGGAGGACGACGATGGCCGACGAGCCAGATCCGACCGAGCGGCGCCAGCTCACGATCAGCGAACGCGATCTCCAGGGATTGGCCGAGGATTTGTCACGCTGGCTCGCGGGCAAGGTCTCGGCCGACGAGCCGCCGCGCGTGCACGAGCTGACGCTGCCGCAGGGCTCCGGAATGTCGAGCGCCTCAGTGCTCTTCGATGCCGAATGGCGGGTGAACGGCCGGGACGAGGGCGGCTCGTTCGTCGCGCGGCTGGCCCCGAGCGCCGCCGATTTCCCGGTCTTCGAGACCTACGATCTAGCCAAGCAGTACCACGTGATGGCCGGGGTCGCGGCCGCCACCGATGTGCCGGTGCCGCCGCTGTGCTGGCTGGAGACCGACGAAAGCGTGCTCGGCACAACATTTTTCGTAATGCGCCGGATCGAAGGGCGAGTGCCTGCCGACAACCCGCCATACGTCTTCTACGGCTGGCTCTTCGACGCCGAACCCGCCGAACGCGCGCTGCTCACCGCCAACACGCTCGCCGTGATGGCGAAGATCCACGCCATCCCGGACCCGGCGAGCCGGTTCCCGATGCTGGACGGACCTGGCCAGGCGTTGCGCAGGCACGTGGACTGGCATCGCGCGTGGTACCGCTGGGCGCTGGCCGACGACGGATACCCGGTCCCGCTGATCGAGCGCGCCTTCGACTGGCTGGACGCGCACTGGCCGGACGACCCCGGTCCGGACGTGCTGTCCTGGGGCGACTCCCGGCCGGGCAACATCATCTACGACGGATTCGAACCGGTCGCCGTATTGGACTGGGAAATGGCGGGTTTGGGTCCGCGCGAACTCGACATCGCCTGGATCATCTTCATCCACCGTTTCTTTCAGGACCTCGCCACCCGCTTCGATCAGCCGGGTCTGCCGGATTTTCTGCGCCGCTCCGAGGTGGTGGCGAAATACCAAGAGCTGACCGGCTATACGGTGCGTGACCTGGATTTCTACCTGGTCTACGCCGCGCTGCGGCACGCGATCGTGATGGCCAGGGTCAAGCGCAGAATGATCCACTTCGGCGAGGACACCGACACTCCCGACCGGGACGACTACGTGATGCACCGGGCAAGCCTGGAGGCGCTGCTCGACGGAACCTACGACTGGACATGAGGAACACCATGACCGCACCCGCGCCCCTCGACGAATACCCCATCCATCAGACCCCGCTCCCGATGACCAGGGTCGGCAGCAGCGACCGGAACTTCTACGACCGCAGCTATTTCAACGCCCACGACCGCGACGGCGGCACCCTGCTGATCTCCGGGCTCGGCGTCTACCCGAACCTCGGGGTGACCGACGCCTACGTCGCCGTTCGCCGCGGCGACGAGGTGCGCTCGGTGCGCTTCTCGGACGCACTCGGCGGCCGCAGCCTGGACATGAAGGTGGGCGGGTACCGCATCGAGGTGCTCGAACCGCTGCAGCGGGTGCGCGTCGTCTGCGAACACGACGAACTGAGCTGCGATCTCACCTGGACCGGAGCTTTTCCCGCCGTACAGGAACAGCCGCACCTGATCCTGACCGGTGGCAGGCCCATCATCGAGGCGTCCCGCTTCGCGCAGGTCGGTGCGTGGGCGGGGACGCTGAGCGTGGACGGCACCGACATCACGGTCGACCCCGCGGTGTGGACCGGGACCCGCGACCGCTCCTGGGGCATCCGTCCGGTCGGCGAGACGGAGCCGCCGGGACGCGCCGCCGCCGAGCCGTCCGGCGGTTTCTGGTGGCTGTACGTGCCGCTGCGTTTCGACGATTTCGCGATCGTGGTGATCGTGCAGGAGGAACCGGACGGCAGGCGCACCCTCAACGACGCGGTGCGCGTCTGGCCGGACGGTCGCACCGAACAGCTCGGCTGGCCGCGCGTCAGCATCCAATACCGTTCGGGCACCAGGATTCCCGTCGCCGCACGGCTCGATCTCACCACCCCGGACGGCAAGGCGCTCGAGGTAGAGATCACCCCGAGCGCCGGTGTCCCGCTGCACGTCGGCTGCGGCTACGGCGGCGACCCCGACTGGTTGCACGGCCAGTGGAAGGGCCGCGACTGGTCCGAGGCCCGCCGCTACGACCTCACCGACCCGGCGATCGCGGCCCGCGTCCCGTTCGGCGTCATCGATCACGTGGCGCACGCCCGCTGCGGTTCTGCCGAGGGATGGGGCCTGTTCGAACACGCCTCTCTCGGACGACACGATCCCACGGGGTTCGCCGACTGGTCGTCCGTGGCGCCCTGACCCGCCGCGCCGCGTCCTGGCGTGTGTCTGGGCGCGGCCACAGTCCTGATGCCGCCCTGTTCAGCCGATGCGCGCCATTGCCACGGTGACATTTCCGTGAATCTCTTTGGCTCGCATCAGAACTCCCCCGTTCGACCCGAGCACGGCCGCGGCCTCGGCGACACCGGCCGCGCCCACCGCCGACTTGGTGCGGTCCGCCGGCGTGGGCACCGCGACGCCGTCCAGTTCGGCGGCACTGAAGGTGCGCACACGGACGCCCAGTTCTTCGGCGGCCACGCGAAGGCCCGGTTCGTCGGCGCGGCGGTCGATGGTGGCGAGGCAGACCAGGGTCGCGTCACCGAGCACGTGCCGCACGGCGGCCAGGATCGCGGCGGAGGCCGCGCCCGGTCGCATACCGACACCGATCACGACCGGCGCGCGGAACTCAGTGCGGCACACGGGCGTAGTCGGCCGCCGCGGCGAAGAAACGGGCTGTCGCAGCGGGGTTTCCGGCGGGATGGGTATGCAGGTAGGAGGCGTGGACGTGGCCGACGAGCGCGCCATCGCGTACGCGTGCGCCCGCGCCGTCGTGCCAGCCCCAGGCCGGGGCGTCGGTGGCGGCGGTGACGAGTCTGGTGCGGTGGAACTCGTGGCCGCGCACCCGCTCCCCTGCCCGCCACAGCGCGGAGTCGGCCAGCGCGACGGCGTCGCGATAGCCGAGGGTCAGGCGCGGGCCGAATTCGGCGTCGGCGTCGACGACTCCCGCCATGGCGTGGCCGTCGAGGGATCGGGTCAGGTAGAGCAGGCCCGCGCATTCGGCGTGGATCGGTAGCCCGGCGCCTGCGTGCTCGCGGACCGCGGCGAGCAGCGGCGTGTTCGCCGCGAGATCGGCGGCGTGCTCCTCGGGGAATCCGCCGGGCAGCACCAGACCCGCTGTGCCGGTGGGTAGTTCGTCGCGCAGCGGATCGAAGACGCGCACTCGCGCCCCGGCCGCGCTGAGCAGTTCGCGATGCTCGGCGTAGCCGAAGGTGAAGGCGGGACCACCCGCCATGGCGATCACGGGGCCCGACGAGCCCGGCCGGTCCGTCGAGACGGTTCCGTTCGAACCCGAACCCGGGGCCGCGTCCGCCGCGACGGCCTCCCGCACCGCCGCGACCGGATCCCAGGCGACCCCGTCGACCGCCGGTCGCGCGAGCGCCGCCACCGCCGCCAGATCCACGTGAGCGGCAACGAGTTCCGTCATCGCCGCCACCGCCGCCGCGGCCGCCGCACCGTGCTCGACGGCGGGGATGAGCCCGAGGTGGCGGGAGGGCACCTCGAGGGCGTCCATCCGCGGCAGCGAGCCGAGAACGGGCAGGCCGACCCGCGCGCAGGCGGCGCGCAGCACCTGGTCGTGGCGTTCGCTGCCGACGCGATTGAGGATGACGCCGCCGAGCCGCACACCGCTGTCGAAGGTGGCGAAGCCGTGCAGCAGCGCGGCCAGGCTTTGGCTGTGGCCGCGAGCGTCCACCACCAGCACCACGGGCGCGCCGAGCAGGCCGGCCACCTGGGCGGTGGATCCCTCGGCGACAGGGCCGGTTTCGTGCTCGTCGATGCGGCCGTCGAACAGGCCCATCACGCCTTCGACCACGGCGAGATCGCAGCCCGCGGCGCCGTGGTGGTACAGCGGCACGACCCGTTCGGCGCCGACGAGCACCGGGTCGAGGTTGCGTCCCGGCCGTCCCGCCGCGAGCCCGTGGTAGCCGGGGTCGATGTAGTCCGGCCCGACCTTGAACGGCGCCACCCGATGCCCGGCCTGCCGCAGCGCGCCGATCAAACCCGTTGCGAGCGTGGTCTTCCCGCTCCCCGAGGCGGGCGCGGCGACGACGACCGCTGGTACACCGCCCATCACGCCACCGGGCGGCGCGCGACCACGCCGCGACGGTTCACCATTCGATCCCCCGCTGCCCCTTGCGGCCCGCGTCCATCGGGTGCTTGATCTTGGTCATCTCGGTCACCAGGTCGGCGGCGTCGAGCAGCGCCTGCGGCGCGTCGCGGCCGGTGATGACGACGTGCTGGTTGCCCGGCCGTCCGACCAGCGTCTCGACCACCTCGCCCACGTCGACCCAGCCCCACTTGAGCGGATAGGTGAATTCATCGAGCACGTAGAAGCGATGCTGTTCGGCGGCGAGCCTGCGCGCGATCTCCTGCCAGCCGGCCAGGGCGGCCGACGCGTGGTCTTCCTCGGTGCCGTGCTTGCGGGTCCAAGACCAGCCCTCGCCCATCTTGTGCCACTCCACCGCGCCGCCCGCGCCGGTCTCCTCGTGCAGCCGCCCGAGGGCGCGGAACGCCGCCTCCTCGCCCACCTTCCACTTCGCGCTCTTCACGAACTGGAAGACCGCGACGTCGAACCCCTGGTTCCAGGCGCGCAGCGCCATCCCGAACGCCGCGGTCGACTTTCCCTTACCCGGCCCCGTGTGCACCGCGAGCACCGGCTGGTTGCGCCGCTGCCGCGTGGTCAGTCCATCGTCCGGAACCGTCTCCGGCACGCCCTTGGGCATCGAATCTCCTTGTGCCTCAGTTCAACCCTGGCCAGCGCCGGTCAGGCCGCACGCGCGGACCTCGCCGCGGGACCGTCCACGGAACCCGCGCGGACGATGTCCGCGACTGCCGCGCCGGTCAACTCCGCGAGCCGCAGATATCCGCCGCGCAGCGCGCCCGCCAGCTCCGCCGCAAGCCCGAGCCGCACCATGCCGCGCTCGCAGTCCACCACCATCGCCGTGACCGCGTCCTTGGCGAGCAGGGCGGCGGCGGCGCGGGCCCGCGGCACCGGGTCGACGCCGCCGGTGGCGCGACCGTCGGTGAGCAGCACCAGCATCGGGCGCCGGCGCGGGTCGCGCACACGTTCCCGGTGGATCACCTCGCGCGCCTTCAGCAGGCCCGCGGCCAGCGGCGTCTTGCCGCCGGTGCGCAGACCCGCGAGACGTCGGACCGCGATGTCGACCGAGGAAGTCGGGGGCAGCACGAGTTCGGCGTCCTGGCCGCGCACGGTGATCACGGCGACCTTGTCGCGGCGCTGGTACGCGTCGCGCAGCAGGCTCACCACCGCGCCGGTGACGGCCGACAGCCGGTCCCTTGCCGCCATGGAGCCGGATGCGTCGACCACGAAGACCACCAGATTGCCTTCGCGCCCTTCGCGATACGCGCCGCGTAGGTCCTCGGCTTCGAGGGCGAGGGGCCCCTCGACCCGGCCGCGGCCGTGCTGGTGCGGCACGGCGGCGAAGACCGTGCCGAGCAGATGCAGGCCCGAGCTGGTCTCGGTGGTGGAGCGGACGACCCGGCCATGCCTGGTCTGGGCGCGGGACCGGCGGCCCGGCGCGCCTTCGCCGACACCGGGCACCTCCCAGCGCGGCGGCTTCGCGGCGCTGGGATTCGGTGCGCCGGTGCGTCCTTCGCGCGAAGCGGGACCGCCGCCGGGGCCTTCGGGCGGCGCGTCGGGGCCGTCGTGAGGGTCCTCGGGACCGCGATCTCCGTCGGTGCCATCGGTTTCCGGGCGATCGCCGTCGAATTCCGTTGGCGGCGCTGGCTCCTCCGCGCGATCGGCCTGCGCGGCGGCCTCTTCCATGGCTTGGTCGAGTTGCTCTTCGCTGATGCCGGGCTCGTCGAACGGGTCGCGCCGACGCCGGTGCGGCAGTGCGAGTTCCGCGGCGATCCGCACGTCGTCCTCGGTGACGGCGTCGCCGCCGCGCCAGGCCGCGTGCGCCGACGCGGTGCGAGCGACCACGAGATCGGCGCGCATGCCGTCGACGTCGAAGGACGCGCACAGGGCCGCGATCCGCCGCAGCTCCACGTCGTCGAGCGCGACCTCGGGCAGCCGGTCGCGCGCCGCCAGGATGCGCCCGGCGATCTCCCGGTCGGCGGCGGCGTAGCGGGCGGCGAACCCGGCCGGATCGGCCTCGTAGTCGAGCCTGCGGCGCACCACCGCCATCCGTACGTCCACGTCGCGGGATGCGGCCACGTCGACGGTGAGGCCGAACCGGTCGAGCAACTGCGGGCGCAGTTCGCCCTCTTCCGGATTCATGGTGCCGACCAGCACGAAGCGCGCGGGATGCGAATGCGAGACGCCGTCGCGTTCGATGTGCACGCGGCCCATGGCCGCGGCGTCGAGCAGCACGTCCACCAGGTGGTCGTGCAGCAGATTCACCTCGTCGACGTAGAGCACGCCGTGGTGGGCGGCGGCCAGCAGGCCGGGCCGGAACGCCTGCTCGCCGTCACGCAGCACCCGCTCCAGATCCAGCGATCCGACCACGCGATCCTCGGTGGCGCCGACCGGCAGCTCCACCAGCCGCGCGGGCCGCGCGCCCGTCTCGTCCACCACCGGCGGCAACAGGTGCGCCAGCGCGCGAACCACGGTCGACTTCGCGGTCCCCTTCTCGCCGCGCACCAGCACGCCGCCGATACCGGGATGCACCGCGCACAAGATCAACGCCAGCTGCAACCGCTCCTGCCCGACCACCGCCGAGAACGGAAACCCCGCCTCGGCGTCTACCCGAGCGGAACGGGACGGGGGTTCGGTTTCTACACGGGACAAGGACACGCCCCCAGACTAAGCGCGCCCGGCCGTCCGAAGGCGACCCACCCCGCCAGCGACTCCGATACATGGCCATTCATCCTCCGGCCACCACCCGTACCCCGATGGAGATACACATCGCTGGCCGACGGCCACCGACCCGTGCCCAGACCGAGACATGACCACGGGCCACCTCGAACCCCAACGCACTGTCCGCGCATCCCCGACCACCCCCGGGGCGAGTCTTACGAGCCCGTTCGCGGCCCGTCTCGCTTCCGAGCGGTCGAGACGCATGCGCCCCCGGCGCGAGGCTCGACCGCTCGGAAGCGAGACACCAGGGGGCCGCGAACACGCGCGCGCCAGCGCGCCAAAGACTCAGCCCCGCCGCATGGGCACGTGCATGATCCCGTCGTCCTCGAACTCCGCACCGTCCGGCTGGAAACCGTGCTTGGAGTACATGTCGACCAGATAGGTCTGCGCGTTCAACCGCACCGTCGCCGACCCGACCTCGGCGAGCGCCGCCTGGAGCAGCCGTGTGGTGTACCCGTGCCCACGAGCGGGTACGGCGGTACACAGCCGCCCGATGCGGAACGACTTGACGCCGCCCTCGTGCTCTTCCAGCAGGCGCAGGGTGCAGATGACCTCCCCCTCGTCATCGAGCCAGAAGTGCCGGGTCTCCGGCAGCAGATCGCGTCCGTCCAACTCCGGGTAGGCGCACTTCTGTTCGACGACAAAGACTTCGACGCGAAGTTTCAACAGCCGATACAGGGTCGCCGTATCGAGATCTTGCGCCCATGACCGTTTGAGAGCAACCGTTGACATCATCGCGCCTTGCTATCACACCTACGGCGTCAGCGCGACCCCTGCATGCCTGGACGTGTTCGCGTTGGTGAGGTTGAGCGACTTGTTCGTCCAGTCCCACACCTCGTGGAACAGGGCTTTGTCCTCGGAGAGCTTCAGGCCGAGCGACGGGATCATCTCGCGCAGGCGCGGGGTCCAGTCGGCGTACTCGCGCGGGAAGCAGCGCTGCAGCACGTCGAGCATGGCGGTGACGCAGGTGGAGGCGCCCGGCGAGGCGCCGAGCAGACCCGCGATGGAGCCGTCCTTGGCGGCGATGACGGCGGTGCCTAGTTCCAGCACGCCGCCGATACCCTTGCGGCGGATGATCTGCACGCGCTGACCCGCGGTGATGAGTTCCCAGTCGCGGCCGTCGGCCCGCGGAATGAACTCCTCCATGGTGTAGACCTTGCCGGACTGCGATTTGAGCAGCTCCGAAACCAGGTACTTGACCAGGGACAGCTCGGTGACGCCGACGCCGAGCATGGGCGCGAGGTTACCGGGACGGATGGACTTGAACAGGTCGGTGTTGCTGCCGTCCTTGAGGAACTTCGGGGTCCAGCCCGCGTAGGGACCGAACAGCAGACCCGGCTTGCCGTTGATGACGCGAGTGTCCAAGTGCGGCACGGACATCGGCGGCGCGCCGACGGCAGCCTTGCCGTACACCTTGGCCTCGTGCTTGTCGATCAGGTCCGGGTTGGTGCAGCGCAGGAACTGGCCGCTGACCGGGAAGCCTGCGAAGCCCTTGATCTCCTTGATGCCGGACTTCTGCAGCAGCGGCAGCGCGCCGCCGCCCGCGCCGACGAAGACGAACTTGGCCTCGACCGTGCGGGTCTGGCGGGTGCGCAGGTTGCGGACCCGGACCTTCCAGCTGCCGTCGGACTGCTTGTCGATGTCACGCACCTCGTGACCGAAGGCCAGGTCCGCACCGGTGGCGCCGAGGTAGCCGAGCAGTTCCTTGGTGAGCGAACCGAAGTCGATGTCGGTGCCGCCGTCGGTCCAGTTCAGCGCGACCGGGTCGGAGAAGTCGCGGCCCTTGGCCATCAGCGGCAGCCTGCGCGCGAACTCGTCGGGGCTGCCGATGTACTCCATGCCCTCGAACAGCGGGTGCGCGGCCAGCGCCTCGTAGCGCTTGCGCAGGTACTGCACGTCGTCGGCGCCGTGCACGAAGCTGACGTGCGGGATGGGGTTGATGAAGCGCGACGGGTCGCCGAGGACGCCGTTCTCCACCGCGTAGGCCCAGAACTGGCGCGACACCTGGAAGCGCTCGTTGATGTCGATGGCCTTGGTCACGTCGACCGAGCCGTCGGCGTTCTGCGGGCTGTAGTTGAGCTCGCACAGGGCGGAGTGTCCGGTGCCCGCGTTGTTCCAGGGATCGCTGCTCTCCGCCGCCGCGGCGTCCAGCCGCTCGAACAACGAGATCGACCATTCCGGCTGCAGCTGGCGAAGCAGCGCACCGAGGGTGGCACTCATGATCCCGGCACCGATGAGTACTACATCGGTCTTTTCAGTCATGGCAGCGTTCGGCACGGGTAGATCGACTTCCTTGTCACTTCTGGCGCGGCCACCGGCACGGTGGTTCGGCCTGGGCACGGGCGCTATGTGGTTGTTTGCGACGGGCGCTATGCGGTTGTTGCGACGGCGCCGTGTCGTTGTTCGCGACGGGCGCGCGTGTTCGTTTCGAGCCTGGCGTGACTCGGCGGTCGATAAGGTTACCCGCCGTTCACCTATCGCCAATTGTGCACCTCGCGACGTCGCATTCAGGCAACGAACCCGGTGAATGTGACATAGATACCTCCCCCGCTCCAGGTCGCGAGCGATCTTCTTTCCGGGCCGCACCTCGCCTACATTGGGTCTCGTGACGAACGAAACCTCGCTAGACGTGTCCGATATCACGGAGCGGACCGGAGGCAATTGGCGGCCGGATGTCCTGGGAGCGGGGTACGAGCAGCGTTCCATCCCGCTGGGCGCCGACCCCGACGGTGAGGGCGACATCTCGGCAACCCTGGTGCGCTATCTCCCGGATTCCGGCGCGGCCGCCACCGAGTGCGCCGTGATCTACGTACACGGCTTCACCGACTACTTCTTCCAGCAGCATCTCGCCGAGCACTTCGCCGCGCGCGGTCACCGCTTCTACGCCCTCGATCTGCGCAAGTGCGGCCGCTCGCTGCACGACGGCCAGAGCCCGCACTACGTGACCGACCTGGCCTTCTACGACGAGGAGCTGAGCGAGGCGCTGCGTATCGTCCAGGCAGAGGCCGGGGCGGAGGTGCTGCTTGTCGCGCATTCCACCGGCGGGCTGATCGTGCCGCTGTGGCTGGACCGGCTCAACCGGACCGCGGGCGTCGCCGCTTCGGGCATCGTCGGGCTGGTGCTCAACAGCCCCTGGTTCGACCTGCAGGGTCCGGCCTACTACCGGACGATCGGCACGCCGATCATCGGCATGCTCGGCCGGTTCCGTTCGATGCTGGAGCTGCCGGGCGCCTCGATCAGCACCTACGGCGACAGCCTGCACAAGAGCGCGGCGGGCGAGTGGGACTACAACCTGGACTGGAAGCCGCTGGCGGGTGCGCCGGTGCGCTTCGGCTGGCTGCGCGCGATCCGCCGGGGTCAATTCCGGCTGCATCAGGGCCTCGACATCGGGGTGCCCGCGCTGATCCTGCGTTCCCGGCTGACCAAGTTTCTGTCCAAGTACGGTCCGGCCGCCGACGTGGCCGACACGGTGCTCGACGTCAGGCAGATTCAGCGCTGGTCCGGCTGCCTCGGTGACCGCACCAACATCGTGCCGATCGAGGGCGCCCGCCACGACGTGTTCCTCTCCGCGGCCGAGCCGCGTGCCAAGGCCTTCGAGGAGATGGACAACTGGCTCGACTGGCTGGCGGTGTATCGGCGCAAGGCCGAATCACCAGAGGCTGGTGCGTAGCACGATCTCGGTGGCCATTTCGTGGTCGGCTTCGGTGGCGACGTTGTCGACGTCGACCTGCACCACGCGGAATTCGCCGTAGACGAAACGCCCCGAGCCGTCGGCGACCGTCCGCGGCAACCGCTTGGTGACCAGCACGGTCACCGGGAGTTCCAGCGGACGGCAGCCGGGGTCGGCGACGGTGCCGTCGGCCGCGGGCGACGCGGGATGGCCGCGGTCGGCGACCACCAGGCTGATGAACCGCCCGAACGGGCCGGAGCAGGTCTGCCAGGCCACCGCGGCGCCCGCGCCACGCGCCGCAACGTGCGCGTAGGGGACGCCGAGCTGGTCGAGGATCGCGTGCACCCCGGCCGGGTCGAGTCCTTCGACGGACTCGACGGCGAGGGTGCGCAGGTCGGAGGTGTGCAACCGCGCGACGACCTGGTCGTACACGTCCACCGGATCGCCCGCGTCGGGCAAGAGCAATACCGTGTGCCGCGTATCCGGGCCGTCGACCCGCACGGTCCAGGCCCGGTCACCGACCGTGATCCGCCGAGACTCCATGTCCCAGTACGCTACACCGCCGCAACCCGCCCCGGCGGCGTGTCCGCCGGACCGGCTCACACCGGCGACCGCATCCCTGTGATGGTCGCGGCCGCCGGGTTTCATGGTCACGGTGACATCGCATCCCGCCTCCCGCCCGAGTTGTTCGACGAGCGCGTCCTCGAAGTCGGCTCCCTCGGCGCAACGCCGCAGGGCTTGCCGCGCCCTGTCGGTCCGCTCGACCACGATCTCGGCGGAGGCGAGCAGGCGGAGCACGATCTCGGTAACGGTCTCGGCGTCCAGCCAGGTAAGGAGGCCCAGACGCCGGGTCGCTGCCCCGATTGCAGCCGTGCCGGGCCACCGTCGAGCACCAGGCAGCGGGGCGCGGTTCAGGCCTCCCGGCTGGGGATCGCCGCCGAGATCTGGGCAACCAGTTGCCAGGGGCGGTTGGTGTCGCCCGTCGCTTTGCCACTCGTGAGGATGGCGCCGGAGAGGCCGCGGGCGGGGTCGGCCCAGCCGTACTGGGTGGTGAGTCCGCTGCGGCCGAAATGGGTTTCGGTGTGGCGGCCGAACTTCGAACGGCTGCCGCCGAGTTCGTAGCCCGCTACGCTGACCCGGCCCGCCGCCCCTGGTATCCGGCGCGCGGGACGCACTGCCGCACTGAGCGTCTCCGGTCGCATGATCCGGACGCCGTCCAGTTCTCCTCCGCGCGCGAGGATTTCGTAGAAGCGGGAAAGTTCGTAGGCGGTGGTGATCAGATTGCCGGACGGCAGTTCCGCGGCGAGAAAAGCACGGGTCGCCTCGTCGTTCATCGCCCCACCCATGCCGCCGCCGAGTGCCTTGCGCGCCAAGAACTTCCACACCCGTGACGGACCGGGACCGACCGGCACGCTCGGCACCACCTGATCGACCTCCTCCGGCCGTACCCCGAAGTTGGTCCAGCGGAAGCCGAGCGGCGCGAGGATCTGCTCGTGCAGGTGCTCCCGCATCCGCTTTCCCGTGGCCCGCTGCACCAGAAGCCGCTGGATCAAACCGCTGGTCAGCGCGTGGTAGACGCGGAAACGACCGGGCGGCCAACTGGGCCGGAGATCGGCGAGCGCTTGCACCGCCAGTTCCTCGTCGACCACCAGTTGGTAGCCCCGATACGGCGGGGTCACGAACGGCACGCCCGCCGAATGCGACAGCACGTCGCCGATCGTGATGCGCTCTTTGCCGTTGGCGGCGAACTCCGGAATGTATTCGCACACCGGGTCGTTCAGCGCGAATACGCCCTGCTCGGCCAGCATCACCATCAGCGCCGCGGAGACGCCTTTGGCGGTGGAGAATCCGCAGAACGGCAGGTCCGGTGTGGCGAGCACCCGAGCCACGTCAGGCCCGTCCTCCGGCCCGTTGCCCCACCCGTGCCCGATTGCCCGGTTCAGCAGGATCTTCCCGTCGCGCCGCAGGCACACCTGAATCGCCGGTGTGGTCCCCAGGCGATACCAGGCACGCACCGACTCCCACACCGCATCGATCGCGGCGCGGCTCACCCCGGCATCGGCCGGATCGTCTTCCGGGCCGGTCGTCGTCACCGACTCCAGATCCGCGGCGACTGTCACCAACAAGCCAGCAGGCGCATTCATCCTGTCAAGGGTAGTGATGTCCCGAATTTCTGCGTCTAACGCGCCGACCGGGAACCACGATGGAACGAACGAGCGTGCGATGGCACGGTCTCGACAGAATCGAGGGGACGATGAACCACATGGTTCGAGTGGCCACGCTGCTAGCCGCCGCGGCCGCGCTGGCAACAGGCTGTGGCAACGACGACTCGGCGCAACCCACGCCGAGTTCGCAACGGACAACGGTGCCCGCGTCCGCCACCGGAGGAACGACCACGTCCGCGGGACCCACGCCACAGGCGCCCGGTGACACGGCCACGCCCCCGGCGGCCACACCGGCGCCCGTCACGACACCATCGCCCATCGCGACCGAAACATCGCCGCAGCCCGGCCCGACCACCCCGGTCGACACGAAGCCCGCGCCGAGCGACAACATCAGCGGTCCCGGGCGCTGCGTCGACCCCGCGTCGGCGGGTGTGCGCGCCGCGCTGGCCGGACTGGGCGAAGGCTGGGTTGCCACGCAGGCCTCGGCCAACCAGCCGGGTAGCTGCGAGCAGCTGTTGTGGGTGCGAGCCGTGGGCGGAAATTCGGCGGGCGCGCCGATCCACGTCCTGTTCTTCTACGACGGAAAGTACTTGGGGCCGGCAACTTCCGAGCCCTACGCGTTCACGCACGTGGCGGGCTCGAACGGCAACTCGGTCAGCGTGGCGTACCGGTGGCTGGTCGCCGACGAGCCGTTCGCCGCGCCGCAGGGTGGTCCGGTCACGATTACCTACACGTGGACCGGTTCGAGTCTCGTCATGAGCGATCCCCTGCCGAAGGAGGTCACCCAACCGCGCCGCTAGCAGACAGTCCGCCGGTCAGCGATGTTGGCGGCACCGCCGCGCCCAGTCGTCGCCTCTCCGAGGTGGACCGTCGCGCCGCCATTCGGCGGGATGACGAGCCGAATCGCGGTCAACGACCTAGCGCCGGTCCGCCACGTCGAATGTGACGAGGCTCGAGCTGAGCGTGGGCATTCCGTCGGGCGCGCCTCCGGCGATCAGCTTCTCCAGCAGGTCCGTGTCGAGGTGGTTCTCCATCAGGTCCGCGAGCAGGTCGAGTTGCGCGGTGCGCACGGCGGCGACCGAGGTTCCTTCGGCGGCAAGGAAACCCGCGCGGCCCGCGTGCCGCGCGACCTCGCGCAACCAGGCGCGGCGGAAGTCGTCGGATTCCATCAGCCCGTGCAGGTGCGTTCCCCAGATCGCGCCGCGGACGCTGCCCTCCGATTCCCCCGCCGCCGTCAGCCAGGCCCGGTCGCCGCTGCGCGTCACGCGCCCGTGGTGAATCTCGTAGCCGTGCAAGGCAATACCTTCGGTGCCGATCGACGTCACCGGGCTCGGCGCACCGTGACCTTCGGTGCGGCGCAACACCTTCGGCTCGGCGAACTCGACGTCCAGGTCGAGCAGACCGAGTCCGTCGACCGTGCCCGCCGCCGATTCCACGTCGTCGACGATGCGGCGGCCGAGCATCTGGTAGCCGCCGCAGATGCCGAGGATGGGCTTGCCCGCCGCGGCGCGGTCGGCGAGCGCGGCGGCGATTCCGCTGCGCCGCAACCATTCCAGGTCCGACACCGTCGACTTGCTGCCCGGCAGCACCACCAGGTCGGCATCGGCCAGCCGGGAGGGATCGCGCACCCAGCGCACTGCGACACCGGGTTCGCAGGCCAGCGCCTCGACGTCGGTAGAGTTCGAGATGCGAGGCAGCCGGACGGCCGCGACCGTCAGCCATTCCGTTCCCGCGGGCGCGGCCGGGCGACCGACCGGGGCGTCGGCGATCGTGCCGAGCGAATCCTCGGCGTCGAGCCAGAGGTCCTCGGCGAACGGGACGACACCGAGGGTGGGCCGCCCGGTCAGCTCGGTGAGCCGATCCAGGCCCGGCCGCAGCAGCTCGACGTCGCCGCGGAACTTGTTGATCACGAATCCCGAAACGAGTTGCTGGTCGCCGGGTTCCAGGACGGCGAGGGTGCCGAACAGATGCGCGAGCACCCCACCCCGGTCGATGTCGCCGACGACGAGCACCGGCAGCCGCGCGGCCTCGGCCAGTCCCATGTTGGCGAGATCGGTGGCGCGCAGGTTGATTTCGGCGGGCGATCCGGCGCCCTCACAGATCACCACGTCGAATTCGGCGCGCAGCGAGGCGAGTTCGGCGGCGACGACGGCGCGGAGTTCCTGCCGGTGCTGGAAGTAGTCCGCCGCGCCGACGGTGCCGACGGCCTTGCCGCGCACCACGAGTTGCGAGCGGCGGTCGCTGCCCGGCTTCAGCAGCACCGGGTTGAAGCGCACGCTCGGCTCGAGACCGCAGGCACGCGCCTGCAGCGCCTGGGCGCGCCCGATCTCGCCGCCGTCCATCGTGACGACGGAGTTGTTGGACATGTTCTGCGCCTTGAACGGCGCCACCCGCACGCCCTTCCTGGTCAGCATGCGGCAGATGCCCGCCACCACAACGCTTTTCCCGGCGTCGGAGGTGGTGCCCGCGACCAGCAGCGCGCCCCTCATCGCGACCTCTCCCGAGCGCGGCCGGATCGAGCGCGCGCGGCGCTCACGGCAGGGTGAGGATGTCCGCGCCGGTCTCGGTGACGACCAGGGTGTGCTCGAACTGGGCGGTCCACTTGCGGTCCTTGGTGACCACGGTCCAGCCGTCGTCCCAGATCTCGTAGTCGATGCCGCCCAGGTTGATCATCGGCTCGATGGTGAAGGTCATGCCCGGCTCGATGACCGATTCCACGGCGGGCTGGTCGTAGTGCAGGATCACCAGGCCGCTGTGGAAGGTGGGGCCGACACCGTGGCCGGTGAAGTCGCGCACCACGCCGTAACCGAAGCGGTTGGCGTAGGACTCGATGACGCGACCGATCACGTTGAGCGCCCGGCCGGGGCGGACCGCCTTGATGGCCCGCATGGTGGCCTCCTCGGTCCGCTCGACCAGCAGCCGGACCTCCTCGGCCACGTCGCCCGCGAGGAAGGTCTTGTTCGTGTCGCCGTGCACGCCGTCGATGTAGGCGGTCACGTCGATATTGACGATGTCGCCGTCCTCGACGACGGTGGAGTCCGGAATCCCGTGGCAGATCACCTCGTTCAGCGAGGTGCAGCAGGACTTCGGAAAACCCTTGTAGCCCAGCGTCGACGGGTAGGCGCCGTGGTCGCAGAGGAACTCGTGGGCGATGCGGTCCAGTTCGTCGGTGGTGACGCCGGGTGCGACCGCCTTACCGGCCTCTTCGAGCGCCCGCGCCGCGATCTTGCCCGCGATGCGCATCTTCTCGATGGTCTCCGGCGTCTGCACCCAGGGCTCGCGCCCCTCGTTGACGGTCTTCTTCCACGCGTACTCCGGTCGCTCGATGGAGCGCGGCACCTCGCGGGTGGGCGAGAGCGTGCCGGGAACGAGTGGCTTACGGGTACGCACGGACATGGGACAAGAGTATCCGGACCCCGCCGGTGGCACCCGTCCGCCCGCGCGAGGGCGGAATAGGACCGGACCACAGTCCGTTTAGTCTGGCACAGCAACTACACTACGCACGACAGGACTCGAACTGTGGAACTGGGACTGACGACGTTCGCCGAGCTCTATCCGGTCGGCGACCGGCCCGCGCCGAGCGCCGCGCAACGCCTGCGCGAGGTGGTCGAGGAGGCGGTGACGACGGAGCGCGCGGGCCTGGACGTCTACGGCGTCGGCGAACACCACCGCGCCGATTTCGCCGCGTCGGCGCCCGCCGTGGTGCTGGCGGCGATCGCGGCGCGCACCGAGCGCATCCAGCTGACCAGCGCGGTCACCGTGCTCAGCTCCGCCGACCCGGTCCGCGTGTACCAGGACTTCGCGACGCTGGACGGACTGTCGGGCGGGCGCGCCGAGCTGATGGCCGGGCGCGGCTCGTTCACCGAGTCGTTCCCGCTGTTCGGCTACGACCTGGCCGATTACGACGAGCTGTTCGAGGAGAAGCTGGCGCTGCTGCTGCGGCTGCGCGAGGACGCGCCCGTCACCTGGTCCGGGAAGTTCCGCGCCCCGCTGCGCGGCGCGGTGGCCTATCCACGCACCGACGACCGTCCGCTTCCGGTGTGGATCGCGGTCGGCGGCAGCCCGGAGTCGGTGATCCGCGCCGGACTGCTCGGCCTGCCGCTGGCCATCGCGATCATCGGCGGCCAGCCCGCGCGTTTCGCGCCGCTGGTCGACCTGTATCACCGGGCGCTGGCCGAGGGCGGTCACGAGCGGCAGCCGGTAGCGGTGCACGCGCACGGTTATGTAGCCGACACCGACGAAGCGGCCGTCGCCGACTTCTATGAGCCGTACGCGCTGGCCATGAGCACCATCGGCCGCGAGCGCGGCTGGGGCCCGATGACCCGCGAGCAGTTCGACGCCCTGCGCTCGCAGAGCGGTTCGTTGTTCGTCGGCACGCCGGACTATGTCGCCGAGAAGATCGCCGCCGTGCGCGACACCCTCGGCCTGGACCGGTTCATGCTGCACACCAGCGTCGGCACGCTGCCGCACGAGAAGGTGCTGCGCACCATCGAACTGCTCGGCACGAAAGTGGCGCCGCAGCTTCACTGAGCTACTTCGACAGACGCGCCTCGAACGCGATCCGATCGCCGCGATAGAGGGCGCGTACCCGCTCGATGGGCGCGCCCTCCTCGTCGACACTGCGCCGGTGCAGCAACAGCAGCGGCAGCGCCGTCGTGCATTCGAGCAGCGCGGCCTCGCGCGGAGAGGCCAGCACCGTCTCGATGCGCTCGGTGGCGGCCCCGAATTCCACGCCAGAGGCGCGCACCGCGGCGTAGAGCGAGGTCGTCGGGTCGTAGTGGTCGCGAAGTCCGGCGAAGCGGGTCAGCGGCAGGAAGGTGCTCTCCAGTCCGATGCGCTCGCCGTCGGCGAGCAGCACCCGTTCCAGGTGCATGACAGGCGTGCCCGCTGTCAGCCCGAGATCACGGGCGGTGTCCGCGTCGGCAGGGACGTCCTCCCAGCCGACCAGGATGCGGCCGGGCACCCGACCCAGGCTCAGCGCACCCTCGGTGTAGGAGCGCAGCGACAACGGCTGCACCATCTTCGGCCGCGAGACCACCGTCCCCCGGCCCTGCCGCCGAATCCGGCCCTCCACCAAGAGATCCCGCAACGCCTGCCGGACGGTCTCGCGGGCGACCTCGAATCGCAGCGCGAGTTCGCGCTCCGAGGGCACCGGATCGCCCTCGTCCAGCTCGCCGATCATCCCCTCCAGTTCGGTGCGCACCCGATACGACTTCGGCAAGCGCTCCGGAAGGGCCAATTCGGCGCTCCCGCCGGATGTCTCGCCGCGCCGGCCGCGCGTCACCTCCGTTGCTTCCATGCCCGACAGCCTACCCGCAATTGGTCTATACCAATTGTTAACCCGGCGTTCGCACGAGCAACACCCATCGGTCTAGACCATTGCTCACCATGGGTCCCATGCGAGTGGTCATCATCGGCGGTGGAATTCTCGGCACCGCCCACGCCTGGGCCGCGGTCCGCCGCGGACACGAGGTCGTGCAACTGGAGCGTGAGTCCGAGGCGCGCGGTGCGACAGTGCGCAACTTCGGCCTGGTGTGGGTATCCGGGCGGTCCGCAGCGGAGCTCGACCTGACCTTGCGGTCGCGCGAGCTCTGGGAGGAGATCGGCGGCAAGGTTCCCGGCGTCGGTTTCCGCCCGGCCGGGTCCATCACACTGGTGCGCACCCCCGAGGAACTGGCGGTGGCGACCGCGGCGGCGGCGAGCGACACCGCCGAGGCGCGCGGCTTCGATCTGCTCGAACCCGAGCGGGTGCGCGCGATCAACCCCGCGCTGCGCGGCAAGTACCTGGCCGGTCTGCACTGCGCGACCGACGCCGCAGTCGAGTCACGCCAGGCGCTGCCCGCGCTGCGCGCCTATCTCACGGCGACCGGCCGCTACACCTTCCACGCCGCGACCGAAGCCCGCTCGGTCACCGACACCAATTCCGGCGCAACGGTTCTCGACGACCAAGGCCGCGCTTTCACCGCCGACCTTGCGCTGGTCTGCCCCGGCGCAGCACACACCGGGCTGACCAGGGAGCTGGTCGGTGCGATCCCCGTACGCCGGGTCCGGCTCCAGATGATGCAGACCGCGCCGCTGGGCGAGCCGCTGACCACCGCGATCGCCGACGGCGACAGCTTCCGCTACTACCCCGGCTTCGCGGGTCCCGAGGTGGACGCGCTCGAACGCGAGCAGTCCCAGACCGCCACCGCGGCCGAGCACAAGATGCAGTTGCTGTGCGTGCAGCGCCTGCACGGCGGCCTCACCATCGGCGACACCCACGAATACACCGAACCGTTCGCCTTCGACGTGGACGAGGCGCCCTACGAACACCTCACCTCCGTCACCGAGGAACTGCTCGGTCGCAAGCTGCCGCCGATCGTGCGCCGCTGGGCCGGGGTGTACAGCCAGAGCGTCGATCCCGCCGCGATCGTCACCCGCGCCAAGGCCGACGAGCACGTCTGGGTGATCACCGGTCCCGGCGGCCGCGGCATGACGCTCGGCCCCGCGCTCGGCGAGGACACCGCCGACCTGCTCGGACTCTGAGAGGAGACATCATGCCGCACAACACGATCGACCTCGCCGTCCTGGACATGGCTGGCACCACCGTGGCCGACGGCGGCCTGGTGCTGCGCGCCTTCGACACCGCCGCGACCGCCGCGGGACTGGAAACCGAAGGGCCGCAGCGGGAACGAGCCCGGCGCTACGTGCTGGACACCATGGGCCAGTCCAAGATCGCCGTGTTCCGCGCGCTGCTCGGCGACGAGGACCGCGCGCAGACCGCCAACCGCGCCTTCGAGGCCGCCTACGACGACCTGATCGACGAGGTCGACATCGCACCGATTCCCGGTGCGGCCGAGGCCATCTCGGCGCTGCGGGCGGCGGGCGTGCGAGTGGCGCTGACCACGGGCTTCAGCCGGAACACCCAGGACCGGCTGCTCGACGCGCTCGGCTGGCGCGACATCGCCGACCTCACGCTGGCGCCCTCCGACGCCGGTCGCGGCCGCCCCTACCCCGACCTGGTACTCACCGCGCTGCTGCGCCTGCGCATCGACGCCGTCGATCGCGTCGCCGTGCTCGGCGACACCACCAGCGATATCGCCGCGGGGCGCGCCGCGGGCGCACGCATCGTCGCGGGCGCGTTGACCGGCGCGCACGACGAACCGCGGCTGCGCGCCGCGGGCGCCACCCACGTGCTGCCCTCGGTGGTCGAGTTCGCCGAGCTGATCCGCGCCGAGCGCACCTGAGTCACCGCCTGCCACACCGCCCCTTCGACCCAACAGCCCAAACGAAAGTTGCTCCCACCGTGCGTACTTCTCCCACGCGCCTGTCCCGCGTCCTGACCAGGACCGCCCTGCTTGTGGTCACCGCCACCGCGGTCGCCGCCACCGCGGCCTGCGGCGGCACGGGCTCCGGCGGCTCCGGCGGCCAGACGGTCACCGTCTACTCCGCCGACGGCCTCGACGCCTGGTACAAAACCCAGTTCGACAAATTCCGCGCCGAGACCGGCATCGCCGTCGATGTCGTCGCGGCGGGCTCCGGCGAGGTGGTCAACCGCCTCGAGAAGGAGCAGTCCAACCCACAGGCCGATATCGTGGTCACCCTGCCGCCGTTCATCCAGAAAGCCGACGCCGCAGGGCTTTTGCAGCCGCTGGGCGTGGACACCTCGGCCTATCCCGCCACCGAGAGGGACCCGAACGGCAGGTTCGTCAGCCTCGCGGGCAACTACCTGAACTTCATCGCGAACAACTCCGTCGACGCCTCGAAGCTCACCTGGGACGACCTGCTGAAGCCGGAATACCGGGGCAAACTCCAGTATTCGACGCCGGGCCAGGCCGGCGACGGCACCGCCGTGCTGATCCTGCTGCAACAGCTGCGCGGCAAGGACGGCGCGCTGGACTACTTGAAGCGGTTGCAGGTCAACAACGTCGGCCCCTCGGCCTCCACCGGCAAACTGCAGCCCAAGGTAGACAAGGGCGAGCTGCTGATCGCCAACGGCGACATCCAGATGAACATGGAGTCGATCACCTCGAAGGGCTCCGAGTTCGGCATCTTCTTTCCCGCATCGGCCGACGGCGCAAGGCACACCGTCGCGCTGCCCTATTTCATGGGCTTGGCCAAGGGCGCCCCGCACGCCGAGGCCGCCAAGAAGCTGATGGACTACCTGCTGAGCAAGGAGGTGCAGCAGACGCTCGGCCCGGACGCGTTCGCGGTCTCGGCCCGCACCGATCTCGCCGACGCGCCCGCCACCGGCTCCGGCCCGACCCCGGCCGCGCTGCTGCAAGGCGTCCAGGTCGTGCGTCCCGACTGGACCAAGGTCCTCGCCGACCTGAACGGCGATGTGGCCGCCTACGAGAAGGCCATCGGAGGCTGACATGACCCCCGGCTACACGCTCACCGAATCGTCCACCGCCACCGGGTCGGCACGGGCCGGAACCGATGGCGAACCCGCCATCGTGTTCGACCGGGTCGGCGTACGGTACGGCTCCGGCCGCAAGACCACCGTCGCCCTGGCCGATTTCAGTTTGCGCGTCGCCGCGGGCGAGACCGTCGCGCTGCTCGGCCCGAGCGGGTCGGGCAAGTCGACCGCGCTCGCGGCGCTGGCCGGATTCGTCCGGCCGACCTCGGGCGCGGTCCGGCTGGCCGGGCGCGACGTCACCCAGCTGTCCCCGGCCAAGCGCGGCATCGGCGTGGTGGTGCAGTCCTACGCGCTGTTCCCGCACATGACCGTGCACGGCAACGTGGCCTTCGGGCTGAAGGCGCATCGCGTGCCGCGCAACGCCATCGCGGAACGGGTGAGCGAGGCGCTGGCCATGGTGGGCATGACCGGTTACGCCGGGCGGCTGCCGCGCGAACTGTCCGGCGGCCAGCAGCAGCGCGTGGCCATCGCCAGGGCGCTCGCCATCCGGCCCAAGGTGCTGTTGCTCGACGAACCGCTGGCCGCGCTCGACGCCCAGCTGCGCCAGTCCATGCTCGGCGAATTGCGGCAGCTGCGGGAGGCGTTGCCGGACACCGCGATGCTGTACGTCACGCACGATCAGGCCGAGGCGTTGGCCCTCGCCGACCGGATCGCCGTCATGCGCGACGCCCGGCTGGTCGACGTGGACACCGTCGAGAACCTCTGGCAGCGGCCGCCAAGCGATTTCACCGCCGCCTTCCTCGGCGGCGCGAATCTGGTGCCGTGCACGGTGAATCGGGCATCCGGTGGCGCCGCGCTGGTCACCGCGGGCACGCACACGCTGCGCGCCCATGCGCCGGAGCCGACCGTCGGTAGCCTCCCGTGGGACCCGGATTCGGCTGCGCTGCTGTGCATCCGGCCGCACACCGTCACGATCACCACGACCGCCGAGCGAAACGCATTGCGCGGCAAGGTGCTCACCAGCATGTGGCGCGGCGCCTCGACGCGGCTGGAGGTCGGCGTGGACGGGCTGCCGGATCCGCTCGACGTGGACATACCGGGACATGCCACCGTCACGCCAGGATCGGTGGTCGGCGTGCGATTCCCCGATCCGGCGGGCGTGCTCGTCCCGCGCCGAGTCGGTGACGAATCGGCCACCGCCACAGCTACTCCCGGTGAAACGGAGCGCGGGCAATGAGGGGTCCCGCGGTCTCGCCCCGCCGAACAGCCGCGCGAGGAGGAACACGATGAGCGCGATGCTGCTGGATCGCCCCGCGGCGAGTGCCGAAGCCGCCGCACCGGACGCCGGTCGGCGGACCTGGCGCGCGGTGCTCTGGACGCTGCCACCGGTGTTCGTGGTGCTCCTCGTCGCCGGGTATCCGATCCTGCGCGTGCTCACCGAGTCGACGGTCACCCCGGACGGGCGCGGTACCGAGGTGTGGTCCTCGGTACTGAGTTCGTCCTCGTTCCGAAACGCGTTGTGGCGCACTGTTTCCATCGCGTTCGCCTCGACGGCCGGTTGCCTCGTGCTCGGCGTGTTTCTCGCCGTCGTGCTGGCGTTCGTCCCTTTCCCTGGCTCGGCGGTGGTCGGCAGATTGATCGACACCGTACTCACCCTGCCGTCGTTTCTTGTCACGCTCGCGTTCACATTCCTCTACGGCACCGCGGGTGCGGTCAACGCGCTGATCGCCGATCTCACCGGCCGAGAGACTCCCCTACTGAACTTCCTGCACACCCCGTTCGGCGTGATCGCCGCGGAGATCACCTTCTTCACACCGTTCGTGGTGCGGCCGCTGCTCGCCGCCTTCGCCCAGCTGCCCCGCGAACAGCTCGACGTGGCGGCCAGCCTCGGGGCATCGCCGTGGCGGGTGCTGCGTCAGATCGTGCTCCCCGAGGCCTGGCCCGCCATGGCCGCCGGCGGCAGTCTCGTGCTCTTGTTGACGCTCAACGAGTTCGGCATCGTGCTGTTCACCGGCGCCAAGGGCGTGCTCACGCTGCCCGCGCTGATCTACACCCGCGGCATCGTGACCTTCGACCTGCCCGGCGCCGCGGTGCTCGCTTCGGTGCAGGTGGCGCTGTCGCTCACGCTCTACGCCGCCTACCGCTTCGTCTTCGCGCGCGTGACCGCGCGGAAAGGACAGTGACCATGCTGGTGTGGACCCGAACCGGTCGTGCCGCGGTGCTGGCGGTGTTCGGCTTGGTGGTCACGATCGTGTTCGTCGCGCCGATCGCCACGGTCGTCGCGGCGTCGCTGGCCGGTAGCTGGACCGGTCCGCTCCCTTCGGATCTCGGCTTGGCCAACTTCCGGCAGGCGCTGTCGGGTGACGAGGCAGCCAGCCTGTCGGTGAGCTTGCAGACGGCGCTGCTGGCGGGCGCGGGCGCGCTCGTCGTCGGCACCTGGGGCGCACTGGCCGCTCGGGAGACGCCTGCCTGGTGCCGCAGGCTGACCGACGCCGTGTTCCACCTGCCCGTCGCGGTGCCCTCGGTCGCCATCGGTCTCGGCGTGCTCATCGCCTTCAACGAACGCCCGCTGCTGCTCGGCGGTTCCCGGTGGATCGTCATCCTGGCGCACGCGGTACTGGTGCTCGCCTATGCCTTCAGCGCGGTCTCGGCCGCTCTCGACCAGCTCGATCCCGCTTACCGGCAGGCCGCGGAATCTCTTGGCGCGGGACCGGTCCGGGTGCTCTGCCGGGTGACGCTGCCGTTGCTGCTGCCCGCGCTCGGCGCGGCAGCGGGGTTGGCGATCGCGCTGTCGATGGGCGAGCTGGGCGCGACCATCATGGTCTACCCGGCCACCTGGCGCACGCTGCCGGTCACCATCTTCGGGCAGACCGATCGCGGCGACGTGTTCGACGCGGCGGCGGGGACCACGCTGCTGGTGCTGGTCACCCTGGTGGCGCTGGTGCTGCTCGGCAGGGTGAAAGGCCGCGCGGCGCTACGTTGAGTGCGCCGGTGGCGACGCGACAAACCCACTGCCGCATAGGATCACAGGATGTCGCTGCTCCCCCTGATCTTCACCGCGGGCTGGGCCAGCGGTGTCAATGCCTACGCCGTGGTGCTGCTGCTCGGGCTGTTCGGCGTCACAGGACTTTCCGACGACGTGCCGGAGGGTCTGCAACGCACCGATGTGCTCGTCGCCGCGGCAGTGCTGTTCCTCGTCGAAGCGGTGGCCGACAAGATCCCCTACCTCGACACATTCTGGGACACGCTGCATACCGTGGTGCGTCCCGCCGCGGGCGCCGTGGTGGCGGCCCTGCTCGCGGGTTCCGACGATTCGCTGCCACAGCTCGCCGCGGCGGCGGTGGGCGGCACCGCCGCGCTGGTCAGTCACCTCGTCAAGGCGGGCATCCGGATGGCGATCAACACGTCGCCGGAACCCGCCAGCAATATCGTGACCAGTGCGCTGGAGGATCTCGGCGTCGCGGGCGTCATCACGCTCGCGATCTTCCATCCGGTGGCCGCGGCAATGGTCGCTGGCACGTTCCTGCTGATCGGCCTGACCTTGATCGTCTTGCTGGCCAGCCGGATTCGCCGCTATCGTCATCGGCGTCGGGAGCGGCGCCGAGCCCGCGTTACGGCCGCACAACCCGGCTGAGCCGCGCGACCTTGTCGAACTCGCACCCGGTCGTGCTCGGCCGGGCAACCAGCGGGCGTGCCGCGCCAGTCGACCACGCGGCACGCCGGGCGGGGCGCCCCGTTGCGCCCGCCGTCACTACGGGCGGCGACGTTCACATCCGGGCGGACGCACTGGTCGAATGACAGTCCACCCGGGACGTCGCCGTCGTGGCGGTGGCGCGGTACCCCGCCGGCCGGCCTGGAGCAGCTACTGCCCCGGCAGTCGACGACGGCCTCCGGCCACGTCGGTTACCAGATCAGTGTAGCCGTCAACGAGTTCCGCCAAGTGGTACCAGTGTTTATGGGTGTTGTCACTGCGCGGCCCGTCGACGTCGATCGCCTGGTTCGCGTTCACCCAGCTGCGCGCCATGCGGTCCACCACCGCGCCGAGGCTCTCGGTGTGCAGTGAGGCGCCGTTGCGGTGCTGCGGCACCTCTTGCGCGATCCAGTCGTTGATGTCGTCGACGAGTTCGCTTCGTCGACAATCGATTTCGGCGACCAGGTAAGCGTCACGCACCTCAGCGCGCCGAGCGTGCAGCTCGGCGAGCGCGTGCGCGGACCGCAACAGCTCGCGATCCTGGAAACGCCGTCCCTGAAACGCACACAGAATTTGCGGAGCCGTCGGCAGCACCCCCACCGTCGGCGCGCTCATACCTCCACCTCGCTGACGCTCGGCTCCGGCATGCGCGATGCGCGCTGGCACATGATTCGCTCACCGCGTTCGCTCATCGCCACACCCCTGATTCACCCGACACCAACCCTTTATGTACCAACATCATTGGCTCTCGATTCGGTAATCCCGGTCATCGGCTCGGTTGTTCACACCTAGGCTAGCTGGATCATGCTCTTACAGATGCAAGAACACAATATTGCGTTCTCCTTGCTGCATCTGTTGTGTTCTTACGGCGTGCTGCTGACCAGTCCTGCGCCTTCGTGACCTCGACGGCGCCGTTCGGAGAGGCGGAATGCTGTGTGTAAGAGGGGTTTTCAACCGCTTGTTCCGCCCTCCGCAACCTTTCAGCGGATGGCCCCGCAAGCACGGCCTCCGCTTCCTCTACCGATCGTCAAGCCCTCTAGCAATTCGAAGCATCCGACGGTCGCTCCGATGGAGTTGCGTGCGCTTGATGTCCGGGGCAGGTTGTTGGCGAGGCATGTGCTGACAGCGCTGGGGTGGAGCGCCAGCACTTCCTTGAACTGGAGATTGGAGACAGACCACATCGTTCTGTCGCCATCGGAGACTTCCCGAATCCGCCTGGCAGACGGGCGACTATGGCTACCAGCCGCCGCCCGTCGGCGCATGGGACTCGCGGCGGGCCATCGAGTCGTACTTCTCGCCGACGCGGTCGAATTGGAACTGTCGGTCTACCCCGTCGCGGTGGCCGCGAGCCTGCTGCGGTTGCATTCCTCGGTGGAAGGGAGCGGCAACTGATGAGCACGCGCTCGAGCGCGTCACAGGCCGACATCGCCGCCGCAGCCGCCATTCTCGAACGCTTGAACGTTACCGCGGACGACCTCATCTCGGCTGCGACGAACCCGTCCGTCGTGGTACCGACCTTCGCCGACTACGCGCAGCGGGTGTATGCGGCGATGCCGCCGACCCGCACGCGCGACAACTATCGCTCCTACTGGAACAAGATCGCCGCTCTGTGGCCGCACCGGCGCCTGGACGAACCCACCGCCAGCGAACTCGCCGAACTGGTCAACCAGATTCGTCAGCACCGGGTCGTCAGACGAAGCGACCGCGGTGGCCAAGGCGTCGCTCGTGCGGCCGTCGATGCACTGCGTTGCCTGTACCGGCACGCCGTGCGCGACCGGCTTATCGACGCCGCAAACAATCCGACCCTCGAACTCGACCGCAGCGCACCACCACGTCCCAACCGCCGCGCCCTGCCAGACACCCTGCTCGCTGAGATCTACCGTGTAACCGAACAGGGCCCCGACCCGGAGCTTCATCACGTGCTGATCCGCCTGCATGTCGAAACCGCGTGCCGGCGCGGCGGCGTCCTGGCATTACGCCCGCAGGACCTCGACACCGGCGAGTGCTCTATTCGCCTGCGGGAGAAAGGCGGAACCGAACGCTGGCAACCCATCTCCCCCACCCTGATGACCGCACTACAGCACCTCGACAATCAACGCAGACCCGCCCCAATTGACATCCCTAGCCGCGCCCGCAACGGTCGACCAATCAGCCGCGACGCCAGCCAACGACTATTGCGGTATCGCAACGGACATCCCATCACCAGAGGCTGCTACGACGGACTCTGGCGACGAATCCGCACCGAGATCCCCGCTGCCGACACTCTCGGCATCAGCACGCACTGGCTGCGTCACACAACCCTGAAATGGGTCGAACGCAACTTCGGAGTCTCGGTCGCCAAAGCCTATGCCGGACACGCCGACATCCACAGCCACGGAGCGACCTACATCTACACCCGAGCCGAAATCGAAGAAGTCGCCCAAGCACTGTCATGGCTCACCGGTGAGAGGCACCCCCTCGCCCCACCTGCCGATTACGCGACAGACCCACCTCACCGAGCCTGGGCCGCCTGACGAGTATCCCCGGATGAGGGTACCTCTCATCCGGGGCCTCTCGCGCAGACCCAACTCGCCAACCCGGCGGCCGTCCACAGGCTCGAATCGTCGAGGTCGTTGAGATTCTCGCCGGCCCCGGAGGTCCAGCGCTGCCACCGCACATCCGGCACGCCGTCCGCACGGTCGGTGTTGAGATTCTCGCCGGACCCGGAGGTCCAGCGCTGCCTCATCGTTTCCCGCACACTGCGCCTTCCCCGACGCTGTTGAGATTCTCGCCGGACCCGGAGGTCCAGCGCTGCCGCCGACGACTCGCGCCGTCGAAGAGCAGGCCGCGGCCGTTGAGATTCTCGCCGGACCCGGAGGTCCAGCGCTGCCTGCGCCCGGTAACCGACACGGGCCCATTGAATTTGTTGAGATTCTCGCCGGCCCCGGAGGTCCAGCGCTGCCTGCGTTTGATGACGATGCCGCCCGCGATGGGGTCGTTGAGATTCTCGCCGGACCCGGAGGTCCAGCGCTGCAAGCCCAGGCTGCGGCCGATCGGCTTCTCGCTGAGCAGTTGAGATTCTCGCCGGACCCGGAGGTCCAGCGCTGCGATTCGCGCCGCAAGCAACGTCTATTCGGCCTACCTGTTGAGATTCTCGCCGGACCCGGAGGTCCAGCGCTGCCCCCAAATGTCGAGGTGCAGATCCTCGTAGGAGGCGTTGAGATTCTCGCCGGACCCGGAGGTCCAGCGCTGCATCGAGACCCCGGCGTTGATCAGCTCGGTCGCGTGCGTTGAGATTCTCGCCGGACCCGGAGGTCCAGCGCTGCTCGGCCGGTTCGTCACGGAAGGATCGGCCGATCTCGTTGAGATTCTCGCCGGACCCGGAGGTCCAGCGCTGCCACGTCGGCCGGTGACCGCGTCGAGGCGTACGTCGTGTTGAGATTCTCGCCGGACCCGGAGGTCCAGCGCTGCTCCAGGCCGCTGCGGTGGATCGATCAGACGTTGAAGTCGTTGAGATTCTCGCCGGACCCGGAGGTCCAGCGCTGCTCGGGAGGCGGTGCGGGCTTGGATTTCGAGCGAGAGTTGAGATTCTCGCCGGACCCGGAGGTCCAGCGCTGCTGATAGTCAGATCGAGCTGGTAGATCGTCGGCTTGTAGTTGAGATTCTCGCCGGACCCGGAGGTCCAGCGCTGCTCGTGCGGCGTCTCGGGTCGCTCGAGAGACATGGTTGAGATTCTCGCCGGACCCGGAGGTCCAGCGCTGCCGGCCGGCGCGGCATGACGCGCCGTCGTCTCGATATGGTTGAGATTCTCGCCGGACCCGGAGGTCCAGCGCTGCACCTCCTCACTGTTGGATCGGGAACGCCCACAGTTGAGATTCTCGCCGGACCCGGAGGTCCAGCGCTGCGGGATCGGACGCCGCGGCTTGGACCGCCCCGGCGCAGGCAGTTGAGATTCTCGCCGGACCCGGAGGTCCAGCGCTGCCGATTCCGCGCGCAATATGCGAACACCCGACCAACTGTTGAGATTCTCGCCGGACCCGGAGGTCCAGCGCTGCTCGGGAAGGATGAACGACGGAACCGGGCCAGGGTCGTTGAGATTCTCGCCGGACCCGGAGGTCCAGCGCTGCCAGCGCCAAGGCGTCGGCACTCGCGCACGCCGAGCGCGTTGAGATTCTCGCCGGACCCGGAGGTCCAGCGCTGCCAGCGGCATCGGCGACGGTGACCGAAGCTGTTGCAGTCGTTGAGATTCTCGCCGGACCCGGAGGTCCAGCGCTGCTTTTGGGGTGAAGAAACCGATTTGTGGGGTGAGAGTTGAGATTCTCGCCGGACCCGGAGGTCCAGCGCTGCGAGCGAGAGGCCGAGTACCTGGCGCAAGTGGAAGTTGAGATTCTCGCCGGACCCGGAGGTCCAGCGCTGCCACACACCGCATGTGCCTCAGCAGCCCACGACGCCGGTTGAGATTCTCGCCGGACCCGGAGGTCCAGCGCTGCCCCAGCAGCGTGTCCTGCACCTCCTGCATCTCCCCGTTGAGATTCTCGCCGGACCCGGAGGTCCAGCGCTGCCCACGGATTCCACGGCTGGACGCCCGGCAATGTCCTGTTGAGATTCTCGCCGGACCCGGAGGTCCAGCGCTGCCGTCGATGAAGTCGCTGTAGTGCGCGTCCAGGCTGTTGAGATTCTCGCCGGACCCGGAGGTCCAGCGCTGCCACCAGCCCGCCCGTGGATGGTGCGGTCCCGACGTGGTTGAGATTCTCGCCGGACCCGGAGGTCCAGCGCTGCCCGGTCAGGGTCTCGGCGACCCTGACCGCGTGCCGGTTGAGATTCTCGCCGGACCCGGAGGTCCAGCGCTGCCTCGAGGTGGACGTGTTCACCGTGTTCACCGACAACGTTGAGATTCTCGCCGGACCCGGAGGTCCAGCGCTGCGAAACCGGCCCGGTCGAGCCCGCACCGCACCAGCCGTTGAGATTCTCGCCGGACCCGGAGGTCCAGCGCTGCATCCGGGCGCTGGGGCCGGTGTCCACTTCCCCGCGGTCCGTTGAGATTCTCGCCGGACCCGGAGGTCCAGCGCTGCCCGGTCGTGATGAAGTCCCAAACCGACTGCGCGACAAAGAGTTGAGATTCTCGCCGGACCCGGAGGTCCAGCGCTGCCAGTCCGGCGCGCTGGTCTTCCAGCTCCGCGAGCATCGTTGAGATTCTCGCCGGACCCGGAGGTCCAGCGCTGCCGTCGGCCGGTCGGCCGAAGATGCGCACCAGGTGCTGTTGAGATTCTCGCCGGACCCGGAGGTCCAGCGCTGCCCGACGACCCGGACCGTCCCGCGACGACCACCCCGGTTGAGATTCTCGCCGGACCCGGAGGTCCAGCGCTGCCCGATCGGCTCGCGCGCATCGAGGGCCGGATTCGCACCAAGTTGAGATTCTCGCCGGACCCGGAGGTCCAGCGCTGCGGGACCGTGCCGGACGATTCCGCACCCGCGACGCCGTTGAGATTCTCGCCGGACCCGGAGGTCCAGCGCTGCCAGGCCGACACTGACGACGCCGACCGCGACGACGACGTTGAGATTCTCGCCGGACCCGGAGGTCCAGCGCTGCCACCACCAAGGACCGCGAGCTGCACAAGCGTGTGGTGTTGAGATTCTCGCCGGACCCGGAGGTCCAGCGCTGCCTCAGGCGGGACTTGAATCGGCGCGCACGTCGGCTGTTGAGATTCTCGCCGGACCCGGAGGTCCAGCGCTGCTAGGCGGCGGTCAGGTAGTCCAGCCGTCCCTCATGTTGAGATTCTCGCCGGACCCGGAGGTCCAGCGCTGCCCTGAATGAGCTGCGGTTATAGCCCAGCAGACGAAATACCGACGCATGAACGACAACTCATCGACACGATTTTCCCACGTCGCCACTTCGGAACCCTCCAGGGACTTCCATTGCACCCCACGTTCCGAACTCACCACCAACCGGACAACCATCGCACCACCCCCAACCAAACAGCCCGTGCCATCCAAGGGGTTGAAGGCGACTCCGCTGACGCCTTCGCTGCAGACTGTCAATGCCGCCGACGTCTGCCCTCGGAATCGTATTGGCAGCAGCGGACTTAACGACGCACTCGCTGGCTGAGTTTCCGTGACCACGCCGACCAGAAACTGAATGGAGGCAGCGACGGCGACTGCCTTCGCGCTTGTGGCTGTCGTGACCGTCACCAGCAGGTCACCGTAGGGGCGATCTTGGTTGCTGGTGACGGCGTCACCAGCATTGAGCGGGCGGCGCGTTGCTGATATCCGCAGTCACTTGACAACTACGACGTTCATCCACGTGGAAGGAGTTTGCGCATGCCTCGACTCGCCGAAACCTCTCGACAGCCGGTGGCCGAGGGTGTTGGATACCGCACAGAGCTTTCGTTGCAGGTATCAGCACCACACGCGCGCCGCGCGTGGGAGGGGAACACCCGCATGGACCTCGACATCACGTGCCCACGCTGCGGCCGCATCGACTTCGTTCAGAGTGTGCCCGCCTTGCACGCCGATGGCGTCTCGACCACATATGGCACCGGCCAGTACTCCGGACTGGGTGTCACCACCGCAGGGTTGGTACCGGTTGTCGGCACCGCCACAATCGAACACACCCATAGCACTGTTCTGGCACGAAGCCTGGCGAGCGAGCCTCGTCAGATCCCGTCGGGCCGCCTCACGGTAGTGGGCCTGCTGCTACTGGTTCCAGCGCTGCTTGTTCTCGCCCCAGTTATTGCGGCGATCATGGCGACCGACCCCGAGGTACGGACTTGGGGCACATGGATCGGCGCCCTTTCCATACCGGTCGTGTTTGCCATCCCGGGGGTGATCGTCATGGGCGCGGTGGTCCGCCGCGACGTGCGTAACGCCAGGATCAGGCGTGGCCGTCCGAACGCTCATGCGGTGTGGCAGGCGGGTTTCTATTGCCACCGTTGTGGTGTCGGGTACTGGCCGTATTCGCCTGCTCCGGGCATTCCGGCGAGACAGCCCTTCGCGCCGTCACAGTTTCGGTGGTTCGTCTGGAGCGCCGGTGGCTACAACACCGTGTAAGCCACCGGCTTCGAGGTCGACTCCTCGCCCGGGCGCTGCGGGCGGACTTCTACTCCGGCAAGCCGACGTCGGCGGCATCGATCTCGGTACGCAATCCACGCCAGCTGGGATGGCGAAGACTCCCGGCATATTCGCGGTATTCGACCGTGCCGACGAGCCGGGGCTGCACCCAATGCACTGCGGTGGCCAGCTCGTGCGGCGGTGATCGGTCGAACGGCGGCTCGGTGATTGCCAATTCGGCAAGGCGTTCGCGAAGCTCACCGCGGACCGCCGCACTGAACCCGGTGCCTACCTGCCCGACATGGATCAGGCGACCGCTCTGGTCGTAGGCGCCCAAGATCAAGGATGCGAGTGCCCCGCGATGCCCTCTGCTGCTGGAGGCTATCCAGCCCACGATGATCACGTCAGTACTTCTCCGAAGCGGGGTCTTCAGCCACAAGCGTGATCTGGTTCCGGGCCGGTACGCGGAACTGTTGACCGGACTAGCGGACGACACCCCGCTGCCGATGGCCTGAGTTCCTCTGACTGCCCGGTACACCTCTCTCGTCTGATCGAGGAGAAGGTGGTGCGGAGTTGTTCGACGAGATCGCCCGGGACGTGCGGACTATTCAGGTGCCGAAGCGGGGGCGCGTTGTCGAGGTGTCGGGGCCTGTTCCATTCGTCGTCGTCGATGAGACCGGCGCATTGGTGGCGCCGATCCGCCGGTTCCTAGTCGATTTCGTCGCCCAGGGGAACAGCCCGAACTCGGTGCGCAGCTATGCGTTTGCGTTGTTGCGTTGGTGGCGGTGGCTATGTGCGGTCGACGTCGAGTGGGACCAGGCAACAGCGGCCGAGACCCGAGATCTGGTTCTGTGGTTGGGCTTTCACTCGAAGCCGAGAACGTCGCCGCGAACGCGGTCGCTGGCCACGGCCGGAACGGTCAACCCACTGACGCGGAAGCGGTATCTGGATGATCGCTACGCCGCGCGCACGATCAGGCACTCGAACGCGGTCGTGCGTTCGTTCTACGAGTTCTGGATCGAAGTAGGTGAGGGGCCCCTGATCAACCCCGTGCCACTCGCTCGCGGCGGCGGCCGCGCGAACGCACATCACAATCCTCTCGAGCCGTATCGTCCCGGAGGCCGGATCCGCTACAACCCGAAGCTGCCCAAACGCCAGCCCCGTGAGATCCCTGACCCGCAGTGGCAGGCGTTGTTCGCGGCGTTGCGATCGAATCGTGATCGTGCGGTGCTGGCTCTCGCGGTCAGCACCGCTGCGCGAGCACAGGAGATCCTGGGCTTGCGGGTGGCGGACGTGGACTGGGGTGAGCAGCTGGTCCAGGTGATCCGCAAGGGTACGCAATCGAGCCAATGGCTTCCGGCCAGCGCGGAGGCGTTCGTGTGGCTGCGGCTCTATCTCGCCGAGTTCGGTGAACCGTTGGACCCGAACCAGCATCTGTGGCGGACACTGCGGCGCCGCGACCGTGGTGAGGGACCCCACCACCAACCGATGAGCTACGACGCGCTCCGCAAAGTTCTCACCCGCGCCAACGCGGCGTTGGGGACGAACTGGTCGATGCACGACGCCCGGCATACATGCGCGCTGAGGATGGTGCGTGATGAGAATCTGGATGCCCGCGACGTGCAGATCATCCTGGGGCACGCGCATCTGTCGACCACCGCCGACATCTACCTGGTCGAGGACCAGGCTCAGATCGTGCGGCGAGTGCAGCATCATCTCGCCGATCGACGTGCGACACCACCACCGCTGCCGCCTGCCGGTATTCAGGGCTACGACGACAGCGATCTCACGATCTTGTTCGGAGGACAACTGTGAGCGCCAGTACAACTGCGCAGCCGGGCACGGTGAAGCCCTGGCATGCACGTGCCCGTACCCCCAGTTTGGTATGGCACGAGGAACTCGCTGATCTGGGTGTCGGCGGCGGAAACCGCGACCACTTGGCGATCGAAGAGGTACTCGCGCTTCTACCGACCCTGCCCGGATGGGCACAGAACTCCCTGAAATGCCGGGTCATCGACGGGACGAGAACAGTGCTGGACTGGCTGCACACTGCCCCTGGCGACGGATGGCAGGCCTCGTGGATGGCATCCGGCGCCGATAGAGGCACCGACTGGATCGACGGGCTGATCGCTGCTGAGCACCGACTGAAACCGCGCGATCAGCGCTATCAGATCTTCAGCGGTGTTTCGAGCCTGATCCTGTTGCGGATCGTGTTTCCCAGCTACGAGTTTCTCGTGTCTCACGGCTCGTCACGGATCTACGGCAAATACCGCAGCATGTACCGGCCAGACCTGTTCGCACAGATCGAATCACGGGCAGCAGCGATCGGGGTCGGCGCTGATCATCTCCGTGACGCGCTGACCAGCCTCACCAGAATTTGCACCCGCGTGGGCCGCGACCTCGATGAACTCACCGCCACCGACTTGCTGTCCTATCGCGCCTGGAATCGGCGCCGTGGATATCAGGTTCCTGCCGGATTGGCCTTGGCGTGGACACTGCTGTGGGGTATCGCCGACCTCGGTGAGCACGACACCCTGGAGAAGGCGACTCGCAGAGGCCAGCTCACCAGCGCTGAGCTCATCGAGCTCTACCAGGTGGAACCGGCGCCGATCAGGGAGGTGTTCCGACGCTATCTCGATGAGCGCAGGCCCAGTCTCGACTACGTCAGCTGGGCGGCGAACGCCTCGATGCTGCTGGGCGGATTCTGGCATGACATCCACACCCATGAGCCCGACCTGGCCACGTTGCACCTGCCGCGCGAGGTGGTCGAGGCCTGGAAACTCCGGTTGCGCACGGCTCCGACTCGGCGCGGCGTACCCCGCAGCGACGGCAGCTATCTGGGCACGCTGATCACGGTCCGCGCGTTCTACCGCGATGTTCAGGAGTGGGCGTTGCAGGACCCCTACTGGGCACAGTGGAGTTTTCCGAACCCCATCCGCAAAAGCGATACCGCCGGCTCGGCGAAGGCCGAGAAGAAGCGCACCGCGGCAATGCACCAACGCATCCGGGAGCGACTCCCACATTTGCCGGTGCTGGTCGAGACCGCAGAACAGCACCGCAGTGAGCATTTGGCCCTGCTGAGCGCCACCAGAGCCTGCGCGATCGGTGACACCTTCCAGCACCACGGCCGCGGGTACCGGCGAATCACGCCTGTGGCTGAGATCGATTCCGGCTCGCCGCTGGATGCGCCACTGGATCTCATCGAGGACTTGGCGACCGGGGAAAGCATCGAGATCGGCCGCGCCGAGAACGACGCGTTCTGGGCGTGGGCCTCGATCGAAGTGCTGCGCCACACCGGCGTTCGCATCGAGGAACTGGTCGAGATCACTCACCTCGCTCTGGTCGCCTATCGGCTACCCACGACCGGGGAAGTCGTGCCGATGCTGCAGATCGTTCCGTCGAAGAACAACGAGGAGCGGCTGCTGCTGGTCAGCCCTGAACTCGCCAGCGTCCTCGCCTCGATCATCAGCCGGTTGCGCGCCGAGAACATCGGATCGGTCCCGCTCACGAACCGCTACGACCACTTCGAGAAGGTCATCGGCCCGCCACTGCCACATCTGTTCCAGCGCCGCGACGGATGGAGATGGAAGTCGTTCACCTACGGCCTGGTCCAGAAGCTGCTGAGCGATACCCTCGCCCGCACCGGCCTCACCGACGCGGCCGGACAACCGCTGCGCTACACGCCGCACGACTTCCGTCGGCTGTGGGCCACTGACGCGGTCAGCAACGGCCTGCCCGTGCATATCGCCTCGAAGCTGCTGGGACACAAGTCCCTCAGCACCACCCAGATCTACGTAGCCGTGTTCGACGAGGAACTCGTCCGCTCCTACCGGGCGTTCCTCGACGCCCGCCGAGCGCTGCGTCCCGAAGCCGAATACCGTGAACCCACCGCCGAGGAATGGCGAGACTTCCAGCAGCACTTCGAGCTGCGCAAGCTCGAACTCGGCACCTGCGGGCGCCCCTACGGCAGCCCGTGTCGCCATGAGCACGCCTGTATCAGGTGCCCGAGCCTGCGTGTGGAGACCCGTGCCCGAGATCGGCTCGCCGAGATCGCCGCAAACCTGCGTGATCGGATCGCCGAGGCCCGCGCCAACGGCTGGACCGGCGAAGTCGAGGGCCTGCGTGCCAGCCTCAACGCCGCGGCAGCGAAGCTGGCCAGCATCGACCGGATACACCAGCGAACAGGCGAATCCACGCTGACCGTCCTGGGCATGCCGGACACGAAGAGCTCCGCACCGTCGCAGAGCGCGCCGCCGCGCCCGATCGCGCCGAGCTGAGCTCGGGGCCGTTTCGGCGCCGGTGAACTCGACCCCGACGACTTCACCGACGCCCAAGCCGTCGCCGCGGTCGCCCGCATCACCAGCGGCAACTTCCGCCTCCTGCAACGCCTGTTCGCCCAGATCCAGCGCATCAACGAACTTCACACCATCACCGCTGACGTCGTCGAAACCGCCCGCAGCACCCTCGCTATCGGCGCCACCTGACACTGTGAGAACACCGCCATCTACGGCTGCGAGTCACACACCGCCCGAGGGTCGCGGGGTGTCGGAGAACCGAACGATTTATCGACAGTCTGCCGAGGTCGGTGTTGTGGGCGTTTCGCCTTCAGTTGCTCCTGGTTGCGTTGTTCGTCCTGGGTGGCGGCTTTCGGGCGTGTTGTGGCTGTTCGTCCGGTTTCGGGGTGGGGTGGGCCGTAGTTTTGGCTGGTCAGGTTCTATTCCGAGCTGGTCCGGGCAGACAGGGGTATGGGCTTATGACCGATCTGGAGACGACGAGTACGCAGGAGCGCCTGGCGCAGCTGGAGGGGATGCTGGGCGGCACACGCAGTGATTCGCGGACTGCGCAGGCGTTGGCGGGTGCGGGTAAACGCAACGTGTTGATCGGGGCGGCGTTGCATGCCGCGGACCGGCTGCGCCAGGGCAAGGCGGCGACGGATCTGGAGGCCAAGCTGCTGGAGGTGATGCGGGAGCTGGCGTTGCCGGACGCCGAGATCCGGGATTGGGGGCGGGTCTACCGGGAGACGGTGCAACGGCTGGGCGGGCGGATCGACATCCTGCCCGAGCTGATCACCCGCCGCGATGTGGGGACCGGGTTCAGCGTCGCCGATCTGAAGTCGAACTTTCCCGCGGTGGCCGCCGAGCATGCGGCGCGACCGAACCTGGGGGTGCTCGACCGCCAGGCGTGGGCCGCCGGTGGCGCGTTCGACACCACGGCGTTCACCGACGCGGTCCGCGCCACCGGGATGGGCGCCTCCGCGCCCCGCACGCCACCGACGGTGCAGCCGGTCACGCCGCCGACCTACCGGGTGAAGCTCGAGCTGGAGAACTTCTATGTGCAGCGCGCGGTGGGCGACGCCGGTGGCGGCAAAGACGAGATCTATTGGTGTGTCACCTCTTCCAGTGACAAGACCAAGGGCCCGCTGTTCAAGTCCGAGACATTCGGCGCGGTCCAGCAAGGCCAGACCCGCAACTTCTCGACGTCGAACCGGGTGGTGTTCAACGCCTCGGCCGGCGCGGGCGTGGTACTGCATGTGATGGTGTGGGAGTCCGACCAGTCCAGCAGCGAGTGGTACGACAAGCTGCAGCTGGGGATGCAGAAGCTGTGTGACTACCTGTTCAACAGCTACCAGTGGCAGGTCGGCGGGATCATCGGCGACCCGGGCCTGGGCGGTGGCATGCTGCTGGAGATCTTGGGTATGGCCGCGTTCTTCATCAGTATCTGGCGCAACGAGGACGACCTGTCGTGTGAGCGCGCGTTCATCCTCGACCAGTACAGCCTGGCGGTGCTGTCGCACCTGAAGACCACCCAGTGGAATTTCAACGGCGACGGCTACCACAAGCTCAAGGTCAACTACACCGGCGACCCAGTGCCCTTTCCCGCCGGCACCCTGGAATACATCGTCAAATCCTCCGGGGCCGCCAGCTACAGCCAGCCGATCGCGCTGCCGTGGGAATCCATGACAGCACCCGCTTTGGCCTTCCACAACAACCACCTCTACGCGGCGTTCGTCGAACCCGGCACCAAGAAGGTGATGTGGACCCGGCTGGAGAACGGGACCTGGCGGCGACCCGAGCAGATCGGTGGTGACCAAAGCCTGTGGGCGCCCGCGCTGGCCACGGCCCACAACAGGCTCTACTACGCGGTCACCGGCACGAACAACACCGTGTCCACGCGGATATTCACTGACTCGTGGGGCGGTATCAAGGCCTGGAGCTACCGGTCGAACACCTCCCCGTCGCTGGGGTTGTTCCGAAAACAGAACCAGATGTGGTTCACCCATGTCGGCACCGACGAAGTTCTCTACGAACAGCACCACAACGGCACCGCCTGGTCCGACTCCCGCTGGGACAACCTCGACTGGGCCACCCGAAACCCTGTCGCTCTGTGCGCCGAGGGAGACGCCATCGTGCGCGCCGCCCGCTCTCTCGAAGGCGGCCGGGTCACCTTCGGCTGGAACACCGGAGGCGGGTGGCGCAGCGAGGGCGACATCCCAGGCCTCAGCACCAGCCATGGTGTCGCCATGGTCCAAGCCAACGGCGGCCTACACCTCTTCTTCCGCACAGCAGACGGCTTCCTGGCAACCACCACCAAACCCGAGCCCGTCAACCGCTGGACCACTCCGACCCGCGTCAACGACGCGGGCAAGCCGATGGACGAACCCGCCGCCGCATCCCACGACGGCAACCTGTACGTCATGTACCGCCGCTGACACCCCGCCGCGCAGGTGCCCCACAACCCCGCACCACAAGGCACCTGCGCGGCATCAAACCCCTACGCATGTCGATAAATCGGATTGTTTCTCGACACCCGCTGAAGGATGTCAGCTGTGCCGCAAATCCCCACCGGAGTACGGCGCGCGAGCACAGCCCGGCCGCGAGGTGGGTCGGCGCGATCGGGGGTGCGTAACGCGCGTCAGGACTCCGAGTCGAGTTGTGGGTGGCTCTATCGGTCGTGTAGGTAGACGCCGACCTCAATGCGGCGTGGCACCGCGGTGGCCTCGGTCTCGGGGGTTGCGTCCTCGTCCCGGGTGGTGTCGGTCGAGTCCTCGTCGACCGGTTCGGGCGTGGGTTCGGTGCTGGTCATCGGAACTCCTCAGGCTGGCTGTTTCGTCCACGCTGTCGCTTGAACCGTGCCCATCGATCATCACACCCGATGACCGCCGTGGGGGTGCGAATCTCTCTTGGACGAGTGGTCCTGTCCTGCGGCGGCCTCGCCATGTACGCGCACCGCCACCGCTGACCCCCGACCGGGTAGCCGACGTCAGTGGGTGTCTGAGAATCGATCGGTTCTCCGACACCCCGCCGCCCTCGGCGGTGTGGCCTAGAAGCCCAGGTCACGCAGACCGGCAATGTGTCGAAAAAGATTGGTGCCGAACGATTCTTTGTCGCCCCTCCCACGCCCGCTGGCAGCGCCTCGGCCGACCGCCGACAATTCACCCCGAGCGGATCCGCCCGGCCGCGCAATCCTCACCCGACCGGAGGAGACCGTCTCCTCGGTGGCCCGGCTGCTGGGGTCTCCCGCTCGACGATCTGCAAGTACCTACCCGAGCGAGCTGACCAATCGACTTCGGCGCCACTCGCATTCGCTAGCTGTTCCTCGACTCACCCGGCAAAGACTTCCCCCACACCGAAAACCCCTTAGACCCCAGTGAGCCGCCCGAATTCCCTCCATCACGTGGTGGGGCCAAGCGGAGCCGGCAGGTTCGTGACGCGATCTCGCACCCGCGGATGTCCTCTCGGATCACGGGATACTCCGGTCTGGGACGAGGTTCGACCGCCACCCGCGGGACTGTCGGATAGACGGCACTCAACCACAGGGATCCGAACGCGAACCAGCGCACTGATCATGCTATCTACGCCAGAACCCTTCGTATATTGACGGTCAACTACGAGCAGCTGGCGTAATCCAGTTAAGAGTCGATGCGTTTGCTGACCACGCCTTCCAGTCCGTGGGATGCCGCGGTGTCGAGCATGATGTCGACCGAGATTCCGGTCCAGTACGGCGGGGTCTGCACCGATGGCCCCGACAGCCCCAGATCGGCGAGACGCGCACGGCGATCGACGTAGGCCAACACCATGGTGTTCTCGCCGTCGATGCCGAGGAGGTCGAAGACGAAAAGCTGCACCGGCACGGCGCGTCGCAGTTCGACGCTGGGGCGGGTCAGGTGCATGCGCCGCTGGAGGCGGGCGAACGAGGGCGCTCCGGTCGCCGGGTCGGGAGCGGCGATTTCCCCGTCCAGGATCAGATCCCGGCCAGCGCCCAGCTCGCTCATCGCGGGACCGAGTTCGGGGAAACATGAGGTGACGTTGTTGAGGTTGCGGCTGTAGAAGTCGACGCGACCGCTCCGGGTCCGGCAAATGGTGCGCATGCCGTCCCATTTCATCTCGACCGCCCACTGATCTGCACCTTCTGGCGGCGGCCGTCCCGAGGTCGCCAGCATCGGCGCTGGCACAGACACATGTATCAGCGCATCTCAAGCAAATACCGACCTGTCGGTCCGAAACGTTAGGGTCACCACGTGGAGTTCAACAGCGGTGATCTCGTCCGGATCGGTGTCGGCGCGGTGAGCATGTTTCGTGTGCTCGAAGTCGGTGTCGACGGCGATCCGGGCATAGCAAGGATCGAGGCCGTCGGCGAACCGAAACCCGGTATCTATCCGTGGTCGATCCGGGTAGCTCACCTCGTGCCCGCCGCGAATCAGCCTGGCACGCAAGCCGCCGACTAGGGAGCTTCCTGCCTCTCATCAGATGCGGCGTCCTCGCTGCCGGCTTCCGGCACCACGCTTGGCGACGGCCTCGGTGGGGTGCCCGCTCGGAGGTCCGGTGCCGGAACTGCTGCGTCAGCCGACTTCGACGCCTGTTGTGCCCCGACATCGCTGTCGGTGTTCGCGCGGGCGGCGGTGATGAGTTGTCGCGCTTGCTTGGCGCTGATTTCCAATAGTTCGGCGACGTCGTCGTCGGTCTGGCCTTGGTCCCGGATCGCTGCCGCGGCGAGCGCTTGTTGCGCGCGGTGTGCGGCGATCTGTTCGGCGGCCCGCTGGTGCACGCGAGTGATCTGCTGCCGCAACGCCTCGACCTCGCCGTCGCGGGTGGCTTCGCAGACGGTGATGGCTTCCCAGGCGGTGACGTACTGCTTGACCGCCGCGGTGATGCGTTGTTCGCGCTGCCGAGCTTGCTGGCGGCGCGCGCGAACCCGGTCGCGTGAACGTTCCAGGCGTTGACGGACTTCCGGACGACGCCGTGTGCGGGGGGACCGTTTCGGACGTGAGGTGGGCATGAACGAGCTCCAGTTTCTGGGCCCGTCTGCCTGATTCTCCCGAAACCAGCCTATCGCAAACCCCGTGCCTGGGACATCCACCACGGTGACGACATCGGACCTGCCCGAAAGATGGCCCAGCGCCGCGGGTTCCAGTCTCGCCGGGCCGCGTGCCGCCCCCGCGGCGTCGACCCAAAGCCCCCTGGCGAACTCCATGGCCGTCGCACTCGGACACCGCCGTGCTCACGCCAGGCGCGTCGCCCAGCGGCAACATGAGGCCCTTTCCATTTCCCCGACCGAGGAGGCGGTCAATGACAGCGACTGATCTTCTGCGACGCAGTGATCACGTCGTGGCAGCGGTCTGAGCCGCTGCGTGCAGGTAACGGCTGCGATGTCGCACTGCCACCTGGCCCGGAGCTGCTCAGTTATGAGCACTACCTCATCAGCAACAGCGGCGGGAAGGACAGCCGGTGCTGTCTCGATGCCCTCGCCGAACTGTTCGGTGCGGCCTGTGCCGGGCCTTCTGGCCTCACATCGCGTTTCGCCGCATCCGGGGAGCTGGGGCCCGCTTGTCGAAGGGAGCTATCTCATGGTCGAAGCCGAGGGATTGTTCACTCTGCCTGGGCTTTTCGATGACGACGCCGCGCCGGTGTGCTGGTCCTACGGGATGGGTCTCTAGCCAGTTTTCAGCTGTTGCGAGTTCTCGGTACCCAATCCGCAGACACCAGGCCCTCACTTGCGGGCGTCAGCGTAGGTCTTCGCCGAGTCTGGCGACTGCTGATAGGCGGCCCTATTTCCACCCTTCGTGACCGCGCCGGTGTTATGCGACACCCCGCAGCCTGGACATCGTCACCTTGAGGCGCCGACTCGATAACTCCGTTGTCGCGGGTAGTGCGTGTTCGACCATTCGGACGGTGGCATCGCCGGGATGCTCAGGCTCGAAGCGGACCCCCAACCTACGCGGATACCTGTAATCCGGTCATCCACATCATGAGATCCTGCATCACTTCAACATTCGACTTTCCGCTGCCAGATACAGCCAGATCGTTGAGATTAAGCGTAACTACCCGAGATTTCCGCGGATTCAACAGTGTCACTGCCGCTAAGGTCACACCAGAAGCGTACAGCATTGCCGAATATGTCAAGACCTGCCGGAAATCCTTGCTACGAAAAGGCCTTGCGACGGCCTTGATCTCAATCAGCTCAGACCCAGAAAGGGCATCGGCCACGGCCGAATCAACGATTCCGCAACCCGGAATCGAAGGACTGAATTCGACTCCCTTCTTCCAATGAGTGTACTTGATGATTTCGACAGAAAGTTTATGAGCCTCATCCCACTCGGTTTCAGTCAACGCAGTATGAGCCATCTCGGACCGAGGAAGCCGGGTAACGAAATCTCGAGCTTGCCGCTCTATTTCAGTCTGATCCAGCGCGGCGCCCAGCGTATCATACTTCGCCATGAGAAAGGCTACTTCTGAGATAATGGAATGCCGCCCAGGATCGGACTGACCGCGCACCGGACTCCCGAGCGATCTATAATTTTCATTCGCCCATCTAGATACTTCATCAAGCGTCGGCGCAACACGCTCCCAGATAGAATTCTGGCGAGCGAAAGTACCTGCCGAAATCACACCGGAACCTCCCATGCATTTTCCTGCACCTTTTTGGATGCCCAATCCCGTACAACAAGCTCTAATGTTCCCTCGCCGGGTCCGTTCGCCCGCCTCCAATGCTTACCCTCATCACCGAGAGTGTACGACGCAACCCAGAAGGCACGCCTGACCCACGGGTGCGCAGAAGCAATATAGTTTTTTTGATCACTGAGCCAGTAGCTTGTCCGCCAGCGCGCCAGCGTAAGAACTATGTCTCGCTGTATAATAGGCGCTGGCCCACCTCTAAAGCCATGCGATGAATTGAACAGGTTGATTAAAAGCTGTTCATTCTCGAACGATTTCTTCCCAGCTAAAGTCCTGATCATATAAGCAAGATTTAGGTCAACCTTGGAAATGAAATGAGAGTCTTGCACCATTTCTCTCAGGCGATGGGTGACCTCTTCTGAAAACTCGTCGTCCCCTACCTGATCAATAGCCCCCCGGAGGGCAACCATAACCTGCGGCGTCACTGGAACGAGCGTCTCAAGGTTCTCCAATAGCGATAGTGCCGCTTGACGTCTCGGTATGTCATCTAGGTAGCTGAGAGAGGCAACCAGCCTGCGTGTGAGTGCAGTATGGATGCGACCTTTGTCCATTTCAGCTCGAAGAAGTCCGAGGATGTCAAACTCCTCAATCTGATTCTTCAAGTTTTCGTAATCCTCATCGGCTGTTGCAGAGTATGGATCATAGTGCAAATGTAATCCAAGGAAGCGGGCGGCACTACCACGGACAGCAGCGGGCGGATCCAGCGTTGAGAGATACTCCGCTGACGTCATAATTCGGGTCTTGCTCTTCTGCAGCGAAAGGCCTTCGTTGCGAAGAAGCTTCTCAGACAGGAATCCAATCGCACTGTAGGCAGATTCCATGTCGGGGACGAAGAACCTATAATCATCCGCATATCTGCAGAACGTTCTTGTAGCTGGTTCTGCCAGCAAGAGCCGATCCACCCGGTTAAGGACCAGCTCAGCCATAATCCTTGCTGCCGGTCCACCGACCGGCAGTCCATAAGATGTATTGTTCGACAGCTTGCTAAGGATCTCCATTATTTGCCGGGTTATACCGCCATCGGTATCCACGTCCCGCAACGCGTTTTCGAGCCGATGATGGTAAATTCGAGAGTAGAAATCGGCGATGTCGGTCGCGATCACATAACCCGTTCCGTCGGCAAGCTCTCTCGTCTTCTCCTGGAACTGTTTCCAGCTCTCCTGGGCGAACAATCCCTCACCCGGCGTCGACCGATATCGATAGGAGAAGACGTTCTCCCTGAGCTCAGGCACCCGAGCTGACTCGATCTGGTCAGACATACTCAACACGAGCGCGAGAAGATACGAATTCCACATAGGATCAATCTGAGTGGCCCATCGAAACCCTGCATACCCCACAGGCGCTAGAGTAGAATAGCTGTCTATTACTTCGCTCTTTATTCGAGTGTCGAATGTCCGCTCAACTTGCGACAACAGCGCCGATACTTCTGACGGCATATCGTGCATGACATGATTCTCGAATGGTAGCGGAAAGACATCTGTGTCTCCCCAGTGCGCGACGTTATGAACTGCGCGCTCGATCGCCGCCGAATCCAGAAGAGGCACTTATCTATCCCCTATTTCCTTACTGCTGACCAGGTTGAAGATCATACTCCGACTGACCATCCTCAAGTACACCGGCTCGCGTACCGTTAATTAACCTGCAAGATCACCGACTGTCCAACTTCATCGGGTTGCCGACGGGCTCCGTTACACCAACGGCAGAAGTTCTGCCGTGAAAAACGCTTCAAGCACACAGCTTCCAGTCCGTTTCGAACCGCCCAGGATGTATCCAGGCTCGGCCAGGAATGCCGTCAGCACCGAGACCTTCTCCAAGAGGCGCGCGCTCCCAAGCACACGGGTGAGGGGACCGACAACACCAGCACAAGCCGAGCCGATCCTTCCGGCACGTCATCTCGCAACACGATCACCTCCCGTTAAACGGGATAATCTTCGATCCAACGGGATATGGCGTCAAGTCCGCACGTCAAAGACCCCGCAAACCAATAGGATTCGTCGGACACGTCAAACGCGGATGGCCCATTTCACCGCGCCGCCTCCCACCAGCCTCTCCCGTCTGATGCGACTTCCGAGGGTGGTTGGAGGAGTTCTTCGTCTCGGCCCCGGATGCGCTGACACCCAAGGCGCGCAAGGGGTTCGAAGCCCGCTGGTACGGGCACGCCGAGGATCGGCTCCTCACCCTCGAGGACGCCGCCCACGCGGTGGCGACCGCAGTGCCCGCGGCGGCCTAGACCTCGCCATCCCGAGATCGGCCGACCTGTGGTTTCGCACCCTGGGCCGTAGCTGTTTTCTCTCTTCCCGTCCCCCGTGAACGCCAGCTCGGAGCATCAGCTCCGGTCTGGCGTTCTTTCGTTTCCTGGAAGGTACGCCTGTCATGCCTCACGCCTATTTGTCCACCTATCCGCCGTGCGCGCTCTGTCGGTGCAGCGACGCGGGCGAGCGGCACCAGATCGACGATGAACCCGGTCAGCTGGTCTGCGGCAGCTGCTTCGTCCGGCTCCCCGAGTGCGAGCGCTGCCACGCGCTGGTTCTGACGTTGACCGCGGTCGCCGACGACCGCCAGCTGTGTAAGGGGTGCACCTCGGGGTGGGTGGGGTGTGTGTCGTGCCGGGAGCTGACCGAAACGCACATGCGCACCGACACCGGCGATCCGGTGTGTATGCGATGTGCGGCAGTGTTTTTCGATCTGTGCATCACCTGCTCGCGCTACAGCGCCGCCAGCCGCTATGTCTCCGGGGGTGGTCGCGTCTGTACCCGCTGCGCGGCCATCTACGACTCGTGCCTGGCGTGCGGGACGTTGCTGCGGGCGGGTCGGGTGTGTGATCCGTGCTCTCGCCGGGATCGGGTGTGGAACTACAGCTACAAACCCGACCCGATCTTCCACGGCGACGGACCGCTGTATCTGGGGATGGAACTCGAGGTCATCGTCCCCGACGAGAGCTACACCGACTGCGTCACCGCCGCGACCGATCACCTCGGCGATCTCGGCTACCTCAAACAGGACTCCTCCATTCAGCCGCAGGGGTTCGAGCTGGTGACTCATCCGATGTCGTATCGCCACGCGATCGAGCACTTCCCGTGGCGCCTGCTCGAAGTGCTCGAGAAGCTGGGTTGCCAGACCGACCACACCGTCGGGTTGCATGTGCACGCCAGCCGCGACGGGTTCGACTGCCCCGCTCATGTCTACCGCTGGCTGAAGTTGCTGTACCGCAACGAATCCGCGGTCACGACCCTGGCGCGGCGACGTTCGCACTACGCGCCCTTCGACCGGGCCGCGCGCGCGAAAGCCCGTGACACCGCCAAAAGCCATCAGCACGCGTTGGGGTTGGAGCGGTATCAGGCGATCAACCCCTACCCGCGCAAGACGCTGGAGTTGCGGGTGTTCGCCAGCTCTTTGGACGTCCAGTGTGTGCAGGCCGCGCTCGCGTTCACCGCCGCCTCGATCGACTACACCCGCGGTCTGCGGGTGGCCGATGTGCGGGCCGGGGCGTGGGAATGGTCGGCGTTTGCCGCGTGGGTCAACACCCAGCCCGACTATCAGCCGCTGGCGGCGGAGATGGAGGACCTGGCATGTGCCTGCTGACCTACTACCCACCTGCCAGCACCGCGGACCCGGTCGCGCTGGCGTATGGGGCGACGGCGAATCCGCACGGGCACGGTTACGCGGTGATCGCCGGTCGCGGCATCGTCGTCGGGCACTCGATGGACGCCGAGGCGGTGATCGAGGAGTTCATCCGCGTGCGCGACCGCTACCCCGACGGTCCTGGGTTGTTTCATTCCCGCTTCGCCACCAAAGGCATCCGCGATATCGACAACTGTCACCCGTTCCGCCTCGGTGGTGATCCTCGGACGGTCTTGGCGCACAACGGGACCCTGCCCAAACGCGTGCACCCGCGCGCCTACGATCCGCGTTCGGATACCCGAATCGCCGCCGAGGATTACCTACCTCGTCAACCGTTCGGGTCGATCGATACCCACCGCGGCGCGCGGGGGCTGGCCTCGTGGTTGGGTTCGAGCAAGCTGGTCATCCTCACCGTCGACCCTACCTACCAGCACCAGGCGTATCTGTTCGGCGAGCAGGCCGGGACCTGGGAGGGCGGGGTCTGGTACTCCAACACCAGCTACCTGCCACCGAGCCGGCGGTGGCCAGCGCGCCGACAGTACGTCTGCGGGCACTGCTGGGGCATCGATGTTCAGCGCACCAGCCGCTACTGCGGTGACTGCGGCTGGTGCTTCCACTGCGAGATCGCCTTCCCCGACTGCACCTGCCACCACCCCGCCCCGACCGGCCGCACCACCGGCCGGCATCGAAGGCTCGCGCTGACCCGCCACTCGCCAGCTGGCGAACGCGCGCGTTCGGCTCGCACCACACGCTGAGCCACCCCGTCTCGAGAACCCCGTACCCAGCCGTTCTGGCTCGGTGCGGGGTTCTTTCCATTTCTCCCCCCGAAAGGTCGTGATTGCTCATGCCCGCATCCCTGCTGGCCGACCCGCTGTGCGAGGACTGCTCTGATCCCACCCCCGCAGCGGAGTTGGTGTCCACGGTCGAGGGTGAGCGGCTCTGCGGAGGCTGCGCAGAGGATGTCCCGCGCTGCGATCAATGCGCCAACTACTCCCGCGAGCGGGCGTTGACCGTCCACGAGACCTACCTGTGTGGCGAATGTGCAACCGACTGGCATCGCTGCACCGACTGCGACCTCTACACCCGTCATGTCACCGCGGTCGTGGGCGGTGGGGATGTGTGCCAGGGCTGCGGTGAGAACTACGCCCACTGCTCGGACTGCGGGTATCTGGCCGCCGACACCTCCGAGGTCTGCGGCGGCGGCCAGGTCTGTGCCAGCTGCGAGGACGAGGACTATCACGAGTGCGCCGACTGCTACACCCTCGTTGTGCGCGGGGACATCTATTGCCAAGCCTGCGCCCCCGGAGGGTCCTCGCATTCGAACGTGCACTCCTGGGAGTACAAACCCAGCCCCCGCTTCCACGGCGAGGGTCCGCTGTTTCTGGGGTTGGAACTGGAGATCAAAACCCCCAGCGGTGTTTTCGTCGACGCCGTCGACACCGCCGTCGACCAGCTCGGGGACCTCGGCTATCTGAAAGAGGACTCCTCGATCAGCCCGTGCGGGTTCGAGCTGGTCACCCATCCCATGTCGTATGCGTATGCGCGCGAGCGGTTTCCGTGGCAGCTGCTCAACCGGCTGCGGCTGCTGGGCGCCTACACCGATGAACACGTCGGCATCCACATCCACCTCTCCCGCGCCGGGTTCGACTCCCCCGCCCACATCTACCGGTGGTTGAAGTTCGTCTACCGCAACGAAACCGCGGTCACCACACTGGCGCGGCGGTCCGCGCCGGAATGGGCGAAGTTTTCCACCGACGCGCGTTCGCGGCTGTGGGAATACGCCCACGGCACCCAGGACGTCGCTGCCCGCTACGAAGCGGTCAACGTCCGCCCCGAGCACACCTTCGAACTGCGCGTGTTCGCCAGCTCCCTGCACCGACAGCAGGTCCAAGCCGCACTCGCTTTCGCCGCGGCATCGGTCGAATACACCCGCCACCTGAGCGCAGCCCAGATCGCACGCCGGAACGGCTGGGAATGGTCTGCGTTCACCGCCTGGCTGCGTACCCGTCCCCACTACTCCCCGCTGCTCGCCGAATTGGAGGCCCTCGCGTGTGCATCCTGACCTTCGTCAAACCCGGTATCACCCCCGATGTGGATGCGTTGCGCAACGGAGCACGGGCCAATCCGCACGGCCACGGCTACGCGCTGATCACCGGCGAGACGATCACCGTCGGCCACGGCATGGACGCCACCGCGGTGATCGCCGAGTTCGCCGCGGTACGAGACCAATACCCACACGGTGCGGCATTGTTTCATTCCCGCCTGGCCACCCACGGCCCCCGCAACCTCGACAACTGCCATCCCTTCCACCTCGGACGTGACCAGCGAACCGTCCTCGCCCACAACGGAATCCTGCCGACCACCATGCACCCCCGCCCGGGTGATCCTCGCTCGGACACCCGCATCGCCGCCGAGGACTACCTACCGACTCAGCCGTTCGGGTCGCTGGATTCCTGGGCAGGCCGCGACCGCCTCGAGCGGTGGCTCCGCGGCGACAAAATGGTGATCTTGACCGTCGACCCCGCCTACAAGCATCGCGCCTACATCTTCAACGAACATCACGGCTGCTGGGACGACGGATCCTGGTACTCCAACTACGGCTACCGGCCCTACCTGTGGGCCGATGCAGCCGAGGAGTACTGCGACAACTGCGGCGAACCCGACGACCGCCTCGGCCCGCACTGCCCCGGGTGTGGCTTCTGCACCGAATGCTCGCGCGCATTCCCCAAATGCTTCTGCCCGTCCCTCGACGGGGAAGAACGCTACGCCGACCTGCTCGAACTCGAATACACCTGACCGCTTGCGCTTTCAGCCCCATCCCCCGACCCGGACCCGGACCCGGACCCGCGCATCGACCCGCTCGCCGATGCGCGGGTCCAGTCGTTCTGTCTGGCAGGAGGGTCAAATGCCTGCCCGACGAAGCCTCGACTCGGTGTTGATTCGCACTGCGCGACATCGACGCTGACTAGCTCATCGCCAGCACCGACGGGCATCGGGTGCGGCTGCTGATCCGCGACCGCGGCGACCACGAAACCGAGTGGCGTTACGCCGATCTCGACCCCGCAGCCACTGACGCGCTCGCCGCCGCCCTCGCAGCCCGCCACCACCCATCCCAGTCCCGGCCCGCGGTGCGCTGGCGCACGAACAGGAGGACCCGCTGATGACCGAACCCACCGACCGCCCCCTCGACCCCGAGACTGACGCGGAGTTCACCCGCCGCGTCCTCGAACGCATCGATGCCTGGTTCGACCACCGCCTCGCGGTCGATCGCCGCGTCGACCCGCACGGCGGCACCGCAGCACCCGAGCAGCACAGCGCCGCCGACCCGGTCATGGCGGTCATCGCCGCCGAGCTGCACCAGCTCCACCGCGCCCGAGCGCTTTCGACCGTGGTCACCCGCGGCGGCTACGCCCACTACTCGGTGCGCGTGCAGGCCGTGCATCGCCACCACGTCGTGCTCGCCAGCGACACCCAGCCCGGCGTGCTGCTGCCGCTGAGGTTCATCGAATCCGTCCAACGCCTCACCGCTGCCACCGAACAGGAGCCGAGCTATGCCTGACGACGAGATAAGGCCGCTGTCGCGGGAAGAAACCCTCACCCTGCTGCTGGAGGGCCTGCCCGAGTATCTCGCCTCCGTGCACCGGATCATCGAATTCGCCCGCGGCATGGCCGAGGGCCTCGGCGGCGATACCCGCGTGGTCATGGATCACCTACTGGACCGGCACGAACGCCCCGAGCGGCTCGTGCGCCTGAGCGTGCACGCCCTGCGGACCCCACCAGACTCCGAAGCCGGTGGTGACCATGAGAATTGATCTCGCCCGGTATCTGGCGCGGGTGCAGCTCGACCCGAACCATCAGCGGTATCTGCGCGAGGAGGCGCTCCCGGGCGGGCCAGTGCTGATTGTCGGCCACCACGCCGCCTTCGCCACCAGCCCCCGCCCCGGAACACCCATCGCTGTCTTCCCCGGCATCGAACCCGCCACCCCCGCAACCGATTACCCGATTCTGGCGTTGGTGCGCGTCGAACACGCCACCGGCGTCATCACCGTCGCCGACGACGGCACCAGCCGAATCCACTGGGAGGAGAACGTGTTCCCAGGGTTGCCGACCGGGATCAGCTGGTATCTGCGCCCCGCCGAGCTCGACCCGGCCACCGGTCGTTGGGTTCTCGCTGCCGGCCGGTGGGCCGCCGGAGGCTGCCACGCACAGTTGCCGCGCTCGGTCACCACCCAGGTGCCCGGCGCGCCCAGCTCGGTGGCCATCCACGACCAGGATTCCCACACCGGACGGCGCTGGCCCTCATGATCCGCAGCGCCGCCGAGTTGATGGCCTGGATCCACGCGCATCTCCCCGAACTCGACGAGGACCGCTACGAACCCTGGCAGGCCCAACCTCCCGTGCCGGGGGCGCTGTGCGCGTGGATTCAGGTGCGGATTCACACACCCGGGCGCGCCGACGCCTTCACCCGCCTCACCCTCGCCGCCGCACCCATCCCCGACAGCGACCCCCAATCCCCCGCCACCGCGCTCTGATGTCGCGGCGTCTACCGAATCGAGGTGAACATGACCGACACACCCCTGCCACCACGCCCGCCTCGACCACCGGGTTCCACGCGAGTGCCGGTGCTGGTGCGGCTGTCCAACAAGCCGACGGCGGCGGGCATGGTCGTGCCCTTCGTCACCCTGGCCCACCGTGATCGCTCCCGCCCGGTCTGGGGCAAACTCGACCACACGCGGTTACAGAAAATTCTGTGGCACAAGCTGTGTCAGATCTGCGGCGACCCTCTCACCGAGCGGGTCGTGCTGTATATCCGGCCCTCGGACTACCTACGCGGGCTCACCCCCGAACCTGGCATGCACCCCGAATGCGGGTGGTACTCCACACGCGCATGCCCGATGCTCGCCGGCGCCGTGCACCGCTACAACCCACACCCGCCCGAAAGCTTCGGCCCCTGCGAGGACCCCGAGTGCGGCTGCCGCCGCTGGGTAGTTCCCGAACCCGACCCCCGCGACGGCACCCGGGAGGGCAAACCCGCCGAAGCCTGGTACGAAGCCTGGCTGTACCTGCGCGACTACTAGATCATCACCGACCCCGGCGACGAGAACACCGCACCCGCAGTCGGGGTCGACCTGCGCCCTGCCACGCGAATCCGCAAGCTCCGCAAGGTGCGCGACGCCGCCCCCGGCAGCGAGGACGACCAGCCCGTGGACCTGCTTGCGGCGCTCATCCTCACCCGCGCGATCTTCGGTGAAGGTGGTGGCCTCCGGTGACCGGCACCGCGCAGAAGGTGCGCGCCACGCCGCTGCGTCGCGTGCACCAACCACCCGCGCAGGGCCAACCTGATCGGGGCAGCCCCGATTCGGCCTCGATCTCGCCTTACTCGCCACCACCCGCCGATGCCGTGAAGGACTCCCATGAAGAAACCGATCGACCTGTGGTTCCCGCTGTCGCAGGTGCGTGTCGTGGCCGAGCACGCCCTCGCCGCGCCCGAGCACAGCCAGTCACTGGTCGAACAGTTCGAAGGCACGCCTGCGCAGCCGTCGCTGGTGTGGGTCAAGGATGACGGCACCTACCTGCTCAGCAACGGGTGCCCACGCCAGCCCGCCGACCCCGAGCATCCCGAAGGACCGATCACGGTGGTCTACGCCCACCGCTGGGGACCGGGAACCGGGGGGCGCATTGTTTCCACCGCGGTCGGCGGCGACGACTTCGCCGAGTACCTGCCCCTGCATCAAACCGTCACTCGCGGCACAACGTTGATCGACGCGATCCGCAGCGCGGACCCCGAGGCATGGATGGTCATCACCGTCGAACCCGACACCTATCGCCTCCGGATCACCGACGCCCAACCACGCTGAGCCGTCCTCACCCAATCCCGCCACGCCGCACCGCACCCGGCCAAGGCCGGGAACTCGCGGCATGTCCGGGCGTCACCGCGACGAAACGGAGCATTTGTGAACAGCGTCCTCGCCGAGCCCGCGGCGGGGCTGGTGGCCATCGCGCTCGGCCACGCCCGGCGCGGCTTCCGCATCTTTCCCCTGCACCCCTATAGCAAGTCACCGGCGATCAACCAGTGGGAACAGCACGCCAGCTGTGACCCCTTCCGCATCCGCGACTGGTGGGATCGCTGGCCAGGGAACAACATCGCCATCGCCTGCATGGCGCCACGTCCGCGACGGCCGTGACGTTCTCACCGAACTCGCCGCCCGCGCCAACCAGCCGCTGCCGGTACCGACCTATGCCATGTCCACCCCTTCGGTTATCAGCGGGTGGTTCGGTCACCGCAACAACGTCATCGACGAATCGTTTGTACCGGAACCAATTTCGTTATCGCAGTGCTATCAACAAGGCGGCAACGACGATCACGCCACCAGTTTCGTGCGGCGGCTGGAAGGGATGGTTGTGCGTGTCTAGCCGTGATCTCCTCAAGTTGGCGTTGGCGTTGGCGTTGGCGGCGGCGGCCAGGGGGTGGTGTGTGTTTCCTCTGGTTCCGGGCAGGAAGACGCCGGCGATACGGTCCTGGGAGGATCGCGCAACCTGTGACCCTACGGCGGTCCGCCGGCTTTGTGCCCCCGCAGCGCGCTACAACATCGGTGTTGCCACCGGTAGGTCAGAACTGGTCGTGGTCGACTTGGACGACGACCTCGCTCGTACTTCATCGCAGGAGTCTTCGGCGAAAAGTCACGGCCTCGATACGTTGGCAGCCTTGGCATCTAGTGAAGGCGCAGTATTTCCTGACGACACTTTCGGCGTGGTAACGCCGAGCGGATTCCATTTGTATTTTCGCGTTCCTGCCGGGTTCGAGTTTCGCAACACCGCAGGTAGGCTCGGCCGCTGATCGACACACGGGCGCATGGCGGGTACGTCGTAGCTCCAGGATCGACAGTGGGCGGCCGCCGTTACCGCATCCTTCGTGATACGCAGGTCATGGAGCTGCCTCAATGGCTCACGTATCGGCTGATGCCCGCACCGCCGCCGACAGCAGCACCGCCCATGCAGTTACCGTCCCCGCGCGCGGACGCCTACGTGCGAGCGATTCTCGACGGCGAATCGCGCAACGTTGCACGGGCACAGATCGGTTCCCGCCACGATGCCCTGCTCAGGGCCGCGGTGAAGTTGGGGCGGCTCGTCGCCGCCGGTGAACTGGCCGAATCAACGGCCCATGCAGTTCTGGAACATACTTCCGCTGAACATCTCGGCGTCGCCGACTACACCCAGCAGGAGGTGCGGCGCACGATCGACGACGGCATCGTCTACGGCAAGCAGTTTCCGCGCCGAATTAGGAGCCCTGACCTTCATCGACCCCCAGCAACCACCAAAACGTACGCTAGCAGCTGCTTACCGGACGCTCGACACCTATCTGCTTCGTAGTGCTGTCAGATTGGACGCATTGCGTCAAACCCCGAAAGGTACTTGCCGCTCACTGGGATTCGGGGCTCGGTGAAGATTGACCTCCGGCCTTACTGTCCGACAACGGTATTCACCCCGAGGTACTGCACAGCGGTTAGAAGACGGCTGTGCTCCACGTATTTCGACTGATCGTCCTCGTTGCCGGACGTCCACGTACCGAGGATCTCTAGGCTGGAGCCTAGATGGTAGCCAGCGCGAGGATTGAGGGAGGACGCGATGGTAGCGGAGGAATCGGCACACCAGAGGAACACGCGCATTGACACGCTGCGGGCCGAGATCAGAGACCGACTGCAGAAAGCGGGGTCGGGTGACTGGGAGGCGGTCTTGCATCCAAAGGCATTGGGGCGAGCGCGAGAACTGGCCACTTTGATAGACGACGATGGTGGCGCAGATATCGGGTCGCGGTGGCTGTTGGGTTGGCTGCACTGGCACCGCCACATCCTTTTGCCAAGGGGCCGCGACGAGCTGGACCTGCACACGGTGGTAGAGATGATGACCGGATGTTTCCTCGCCGGAGTTGGGCCACTACCCGAGCCATTGTTGCCCGTTCTAGCCGATCGGGCGGATATTGCCGCCGTCGCCTTCCTACACGACGCGCTCAGTCAAGCTGACCCGCGCCTCATCACCGCCGCGGTGGAGCTGTCGCGGCGCATACTGGGAGCCACCCCCAACGACCACCCCGACCTGGCAGCGCGGATGTCCAAGCTCGGCATCGCGCTGTGGGCTCGTTTCGAGCATCTGGGGGCGCGCGAGGATCTCGACGAGGCCGTGCAAGTAGGGCGCGAGGCGATGGCCGCCACCCCCACCAACCACCCCAACCGGGCCACCATCCTGTCCAGCCTCGGGAACGCATTGGAGACTCGTTTCGAGTGTGTGGGGGCGCGCGAGGATCTCGACGAGGCCGTGCAAGTAGGGCGCGAGGCGATGGCCGCCACCCCCACCAACCACCCCAACCGGGCCGCCATCCTGTGCAACCTCGGGAACGCATTGCGGGCTCGTTTCGAGTGTGTGGGGGCGCGCGAGGATCTCGACGAGGCCGTGCAAGTAGGGCGCGAGGCGGTGGCCGCTATCGGTGCTGATCACCCGGACCGGCCCGCGGTGCTGACCAGCTTCGGCAACACTTTGCAGGCTTGTTTCGAACGTGCGGGGGTTCTCGAGGATGTGGACGAGGCCGTGCAGGTAGGGCGCGAGGCGGTGGCCGCCACCCCCACCGACCACCCCGACGTAAGAGGGAGGCTGTCCAACCTCGGGATCGCATTGCGGGCTCGTTTCGAGCGTGTGGGGGCGCGCGAGGATCTCGACGAGGCCGTGCAAGTAGGGCGCGAGGCGGTGGCCGCCACCCCTGCTGACCACCCCGATTTGGCCGGGTGCTTGTCCACCCTCGGCAGCGTTTTGCTTACCCGTTTCGAGAGTGGGGGCGCGCGTGAGGATCTGGAAGAGGCCGTGCAGACACTGCGTGGCGCGGTGGCCGCCGTCCCTGCTGACCACCCCGCCCAGGCCCGGCGGCTGTCCAACCTGGGGGCTGCCCTGTGGACCCGTTTCGAGCGTGTGGGGGTTCGGGAAGATCTGGACGAGGCCGTCCAGGTGCTGCGTGGCGCGGTCGCTGCAACCCCCACCGACGACCCCAGGCGGGCCACCATCCTGTCTAACCTCGGAATCGCGCTGCGGGCTCGTTTCGGACGTGCGGGGGAGCGCGAGGATCTGGACGAGGCCGTCCACGTGCTGCGTGGCGCGGTCGCTGCAACCCCCACCGACCACCCCGACCTGGCCCGACGTCTATCCAACTGGGGTGCCGCATTGCAGGCTCGCTTCGAGCGTGCCAGCGCGCGCGAGGATCTGGACGAGGCCGTCCAGGTGCTGCGTGGCGCGGTCGCTGCAACCCCCACCGACCATCCTGATCTAGTCTGGCGGCTGTCGAACCTCGGGACCGCCCTGTGGACTCGTTTCGGACGTGCGGGGGAGCGCGAGGATCTGGACGAGGCCGTCCAGGTGCTGCGTGGCACGGTCGCTGCAACCCCCACCGACCACCCCAACCTGGCCTGGTGCTTGTCCAACCTCGGGGCTGCACTGCAGGCCCGTTTCGGGTGCGCGGGGGAGCGCGAGGATCTGGAGGAGGCGGTGCAGACGCTGCGTGGTGCGGTCGTTGCCACCCCAACCGATCACCCCAACCTGGCCCGCATGCAATCCAACCTCAGCAACGTATTGCGGGCTCGTTTCGAGCGTGAGGGGGAGCGCGAGGATCTGGAGGAGGCCGTGCAGTTGGGGCGGGAGGCGGTGACCGCAAGCCCTACCGACCACCCCGACCTGGCCGGATACTTGAGGAACCTCGGGAATGCTTTGCGAATCCAGTTCGATCGTGAGGGAGTTCGAGAGGATCTGGACCAAGCCGTCGAGGCATTGACGCAAGCAGCGAACCTGCCTGGGGCGAGTGCGTCGGATCGTATTCTGGCTGGCTACGGTGCCGGTCTGCTGATAGCTTCGCGGGAGCCTGCGCGCGCGGCAACACTGTTGACTGCAGCGGTGCTTTTGTTGCCGCAGGTTGCACCGCGCCAGTTGCATCGCGCGGATAAGCAGTACGCGCTTGGGGGATTCGCCGGGCTGGCCGCCGACGCCGCCGCGCTCACTTTGAGCGACCCGACTGCACCTGCCGACCAGCGTGCGAGCACCGCGCTACGGCTACTGGAATCGGGCCGCGCGGTGATGCTCAGTCAAGCTCTGCATGTCCGCGGCGATCTCACCCAGCTCGCCCGCAGGCACCCCGACCTTGCCGACCGATTCATCCGGCTGCGCGACCAACTCGACCACACCCCCGACATCGTCGTCCCTGCCACACTCACCTCCCCCACTGTCGGCGCGCCTCCCACAGCGGAGCGCACCGCGCTAGATCGGCATCAGCTAGCCCGCGAGTTCGATGACTTGCTGACCCGCATACGTGGGGTGGAAGGGTTCCCAACCTTCGGGTTGCCGCCCTCGCGTGAGCAATTGGTCGCCCAGGCCATGCACGGCCCGGTTGTGGTACTCAACGTAAGTCGATATCGCAGCGACGCTCTGCTGGTCACTCCTACCGGCGTCGAGAACATGCCACTGCCTGACTTGGCGCTGGGCACGCTCGTAGACCATGTGATTTCCTTTCATGCCGCCCTCTCTGCCGTCAGCAGTCCGGCATCGACCTTTTCCCAGCGACGCAAGGCCCAAGGACAATTGGTCCAGGTCCTGGAATGGTTGTGGGACACAGCCGTCGGACCAGTCCTGAACGCACTCGGCTACACCGAATCCCCGGCTCCAGGCATGCAATCACCGCGTGTGTGGTGGATTCCTGGTGGAGTTCTCGGCCTGCTCCCTGTCCACGCCGCCGGATACCACTCCCAATCCGCCGGGCGAACTGCCCTGGACCGGGTTGTGTCGTCCTACACCCCCACCATCACCGCCCTGCGCCATGCCCGCCGGAGTCTACCCGCCGACCTTTCCGCTACACCCCGACGTGCATTGATCGTAGCGATGCCCACCACCCCTAACCTGCCCGACCACAATCTGGACTACGCGTCCGCGGAAGCTCGTACAGTGGCCAACCACCTCCCTGGCGCGCTTACCCTCACCGGACCCGATCCTGGCGATTACCTTATCGATGCAAGCGTGCCCACCACAGCCGCGGTCCTTGAAGTGCTACCCACCCACGCTATCGTGCATTTCGCCTGCCACGGTTTCAGCGACCCTACCGACCCCTCCCGCAGCCGCCTACTGCTGCACGACCACAGCAGCAACCCCCTCACTGTCGCAGCACTGGCCACTCTCCACCTCGACCACGCCCAACTGGCCTACCTCTCGGCTTGCGAGACCGCGCTCACGGCAAACACTAAACTCGTCGATGAAGCCATCCATCTCACCTCCGCCTTCCAACTCGCTGGCTATCCCCACGTCATCGGAACTCTCTGGGCCATAAACGACCACATCGCCTCCGACATCGCTGACATTTTCTACAGCACCCTCACCCTCACCACCACTGACCCCCATGCCGCTTTCGATACGAACTGCGCCGCCCGAGCGCTCCATGACACCATCCGCACTGTCCGCGACCAGCACCCCACCAAACCCTCCCTCTGGGCTGCCTACCTCCACGCCGGCGCATAACCGGGCCGCATCCTATCCACACAGCACATCAGCAACGCCCGAACGGCAGTGACCGATCCACAGACGCCACCGGAAGTGCCAGCGACACAGAGGATCCAGTGCCCTGCTCAGTCAGCAAGCGGCGACTGGGGATCCCACCGACTCTTTCGCATCAGAGTCGTGACAGCAGCACCGCGCGCTGGAGTGATCGGCCCGGTGGCGGGCCCTTCCAAGCGGGTGAACAGGTCTGCACCGTAGAGATCCATAGCCGACTCAACCAGATCGGTGAGAGTTGTCGTCGCCAGCCGGGCCTTCATCACCCCGGCAGTCGCCGTGATCACGGCGATCAATGCTGCTGGCCACCACCAGACCGCAAGGCCCACATAGAGAACCGACCACCCGACCAGACCGGCAGCTGCGACGAACAAGTCACGGGCAGTCCCGATCTCGGTCCGAGCCGTGTCGGGAAGGATGAGCCACAAGCGAGGCCACGCCGAGTTGAGGTCGAGACCGTAGGTGCGATGGATGCGGATCTCGCACACACGCAACCGATCCCCAATCCAAGTAGGACGGTGGGGCTCAAGAAGACAGATACGATCGGTTCGGGCGATCGCACGGCGAACCTGCGCTGGCGTCGAGATCGGATCGTCGGCTATCTCCTTGGCGCGACAGGAGCGCTTACGCCGCCAGTTGACGAGCCAGCGGGCGGGGCGATGTCTACCGGAACTGACCCAGATCAGTTCGACGACCCGGCCGAGTGCTCCCGCGGCCAGCGCCACGGCCACCGAAGCAGCCAGCACGACCCCCAGAACAAGCACAAGCCCACCGGTCGACCGCAAGACCGAGCTCCCTGCCCAGGCAGTAATCCGATGCCCGACCAGCGAGTACTCCAGTGCATGCCGCTGCCCGAGAATCCCAGCCACCACCACTGCAGCCAGGTACAGCAAGCCCGGCACGGTAAGATAAGCCCCCCACCGCTCGGCAAGCTTCTTGCCGAATTCTCCCAAGACAGCGGTCACAGCGGAAGCGGTCCCGCCTCCAGCGGACGGCCGAGGGCACCACACACCGGCGCCGACTGCGCCGCGAGGACACGCCCCCGCCCAACACATTGCTGTGCCGGGCATACCCACCACCGCGCCCCGGAATCCCGTTCCCCGCCGGGCCACGCCTCGAACGCCCGACTCGAAGGCGGATAGATACCGTCACCATCTGCTTGTCTGAGGGCTCCATCGAGAGCATCCAGGTCAGCTTCCAGTACCGGATCGACCCTACCGTCGCGTACCGCTTCCCGGGCGCGAATGAACCGCGCCTCCACACCGACTCGCCGCATCGACTCGGCCAACGTATCGTCACCAAGTTCACGGCAGAATGCCGCGACCTTGTCCGCCAGGCTCAAACTCATATCCACCACCCCCGAATGACAGATCCCGGATTCACGCGGCCCACGGTATCCGGTGTCCCCGACAGAAGTGAAGCGTCCTAGCTTGGTTGGAGTCTCTATCGGACCCAGGACGCTTCATTACCGGACTGCTCCCGAGCCGCCTCCCGAACCCGGGTGCATTGCCAACCGCTCATGCACCGGTGTGCGTATAGCAGGCCCATAGCACCGGAGTGGTGGGAAAGTCGTCACGCAGGGCGCGGACGGCGTCGTGCAGGGCTAGAGCCGCACGGTCGGTTTCCATTTCGCCTCCCTCGCCGGGCGTGATTTTGGCGTAGAAGGTGTCGGCGATCGTCACCGAGGTTCGATCGTCGATTGGCCACAGGGTACCGACAACATGCCGATATCCGGCGAGCTGGAATGCCGACGCGAGGTGGATGCTCTCATCGATGAGATGGGCGTGGTAAGTGAGTGCAGTCTCGCAGGCTGAAAGGTATGCCAGCCGGGCGTGGTCGAGATGTATCGGTGCGAGTGCATCGACAGTGAAAGGTGAGTCGGCGTGGTCGTGAAGCAACATCCGGCTCTGTGATGGGTCTACCGGGTCGACCACTCCGTGACACGCGAAGTGGGCAATCGTGCATTCGGTCAGTAGGTTCAACACGGTATCTCGGGTGGGTATGGCGGTCCCCGGCGTGATCGGTTCCAGGCTGCTGTCGGGTTCGATCAAAGTCACTGCTGCAGGCAGACGCTCGGCGGCGCAAGCCCGCGCGGGGACTGCTGGCGCACCTGTCTGCTCGGGTGGCACCGCAACCCTCATCGCTGGTGCGGGTACGTCGGACTCGACGGGATCGTCCTCCGCTTCTGCTGCCGAACGAGATTCAAGCGGTCCTCGCCGCGCTGCCTCGGCGCAGAGGCCCTAGCGCGTCAGCATCCGCAACCCGTCTTCGGCAGCATCAAGCTCGGAAGTTACCCTGCGCAGCCACCACAATGCTCCTGGCGCCACCCCCACACTCAGCCCGCATCGGCCGACGACACAGCTCGTCCTGACCACTCGTTTCTCCAATTGCATCAACGTTCTGAGCAGGCAAGATACTGGCCGAACTTCCTCCCTCAGATAACCTCGAGCGGGATGCACCTGCACTACCGTGCGCCCTCGAAACCGCCGTTGCGCAACACGATCGAACGCCTGGGCTGGCGCATCGACAGCCGCGGGGAAGGCGGCTACGTCGTGGCCGCCGGATCACACCTCGACCACGGCACCTACCAGCTGCTCGATGATCGAGAACCGATCACGTTACCGCACTGGCTGATCCCGCTGCTGACGCCACCACCGCCACCACCCGCGCCGTCGGCGGCCGCGGTGTCGATCGCCCATCCCGACGCCTACGTCCACGCCGCGCTGCTCAACCAGGCCAACCGGATACGCACCGCCCGCACCGGTACCCGGCATCGCGCGGTGCTGTTGGCGGCCAACAGCCTCGGCCGTCTCGTCGGCGCGGGACTGCTCGACCACGAGCACGCCCACACGGTCTTGTTCGAGGCATCCCGGATACACGTCGGGGTCGATGATTTCACCGAGGCCGAAGCCGTGCGCACCATCACCGACGGGCTGACCTACGCCGCAGCCCGCACCGCCCCCGCCGGGTCGTGGTCCCTTGTCCGGCCGCCATGGCGGCGGGCGCATTAGAGTGTGGCCAGGGTCGGGGTTATCCAGGGGGTCACACACTCTCTTCCCACCGCGTTTGCGTGGTTCGATCCCGACGCCGCCCGCACCGACTCGTCGTGCTGTGCATGATCCTGTCGGCGCAGAGGCGCGTGGGTGGGCGTTGCTCCGTCCCCTCCGGGCACACCCACCTTCCCTCTCGCGTGCTCCACGCACGATCACACCTTGTCGCCGGGCTCGCATTCCACCCCCCGCGGCATGCTGCCTCGCTTGCGCTCTACTCGTCATTGCGCCGCGGACGCGAGGCATGCCCACCGTCCACCACTGCCAGCTCATCAGGAGGTTCTGTGCCGTCCATCCATGCTCCAGAGAGCTTGATCACCGCGACCCTGACATCGTTGCCGCAGCTGCCACCGCGGTCGCTGCTGTTGTTCGCACTCCGCGAGACCGGCTGCTCTTCAGCCCCGTACAGGATCGACGCGCTGTACAGTCACGATCTCTATGCCGCCGACGGCCAGCTGGCGACCGCGGCGATCCTCGAGGCCGCCCAACACGTCTACGCCTCATGGCGTCCTGATGCAGTAGCGGTGATCATCATCGACGAACCCGCACCCCACCGCCCGGTGCCCATCCCCGACCACCGGGAACTGGCCACACTGCTAGGTGAACGGCTCGCCGAGACGAACACCTCATTGGTCGGGGCGTGGACGATCACCGCAACCGAGCCCGGCAGCAGCTGGGTGAGCCTGCTCGACGACCAGTCCGGCGTGCTGACCAGCCCGCCCCCCGATCCAGCCGCCGCACCGCAGCCAGGCAGCGTCGTCGGCTCCGGCCCCGCCCCTGACGCGGTCGATGGGACGGCACCACGGTCTGCTCCCGGCCGTGACCCGAACGTGTTCGCCGACGATCTCGACCAGGCCCTTGCGCCGGTTCGCAGCCGGCTACGGCTGGTCCTGGCCCTGGCCCATGCCGTCAACGCAGGCGTCGAGCTGCGCATCGAAGTGCTGGCGGAGCTGGCCGAGGCGCTGGAAGACCCCGTGGTGCGCGATGCGCTCTACGCCTTCGCGGTCGGCCCGAACGGACCGATCGCGGTGAAGCTGTGGACGCTGCTGATGCGTGAGCTGCCGATCCGCCGACGCTGCTTGCCCGCGATGCTGGCTGCTCTCACCCACTACACCAGCGGCGAGAGCGCCCGCACGGCCGCCGCGACGATCCAGACCGCGCTCACCGAACGGCCCGACGATCCGACCTTGCAGACGCTGGCGACCGCGATCACCGCCGCTGTACCGGCCGAACTGCTGCGCACCGTCGCCCACGGCGGACGCTGCACCGCCGCCGATCTGGGCATCGACATCGCCTGATGAGGCTACATCGGCGGCAGTGACGTCGGAATTCACCGATACGAGCACATCGATAAACCGGGCGACGCCAGCATCGACCGATCGACGTCACCGCGATTCACCGATAGCGCCAACCAGCCGTGCCACACCGACCACGCTGATCGATATCGCCAACGGCAGCACGGACATCGTAGCTGCCGGATCTCCGCATCGAGGCGATCGCTTTCGCGAATTTCGCATTCTCGGTGCACGTTCGGGCGCGCGCAAGCCTCTACCTCTGTGACACCGAGTTCGAGGAGAGGAACGGAGTCGGATGAGTGTAGAACTCGCCGGTCTGATCGTGGGCATCGTCGGAAACGTCTTGGCGCTCATCGCTGTTTGGCTACGGCTACGGTGGAAGGCCATCGAGCTGCGAGGACACCGTCGGCAGATGGTCGAGCTCGTGCAGGTGCTGCCGCTGAACAGTTGCGTGGACACCCACCATGGCCCGGGCGGGCTGCGCACCCGGTTGACCGTGGGACGAGCGAGGGAGCATGGCGATGATCGACGAGCCTGATCAGATCGGTGGCGCCGACGTGCGAGTTCCGCCGACGATGACCTCGGCACAGGTCACGCCGGATGTCGAGCAGCGCGAAGCGTTTCGGGCGTTCTACCGTGACTTCACCCCGAAGCTCGTCGCGTTCCTCATCCAGCACGGCGCGCGGACGGTCGACGCGGCCGACATCGTCCAAGAGACGATGATGCTGGCGTGGCGGAACTGGTCGACCATCGAACACCCCAAAACCTGGACGCGCACCGTGGCCAGCCGCAATCTGGTCCGCCGCATCGCCAGCATCACCGAGGACCTGATCGCAGAGCCGGAACAATCGGCGCTTCTCGGGTCATCTCATGAGGTCGACGACTGGGTAGCACAGCACGACCTCGTCCGGGAGATGGCTGCCCTTCCCCCGCGGCAACGGCAGATGATGGCCTGGACGTTGGCGGGCTACAAACCGGGTGAGATCGCCGAACAGTTGACGCTCGACCCCGCCACCGTCCGCTCGAACCTGCGGAAGGCTCGGAAGACTCTTGCGATGCATCGGGACAGGAGCGCGCAGCAATGACCAAATCCCTACACCGACGCCGTTCGCGGGACCGGACGATGGCCGAACTGCATCGGGATTTCGTCACCGGTCTGGCCGAGCGGCTCGACATCGAGACCGGCCTGCGCGAGGTGCTTCTCGAGGAGCGGCATGCCGATTTCGTCGACCAGGTACGCGACAACCTCGACATCGAGGCAGGCCTAGCGGCCATCATCCCCCCGGAACTCCCCGCTGAACTGATCCAGGAGCATCCAGAAGACGATGCTGATGCCGGTTCATTGCAGTGGGCTTCGCGCGAACTCGCGCTCATGCCGCTGTCGACACGACTGACCCTGCGCGCCAAGTACGCACCGGGATTGGGCGCGGCGGTGCGTGACGTGCTGACCATCGGTCAAAGCGCTTCACTCAACGAGGGTCATCTTCGTGATGTTCGTGGACACCTCGAGCCGATCTTCAAGCCCCTCAACGTGGGCGTCATCTACGTCAACGCCCCCACAGGACTCGGGCGGACGGAGGCTGTCCGGATGTACGCGGAGTCATTGAAGAACTTCGAGAAGTCGGGAGAGGATGGCGATGCCGACGCATGGTTTTTCGACGCGCTGACTGAGCTCCGCCAACGACCTGGGAGGACAAGCCGCCAAGAAATCGGTGATCAAATCTTGCACCTGCAGATCACGACACCGTTCATCGCAGGGATGGGTCCGACGCGGACCCCGGATCCTGTAGGGCCGCACCAGTGGGTGGCCATGGTCGGGGAGTTCGTACAGTGGATGCTCGATCGTGCCGATGACGCAGTGGCGACCGCAAGCGGCGAGAGGCGAGGCCCCGAAGCCGTGCACCAAGAGATCAGTGACGCCTTGGCCGAGCTGATGAGTCACCTCGGGTGCCTCGAGCAGATGCTCAACGACTTCATCGGTGCCGATCTACGCGACGTCGACCTCGCCGGAGTGCCGCTGAACGGAGTGCGTTGGTCGGCGGCGACCACCCGCTGGCCGGAACACTGGATCGAGCAGATCGAACGCGACTCCGTATCGATTGGCGACGGGGTGTTCGAAATCCATTACGGCACCACCGCCTACACCGACACGCGCGTGTAGAAGCGGCCGTCGGCGCGTCGTCACAACCAGTTACGGTCGATGACGCGCCGATCGCGGCGGAGACCGCGCACGTCGCAGACCAGCACCGAAGCCGACCGCCCAGTCGGTGAACGCTGGGCCTACGCCGCTAGCCGCAGCGCGCACCACACCGGCCGTCACCGGCGCTGGGCCAAGGCACCCGAGCCGCAGCGGAACGACCCAAACCACGACCGTTGGCCAGCGCCGGTGGACACCTTCACCCACTGGTTGTTCGGTGCTTGCAACTCCACCTGAACCTCGACTCGCCGAGGCACACCCTCCTTCAGCGATCGTTCCACTGGGGTTGTCGGGATCGGTGATTGCGGTGGATGCGGACCTCGCTCGCGCCGGCCAACCACCATCTGCGCAACCAGGCGCCCGCCGACTCCCCGTCCGGACCGAAGTACGGCTGTGCGTCCGAATCCGAATCCCACCCACCCGATGCATTCGTCATGACAACTACGACGCAACCGGCGACGGTCCGGTTCCCGTGATCGGCGGCTAATACTTTTCTGGTTGCCCCCACCGGTTGACCGGCCGCTGCGGGAAGGTCACCCCGTCTTCCCTGGCGGCGACGGCCTCTGCTGGCGCGATGAAATCCAAGAAGATCCATTTCTCACCGGACTGCACGGGAACATGCAGACTCGCGATCCACCGACCATCGGCCAACCGATGCCACCCGCGCAGCTCACCCGGCATCCGACCACCCAAACGCAGTCCATGGCTGCGCACGCTGGCCGAGACCTCTGAATCGGTTTCGCTGGGCTCGGTGGGCAGCAAGCGATCGATGTCGACGAAGATCGGCCGCGGCGGACTGCATGGCCGCCACACATTCCACTGCCGATTATCGAACACATATTCGAGTGTCTCATGATGTGACAACCAAGTGAAGCCGCCCGGGCTGGTGTGACTGACCACGCTATCTGTCACCTGAACACGCTATCTGTCACCACGCACCTGGCCGGACTGCTGCTGGCCGGGTTACCGATCCGAGGCATGAGCAGATGTCGATTCGAGCGCTAGACATATAGGCGACGACGGCCCGCATTCGACCGCCTGTCAGGCTCAGTCCTCACCCAAGTAGCGCAGGGCCACGTCTGCGAGTATCTCGTCAGTGAGGTGGGACTTGCACCCATGCGAACGCACATACACCCCTTCGTCGACGATGAGTACAACCTGAATGTAGTCGCCGCTGGGGGTTGCGGCCTCGCCGTCGAGGAGCAGCCAGCACTCACCATCCGGTTCCCAACGGCGTTCGCCGTTGCGGTCGACCGGCTTGTGGATCTTGGTATTGGTGGGCACCCGATGCTGCCTCATTAGATCTGCGAACTTCCGTACGCTTTCGGCCATTCGTGTCGCGTCCTGCTCCGCGTCGGCCTTGGCCTGCCGTGCCCGCCGGAGGGCGTCGTCAAAACTGCTCATGCCAAGGCATGATCCGCCCGAAGGATCCGAATCATCTGATATCGACATAAATTACGGGATGTTCTGGCCACGTGGGCGCTAGGCCGGTCAGCCGTTGCGTAACGCGTTGGTCAGTCACAGCTGGTTGCACCCCTGATCCGGGTCTATCACGACCTTCTCCGGGCTCAGTGGCAGGTGCGCGACAGCCTGAGCAGGCGGTCCGTGGCCACCGCTCGATAACAGTCGAGTTCGCGAACCGACGACCGCCCGCAGTCCGCACGGGGATTTCCCTCCGCTGGAACTGCCTGCCCAGCTGATTCGAGCCAGACGGCGAACGTTTCGGCAACCTAGCGCCCCTCTTCGGCGCAATCTCGCCCTCGCCAGCGATGCGAGTCGTTCTCGCCGATCCCAGAGCCGACTCGTGCCCGCGCTCAGGTGCCTCAGGGAATCCGCAAGCACGGGGATCGGCCCCCGACCGCATCACCGACGCGACACCACCCCGAAATCAGGCGCGCCGTCGCGCCACACCAGAGGCGTCTACCGCTGGCCGCCATCGACCGCGACATCGACACCCCTCACACCCCTTCCTCGGAGGTTCCCATGACCGAAAGCCCCGATCAGGCTGCCGCGCCCACACCTGTCGCACCGATCACCGAGGCGCGGCGGCTGGCATGGGCGATCCTCGCTCGCGCAGCGCTGACCGCCAGCGCCGCAGTCGATGAGCTTCTTGCTGCCGCCGACGGCGACCCCGAGCGGGTAGCCGCACGCTTGACCATCGCCCCGGCTGCGGTCGGTGTGCCTGCCGATCTGGCGGGCTTGGCAGTGCGTGATCTCGAACGTGCTGCCGCGGTCGGGGCGAGGCTGTTGACTCGCGAGGACCCGCAGTGGCCGACGGCTCGGTTTGCTCGCCTCGACGCACCGCAGGTGTGTGGGCATGCCCCGCTCGCGTTGTGGCTGCGCGGCCCGCGACGGCTGGATCCCTTCGCCGAGGACACGGTGGCGGTGGTCGGGGCGCGGGCGGCGACCGACTACGGATCCCGCGTCGCTTATGAGATGGCCGCTACCTTCGCCGAGCGCGGGTGGACGGTGATCAGTGGTGGCGCCTTCGGCATCGATACGGCGGCTCATCGTGGCGCGCTGGGGCATCCGGCCTCCACGATCGCGGTCACCGCGACCGGCATCGACCGCTACTACCCCATCGGCAACCAGCGTCTGCTCGAGCAAATCAGTACCGAGGCGCTGATGGTCTCGGAGTACCCGCCCCAGACCGGCCCTGCCAGAGACCAGTTCCTGCAACGGAATCGGATCACCGTCGCGCTGGCGCGTGCGGTGGTGATCGTCGAGGGCGGCCGTGTCCGCGGTGGCAGCGCCAACACCGCCCGGTGGGCGCGCGAGCTTGCCCGCCCGGTGTTCGCGGTGCCGGGCCCGATCACCTCGGCGGCCTCGGGCGGCCCGCATGCCCTGATCCGCGACGGGCACGCCCGCCTGATCACCGACGCCACCCAGGTCATCGACGACCTGCGCGCCACACCCGGCATCTGAACAATTCGCGTTCGCCCACAACCATTTTTGAGGCTCACCCCAGGCTCGATCGATTGTCAGGAGGTTCGATTCATGCCCGCACCCACCCCCGTTGTCGCGCTGCACACGCTGACCCGCGAGCAGTACGCACGCCTCGAGCAGCGCGGTCTCGCCGGGCCGCTCACGGCGATACCGGACTCCTCGGTGGCCGACCGGTGGCGCACCGACTACCTCGACTGGCGCGGCCGCTACTGGGCCTACGTCGAAGGCAACCACGGGATTCTGCTGCTGCGCCCGGTCAACGTCGCGCGCCAGTCCACCCAGCGTGCCGCCTGACCCAGCGGCGCACGCGCTGAATTGGTGTTTCTCGTTCTGCGATAACCGTTTCCGGCGCGGCGGCTCCACCAGTGGGTGGGGCCGCCGCGCCGTCGTCTATGGAGGAGCCTGTCTTGAGTCCGACCGCACTCTCCGTTGTCACCGATCCCGCCACCGAGCCCGACACCGTCGCGGCCGGCGCTTCGCAAGGCCCCGCGCCCACCGCCGACCCCACTGTGGTGGAGACGCCCGCGGCCGCCGAGGGCGAGGTGCTCGTGCCGCCGCATGCCGAGGCCAAGTACCTGGACCCCGCCGAGTTGCTGATCGCCGAAAACGTGCGCAAGAGTTTCGCCATCGCCGACCACCCCGAGCAGGTGGCGACGATCGAGCAGTTCGGTGTGCGGGTGCCGGTGCTGGCCGAACGCGAGCCCGACGGGTCGATCCTGGTCTATGAGGGTCAGGTCCGCACCCTCATCGCCCGCCACCTCGGTTTGGCGCGGATCCCGGTGTGGGTCACCGACGCTGCCACCGATCTCGACCCCGCCGAGCGACGGATCGTACGCACCCTGGATCAGATCACCCTCAACGAACGCCGGATCCCGACCCCGGCAGGCGACCAAGCCGCCGGTATCGCGCTGACCCTCGAACTGGGCGCATCGGCCACCCGCGTCGCGAAAGCCACCCAGCGCAAACCCGCCGAGGTCCGCAAGATCGCCGCGGTCGGCAAGTCCGCCACCGCCAAACGGTTGCTCGATGACAAGCAGTACAGCCTCGATCAGCTCGCGATGATCGCCCACTACGAAAACCTCGGCGACACCGAAGCGGTGCAGCAGCTGCTCACCGCCTCCCGCTACCAGGTCGACTGGACGGCCAAACGAATCGCCGCCGACCGCGCCGAAACCCGCGACCGGCTCCAGGCGTCCCTGGTCTACGCCGCCTACGGGTTCGGGGTACTAACCCGCCAACCCGACACCAGCACCAGCGAGCCGACGTACTACCCGGCCGAGGAGATCGCCACCGCCACCGGTGATCCCGTCACCACCGAGGTCATCTACGCCGACCCGGCGCGGTGGGCGGTGTTCCTCGAACTCGACCGCGACGCCGAAATCGTCGACAGCGACACCGGCGAACCGGTCGACCCCGACACCGTCGACTGGACCACCCGCGGCGACTCCTCAGCCGAGCCCGGTGAAGGTCTGCGTCACGCCGACACCGTGACTCGCCGTGACCGGTGGACGCCGTTGTACTACCTGCCCGCCGACCAGCTCGCCGACAGCGGTCTGCAACTGCGCGTCGACACCGTCGATGCCAGCGACGAAGAAGCCGTCGCCGCAGCCGAGGCGGCCGCGGCCGAACGTGAGCGCGCCCGCCAGGCTCGGCATCGGGTGATCGAACTCAACAAGCGGGGCGCAGACTCCCACCAGCGCCGCAACGAGTTTCTGGCCAAGCTGGTGTCGGGGGCGCGTCCACCGGCGCAGACCGCTGGGTTCGTGGCCGAAGCGTTGGCGCGTGGGCTCGATCCTGCGGTGCTGCACAAGGTGACGACCATGCTGAAGGTCGGCGGGACGACTGACAAGCTGGTCGACGCGATCCACGCCGCCTCTGCCAATCGGGCGTGGATGATCGTGCTCGCCATGCAGCTGGCCGCGCACGAGATCGAGGTCGGCAAGAGCTTCTGGCGTGACGGTGGTTCCAGGACCCGCCGGTACATGCGATTCCTCGGCGAGGTCGGAGCCGAACGCGATTTCGCGTTGGTCGACGTCGAGCAGGCCGCCGCTGGAGACATCGATTACCACGACATCGACATCGACTAGCGCCGGTACCGCCTGGCCCCATTCCCGGCCCAGGTGATCGCGGTCATCTGGCTCGAAGCCGCTTTTGAAACAACCAGATCACCTGTCTACGCCCGTCCCGCGAGCACCGGCTCGTGGGGCGGGCGTTCGTTTCCCCACCCACAGCAATGCAGGAAGGAACCCATGGGCACCCGAGGATTCATCAGCTTCGTCGCCGGCGGGCAGGAGAAGACGACCTACACCCACTCCGACAGCTACCCCAGCGGGTTGGGGCTGGACGTGCTGGGGTGGCTGCGCACCGCCGTCACCTCCCTCGATGTCCTCACCGAGAGGGCCACCAGCCTGCTGGTCGTCGACCCGGGCAGCACACCGACACCCTCCCAGATCGACCACCTCCGCCAGCACGCCGATCTCACCGTCAGCGATCGCCGCCTCGACGACTGGTACTGCATGCTGCGCGACACCCAGGGCGATCCCGAGGCAATTCTCGACGCTGGTGTGATCGAAGACGCCCGCACGTTTCCGCTCGACTCCCTCTGGGCCGAGTACGGGTACCTGATCGACACCGATACCTCGACGTTCGAAACCTACGTCGGAGCTCAGAGACGCCCCCACGATCGCGGCCGGTTCGCCCACCGCCGCCTCCCGGACTGGGATCCGATCGTCGACAAGTACTACCCCGTCGCCCTCGTCGCGTCCTGGCCGTTGAACGCGATACCGACCGACAAGGCGTTCCTCGACGCCTTCCCCGCCGACTGACACTGCGCACCAGCCCGGCGAAACAGAAATCGGCCTGGCCGCTGACATCCCTGGGCGGCCGAGCCTGATCCGACTGCTCGCGGGCCGTGCGCCCAGCCAGCCCCATCGACACCGACCCGTCACATCCCAAGGAAGACAGGCCGGATTCACCACGGAGAACGCGCTGGCGGCCCACGCGCCGCACCCGCACTCGGAAGGGAGTCGAAAACCCATGTCCGACAACAGCGAGCACCCTCCCCGCTCAGACAGCGGCAAGACCACCCCAGTTCCTGACCAAGCCTGCGAAGACAGCGCTGCGGCCGGTACGCTGCGTGTCGACGAGCCGGGAAACTTGATCGCCGCCCTCCCGGCGATGCTCGGATTCGCCCCACAGCGGTCGCTGGTGGTGATTGTGCTGAGCGATTCGGTGAATCCGGGCCAGGATCCGGTCATCGACGTGGCGCTGCGATTCGATCTGGAGCACAGGAGTCGCCGGTCCCTTGTCGCCGCCTACACGCAGACCGTGGCGCAGATCTGTGCCGCCGAAGGGGCCCGGCAGGTGCTGGCGGTGATCATCGATGATCGCGCGCGCCCATCACGGCGCACCCGCGGAGACAGCGCGGTGAGCACCGGGCCGTGGGCCGCGCTGATCGACGCCTTCGCACGCCAACTCGCCCGGGAAGAAATCTTCCTCGCACACGCGTGGGCCGTGCGCGCGATCCAGCCACAGCGACGGTGGTGGAGCCTGCTCGACACATACCGCCATGGGAGGCTGCCGGATCCGGCAACATCGATCGTGGCGGTGGCCCATGTGCTCGCCGGACACCCGATCCGCCGCGACCGCAGCGAACTCACCGCTCTCGTCACCCCCGACCACGACCTGGTCGCGCAGGTGACCGCACACCTCGACAGCGCCCACGCTCGTGCCCACGAACGCCACGAGACCGCCCTCCGGCACGGTGAGCCCGACCGATACCACCGGCGCGCACTCGAACTCGTGCTGTGGCAGATCGCCGACACCGACTCCGGCGTCGCGCCCACCGCCCCGCAATGCGCACAACTGGCTGCGGCACTGCGGGATCGGACCGTGCGCAACTCGTTGCTCGCCCTGGCCGTCGGTCCTCATGCCGCAGCCGCGGAAACCCTGTGGGCCGCACTGACTCGGGCATTGACCGGCAGCGACTGTGCCAATGCCGCAGCACTTCTGGGCTACAGCGCCTACATCCGCGGCGACGGCCCGATCGCGAGCGTCGCCTTCGACGCCGCCCTGCGGGCCGACCCGACGCACTCGATGGCGATCTTGCTGGAGACCGCGCTGCGCAACGGAATGCGCCCCGAGACCCTGCGCCGGTTGGCCTATCGCGGTCTAGGAACCGCCGCCGACCTCGGCATCGACCTCGAAACCCGCCCACCGACGAGCCCTGCGGCTCCCGATCACACCGCGCCGAGTGACCGTTAACACCGCCGAACTCGGGCAGTGGATCCGAGCGAACCTGCCCGCTGTCGAGGAGGACCGGTTCGGGTCCTGGCACACCACAGCCCCTCTGATCAGCCCCAACGTCGGCTTCTCACGGTGCCTCAGCCTCGCATCAGCGGGGCGACCCCGACTGCCCTGGGAGCGCGACGCCTAGGCGGCCCCCGCACCCGACGCCGCGATCAGCACACACACCAGCGCAGACCACCGTTTTCGTGTGGTCGGGCGCGCCACCCTATTCCGCCAACAGTGAAGGAGCACAGCCATGGCCGGAGACACCGTCATCACCGTGATCGGGAACCTCACCGCTGATCCGGAATTGAGGTTCACCCCGTCGGGTCTGGCGGTCGCGAATTTCACCGTCGCCTCCACCCCGCGGGTTTTCGACCGCACCACCAACGAATGGAAGGACGGCGAGGCGTTGTTCCTGCGGTGCTCTGTGTGGCGTGAGGCCGCGGAGAACCTAGCCGAGTCGCTGACCCGCGGGGCGCGGGTGATCGTGTCCGGGCGGCTCAAGCAACGCAACTGGACCACCGACGACGGCCAGAAGCGCAGCACCGTCGAACTCGACGTCGACGAGGTCGGGCCCTCGTTGCGCTACGCCACCGCCAAGGTCACCCGCACCACCCGCCCTGCGGCGACGACCAACCGCCCCGCCGCGGCGGAATCGGATCGTTCCACCGAGCTGGTCGGTGCCGGAATCGGTGCGGGCCAGGACCCGTGGGCGGCGGCCAGCGGCTGGGGTACCGGTGGTGACGATCCCGGGTTCTGACCCGGGAGGTGTTGTGAGCGGTGGGTGAGGGCTGACCGTCTGGCCGACTGCCCCGCCCGACGAGTGCTACCAGCGCGGTGACCCGCCACGGCTGCGGGCCCGCGCCCGGACACCACCGAATTTCCCCGCGCAACGTCCCAGCCGCACTCCGGCGGTTTGCGTTGTAAGCGCCGGAAATTCGGTGCCGTCCGCCTCGGCGCGTTCCCTCCGCCGCGTCGGGTCCCCACCCTGGTCGACCGCACTCGGGCGGGTCAGCCGACCAGCCGCCCAGCCCCGTGCCGGGGTTCGTGCCATCGTGCGCGTCCCGGTGCAGGGCTGGGGCGTTTCTACGACACGACAGGAACCGGTGATGACTGCTACGACAACTACTCTCGACGTTGCTGATATCGACGCTGTTCCCGCTGTTTCGCCGTTCGCCAGCGCGCTCGGCGAAATCGACTACCTGCTCGACGTCGACCCCGACCGGGCGCGGGAACGGTTCACCGCTGTGCTCGCGTTGGCCTCCCCGCAGGAGCGGGCACTCCTCGACCAGGCCGCCGACATCCTCGCCCGCCATCCGTTCAAAGTCGCTGCCCGCCAGCTGGGTTGGATGGCCAAAAGCCGACCCGAACTGCGCGCCATGATCACCGATCTCACCGCCGACTCCGATCCCGGTCTGCACCGGCCCGCGCTGCCCGATCCTTCGCAGGTGTCCATCGAGGCCGCCGAGTGGGTGCGCCGCTCCATCCGCGAGCGCCGCAACTGCGACCGCCTCACCGCCACACCCTCACCCGCGACCGACGCCGCCCGCTACACCCCCGCCGCGATCGCCCACCGCCGTTCCCGGCGGCCGGTGGCCGGTGCGGTGAGCCTGCGCCACCGCGACCGCGACCAGCGCAGCGCCGAGCAGCGACGTCGCGCCGATGCCGAGTTCGCCGACTACGCCGCCGGGCGGCTCTTCGCCATCGACGGTGAGGTCGAGCCCGATCACACTGTGCCGGTGGCGGATCCGCGTAAGCCCGCGCATCTGTTGTGGGCGCATGTGCAAGCCGAGTTGTGGGATCGCAGCTACTTCCTGCACGTCGCCGAGAACTACACCGAACACGACTGCGACCTGCTCGCTCCCGAATCATCCACCTCCCGCTCGACCCAGGGTCACACCCGACACGGTCGCCACGCGGTCCTCGACGACGCCGCCCGCGCGTTCCTCGACGAACGCGACACCGACCCCGTCGACGATCGCCGCCGTTCGGGTCGTCGCCGCGGCTGGGCCACCCTGCCGCCGAGGATCACCGCGGCCGACCGGATGCGGTTCGCGTCCAAGCGGACCGGGTTGTCGACCCCCAGCGACTACGACGAGTTCCTGCCCTACAGCGACCTCGATGTTCCCGAGGACACCTGGCAGGGTTCGGGTTTGGACTACGACCTCGCGGCGATGGTGCCCTACCTCGGGTGGCCATGTGTCGGCTGCTGGATCGACCGCCCCAGCGCCGACCGGCGCGCCATCCACACTCGTGATGGCCGCCGGGTCAGTGACGACGGGCTCTGCGATGTCTGCCGCGCCGACGGCCACCCCGGCATCGCGCCGTTGCCCGCCCCCTGGGGGATGCCCAGGAAGGGGTCCGACGGACAGGTGCACCCGGCCGCAGGCCTCACCCGTGAGGAGATGCAGCAGTTCGTCGAATCCCGCTGCGCCTATATCGCCGCCACCCATCCGCAGCAGGTGCGTGCGCTCCTCGACCGGGTCCGCGCCGCGGCCGCCAACACCGGACCCACGTGGCGGATCATCACTCGCTGGATGGCGATGAACCTCGAGCAGCCCGCCGTCGAACGGGCGATGCGACGTCCGACTGCTCCGTGTCGGCGGCGGCCCGCCGCGCTGGGTGCCGGGCAGCGGATCGGCCGCTGCGACGCGTGCGCTCGTCCCGGTGTCGTGCACGCCGACAACTACTGCACCTCCTGTCGGCTCGACCTCGGCCTGGTGCCCCGACGCGAACGCACCGCCCGCGGCGCCTGATCCATCGCTTCCCTTTTCGGCTCCGGTCCGCCGCGGTGACTCGCTCCCGCGCCGGACCGGCCTACCACCGATCCCGTCAGGAGGCCCGCATGCACCATCCGCCGATTCGTCCCCGCCTTCTTCTTCGTGCCTTGCAACGATGGCTACAACCTCAGGTGACCGTCACGGTCTTGCTCAACGACGAGCACGACGCCATCATCGTCGGTTTCCGCCCGGGCGCACGACTGGTCCTCGCCTACCGCTACACCCTGCCCGCCGCGACCGCCGGAACCGATCCGCTACTGCTGGAACGGGTCTTCGCCGCGTTCAACGGCGAGCCCGTCCATCCCGACGATGAACGCCACGCCGACGCGTGGCCAGCCAAAGGACTTCGGTCGCTATCGGTTGGTGATGTGGTCGCGATCGACAACCGCCATTACGCCTGCGACTCGGCGGGCTGGACGCCTATCCCCGCCCTGCGCACCTGACCGATCCCGACGGTGACCGCCGGACCGGGACCCGCCAAGCAGCACGGTCCCGGTCCCTCAGCCCCCACCACTGCTCTCTCGCAATCAAATCCACACAACCCCAGCCCTCACACCCCCTCATCGCACCCCATATCCCGCCTCCTCAACCATCTGATCCCCACCACCCCCTCCCTCCTCTTCCCTTTTTCACAAGCACACCTCTGGCATCCAAGGTAACGATCAGGTAACGACCAGCGGTTTTGTGGATTGTCCGATATTTCGGACAGTCGGAGCCCTGGAGATAAATGTCGCGGGCGCGCTGGATGGGTTTATGACCGCGACGATTCATAAAGTCGTCGCAGGCAACGGCTTTCAGTACTACCTGCGAAATGTCGCCGCGAATGATGCTACCTCCCGCGGCCGTTCGAGCCTGTCCGACTATTACTCGGTGCACGGTGAGTCGCCGGGGCGTTGGCACGGCACCGGCTTGAGCGCACTGGGCATCGATGTCGGCGCGGAAGTGACTGAAGCGCAGATGAAGTCGCTGTTCGGGGTGGGTCGCCACCCGAACGCCGAGACGATCGAAACAGCGGTCTACGACCGGCAGATCCACCTCGGTGCGAAACCCAAAGACGCCGCCCGCGCCGCCGACGAGGCGTCACGTTTGGGGAATCCGTTTCGTGTTTATGCCGAGGTTTCCGAATTCCGCAAACGCTGCGAACAAGCCTTCCGGGAACACAATTGCGCGCACGGCCGGGACCCGACCGCAGCGGTTCCTGATGAGGAACGGGCTCGGATTCGCACGCATGTCGCGTTCGATATGTTCACCGACGAGTACGGGCGCGCGCCCTTGGATGCGCGCGAGTTGTCGGGGTGGATCGCGAAGCACTCGCGCCCACCGACCACCGCGGTCGCGGGTTTCGACATCACCTTCTCCCCGGTCAAGTCCGTCTCCGCGCTGTGGGCGATCGCGCCGCGGGCGGTGGCCGAGAAGATCGAGGCCGCCCACCAGGCCGCGATCGGCGATGCGTTGCGGTGGCTCGAACAGCACGGCATCTACACCCGGTTGGGCCGCAACGGGATTCGACAGGTCGATGTCGAGGGCATCGTCGCCGCTTGTTTCACCCACCGCGAGTCCCGCGCCGGGGATCCAGACCTGCACACCCACGTGCTGATCGCCAACCGCGTGCGCACCCTCGACGGCCGCTGGCGCACCCTCGACAGTTCCACGCTCCACCAGGTCGTGGTCACGGTTTCGGAAATCTACAACACCCGCCTGGAACACCACCTCTCGACCACCGTCGGGGTGGAGTTCGCCGCACGTCCCGACACCGACCCGGCCAAGCGCCCGATCCGCGAAATCGTCGGTATCCCCGTTGAGTTGATCGAGCGGTGGTCACAACGGGAGGCCGCACTCAAAGTGCGGTTGGGTGGGCTGGCCGCGGAGTTCCAGACTCGGTTCGGGCGTGAGCCGATGCCGATCGAGATGTACAACTTGGCCCAGCGCGCCACCCTGGAAACCCGGCCCGCCAAACACTCGCTGCGCTCCCGAGCCGAGCAGCGCGCCGCGTGGCGCGCCGAGGCAGTCGAGCTGCTCGGCGGCCGTCAGGCGTTGGCCGATGTGGTTGCTCGTGTCTTGAATCCGGTGCGTGCCGCGCGGGTTTCGGTGTCGGCGGAGTGGATCTCTGGTGTCGCGCAGCGGGTTCTCGAGGTCGTCTCCGAGCATCGCTCGACGTGGCGGGCCAGCAACATTCGCGCCGAGGTCGAGCGCCAAGTCCGCGGCCACATCAGCGCGGCGGATTGGGAACAGGCGACCGAAGCGGTTCTCGCCGAAGCACTCTCACCGGTGCGGTCGATCCAACGCGGTGACCCCGACCTGGCCGAAGAGCCCGTACTACGCGTAATCCCGCAGTTGGTGCGCCGCCGCGACGGCACCAATGTCCACGTCCGCGCCAACACCCAGCTCTACACCAGCGCGCACACATTGGCCGTCGAGCAGCAGCTGATCGAGCTGTCGGTGCAACCCGGCGGACGCCAACTTCGCGCCGAAACTGTCGCCGATGCGGTGGGCGACTACAACGCCGCGAATCCGGATCGTCCGCTCAACGCCGGGCAGGTCAGTGTGGTCGAGGGCTTCGCCAGCTCGGGTTTGCGGGTGCGCACCGCGAACGCGCCCGCGGGGTCGGGCAAGACGACCGCGATGCGGGTGCTCACCGACGCCTGGCGCGCCAGCGGCGGAACAGTGCTCGGTTTGGCGCCGACCGCGGCCGCCGCGGCGGTGCTGGGTGAGTCGATCGGCGCGCGGGTGGAGACCGTGGACAAGGTCCTCGACGTGCTGAACCGGCACAGCCTACGTCCGGACAACCCCGCGCTGGCACGGGAACACCCGCCGTCGTTGCCGCAGTGGGTGCTCGACATCGACGCCGACACGTTGGTCATCGTCGACGAGCACGTCAAGATCGGCAACCGCAAACGTCTACAGCTCCTGCAATTCCTGGCGCGGCGCGGCGCCACGATCCGCTGCCTGGGCGATGACCAGCAGCTGCCCGCGATCGAGGCAGGCGGTGCGCACACCGACATGGCCGCCGCCGCACCCGAACACCTCATGACGCTGACGCACGTCGTTCGTTTCGCTTCCGCGGCGGAGGCGAGTGCGAGTTTGCAGCTGCGCGAGGGTGATCCGGCCGCACTCGGGTGGTATCTGGACAACGGGCGCATCCACGCTGGACACCACGGCGCCACCCACGACGATGCCTACACCGCCTGGATGCGCGATCACCTGGCCGGTCGCGACACCATCATGCTCGCCCCCACCCACGAGGTGGTGACCGCGCTCAACGCCCGCGCACGCACCGACCGCATCGCACGCAACGGGGGCCGATCTGGTGCGGAAGTGATGCTCTCGGACGGGCTCTATGCCTCGGTCGGTGACACGATTCGCACCCGCCGCAACGACCCCAAGCTGCGTTTGGGTGCACGCGATTGGGTCCGCAACGGCTACGCCTGGACCGTCGAGCACGTTCACGACGACGGCAGTCTGACCGTCACGCACCTGCGTTCCGGCACCAAACCGGGCGCGACGGTGCGCCTTCCCGCCGCCTATGTGCGCGCGCACGTGCGCCTCGGATACGCGACGACGATCGATTCCGCGCAAGGAATCACCGCCGACACCTGCCACGTCGCGCTCACCGGATACGAAACCCGCCAACAGCTCTACGTCGCCCTCACCCGCGCCATCCACGCCAACCATCTCTACGTTCCCACCGCGCTCGACGGCAGCGAGGCCTCGTTTTGGAGCGAGCCCGCGGTCTTTCCCCGCACCGCCGTGGAGGTCCTGTTGCGCGTTCTGGACCGCGACGGCGCCCAGAAATCCGCGCACACCGCACTGCGCGACGCGCTCGATCCGTATCAACGGATCGGTCGTGCGCTCGATATCTACCTCGACTCCATCGGTCTCGCCGCCGAACACGCGCTCGGCGTCGAGGGCCTGGAGCGTATCGACACGGCTGCGGAAGCCGTGCGCGCCCACCTCACCGACGCCCCCGCCTACCCGGTGCTACGTCAGCACCTGGCGATCATCGCATTGTCCGGACACGACCCGATCGCCGCCTTGCAGGCCGCCGCAGCCGAACGCGAACTCGACACCGCCGACGACCCCGCGGCTGTTCTGGATTGGCGTTTGGACCCCACCGGCGCGCACTCCAGCGGCCCCGGCCCTGTCCCGTTCGCGCGCGGTCTACCGCGCACGCTGGCCGATCATCATCCTCTCGCCGAGCAGCTGGGGGCGCGCGAGCACATCGTCACCGACCTCGCCCACCAAATCCGCGAGCACACCCAGACCTGGACACCAGCGACCGCACCGCACTGGGCGCGATCCCTGCTCGGCATCGACAACCAGCTCGTCGCCGAACTCGCGGTCTGGCGCGCGGGACTGCATGTCCCCGACCGCGACCTACACCCCACCGGCCCCACCCGCTACGCCGTCGTGGAGCGCGAATACCAGCAGCTCCTCGACGAACGCCTCACCGACGCCCTCGGCGACACGAACCTGCCCATCAACAAATGGGGCCCGGTCCTCGAACAGCTCGACCCCCGCATCACCGACGACCCGTACTGGCCCGTGCTGGCCGACAAGATCGAACTCGCCGACCGCGCCGGCCTCGACATCACCACCCTGCTCACCGACGCCGCCGCCAGGCGCCCGCTGCCCGACGAGATGCCCGCCGCCGCGCTGTGGTCCCGGCTCGAACTCGAACCCTCCGCCCTCGACCAGAACCTCACCAGCCACGAACTGCGCCCGCACTGGCTGCCCGCACTACACACCGTGCTCGGCACCGTCACCGCCGAACGCGTCATCGAAGACCCCGCCTGGCCGCGGATCGTGGCCGCGATCGACCGCGCGACCGGCACCCGCTGGACACCCCACGACCTCCTCGCCACCGCACACGAACTGCTGCTGAGCGCCCAACCCGACCACGCCCCCAACCTGCGCCCCGACCAACTCGCCTCCGCCCTGGCCTGGCGCATCGACGCACTCCTGCGCCACCACCCCACCCCAACCCCACCCTCTCCCGCCGACCCGAGCGCACCCGAACCGGCCGAACCAACCGTCACCGCCCCCAACAACCCCGCCATCGACCCTGTCCAGGAGCCCCACATGGACACCGACCACAACCAACACCCCTCCCCCGAACCGACATCGACCGCCACGACCACGGCCTCCCCCGGAACCGACAACCTTGCCGCCGACCTGCGAACAGTCGCCGAACTCTTCCGGACCGGGCAGATCCCCGCCGCCATCGCCGCTTTCCGCACCGCCACCGCCTCGCTCACCGACGATCAACACGCCGTCCTCACCGCGATCGCGGAAACCCTCTACCACAACAGCTTTCCCGTCGCCCGCGCCCGCCTGGCATGGGCCGCCGAACAATTCCCACAACACGCCACGCTCATCCGCGCCTGCACCCCCACAACCGACCCGAACACCTATCAACCCGACACCGACACACGCCAACCCACCTATCGGCGCGACCGCCGCCACGAAGCCGCCCACGATCACCGCCAACACCGTGACCCCACCCGGCGACGAGCACCCCGCACCCGCGCCGAGATGGCCGCACACGACCTCGCCGAGGACTTCTTCGACCAGCGCGCCGACACAGCCATCCCGCCGCCGGACCAGCCGCTGGACGACGGCATCTGGAACCCCTTTTCAATCCACCCGCCCACCAAAAAGCGACCACCCGGCTACACCATTGATTACGATCGCGCGGCCCTCCCCGACACCCGCGGCCTCGAATGTGTCAGCTGCGGACTCGAACGCCGCCGCGCCGACGCCACACCCATTCCCCCGCGCCGCAGCGACGACGGACTGTGTAGCCAATGCCGAGGCTTCGGCGAAACCGGCATCCCCGACCACGACCCCGCCGAACACATCCGCGCCCGCTGCGCCCACCTCACCACCACCAAACCACCCGCCGCCGCACGCGCCATCCTGCGCCGCGACTGGCGCGCCACCCCAAACCCCCACCACCGCAGCATCATCGAAACCTGGGTACGCGAGCACCTCCCCGACAACACCACCACCGAGCCAGCACAGACCTCATCGATCGACCAAACCCCCGACAACCCACTGATCCTGCTCACCGACGACCAACTCGCCCAGGGCATCGACCACCTCGAGCTGCGCTTAGCCCTCACCGACACCGAAACCGCGATCTTCAACCCACCCACACACAGCCCCGACGAAACCGACCCCGACGAACTCGCACTCCGACATCGAGATGCCCAAGAGGCCATCCGCCACGCCCACCACACCGCCCAACAACTCCACCAGGCGGTGCAAGTCGCTCACGCCGCCGCCGTCGAACTCGACGATGCTCGCGCGACGCTCGAATCCACCCCCGGCTACCGACGAAACCAACGCCGCGAACTACAGACACGAATCACCGCGTTGGTCGCCACGCACAACGACCTCGCACGTCAGCGCGACGACGCCCGGACCGCCGCCCGCAGCGCCCACCGGGAAGCCATCATGCTCGCCGGACCCGAAACCGACTGGCACCACATCCTCACCAACAAACCCGAACCCCCAACCGCCGCAGCAGCAGCCGAACCCAGCAACACCGCCGAACAGGAAACCCGAGCGCGCATCACCGACATCACCAACGAACTCGATCAACTGCGAGCCGAACAGCATCGCCGCCACACTCTCACTCCAGACCAAATCCGCCATGAGCAGCACCAACGCACATCAGCAGCCGAGGACACCGGCGCGTTCCTCTACGAGGCCGATGCCAGCTCTTCGTCTCCCGGCCCCGACGACGGCATCGGTCTGTGACCGCAATCGACAGCGATAACACCGTGCGTGATGATCAGAACTGTCGTGTACGCAACCTACGCCGCCGTAGCGGCATCGGAGTATCCGGAGCGCCCGCATGTGTTGGGCCGCAGAGTATTCAGCCGCCTCGAACGGCCAGACTCTCAGCATCGCACCTCAACACTCGTGAGCTCCGGCCTAACGGATTCCGGTTGGACGCGTCCGTAACGACAAGACACGGTCATCTCCGGTCGTGTTCCTTCTCGTCCGATCGAATTTCATCCCACCGCCGATGCGTGTGGACACGATCGCCTCCGGATCCACCCAGCACGTTTGTGGCCATTCCGCCACAGCGATGGCAGCCGAATTCGAGAATGGGAATGACACGAGGAGGGGACCGCGCTGATGCCATCGACTGCCCTACTGGTGATCGACATGCAGAACTCCTATCTGCGCCAGGACGTGCGCGATGCGCTCGGATGGCCGCCGATCTGGCGGCTCCCGGAAGTCACCGACGAATGCCAGTCACTGCTGAGCGCCGCCAGAGACCTCGGCGTTCCCGTGATGTATTCGCGTCAAACAACCACTCCCGCAGGTCATCTAGCGTTCAATCCACGTTCGGCGCGGCACCTGCGGGCTCGATCGCCCCTCGTTCCAAACCTGCCGGTCGCGGAGCGGAAGTGGCGCGGTCAGGTGATGGACGCCGTCGCGCCGCAACCCGGCGATATCGTGCTCGACAAGACCCGTCACAGCTTCTTCGCCTACACCGAGCTCGACCCGATCCTGCGTACCCTCGGCGTCCGACGACTGATCGTGGCGGGCCTGCAGACCAACGTCTGCGTCGAAGCCACCGTCCGGGCCGCCCTCGAACGCAACTACGAGGTCGCCGTCGCCGAGAATGCCGTATCGACCGACGGCCCGGCGCTGCACGCCGCGTCGCTGAACTCGATGCGAGTCATGTACGTCGAGGTCGCACCGTGGCAGGAGCTGATCGAGCCGACGGCCACGTGGAGCCGTGCCTACCAAACCCCTGACTACGGACGCGATCCCACCTACTGGTCCGACCCGACGATTTGCGCCCTCGAGGAGCAGCAATCCGATGGCGACGCCTCGACAAGCTCGGCGGGGAGCGCTTCCCTAGGCATCGGCAGTACGTCGGAGTCGATGCAGTACAGCACCATGGGGTCGAAGCCCTCGCCGGACGCTTGAACTACGGCCCATCCGAGTAGGTTACGGGCTCACTTGCCGCTGGTCACGTCATCCCCGATGTCGGTGCGCGTAGCGATGAGCTGGAAGAACCTCGCTGTGTAGATGTAGGGCGTGCGTGTGGCCAACGCGAGTTCGAGGCGTTCGAGCTGAGCGAAGAAGACCGGGTCGGTCTTGCGGTTGTCGTCGACGATGAGGTCGCACACGCTACGGATCCCGCAGTGGGCAACCACCCGCAGCCCGGCGGCGGCCAGATCGAGCGCGACGCGATCCGCGTAGCAGGCACGAGTCTCGGTGCTGTAGGTGGCGGTGAAGCGAATGGGTGCATCCAACAGGCGCAACGCCTCGTCCAGGTCCAGGCTCCGCACTGCGGTGAGCAGCGGATCAGCATCAGCGTTCGGCGCGATCACCGAAACAAGTCCCGTCGCAGACAACGGCGCGGCCAACTCGGCGATCACGCGGCCGGGGTCAGCAACGTACTGAATGAGGTTGTGGCACAGTACGACATCGAAGTCGGCGCCCCCGAACTCACGAGCAACGGATTCGACACCGACCAGACGCGTGCTGATCCGGTCACCGACACCGCGCCCATCAGCGAGAACCCGCGCTTCTGCGAGGGAGGGCTCGGAGATGTCGGCGATCGTGACGCAATGACCTCGTACAGCGAGTTCGATGGCGTCGAGGCCGCTACCGCCACCGACATCGAGAACCTCGAGCGGTCCGGGCGGCAGATGCGCAGCCAGGTTGGCCGCCGCCGTCGTGTATCGCAGCCTTCCCCACGGGCTGGCCTGCCACCGCCGGAACTTGCCCAGCTCGAGGTCGAACACAGTGTCACTCGATTCGCCCATCGCACCTGTTCCCTTCGTCATCGCCTTCGCTGTCCCCGCCGACCCGGACGTCGCCGACTACGACCGCGGACACGCGAAGACCGCACACACCTCGTTCAGGCTCAACAACTTCGGAGCACTCGACTCCGCCACCACGAACCCGCCCCTGCGAGGACGGAATGTCCCCTGCCGCATCAGAATAGGCATCCCTCCCGCCGACACACTTCCCACACTGCCTGCGGCCCGGCAAGGCCCGCCATCTTGGTTGGCACTACGAGAGTCCTCGTAATGGACCCGGCGCGGCGTCGATCCCAGAGAGCCGGCAGGCGTGTCTGCGCGCCGGTGAGGGCCTGCTCCAGTTCGGCGATACGCTCGCGTCTCGACGATAATGCGTTGCGCCGCTGGCTGGTTCTGATCAGGCTCAAGCGATGCGCATCTACCGAGTGGCAGCTGACAGTTGGCAGCTCGTGCGTGATGTACGTCTGCAAGCCCTGCGGGAAGCAAGGTTCGGTGTTTTCGGTTCCGGGTTCGAGGTCGCCTCGGCGTGGAGCGAAGAGCAGTGGCGGCGCTGGATGGCTCGGCACACGCTGTTCATCGCCCAGCACGACGATGCGCTGGCCGGTTCGGCCAGCGGGTTTCTCTATGACGGGCAGCCCTCGTTGGGGTCGGTGTGGGTCCATCCGGATACCCGCGGCACCGGTCTCTCGGATGCGCTCGTCGGCGCAGTCGTCGACTGGGCACGCGCAGCCGGACACCACCAGCTACACCTGTGGGTGTTCGAGGACAACAACTCGGCTCGTGGCCTGTACACGCGGCTTGGATTCGCCGAGACCGGCAGGCGCAAACCGGCATTGGATGATCCTGATGTCACCGAGATCGAGATGTCGCTGCCGCTGATCTCAGGTACCAGCAACCGGGCTGATGTCCGGCTGCGGCTACTCGGGCAGGGCGACGAGCAGCAGTTCCTGTCGGTCCGCAGCCGTCTGCAGGCCGATGGCTTCACCTTCGCCAAGGACTACCGCGGACCGTGGGTCGCCTATCTCGATCGGCTCGACAGGACTCGCCGCGGCATCGACCTCGAGCCCGACGCGGTGCCGAGCACGTTCCTGATGGCCGAGGACACCACCGGGCAGATCATCGGCAGCAGCGACATCCGCCATATGCTCACCGACAAATCGATGCGCTGGGGCGGCCATATCGGCTACGTCGTCGTCCCCGACCGGCGCGGACAAGGAATCGCGACCGAGATTCTGCGCCAAACGCTGCCGCTGGCAAAGGATCTCGGCATCGTCCAAGCCAGGATGACCTGCCGAACCGACAACGTGGCCTCCCGCCGGGTTATCACCGCCTGCGGCGGCGAGCTCGACACCATCACCAGCGACGGCATCTGCCAGTATTGGCTTCCAATCTGAAGCTGGCCGTGCGGCGGTTCGCCGAATTGCTCTGGGCTCGAGCGGATCAGCCGGTCGGATACGATTCGGGGGCGGTCTGTATCACCAAGGGGGAGGTCATGTCTGGCGAATTCGAGGTCGAGGTTGGGCGTCTGCGTGAGGTGTCTCGGTTCATCGCGGATAAGGCGCGCGCCATCCAGGACGAGCTGGGTCGATTGGACTCCACGATCGGCAAAGAGCTCCTCGCCGACGGTTGGCAGGGCAAGGCAGCCAGTGCATATGACGAGTCGTGGGTGGAGTGGAAGCAGGGCGCCGACACGATCGTCGCGGCGCTGGAGGAGTCCGCTGCGAGTTTGGCCGAGGCAGCGATCCAGTACGAGATGCAGGACGAGGCCACCAGCTCTGTGCTCGGCGGTCTGCGAGGGCTGGATCTGCCGTGACACATGATGACCGCTTCCGGGTCGATCTCGAGCAGCTCGATGCCGCGATCGACACGATGGACAAGTTCGGCAAGACGGTTGCCGACTGGCTGGCCGAGATCGACCGGCAGATCGCTGATCTGCATTTGAGCTGGTCCAGTCAAGCTGCGACCGCGCAGCGCACTGCTCATGACAAGTGGAGCGCAGGGGTGGATGAGATGCGGGAGAACCTCAGCGAGCTGCGGGAAGTGGCGCGGATCGCGCACACCAACTATTCGAGCGCGATCGAGTTGAACCAGAAGATGTGGCCCTGAGATGACGGCCCTCGTCGTGACACCGGCGGAGTTGCGTACGGCGGCGGGGTCGATCAAGACGGCGTGGCAGTACTCGTGGAACGACATGAACGCGCTGTTCACGCGTCTACGGGAGTGCGGGGGCAGCGCGGGCACCGACAAGCCAGGGCGCCAGTTCTCCTCGGACTACGACCCCGTCGCGCAAGCGGCGGTCGACGCGGCAACAGCGTTTGTGATCGGCCTGAGTCAGATGCACGATCTGCTCCAGGCCACCGCCGCCAACCACGCCAACGCCAATCAACTCTCGGTGCTCGGCGGCCCGCCGGACGCACTGGCATTTCCGCCGGGCTCGCTGGAGTGGATGCAGCGACCCGAGATCCCGAACATCTTCGGCGGTGACTCCGGCGCGCCGTCGTGGTGGGACAAGATCGCCGAGTACACCCAGGGCGAGGTGTGGCCCAACGCGAAGGTCGACACCCTTCGCGATGCCGCGACCGGGTGGAGTTGGTGCGCTGAACAGCTGAACACGCATCTGAACTTCCAACCCGCCCGCGATGCCGTCAGCGGTCAGCAGACCCCGGAAGCCCAGCAGATCCTCGACCAGATCACGCTGCTCGAGAACCAAGCCAAAACCCTGTCCTCGCAGTTCATGACGCTGGCGCACGGGTTGGCTGGCTACGCCCAAGCTGTCGAGGACACCCGCAGCACAATCCTGCACGAACTCGGTGAGTTCGCGGCACTGTTCGTCGCTGTCGAGGGCGTCTCGTGGGTTCTGGCCAGCGGCACGGGTGGGTTGTCGGTACTGGGCGGCAACGGCGCTCTGGCCGCGCGTGCGGCGGTGGTCGGCGGCCGGATCGCCAACGCATGCCGCGGTCTGGTCGTCACCGCCCAAGCCACCGGTCTGCCGGTGATCGCGGCGACCGGTGCGTTCGTGCGGTCGGTGCAGGAACTCACCCCGCTGATCACCTCGCAGGTCAGTCTGCTCACCGCGCAATCAGCGGGCTTGGTGAATCCGCTGACGCTCGATGATCTGCGGTTGCTCTCGCGCACGCGACCGTATCTGCGGGTGACCACGACGCGGCCGGTCCAAGCAGCCGCGCCGAAGACCACCGTCAACGGGCAAGAGTTCTACATCAGCGCGACCGATCAGAACGTGCTGATCCCGGTCAGCGGCAAATACGATGATCCAGCGATCCTGAAGCTGCCGAAGGATCCACGCGGTGAGTACTACCTCGGTGCGGGCGGTATGAAGTACCCGATCGACTCGACGCCGATCATGGGTCACCAGTACGGCCACGAGTTTTGGCGGATGCGTGAGCACGCCCTACGGGAAGGGATGACCTGGAAGGAGTTCTGCGACTACGTCAACAACCCGAGGTTCTATCGAATCGAAGACGCCCCCGGTAACTCCCGCCACCTGTTCGAAGCCCCGCGATAGGAAGGACCACGGCCGATGTGGAAGAAGAAGCAACCCACCGTCTCCCGCGACCGCGAAGGCCGCACCGAACTGCACTACGCCGCCGCCGACACCGAAGGCGACAAACACGCCCGCGTCGCCGAACTCCTGGCCTCGGGCCTGGATCCCAACGACCGCGACAACGACGCAGTCACACCCCTGCACGGCGCCGCCCAATACGACGGCGTCGAGACCGTGCGCGTACTGCTCGACGCCGGCGCCGAGGTCAACGCCCAAGACCATCAAGGCGACACCCCACTGTTCTACGCACTGCGCAGCCCCTGGAGCAGCGCGGCGGTCGTGCAGCTGCTACGTGACCGCGGCGCAGACCCGCTGCTCGCGAACGCCCGCGGCAACACCCCCCTGTCCTACATCCGCATGATCACCAACAAACCCGACATCCGCGCCGTCTTCACCGACCTGCTCGACGACAAGCCGTCATGACCGACCTCACGGAATGGGAGCGCCAACTCGAAGCCAACCTCACCGAAATCCGCCAGAACACAGCCCAACTTGGCAAAGCTGTGGCGGCTGTACGTGGACGAGCGGAGATACCCGGACTCGCTGTAGAGGTCGACGCTCACGGCACCATCACCGACCTACGAATCACGCCGGGCGCGATGCGCTGGACCAACACCCAACTGGCCAAAGCAATCACCGACACCCACCGCCGCGCCCGCGCCGACGCCACCGCGAAGACCGACCAGCTCCTGCAGACAGCGGACCCCCGCATCCGCCCCGCAGCCGAACATCTGCGCGGCGAACCCACACCCACACCCATACCCAGCCCAGCCGATCCTCGGCCGATGACCGAAGACGAGATCCAAGCCGCCGACGATGCGTACTTCGAACGGCGCAACCGCGAAGGCTGGAACGCAAGATAGGACAGTGGCGCGAGCATTCGCCGTCGCAGGCGGTGACCAGCCACCGCACGCCTGGCCCTGGCCAACAACCCAGAGGAACAACCACTGATGCGCGCCCACGAACTCACCCTCGGCCGAACATTCGGCCTCGTCTTCGACCACGGCGAAGACTTCTACCCGACTCTCATCGACTTCTGCCACCACCACGGCATCCGCAGCGGCTACATCCCTTCCTTCATCGCAGGCTTCAGCGAAGTCGACCTCGTCGGAACCTGCGACCGCCTCGACAACCCACAAGCACCACTCTGGAGCAAAGTCCACCTCCGCAACGTCGAAGCATTCGGCGGTGGCACCCTTGCCCATAACCCCGAAACCGGCGAGATCAAACCCCACATCCACGTCGCAGTCGGGTTGAAAGAACACTCAGCCACCGGCCACACCAGCCACCTCCTCGACGCCCGCATCCAATTCCTCACCGAACTGCTCATCATCGAAGTCGTCGAACCAGGCTTCCACCGCATCCCTGACAAAGATCTCTATGACGTTCCACGCCTGCATTTCACCCCGAATGTGGGCAATTCGTGACCAAGGAGCTGGCGGGTAAACGGTTGCCCGGCCGGGATCCTCAGCCATTGAGGATCAAATCGCAGCTGGCGCGCCGAGATCGGCAGCCGCAATAATTGCGTCGTGAGGCCAAACTCTCGCGACCTCGATCCGCGTGACACAGCCGAGGCTCTGTTCGGAGCCGAGCTTCGAGCTCGGCGGGTTGCGGCAGGGCTTTCGCTGCGGCAGCTGGCATCGCTCGTGTTGATCAGCCACGCCCTGCTTGCGCGGATCGAGACCGCTCAGAGACGCCCACAACCGGACGTGGTCGACCGGCTCGATGCCGTCCTTAGGGCAAACGGAGAACTAAAACGCTGGGCAGAACCTCTCACAGACTTCGCCCGACCGCCGTATCGCATTGAGTTGGATCCTGATTCGGCTGAGATCGCGGTTCGCAAACTGATCACGAAAGTGCGCACAGCGGATCACACGATGGCTGCCGGACATCTCGATGACGTAATCGTCTATGCCCACGGGGCTCAGCAGATCGTGTCGCGGGTCGATGCATCGCAACGTGTTTCACTACATCGGGCTATTGCCGAAGCTCACCAGTTAACTGGCTGGATGCAGTTCGACCGCGGCAGCGTTGCGGCGGCCGAGCGCTCCTTCACTGCCGCGCGGCGAGCGGCAGAACAGGCCAACGCGTTGGATCTGCTGGCTTTCGTCGGTGGACCGAACGCGGGCTTCGTGAGCACATGGGCCGGCGACCCGGACCGTGGCGCCGAACTTTGCTATGCGTCACTGGGCTGGGCGCGCCGCAGTCAGAACCACCGTCTGACCGCGTTCGTCACAACGATGGCGGCGCGTGCTCACGCTCGAATGGGTGAGACGGAATTGTGCCTACAGATGTTGGGCGAGGCGGAGACAGCATTGTCCAGGCATCGGCCCGACGAACCTGATCCGGTGTGGCTGGAAGTGTTCGATGATGCGGCGCTGGCTGGGCATCGCGGATCGTGCTTGCTGGACCTCGGTCAGTTCCGGGCCGCGGTGGATGCGTTGCGTGAGCAGGAATCCTCTAGCCCGGCGGCGTTCGTGCGTAACCGGACGATCTGGCTGCTGGAGCAAGCTGAAGCACAGTTGCGCATGGGTGACCAGGAAGCTGCGGCAGCGACGGTGGAGCAAGCGATGAATGGTGTGGAGTCTGGGTTGATAACTCCACGAGTCGCACGACTGTTTCGCTCGATCGATCTGAAACTTCGTGCCTGCGAAGACGCGGCCATCGCTGAAATCCGGGACCGCTTGGAGCTGTTCATCGCGGCGTCCTTGTGAGCGGGTAAGTCGCCCAGCGCATCTCGATACCTCGAAGTGATTCGGCGACCTCGAGTAGTTCGCCCTGGAGTCGACCTTCAGCGGCGCGAAATCGTCCAGGGCCTTCTTCGATGAAGTGGGTGTCGGTGGTGTCCGGTTCGCTTGCGAGTCGGGCGTGTAGGCCGTCGTGCTCCCAGCGAAACACCGTTTCGTCAGCTTCTGACCACCAGCTGCCCAAGATCTGCTGGATATTCTCCGGGCACGGTACAGGGCGCCATTCCATTTTTGGGGCTGCTGGTTGTAGTGCGACCACCTCCAGAAGAACCTCTTTCGCGAGATCAGCTGGTCGTACTCCGCGGGTCACGTTGGCCAGCACCACAACGGTTACGCCGGCACAACGATCCATTATCAGCGCGGATTGGAACCCCGGCATCGCGCCGGTATGACCGGCGACCACCCGGTCGCCGCACCGCTCCAGGATCAAACCGAGGCCCCATCCGCGCGTCCACCCTGTGGTGTCGACCATGACTTGCAGGGTGTGCATCTTCTCGACGACAGCCGCGGGCAGAACCGCTGATTCGCCTCCCGCGAGGGCATAGCCCCAGCGCAGAAGATCATCAGCTGTGGACCACAGCTGGCCCCCCACGCCGATCGCTGCTTGATTCATCACCGGCTCGCGGTGCACCCCGTCGATATTAGGGTCCAGCCGGTACCCCACTACAGCACTGGCCGGTTGAGTCCACATCGTGTCAGTGAGCCCCAACGGGGTCAGTAGGGTCTGTTCGATCGCGGCTTCGCATGGCCGATTGGTGACGGTCTCGATGATCTGTCCGAGGACCGCATAACCCAGATTGGAGTAGTGCCATCGCTGGCCAGGCTCGGCGACCAATTCGACCTGGCGAAACGCGTCACGCAACTCCGCAGCCGATGGTCCTTGCATGGTCTCCCACATCCTGGTCGGAGCTTCACGCTGCAGCCCGCTGTGGTGGGACAGAAGCATCCGTAAGGGCAGGTGTCCGAACGGCGTGTCAGGTAGGTATCGGCCGACCGTGTTGTCTAGGTGGAGATCGCCTTGTTCGGCGAGCAGCAGTGTCAGCGCGGCAGTGAAGGTCTTGGTGATAGATCCGATCCGGTAACTGCTCTCACCGGTCACGCGAACGCTGTTCTCCCAATCAGCCCAACCAGCCCAGGCGTGGGCGAACAGCTTGCCATCAACAGCGACGGCCACCGTCAGCCCCGGGATCCGCGCGGTTGCCTGCGCGTGGACGACCCGGCCAACTAGTGCCTTCTGGAAGTCGCTGTCCATAAGCCTCTTTCCGTCGGCTCCAGCATCCCACACGCCGTCCCGACCGCCTGTCGCCAAATTATTTGTCAACATCATCAGCCTTCCAGACACCGTCACCGCAGGCCAGGGTAGGGGGAGCACTCGGCGCAAGCCGTTCGGTTTCCTCCGCAACACCAAACGGCGGGCACCAGCTGTCGATCGGACAAACCCGGCGAACACGACAACATGTCCGAGAAACGGTCCCGGTGCCCAAGTCGCCGAGTGCCCCGACAAGGAGGCTCTCGAATGCACCCCACATCAGCAACCGCCCTATCAGCAGCCATCACGCCCACACCGTCATCGCCGGTGCAACTCGCCGCGCCGCAAACCGACAGGACCATCACCGCGGAGGTCGCCCGCAATGTGTTGAGTCAGGAGCCTTGCGTGACGCCCCAGCTGTGGACGCATGCTGCGGCGCTCTTGTCGGCCGGGCTCGACGAGGACTAGCCGAGGGGACACGTCCATGTGGTTCGGCTATGCCCGCTGGGAATTGCTGTCTGGCCAGGAGCACGCGGCCATGTACCGGGCAGCGATGCACGAGTACGCAGCGCACTTCGGCTTCGACGGCCCGGGGGAGGTGATTCTGGAGCCGACAGCGCCCGAGCAGCTGCTGCGACAGATGCTTCAGGAGGTCGATCACCACGATCCGGCGGTGGCGGTGATGTGGCGGCTGCAACAAATCGCCCAAGCCCGGGGCGTGGATTTGGACCGCGTCTTCGACGCCAAATCGCCTCGCACACAGAGGTTGTGGCAGATCATGGACGCGCTCGAGGGCTCTGCCGGTGGTCACCTGATCGTGCCGTCGCGGGCACATTTCAGCGGCCTCGGTCCGTCCGGGCGTGCGGTCATCGCGCGGCTCACGCGGATGCCTCAAGCCCACCTGTATTTCCTCGAACCCCCTGACGTAGACCTTTTCGAACCGCTCCCAGGGGCCGAGGCGCACGAGGTGGCTCCTGCACGGCGCGACGGTGAGCACGTGCTGGTGGAATCGCGGGTGGGTGCGATCCCGACCGTGACGCGCCTGGAAGTGATCGAAGAGCTGGCGCGGCGTGGATGGCCGGAGCTGATGGAACCAGTCGACGGGCTGTATCTGGCTCTGGTCGAGGACGCGACCGCCGCGGCCGAAGCAGCCGGTGTTCTCTCGTTCGGGGTGGGCGGCGGAGACGGCGTTATCCGCCTGCTGCAGCGCGAGGACGGGCTGCTGGTGGTCGAGCTCGAAGAGTCCCGCCACCGTGTCGACGAGCCCAGTGCGAGGTTGTCGGCGCTGTGCGCGAACGCGCAGCGCCACATCGCGCACGGCCGGACGTTCACCCGATGCACCCTGCCCCCCGAGTTCGCGCCGCAGCTGGCCGCGCGGTCCGCCTACGGAGGTGTTCGGTGATGAGCGGCGCCGTGCAGGGCACGCGGATGGCGCGGTGGCTATCGAGTCGTGACGGGGACAGCCCTGCCAATGCGACGGCGTTCTTGTCGCCGGAGCAGCTGCTGGCCGCGATCGCCGGCCATCTGGTCAACCACAGCGGCGGCTCGCCGCTGATCGGTTGGGCGCGCGAGCTCGGCGACTTGCACGCGACCTTGCTGACCAGCTGTCTGGATCCGCTGCGGCGGCCGACGGATTTCGACGAGGCCGTGCTGCGCCGACGGGTTTGTGAGGTGGTCGGTGAGATCGATTCGTGGGCGGTGTTCGTTTTGCCCCGCCCAAAAGTGGGCGCGCGCAAGCACACCCACACCCTCGGTGAGGTCGTCAGCCACCTCGCCACCGCGTATGTCGATGCGTGGTGGACAGTGCTGCACACCGGCGACGAACAGCAGCGCCATGAAGCGTGGTTTCACCTCGGCCAACTCCATGAGGGCTATGCCTGCCTGCTCGATGACCTCCATGCCCGCCGCATCGAGCTGCCCCTGGGATGGCGCGGCATCACCCCAGCCCCCTGATTACCGGATGAGGAGTATCGCTCACAGTGGATTCTGATGCCCTGCACCTGAGTGGGCTTCCCCAGGCAAGAGACTGGATCGCCCAATTCGCCACCCACCGGCCGCTGCAGCGCAGCCTCGGCGAGGCCATCCAAGCCCTGCTGCGGTACGCGCTGAAATTGGTTGTCCCCCGGCCCCGGCCACAGCCGCGGGCGCCCTTGCCGGGTTGGTTCTTCATGCTCGCCGCACACCTGGTCGATGACCACGCACGCCACGCGGCCACCGACGACCCGAACCCGCAGGTGGCCCTCGACCGGCGCATCGCGCTGGCGGTTCGGCGTATCGACATCGAATCCGCCGCGATCGTCCAAATGCCTGCTGCGGAAGTCGGTTTGGGTGAGCTCGTCTCGCACATGGCGCGGTGCTGGATCGCCTTCGCCGCCTTCCCTGGTGACCAGACCGCACTGACCACGACGATCGCGGCTCAGCGCGCCTACAGCGACCGCGTCGAGCAGCTGGCGCACCTGCTGTCGGGAGGAGCCCGGTGACCCAACCAGATTGGTATGAACAGCTTCCGAGCGCACGCACGCTGTGGCGTGCACTGCGGACGCCGGTGTTCGATCCCAGCGACTACCCCCACCCGGAGATGGTGGCCGCCGCAGTCGGGCTGCTCGATGCCCACTACCGCCACAAAGCAGCGGTCGACCAGCTCACACGAATAACGCAATCCAGCACACAGATTGAGGAAGGCGAGTGGCGGGTGGTCAGCGACTTCTTCGCCGAGGCCAGCCGCGACATCGCTGCCCTGATCGCCCGCGTCGACACCTTCGCCCACCACCGTGTGCTCGCCCTCGGTCTGGACAGCTCTCTCGCCGCGATGCATCCGTGCGGGCTCGGGACCGTACTCACCCGCCACATCCGCCGCTGGGCACTGGCGACCGCGCAGACCGGCACGCTGATTCCCTCCTCAACCGCACTGACGATCTTGGTCGAGGAGGCCAGCGGCTACAACCGGCTCGTCGAGCAGGTGATCACCGGACAGGTGCACCTGCCCGCGCCAGCCCGAACAGCTCGGACGCTGTCGTGAGAGGCCTGTCGCAGCGCAAGCCGCCGCCACCGCCGTCACCGCAGGTCGCCGTCGGCTACTTCAACACCCGGCTCGTGCCGACCGCGAATATCGCGCTGATCGGTGCCCGGATGCGGCATCGCGCCGAAGGGTGGGGATATGCCTGGGGCGGAACCTATCTCGATCACCGCCCCAGCAGCGACACCGTCGACGCGCTCATCCGCCGCGCCGCCCGCGACCCCGACATCTGGGTGATCGTCGTCCCCGACCACGCACACCTGCCCGCTGGACGAGCTCTGCTGTGCACCGGAACCAGCCTGGTGCGGGTGGTCGACGTCGGCAGCGACGACGGCACTCCTCGCCCACCGCAACAGATCCCCGCCTACCCCTGACCCCGGCGCCGCCCCGGCGCACCGACCGATGGCTCCGTCCCTCGTGAAGGACTCCCTGTGATTTCCGTGTTCTCGTTGTCGTTTCCTTTCGGCACCGACGTCGATGGTGTGCTGTATCGCCGGTCGCGTGACGAGGTTCGGTGAGCATGACCCTTGCGCTGCTGCCCGACATGAAACGACCGCACTCGTTGCCGGTAGTTCTCGCCAGCCTCGCCGTCGTTCCCACTGCGCGCTGCCGATCGCAAAACCACGCCGCATCGCGCTGCGTATCCGCCCCCGGCGAGATCACCGCATGCGCTGATCGCACTGTCCACGTGTCGAGTCGTCGAACTGCTTCGCCCCCAGGAAAAGAACAAGGTGATGTTCGAGAACTGCCACACCCCTGATGATGTCGCTGGCGTCTACCGCCGCCTCGGGTTCACCGTGACCTGTGCGGGTGGCCGCGTCGCGCTCGTCGCCACCCCCACACTCGGTGGCATCGCCATGCCCGCCCACCTCGTCGCGGGCGTGCGCTCCCGGATGACCGACATCGGCGACACAACCACCACCCTGGTCGTCGGTCGTCATCTGGCCGGACCAGCGACTCAGGTGTTTCTCGTCGGCCCAGCCTTCAACCGCCGACTCAGCACCGAAGCGCTGGCCCTATTAGAGGACGCGGGTGTGCGGATTCTGGATGATGGCCAACGGATTTGGTTGCCGATGAGCGATTCGGTGACCGGCTGGACCTGGATCGGCGGTATCCAGCCGTTCCTCGGCATTCGCCTGCCATCGGCGACCAGTGTGCTCACCGCCGCACATGACCTACTGCTGGCAACACGGCGCGGCGCCCTTCCCTTCTGATACCGCGTTTTCTCTCGCTCTGCCTCGATCCTCAGCAGTTCCCACGATTCCGAGAGGAGGACTCCCCGTAGTGACCACCAACCGCCGCACCGGCACCTCCGCCGACGAACTCGGCGAGTACCAGCAGCTGCTCGCCGCCACCGCCAGCCTGTTCCTCACCCGCAGATATGACGCAACCTCGGTCGGGTTCATCTGCGTGCACGCAGACACCCGCCGCGGCAGGTTCTTCCGTCACTTCGACCACAAGTACGACGCCGCCCATGCCGTCGCCGCCCACCTCACCGGCCACGCCCTGCGCCGGATCGACGGCTTCACACCCTGTGACGGTGAGCACCTACTCGCGACGCTGACCACCTGGGCTCGGCTGCTGGCCACCCGGCCGGGCTGGGTCTGGCTCGAACTCGACCTCGCCGACCTCGCCTCGCTCAGCCGCGCCGAAGTCCACGCGCGTGCCGAGTGCCTGCGCAGAGCCGTCGCCAACCTATTCGCCCGCAGCCCAGGCCTGGATGCCTCCGAACGCACCGACAGCGAACGCGAGCAGCTGGTGTCGCTGCTTTTCACCCTCGTGTTGGGCATGGCCATCCAGCACACCCACGCCACCACGCTCACCACCGCAACGGTTCGCTCCCACCTCGCGCTCATCCTCGGCACCGACCACTCCAGTGAACGCCGCCTGGCCGACGCCGCCGACGTCCTCAGCGGCTACGGCACCGACCACCACCACTGAGCCACCGACACCTACATCACCGACCAATTCGCTTTCCACCACACAAACCGATCCGATTTCGAGGAACTCCCATGGAAACAGGCATCGTCAAATGGTTCGACTCGACGAAGGGCTACGGATTCATCGCCAGCGACACCGGCGGCAGTGACATCTTCGTCCACCACTCCGAGATCCAAACCGAAGGCTGGCGCTCCCTCAACGAGGGACAACGCGTCCAGTTCCGCCGAGGCACAGGTCCGAAAGGACCCGCCGCACAGCAGGTTCAGCCGCTGTGAACCTCGACCACCACCGGACCGACTGTGCGCTGGGCGCCGCGGACACCGCCGCTGCCCAGCCAGCCACCGCGGCCCGCGACCGTCTGCTGGTCGCGGCGACGCAGTTGCTGCTGACCGGCGGATACGCCGACACCAACATCGACAGGATCTGCCGAGCCGCCGGCACCAGCTACAGCACCTTCACCCACCACTTCGGCCGCAAACGCCACATCGCACACGAAGTCGCCGACACCCTCGCCACCCGCGCGACCCACCGTATCCTCGCGACCATCCCCCGCGACACCGACCACCTCATCACCATCCTGGCGATCTGGGCGAGCATGCTGGCGAGCAGACCCGGATGGGTGTCATTGGAAATGGCCCTGGCCGCACTCGACGACACCAGCCGCCGCGAGGTCAGCGACCGAGTCGCCGTCATCGGCGACTCGGTCACCGAACTACTCACCGCCACAGTTGGTTTCGAGCCATCCGAGCCGAGGCTCGATGTGGACCTGGTGGTGTCGTTCCTGTTCACCGTGGTCATCGGCATGACTGTGCAACACGACAACGGCATCTCGACGACGATCTCCGGCATCAGACCTCAGATCGAGCTCATTCTGCGCGCCGCCCAACTCCCCTGACACCAGAACGATCTGCCGCGCAACAGCTTTCGGGAGTCGGCAGTTCGCATCGCCAGCAAACGCGATCGGCCCACCACGCTGCCGCAACTACACTCACCAGGAGCATCATCATGGACACCACCACCGAAACCGGCTTTCCCGCTTACCTGCGCGAGGACCCAACCAGCACCGACGCGCTGGTGAGCGAAACGGAGGTCCTGGCGGTCCCAACCAGCGCTGACCTCGAACTGCTGCACGCGACGCTGTGCGGCCTGCGCGCCGAACTCGACCGCGCCGCCAACCGTGGCCGCTCGGCGTAGCGGACCAGGAGACCACCAGTGCCTTACAGCGAGAACCCGCTGTTGGTCCGCGAGGATATCCCGCAGTCGGCCCGGATCTGGAACTACTTTCTCCGGACTAACAGCTCGGGGAATACTGAGGTCGGGTTGCCCCGCATGTCGGAGTCGCCAGGATCAACTCGCGTCGATCACCTCGTCGAGTGCTGCGCGTGCGACGCCGATGAACTCGTGGTGGGCAACCAGATAGTTGAGTCCGGTCGTCTCGGCTGCCCTGGCCCGTTCATGGGAGGTTTCCGCCGAAGCTGCATGTGCCTCACCATATTCTTGCACTTCCCGGACCAGAACAGCCTGCACTCCGACCAACTTGGAGGCCGCTTCAGCAACGTCCGCTGGCCCTTCGAGCAAAACCTTGTTCCCAGCGTGCTCCGTCTCTTTGAACAGTTGCCTGATTTCCGCAACCCGGGCTTCTTGAACTGGCACCGATTCGGGCGCGCCGCGGCGGTCACGGAAGTACTGCTGGTTGGCCCGATCTGCGGCGTTGAGGGCATCGAGGAAGTCAATGTAGGCAGACTGGCGGCGCTCACGGCGCCACCGGAGATGCTCGATCCGCACTTCGAGAGCCTGGTTGCCCTTTTGAGTCAGCTCTTGCCGCGCCTGCTGCCGCTCCAAGGCAGCCTGTCGACGGTTCTCGGTGCGGGCCGAAATGATGGCTGTGAGCGAGGCCCCGAGGGCAGTTCCCAAGACACCGACGACTGCAACAAGAACACTGATCATGATTCATCAGCATGCCAAACTCCGTTGCGACGCAGGGGGAATCGTCGATACGTCGGGCAATGCGGCCCTGGCAGTGTCGGTGTTCACGGCGATCGTTCACCTGCGCGGCCCGTGCACCGCCGGCAGCGGCAATTCGGTCTGTTCCAGCGTGGCATCGGCAACGAACGCCGGGCTTACACCGCTACCGGCTTGCGGCGCGCTCGCACGCGTCCTCACCCGACAAGCCCTCGGGGAACGAATGACGAACAGACCAGCGCGGCGGCGAATGATGACACTTGCTCGCACGATTCGGCCGGGCGCTGATCGCCGGCCACCCCCGCTACCGCGGCCCGAACGGCGAACTCGCCGACGACGAAGTCGATCAACACGCACTGCCGCCGTGGATCTGGCCCGAAGCCGACAGGACCAGCGCATCCCGCCGAACACCGCATGAACTGCTGCGCAACCGTGATCGTTGTCATGCAACATGGTTCACGCGCGTTTGTGGAAGGGTCGAGGATGATCCCTGACAATGGCTGGGCACGCCCGATTCGATCGATAGGGAGTACGACATGGCCGACGCCTTCTTCACCGTGAACAACCGCCCTCGATCCGTAACCGGCATCCGACGCGACAGCGACGGCAACCCGCAAACGCTGGAACGATCCATCCCCGACGGCGACACCACCGGCGTCCACGTCCAAGGCAGCATGCTGGTGCGGTTCCTCGGAATCGACACCCCGGAAAAGAGGATCGACCTTCCCGGGCCAGACTCCCAGACATCGCTGGACTCCGATGACTGGGAAACCTATCTATCGGATCCCTTCCGCCCCGAATTCGGCGCGTTCGACCTCTATCCGTCACTTGCCGCGCATCTCGCAACCAGGATCGGCGCCGGTGCGGCCGCCAATCACCACCGCCACGCCCTCAAGGCCGGGGACTCGCTGCGCGAGCTCGTGCAGTTGGACATGACCGCACTCGGTCAGACCGCAGCCGAGTTCAACTACTTCCTGGCCTTCGAGTTCGAGGTGTTCGATTCCCGTGGCCGCTTCCTGGCCTTCGTCAACCGCGATCAGCCCAACCCCACCGTGCCCAGTCCGCGGCCGCTGTCCTACAACGAACGCCAGCTGCAGCGTGGCGTCGCGCTGCCGTTCTTCATCTGGCCCAACATCGATCCCTTCCGCGATGTCACCCTCCTCGACGCCGTCCTCGAACCGGGCACCGCACACGATGTCGCTACGACCTCGCCGTCGCTGAAACGTGCGCGCGAGTTCGTCAAGCAGGCCCGCGCCGACAAGAAAGGAGTGTTCGATCCGCAGGATCCACTGCGCTTCGAGGCCTTCGAGATCAGATACCTGGCCCGTCGCCAATCACCGGACCGGGCGGTGATCGACCTCAGCCGCAACGACGACACACTGCGCGCCGCGCAGCGGTATTTCGAGATCCCCAATCCAGAAGACCGCCTCTACATTCCGCCGCAATTCGTATCCCTGTTCGTGAGCCGCGGTTGGCAGCTCGAAGACTGAGTGCCCATGCGGCTGCAGAAGCCCGGAGTAGCTGCACGCAGTAGCGCGTTTTGGCGCACAACCGGGCAATGCTCGGGTGGGCGCCATTGGCGTGTGAGGGACGATTCGAGCTGCGATGGCTGCTCGATCGTCGTTCTCGTCGGCTGATTGGCAGGTAATTGGGTCGTGGGCGCCATGGCGTGTGTGGTGGGGTCTGCGCCGTGAAGATGAGCCAGTACTGCTATTTCTCGGTGATGAGCACCTCGCTGACGGCCGCAGACGTGACTGCGCGGCTGGGGATGGAGAAGACAAAGTGCGTGTCATGGGCAGCCGGTCACCCGAACGGGTCCTTCCGCGCTTCCATGCCTGGAAGATTGTCCGCCGCAGCAATGACAGCGTTGGCGACCAGGTTCAGCATCTGGTCGATCGGCTGGAGCCGGTTCGTGCCGAACTGGTCGCTTTGTGCTCCGACGATGAGGTCAGCCCGGTGATGCAAGTTGTCCGCTATTTCGGGGATCCGGATGGCGTCGAGGCCTCGCCCGATGGCATTGCCTGGGATCAGGCCAAGGATTGGCCGCGACCGCTGGGATGGCATCTGCCGCTCTCGGTGCTGGAGTTTCTGGTGGCGACTCGAACCGAGCTCGACATCGACGAATACGACTTCGAGTCAGGACAGCCGCAGGAATACTCGAAGTCGGCCTCAGTGTGACACCCGCGGTCGGCCTTCGGCGCCCTCCGCGTTGAATGCGAGGGTGCGGGGTGAGCCGTCTGCGCCAAGCACAGACGGCCGGTCTCGGTGTCCTACGCTGCAACGGTACCCAAGATGTCCTCATGTGAGTCGCTGTCAATTCCGGCGGCTTCTCGCGCTCGGGTTGGCCTCGCTGTAGCGGAGGGGCGAGTCGATGGGGACCAGCAGACGCCGCAGTCTGCGGCCGGGAAGCACCAACGCTGAGAGGTCCTGGGGCGGTGGCAGACTTGAGCGCATTGTTTCGGTCGATGATGGGAAGGCGGCAGCGTTGCGGGTAGCGATCGCAGGTGGTGGTACCGGTGGGCATGTGTTTCCCGCGCTCGCTGTGGCGCGCGAGCTACGGGCTGGGGACGATCCGGTGCAGGTGCTGTGGCTCGGGCAGGCGGATTCGCTCGAGCAGCGGACCGCGGCCGCCGATGGCATCAACTTCACCCCGGTCGCAGTAGGCAAGCTGCGTCGTGAACGCAACCCGCTGCGGATGCTCAACCGCGCCAACATCACCGACATGGCGCGGGTGCCGGTCGGGGTAGCCCAGGCCGTGCGGCGGCTGCGCGCCTTCACTCCCGACGTCGTGTTGACCACGGGCGGATACGTGGCCGTTCCGGTCGGCGCGGCCGCCGGTGTGCTGCGCATTCCTCTGGTGGTGCATGAGCAGACGGTCGGGTTGGGCCTGGCCAACAGGGTGCTGGCACGGGCCGCCACAGCGGTGGCGGTGACATCGGAGGCGACCGTCGCGGTGCTGCCGCCGCGGGCGGCCGCGCGCGCGGTGGTCACAGGCAACCCTGTCCGGGAGTCGGTGCTCGCCGGCAGCGGCCCCGCTGCGCTGGAGCGGTTCGGGGGCGGGTTCGACCGCAGGATGCCGACCGTGCTGGTCACCGGCGGTGCGCAGGGCGCTCACCAGATCAACACCGCCATCGCCGAGGCGCTGGAATCGTTGCTGGTCCAGGCCAACGTGATTCACCAGGCCGGTGCTGCGGATCTGTCGATGTTGCAGAGTGCAGCGGCGGCGTTGCCCGGGGAGATGGCCGGGCGCTACGTCGTCGTCGACTTCATCGATGGTGCGGGGATGGCCGATGCGTTGGCGTTGGCCGAGGTGGTGGTGTGCCGTGCTGGTGCCGGCACGATCGCCGAGCTGACCGCGCTGGGTAAGGCCGCGGTGCTGATTCCGCTGGCGTCCTCTGCTGGTGGCGAGCAGGCGCGGGCGGCGCGGCTGCTCGAGCAGGCCGGGGCGGCGATCACGGTGTCGGGCACGGTGGCCGGGCAGAGTATCGGCGCCGCTGTGACCGGGTTGCTGGCCGATCCGGACGCCCGCGCCCGACTGGGCAAGGCCGCGCGGGAGCTGGGGCGCCCGGATGCCGGGCAGCGGCTGGCCGGGCTGGTGCGCGCCGTCGCCGACGGCGCTCCGGTCAGGTAGCCGCGGGCGCGAGCGCAGCGGCCAGCGCCTCGACGACAGTGGCGACATCGGCGTCGGTCATCGCAGGGTGGAACGGCAGTGACAACAGTTGCGGCGCGGTGCGTTCGGTGGCGGGCAGGCGGCGGTGCCAGCGCTCGAAGGCGGGCTGTGTGTGGTTGGGCGGATAGTGGACCCCGACCCCGATCCCGGCGGCTTTCATCCGCGCGAACACCTGGTCACGGTCGTCGACGAGTACGACCACGTTGAACGGCACCGTGTTGTCGATATCGACATCGATGAGCTTCACTTCCCCGAGCGCGGCGAGCGCGCGGGCGTAGCTGCGCCACAGGGCCGTTCGCAGGCCCACGACATGGTCGAAATGGGCCAGCTGGACACGGCCGACGGCTGCGTGCACGGCGGACAGGTGATAGGGCAGTCCGTGTCCGTCGACGCGGTAGTCGGTGGTGCGGATTCGGGTCAGCTGGTTAACGCGAATGCCCAGTGTGCGCATGGTGCGCAGGCGTTCGGCTTCGCGGCGGTTGCGGGCCACTATCGCCCCGCCCTCGAGGCAGGTGATGTTCTTGATCGGGCCGAAGGAGAAGCAGGTGAGCTGGCCGGTCGCGCCGACGCGGCGGCCGTCGCGGTGGCGGGAGCCGAAGGCGTGGGCGGCGTCTTCGACCACGGCGATCTCCCGGTCGCCCAGTCGGAGTTCGGTCAGGTCGACCGCGCGGCCGCCGTAGAACACCGGCAGCACCGCGCGGGTGTTGGCGGTGATCGCGGCCTCGACGGTTTCGGGGGTGACACACTGGGTGGCGGGGTCGATGTCGGCGAAGCGCGGCACCCCACCGGCAGCGCGGATGGCGTGGATGGTGGCGCAGAACGTCTGAGAGGGGACCACGACTTCGTCGCCGCGCCCGATCCCGACCGCCATCAACGCCATGTGCAGGGCCGCGGTGCCGCGATGGACGGTGACGACGTCGGCGACGCCGAGGTATTCGGCCAGTTCCTGCTCGAAGCTCTCGGTTTCGGTGTTGTGCCCGTACTGGCCGGCGGCCAGCGCGCCGGTGAGGGCGTCGGTTTCGGGACCGTGCAGGTAGGGGGCGGCGTTGCGGGCGACCGCCGGGGTGTCAGTGGGTGCGAGCATCACGGCCTCCTGTGGTGACGGCGAGGGTGTCGACGTATTTGGTGAGGGCCACCCCGGGTTGGTAGGCGAGCTGGTCGTAGTCGATCGGCCCGCCGAGCAGGGCAGCGAGGTATTGGCCGGTCAGATCAGCGCCGGCGGCTTCGGCGGCCAGGAACGCACCGGCGGGGCGGGCGTTGACCTCGGTGATCTGCGGCCCGGCGTCGGTGGCGAATCCCTGCACGCAACACCACCCCCGGATGCCGACCGCGGCCAGGGTGGCGCGCACCAGCGCGTCGATGTCGGGGTCGGTGAAGGTGCGGGTCACGATCGACAACCCGCCCTTGGTCAGCAGCCGCCACCGCAGCACGACACCGGCGCGGCCGTCGTCGCCGACGAGACAGTCCGCGGTGAATTCGGCGCCGATGACCCGGGTTTGCACGATCGGGTCCTCGATCAGCAGGCACGCCGCGCGCGCCTGTTCCCGGCCCCGGCATTCCAGGACTCCACGCGAGCCCTGGCCCGTGCGGGGTTTGACGACGAACTCCCCGTCGGCGGGCGCGTCGTCGAGCTGTTCGGGCAGCCACGTCGCCGGGTGCGCAACCGCCGCTTCTGCGAGCGCCTGAGCGAAGACGGCCTTGTCCCGGCAGGAGGCGGCCGCACGGTAGGTCGGCAGCCAGGTCCGTGCACCCACTGCGGCCAGTTCATCGGCGAGGCCGATCAGGGCGGGCAGCTCGGATTCCACGGTCGGGGCCACCGCGTCGACGGCCTCGGTGTCGCACAGCTTCACCAGCGCTTCCCTGTAGCGGGAGTCCTCGACGTGCGGGCACGAACGCGGCTCGATCCCGTCCAGCAGCAGCCCGTTCGCCAGAGGGTCGGCGTCGACGCCGATCACCGTGGCGCCGAGCTGGTGCAGACGCCGGGCGAGGTCGAAGCCGGGCTGGCCACCGACACCGGTGACCAGCACCCGCGCCCCGGTCACTGCCCGACCCTGGCGCCGGTGCGGGCGGCCAGCATCGGCGCCCACATGTCGGCGTTGGCCCGGTACCAGGCGATGGTCTCGGCCAGCCCGTCTGCGATGCTGCGCTGAGGCCGGTATCCCAGCCCGGCGATCTTGTCCCAGGTCATCGCGTAGCGGCGGTCGTTGCAGCGGCGATCGGGCACCCGGATCACGCGATCCCAGTCCGCGCCCATCGCGTCCAGGATCAGCCCGGTAAGCGCTTCGTTGGTCAGATCCGTGCCGCCGCCGAGGTTGTAGACCTGCCCCGGGATCCCGTGGCGGCGCACCAGGTCCAGGCCCGCACAGTTGTCGGCGACGTGCAGCCAGTTCCGCACGTGCTGGCCGTCGCCGTGCAGCACGATCTTGGCGCCGTGCAGCAGCGCGGTGATGTGGGCGGGGATGATCTTCTCCGGGTGCTGGTGCGGGCCGTAGTTGTTCGACGAGCGGGTCACGCACACCGGCACGGCGTGAGTGCGGTGGTAGGACAAGGCGATCAGGTCTGCGGCGGCCTTGCTCGCCGCGTACGGCACCGTCGGTGCCAGCGGCGCGTCCTCGCTCGCGGCACCGTCGAGCACCGGCCCGTACACCTCGTCGGTGGACACGTGCACCACCTTGGCGATCCCGTGCCGGAGCGCGGCATCGAGAATCGTCTGGGTGCCGGCCACGTTCGTGGCGATGAACCGGGCCGCCTGGGCGAAGGAGTGATCGACGTGCGATTCCGCGGCCAGGTGGACGATTTCGTCATGATCGGCGACCAACTCGTCCACCAGGGCGGTGTCACCGATCTCGCCGGTGACCAGACGGAGTCGCGCCGAGAGCATCGCGGTGCCGAGGTTTTCCGCGTGCCCGGCGTAGGTGAGTGCGTCGAGCACGGTGACCTGCTCGACGTCGTCGTGGTCGAGTAGATGCCGGACGTAGTGCGAGCCGATGAAACCCGCACCGCCGGTCACCAGGACTTTGCTCATGGTGTGCCTCCCCGAACTCGATCGGCCCAGCGAACTCTCCCGGATCGGTCAGAGGGTGAAGTTCGGGCCGCTGGTGTTCCATTTCCCCACGGATGCAGGGTGTTTCGGCAGTGTGGGCGCATACTCACGGGGTACGCACGCACACGCACACCCGGCGAACAGGAGCACCGCGACAGTGACCCCGGCCGATACCTCGCCCGCCGACGATGCCGCGGCGCAGGTCAACGTCTTCGCACTCGAGCTGCGCCGCTGGCGCGATGTCCGCGGCCTGTCGCGTCGGGCGCTGGCTGCCAAACTGGGCTACAGCCGCCCGTATGTGTCCAAGATCGAGTCCGGCACCGAGAAACCGTCGAGGGAATTCGCCGCCTGCGCCGAATCGACCCTGCAAGCCGGCGGGGCGCTGCGCGCCGCCTTCGCCGAGTTCAACGCCACCCGCACCACAACCACCCGCACAGCCACCATCGCCGACCCCGCCGACACGGCCGGATCGCTGGTGGTCGACCACGACGATGCGAGCCTGTCCTTCGACGGACACACCTACCGGCTCCGTCAACGGCGGCGCCTGATCAACGGCGGCGCCGAACCGATCACCCGCTACCTGATCAGGATCTCCGTCGATCGCTATCCCGGCGACCCTGAACAATCCAACCAGCTCTACCAGGAACACCCACTGACCTGGGACGAGATCGACCTGCACGCCTGGCACGGCGAACACCGCGCCGAGCCCATGGCCTGGACCGCCCACCACGACCGCGATGCGTTCAAGGAAGTGTGGCTCGAGTTCAGCGAACTCGGCGGCGGCCGCCATTTCCCGCTCTACCCCGGCCACGCCTGCTGGATCGAATACGAGTACACCGTCTCAGCGACCCACTGGGGCAACTGGTTTCAGCGCGCAGTCCGCCTGCCCACCAACCGGCTGTCGGTGCGGTTGGACTTCCCCGCCGCGCTGGAACCCTCGGTCTGGGGACTCCAGACCTCGATGGCGGCCGAAGGCCAACCATTCCCCACACCCATCACCCATCACGCCGAGCAGGAACGCCACATCTACGCCTGGTCCACCGACGACCCGCCCCTGCACGCGCGCTACCGCCTCGAATGGGACTTCCGCGGCCGCAACGACGACGAACGCACCCCACCGAGCAAGGTCATGGCCGGCCTCGGCATCGCCCAAGAAGGTGACGAGATCCTGCGCCAGATCGCGCGCCCGTTCGACCTGCCGACCGAAGCCGAAGACGCCCGCCGTGTCGTCGCCGAACTGAATTCGGCCGCCGAACGTGTAGCCCAGGCGCACGTGTTCGGCAAGGGAATGGGCATCGCCGCACCCCAGATCGGAATCAGCCGTGCCGCAGCGATCGTGCGCACACCCACCGGTGACACCATCACCCTGTTCAACCCCCGCATCGTCGAAACCAGCGGCGAAGACGAACAATACGAAGGGTGCTTGAGCTTCTTCGACCTACGCGGACGGGTACCGCGACCACTGACAATCCACGTCGAACACACCGACATCAACGGCACCACCCGGATCACCGTGTTCGATCACGGTCTCGCGCGCCTGGTCGCCCACGAAGTCGACCACCTCCACGGACAGCTCTACCTCGACCACATGAAACCCGGCGTCGAACCCATCTCCGTCGAGCAGTACCGAGGCACCGGCACGAACTGGACCTACTCGCGCGAATAGCGAGGTTGACCATATGGCGGAGATGTTGCCGAAATCCAGTTGCGCGGGAACCCGCCGCCGCCGCAGAAGCGATACGGCAACGGGCGTAAACGGCTCAGGAACCGAGGTCCTCGTTCAAGACGAACGTGCGCTTCTTGGGCGGCTCCATGAACGAATCGGCCAGGTCGGCGTGCTTCTTCTTGAACGCGGCATTGTCGTAGGTGGTCTTTTGGAACTGCTCCCACAGCTGCGGATGTTCGGCTTGGGCCCGCGCGGCGTTGAACCAGCGCACCGAATCGGCCTTGTCGAACGTGGCGATCCCGGCGATGCCGCGGTTCTTGCCGATCGCGAGCATGATCGCCCGCCGCAGCGGCTCGGCCTCGGCGTTGAGCCGGCGCAGGTCGGCTTCGATCGCGACCAGGCGACGATGCGCGGCGAGGATGTCGGCGGAGGCCTCGATCATGGTGTCGTCGTTGTCGACTGTTTCCAGCTCGGCCAGCTCGGCTTGCTGGGCCAGTTCGGCCGGCAGGACGTCGGTGAGGTAGCGGCGCAGCTCGTCCATCCCGGCGCGGACCTCGTCCTCGGTCAGCCGGTAGACCTCTTTGCGGTGCTGGTGCAGCCGCACGATCCACAGGCGTTTGAGGAACCGTTCGCCCTCGAGCGCGTGCTCGGTCTCGACGTAGTCGAACAGCTCGAGCTTGCCCGAGCTGCCGGTGCGCAGCGAGCTCTGCCGCTGCGACAGAGTTGTCGCCTTGCCGATCTTGTACAGCGAGCCGGTGTCGTACTGCGAAACATAGGTGTAGCCCATCAACGTCCCCTGCCACGTGAAATGTGTTCTCGCCCAGCCGAGAACACGACTAGACCCACATGGTCGCACCAGCCACCGACAACTCCGGCGCTCGCGGAAACGGATCAGCCTGCAGCAGAGCCTATTCTGGCCGATCGGTGTCGGCCTGGGCGAGCAGCGCGCGGGCCGCAGCCTCGGCTTCGGCGCGGTCACGACCGCTCGGCCCCTCTCCGTCACCGCCTCGAGCCTGCCAGACCTGCTGCGCCACCTTGTGGGCGTACTGCTCGGCCTCGACCTCGCGAAAGCCGCGGGCGCGTTAGGCGCTCGCCACCGCAGCTTCGGCCGGATGCTGATGCTCCACTCAACGAGGGCCCAGCATTCCTCGCTCGGCAGCCGGGACGGACACGCTTTCGCGATCCAGCCAGACGGATCGCCTCCGGCCGCGGCCCGTACCTGTGCCATCAGGACATCATCGAGGGAGATGATCGTGGTCGCCATACTCGGCAACGATTGGTCTCTGCGGCAACCCTCACCTGCCAGCTGGCGGGATCAGCCACGGAATCTGCAGGACTGGGCCAAGATTGACCGATGGGGTATCAGCAACCCGGGAAAACAGGCCAACCCGGTGTCGAAGTGGGGATCATCCGCCCATCATGGTCGATGTGCACGATGAAAAGGCCATGAAGCATTGTGGATTCGGATGTACGCGAACCCCAGCTGAGCGACAAGCTCCAACCAGTGTCTACAGCAGCGCCGGGCAGGCCGCAGAGATAGCGCCTCGATCAGGTCACGCACAGGGTCGATTCGCTCGCGGTGCGGCGCATCAGACAAGGCGGCAACGATGTTGGTGACAGGAGGGATGTGTGAGACGGGTCGGGGTGGACAGCGAGTTCGGCCAGTTGCGATCAGTGGTGATGCGCCACGCCGGACCGGCCGCCCTGGACTTGTCGGGCTCACTGGATCCGGTGCTGACGCGGCAGCGTGAGACCAGTCGGTGGGCGCCGTACTCGGCGGAGCGAGTGCGCGCTCAGCAGCACCGTTTCATCAACCTGTTGCGCTGCCGGGGTGTAGAAATTGTGCTCGCGGACCAGGTGCCGGGATCCTATGGCCAGCACTACACCCGTGATCTCGGGTTCGTCATCGATAGCATTTTCATTGTGTCTCGGCTGAACTCGCGGCGGCGGCAGGGTGAGTTCGCTGGGGTGCGGCGTCTGTGCGAGCAGATCGACCATGTCGCCTACCTCGATGCCGGGACCATCGAGGGCGGCGATGTGATGCTGCACGACGGAATGGTGTTGGTTGGGCTGAGTGAGGAGACCTCGCCTGCCGGGGTTGACGCGCTGCGGTACCAGCTCGACCGACTCGGCGTCGAGCGGCAGGTCATACCGATCGAGTTCGTCTGCGGCGGCATCGTGCACCTGGACGACCACTTCAACATCGTCGCACCGGAGGTGGCGCTGGTACATCCGGCGGTGTTCGATGATCTACAGATGCGCTGGTTTGCTTCGCATTTCGACTTGATTCCGGTCACTGGCGAGGAAGCCTTGGCGGTGGAGGTGAACGCGTTGGCTCTCGCACCGGGGGTCGTGGTTGTTGCCGAGCGCAGCGAGCGAATCGCCACCGAGCTCGACGCGCGGGGGATCGAGGTGATCCTGGTCGACTATTCGGAGGTCACCAAGATCCCGGGATCGTTTCGCTGCTCGACACTGCCTTTGGTCCGCTCCAGTACCTCCCGCCGAGACTAGGACGCGGGCAGTAGTTCGAAGGCGGTCTCGGCGACCCGGGTGCCGTTGATCTGGATCTGCAACAGGCTGGGACCCGGGGCGAGCTTGCGGCTGGCCGTTGAGCGCAGCGGCTGCGATCGTGTCAGCGGACGGGATTCGCCGGGTGACAGGTCTGCGGTGGTCCACTTGAACACCGCCTCGCCGTGTCCGGAGCTGGCGCGCGGATACTGTACGACGCAGTCGATGATGACGCGCTCGGAGTTGGCCCCGGTCGCGTGGATGGTGCAGTCGAAGATCAACGCTTTCCCGATCGGGACCGCGTGGGAGTTCACGCGCAATCCGGTTACCTCGACGGCGGGTGTTGTTGACAGGCCGAGGAATTCGAAGGCTTCAGGGTGGCCCGTTTTCACCAGCGTCCGCAGCGATTGTTTGATGATGAAGTTCATTTCGCCTGGACGTTGCTCGTTCGAGATCTGCCATCGATCCAGCGTGGCCAGCGCGAGGCCGGGAGCGGTGCGGGTGATGTCGTTGAGATGGTTGGCCACCGATTGTGTGACGAAGCGCGAAGTGTCGGTGTAAAGGTTGTCCAGCACCGGAATTGCCGCTTCTACGGGCAACATGATGCGCGGCGACCAGGGCAGGATCGGACGCGTTCCTTCACTGGCCAGACGCCGGACGTGATAGTCGGGATCGCGGCTCCACTGCATGACGGCGTCCATCGCGGCGTCAGGGAAGGCGTTGAGGAAATAGCGCAGCGCGTCTTCGGCGGTGAAATGCTTTGTCGTCTCTTTCAACGCATTCAGCGATGATTCGAGATGTTCGGAGGTGCAGCCGTAGCGGGCGATGAAGTCCGAATAGGGGGCGTATGTGTAGAGGCCGAAGTCGCTGCCGGTGAAGGTGGCATCGTCGTGCGGGGGCAATGCGGCGAGAATTACTGCGGTCGCAGCCTCGACTTCGGCGGGCAGGTGGACTGCCAATGCGTCCGCGACACAGGCGATTCGGGCCTTGAGCTCTAGTCCAGGTAGCTGTGCCATGACGGCGGTGACGAAACCAATGGCGTTGAAGCCGGGTTCGACACGGGATAGGTCGGCAGCCAGCGACTCGACACGTGCCTGGTTCATGGCAGAGTCTTTCAGCGGTATCCCCTGACTCATGCCGGAATGATAGCCCACCTGCCCCGTCGGCCAGCGCATTCACATCGGCAGTCGCAGAATCGGTGAAACCTGGCGTGGCACAGCATGATTCTTCGCACCGCACACCCGAATCCGGCCTGGAATCCAGCGCTGTTTTGCTAGAATTCGGCGGTGAGTCGCTATCATCTCGACCCTCTGACACCGAAATTCGGTGCAAGCATTTTCGGCATAGACCTTTCCCTGCCAGTGGACGAGTCGGATGCCACTTCCCTCATCGAGGATCTGCTGAAATACCGGGTTCTGGTCGTGCGGGATCAAACCCTGTCGCATGAGGACCATCTCCGGGTGAGCAGGTTCTTCGGTAAGCCGGAGACTCATGTGCAGGATCAGTACACTGTGCCGGGCTTCCGCCAGATCGTGACGATCAGCAATATCCATCGCAACGGTGTGCCGATCGGCATGTACGACGGCGACAACGAGCAGGAGTGGCACACCGATCTGTCGTGGAAGGCTCAGATGAGCGCGGTGTCGCTGCTGTACTCGGTGATCGCGCCGGAGGTCGGTGGCGAAACGCGCTTCGCTGATACGATCGCGGCCTACGACGATCTGCCCGCCGGGCTGCGTGCCCGGATCGATGGGCTCGAGACGGTGCATTCGATGCTGCACCTTTTCGAGCGGCAGGCCGCGGACAATCCGGCGAAGGTGCCGCTCACAGAGGCTCAGCGCGCGCAGGTGCCGGATGTGGTGCATCCGCTGGTGCGGTTGCACCCTGAGACCGGGCGTCGCTCGCTGCTGCTGGGCGACATGATCATCCGGGGAATCGTCGGCGTCGACGAGACCGAGTCTGCGCAGCTGCTCGACCAGCTGCACACCCATGCCACCGCCAGTCGGTACGTGTACTCCCACCGGTGGGCGGTGGGTGATCTGGTCATCTGGGACAACCGGGCCACGATGCACACCGCCTCGCCGTGCGATCACACCCGCCATCAGCGTCTGCTCTATCGCACCACGGTCATGTGATCCGCGGTTGCCGCGCCGACGCAAGGCACTCGGCACGGCAATCGTGTGGTCATGAGCCAGCGTCGATGGTTTCGATGACCGGCAGCCACGGCACGGCATTGTCCTTGCAGGACTGGTGCACGGGGGTGAGCGCGCTGTGGTCGTCGAGGGACATCATCGTGATGCCCATCGCGGTGCCGCCGTCGTCGATCGCGGCGACGAGCGAACCGCAGGTGGGGCAGAACCCGCGCGCGGTGGTCGGGTAGGTGTTGTACCAGGTCGGTTCACCACCCTCGCCGGTCCATTCGAACTTCTCGAGCGGGAAGTCGACCCACGCGGTGACCGGCCCGCCAGCCAGCTTCTGGCAGTGCGGGCACGAGCACAGGTGCGGCCAGCCGGCCTGCGCGTCGGCACGGAACCGGATCCACCCGCACAAACAGCCACCCTCATACATCAACTCTTCCCCTTCTCTATCCAATTGCGTTGTGGCCACGGTGAATTGAAGCCCGGATATGTGTGTGGTCCGGGCGTCGGACCCGGCAAGCGTAGAGCAGCGAAGCCCGCCGGGCGGGGACTTGCGGGATGTGGCGCGGTGGTCGGGTCAAAAGCACGCAGATTGCTGGAATAGCGCGATGTCGCGGGCGCCGGTGGCGGCCATACAGAGCCGTTCGATGCCGATACCGAGTCCGACGCTGCGGGCGGGCACCGCGCCACCGAGTATCGCCTTCTGCACCAGGGCCTGCTCGTGGTTGTAGAGGCCGATCGCGCCAGCGCGGGCGATGAACGCCTCGGCGTCGGTCTCGTCCTCGTAGCCGTGGACGACCTCGATGCCGTCGATGAATACCTCGAACCGGTTGAGGATCGCGGCGGTGCCCTCGCGCAGCTTGGCGCATGGCTCGTTCCCGCCGAGGGGCATGTCGACCAGGAACGTCGCCGCGCCGATGCTTTGCGGTTCGAGTTCGACAGCGATGTAGGTGTCGAGCAGGTCGCGCAGGGGCGTGTCGGCCGGTCGGCCGAGGTGGTGGGCGAGCGCGCCGATGTGCGGCTCGAGGGTGTCGAAGGTCAGGTCGATCCTGAGGGTGGCGCCCAGGTGCTCGGCGACCGAGATCCGTCGGGTGGGGCCGGGGTAGGCCAGTTGAATCAGGTTCTCGGCGAGTTCATTCAGGGTGTCGAAGTCAGATTCGGCGGCGTAGAGGTCGAGCATGGTGAACTCGCTGCGGTGCGTGGCGTCGGCGGGATCGTGACGGAAGCAGGCGCCGATCTCGAACACGTTGGCTGCGTGCGCGAGCTGATAGCGCAGGGCGGGGCCGATCATGCTGCGCAGCCAGCCGTCGCGGCCGCCGACGGTGGCGGAGGCACGTTTTCCGGTGAGGTCGTCGGCCTGCCGGAAAGTTGGGGTGATGACCTCGGCGAAGCCCTTGCTGCGCAACAGGATTCGGATGTTGAACAACAGCTCGGATTTGATGTCGATGGCCTCGCGGGCACCGAGTTTCACGGCCGTCGCCGAGATGGTGGGGTTCATGCGAAGTAGTCCTCGCATCCTCCGGCACGCACGGTGTCGAGGGTGAAGCAGTGGAAGCCGCCGCCGAAGAGACGACGGTGACGGTGCTGGACCGGGATGACGGTCAGGCCCTTCTTTTCCAGGGTGCGCATCAGGTCCGGGCACAGCGAGTTCACCACGACTGTGTCTTCGTCGACCGAGAGCACGTTGATGTCGATGTAGCGGCTGGCCAGGTTGAATCCGAAGTCGCTGTAGTCGGGGAAGGCGTCTTCGTCCTGTTCGGGCGGGATGATGATGTCCCAGCGGTGCAGCGGTTCGGGCAAGGGGTCGAGGTAGTCCATCGAGCGCAGCATCAACAGGCCGGGGCGCAGGGGCACCACGATGCTGTCGATGTGGCTGTCGGCGATGGCGTCGAGCCGATGCCACCGCAGCTGAGGGAAGGCGCGCCGCAGCCAGGTCAAGCCCAGTTCGTGGTTGGTGTTGGCGACGTTGACCAGCACGTCACGGCCCAGGCGGATGCACTGGGCGCCGTCGAAGATCAGCTCGTGCCCCAGGCCGGGCAGCACACGGGTTTCGGTGTCGGCGGTGACTGCCGACAGGTCGAAGGGCTGGCCATCGAAAAAGCTCGGGTCCAGCGACTGGCGTGCCAGCGCGGGCCGCGGCATCGACATCCACGCCGATCCGGCGTTGAGGTATCGGTAGAAATGTGGCTTGAGGTAGTCGTTTTCGAAGATGCGGCCGCGGATGTGGGGTGCGGTCTCGACGATGGTGTCGCCGAGGATGATCGTCTGGTCGCGAACATTGAGCGGCGGGGTCTCCCGGGCATGCCACCATGGCGAGCAGATCATGGTCCGATCGGTGACCGGTTCGGGACGCAGCACCCGCACCCTGGCCTCGGTCAGTGCAGCGCACAGGCCTTCGACGTCTTCCTCGAGCTCGTCGACCAGCCGCGGCGGGATCGCCAGTTCCCTGCTGCCGCCGGCGACGAGAGGGGTGACGTTGTCGAGGTAGAACAGCCGAAAGCTGCTGTCGGTGTCGTGGGAGGTGTAGCCGTGGGGTTCGCCGACGATGACTTCGCGCAGCGTGGTCCATTCGTCAAAGCTGTTGATGGGCTGAGACATTGGGGTGGTTCCTGTTCGGTTGGATTCCGCGGGACCGCGAAAGAGGCGTGTCAGGTGTTGAGCTGGTGCTCGGTGAGCTGGAGATGCAGCCTGGTCACGATGTCGTCGAGCACCGAGGGGATGTGCGGGGTGGCGCGGCGGCGGAAGAAGAACCCGGAGCACCAGGGCACCTCGTCCCAGCGGGGATAGTGCTCGCGCAGGATCGCGGCGGCGTCAGGGAGCTGGCGCCAGCCGATGTTGGGGAACCAATGGTGGATCGGATGGAACATGTCATCGTTGTGGCCGCCGAGCAGGTGGCGGGTCACGGCATGCGAGCTCCAGCCCCGGGTCTGCGCGATCACGTCGGTGTTGTGGATCAGGCCGGCATGGTTGCCCAGATCGGTCAGCCACGTGACGATCGGGCGGACCACGATCAGCGGAAGCACCCAGTACAGCGCGAAGTCGCCACCGTGCCCGAGCGCGGTAGCCACACCAGCAACGCCGAGCCAGGCCGCCCACCGGGTGACCGCGGCCGTCCAGCTCTCGTCACCGGTTTTGCCTGCCAGGGTGAGCAATCCGTACTTGGGCAGCTGCCACAGCGAGTTGCGGATGATCACGTGGGTGACGAAGGCACGTTTGTCCGGCCACGGGGCGTGCGCGCGGCGGGAGATGTAGGAACGCAGCATCGGATCTTCGGGACTGCCCAGTTTGGCGTGGTGGATACGATGACCGCGCCGGTAGGGGGTGAACGGCTCCCCGAGCGCTAGGCAGTTGAGGTGTCCGAGGATGGTGTTCGCGCGGCGTGAGCGGGTGAGTTTGGTGTGGATCGCCTCGTGGGTCAGGTTCGACAGGTGCCGTTGCCGGATGCCGATGTAGACCATGCACAGCATGGTCAGGATCGGATGGCCGACGATGATCCCGACCGCGGCTGTCGCGGCGGCTGCCAGATAGTCCCGCGCCAGGTCGAGTGGGCCTTCGGCGCGCCCGCGCGTGCACAGCGCGTCCATGCGCGCGATCAACTCGGGGCCGAAGGTGCGCCGGACCGGGCCGGACGCTCCTGCCGACGGGCGCCGCTGGGTGGACTCGCGCGCCGCGATGGTCATGCTCAATCTCCACGCTGAGGGTCAGGGGCGAGGGGTCCGTGGCCCGCGGCGAGAACACGACCTGCGAGCGGGATACCTCAAGAAGGGCGGATGGGAGAGGTGGTGGCAGGGCCACGCGACCAGACACGGGCGTGCCGTCACGTGGCCCCGCACACGGGTGGTGCAGACCTCAGCAGGCGTCCGGGCGAACCCCGGCCTTGAGTCCAGCGTCCGGACGCACCCCGGCCTTGAGTCCAGCGTCCGGACGAACCCCGGCCTTGAGCGCGGCGTCCGGGCGAACCCCGGCCTTGAGCGCGTCGGGCCGGACACCGTTCTTGAGCATGGGCGACATGGTGTTCTCCTTCTTATCGGTGGGTTACTACAGGACCGGTGGTCAGGGGAGGGCGGCGACGCGGGCGGCCAGCTGCGACCACCAGAACGTCATGCCCTCGAGTATTTGGAGCCAGCCGTCGACGATCTGCGGCAGATCCAGGCCAAACAGCTGGTGCTCGCGGATGAACCGCGCGATGCCTTCGATGTGGGCGGCCTCGACGCTGAGCCCCTTCACGGCCGCGGCCTCGTGGTCTTCGTCCAAGTGCAGCGAGTAGTAGTAGTTCAGCTGCGGCAGTTCGGCGTCTTCGCCGAGGGCCAGATCGGCGTAGCGGTCGGTGATCTTGCGCAGCAGCACGGTTTCGTCGATGGCCACACCCTCGGTGGCGTAGTAGCCACCGCAGATGCGGCTCGTCGACGACCCGGTGACCAGCCAGTCGTGCAGTGACACCAACGTCACGGTCTCCGCGGCGGGGACGTGCCCATTGACAAGCAACCCGACATCGGACAGCAGTGCCCCGGAGTAGAGGGTGTAGTGCGCGGGCACCTTGCCTCGTTCTCCGCCCTCCTCGAGGTGGTTGCGGCGGAGCTCGTGCGCGAGCTCCATGCATCCGCCCTGCACTGTGTCGGCGGCGCGGCGCAGGAAGTCGGAGTTGTGGCGGGCGAACACGCTCAACTCCAGGATGTAGAGCGCCGCTTGCTCTTTCGACAACGTCGCTGGTGACACCTCTGCGGTGATCTGCTCGAACAGGGCGGCCACCATCGGCACCATGTGTTTGTCGACCAGGTCGTCACCGCTGACCGCGGGTTCGTTGAGCAGGACGCTGGTGATCGCGGCCTTCGTGTCGGGGTGTTCGTCGAGGTAGCGCTGGACTTTCGATGTGCTCATGCCGTCTTCCTGGCGTCGTCGTGGGTGAGGACCTGGATTCCGCCGGACGCGAGCAGCAGCGCCAACGTGTCCCCTCCGAGCTCGTCGGTGCGCACTGTTTGACCGTCGGCCAGCGCCGCCAGCGCGCGACCCCACGCCGGGGATTCCGGCAGGGTGAGGACCTGACCGCGGATCGTGACGGTGATGTGGAGGCTGTCATCGATGCCTGGATCGGCGTGCAGGGTGAACGGCGCTGCAACGCGCAGGTGAGTGCCGCCCGCGGCGAGGGCAGCGGCAGCCTCGCGGGCCGCGTCGCTGCGGGCGAGGTCGTGTTCGGTGAATTCCCAGCCGCCGTTGCTGAGCAGGGTGCGCCACCGCGCGCTGAGCAGCTCGCCGATCTTTGCCTCCAGCTGCATCGACACCGCGGTGAGCATGCTGGTGGCCGCAGTGGTCAGCGTGGCGACGACTGGGCCCGGCCCGGCGGTGAGGGAATGCATCGGCGAGGGCGTCGTGTCGGCGGCTGCGGCGGACTCGAGCAGTTCGGGCAGCACCGACAGCGCCAGCATCCGGGTGTCGGGGAAGGTGTAGAGCGGGACAGCTACCGAGGCCGAGAACTCGTCTTGGACGCCCACGTGGAATACGCGCCGGGGCAGGAACAGCACATCCCCAGGTTCGAGGTCGAAGCGCTCGCCACGCTCGAGCAGTGCGGTGTAGTCGCCGAAGGTCGGGGCGTCGCTGCCGGTCAGCTCTCGGTAGAGCTGACCGGACCAGCAGTAGAAGTGCTTGGTGCCTGGGCCGAGGTGCACCAGGAAGGCGTCCTCGTAGCCCTCGTGTACACCGAACGCCGTGCCGCTGTAGTTCCCTACGAAGGCGACCTGTTCGGCACCGCCGATGGGTACACCCCACCCAGCGAACGCCGAGCCGACCAGCTCACCCAGTACTGCCGACAACTTCGACGAGGTGGTCTCGAGGTTGTTGATCACCAGCGAAAACCGTTCGGCCCCGGTGAGTTGCTGCATCCAGCCCACGAAGTCCGTGTCGGGTGCCCACGGCGCCGACAGCACGCTGTCGATCGCCTCGTCGCGGCGGTCCTCACCGACGTAGACGCGGGTGCGGGCGCTGCTGTGCTCGCCGGCGGCAGTGGCGCTGCGCAGCCTGCGCAGGCCGTCGAGGACATCGTTCGGACCGAGCCGATCGGCTGGCACGATGCCTTTGAAAAGGAACGGTGCGACCGCACCTGCGGTCTTCTCCTGGAATTGCGTCGACCAGAATTCTGGCGAGGGCGGCCAGGTGATCACGGGGTCCGCAGCGGTGGTCATGACGTCGGTCCCGTCTCCGGTGAGGATATGCAGGTGTTCAAGGTCTCTCCTCTCCTGCTGCCCAGCCCGCGGGATCGGCAATCGAGACATGCGGGTGCGGACTGCGACAGACGAACGTCTTCGATGCCCCGCCGCATTCGGGCACGCGCCCGGGCGGCGTACGAGAAGTGTTCGCGCTCAACGTGTCTAGTCGCGTCGCCGTGCCGGTCCGATCTCGCCCACTCTGGTCTTATCTCGTCCACTGGACTCGGGATTGTCGCTAAGATCGGGCGCTAGCTCGACAGCTCGACATCTGAGAAAAGGGGACTCTGGTTGGGGACCGTGCTCAAGATGCTTCTGGCCGAACGGCATCTGGCGAGTCATCAGGATTTCTGCGCGGCATACAAGCAATGTGCCGCTCAGCTCGGTGCTCCTCACGCGAAGGACGACCCGCCATCGAAAGCCCAGTTCTACAACTGGATGTCGGGGGAAAAGATGGTGGGCCTTCCGCACAACCACCACCGCCGGGTCCTGGCACACATGTTTCCTGGCTGGTCGGTCAAGGCGCTGTTCTCACTCGCGAACGCGCCGGGCGTGGCATCGCAGGCACCAGACGAACCGGCAGTCATCGATCAGTGCCTGGCGGCGTTCTTCGGAAGCGAAATGATCGATCGCGGCGCCACGTTGGTCGTGCCAACCTTCGAGCTGGCCACACGCTCGGTTGAAGTGCTGGAAGCGGCGGGCATCCCACGCCAACACATCTTCAGCAAACGGGCGAGCGTGTTCAACGCTCAGCACCGCATCGACGTTCCGACCGCGCTGGCGGAGAACGACGTCCGCGGGATGCTGTATGTGATGTCGATGATGCAGCGGCACGACGGGATGACAGTCGAGATCCAAAGCGACCGCGAGGTGGTGCTGGCCTGCGACCGCCCCTACATCAGCTTCGGGCTCTCCAGCAACGACTGCACCCACATGTACCTCGAAAGCACCAACACTCCGCTGTTCACCATCCAGGACACCGCACCCTCCCACGGCCCGTACCTGGAACACCTGGTGCTCGCCGACGGCCACCGCTACAGCTCCGACGACAGCCGCAACATCGGCATCATCGCCCGGGTGCGTCCGTCGGCGGATCTGCACCCAGACAGGTACTGGATACTCTGTGCCGGCCTGGGATCGCGTGGCACGACCGGCGCCAGCTGGTATCTGGCCAAGCACTGGCGCACATTGCAAGAACGCGCGATCGATCGAGAGTTCGTGGCCGTCATAAGCGTGCGCACCTACTCCGACCAGACCGCCTACCTCGAACACCTGCTGATCAATTGACACGAAGGAGAGACATCCGGTGACCGCAGCACTGTTCGTCGGTCTGGCCACCCTCGACATCGCCTACGCCGTCGACCACTATCCCGGCGAGGACACCAAAACCCAAGCCCAAGACCAGTTCCTGGGCGCCGGTGGACCAGCCGCCAACGCTGCTGTCGCCTACGCGATCGTCTCCGGCCAGGAGCCGACGCTGATCACCGCCCTTGGCCGTCACCAGCTCGCCGACCTCGTACGCAATGACCTGACCAGCCACCGCGTCACCGTCGTCGACGCAACACCCGACAGCGTCGACCGACCGCCGGTGTCCTCCATCGTGGTCGCGATGGAAGCGCAGTCCCGCACCGTCGTCGGGCTCGACGCCGCCCGGATCCACGCCCCATTCACTACCGAGTTCACACAGTACGTCGACCAGGCGTCTGTGGTGCTCGTCGACGGCCACCATCCCGATCTCGCGATCGGAGTCGCACGTCACGCCACCAAGATCGGGGTGCCGGTCGTCCTCGACGCAGGACGATGGAAGCCGGTCCATGACCAGCTCCTACCTCTTGTCGATGTCGCGATCTGCTCGTCCGCCTTCGCACCGCCCGGCTTCGACGGTGACAGTGCAGCGCTGCTGGATCACCTGCGAGCGACCGGACCGAAGCATGCGGCCGTGACACGCGGACCGGAACCGATTCTGTACACCGCAGACGGCCGACACGGCGCCATCGACGTCACCCCGGTCACCCGCGCCGATACCCTCGGCGCCGGCGATATCCTCCATGGCGCGTTCTGCGACGACTACGGCCACAGCCGTGACTTCGTCGGTGCCCTCACACGCGGCTCCGCGGTTGCCACGCTGTCGTGCCAATCTTTCGGCACCCGCCGCTGGGCCGAGAGCGTCAGCGAACTTCGCAGATGAGGTAGCTCCCGGACGTTCCGCGCAGCACGACACCGGCGCGGTCGCGAGTGTGCGCAATCAACCGGGCGTTGGGCATATCGCTGTCGGCGATCTTGGATTGCGCCTGCTCGGCGGTCTTGCCTCCGAGCAGATGCCGATCGGTCAGCCGCTGCTCGATCACGCCCTCCTCGGCATCGAGGTACCACACCTCATCCAGATGGCTGCGGACCTCTGCCCATCCAGGATCGTCGAGTAGCAGGTAGTTCCCCTCAACCACCGCAATCTGCTCATCGGCGAAAGTGATTGCGTCCGGGACCGGATCATGCAGTTCGCGGTCATAGATCGGCCAGCCCACACGCGCGCCGAGCGGGGCTTCGCGCAGCAACTTCAGCCGGGTGAGGAACCCGCCCACATCGAAGGTGTCGGGCTGCCCCTTGCGGTGCCGTGCGCCGACAGCGTCCAACTCGGCCGAAGTCTTGTGAAACCCGTCCATCGGAGCGATCTCCGCTCCAATCCCGCATGCGGTGGTAATGGACGCAGCCAGATTCTGCGACAGCGTCGACTTGCCCGCCGCCGGTGGACCGGCGATGCCCAAGACGTAGCGGCGCTCACCGGGGACGCGCGCCGACACCCACACCGCGAGCTCGGTCACGGAGACTTCGCTACCTGCACGCATCACGGAATCCTTTGCACGTGAGTCGAATCAGTGGTGCGACCACGGTACCAACCGCGCGCCTCGCACCCGCTTTCCGCAAAATGGCGTTCACAGGGGGTGGTCGGTGCCGAGGGCGAGCGCTAGGTGGGAGCGAACCGTCGCAGCGGTGAACGTGGTGTCGCGGCTGTGCTGGTTGTCCCCGTTCACGGGGCTCTCTCCCAACTGGAATCGGTGGCTTGGTCTGGCTCAGTCGGCGAGGCGGCCGAGCAGAGCGCCCTGTCCCGATTGCAGGACGTGGGCGGCTGCGAGCGGAATCCAGAAGCATTCGAACCGTGTCGGCTTCGCCCGACCGTCGTGGTCTTCCTGGCTCGCCCACCGGTCCGGCGCGTCCTGGCACAACTCCAGCTCGAAGAAGTGCCGGTGCTGGATCTCGAATCGATAGGGGCTGATGTCGTACTCGGCTTCTCCGAGTTTGCCTACGATCTTGAAGTCCAACATCCCGGTCTCCTCCCGCGCTTCGCGCAGCGCCGCATCCTCGGGTGTTTCCCCGGCGCGAATGCTGCCGGCGGGCACCTGGATACCGACTTCCTCCAAGGAGTAGTCGGTGTGCCGGAACACCAGTAGCTTGCCGTCGCGAACGACGTAGACCAGGACCTTCTCCTTGACGACCTTCTCGGGCATCAGGCGCAATCCTTTCTGCGGATCATGAGATCACGATGGCGCGGAATGAACGAGCGGCCAGACCGAGCGCAGCCCCCGGATGGCACGTACGGCCGACTCCAGCCAGGCAGTCTTGTAGCGGACCCAATATGTTCACCCTGGCGCCAGGGTACCGGCGCTATCGTCAAATAGACTGCGTTCCAGATGTTTTCGCAATGGCGACGATACTGGTCGGTGTGTTACGGGCTCTGCCTGGGCTGTCGTAGGACCACGACGTCGCTGCTCGGTGTCGAGTCAACCTGTTTTCGGAGCGCACACCATTCCAGGGCGGGCGTCGGTTGGACTTGCTGGGCACAGCGCGATCAGTCTGTCGTGTGCTGACAGCATTCGGTAGGCGATCTCGACACATCCAGGCTCCGAGCTGGTGGCCGCGCAGGGGTTGTGCCAGTTCCGCATGCAGCACTATGACGACGTCGTTGATGGGTGTTGCGTCGAACTGGTCTTGCGTTTGAACCAGTCACCCTGGTGAAGTCGTCGTTGGGCCACGTCGCGCGGACCGCTTCGACGCGGTCGACGGTCTTCTTGGGCGTCGTGGTGTCCCCCTTCGTAGTCAGATTGTCGGGTCGTGGTGCAGCGCGGTCAGGGCTTCGAGGCTTCCTTGATCCAGAGCACCGCGTCCGGGTCGGCGAACGCTATCGCCGAGTCGGTGCGGGTGAGCCGGGTTCTCCCCGAGACCATTTCGAATCCGGCGTCGTAGAGCGCCGGCACGACCTCGGCCGCAACGCGCTCGGCGGCGGCCGCGCGCCCGGGAGTTCCGGGTTCGCCGTAGTCGTCGAGGTTGTTCGAGTCGTGCCGGATCGTGAGCCCGCGCCTCGGTTTGCTGACGGTGTGCACCCAAACTTGCTCCGTGTCGTCGGAGGTGAGGACGGCGACCCCGGCGTCGGCAAGGATCTGGTTGACCTTGTCCTTGCGGTCGATCAGCGACAGCACCGACAGCACGGTAGGTCGGGAAAACATGGGCACCCGGCGTGCAACTTCGTTGCGGGTGACGCCGCGCTGCAGCGCATATGCCATCACCTCCACCAGCTCAGCATCGGCGAATTGCCACTGCTCCACGGCGACGTCGAGGTGTTCCAATACCTTGTCGCGGTCGTTGTCGGTCACCATGTCGGCCAGGCTATCGGCAAAAAGTTTGACCGGTCAAGAGTTTGACCGGTTCGAGTCAGGGCTTCTTGGAGGTTCGATGCGGCACTGATGCAAGGTCGCAATTCCCTTGTATGGTGTCGCCGATGGGGTTAGTCGTGGCTGCCGAAGGGCTTGGTCCACCTGGCCATTTGGTCGGCGGTGAGGGTGATATCGCGGTCAGCGATCCGGTCCAATGCGGTGCGGGCGCTTTCGAGTGCGGTGTAGGCGCTGGCCTGCGCCAGGAATCCTTGGCAGTCGGTGACAGGGACCAGGCCGCAGCTGCGCCAGTGTTGGGTCAACCGTTCGGTGGCCACTCGTCCGGCGTGGGTGTTCGGGTCGATGTCGTCGGGTATGGGCCGGGCCAGGACAAGACCATCGTGGGAGGACAGCATCCGGTCGGAGACTTCGCTGAGCATCCAGGCGCCGAGCTGGTGGCCGCGCACCGGCAGCGCGAGCTGGGCATCGAGGACAACGACGACGTCATTGATCAAGGTGGCATCGAACTGCTCTTGCACCGCCTCATCGAGCCACAACCCGTCGAACAGCGGAGCAAACTCGACGGCGGCTTGGGAGTAGGAGTCCAAGATGTGTCCAAATCGTCGCGGTCAATGCCGAACACCGCCACCGCGGGGGTTGGGTGGGTCAGCACGCCGTTCGTCGGTGAACGGAGGGGTTTTCGGGTTGTCGTGCTGGAGTGGGGTTCGGGGTGGTCGCGGTTGTGCGGGTGCTGTGTGCGGTGAAGGTTCGCGCGGGAGCATGACGGCGCAGTAGCCGCTTGTAGCGGCGGGTGCTGGCGGGCCAGGGGTTGGTGATGCGGCCGGTGGGGTGTTTGAACCAGCTCGGGGTCACGGCGGGCCAGACGGTGTGGGCGAGCGCGTCGTCGAGCCAGCGTTGGTGTGCTCGCATCGCCTCGTGGCTGACTTCGATTGCGGCAGTGCCGATCTGGTCGCGCCAGCGTAGGCAGTCGATGATGTAGTCGATTTGGTGTTGTTTCATGGCCGGGTTGCTGCCCGCGGGGTTGAACGAGTTGGGTCCGGCGATCAGGAAGGCGTTGGGGTAGCCGGGCACGGCCAGGCCGAAGAATGCGCGGGCCCCGTTGCGCCACTGCTGGTGCAGCGAGATTTCTCCTCGCCCGCGGACATCGATGGGGAGGAGGAACTCGCTGGCTTTGAATCCGGTGGCGTAGATGATCGCGTCGGCGGGATGGGTTGTGCTGCCAGCGGTCTGGATGCCGTTGGGGTTGATGCCGGTGATGGGTTCGGTGACCAGTTCGACGTTCGGTCTGGTCAGTGACCGGTAGTAGTGGTTGTCGAAGATGATGCGTTTGCCGCCGAGGGGATAGTGCGGGGTGAGCTTGGCTCGCAGCACCGGGTCGCTGACCTGGTGTTGGAGGTAGCGGCGGGCGGCCCATTCGGTGGGTCGGGCCGACCAGCCGCGGCGCATGATCGGCGCCAGCACGGCGTCGGCACCCACGCCGAGACTGTGCCGGTAGAAGTGGTGTGCTCCCGGCAGCCGCAACATCGTCCGGGTGATCGGGCCGAATCCGGTGGCGGGCTTGGGCAGCACCCAGTGCGGTGTGCGCTGAAATACCCGCACGTGGCGGGCGAGCTGGGTCAGGTGCGGCAGGATTTGGGCGGCGCTGGCGCCGGTGCCGACAACCGCGATGTCCTTATCGCACAAGTCGACGTCATGGTCCCAGCGCGCGGTGTGAAAAACCGGTCCGGTGAAGGTGTCACGGCCAGGGATCTCGGGCAGGTGAGGGCGGTGCAGTTGGCCGACGGCGAAGACGACGGCCTCTGCCAGTACACGCTCGCCGTCGCCGGTGATCAGTTCCCAGCATGCTTGGTCGTCGAGGTAGGTGGCTTGGGTGATCGCGGCGCCCAGACGCAGGTGCCGTCCCAGGTCGTGGTTGGCGACGACGCTACGCAGGTAGGCCAGGATCTGCGGTTGGCTCGGATACCGGATGCGGGTGTCGCGGTAGGGCTGGGCGGATAACGAGTACAGGTGGGCTGGGACATCGCAGTGGCAGCCGGGATAGGTGTTGTCGCGCCACACCCCGCCGACGTCGCTGGCGTGGTCGAAGATCGCAAAACGGTGGATTCCCGACCGCTGGAGCGCGACACCCATTCCCAGTCCACCGAACCCGACCCCCACGACCGCCACCTGCAACGCCGAGTCCTCAGCGGTCGAGGTCCCGGCGGACCGACGCGGCTGCACCGGTAGAGCGCTCATTGCCTCACCGCCCGGTGAAACAGGGTCTCGCTCGGTAGGGGCGCCACGACGGCGGGCAGGTCTGCCCAGGAGCGCAGGTCCACAGGCAGGCCGGGTGCGCACAGGTTCATCCCGCATCGGCGATAGAACGCCGCGACACCTGCGGCGTAGGTGGGGAACTGGCCGTAGGTGATTCGGGCACTGCTGTTTTCGGCGATGGTGAGCGCTTCGTTCAGTAGCGCCCGTCCGATGCCGCGACCACGGTATGCGGGTAGCACTGCCAGGGCATGGACTTTGATCGTCCTCAGCGCCGCCTGCACGACAGCGGCTTGTCCCAGTACGGCCAGCTGCGAGACCAGGTGAATCGATGGTCCGGCCGCCAAGCCGCCCACCGCACGCCCCTCAGCGAGGGCGACCAGCGCCATCGTTCGTGCGGCCAGCACCGTCGATACCCCACCGGCGGCGCTGACCTCGGCGCGCGCTGATCTCGTGTAGTCGCGCGACAAGCCGGTCGACAACACCTTGTCGTCGTGGGCTTGCAGCAGGTTTCGTGCCGCACGGCGGGCGTGGGGCACCCCGCAGAGCCGATGCCATCGCTGGAACTCGCGCAGTTCGACTCTGTAACGGGCGGTTCGGACCTCAACGGTCACGCCGCCGGAATTGGGCGAGGGTGTCATTGTGCCTCCTGGAGTAAAGGGGAAGGGTTCGGCGGTGGCTGGCATGTCCGCCGAGTTCGGTTGATATGCAGGCTTATTCGGGCTGCCATATGTGTTGTCCGTCGTCGTTGGTGGTGACGCGGCCGATTTGGATGTCGGCGAAATGCCCGCCGAAGCCGCGGGTGTCGGGTCGGGCGAGTTCGTCGATCAGTCGCATCGCGGTCGCGCGGGACAGCGCGGGTTGGTCGTCGGTGACGGTGGTCAGGTGCGGGTGGGCAATTTGGGCGGGGGTGGTGAGCGCGTCGCCGAAGGCGATCAGCCGCTGCCCGCCGGATTCGATGAGGTAGCCGGTGTGGCCGAGGCTGTGGCCGGGGGTGGCCATCGCGGTGACGCCCGGGAAGATGTCCTCTCCGGCGCCGATGGTGCGGACTTGGTGGGCGAAGATGTCGAGGACTTCTCGGGGTGTGCCGTCGACCGCGGCGAGTTCGGGGTGGTCCCATTCGGTGCGTCCGACCACCACCGAGGCGTCGGCGAATGGGCGGTGGGTGTGGCCGGGCGCGTGGGCCCATAGCCAGCCGATGTGGTCCATGTGCAGGTGAGTGATAGCGATGAGTTCGATGTCGGCGGGGTTCTTGCCCGCGGCGGCGAAGCTGTCGAGCAGCTGCCCGCCCCGCAACAGCCCGACCGCCGTCGGGACCGCCAGCGGGCCGAAGCCCGCGTCGATCAGCATCGCCCGTCCACGGTGTTCGACCAGCAGCGCGCCGACGCTGGCCACGAGGTAGCCGTCCCCATCGATCAGATCGGAATGTTCGGTCCATACCTTCTCGTCGCTGTCGGGCAACCAGGCGTCGGGTTCGAGCAGGGCAACGCCGTCGGGTAGGTAGGTGATGGTGTGCTCGCCGAGCTGGTGGCTGTGCACGGCGGCGGGGCGAGCGCTGCGGTCGAGGCTGAGGGTCATGGCGGGGACTCCTGTTCGTGCGGGGCGGGTGTGCCGCCGTCGTCGGCGGCGGGGGCGGGTCGGCGGTCGGCGAGTGTCGCGGCGGGGCGGTGGTCTGGTCACTCGCGGGGCGGGTCGGTGGATAGGTGGGGGAATTGGATCGCGAGGCATTGGTCGTGTTTCCGAGTGGTTGGTTCGGGCAAGCCAGGTCGCCGCCGCTGGGGTTAGGGATCGGGTCCGGCGTCGCGATATGCCTCGGTGCTGTTCGGCTCTTCGCCGTCGAGGTTTGGGTCGGTGTCCAGGTCGGAAGCGAGATGGTCTGGCATGGCGGCGGCGATCGCGGCCTCGGTCGCGTCACCGGACTCGGCGTGGTTCACGGCTACCGCCTCGCCGAGGGCGGCGCGGGCGCGTGCTCTCAGCTCTGCTGGTTTGGGCAGGTAGGCGTCGATGAGATCCGGGATGGAGGTTGTTACGGTCGTGCGGGCGTCGCGGCGCAGGCTCGACAGTGAGCGCCGAACACTCGCGGCGATTTCTGGGTTTGTGTGGCTGCGCCATTCGGCGTTGAGCTCGTCGAGTCCATAGAGCAGGTACTGCTCGGTGCGCTGCTCCACCTGATCGGTGAGGGTGAACGCGCGGGTGCGTTCGCGCTCGTTCATCCCGATCGCTGCTGCGGTGTGCACCGCACGCGTCCACAGCGCCTCCATGGTGCGGCGCAGTTGTTGGGCGGCAGCGGGTTCGGGCTCGCTGGTGAATCCCTGGGCGGTAAGCAGGTGTTCGCGGGCGGCGGTGAGTGCGGCCATGTCGACCAGCTGGCGAATATCCGCTGTGACCCGTTTGACCGTCCGACGGCCTGTCTGCTGGCGCGGCGGGGTCCGCAGCAGCTGCTCGTCGGTCCAGGCGCGCCCGGTTTGCCCGGCTTGGCGTGCCTGCTCGACCCAGGTCGGTGGGAGACCTTGGTTGCGGGCTGCGATTTCGGTGAGTTCCCGGTCCCGGTCTAGGTTTCCGAGCTGGGTGAGGGCTCGGGCATGATCGGCGGCGCTGCTGGTAGTGGTGTTCATGGTGTGGCGCAGTCGCGCGCCTTCGGCGGCGAGGTGGTGGATCGTGCGCAGCAGCGCGGCCTGCTCGCGCGGGAGATCCCCGACGCGCGTATCGGTGTTCGGGGCGCTCATCGCTCCACCCCCTCGGCCGTTGGCAGGATCGTGATCTCGGTCCAGGGATCGGCGCCGTCGGGATCGCTGAAGACCGGTGGCGCGGAGGCGGATTCGAGGTCGGCCTCGGGGCTGTAGGTCAGGTTCGCGGCGTCGACGGCGGCCTCGATCTGCTCGGCCGCGCTGCGCGCGGACTGGAACAGCGGTTGCGGTGGTTGCACAGCGCCCGCGACGCGAGCCCGCAGATTCTCGAGCCGAGGGAGTGCTGCGGCGGTGTCGATCGGTATTCCGGCCTCGGCCAGCGCGGTGGCCTGCTGGGTGTAGCTGCCGGTGTCGGTGCGCATGGCGTGCTGCCAGCGTTGAGCGATGCCCTCGGCGGAAAGGCCGTCGAGCATCGTCACCGAACCCTGCACCCAGTCCTGGGTAGTGCCCCACAGCTGGCGGCCTTGGCCAGCGGTGAGGCCGAACAGGTTCGCCACCCCGGTGATCCGGGTGTTCAGCGCACGCAGGTTGGCCTCGAGCCCGGCGCCGTCCGCAGCGCCAGGCCCGGGGTGGGCGGCATCGAGTGCGGTCCATTCGCGTAGCCGCTTTACGTCGCGGTCGAGGCTGTCGAGTATCTGGTCCCACGCGATTGGTTCCGGGGCCCGCAGATACAGGTCCGGGTGCCAGGTGATGCTCCGCTCGCCTCGCTCACGGACGTGGTCGATCCACGCCCGCGGGACGGCGGCGGCCAGCGCGGCCTCGGTCAAGGCCTCGCGGGTGACGGCGTGGTGGTGGAACTCGGCATACCACGCCGGTGGTGGGCGTTGACCGGTCCGTTGCTGGTGTTCGGTGGCGGTGGCGTTCAGGCCGTTCAGGTGCACTGACTGGTTCTGCACGGTTTCGAGCACCTTGACCTGTGCTGGTGTCGGTTCCTTCATGACCGGCCTGCTGCCGGGTCGCTGCCGAGTGCGCGGAAGTCGGGCCCGAATCCGAGCCGGTCGATCGGGGTTGTGGCTCCTGGTGGGCCGAACCAGTTCTCTGGGATCGGTGCTGCGGGTAGTCCGGGTGTGGGGTTGTGCTGGTCGGGGGTGCAGCGGTGCAGCGGTCCGTTGGCGGCATCGAGGATGGTGCGCATGTGTGGGTCGATGTGGCGGGTGAACAGGCTGCTCATCGCCATTTTGTCCTCGGCGCGCAGCGCCGCTTCGAACACCGCGTGCAACCCGGCCAAACGTACAGCGACCCCGTGGTGGCCCCACCACTGCCGACACCAGGTGTATTGGCCCTCACGGTTGCTGGCTGCGATCCGCACCGAGGTGACCGGCAGCAGCCACTCCTGCACGAACTGGCTGAAATGAGAGAACCGCGGCGGCGGCTTCTTCTCCTTCTGCTCGCCGCTGGGGCTGCTGCTGGTGTCGTTCTTGGCTTTCGCGAGTTTGCCCCAGCTGGCCGGGACCGGGGTGAACGGCAGCGAGGGTGTGGCCACATGGGTGGCGCGGGTGCAGCGGTGTAGTGGTCCGTTGGCGGCGTCGCCGATGACCTTGAAGTGGGCATCGACGTGGGAGAGCAGATACGAGCTGAACGCGTTGCCGGTTTGGGCGCGGCGTTGGGCTTCGAAGGCGGCGTGTAGGTGGGCCATCCGGACCGCGACCGCGCGGTGGGCCCACCACTGCGAACACCAGGTGTAGGTGTTTTCGCGGTTGGCTTCGGCCAGGCGGACGCTGATGACCGGCAGCAGCCATCCTTCGACGAAGTCGGTGAAATGGGTGAACTGCGGCGGCTTGGGCGGCTTCGGCTTCTTCGCGCCCGCCGCGGCGGGCGGGGTTGGGCTGGTCATGGCTGTTCGCCCGCCGTGGGATCGCTGCTGCCGCTGGGCAGGGCGATCGGTTGGGCGGCTTTGTCGAAGCGCGCCAAGGACTTGAGGATCAGGGGTGCGTATTCGGTGTCTTGCCACCAGATCTTGCGCACCACCACCGGCCCGTGATTCGGCAGCCGCACCAGGGCACGGTCTTTCGGGAGCGCGGCGAGCAGAGAGACATCCAGGATCGGCTCGACGCGCCAGGACAGGCTCCGTTGCACGCCTTGAGCGCCGTGGCTGCGGGAGCGCTCGGCCACATCGTGCGGGCCGGTCATCGCCGCCCAATGCTCGAGATAATCCGTCGCGGCGATCCCACCGCCGTAGACCTCGATCGACTGAGCGCGCATCGTCTTCAAACCGCTGGCACCCCAGAGATCTTCGCCTTGTTCGAGGACCTGAAGGATGGTCATCAGGATGATTCCGCAGCCCCCCGCGTAGGTGTAGTAGCTGGGCAACTCGGCTATGCGGGCGCAGTTGGCGGCCTCATCGAGCACCCCCAGCAGCGGCACCGCCAACCGGCCATCGGGGCGGGCGCGGGCGGTCTCGAGTCCGGCCTCCAGGATTTGGCCGACCAGCGCCGAGGTCAGCGGTGTCGCACCATCGGGTCCGGCCATCGACAGCGCATACAGGGTGTCGGTGGAAGTGACGAACTGTCTCGGGATGAACTCCGGCAAGCTATGGGTCGGGTCCTGTGCGGTCTTGACCACGACGAGGCGGGTCTTGCCCGCAGCGTCCTTGTCGGGTTTTTCCTGCACTTGCAGTTTCTGCCGCTGAGGTGGGGTGACCAGCTGGGCGTAGCCCTCGTCGGTGAGCACGTTGAGGTAGCGGCGCGCCATGTCGTAGAGGCCGTCGCGTTGGCGGGCGTAGAGGGCCTGGGATTCGAGGATGCGTTCGGCCGACCGCGAGTGGCCGTAGCTGCGCAGGATCAGGGCTGGGGTTTGGTCCTGGTCGCGGCCCAGCCACTCGGCCACGTGCAGCAGATCCCCCTCGGCGCGGGCGGCGGCGAACATGTACAGCGCCAAAAGTTCTTGCGCGCCACCATCGAAATAGCTGTCCACCTTGGCATTTGCCGCTTGGGACGCCGAGCCGGACGCGGCGGAGACGAAGAACCCGGCCAGCTTGCGGGCAGCGGGCAGGCTGCTGACCTGAGCCAGCAGGTTCACCCAGAACCCGCACTCCACTCCCCCAGTGACCGCTTGCAGATCGCACAGCCAGACCCGGCCGCGCTGCTCGCGCCCGAACGCGGTGTGCCGGTACAGGTCCGGCTTGTTGCTGGTGGCCAGACACGGCCCCCACGCCGCCAGCACCGCCGGAATGGCCCAGGCCATGGTCTTGCCGGTCCGGGTGCCCGCAGCGATCGTCACACCCAGCTCGGTGGGCACGAACAACTCCACCCCACCGATCACCGTCCTACCCAACGGTGGACCTTTCATCGCCTGTATCGCTGGGCTGGCATCGCGCAGCAGCCGCTGGTTGGCGGCGGCGTTGTCGCGGGCGCGAGCCATCCGGATCCGGCCGGGGCGTTGCATGGTGCGTGCGGCCGCGTCGAGTTCACTACCGGCCGACAGCGCCCGCCACCCGGCCACCGCCACCGCGGCTGCGGCGAGGAGGAAAGCGACCAGCAGCACGCTGGATTGCCAGGGCCAGCGCTGCTGCCCGGAGACCACGGCCAGCAGTGCGCGCACCGGGTGGGCGATGACCGGTTGCCCGGCCCACCAGCTGCCCACGCTCAGTGCCGCCCACGCCATCAGCGCGACGACGATCACCGCGAGCGCCAGCAGAAGCAGGGTGGTTTCCTCACCGAGGCCGCCTTTGGTGCGGCGGCGGGTTTCCCGGGTCGAGATCATGAACAGAACTCCTTCGTCATGGGTTGCTGTGCTGTGGGGGTGTTTTCACGAAGCGAGGTCGACGCCGAGGTGGGTCTGTGTCGCCTCGGCGGGGACGTCGTGGGTCGGTTCGCCGCTCCAGTCGGCGACCGATCCGGCAGGCATCGCGGCCTCGATCGCGGCCTCGATCTCAGACCCGTCTGGGAGTGGATCTGTGTGGGCCGCCTGCCCGTCGCGGTCGGGCAGCTGGGGGCCGGGCTGTTGGTGCCAGTAGTGGCCGTCGCGTCCGGCGAGGTAGGCCGCGTCGATGTCGGCCATCGGCACCCCGGCGTCGGCTGCGTTGATTCGGGCGGTGCGCGCGGCATCCAGTAGCGATTCCAGGCGCGCGATCTGGGCTTGATCGTGTTCGGGTGAGCCGTCCCAGGTTTCGGCCAGCCGCGCGTGCTCGGCGGTGTAGTCCTGCAACGCGCGCAGCGCGGTGAGCTGGCGGGTCTCGCGCTCGGATTCCTCGCTGGCGCCGGTGTCGGGCACCGGTGCCGCACGCAGCTGTTCGGGCAGCAAGTCGGTGTGCTCGTGTTCGCCGCGGTCGAGGTCGCCGGCCTGTTCTTCGACCGCCAGCAGGCGATCGGTTTCGGCGATGACCGCGTCGACATCGGTCAGGTCCAGCTCGGGTCCGCGCCCGCCGAGGGCGCGGTCGAAGGCGGTTGCGCGGTGTGCCTCACGGTCGAGGGAGCGCTGCGGTGGTTGCCAGCGAGCACCGTCTTGGTCCGAGCCGGTGACGGTGGTTTCGAGGTGGCCGGTGAGTTCGGCGGCCTGGCGCAGGTTGCGCCACACCATCTCATCGACGGGTAAATCACCGGCTGCTCTGGCTTGATCGAGGCGGGCGAAGAGTTGACGGGTGGTTTCGGGGCGCAGTTCCCACCCGGCGACCGCGGCCTGCATCTGCCCCCACAGCGTGCGAGCCTCGATCGATTCGTGGCGGCCGTGCTTGGCGGCCAGCTCGTCGGCGCGGGCGGTGAGTTCGCGCTGCTGTTCGGGAGTCTCGCTGTGTGGGGCGATCAGCCGTAGCTGGTAGTAGAGCGAGAAATCGGCGCGACTCTCGGCTTCGAGGCTGCTGGCGGTGTCGCGCCAGTAGGCGGGGTCGGTGGGTCCGCGGGGCGGATCGGGCCAGCTCATGCCCGAGCCCCCGGCTCAATGTTCACCGATGAGTGGGACAGGTGTGGTGATGCGGTGGTGGTGGTGGACATCGACGACCTCCGGGGAATGGAAGGCGTAGCGCCAGGCGACCGCCATGTGGTGGTGCGAGGCAGGAATGTCCCGGCAGTGATGGTTCGACGTCACGGTCTGTTGGCCCGTAACCGGATGTCGACGAAACACGCGGTAGCGGAGATGGTTTCGATTCAGTGATGCATGGGGTGCTCCTTCCGAATTTCGGGGGTCACATCTCGGTGCCGAAATCGGTTGCCCGGTAGGGCTCGTAGGGGTCGGCGGGATGGTCGAGCTGCCCGGCCCCGATGGTGTCGCCGTCGGGCAGTGCCGCATCGGCGCCGCTATCGGGCAGCGCGGCCTCGATCGCGGTGGTGATGGCGGTGTGGTCGGCGGTGAGGTCGTCGACCTCGGCGCTGTCGGACAAGGCGGCGTCGATGAAGCGCGCGCGCAGCGAGGCGCTGGCGGCGTTGATCATCTGCTGCGGCGTCGGCGGTAAAGCGTGCGCGCCAGCGGTGGGGGTGTCGGTAGCGGAGTCGGCGGGAAGGTAGGGCGGGATCGCCAGGTCCGGGCTGGCGATGGCGTAGGAGTTCCATTCGGCGACCACACTGAGCTCGTTGTGGGTTTCGATAAACACTGCATGCGCGCGGCGCGCACCCTCGGCACTGGCGCCCCACAGGGTTTCGGCTTCTGCCGGGGTGATCTCGGCGGCGTGGGCCAGGGCGGTGACGCGCTGGTGGCGCAGCTGCATGTTGTCGGCAAAGCGTTGTTCGGCGATCGGGTTGGCGCCGAAGCTCCACCGGCCGGTGGCGATGCGGTCGGAGCGTGCGGCGGCCAGGCTGGCCATGCGTTCGAGGTGCCACAGGTCCAGTCCGAGCATGTCGACATACATCTCCTGGGCGGCGTTGTCGCGCGCAGGTGCGTGCCGTGTGGCGGACCGGGTGGGTGGTGGAGGGGCGTCGCGGCCGCCGAGTTCCCGCATGTCTTCGATCCAGCTGGGATCCAGCCCCGCCGACAGCGCGGTCTGTTCGACCTGCTCGCGCTCGGCTTCCAGGCTGTCCAGATGTGCGAGGTAGGCCGCACGGTGCTCGACGTTGCGGTCGGGGTTTTCGGTGATTTCGTAGCCGGCATCGCGGACGCGGGTGTGTTCGGCGGCCAGCGTTCGGATCCGTAGCAGCAGCTGGGCTTGCCAGCCGACCACGGTGTCCGGCGGTGAGGAGTCAGGGGCGCTCATCGCCGTGTCCTCAGAGTTCGTGGCCGGTCGACGGGCCGGGTTCGGGTGGTCGATGCTCGGGTTCGGTCGCCGGTTCGCTATCCCAGTCCAAAGCCACACTCTGTGGAAGTGCGGCCCTGACCGCTGTACTGAGCCCGTCGTTGGTTGCCATGAGGGTGGGATCGATGGTGGTGATGGCGTTGGTCGCGTGGTGAATCATCACGTGCGGGGTGGGTGGGGTGAGGGCGGCCTCGGCGGCGGTGAGGTGCTCGCTGGTGCGGCGGGCGCTGTGTTCGATGCCGGGCCAGGCGTAGGTGCGCCACCGTTGGTGCAGTTCGGCGTCGTCGAAGCCGCGCACGCGCATCGCTACCGCCTGCCACCCGGCCGGGTCACGCTCCCACAACTCCGCAGCCTCGTCACCGGTCGGTCCGGCACGACGAGCGGCGGTGTCGGCGCGCGCCCACAAAGCGACCATGTTGGCATCGAATTGCGCGTCGGCGGCCGGATCCCGTGGTACTCGGCCATCGAAGCCGCGCAGCCGGTGTTCCACGGTGATCACGGCCATCTGCTCGAGCTGCCAGACATCGGCAGCGATCTGGTCGATCATGGCCGCGCGCTCCGGATCTTCGCCGTGGCGGTGCGTGCGCGCAGCATGCACACTGTCGTCCCACTGCAAACCGCGCTGCCCCACCGCGCGCGCCTCGGCGATCGCCACCGCCGAAATCCCCACCGCGGCGGCGTGATCCTCGATCTCGGCACGCTCGGCGGCCAGCGCACGTAGATGCGAGTGCCAGTTTTGGATCGGGATGTGCCCGTCACCGTAATGCGGCTGATAGTCCGGATGACCGCGCAAAAGGACCCGGGCATGATCGGCGGAAAGATTCTGGATGCGTTCGAGCAGCCGCACCTTCCAGCTCGCTAGTCGATCGGGCTCCGATACCGGTTGATTCATCAAAGTGCCTTTCGTGCAGAAACGTTGGTGTGCAGTGCTTGTCGCTCACCAGGCGGTCAGGGTCCGAGCCCGAAGTCCAGATCACGCTGGTGAGCGGTCGGCTCGGCGCCGTCACTGGCGGGGTCGAGCTGCCTGGCTGACGTAGCGGTCAGCCCCGCCGCGTCGACCGCGGCCGCGATCCCCGCCGCGGTGTCGCGCTCGCGCACAGGGTTGGTGATAGTCAGCCGCGCGGCGGTCGGGTCGTGACCGGTGAGAGCGGTGGCGGCGAGTTCGACCATGCGATCCGGGGAGATCGGCATCTGGGCGGCGGAGTCTTCATGGGTGATTCCGGCCCATTGCAGGACCAGTACCGGCGCGGCCACCACAGGAAAGTCCATGCGCGCCACGTGATTCCAGGTTCTGACCAGGTCCTGGTCGGGGTAGCCGCGGACCTGGGCGGCGACCACCGTGGACCAGTGCTGGTGCCCGCGCTGCCAGACCTGATGGCGTTCGGGTTCGCTCAGCGTCAGGACGTGGGCGACCGCGCCGAGCCGCTGCCAGGTCATACCCATCACCCGCCGGAAAGCCGCGACCGGACCACCGGTCAGGTGCCCGCGGCTGGTGTAGGCGGCATGGACACCGGCCATGTCCTGCAACCCGTGCACCTCCCGAGCCAGCGCGGCGATCAGCATCTCGCGTGGCACGTGCCCGGAGCCGAGCATCACCTGACCGGGCTGCCACAGCGCGCCGCGCTGCCCGGCCGCGCGGGCGTAGTCGATCCACGCCTTGGGCACGCCGATCGCCACCGCGGTGGCTTCGAGTTGATCACCGGAGCGCTCACCGATATCGAGGGTGCGCAGCACCTCCGGCGACGTATCGGCGTGGCCGGCGGCTCGAGCCCGCGCCCGCAGCTGCTGGTTGTCGTAGGCGAGGTTTTGCACCGCTTTAAGCAGATGCGCCTGTAACGGAGTCGGGGTATCCATCACCGGCACCCGCCCGCACTCAGCAGCAGCGAAACCGTCGGTGTGTTCATCGCTCGACCCCGGCTTCCGGCACGGGCCCCAGCGGAATCTCGACCGGATCGATCTCGACATCCACGTCGATGACCGCCCCGTAGTCCACACCGGCAAGCCCCGCGGCCTCGACAGCTGCCTCGACGCCCGAGCCGTCGACGACAACCTCGGCTTCCACCACCCCGCCGCCGGTTTCGTGCTCGACCTGTGTAGCGACACTCAGCCACTCGGTCAGCCCGGCGACGTCGTCGAGCGCGCCCCTCCACGGCCCGGCCTGCTCCCAGTCCGCGGCCAGATCGGCGAGGCCGTGGTCGAGCACGTCGTCGATGTCGAGGTCGGTGTCCTCGGCTAGGCGCGCCTCGTAGGCGGCCGCGGCCTGCCGATGCTGATCTGAGAGTCCCTCGGCGCTGTGGGCGTTGGCGAAGGCCGCCGCCGAACCCATCGCCGCCCCGGCATCACCCTGCTCGCTCAGCGAGTCGGCGAAACCGGCGGCGCGGCGGCGGATGTCGATGAGCAGCTTCTTGTACTCCACCTCCAGCTCATGCACCTCGACCCCGCGGGCTTCCCGGTTGATGTAGCCGTCGACCTGATGCTGGTGGAGCTCGGTCTTGTGCTCACGCTCCAATTTCCCGGCGGCATTGCGGCGCGCGAGATCGGCATCGGCTCGCGCGTTTTGGCGGATCTTGTGGCGTGTGTCCAGCTCGTGTTGCTGCCCGCCGCGCCAGATCCGGGCACGGACTTCCTCGACCTTGGCCTGATTCAATTCCCGTGTCTGGTTGGCCGATTCGATCGAATCGCGCACACGGATCCAGTGTTCGAGGGTCGAGCGTTGTTCTTTCGCTGTGGCGTGATCCATGCGTTGGAGGTGTTCGGCTTTCGACCGGGATTCACCGCCGCGCCCGCGCATCAGCGCCGCGGTGGTGTGCGCGGTCTGCAACGCCTGGACGAACCCCTGGCGCACGACCTGGCCGCCTTCTTCGACGGGATCCCCGCTCACGGCCGCACCTGCATTCCTGTCAGCAGCCACGCCGAGCTCGCGCTGACCCGGCGGGCGTTGGCGTAGACGGCGAACCCGATCCGTTGCTGGCCGACGGGTTCGATCGCGACGGCCAGGACTCGATCGGCGGTGGTGGCGGTGTCGGGCAGGTGATCGTCCTCGATGATCCGCACGCGGGTGGTGAGCTCGATGTCATCGCGCTGCCAGCGCTGGAATTGCTCGGCGGTGATCGGCGCCCACACCAACGCCGCCGGTTCGGCTGTTTGAGCGAAGCGGGGATCCAACAGCGGGTAGGCGCTGCGGAAGGCGGTGCGCTGGTCGGCGTGCTCACGCGGCCGGTAGCCAAAGATCGTGCTCACCGCTGCGACCAGAACCGCTTCGGCCGAGCACGGATCCAGCTCGTGAAAGGGTGGGGTGAATCGTTCGGCGCGGCATGGGGCTGGATTGGGTGAGGCATCCTCCGAAGAAGACGAGCACCCCACCAGGCTCGAGAACACCGCGCATGCCGCGATGAGGAAGATTGTTGTTTTCATGCTGGTTCCCGTTGTGGGCCAACCAGCCCGCCCAGGTCGGTGCCGCGCCAGTCGATGGAGGTGGGGCGGGTGCATTGTTCGGCGGCGGGGTGGTGCACCGGATCGGTCGTCACCTCTAGGAGCAAGGCGGCGGCGACCGCCGCGTGGTGCAGTGTGACCAGCTCGATTCCGCGATTACGGGCCAAGACCAGATGCAGGGTGGCGACCTCGGCACCCCACTGGGCACGGGCCTGCCCCGCCAGCCAAATCGCCTGTTTGGCAGAGGTTTCGGCGGCGTCGGATCCAGTTTCGATGACGCACTCGCGGGGGAAGCGGTTGTGCCAGATGACTCGCCCGTCGGCGCGGCAGATGGTGAAGGTCTCCATCGTCGCCGCCGACCACAACATCACCTGCGGCCCGCGCTGCGCCATGGACACCAGTCGGCGGTGCACGGTGCGACGCGCGATCTCGACTTGGCGAAGCCCGTCGTAGTCGATGCCGGCCACAGTCTGTAGCGCGGTCACGAACCGCCCGAAGGTGGCCGAGTCGGTGAAGCCGTAGCGCATCGCGACTTGGTCGAATTGGCGCTTCCTGGTGAACTTTCGCAACTCGGTGGCGCGCTGTTGCACGACGATCTCCGGCGTGATTCGGCTACCGGCGGCTGATCTCGATACGCGGTGGGTGTTCATGTTCGACCTCCTGGGAGGCTGGTGTCGGGGTTCGAGGTGGCGGGGGTCGAGTAGCGGCGCACGTCGATGTGCTCGCCGTCCCACGCCGAGAGCGGGGTGAGGGTGACGGTTTGCCCGGACTGCGGGGCGTGCAGCAGCAGGTCGCGGCCCTGTTCGTCGCGGCCGTAGTAGATGCCGACGTGATGGGAATCCGCATCGCCTGGGGCGGTGAAGAAGATCAGGTCGCCCGGTGCCCGGTTCTCGAACGGGACGACTTGGGCGGTGGGGTGGTCTTGTTGGGCTTGGGTGTAGTGCGGCAGCCGAATACGCCCTCCGGAGGCGTGGTAGACCGCGTAGAGCGTGAGTCCCGAGCAGTCGAATCCGCCGCCGGTCGGACCGGTGGTGTCCCCACCGCCCCAGACGTAGGGGGTGCCCATCCAGCGGGCGGCGTGCTCGATGACCGCGCGCCCGAACTCGCTCGCCTCGGCGGGCAACGGGGTGCCCGATCCGCCCGGTCCGCATCCCGCCGCGGGTGATCCGGGCATGGTGCGGGGCATCGAGGCGGGGTCGATGTCGGCGAACAGCGCATACAACCGGCGCGCCAGCTCCAACTGCCCGCTGTAGGCGTTGGGTGCCGAGCGTTCGATCTCTTGGGCGAGTTCGGCCGGGGACATCGCACCCGCCGCGGCGCCGAGTCGCTCGGCTTGGTCGTAGAACCAGTTGATCTGGTAGAGCGGATCCATCAACGTCGCGATGCCGACCGATCCCCAGATGCTGGCCCGCATCTGGTGCGGGCCGACCGAGTCGTGGTCGTATCCGAGCCCGTCGTTGCTGTAGTTCAGCGACTCCGGTACTGCGGGGTTGGCGAGGTTGCGGAAGCTGGATTCTGTTGCCTGGGCGGCTAGTTCGGCGATGATCACCGGCTCGGGCATCCGACGCTGTTTGCCGATCGCGACCCCGTTGCGGGCCAGCTGCAACTGCCGCTCCGAGAGCCCGGCCACCGTCTGCTCGGTCGGGCCCTCCACTCCAGCCGCACCACCGGAGGCCAGCGGTGTGGCGCAGCTCGAGCTGGGGTCGGCGCCGACGACCACCAGCAACAGCAGCAGCAATACCGCAGGTAGGCCGAGGGCTGTGGCGATCACCGCGCGTGAGGAGCTGTCCACTGGCCATCACCTGCTCGCCTCACCGGCGGCGGGGAGGTTGTCGAAGCGGCGGTTGGTGTTGTGCACATCCGCGGCGCGTTCGGTCGGGGTGAACTGCATCCGAAACGGGATGCCGGGCTCGTTGGCTTCGCCGGTTTTGAGCAGGAAACAGCCTGTGCCGGGCGGTGTTTCGCGCCGTGAGGGGTCGAGGTCGTCGTCGCTGGGTGGGCGGGGCGCGGCCCAGGAGGTGACGAGCAGTTTTTCGGTGTGGGTGATGCCGACCGCGTTGCGGATGCGGTCGATTTCCTCCGGCCCGACCGGACCGATCAGCTTCGCGCGCGCTCGTTCGAAGAAGCCGAGTGCTTTGGCTTGGGCGGCCGGGGAGTCGAAGGCCGAGAGGTCTTTGATCGTGTGCGAGCACATGATCAACCCGGCGGCGAGTTGGCGGTTGAGGCGGGTCAGCGCGTCGACGCGGTCGACCATGAATTCGCCGACTCCGAGGACACGCCAGATTTCGTCCATGACGACCTCGAATGTGCGGGGCGGGGCGAGCCCGGCGTCGGCGAGGGCGTGCGCGGCGGCGACCGCGCCGAATCCTTCCGACCAGCAGACCATCAGCACCGCGGCCAGCAGTTTGGTGTCCCCTTCGGGGATGCGAGAAACATCGACGCACACCGCTGGGCTGTCTAGATCGAGGCGGGTGGTGGTGGGGCCGTTGAAGATTGCCCCGAATGGTCCCTCCACCAGTGCGCGTAGTGACCGGCGCAGGGTTTTGGTGCTGGTCCGGTAGGTGGTCTCGTCGTCTTCCTCGGCGAACTGGCGCAGCTGCTCGCCTCCGCCGGAGATGATCTCGAGCAGATTCTCCAGCAGCGGCGGCTTGGCGTAGCTGAATCCGTGTGCCGGGCTGTAGAGTTCGCGCAGCCCGGCGGCGAGGAGGACTTCTTCGTAGTCGGCCACTCGTGAGCCGCGCACCAGCTCGATCAATCCGGCGACGATGTTGACCTGTCCGGCTTCTACTCGGGCGGTGACTTGGCGGCGTTGATCCGGGTCGGTGAGCCGCGCGACGACCGCGCCGAGCGCGCCGATGTCGAGGGGATTGATGGTGCCGTGCCCATATCCGACATCGACAACCTGACCGCCGAGGCGCTCGACGAGGTCGCGGTAGTCGGGCTTGGTGTCGCCCATGCACAGCACGGTTTCCCCGGCCGCGACCGCGCCGGTCACCATCCGTCTGATCAGGCTGGATTTGCCGAAGCCGTTGAGCGCCAACACGAACGCGATCGGTGCGGTGATAAACCCCTTGAGAAACCAGCTCATCGGGTCGAAATGCACCGGGGCGCCGGTGATGTAGTGCGCACCGACCGGGGTGCCGACCGTGGGAGCGCTGGCGCCAACACTGAACGGGAAGAGCCCAGCCACTTGGACGGTGGTCGCACGCCACTCGGGGGTGGCCGCGACCACGGCGGCGCGACCGCCGCCGAGCCCGCGATATCCGCGGTCGGTGAGAGTGGCCAGCGATCGGTCGAAGCCATCACCGCCATGGTCTTCCGCGCGGCGGGCGGCGGTGGCGCGTCGATGATCATCGCTCGATATCGCCAGCCGCGCCCGCCAACCACGCAGACCGGGCCGGGCGGCGGCAGCCTCGGTCGCGGCGCGTGCCTGGGAGGTGAGCACACGCACGCCCGCGACGGTCTCGGTACGGGCGGGCCTAAAAGCGCTGGTGCGGAGGGTCTTCATGCCGAGACCCGCTTGGAGATCGAGGTGTGCTCGGGCAGGATCAACCCGATCCCGAGGGAGGCGGCGAAGGCAGCGGCTTGGCTGCCGTAGCAGCGGCGCACGCCCAGCCGCGAGGCTGCGGCCATGCCTTTGACCGAGGCTTCGATTCCGGGCAGGTCCCCGTTGAGGTGATCGGTGACCGTGACCAGCGCCCCGAAACGCGTCAGGCCTGCGCCGCGGGCTTGTTCCTCGCGGGTGGCTTGGGTGTTGGCGACGCGGATGCGTGCCGAGGCTGTGGAGATGCCGCGTTCGGTTTGCTCGGCGGCCACCGCGTCGCGGAAGTCGGAGTCCACGAGGCTGGTGGCCTCGGCGGCGGAGTGCAGTCGGTAGATGATCGCGACCCGCTTGCGGGGCACGTCCGCGCGGGGACGCAGCAGCTCCTCGAGCACGGTTTCCATCACCGCCCCACGCGGGGCGGCGTCCATCTCCCACGTGATCGAGCGCGCGCCGTCGTGCACGTAGTGGTCCCACCGATCCTGATGGGCTATCGGACCAACCGAGTCCCACGACTGATTCGACGTGATGTCCGCGCCTGCGGCTTCGACATCGCGTTGTGAGGCGAGGTCGTAGCGGGTGCGCACCAGGCCGAGCACTTCCCACGCCTGCAGCGGGGTCGCGGGTAGCCCGGCGCGGGCGAGCTGGGACAGGACCCCTTGCAGGCGTTGCCCGATCTCGCGGGCCTGCTCGGCGTCGTCGCGGCGGATCTTGCCTTTGCCGATCGCGCGGTAGGTGATCGCGATCCGTGCCTCGATCCGCACCCCGACCCCACCGATATCGGCGGCGGCTTCCCGCATCACCGCCTGCGCATACGCAGGCGCGTCCGGACGGACCAGGCGCGCGACCTCACGCGCTTGCTTGAGCCGGGTTTCGACGGTGTTGTCCAGCACCGCGGTCACCGCCACCACTTCCCCGCCGCGGCTCTGGGTGGCGAGGAACTGGCCGTATCCTTCGACCCAGGCGTCGATCTGGGCTTGGTCGACCAATTCCTTGCCGCGCGGAACCACCCGCAGAACGACGGTGTAGTGGTTGCTGCGGCGGATGTGGATCATCGCGAACCGCTTCCCGCCCGCGGTCTCGTACTCACTCAGCCGCGAATCAGCGAGCAGCCCAGGGAGTTTCGCGATACCGGGGATTCTGGAGAACCGTCCGGCGCGGTAGACGTGCTCGCCGCGGGCTTGGGCAGCGGCGAACTGCACTCGCAGCAACAGGATTTCCCAGCCGGTGCGACCGTTGCGGGTGATCGCCAGCGGGGTGAACACCACGGCCGCGGCCGCGATCAGCCCACCGGCGACCGGCAGGGATCGGGTGATCATGAACCCGACCATCACCATCACGATCAGTCCGAGCCCCAGCATCGACACACCCCAGGTCAGGCCGAAGAAGCCGGCGGAGCGTGGCCGTTCCCAGCGGCCGTACATGCGCGCGGTCATCGCCGCACCTCCCCCGGCCCCAAAGCGTCCGGATCCCACCCGGCTTCGCTCGCGTCGCGCACCTGACCCTCGACAGCCGCGACCCCCTGCTCAGCCGCACTGGCCCCCATCTGCGCACCCATCACCACCGCACCGGCCGGGCCCCCACTGGCAGCAGCACCCGCGCCACCACCAACACCGCCAGCAGCCTTGGCACCCGAAGACTTCCCGGCCGCTGCGCCGCTAGGCCGCACGCCGCCTCCGCCACCACCCGACCCGCTCGTGCCGGACTGGGAACCACCGGCGGTACCGAGATCCGAACCTGGCGCCCCCCCTGCGCCACCCGACATCGAACGTCCCCCACCACCGCCACCGGTCGGTCCCGGCGCGGAGCCGGTTGCTGAGGGTCCGCTCGGCGCGTTCTCCCCCTCGCTGACCTTGCGTCCTTCCCCGCGTCCGCCGAGGGAGGCCATCGCGACTCCGGCCGCGCCACCGGCTAGCACAGCGGTCGCGCCGCCGCCTCCGCCGAGGGTCGCGACCGCGGGGGCGACGAGCCGGATCAGGGCGGGCAGGACCACCACGCTCATCACCAGCAGGATCAGCCCCAGCAGCACTAGCTGCGGATCGCGTTGGTCCTCGTTCCCGATGACCGCGAACGCGATTGCGTACACCAGCGCGCCGACCGGTTTCCACAGCACGAACGCGAGCGCCCAGGCCAGCAGCCGCTTGTAGGCCTGCGATCCGGGACCTGTCCCAGAGGCTGCGGCGGCCATCGGGATCACCGCGACAACCACGATCAGCAGCGCTTGCCGGATCACCAGCATCACCAACTGGATCAGCGTGCTGATCAACCCGAGCAGACCAACCAGCAGCAGGACCCCGGTCCCGAGCCCGGAGCGGGTTTCGGCGTCGAAGTCGGTCAACCGGTTGACCACTCCCGCCCAATCACCGCTGCTGGCATCGAAAATGACCCAGTTGGCGAAGGCGTCGCCAGCTCGCGTTCCCGCCGCGATCACCGCGGCAAAGCTCATCGACGCGATCACCGCCCGCGCCAGCATCAGGAAACTCTCCTGCGCCTCACCGGCCAGGCCACCTCGCTTGGCCAACGCCAAGCGTGCGGCTGCGAACATGATTCCGGTCGTCAGGAACACCACTTGCAGGCTGCTGGTGTAGTCGCGGATCGCTGAGAGTGCGGGGCCGGGCTCACCCCCGGGATCGGTCAGTTCTGGCGCTGGGAGGTCGGTCCACCAGGTGATTACCATTCGCAGTCCGGTAGCGAACCCGCTGAGCAGCGTGTCCGCGAGGTCCCCGAAGGCCGAGGACGCGGCCTCGGAGGCGGTTTGTTGGAGTTCTTCGCAGGCTTGCCGTGGTCCCAGAGGTAGGTCGCAGAGGTTGGGTCCGGGTAGCTGTGTTCGCCAGCTTCCAGCTCCTCCGGGGGCGTAAGCGAGGGTGCGGTGGGTCATGGCTGTCCCTTCCATGACCCGAATCCCGCCAGGGTGGCTACTGAAGTCCCTGGTCCCCAGAGGGTTTCGATGTTGTCGGGGACGCGCACGCGCCAGTCACCGTCGATCCAGGTCATCGGCCAGGTCGCGACCGTGTAGCCGAGGTCGTCGCGGGTCGCGAACTGCACGACGGCGAGGTCGTCGGCGTAGCCGGGCTGGACTCGCACGCCGTCGGGGACCACGACGTACCGGGCCGCGCCGATAGTGCGCCGGGAGCGGGCGAATCGGTCCAGCAGTTCCTGGCCGCCGCCGTAGTAGCGTTCGCGCACCACCTGCTGCCAGACGCCTTCCGGCGCGGACAACGCCCGAGCCATCGCGTCGAAGGCCGCCAGCGCTGCGCCTTGTGGTGTGCGCGCGAACGCGATCGCCACACCGTCGAAGACCGCGGTGGGGCCGTCGCTGCCCGAGAACGGCAACGCCGCACCACCCCACCCGCGCTGCCACTGCATCCGCGCCGGTGCCGTGCTCAAGTAGTCGGGGCGCGCCGGGTCGGGCCGGGCAGTGAAATCCTGGGGAAGAACGACACCGGATTCCTGGGCTGGAGTTTCGAGGCGGTTGCCGAACAGGTCGGTACTCGGCGGCAGCGGCGGTGCCGACGTTGGTGTCGGTTGGGGGTAGGTGCGTTCGGTGGGGCCGTGGCCAGGATCGGCGGGAATGTCGCCGGCGCCGGGATCGTCGCGGGTGACGGTGAGCACGAACACCGACGCGACGACGACGGTGATGCCGACGAGCAGGATGATCAGCAGGCGTTGGGATTTCATGATCGAGCGGTTCTCCTCACCGGGGCGTGAAGGCGACCATGTCGGCCGGCGGGGATGTCACTGCGGTGACTGGGCTGGTGGTCGGGTTCTCGGGGAGGTGCAGTCGCCAGTCCTCGCGCTGCCACAGCACGTGGGTGTCGTGGCGGGTGGCGGAGTTGTCGGGATGGCGGCTGTAGACCTCGATGTCGCTGGCCTCGGGGCTGTAGCGGGTTACGCGGTAGCCCAGGAGTTTCGGTGCGCCGTCGGTGATCGGGGCGGTGATCGAGATCTGGGCGCGGGCGGTCGCCCAGGCGTCGCGGCCGGGGCCGGGGCCGAGCATCTGCTGGCCCACCGCGGCCCAGGCGCCGTCGGGGGCGATCGACATCCGCACACTGGCGTGGACCGCGGCCAGCGCGGCACCGGCCGGGGAGCGATCGAACCCGCGCACCACCGCGCCGTCAGTGTGGTGTGGGCCTTGGTCGCTCACCGGCAGGTCGATCCCACGGAAGGGCTGCCAGTGCAATCCGGTCGGCGCGGTCGCGACCGCGGCCGAGGTCTCTGGGTGCGATGCGGTGGGGTCGGTGCTGCTGCACGCCAGCAGTGCGGCGGCGGCGATCGGTCCGGTGAAGGCGACCACGGCCAGGACGCCGAGGCGATGTCGGCTGGTGGGGTTCACAACGGGGTTCTCCTCAAGGATGGTCAGTTGGGTAGGACGGCGGTAGCGATCGAGCTGGCCGCGCCGAGCACGGCTGCACCGAGCAGGGCGCCGAGAAGCCCTTCGAGGCTTTCTTCGCGGTAGCTGCGGATGGCCAAAAGTCCGCCGACCCAGACCGCGCGCGCGATGCACAGCAGCAGCACCAGCCAGGCGAACCAGCCCAGCACTTGCGTCAGCGGTGAAATGACTTGCGCGGGGAGGGGTTCAGCGATCACCACGGGCCACCGCCCTGACGTTGGGTGCGGTAGGCGACTTCGAGGGCAGCCAGAATCGGTTCGGCGGCGCGAACCGGATCGACGAACGGCAGCGAGTGACCCGCGTCGGGCACGCTGTCGAGGTCGGCCCAGATCTGTTCGGCCAACCGCTCAGCACTGCCAGCTGCCACCACCGGGTCTCGGCGACCGGCCAGAACCCAGGTCGGGATGGTGCGCAGCGTGCTGACCGCGTCCTCGGTGAGGCGCAATCGCCCGTAGGCGGCCAAGACATCCAGCGCGACGTCGAGGGTGCCTTGGCCCGCAACAGGATCGTCGATGCCGGAGCCGAGCAGGTCGGCGACCTGCTGGCCGTGGCGGCGAAGTCGGCGTCGTGTCGCCCGACCGGTGGAGGTCACTGGCGTCAGTCGGGGTGGGAAGGCGGGGCAGCCGTTGAATAGGACCAGCCCTGCCAGCGCGCGGGCGCGCTGCCGATAGCGCTCGACCCACGCCGCTACCAGTGAAATCGCCACCGAGTGAGCTACCAGCACCACCGCGCCGGGCGCGTGGGCCACCACCGTATCCAGGTCCTCGACGAACACCGCCAACTCGATGCCCGCTGCCCCGGCCGGGCGCGGGGAGCCACCGTGACCGCGCTGGTCATAGATGATCTGGGTGATCGCGCCGTCGAGGCGCGCGTGCAGATGCTCGACCAAAGGCGTCCAGTAGCGGGAGTCGGTGAGCATGCCGTGGACATAGACCACGCTCGCCGGTGCCGAGGCCGGGCCGAGACGAGTCACGGCCAGTGGGTCCGCACTCGAGATCGAAACTGTTAGTGCGCTGGCGCCTCGATGCGCACCGAGCACGCGAGTGGGGTGAATTCTCGACTCGGCCATGGCTATCGGGCGGTGACGACGGCGTTCATGATCGCTCCAGCGAACGTGGCGACAACGCCACCGAACAGCGCGGCGGCGATGATCTTGGGGCTTTCGACCGCACCGCCGTGCCAGCGTTCCCAGCCGAACTTGCCGCCCGCGTAGATCAGAGCGGCGATGCCGGCGAGCATGACCAACCAGCTCAAGTAGTTGACCAAGTTGATGAGCCCTGGTGCGCCTGGCGGCTCGGTGGGGGTGATCTGTATTTCTTGGGCGAGGACGGTCAGCGTCTCGCCGACCGTGTGGGCGGTGGTCATGACGTGGGCTCCGAATCGGGTTGTGCCGCAGACACTTTCTTTGTGGCGGCGAGGTGGGTGATGATCTGTGTGCCCGCGGCGTGCACGTCGGCGGGCACCGCCTCGGTCAGCGCGGTACGCCGCCGTGGTGCTGGCGGGTCGAACGGGGTGTATTGCGCCAGCTCGGCCAGCTCGCGCACGACGAGTTCGTCGTGCCAGCCGATGTCGTAGACCGCCTCGGCGAGCTCGGTGACGACGCTGCGATACCGGCGCACCGCCGCGGGCAGCTTCCCGGGCCGGGCAGCGGTCAGCGCCAGCCCGATGACTGTGACGCCGTCGGGGGCGAGTCCGGCGTGGTATTCGCGCAGCCGCTGTGCCGCGGCGGTCAAACCCGGCATGCACAGTCGCGCCGCGATCAGCACCCGTTGGGTCGTCGACGATGAGGCAGGCCAGGCCAGCCCGGTGTCGGCGGCCGGAGCCAACCATCGCGCCAAGGTCGAGGCCCCGGCTCCGCCGTGCGCGCCCAGCACCGCGAACAGCGGCGGATGAGCGCCGGTGATCGGCAACGGTGCTTCGCGGACCGGCGCCTGCTGCTCGATGCTGGGAGCGGTGACGGTGGCGGGATCGATACGGCCCGGAATCAGGTGGTGCGGGTGGTTGTCGGCGTCGAGTCGAAGCGGTGCGGCCATCGCTCAGCCCCGCTTCTGGATGTTGGTGATGACCATGCCGCGGTCGGGGTGGTGGGCGAGGTTGATCAGTTGCAGGTAGTCGATGCGCTGCCCGTCTGGGTGTAGCTCGACCAGGTGCACCTCGGCCGCGCCCTCGGCGATCGGGGTGATCGCCACGCAGTGGGTGGTGCCTGCCGGGATGGAGGCGATCCCGGCGGCTAGTGCCTCGGGCACGATCCCGATCTCAGGGGCCACCAGCCGCAGTGCGGCTTCGTGGTTGCGTTGCACGTAGTAGGCGTGTTCGAACGCCGCGATCACCCCTGCCGCACTGCCGGTGTCGCCTGCTCCGGCGGTCACGGTCTGCCCCGACAGCCCCGCACACGCACCAACTACCGCAGTCGAGGTCGCTGTCGGCGGGCTCGCCGTCTCCGTCGGGATCACCGCGGCGGTGTAGTCCCGGTCGGCGATCGAGACGATGCCCGCAACCACCAGCACCCCCGCGACACCGAGTGCAGCGGCCAGGCCGATCCACGCTTTGCGGGGCATTCGTGCGCGGCGCGGCGGGGCGGCGGAGGTGTCCACCGTCGCGGGTGGGTGTGCGATCCACTGCCACTCGTTCGCGCTGCCGGTCGTGCGGTGATCGGGATCGTCCGGTGGAATCGAGTGCAGGACAGCGGGTTCGGCGTGCCCTAGCCATCCCCAGCCGTGCTCGGGGCGGGTGTCGGCTTCGTGGTCGGGGTGGTTGTCGGTCATGTAGGTTTCACCTCCTCGGGGGACGAAGGTTCGGGGTGGGGCCCTCCGGGCGGGAGTGCCGGGACAGCAGGGCTAGACGGACCCCTAGCGGCTGCTGAGCTCCCGCCCGAAGGGGTTTCAGGGCCCGCCGCGCGGCGTCGGTGACGCCGCGGGCGCGCTAGTCGTGGGGACCGCTGTCGAAGTGGACGAAAGGCTGGGATTCACAGGTGGTTTCGGTGCGCCGGGATCGGGTGTGGTGGTGGCAAGATCGCGGGCGACGGCGGTGAGCCAGTCGGCGGTCGTGGCGAGGACCGAGCGCCCAGCGGCGGTCGACGGGACCGTGCGGTAGGAGCCGTGGCGGCCGGTGGTGTCGCTGTAGCGGGCCGAGGCAGCCACTGTGTAGAGCTGGCTGGGGTCGGTGATCGTGGAGGTGATCGCTTCGAAGGCGTCGTTGACCCAGCCGACCGCGGTCTGCGGCGGTACCAGCTCCACGACCGCGCCGGTGAGCTTGGCGCCCAGCGCCGCGACCGCCGCCCAGGGGTTGGCCAGCCCGACGGTCGCCAGCTCGGCGACGGTGGCGGGGGTGAACACTTTCTGCGCCACCGAGACCACCGCGTTCAGCCCGATCGTGCCGATCTTGAACAGCGCCGCCAGCGCCTCCTGCGGACCGGGCGCGGTCGCGTTCGGTTGGGAGGCTTCGGCCAGGCGCTGGCCGAGGGGTTTGGCCGGGTTGTAGGCGAGCTGGTCCAGGCTCGTGCCGGTGAGGTCTTCGTTGACCACATCCACCGCGGTCGAATAGAGCGTCGTCGACATCGCTTCAGCGACAGTGGAAATCGCCGTGATCGGGTCACGCAGGTCCGAGCGTGCGGCGATGTTGGCCACCGTGGTCGCTAGCGCCCCGCCGGCCGGGGTATCGCAGGTGGCATCGCCGGGCACACACAGATCCGCGACCCGACCGGTCAACGCTCCGTACCCGACCGATCGCTGTGCCGCGCTGATTCCCGCGCCCGCCAGTGCCGGGTTGGTCAGGGTGATCGTCGAGACCTTCTCCCCCGCGGTGCCCGGGACAGCAGCGGGTGTCGTGCCTGCCACGCCGGGCAGCACGGGTGTGCCGGGCGTCCGTGTCGGGTTGGCCAGCAAGGCCACTGCCGCGACCCGGTCGGCGTCGACCTCGGCGGTACCGGTTCCGACGCGGTGGGCGAACTCGGACACCGCGGGGGCGCCGTGGGCGTAGCCGACTGCGGCGATCTTGGTGTCCAGGCAGCGCGTGGTGACCTCGGCGGCCATCTGCTCGAGCCGCTCGGCCGCCGCGGCCACGGCCTGCTCGAAGGGCAGCTCGACTCCGTCGGTGCCGCGACCGTAGGGGACGTAGGCGCGCTGCACCAGGTCTCCGGCTGCGGCGCTCAGTGGCCCGAACACCTGCCCCAGCGCACCGGAGTCACTGGTGCTCACCCCGGCCGAGGAGGATTCCTCGCTGCCCTGCACGCCCAGGGCATACAGGCTCGGGCAGCTCGCACCGATCGGTGCGTCGGTGTCGGCGTCGGCGATGTGCATCTGCGCTGTCGTGATCGCGGCCACCGTCGCTGTCACCGCCAGAGCACGGCTCATCACCGTGGCCTGGATGTGGAAGTGGTTGCGCTGCATCGTGTTTACCTCGGTGTCGGTGGCGGCTGGGATGCCTGCCCGCACCCGCGGCGAGGGGTCCTGGGGTGCGGGCAGGCGATTCAGGTGGTTTGGGGAGCCGAGCGTGCGGTGGGGCGACGCAGCAGGTAGCTGGCCAGGCGGGCGATGGCTTCTCCTGCCCCGGCTTGGGCGCTGCCGCGGTGGCCGGTGGGGTATTCGCGCCAGCTCAGATCCACTCCGAGGGCGCGGTATTCGGTGAACAGTTGCCGGCCCATGCCGACGGGGATGAGGGTGTCTTCGGTGCCGTGGTAGAGATGCACCGGCACGGTCGGGGTCTCGCGTGCGCAGGTTTCAGCGGCCAGCACGTAGCGCCACATCGGGTCGTTCCACGGGTCCGGGCGTTCGCACCAGCGCGCCAGCGGCTCATCGCGGTAGGTGCCCAGCAGGTCCAACGCGTCCAGCTCGGCCGCGGCGCTCACCGTGTGCTGGCCCTCTGCGGTGAGGATGTGCCCGACCGGCAGATGCGCATACGCGCGGGCCAACCCGACCAGACCGGCCAACGCCAGCCCCGCCCACGCCCCGCCGTCCATCCTCCTCACCAGCGTGTCGGGGTCGGCGACGACCGCACCGGCGGCGACCCCACGCAGGTCCAATTCCGGGGCGTACTGCGGCTGGTGTTCGGCGGCCCAGACCGCCGCTCGCCCGCCATCGGCATAGCCCCACACCGCGATCGGCGCGTCAACGGCCTGGGCTTCGGGCAACAGCTGGGTGGCGCGGGCCAGGTCGAGTACCGCGTGGGCGGCGGCGCTCCCGGCCAGGAACTGATGCGCGCCCAGCCCGGTCATCCCCAGCCCGAGTCCGTCGGGTATTCCGACGGTCCAGCCGCGCGCCAAGGCCGCGCTGATGAAGACGGCTTCGGGCTCGACACCCGCGGCGAGCAGTTGCGACGGCGCGCATCGCCCACCGAGGCCGTGAAAGGCCGGGCAGTAGATCGCGAGCGGGCGCACGCCGGTGTCCCCGCCGTTCGCCGGGGTGATAACGGTTCCCGAGGCGGGGATGGGGGCGGAGAATCCGCCGCGGCTGGCGTAGACGAGTTGCCAGGCGCGCCCGGCACCGTCGAGCCTGGTCAACTCGATGCTGCGCTGGCGCAAGATGTCGCCGGGCTTGGGTTCGAAGCCGATCTGGCTGCCGGTGTAGAACTCATCGACTGGGCCAGCTCCGCGGGATTTGCTGGGTGGGGTGAGATCGGTCATTAGCGGCTTCCTGCGATGTCGTGGGCCAGGGCGACCATCCAGGCGATGCCGGAATTCAGCTGCCCGCTGATGGCGTAGTTGTTGTGGCGGGCGACGGTGTCGGCGTAGCGCAGCCAGACCGCGGGATTGACCAAATCGGCGTTGTCGGCGACCAACTGCCCCCACGCGGCGCCGAGCTGCCCGGCGAGTTTGGGCAGCAACCCGATCGGGTTCGCGGCGACTGTGGCGGTGATCTCGTTCCACCGCGTCGCCGCCGCACCGACGTCCTCAGGCGTCGGGGCGGGGATGCGGGGGTCGGCGGCGTCGATCAACCGCCCCGCCAGTCCCAACTGCGGGACGTAGTCGACGTTGCCGCCACCGACCTGGAAGTCGTTGAGGATCACCGTGGTCCACGCCTCCCCCAGCGCTGCCTGGAACAAAGCGTTCAGGGTGCCGATCGCGGCCAACGGGTTGCGCAGGTCGGCCTGGGCGGCGATCTCGGCACCGACCCGCAGTAGCGCGGCACGGTCGGGCGCCGAGCAGGCCAAGTCTCCGTCGGTGCAGATGTCGGCGACCCGCCCGGTCAGCTCGCCGTATTCGGTTGCACCATCAGCGATTCCACCGCCTGCTGCGGGTGGGTTGGTGATCTGGACCGCCGACACCGCAGCACCGGTGGTGCCCGGGGCCGGGTCGGGCACCGTCTGGCCGGGGCGGCCGGGGAAGATCGGCGAACCGATCGCGCGGTCGGCATGCGCGTACAACGCGATGCCCGCGATCCGCTCCGGCCCGATCGGACCGGCGCCGGCGCCGATGTCGTGGGCGAAGGATGACATGGCTTGTGCGCCTTGGGAATAGCCGATTCCGGCGATGCGGGTGTTGGGGCATTCGGCCGCGATCTGGGTGACCGCGGCGTCGAGCTGGTGGCGGGCATCGGTCACCGACACCACGTACGGGTCCGGCCCGCCGCCGGGGACCACGCCGCCGAAACCCGCGCCGTAGGGGATGTAGCTGCGCTGCACCACACCGGGCGCGGCGTTCAGCACCGGGGCGATCAGAGCACCGACCACGCCGGTGTCAGCCAGCGGATCGGCGGTGGGTGAGGACTGGCCGGTGCCTTGAATGCCAAGGACATACAGCGCGGGGCAGCCCGGTCCGATGGGCACCGCCGACGCCTGGCCACTGGCGGTGGTCGCGGTGGCCAGGCCGACGGCGGCGGTCAGCGCGGCGGCAGCCGCAGCAGTGCGTGCGCGGGTGGTGGTCGAGATGTTCACGGCTGGCCGACCCCCACCCCGGCGCCGAACCCGGCACCAACGGTGCCGCCGGCGACCGCGCCAACGGCGGCGGCCGGGACACCGACGACCGCGGCACCAGCCGCGGCGCCCGCGGCGGCACCGATCGCGGTACCGGCGACTCCGGAGGTGACGGTGCCAATCACGGGCACCGGGACGATCGTGCCGAGCGCGGCTCCGGCGATGCCGCCGATGGTTCCGCCGATCAGGCCACCGACCACCGCGCCCGCCGCGCCTACTGGTACCCCGGCCAGCCCCGCGCCTGCCGCGCCGCCGATCCCGGCACCGGCGAGGGTGGCGCCGCTGACACGGTCCGAGCGCCCAGCCGGGATACCGATCGAGTCCAGCGCGGTCGCGACCTGCGCCTCGGCGCCCGCGGCGGTGTCGTTGATGACCTCCGCGCACTGCGGGGGCAGCCATTCCGGACGCGGGGCCTGCCACTGGCCGATGCGGATGGTGTTCTCCGGCGCTTCGATCGGCGCGACCGGCGCCACCGGCTCCGGTAGGTGCAGCTCCTCGATCCGGATCGGCTCGACCGGCGCCTCCGGCGGAGGCGCCGGACGCGAGGGGGCTTCGTTACGGACCTGCGGCGGCTGGGAGTAGTACACGACCCGCGGCGGCGCTGGCTCCGGGGCCGGCTCCGGGGCCGGTGCCGGAGGTGCGGGTGGAGCCGGGGGCGGGGTCGTGCCAGGCTGCGCGGGCCCGGTCACCCCGGGCTGGTCTGCGATCACCGCCGGGATGTCCGCGGCGCTCGCCGCACCAGCGGCGGCGATCACCATGGCCATCGGAATCGCCCCGACAAGCAGCGCACGGCTTCTGCAACCGCTGCGGCTCAACAAGATTCGCCGATCGGGACCACTGTCGCACCGGTTGGCAATTTCCGCAGGAATGGCCTGCGCGGTGCATGACTTGCTGAATTTGGGCATGCCGAATAAACCCTTCGACCCTAAAGGAGAAATGGTGAACTAAGTCACTAGAGGTTGTGACCGCTTCGTCGGCCTACGGTCCCCCAGAGGTGAGATCACCTCTGGGAGAGCGCATCTCAGGCGTGCTGGTCAGATGAATGGCAGGACGAGCGTCAGCGCCTGCGCTGCCAAGGTGAGGCCGTTGGACAACACCGACAAACCGGCATTCACCCAACCCAGAATCACGTACGGGTCCAAGACTGTTTCCCTTCACTCGGTTCGGACTTGCTCTTCTATCCAAACCTCGAAACCCGTTGAAGCGCTAGGGGTTCGACTGTCCGAAATATCGGACATTTTCCGCCAGATACGCACCTGCCCGTCGCATGCAGAGGAGTTGCGGATCGTTCGATTACTTGACGCCTGGGCGAATCCTTGTGGCGCCGTGGAGTCCACGAGTGGGGTCGCATCTCCGGGTACGCCTCAGTCAGCTACCGCGTGTGGGCTTCTTGGCGGGCAACTGCCTTGCCGGGCGCTATCCCATCTGGTAGGAACGAACCATCACCTCGGGGGTAACCGCTCATCGTATATCGACCAGCCCTGCAACGGAAGCCAAATCGCGAAGGGGGGAAGCCTGGCATGAGCCAGAATCCCGCACACCGAGCACCGATCAGAAGACCCCAGCCACAAGCCAAAATCCCCACACTCGGCCGCACCTGCCGACTCCTGCGCCGCGAGCGAAAGCTGACGTTCGCCAAGGCCTACGCTCTCCACGGCGTCTCCCGGTCCTACCTCTCCGACGTCGAGAAGGACACTCGCCCACCCTCGCTGGACATACTCGAAAGGATGATCGAGGGCTACGACCCCGATCCCTTGATGGCGCGACACCTACGGGAATTGCGCGCTCCCGCCGAAGATCTCCCTCCCACCGACTACCTGCGCCAGTGCGTGCGCGAGAACACAGCCGCGATCGATCATCTGCGCGATCTGGACGACCGCGGGGTCCTCGCCGCCTATCTCGACCCGCTGTGGAACATGCTGGCCTGCAACAGCACCTTCCGAACCGCGACGCCAGGACTCGGCGACACCGTGCTGCTCCCGGCGTGGCTGTTCAGCCCGTCAGCCCGAGACTTCTTCCTCGACTGGTCCAGTGAGGCAACCCACACCGTCGCCTCTCACAAAGCCATCCTGGGCCGCTACCGCGATTCCGAACAAGCCCGGCACTTCATGCAGATCCTGGGACAGAATCCCGAGTTCGTCCGCTACTGGACCGCGAGCATTCGCGTCGCCTACGGCCGCAACGCCAGCGATCTACTGCATCTCCTCGACCCGACAACCGGCGAACCCGCGTCCTACAGCCTCAGCATCTCCAACCTCACTCAATCCGAGCACGTGCTGCTCGTGACCGCGATCCGCAAGCCCTATTCCGGGCCTGCGCTGCGCCACCCCCCAACTATCTCGCGACATGCTCGCGCGACACGCCGATAGCCTTCTGTTCTGTCATGAGCGCCACACCAAGTCCGACACCGCGAGCGCCACACCACCGTGCCCATCGAACTCGGAGTGCATCAGCCCGTAGCGAACCGATGGCACAACAGCAGCAAGCAACGCCGATGCCCGGTCACCGCGGTCGTGCATCTCCCCCCAATCACCACCACTTCGGATTTGCCAACCAGCAAAACGAAATTGGAAGAGATTAGGCGAAGAGCCAACCACGGCGAGTCGTGAAATGGCTCGTGCGACATGAACAATGCACCCAACGAGACGCTATCGACCGCCGGTCTGCACCCCACGCCCCTCGCCAGGCATGCCGCCGGGCTCGGCACGGACCTGCAAGCCCGCGGTACCGCCACCATGAACAGCAAGGTGCCGCCGGAGCGTGCCGTGGACGACAACCAGGAACTCTGTTGGACGAGTTCAATTTTGATGGTTTGCCCGGCCCGGGATTGACGCTGGATAGAGGTTCGCGCGAGGTGCCGACCGATCGGCAAGGAGCGCCTTTACTCGTTTGGTCGGCGCTCCTGTTGCCTGGGCGATGTCCCCCAGCGTTGTCGAGCGCAGCGCCAGGACAGTCACCGCCGCTCGCAGGGCCGTCGTGTAGGTGTCCTGGACGGCCCGCAGGTTCTCCAGCTCCGGTGTCACCGCGATGATGGTGAACTGTGCGGTCACGCCGATGTGCGCGAGCCCGTCGGTGATGCTGGCACCCACCGCCTTCATCGTCCGCCCGTACCCGTACACCCCGTGCTCGGGAACGTGTGCCACCCAGGCCCCGTCGCGCCTGTAGGCCGACACTCGATGCTCTCGCTCACGTCGCATTCTTCATGTCGGCGATTACCTGTTGCGCGACCATGTCCGGGATCGGGGAGGGCAAGACCACCTTCCGTCCACCGATCCGGTACAGCGTGTGCGTATCACTGCTGCTGCCTTCGGTGACGGTGAGCCCCAGCTGGCGAGCCGCGATGTGTATCAGCAACAGCGAGCCGCCCTCCTGCCGTCCCGCGCGCAGCGCCGTGGTGACTTCTTGGGCTTGTTTCCACTCTTGCAGGCTGACCACCGGCTCGTGCACGATTTCCGGCGACCACACCCACTCCGAAACCGGATTCTGCCGGGAACACCCAGGGCGGCCGGTGCGGGTTGCCCGCCGGTTATACACCTGGTGGCCGGTGAGTTTCGGGTTCGCGGCCAGGCCCTCTACCAGGTTGTGCGTCCATCGGCCCTCGATCGGGTACCGGTCCGGCTCGGCGGCAAGGATGGCGATGATCTCTGCTGACTTCAGGTGCTCCTCCCGTCGCAGGCGGCACAGCTCCCGGGCGGCGTCGAACCGGCGCGAGTCTGGGTGGGGAACGAGTTTGCGCTTCGGCCGTGTCGCGCCGAGTCTTCCCCTGGCAGGCGCGGGGGCGGTCTCGTCGATCACCGTGGTGTAGGGGTAGGGCGGATATCCGTGGTTCCAGCCGTTGATGGCGTGCTGGATCTGCCCGCCCATCGACATTTCCATCAGCACGGTCCGGTAGATCTCCGCATCGACCTGGCTGTAGCGGCGGGTGCGCAGCCGTCCTGATTCGGTGCCGCCGACTGGTTCGTTCGCGTACACGACTTCGACCCCGACCTTCCCGAGCTCGTGCTCGACGGTGAGGCTGGTCAGCATCGCGCGTGCCACACGGTCCGAGCGCTCGGCCAGCACATGGGTGACGCCCAGCTGCTCAGCACGGTCCACAAGATCTTGCAGTCCACCGTCGCGAGGAAGCGGCACACCAAGCGCCTCATACATCTCCCGCGGCCCGAGGCTGCGTAGCTCCGGGGGAAGCATTCCGGACTCGACATCCCAGTAATACCCGGCGAACTCCTCTCCCGCTTCCAGTCGCGCGGAGGCAAGGACCACCTGCCGCGGCAGCGATGAGGCCGGATTCTGATTGTCCTTGGTCGATATGCGCCCGACGAACACCGAGCAACGCGGACGTACATCCGTCTTTGCGAAGTTCGGCAGGTCGGTGAGATCGATGGGCGGTCCGAACTGAAAGGTCATAGCCCTTCCTGAACTGTCAGCTGACACAAAATCTTCCGCAGTACATATATGTATCACATTGGTGGCGCTTGAACGGATTCGAGGAGGACCCGGAATCATGTGGGTTGACGAGAATGGCGACATGCGGCGGAAGGGCAGCGTGCGCGGCGACAAGGCTCCGCAGACCTACACCAAGGGCGAGTGGCCACACGACGCCGTACCTCAGCCGGACGCCCCGTTACCCGTGCACTACAGCCTCACTCTGGCCCGCACGCTCGACGACCTGTGCGCAAGGCGGGGCCTTTCCCATCGCGCTCTGTCGCTGGCGGCTGGCATCGCGCCGAACGCGGTCGGCCGGATCGTGCGCGGCGAGCTCTACCCCGACTTGGCAACCCTCGCTCGACTGGAGGCAGCCGCCGAAGAGCCGATCTATCCCTACAGGGCGTATCTCACCCTTCGTCGCCTGAGTGAGTAGCGTGCCCGCGAGAAGCTGAGATCGCCGGGCAGCGCGCCCGTGGTGAACGTCAGCTGCCCCTCGGTTGATGAGGCCGGATTCCATCCACCGGCGCCGGGCGGGTTCATCGCGGAACCACTGGATAGCGGTACTGCGCGGATGCCATTGCGAGGGTGGGCTGCTCGGCGCCGAGTCGACCATCCGACTGCAGCCACATCCGCAGCGCTCGCACACCGACCAGTAAGCGGTCGAAGGTGGCGCCATCGAGGTCGATGTCGTGCGAGGAATCTCGCCAACGCCATGGGTGATCTGCATTGCTTCAAGCCGCCTGACCCGGGGTTCCCGCTCGACCCCGTTGCCTTCGCTTGACGAAGTGGGCCAGGAACCTCCTCATCACGCTGTCGATCTCAGGCGAGGTCAGATCGGTGTGATGATCGCCGCTGGAGCTGATCAACCATATCTTCTGCGAATTCATCGTCTCCTCGTAGTAGCCGGACCGCGCGCCGACCCGCCCGTCCTGCCACGACTGTGCATCCAGGGCCGGCACGTCGACCCGGCTGGTGTGCAGCATCGCAGTCGCGGTGAGGATTTACCCGGATTGCAGGACTACCACCAGGAGATGTTCGTTCGTCGGGATGCAGGAACTCGAAGACATCACAACACATCAACCTCGACATCAGCGCGGTGGCGATCCTGCGCGGAAGCCCCTGCCCGCGCGCAAAATTCACCGCCCGCATGGCCGAGCGGATCGGCGTGAACCCCGGACTGCGCCAGAGACGGCAAACCGAGCTGCCGCATACAGCAGCCCAGACAATGCGGCCACGCCGAAAACGGGATCCCCGTCTGCGCCGAACAGATCAAGCGCGGCCTTCATCTCCGGATCAACAAAGGATTCAGTGACGCACTGTCCGCACGGCTCGGCGGCACGCGTCTCGGAATGGGTGGCGCCAACGCTGAAGTTCAGGTTTGATGGACCCGGGACAGGCAGGCTCGACGGACAGAGAGTGAACGTCCCGTGCCTCCAGTTTCACCACGGCCCAATCCGCGTGCGTCGACCCACGACTACCGGCCGCCACCAGCCCGTTCGAACAGGTCCAGCACTGAACTCCACACCGAGACACCCGCGACCACGAAGCAGCCCGGACAGACAGTGGCTGACCAACTTGCTGGCAACGACGACCAGCGCGGTCCCTGTCATCCAGAGTCGCGCCTTGAGTTCGACGGCTTGCTCCATCACCGGACAAGAAAAGCTAAGACGCTCGCCACTATCCCATTTCAATTCCCTGAAGCACTGCCCCGATCTCCGATAGGCGATTTCTTCTACGCCACAACAACTCTGGACAACCGCGGCCGTCTCGGCAACAAATCACTGTTCCGCATGATGCCGTGGACATCCAGTGACCGCCTCACGATCAGTGTCGAGAGACGGATTCCGGTAATTCGACGCTCGCGATCGGGACCGTTCTCGATCCACGCAAGCGGCTTCCTTTATATGCCGGCCGCGATCCGACACGGCTGTGCCCTTACTGCCGGCGAACGAATCCTGCTTGCGGCAGCACCCGCACAGGACGTCGTCGCTGTGTATCCACCGCAAGCAGTCGCCGAGGCGCTATGGGGCTACGGTCGCCAAATCTGGGAGCACAGGCCGTGACCACCGAGGAGGACATCAGCACCGCGCTACACCTGCTAGCACGTCTCGGGTTGACCGTCGAAGACCTGCAAACCAGTCCGCAAGCCGCAGCTCCGGTGCCGACGTTCCGGACCTACATCCCCATCGTTTCGGGAAGGCTCAGCGACAGCACACTACGCAACTACGGAACATACTGGCAGTACCTCGAAAAGCAGTGGAGCGAAAGGCATCTCGATGAACCGAATCCGGCCGAGATGGAAGCATTGGTCGAACAATACCGAAAACAGGCAGCGATTCGCGCCAACACACGGGATGGCCGCGGCGCAGCCCGAATGTTCGTTTCCGCCCTGCGGCATCTCTACCGACACGCTGAACGTGACGGCTTCATTCACCCCTCCGCCAACCCAGCCGCAGCCGTGCGCAAACCCGGTCAACTGGCGAGCGCCCGCCACGCCCTCACCACCCGACAGATCAACCAACTCGCACACATCGCATCCACCACAGGCAACGACCCCCAACTCGATGCGCTGCTGGTCCGATTCCATATCGAGACCGCATGCCGCCGAGGTGGTGCTCTACGCCTGCGAGTAGCTGACCTGAACATCGAGCACTGCTTGGTCAGGCTTCGGGAAAAGGGGGGCACCGTCCGATGGCATCCGGTATCACCAACCTTGATGCGCCATCTCGTCCAGCACGTCCACGATCGAGGCGGCGCAACCCGAACCGATCGGGTGTTCCGCTACCGTAACGGCCGTGCGATGGGCCGCCGCCGCTACGACACGCTCAATCAGCGTCTTCGCGCCTACCTTCCCTGGGCTGCCGCCCTCCAAGTCACCGCGCACTGGTTCCGCCACACCACCCTGACCTTCGTGGAACGCGAGTTCGGCATCGCAGTCGCGCGAGCCTACGCTGGCCACACCGGACCTGGCACCGGATCCCGATCCACCCTCATCTACGTCAAGGCCGGACTACCGGAGGTGGTCGAAGCACTCGTGGCACTCACCGGCGAGCCCCACCCCCTCTTCGGCATCGACCAACAACCGCCAATTGCACCATCGGGAACGACGGGGATCACGTAAACGTAACCCGCACACCATATTCGCGCCGATCCCGAAGGCTCGGCGCTGCGGCAGCGGAGGTGGGTGCGGGTGATCGGGCCGGTCATGTTGAGATTCTCGCCGAGCCCTGAGGCTCGGCGCTGCCCAGGAATCTCCGGCCTCTTGGCCGATCCAGACGCCGTTGAGATTCTCGCCGAGCCCGGGGGCTCGGCGCTGCCCGTCCCCGGCGCGCCCGAAATCGGCGGCGCGGCACAGGTTGAGATTCTCGCCGAGCCCCGAGGCTCGGCGCTGCCGACTGGGTGCCCATGGACTAACCCGACGTCCCGAAGGTGTTGAGATTCTCGCCAAGCCCGGAGGCTCGGCGCTGCACCTGGCGGGGCGCGAGGTCGACGAGCACCTCGGCGTTGAGATTCTCGCCGAGCCCGGAGGCTCGGCGCTGCGACTGCGGCAGCTCTCATCACGATCCCCTCGTCGTTGAGATTCTCGCCGAGCCCGGAGGCTCGGCGCTGCACCCGCCTGGCCGCGGGCCGAATCTCGTTGCGCGACTATGTTGAGATTCTCGCCGAGCCCGGAGGCTCGGCGCTGCCCGAAGGTCGCCAGCGGCTTGACCTTCGCGCCGGTGTTGAGATTCTCGCCGAGCCCGGAGGCTCGGCGCTGCTGACCGAAGCGGGCGGCCTTGTCGGCCATGCCATCGTTGAGATTCTCGCCGAGCCCGGAGGCTCGGCGCTGCGCTTTCACCGCGGCGTCGTACTTCTCGGCCATCGTTGAGATTCTCGCCGAGCCCGGAGGCTCGGCGCTGCGGCCTCGACGCGGTCGCCGCCCGACGTACCGCGCACGTTGAGATTCTCGCCGAGCCCGGAGGCTCGGCGCTGCTGCCCAGGCCCCCGGCTTTCTGCGCTCCATCGACCTGGTTGAGATTCTCGCCGAGCCCGGAGGCTCGGCGCTGCTGCCGCGCACCTCGGCGGCGGCGCGCGATTTCGGGGCGTTGAGATTCTCGCCGAGCCCGGAGGCTCGGCGCTGCCGCCATGCTGAAGCGGATGCTCGCCATCGTCAAGGTTGAGATTCTCGCCGAGCCCGGAGGCTCGGCGCTGCCGCCATTGCTCGGGCACATCGTCGTCAGGGTCGTAGTTGAGATTCTCGCCGAGCCCGGAGGCTCGGCGCTGCCTCGTGCAGCTGCGCCCGCTCCCGATCGCGCTCCTGAGCGTTGAGATTCTCGCCGAGCCCGGAGGCTCGGCGCTGCTCCAGGCGGGTCGTCAGCTCGCGGGCGCTGCCGTCGTTGAGATTCTCGCCGAGCCCGGAGGCTCGGCGCTGCCTGCCCGTTGCGCAGGGCCCCGAAGATCGGGCCGATCGTGCGGTTGAGATTCTCGCCGAGCCCGGAGGCTCGGCGCTGCCGGGGCCTACCACGCTCCATTCCTGCCAGAAACAGTTGAGATTCTCGCCGAGCCCGGAGGCTCGGCGCTGCCCGCGCTGGACGCTGAACGCGCCTGGCACGTGGACGTTGAGATTCTCGCCGAGCCCGGAGGCTCGGCGCTGCCGTGATCAGTGCCGGGCGCGGCGGCAGTGGGGTCGTTGAGATTCTCGCCGAGCCCGGAGGCTCGGCGCTGCTCTCGGGTACTGCCTGACCACCGAGACCCGCGAGCAGTTGAGATTCTCGCCGAGCCCGGAGGCTCGGCGCTGCTGACCTTGTCCGTGCTCTGATCCGCGGTCATCGGTCGTTGAGATTCTCGCCGAGCCCGGAGGCTCGGCGCTGCATGAGCATCGACCCGAACGAGCGCGGCACCGAGTTGAGATTCTCGCCGAGCCCGGAGGCTCGGCGCTGCGCGGCGGGGTGCTCGGCTCGTCGGTGACCTTGCCGTTGAGATTCTCGCCGAGCCCGGAGGCTCGGCGCTGCAGGTGTACACCGCGCCACGTGTCGCGAGCATCCGACAGTTGAGATTCTCGCCGAGCCCGGAGGCTCGGCGCTGCCACCGAGGAGGAAACTCGGGTGCGGTGGGACGAAGACGTTGAGATTCTCGCCGAGCCCGGAGGCTCGGCGCTGCCTCGGAGTTCTCGTGGTCAGTCGTTCGTGTAGACGTTGAGATTCTCGCCGAGCCCGGAGGCTCGGCGCTGCCGGTGAGGGGCCCCACCAGAACCGGCCCAGCGGAACGTTGAGATTCTCGCCGAGCCCGGAGGCTCGGCGCTGCCGGGATCAAGTCTTCTGGGACCAGATCCTCGGGGCGTGTTGAGATTCTCGCCGAGCCCGGAGGCTCGGCGCTGCCCCCGAAAAGCAGCGCAGCGGCATCTTCTCCACCGCGAAGTTGAGATTCTCGCCGAGCCCGGAGGCTCGGCGCTGCCTGACCACCTCGACCTCGAAGTCGCAGGGGCAGGGCCAGTTGAGATTCTCGCCGAGCCCGGAGGCTCGGCGCTGCGTCGTGGACGCGCTTGATCGGCTTGCCCGTATCTGTTGAGATTCTCGCCGAGCCCGGAGGCTCGGCGCTGCCCCCGAACCTTCGCTCGTTCTTCCGCAAAACGGTCGTTGAGATTCTCGCCGAGCCCGGAGGCTCGGCGCTGCAGTTGCCGCACAGGTACTCCGACTTGTCCTCGGTCAGGTTGAGATTCTCGCCGAGCCCGGAGGCTCGGCGCTGCCTCGGCTACGCGCTGACCAACGAGACCCGCGAACAGTTGAGATTCTCGCCGAGCCCGGAGGCTCGGCGCTGCTGTCCAGATCCTTGAGCGGATTCGGTTCACGGGGCCGTTGAGATTCTCGCCGAGCCCGGAGGCTCGGCGCTGCGGAGAAGCGCGCCCGTGGCCTGTCCGACGACACGGGGGTTGAGATTCTCGCCGAGCCCGGAGGCTCGGCGCTGCTCGGGAAGGATGAACGACGGAACCGGGCCAGGGTCGTTGAGATTCTCGCCGAGCCCGGAGGCTCGGCGCTGCATCGTCGCGGACGGCAAAGTGGACACCGGCCTCGAGTTGAGATTCTCGCCGAGCCCGGAGGCTCGGCGCTGCGGTCGCGTTTGCGCTGGAACGCGGTCGCCCGGTCGTTGAGATTCTCGCCGAGCCCGGAGGCTCGGCGCTGCGCGACCGCCGGCGGTTGTGGGTCGCGGCGGCCGTTGAGATTCTCGCCGAGCCCGGAGGCTCGGCGCTGCGTCGGCGAGTTCTGGATAGGTGTCCTCGCAGCGGTAGTGTTGAGATTCTCGCCGAGCCCGGAGGCTCGGCGCTGCATGCTCAGGCATCGGGATCGGGACCGAGGCGGTAGGTGTTGAGATTCTCGCCGAGCCCGGAGGCTCGGCGCTGCTCATCCGGGGGCGGATGAGCCCCAACCCGGTGGGTGCGTTGAGATTCTCGCCGAGCCCGGAGGCTCGGCGCTGCGAATTTCGAATCGGCCGCCGCATCCAAGCAGAGCGTGTTGAGATTCTCGCCGAGCCCGGAGGCTCGGCGCTGCCGCTGCCGCAGCATCCAACCGCCCGCGCATCTCTGCGTTGAGATTCTCGCCGAGCCCGGAGGCTCGGCGCTGCCTGCATCGCCACGACGTTCCCGAGCGCCGCGACCACCTGTTGAGATTCTCGCCGAGCCCGGAGGCTCGGCGCTGCCCGGTTCGCTGGACACGTGCCCACACGATTTGCAACCGGTTGAGATTCTCGCCGAGCCCGGAGGCTCGGCGCTGCCGCCGGATCATGCGGTCTCGGCGCAGCGCCTCGCGGTTGAGATTCTCGCCGAGCCCGGAGGCTCGGCGCTGCATCCGCGTGGGCAAGTACGCGGGCCTGCTGCTGCTGGTTGAGATTCTCGCCGAGCCCGGAGGCTCGGCGCTGCCAACGGGCAGGTCGCGGCCGGATCGTAGGTGATCGGGGAGTTGAGATTCTCGCCGAGCCCGGAGGCTCGGCGCTGCCGCGAGAGCCACAAAGCGCGAGTACGCGGGAAGCGACGGTTGAGATTCTCGCCGAGCCCGGAGGCTCGGCGCTGCATTGCAGGTCAGAACATTGCGACCACAGATTACAAGTTGAGATTCTCGCCGAGCCCGGAGGCTCGGCGCTGCGCGACCATCGGCAAGCTGGCTGCGGCGCCGTACAAGTTGAGATTCTCGCCGAGCCCGGAGGCTCGGCGCTGCTCCACCGGATTCGAGGGCTTGCCGCGCCCGGCATGGTTGAGATTCTCGCCGAGCCCGGAGGCTCGGCGCTGCGCGGGGTCGCGTCCGTCGATCGCGACGCAGGCCGGGCAGTTGAGATTCTCGCCGAGCCCGGAGGCTCGGCGCTGCAGTCCGCGCGGCGGGCAAAGCCATCGCCGCCGGTCAGTTGAGATTCTCGCCGAGCCCGGAGGCTCGGCGCTGCCCTGGATGACCTGCAGTGTTGTTCACAGGCTCCAGTTTTGGTGTGTGAAGCGGCGTTGTCGGGTGTCTGTTCGCCCAGGTCGGTACTGCGGAACCCTCCAGGGAATTCGGTCGCACCTAGGGTTCCGAAGCGACTCGACACTGACTACAGGACCAGGGGTCCATCGTGTGGAGGGTTCACTGACGCACCGCGGTGGCGGGCGTTGGCGAAAGTTCCTTGATCGAGTTGATAGATGCGAATGCTATCGCGGATGCGGTCGATAGCGGCGTCGAGCGCAGCTTCGAGCCGAAGTCGTGTAGTGGGTGTACATGTGACTTCGAAGACTGATTTCTGCACTCGGTGGCCGTAGCCCTCGCATATTCGGGCAACCTTACGCAGCCGGGCGGCGCCTTCGGGGGTGGTGGTTTCGACGTCGTAGGTGATCAGCAGTTCCATCAGGACACCGTCCAGGGAATGTAGCTGTCGGTGTCGCCACGGAGGTGCCGTGCGAGTAGCCGGGCCTGTACGAGAGGTATTGCAGCGGCGGTGATTTCGCGGTCGAGATAGCAGTGGCGCCAGGTGCGTTCACGCGCGAGCGACCATTGTTCGAGGAAGTACTTCCGGCCGGTGTCGGTGAGCTGGACTTGTCCGCCCGGCAGAGTTTCGGTGTGGGTCGATTTGATTTGTCCTCGGTTGACGAGGGTGAGGACGAGCCGGTCGACCAGCAACGGTCGTAGCTCTTCCATCATGTCCAGGGCCAGTGCCGGTTTGGCGGGACGGATGCCGTGCAGGTACCCGATATAGGGGTCCAGCCCAACGTGTTCGAGTGCGCCGTGGACCGCCGTGCGCAGCATGCCGTATCCGAAGGACAGCAGGCAGTTCAGCGGGTCGGTGGGTGGGCGCCGAGCCCGACCGGGTTGGGCGGAAGGTGCCAGGGCCGGTAGGGATTGGAAATAGTCGCGCGCTGCCCTGCCTTCGATGCCACGGGTTACATCCAGCGTGTCAGCGTCGCGGAGCAAGGTCAATGCCGTTGCGTGGCGGTCTGCGATCTCACGCACGGTGGTGAGGCGTTGCCCGGAAAGGTCGCGGGCGCTGCGCAGGAGAAGTTGGCGATAGTTGTGCAGCTTGCCGGCCACCATCGCTTTGGCCAATTCCAGGCATGCGGTCGGATTTTCGTGAGCGCGGACTTGTGCGATGCGCAGGTGCGGGTTTCCGCTGACGGGCCCGGACACCCGAGCGAGGAATCTGCCGTTGCGCGTCAGCCACGTCAGGCCCCGTCCGTCGGCTGCACACCGGTGCATGAGGTCGTCGGTGACGGTCACGCCGTTGAACGCGACGATCTCATCGAGCCTGACCAGTGGTAGGAGGTGGCGTCCCGGGCGGTCGGGATGATACACCCGAAGTGCGTCGCCGTCGAGGTGGAGGCTGGTGCCCGGGGTGGTGACGTACAGGGTTTTCAAGACTTCGCTCATAGACAGTCTCCCAGGGCTCGCGGTGCGAACAGATCGACAGCGCGCTGAGGGCGAGTTTCTGGAATGCAGCCGGGCCGCAGTGAACAACGAACGCAGCGTCGATCATTGACCGGCATGGGCACAGCGCTGCCGAGAATGCCTCGACGTAAGTCCTCGACCGCGGACCGTACGGCCTGTTCGAACTCGTCATCGACGACCACAAGGTGATGTTTTCGGTCTCGGCCTGCGAATACCTCTCCGTGGGGCACGTTTTCGTTGAACATCTCCCGCAGGCACAACACTTGTGCTGCCACTTGCAGATCGGCGGGGCCGCCCGGCCGGTAGCTGCCCGACTTGTGTTCGACAGGTACCGGGCCCTGGGCAGTCCAGTGCACGGTGTCACAGATTCCATGGATCCCCAGGTGCGTGCTGTGCACTGGCAGCGACCGCCAGATCCGGGCGCCCTTGCGTCCGGTCAGCACGCCGCCTCGGTCGACGGCTTCGTGCGCCAAGTCTCCGCGAACGGTGTCGAGGTTGGATTCGAAATACGATTCCTGCCAGATCAGTACCGCTTGCCGAGGACAGTAGGCGTGATGCTCCAGTGCCGAGATCGGCACGCTCCACCGGTCCTCGGCCGCGGACTCGACGCACATCTCAGGCGAACACCTGGTGATAGGTGATTCCTGCGGGAAGATCGTCGACATCGACGCTCACGGTGTAATCGCTGAACCGTCGTGGGCTGCCCTCGACCTCGCTTCGGTCGTGCGCAGACGCGACGTGGACGCGTTGCACGAGTTTCTGGGCGGGGGCGTTACCGAAGGTGTTGTCGTGGCTGAAGACGTACAGACCGCGGGCGGTCATGCGACCGCGCGCGGCGGAGGCGTCGTGGTCGAACATCATCTCCATCACCTGGTACAGCAGTTCGAAGTCCTTGGTGTCGACGCCGGTCTGAATACCGCGGGCAGCGGAGTAGCTGACCTCGACCCGGTAGAGGCCGTAAGGCACGGTCCATTTGGAGCCCATCTCGGTGGACTCGCCGCGGTCGATGTCGTCCTTACGGGTTTGGGTGACCCGGGTGATGGCGTGCGTCGCCGGCAGAATCGGGTCGATCGAGCGGGCCAAGCCGAACTGCAGTGGGCCGCGGATGCTTCCGAGGGCGTTGGTGTCGCCGGTGGACAGGACCGCGCCGAACAACCGGATGTCGGCGTAGCGTTCACACAGCCATGTCCGTGCCGTCTGCGCCTCCTCCTTGGTGAGTTTGCCCTTCAACTTCAACCCGTTGGCGGTATAGGACTCGGCCAGACGGGTGTTGAGGGCGTGACCGGCTTCGACGAAGATCCCGTACCGCGGGTTGCCCGCGGCCGCCAACGCGAGGGTGTCACGGATCTTTCGTTTCAACGCGACATCGGTCACCAGCCCGTGCCCGGATTCGATGTCCATGCGTGGCTGGTTCCCGGCATCGGGGTCGCCGTTGGGGTTGCCGTCGGTGACGTCGAACAGGAACACCATGTCGTGGCGCACAGCGGAATTCAGATGAGCAGCGGTAGTCATCACAGGTCCTTCTTGGTCAATAGGAGCAGTTAGTTGCTGGATTCGTTACTGTTGCCGCCGAGCTGGTGGTAGTAGCCCAGGACGAACCACTCCTGCTGACGCAGTCCGTTACGCAATGGGCATCCGATCGGCATGCTCAGGATCTGGCACAGCTTTTCCACGCGCTGTTTGTGCCAGTGCGCCCGTCCATCTCCGTCGCGGCGGCGGATCTTGCTCAGCCATGCCGATGACATCCGATGCCCCTGAATCAGCGCAGGTCGTGGGCTCACAACCGCGCTGCGGAAGTACTTGTCCCCGAACGTCGAATTCAGCGATGCACGCGCAGTCTCGCCTCCGGCCGGTCCGGCGTGGCCCGCTTGTTGTTTCGGCGGCTGGTGTGCGGCGCGCTGCATCTGCTCAAGCACCGCGAACAGTCGTCCGGCGACATAGGCGGGGTCGGTGCAGGATTCGTCCAGTCCCATCGGTACGGGCATGGTTCTCCTTCGGTCAGGGCTGCGGGTGGCGCTGAGACGGATCAATGCGGCGCGCACGTCATCGACGTGTCCGTCGCTGCAGATGCGATGGAGCAGGTGAACCCGCAAGGCCACCGGGACCGGGCGGTTGAGTACGGCGACGTCGAGCATGTGGCGTAGTGCGCTGTCGGGCCGATCCGGGTTAGGACCGGCCGACTTGGAGTTCTTGCCCACGAAGGGCAGATATCTGTTCTTGACCAGATCCGGATCCCAGCGGCCGAGGCTGGCTGCCATCGCCGTCACGCTGTGCCATCGTCGGCCTGCCGGAATCTGTGTACCGTCGGGAAGCGTCACAGGTGCGCTGCGCCGAGGAACGATTTCGTGGTCGCTGAACCACGCAGCGACGTTCGCGTCGTGGTTGACGATGTCAGGATCTTCGGCGGCCAACGGCATATCCACCCATTCACGGACCATGATCCTGGCGACCTGCCCGCCGACCGCTAGCCAGCAGAACCGTCCAGCCAACCGTTCAGGCGCTGGCGGCTTACCCGAATGGACCGACCGGAACAGCTCACCCACGTCGTCGGGGTCAGGTTGGAATACCAAAGACATGTAATCGGAGGCGCCGGTTTCCATGGTCCACCACGCCAGCCGGGTGTCCTGCCCGCTATAGGCCTTGGTGTGGTCCGAGGACAACACCCCAGTCAGACCCACCATCACATCGTCTGCACAACTCATGCAGATCGGTGTGTGGGTCAGCTGGGTGGTCAGGTCATAGCCGAAGCTTCGTTCGTTGATGCTGACCAGGGCCGCGTCGTTGCTCGCACCTGGAACCAGCGACGCAGGTACCTTGCCGGGAATCGTGTTCGCCAGCGGTCGCACAGTGTGACACACCAGGCAGATTCCGCTGCGCCCGCTACCTTTCGTCGAGGCCACCCGGTCACGCCAGAATTGCGCCGCAGTCGAACTACGGTGCGCCAGCTTCCCATCGACGGTGGTCAGCACGCCGTCCTTGGCTTGCAGCCCCTCGGACTCGGGTAACTTTCCGCATCCACCGCCGCGGTAGAACGCGGTGAGCACGTGAGGAATCCGATCTTCCTGCGGCGTGACGGAATCCGCCCACGCATGGATCAGATCGACATACGCCTCGTGACACTGCGCTACCCGAGCAGGGTTGGACTTCTCATCACCCCGCCCCAGCACGTACTGGGCATCATCGGCCGCCAGGTTCGCCGAGACACCGACCGTCCGCGTCGAGGCAGGAACGGTGTGCACCACACCACGCAAGGGCCTCTCACCATCCCGAACCTCCAGCAGCGACACCTTCCGCACACCGATGCCGCCGTCGGTCGTGATGTCCAGGCTCCAGCGGAATTCCCGGTCGCGATGAAACGCCGCCACTTCGCCGCGGTGATCGTCGGCATAGGCCGCCAGACGCTCCAACAGCATTCACGCCTCCCCGTCGGCGATACCATGGCGCGGCACCTGAAGAACCCCGCCTTCGAGCCTGGCCCGGAACCAGCGCGACCGTCGTGGAGTAATCGAATAGTCGATGCTGTGCAGCATCAGCCCGAGATCGGCCGACAAGCCGATCGGTGTGCGATCGTCGGCTTCACCGAAATACCCTGGGAATTCCCGGGTCCCCAGATACGGCTGGCTGAAGCACTGCCCCTTGGCTACACGACGGCGGAACTGGTCACGATAGGCAGCTTCCGGCTTGTCCGCGTGAGGATACAGCTCGATATGCGCCAACACCCGATACTCGACATCCTTCAGACACAGCGCATTACGCTGCGCACGATGCGCGACAGTGTCCACCTGGCGCCGACCTGTCACCGCCTCTGCCAACGACACAACATCGGTGGTCTCGTTACGACGCAGCGTGAACTGACGGATCGGCCGTAGCACTTCGATGCGCTCGATCCGGTACTCGAACTCCGGCTTCCAATACACCGCCTTCAACGCACCCACCGCCGCCGTCGGCGTCATCACCGGATAGGTCACCCGCTCCGCCGATAGACCCGGTTGCGTGAAACACGCCCCCGATCCCCTGATCTGAACCACCACCGGCACCAGACACCCCTCCTAATCGAATCAGACCGAACACCCCTGCGCCTCAACCAGAACCACGAGACGACGCGAAGCATGATGCCCGACCCCACCGACAAGTACCGCCGAAACGATCGTTTCTCACGAAAGTTCCGATGGTGACGGACGGTTCACCACGCCGACGTTCGCGGGCTTCCGAGACGTTGCGCAGCAGCGATGCTGCGACGCCTGCACTGGTCCCATCAACGGTCGATCGACTGCTCGCGGCTGGGCGCCCGAGCATGCATGAGAAGACCGTCGACGCTTTCCGGGCCATGCTTCACGCACGAACGTCCTGTGGCCGTATACGAGGACGTGCCTGATCGGACCTATCGGACCGACCAAATCGGCACACCTCCAGGCACACCCTTCATGCTGAGCGCGCATCACGTACTGGACGGAATTCTCTGTTGTTCAACAGCTTTCGCGCATGAACTCGCGGTCTACGACGGCAAGCTCGGCGGTACACTCGCTAGCCGAAGACTCTGGTTTAGATGAAGCTCGGTAAGGGAGGTTCGGATGCCGTCGGCATATCCGCGTGAGTTCCGTGAATGTGTGCTCCTGCTCGTCGACAGCGGCGAGGTTTCGATCAGGCAACTGGCGCGAGCGCTACCCGTCTCGGAGACGACACTACGGCGCTGGGTCGCAGCCACGCCCCCTCTCGGCCACGGCCGCCTGAGGGCAGGCCTTTCCGGCGTCGACACTTGCGCAGCAGTCCGGCACCGCGACGAGGTACCGGCGCACCGCAAGGGGCGGAGATGCGGTGCGTGCTGCAATGGTTTTCCCTGGCTCATAAACTCGAGCGCCATCGAGTATGAGCCCAACTGTTGGCCCTCCGGCGGCGGCGCAGCCCCAGGCCCGACATAAGACTCGATCCAGTAGAGCAATCGGGCAACACCTCGAGATGTTGCCCGACTCTGCACTAGCCCACTGGTATAGATATTGAGATTCTCGTCAGGCCTCCAGCTTCCGCCAGGACCGGACGCTGCTCGGTAAGGATGCCGCGATCATCCCGCTGAAGCAAACGACGAAGGATCAGAAAACCGTTTCCGCGATCGTCGTTTCCATCCCGATACCGCGGAAGGTCGAGGGATCCCAATCGTAGGGGCCTTTCCACCGGCCCAGATCACCGACGACATTGTCGATCAGCGCGGCGATTTCCGGTCGCGTGGCGGTAGAGCGACGCAATTGGACGATCCATGGCTGCAGTTCCCGCAGGGCCAGCCCTGCGGCGACGGTTCCTGCGGCGAGCTCCCCCAATCGGCTTTCGATCTTTGCCTGGTGCTGGTCGTCGACGACAACGACCGGCATCGTGTCGTCGGTGATCATGCGGAATGCTCGCTTCGGGTCGCGCTGCCCGTTGCCTGTCTCGGGGCCGTCGGCGACAGCGAGGTAGTCCATCTTCGCGCGGTTCTTTTGAATCGTCTGCCCGACAGGTTCTTTCGACCGATTCAGCGTCTGGTTGTCCAGTCCCAGCCGGTCATACAGCTGCCGGTAATAGCTCGCGAGGGCATCCTGGTCGTCCAAGTCCGGACCGGCAGGCCCGAAGCAGGAGACGGCCAGCGCGCTCGGAGTCGCATAGTCAGCTGGTGCTCGTCCATCGACCGGGTCGAAGATCACCACCAACCCGCCCTCGGGGTACTCCCCGCCGCGGTTGGCACGACCACCGGCCTGCTGCAGCGAATCCGCAGGCGCGATCGCCCGCCAAACCACCGGGAAGCTCAAGTCGACACCAGCTTCGATCAGAGGTGTGGACACGACAACGGTCGGCTGCCCGGTCCGCAATCGTGCAGTAATGCACTCGAGCGCCGCGCGCCGGTGCTGCGGGCACATCATCGTGGACAGATGCCACACATCCTCACGCCGATCCGCCAGCAACCGGTACAGCCGCCGCGCATCGGCGATCGAATTGACCACGACCAGCGCCTGGACGAGACCACCGACCTCCTCGGCCACAGTCTCCCAGGTCGGTTGTGGATCGAGACGCCACTGATATCGGACTCGACGTGCCCTGTCGAACAACGGCTGAGGCTCGCTGACGACTTTCCGAATATCCAGCGTGGTCCCCGCTCTGCCAGGCGTGTTCCACACCGACAGCGCTTCGAAGTCCGGCTGCGTCGCCGAAGTCAGTAAGACAGTCGTGTTGAACTGCTCGGCCAGAATGCGCAAACCGTCCAGGATCGGCAACAACAGGCGAGTCGGTAGCGCCTGAACCTCATCCAAGATCAACACCGCATTCGCCAGTCGATGCAACTTGCGCACCTGACTCGGCTTTCGCCCGAACAGCGACTCGAACAGCTGGACCGTCGTCGTCACAACGAACGGAGCATCCCAGTTCTCCGCGGCAAGCCGTGCCCACCGATCTCGCGAATCCGGCCCTCCTTCACCGTGCTCGCGAAAACGAACCCCCGAATGATGCTCCAAAACCACCGACTGCTCGTCGGTGTCGAGCATCTGCCGATACACTGCGGCGTTCTGCTCGGTGATCGTGATGAACGGCACCGCAATGACAACCCGAGACTTGTCATGCAACCGAGCATGATGCAGCCCAAAACCAGCCTGAGCGAACGTCTTTCCCAACCCTGTCGGAGCAGCGAGCCTGAAAATGCCCGGCTCACGCCCCGCAGCAGCGACCGCCGCCCGATACACCTGCTCCCTCAGAGCCCCTATCTCACTGGCCTTCCCACCAACCTGCTCTTGCCGGCGAGCTTCGAAAAGTGCGGCCAACCCGTCCATGTCAGCCGGTGCAGCGACCCGCGGGCCAGCAAGCCCAGCACGATGCGCAGCGGTATCCAGATGATCGGCGTCAACGAGCGCGGAGAACAACATCCGCACTCGCATCTCCCGCACCAACGCGTCATCACCCTGCCAGTCCGCGCCCAGCAAACTCCTACCCGCCAGCACCGCCGTCGCCTCCGGCACCTCACGCCAAAACCGCTCCCCTGTCGCCGCATCCGCTGATTCACGCGGCCGACGCAACAGATCCCGGAAATGCGAAGGGTTGGTCAAACCACCATGGTGACCCGACACCGCCAGCGCAGCTGATCCAGCGACGGGAGCTAGCAACCGAGCACCGAACTCCTTGTGCGGCACCCCGACACGCTCTTGCGTACCATCGACAACCGCCAACCGGTCCTGCCACGCGCACGACGCCTTCCCCGCATCATGAAACAACCCCAACGCATACGCCAGCTCACCAGCGCCGAACGAACCCGCAAAACGAGCAGCCCAAACCGCAGTCGACCGGCAATGCTCCGCCAAACCATGCCGAACACCCGATATCTCACTACGACTATGCGCCCAAAGACTCACCACGCCAACCTATTACAGACACGCGGACAACCTTCCAGCAACGGGTACAAACACCGCAAGCAGACGACATCAGAAACAACAACAGTGCTGAAGGCTCGGTACCACGTGAACAAGGGAGCATAGGTCAACCAACCGACCTGGCATTGAGGTTTTCGGCGGACCCAGACCTCCCGAGTCCTACTACCGCTTAACCTCTGCGCCCCGAGCTCCTGAGTCAGGCTCTCGCCGGACCCGGAGGTCCGGCGCTGCTTGACGGTGCGGGCCACGACGCCCATCTTGGCCCCGTTGAGATTCTCGCCGAACCCGGAGGTCCGGCGCTGCCTTGTCGTAGCCCTTCTGCACGGCGTCCGCGAACGCGGTGTTGAGATTCTCGCCGGACCCGGAGGTCCGGCGCTGCAATCTGCGCCCGCCGGTAGGTAAACGCCTGGTTGTTGAGATTCTCGCCGGACCCGGAGGTCCGGCGCTGCTTTCCTCAACCCAGCAGAGAGGTAGGCCCTGCCGTTGTTGAGATTCTCGCCGGACCCGGAGGTCCGGCGCTGCGACTGCGGCCACGCTACTCGGGTCGGGCGCATGAAAGTTGAGATTCTCGCCGGACCCGGAGGTCCGGCGCTGCTGTTGCTGACTCGTACAGTGCTGAAGCCGACGAGTTGTTGAGATTCTCGCCGGACCCGGAGGTCCGGCGCTGCCCCGATCCGCAAACCCTGTCCGCCGCGCCAGATCCCATTGAGATTCTCGCCGGACCCGGAGATCCAGCGCTGCCCCCAGATGTCGAGGTGCAGATCCTCGTAGGAGGCGTTGAGATTCTCGCCGGACCCGGAGGTCCGGCGCTGCCTGATGGCCGACTTCGCGACCTCGACCGAGCTGGGGTTGAGATTCTCGCCGGACCCGGAGGTCCGGCGCTGCCTTCGCTGGTCACGGATCCACGGATGGATCGTGGTGTTGAGATTCTCGCCGGACCCGGAGGTCCGGCGCTGCATCGGGAGCCATTCGATTTCCTGACCGTCGGTGATGTTGAGATTCTCGCCGGACCCGGAGGTCCGGCGCTGCGGCATTGGCTACCAGCACCTTCGACGCCTCGGCGGTGTTGAGATTCTCGCCGGACCCGGAGGTCCGGCGCTGCCACTGACGGCACCGAAGAGACGTCGGAGGGTCCCGTTGAGATTCTCGCCGGACCCGGAGGTCCGGCGCTGCGTGTGCGCGTCGAACGTGGACATGACCGAGATCCCGTTGAGATTCTCGCCGGACCCGGAGGTCCGGCGCTGCAGGCCGACACCCTCAACCTCGCCAACGGCACGTTGTTGAGATTCTCGCCGGACCCGGAGGTCCGGCGCTGCTCGCCGGGCGACCCGCACCACGTGCTCATGATCGACGTTGAGATTCTCGCCGGACCCGGAGGTCCGGCGCTGCTCGACCGATTGGCCTGCGACTCGGGCGCGTTGGGTGTTGAGATTCTCGCCGGACCCGGAGGTCCGGCGCTGCCGTCGCGGTCGACGTGATCGGGCCACAACTTCGCGGTTGAGATTCTCGCCGGACCCGGAGGTCCGGCGCTGCCCGGGCCGCTCAGCGCCTCGTCGCGGCCACGATGGTTGAGATTCTCGCCGGACCCGGAGGTCCGGCGCCGCCCCCAACGGCCAAGACTCCGCCGCGCTGATGGTCCGCGTTGAGATTCTCGCCGGACCCGGAGGTCCGGCGCTGCCCTGCGTCCCAGCTCTGGGACTGCGATTCGTTGAGTCGGTTGAGATTCTCGCCGGACCCGGAGGTCCGGCGCTGCTGCATGCTCGGCCAGACGACGCAGTACCGATGGAAGTTGAGATTCTCGCCGGACCCGGAGGTCCGGCGCTGCTTGGGAGTTATCAAACTCGCAGTCCCCGAAAAGCGGTTGAGATTCTCGCCGGACCCGGAGGTCCGGCGCTGCCGGTGGGTGACCAAGTCCACCGACGACGAGCCGGTGTTGAGATTCTCGCCGGACCCGGAGGGTCCGGCGCTGCCAGCGGCGAAGCCAATTCCGATGCAGGCGGCCCCGAACAGTTGAGATTCTCGCCGGACCCGGAGGGTCCGGCGCTGCATGCCGAACGGCGCCCAGCACACAGCCCAGCACGAATTGAGATTCTCGCCGGACCCGGAGGGTCCGGCGCTGCACGACTACGCGCATACGCGTACGGACCCATAGGAGATGAGATTCTCGCCGGACCCGGAGGGTCCGGCGCTGCCCTGGATGAGCTGCAGTTTCGCTCTGCCAGGCATTACACCGAGGCGTGAACGACAACTCATTGATGCGATCCTCCCATGTCGCCACTTCGGAACCCTCGTGGGATTTCCGTTGCACCCCACGTTCCGAACTCAGAACCCAACAAGGGCGACCGTCGCATCACCAACCGAACAGCCCGTGCACTCCAAGGGTTCGAGGCGACTCCGCTGACTACCTTCACACCTTCGCTGAAGTCCATGCAGGTTGTCGACTCAGCCTGGCGTCTACCGTCGAAATTTGTTGGTAGTAGGAACATCTCGGCTGATCGTACGCCGGAACAGGATTCCTTGGGCCTATCGACGTGTGACATGGAGGCGAGGTGGGCGGACCGCGCAGTCAACCCGGAATTGGATGGAGGTGTAATCTCACTCGGCATGAACACATTCGCGTTGCAACCGTGCAGCGCGCCGTGGACTCTTACAGATGCAAGAACACAACAGAAAACGCAATATTGCGTTCCCTCTGCGGCGACTTGCTTCCACCTGGCCTACGGACCGCCGCAACCATGCAGCTAGGACGTGTTCCGGGCCACAGAGAGGCCCGAATGCCGTTGCGTAAGGGGCCTTTCCACAACCGGTTCCAGTAGCCGAGACTTCGCCCCGAACCGGACGAAACGCCTGCCTTGCCGAGCGAGCCTCAGGCATTGCACAGGAGGTGCCCGAGCCCTTGCCACGCCGGGATCCCCAGGGCGGCTGTCGACGTCGGCCACACAGATCGCTGAGCGTGTCTGCCTTCGCGGCGGCGCCAGAGCCTTAAGCCTGCCTCTAATGTCCGATGAACGCCGATGAGTTTCGAGCGAGTAGGAGGTCTACCCGGTCATGAGGAAACTGATCTACGGATTCAGCGTGTCCCTGGACGGCTATATCAACGACCGCGACGGCAGCATCGACTGGACCAATCCGGACGAGGAGCTGCACCAGTTCCACAACGACCGCTACCGCGAGATCGAGGTCTCGCTACACGGCCGTCGCTTGTACGAGCTGATGGCCGAGTACTGGCCGCAAGTGCCCGAGGACGCGCCGCGTATCGAGCGTGAGTTCAGCAGGCTCTGGATGGAGAAGCCGAAGGTCGTCTTCTCCCGGACGCTCACCGAGGTCCACTGGAACAGCACGCTGATCAGCGAGAACGCGGTCGAGGAGGTCCGCAGGCTCAAGGCTGGAGGCGATGGCGTCATGGAGGTCGGTGGCGCGAGCCTCGCGGCCTCGCTGATGCCACACGGGCTCATCGACGAGTACCAGCTGTTCGTCTTGCCCGTGGTGCTCGGCGGCGGCACACCGCTCTTCCCATTGCTGGACAAGCGCATCCAGCTCCGATTGGCCGAGACGAGGCACTTCAACACCGCGGTGATGCTGCGCTATCTCGCCGACTGAGGTCCGTTCAACCGCAGCAGCTCCCGCTACCGGACAGGGGCGCCACGTTGATCATTTTGTCAGGACAGTAAGCGAGTGGCATCGGCTCCGGAGCCTTCGCAAACCCGTTGGCAGACCACGGCGACCACTGTTAGCCTTCCGCAAGCCGTGCCAGAGAACGAGGAGGTGGTACCCGTGAACGCAGTATCTACATGGGTGCTCCCCTCCTGGGTCACGGTCGGGCGATAGGTCGTCCGGGAGCGCCGTTCAACAGCACTCCCGAAAGGCACGACCGTGCAATTCATTACCGAACAGCGCCTCGACGACGACATCCTCGAGCGCGAATTCACCCTCGGCGAGATCCCCGGCATCCTGTGGACGCCAGGATCCGCATCCGGGCCGGTACCGCTGATCCTGGTCAGCCCCCCTCCCCTCGGGCTGCGCAAGGTGTACCCGCGACTGCTGGCCAGGGCCCGGCACGCCGTGGCGGAGGGCTACGCCGTGGCCACCATCGAGCTCCCCTGGAGCGGTGACCGGCCCCGTTCGGCCGCCGGCGATCAGGCCCTCACCGACCTGCGCCGGGCGCTGGCCGCTGGCGAACGGGTCACCGACGACATCATCGACCGGCTCATCCTCCCACTGGTCGACAAGGCGGTCCCGGAATGGCAGGCCACCCTGGACGCCCTCCTCGCGCTGCCCGAGATCGGCGGCCCGGTCGGATATTCGGGCGGGGTGATCTCCATCGGCACCCGGCTGGCGGTGGTCGAGCCGCGCATCGCGGCCGCCGTTCTGTTCGCTGGTAGTTTCGTGCCGCGCGCCATGTTCGAGGAGGCCCGGCAGGTCACCATTCCACTGCATGTCCTGCTGCAATGGGACGACGAAGGAAACGACCGGCAGATGGCCCTGAACCTGTTCGACGCCTTCGGCTCCAAGGAGAAGACGTTGCACGCCAATATGGGCGGGCACACCGGCGTCCCGCAGTTCGCGGGGGAGGAGGCAAACCGGTTCTTCACCCGGCACCTGAAGTGAGGCCGGCCCGTCAGGCCGGCAGCAGACGATAGGAACTGCCGGCCAGGACGCCGCTCATCGACGACAGGTCCCGGCCCTTCTCGATGAGCGGTAGCCGGCAGATGCACAACCGCCCCGATCGCGGCGGTACCGGCCATCGGCGGTACCGGCCGGTCGGGGCGGCGCTTCTCAGGCATCCGATATCACACCGCAGTCCGATTCCATGTCATACCAAAGGGTTACGGGTAACGAGAATCCGGCCGATAGCTTCGGGGTATCGAATACGGCGCCCCGCTCCGACATCGACCGGCCGACATCGTCGACGGACGGAGGTGGCGTCTCCGACTCAGCTCTCAGGAAGATCCATGACGACACCTGCCTTGGTCCCCGAGTCATCTCCACGGTCACCGCAGCGCGGCGCCGACGGTGATTACGCCCGTCTGTTGCGCCGGATCTCCGACGCGGGGCTGATGAACCGGCGTCCCGTCTATTACGCCGTCCGGCTCAGCCTCGTCGGGATCGCGTTCGCAGCCGGCTGGGCGGCGTTCGTCCTCATCGGCGATTCGTGGTGGACGCTGCTGGTCGCGGGGTTCATGGCCGTGACGTTCGCTCAAATCGCCCTCGTCATGCATGATGTCGCGCACCGCCAAGTCTTCCGGCTCCGGAAGCCGACGGAGCTCGTGGGACGACTCGTCGGCAACGCCGGCATCGGCCTGGGCTACGGCTGGTGGCAGGACAAGCACACCCGGCATCACGCCAACCCGAACCACGAGGAACTCGACCCCGATGTCGCGCCCGACATTCTGATCTGGTCACAACAGCAGGCACGGTCCAGCCGCGGTCTGCCTCGTCTCATCGGGCGGGCGCAGGCGTTCCTGTTCTTCCCCCTCCTGTTGCTGGAGGGCCTGAACCTCCATGTGGCCGGCGTACGTGCGCTCAGAAATCGATCGGTCAAACACCGCGGATTGGAGGGTGCACTGCTGTTCGGCCACTTCGCCGCCTACCTGGCCGCACTGTTCGCGGTTCTGCCCGCCGACAAAGCCTTCGCGTTCCTCGCTGTCCACCAGGGACTCTTCGGCCTGTACATGGGCTGCATCTTCGCCCCGAACCACAAGGGCATGCCAACCTTGACCGGCGACGAACGCCCCGACTACCTCCGTCGCCAGGTGATGACCTCCCGCAACGTGCGGGGTGGCGCGTTGACCGACCTCGCCCTCGGCGGGCTCAATTATCAGATCGAGCATCATTTGTTCCCGAGCATGCCGACGCCGAACCTGCGTCACGCCCAAGTGATCGTCCGCGACTACTGCACCGAAATCGGCGTGCCCTACCACGAAACTGGGCTGATCTCCTCTTACCGCGAGGCGCTGAGACACCTGCACCACGTCGGCGCTCCGCTGCGCACTCCCGATCGACACCCGGGTGCCGGAGTGCCACAACGCAATCGGTGAACACAAGCTGGACATCACGACGCCCCGGACAGCTACCAGCCGTGCACCGGCCTACCGGCGCAGCCACTCGTCCAGGAGCGCGGCCTCGGCCGAACTCAGGCCGGGTAGGTCGGGCAGGACCGTTCGAAAGGCGGCGACGACGGCCGCCGGTTCGCGGGCGGGGACGGCGGGTTCGTTCACCAGGATGGCGCGGGTGACGGCGTCGAAGGCAGCGTCGGCGAGGTGTGGGTCGCGGTGGTCGGGCGGCAGGGTGAGCAGGGTGTGGACGGTTCCGGTTCCGGCCGCGCGGATGAGGTTGACGGCGCGTTCCTCGCTCACCCGGAGCATCCCAGCGGCGGCGATGCGGTGCACACGCTCGGCGAGGATGCGGACGCCCTCGACCTGTGCGGGAGATTCCCGGGCACGGGACGGGTCGATGAGCAGCGCGAAGACGTAAGGGTTGGCGAGGCCGAAGCCGATATGGGTGTCCCAGCCTGCGCGGAGATCCTCGACCGGGTCGTCGGAGGGGGCGGCGGTCTGCTTGCTCGCCACGTGCTCGACGAAGACGTGCTCGGCAGCGGCGTCGAGCAGATCGCCCTTGTCTTGGAAGAGGCGGTAGAGCGCGGGCGGCTGCAGTCCGGCCTCCTGGGCGACGCGGCGGGTGGTGACCGCGGCCGGGCCCTGCTCGCGCAGCAGGTCGGCGGCGACTTCCACGATGCGGTCGCGGGTCAGATCGCGCCGCTGCGGATTCGGTGGCATACCGATGATGATATCGCCGATACCAGGATTTCCCTTCAGCGTTATTATCAGTGTTATCAAGATTTTGATTCCACTGGAAACGGAGCCGTCATGCTGATCGTCACAGGAGCAACCGGCCGCCTCGGGGCGCTGATCGTCGACCGACTGCTGGAGCGAGTACCTGCGGAGCGGATCGGCGTCAGCGTGCGGGACGCAGGCAAGGCCGCCCATCTCGCCGAGCGCGGGGTCCGGGTGCGCGCGGGCGACTTCACCGAGCCCGGCGGGCTCGCGCACGCCTTCGAGGACGCCGAACGAATCCTGATCATCTCCGCGGCCATCAGGGGCGAGGGTGCGGTCGCCGCCAACCGCGCGGCCATCGATGCGGCGAAAGCAGCGGGCGCCGGGCGCATTCTCTACACCAGCCACCAGGCCGCCTCCCCGACCTCGCTCTTCCCGCCGCAGCGGGTACACGCGGCCACCGAGGAGTACCTCGCACAGCTGGGAGTCCCGTACACCGCGCTGCGCAACGGGTTCTACGCCTCGGCGCTGGAGCAGCACGCCGGGGCGGCGCTGGCGACCGGCACACTCGCCGTACCGCAGGACGGGCCGGTCTCGTGGACCGCGCACACGGATCTGGCCGCCGCCGCGGTCGTCGCGCTCACCGACAACGGGGCGCTGGACGGGGTCACGCCGCCGCTGACGGCCACCCGCACACTCGACTTCGCCGACGTCGCCGGAATCCTCGGCGACCTCACCGGCCGCACCATCAACCGGGTCGTGGTGGACGACGACGAGTGGGTGTCCCGGATGATCGCGGGCGGCGTCCCGCGACCGGCCGCGAACTTCCTCCTGACCATGTTCACCGCCGCACGCGCGGGTGAGTTCGCCGTCACCGACCCCACGCTGGAGCGGACCATCGGCCGCCCGGCCGCGACCGTGCGCGACACCCTGGAGTCCTTTCTGCGCGTCCGCTGAAGCACGCTGCGACGCGGCATCGAATGATCCTGGAAGCCTCAGAAACCCATTCCGGTCAGGGTTGGCAGGGAGATGGGGATTGCTGCGGTAAGGATTTCGAGGCATCGGCGCGTCGGATCGACGACTGGTGCGGAACAGCACCGCCGCGTAAGAACGCGTGCCGGGAGTAATCTTTTCGTAGGTGCGCCGGGAAGTCTGGTCGGCAAACAGTCCGCTGACCAGGAGGGTTCCGATGTCCACTGTCGCGGCGCTGTCCGCGCGCTCCACCGGTACCAGCGCGGCCATTTCGATAGAACGTCTGTCGAAGCGATTCGGTCGCATCGTCGCCGTCGAGGACCTCAGTCTCACCGTTGCTGCCGGTGAGGTGTTCGGCTTCCTCGGCCCGAACGGTGCGGGCAAATCGACCACCATTCGGTTGCTGCTCGGCCTGATCCGGCCCACCGCCGGGGTGGCGCGCGTGTTCGGGGATGTCGCGGGCGACGTCCGTGCGGCGCATCGCCACTTGGCCTACGTGCCCGCCGACGTGGCTTTGTGGCCGTCGTTGACCGGCGCGGAGGTCTTGGAGTTGCTCGCCCGGGTCGGTCCCGGCGTCGACACGGCCTATCGCGCGGAGCTGGTAGAGCGCTTCGCGCTCGAGCTCGACAAGCCGGGCAAGGCATATTCGACGGGTAACCGGCAGAAGGTCGCCTTGATCGCCGCGTTCGCCACCCGCGCACCGCTGCTCGTCCTGGATGAACCGACCAGCGGCCTGGATCCATTGATGGATCGGGAATTTCGTCACTGCGTCGCCGAGGCGCGGGAGCGCGGCCAGACGGTGTTTCTGAGTTCCCATCAGCTCGGTGAGGTCGAGGCGCTGTGCGATCGGGTCGCGATCCTGCGGGCCGGGCGGCTCGTCGACATCGCGACCTTGACCGAACTGCGTCGCCTGCAGCGCACCGTAGTAGAGGTCTCCTACCACAGTGATCGGCCGTCGCTGGACGCCGTGGACGGCGTGCAGGGAGTCGAACAGCTGGACGGCAACCGTCTGCGATTCACCCTGTCGGGTCCCCCCGCGCCGACCTTGCGTGTGCTCGCCGATGCCGAGGTGACCGCGCTGTCGCTGCGGGAGCCCACGCTCGAGGAAATCTTCCTCGACTACTACGGCGAGGCGAATCGATGACCACCACCGCCGACCGGGCACTGGCCGGGCAGGCCACCGCGCCACGGCGTGCGCTCGCATGGCTGACCGCGCGGCAGGTTCTCCGCGGGACAATCCTCGTTGCGCTGACCGCCGCGGGGATGTCCGCGATCGTCGCCGGCCAATACGAAGCCGCCTTCGCCGACGCCCTCGACACCGGAGCGCTGCGTGCGCTGGCCGAAAACCCCTCGATCCGAGTCCTTTTCGGGACGCCGCTGGCACTGGACGACCCCGGCGGGTTCACCGTGTGGCGCACGGGTACGCCGATTTCGGTACTCGGCGCCGTGTGGGCTCTGCTGGCCGCCACCCGCATCACCCGAGGCGAGGAGGATGCCGGCCGGTGGGACCTGCTGCTCGCCGGACGCGTGCGCATGGTGGATCTGGTTGCCCAGTGCATCCTCACGCTGGTTGCCGCTGCCGCGGTGATCGGTATGGCCGTCGGGATCGCGTTGATCGTCACCGGCACCGATGCCGCCGGAGCGCTCGTCCACGGCATCGGCGTGTTCGGCAGCGCGCTGGTCTTCGCCACCGTCGGGTTGCTCGCCGCGCAACTGCTGCCCTTCCGTGCGGCCGCGGCCGGTGTCACCGGCGGCGTCGTCGGTATGTGCCTGCTGCTGCGGATGCTGGCCGACGGCGTGACCGAGCTGAGTTGGATCGCGTGGATCACTCCCTTCGGCCTCACCGCCCGTGCGGCGCCCTACGCCGGCAACCGATATCAGCCGTTGCTCGTGCTGGTGGGTGGTGGCGTCCTGCTGGCGATCGCCACGCTCGCCGCCGCGCGCACCCGCGACCTGGGCGGCGCCATGATCGTCCCAGCGGCAACTCGTCCGCCCCGGAGGCGTTTGCTGGGCTCGTTGAGTGCCTTCGCCGTGCGACGCGCACGATCGACCACCACGGCGTGGGCGGTCGGTGTCGGAGCGTATTTCTTGCTGATCGGTGCGCTGATCTCGGCGATCATCGAATTCCTCGACAAGAACGCCCGTTTCGCCGACCTCGCCGCGACCGCCGGGTTCGCTGGACTGAATTCGGCAACCGGATTCGCCGCGGCGATGTTCAGCCTGCTGACCATACCGGCAGGGCTTTTCGCGGTGACCCGCCTCGAAACCATGGCCGCGGACGAAAAGGCTCGCCACTGGACCGCCCTGTATGCCCTACCAATATCCCGCAATCGCTTGCTAGGCAACGAAATCGCCGTGACGGCAACGGCAGTCGCGCTGCTGTTGGTCACCGCGGCCGTCGCGATGTGGACCGGAGCCGCGCTGACCGGCGCGCCGCTGAGTATCGGCGCCGCACTCGCCGGTGCGCTCAACGCCGCCCCGATCGCCTGGCTGGCACTCGGCGCCGCCGCGGTCGCACTCGGCTGGTACCCGCCCGCGGTCGGCGCGATCGGCGCACTACCGGTCGTCGGCGGGTTTCTGCTCAACGTCGTCGACCACAGTGTGCCCGTACCGTCCTGGCTGGCCACGCTCTCACCGTTCGCTCACCTGGCCGCCGTGCCCCACACCCCACCTGACTGGACCGCCAGCGGTGCGCTCACGGCCACCGCCATCGCCCTGACAGCGCTCGGCCTCCTCGGCTACCAGCGCCGCGACCTCGACACCTGAGCGAAAACCGCTCGGACGCTGTTCAGTTCGATCGGCCATCGGATGGCCTTGGTAGCGCCTCAGAGCTTCCAGATGTAGGTGTCGGGAGCTGGTTCGACATGTTGCAACAGACTCCAATCGAAATGTGCCCAGTAGACACGATTGCGCCCGGAGTCGGGATCGATTGCTCGGAGGGCTACGACGTCTCCGATCCCGCCGAATCCATCGACAAAGTCCGTCGGTCCCATGGTTCCATCGCGGAACTCGTTCCAGGTGCATGACCAGGGTGTCAGGTCGGCGATAGATTCCAACCGCGGCCGTGGGCAGTCGGGGTGCCGGAGAAGCTGCCTGAACAGGCTGGGGTGATGCGGAATCTCCATCCATTCGATCTGCAGGCCGGGCCAGAACGGCAGATCCCACCCCGCATACCGAACCTCGCGATCGCCGTGGCGTTCAATCCGCTCTGAAGCTGGTGCACCCCAAGCTGTTACGTACTCAGCGATCGACCTGAAGTTGTTCGTCGCATCAGCGAAGAACCACCGCTCCTCGGCGATCGCGGTGTCGGCGTGAGATGCCGGGTGCATCGCCCACCCCGCTTGCGGCCGGGCCCCGGTCCGGAAAGAGACCGGGGCCGCGGCTCGCCTTATCTCGCAGCCCTCGTCAGCGGCGCACGGCGGCGACGAGTGCGTCGAGTTCCCGCGCCTGCTCGGGCTCGAGCGGCAGCAGCGGACGGCGCGGGATCCCCGCGTCGACCCCGGTCGCCCGCAGTGCGGACTTCACCGTCGTCGGCAGCCCGCGACTGACCAGGGTGGCCAACAGTGGCTGCAGCGTGTCGAAAAGCGCTGCCGCTCCGGCTTCGTCGCCTGCACGCAGCAATCGCCAGAACCGCACAACCTGCTCCGGCACCAAACATGGTGCGGCGGTGCACCATCCGGCCGCGCCCGCCGAGAAGGCGCGCAACGCCAGTGGATTGCTGCCGTTGAAGAACGGGACGCGTCCGCCGCCCAATTCGACGATGCGGTGCATGCGCCCGATGTCGCCGCTGGATTCCTTGATCATGGCGATGGTCGGCACCTCGTGCACGAGTTCGACCAGGAACTCCGGTGACATGTCGATGCCGGTGGTGCCGGGGTTGTTGTAGACCATCACCGGCAGCGCGGTCGAATCCGCGACGGCGATGAAGTGGGCGCGCAACTCGGCTTCAGTGAGGCGCCAGTACGAGATCGGCAGCACCATGACGGCGGTGGCCCCCGCCTTCTCGGCGAACTGCGCGCGGCGCACGGTGCCCGCCGTGGTGAGGTCGGAGACGCCGACCACTGTCGGCACCGCGCCGCCGGTGTGCTCGACGCAGGCGGTGGCGACCTGCTGCCATTCGCGCTCGTCGAGATAGGCGCTCTCGCCGGTGCTGCCCAGCGGAGCTATCGCGTCCACGCCGGCGTCGAGCATGCGGTCCAGCAGCCGCGCGAGTACCTTCGTGTCGACCTCCCCGGCCGAATCGAACGGCGTGACCGGGTAGGCGACGATTCCCTCGATGGGGCGAGTCATGCGGTGGCTCCTTGCGTTTCGATGGCGTCGGGGTGGTTGCGCAGCGCTTTGCGCGCGTAGTAGGCGAAGTTGGCTTGGCTGCGCCGCGGCTTCAACGTCCAGTCGTGGGCTTCCTTGGCCAGCCGCGGCGGCAGCGGCTTGATCTCCCCCGCGGCCATGGCGAGCAGCTGCAGTTGCGCGGCGCGTTCGATGAGATGCGCTAGCGAGCACGCCTCCTCGATCGTCGCACCGACCACCAGCTGGCCGTGGTGGGCGAGCAGGATCGCCCGCTTGTCGCCGAGGGCCGCGGCGATGATCTCGCCCTCCTCGTTGCCCACCGGCACGCCTGGCCAGTCCGGCAGGAACGCGCAGTCGTCGTAGAGCGGGGCGATGTCCATCTGCGAAACCTGAAGCGGCACTTCGAGCATGGACAGCGCCGCGCAGTGCAACGGATGGGTGTGCACGATGCAGTTGACGTCCGGGCGGGCCCGGTAGATCCAGCTGTGGAAACGGTTGGCCGGGTTGGCCATTCCCGTGCCTTCCAGCACGGTCAGATCCTCGTCGACCAGCAGCAGGTTGGTCTCGGTGATCTCGTCGAAGCCGAGGCCGAGCCGCTGGGTGAGGAAGGTGCCCGGCGCCGTGCCGCGCGCGGAGATCTGCCCGGCCAGGCCGGAGTCGTGCCCAGCGTCGAAGAGCGCGCGGCAGGTCAGGGCGAGTTTCTGGCGGTCGTTCCAGTCGCCGGGTTCCAGTTCGGTCTGCATGGACCGGGTTGCCATGGTCATCAGCTCGGACTTTCCGAGGTTCATGGTGGTGGCCATCGCCTACCTCCTTCTCGAAGACACGAGTTGACTATAGGACACCTTGTGTCATCACGCTAGTCTTGTGTCCTGCCCTAGCCATCAGCAGCGGAAGGAGACCGGTGGCCGCGTACCTGAAAGCGCACCGCAAACGCGCCGACCTGACGCTGGACGCGCTCGCCGAACGGACCGGGCTCACCAAGAGCTATTTGTCCAAAGTCGAACGCGGACTGAGCACCCCGTCCATCGCCGTCGCGCTCAAGATCGCCCGCGCACTGAACACCGATGTGGGGCAACTGTTCTCCGACGACCCCGACCCCACGCTGATGCAGGTGGACCGCGCCGGCGAGCGCGCAGACCTGCCCTCGACATCGGCCGCGCACTACCTCGCTATCGCGACCGGCGTCGGCCACAAGACCATGCAGCCGTTCGTCGTTCGCCCGACGACCGAACCCGGCACGAAATACCTGGAACACTCGGGCGACGAATTCGTCTTCGTGCACAGCGGCAGCGTCGAGATCTCCGTCCCGGGCGAAGACATCGTGCTGCACGCGGGCGACAGCCTCTACTTCGCCGCGACCACACCGCACCGCATCAGGTCGATCTCCGCCGAACGCGCCGAATTGATCGTCGTCGTCAGCGAAGTACACGCCGCCGATTCCGGCGCATGAATGGTCGTGGCCGGTGCGTCACAAGGGTGTTCAGTTCGTCGGCACACAGCAGGGCGGGGTCGGCCTGTTGCCCGGCCGTCCCGTCGCGCGATGTCTGAGAAGTGTCGAGGGCCGCTACATCGATATCCCCGCCGATCTGCACCGCGTCGTGATCACCTGCGTCGAACTCGTCCTACCATGACGACGAGCACAGCGGATTGGACCGCGGTCCACTGCACGAAAGGGACGGGAGCCGATGAGCCTTCGCCAGTTCGAGTACGCCCTGGCCGTTGCCGAGGCGGGCTCGGTGACGGCAGCGGCGGAGCTGCTGCACGTCGCTCAACCGTCGATGTCCCAGCAGATCCGCAACCTGGAGCGGGAACTCGGTGTGACACTGTTCGCCCGCACACCGACCGGACTGGTGCCCACCGTGGTGGGTCGCGCATTCCTGCGCGAGGCGGAGGTCGCGGTGAGGGCGTCGCGGCGGGCGCGGGCGACGGCGCGGGCCGGTGCCGATGAGCTGGTGGGCGAGTTGGTGGTCGCGGCGCAGATGGGCTTCGGCACGCGGCAGCTGCCGGGGGTGCTGAGCACGCTGCGCCGCCGCTTCCCGCGGCTGGAGATCACCGTCTTCGAGGAGCCGAGTTCCGCCGAGCTGGAGCGTCTGTGTCGCCAGGGCGTGCTGGACCTCGCCCTGATGGCGGCCTGCGAGCGTGGCCCCGCCGACGCCCACCACCTCGGCTACGAAGAGTTCGTCGTGGTGCTGGGCGCCGGGCACCGGCTGCTCGCCGTGGACCGGGTCGAGCTGCACGAGCTGGAGGAGGAGTCGTGGGTGCGGTTCGACCGCGACAGCGCGCTCGACGGCGTGCTGACGGGCGTGCTGCGCGACAACGAACTGACCCCCAACACGGCCGCCCGCGTGTCACAGACGGCGACGGCCGTGCGCTGGGCCGCCCACGGACTGGGAGTGACGCTCGTCCCCGCCTCCGTGGTGCCCCACGGTGACGAGCACCTCGCACGCCCGGTGGTCCCGGGCGTGTCCCAGCCCGTCGTCGCCGTGGTCCGGCAGGACGCGGGTCCGGCGGAGACGGCCTTGCTCGAACTCCTGCGTGCGGAGAGCTGGCACAAGCCCGCTCAGAGCTGGGTGACACCTCCGTCCACGACGAACTCGGTGCCCGCCGCGTAAGTGGCCTCGAAAGCGAGAAATGCTGCCGCCCTGGCAATTTCGTCCGGGGTGCCGAAACGCCGCATCGGATTGTCCGCGACCCGTTCCGCTTTGAACTGTTCGGCGGCCTCTGCGGTCATCGTATTTTCCAGAATTCCCGTGTCGATGGGACCGGGGCTGATCGCGTTGACACGAATTCCGCGCGGAAGCAGCTCGCGGGAGAGGGTGCGGGCCATCGAGCGCAGCGCCGCTTTGCCCGCGGCATAGACACTGGTCTCCGGCAGGCCCATGACGTTCGCGTTCGAGGTGGTGAGGACGACGCCCGCGCCGGCGCTGAGCAGCGGGGCGAGCTTCTGCACCGTGAAGAAGGCGCCCTTGACGTTGATCGCGAACAGCTCGTCGAACATCTGCTCGGTCGTCGACTCGAAGGGCGTGAGGGTAGCAATGCCCGCGTTCACGAACAGGGCCTCGATCGTGCCGAGTTCGGTCTTCACCCGATCTGCCAGAGCATCCAGATCGGACAGTGCGGCCACATCGCCTCGGACGGCAATCGCGTTCTCGCCCAGCCGCTCCCGCGCGGTGTCGAGTGTGGCCTGCGAACGACCGGTGATCACCACGCGGGCTCCACCTTCCACCAGCAGCTTCGCCAGCGTGAACCCCATGCCGCTGCCGCCACCCGTGATCACTACATTCTTGCCGCTGTATTCACCCATGCCAGGATTCCTCCGTTCTTGTTTCGAAAATCTTTCAGCCTCTGGGGAATTCGCCGCCGTCGACGACGAGACTGCTCCCGGTCAGCCAGCTCGCCCGGTGGGACACGAGGAACAGCACCGCGTGGGCGATGTCGTCGGGCTGACCATCGCGCCCCAGCGGTGGGGTGGTGTCGCCCTGGCCCGGCCCCGCGTCCAAGCGCGCCCACTGCTCCCGCGTGGCTTCGCCGCCGGGGGTGGCGGTTCTGCCGGGAGACACGGTGTTGACCCGGATTCCGAACGGGGCCAACTCCGCGGCCAATCCCCGGCTGTAGTTCTCCAGCGCTGCCTTCGCCGTCGTGTAGTGCAGGAACGGCGGTACCACTATGGGGACCGCGGCAGAAGAGATGTGCACGATCATCCCCGAACGCCGTTCCCGCATCCCCGGTGCCAGCAACGAGTCCAGCCGCACCGAAGCCAGGAAGTTCAGGTCCAGTGCGTCCTGCCACGCCTCGTCCGGGATCGCAAGAGCGCCTTGGTACGGTCCCGCCCCGCCCGCGTTGTGGACCAGGATGTCCACCCCGCCGAGTACCTGCTGCGCGGCCGCGGCGAGCGCTTCTGCCCCAGCCCGCGTCCGCACGTCGGCCGCCACGAAGGTGGCCCCCTCCGGTACCGTGCTCGTCGCCGACCGGGCGGTCGTGAGCACTTCGGCACCCGCGTTGAGTAGCTGGCGCACAACGGCCGCTCCGATTCCGCGAGTACCACCCGTTACCAGGGTCCGTTTCCCCGCGAGTTCTCGCGTTCCCGAACCGTTCTCGATCGTGCTCATGCCAGAGGTCCTCTCGATTGCGCTTTGTCGGCTCGACGGAAAGAGAAATCGACGTGCCCCAGAGCGCATATCTTCGGTGAAACTGCGATGAGCACCTCGTCGAGCTGTTTCACGGTATGTCCGCAAAAGAAGGAGAGGCAAAGACAAAAATTCAGCAGGCGCCATAGGAAATTCCTATGCCACCCCGGCCCTTTCGCTCGTGATCGACGCAGAAAGCGGATCGTCCATCAGCAGCTCGGTCGGCACGATCATCCGCAACTCGGCACTTTCGTGGTCCGGTGCCGCGGTAGGTCACGGCTGAACGGGATGCGCCCAGCCACCGCGACACGCAACTTCGCGGCGTCATTGTTCACCGGTACCAGCCGACCTCGGTTCGGCTGACTGGGATCTACAGCCGCCAGAGAGGGTCTCGCTGATGTCGTAGGTGCCCCGCACCAGATCGGTCAGCGTCGGTTCCTCGGCGGCGCTCATACTGCACCGACCAAAGCCAGCACCGCGATCGGTGCCAGCAGTATCCACTGAGGCAGCCGCAGCAGTCGCCGTGGTCCCGGCAGCGCTGCCGCGATGATCACGAACACCACGGTGTATGCGGCAAAGTGGACAGCGGTCAGCAGTGCGACCATCTCGGTGCCTGCAGGCTCTGTGATCGCCACCGCGATCAGAGTCAGCGCGGTCAGCACGAGATCGGCACTGACCCAATGCCAGACCGCGTGCATGGTGCGTTTGGGGATCTCCGGCAGCGCGCTGGTCAGCAAGGGCCGCACCGGGTCGATGTGTCCGGCGACCACATGAACCCCAGCCACCGCTGCGGCGGCGATACCCGCGGTGAGCAACCAGCCGTTCATCGCACACCGATCCCGGCGGTCACGATCCGGCTCAGCTGCCCGGCCAACTCCTCGCGCACCGGCTCACCGAGCAGCCCGATATGAAAGAACACCGCACCGGCCAACGCGTCGAGCACCAGCTCGACCGGGACCGTGTCGCCGATCTCCCCACGCGCCAGCGCGCGGTCGAAGATCTCGAGCATGCGCGCTTTGGCCGGGGCCAGGAATGTGGTGCGCAACTGGGCGCGCAGTTGTGGATCGGCGGCGAAATCGGCCAGCAGCCCGGGTAGCGCGGCAGCCGCGGCCGGTGTGCCGAACTCGGCGATCAACGCTGCGGTCAACGCGGTGAGGTCCCCGCTTAAGGTGCCGGTATCGGGGATCGGGCCGGTGTCGACGGTGGTGAACAGCGCCTCGTAGATCACCTCCGGCTTGCCCGACCACCGCCGATAGATCGCGTCCTTGCCCACCCGCGCCCGCGCCGCGATCGCGGTGATGGACGTCGCCGAATACCCCACCTCGCTCACCAGGCTCTCGGCGGCGTCGAGGATCGCACGGTGGGTGCGCTGATCGCGTGGCCGACCGGGCGGTGTCTGTGTACTCACACAATTACCATACGGGTCTACCCGTTTTGTAATCAAGGGTCCTCGGTTGTCTGCAGAGGCCCTTGGTCCCCGCGGCGCGGGGCACCGGCCCTGCTCTGGCCTGCTCGTCTCGAGCGACCTCTTGCACCCCTGGCAGGGCTGGATCAAACCGGGCAGCCTCGCCGTGGGCAGCAACCGACGCCACGGCGGGCGCCACCGAGCCTCCCCAGAGGGCCCATGAGGTCTGTTTCCGGGTGTGTCGTCGGAAAGGTGATAACCGTCGACCTTGTTAGGGCATTCCGGCCTCGCGCCCCCGGGACGCTGGACCCTAGCTGGTCGCTAGGTGTGTGACGCACGCTCAGGATGCTCGACCGCCGGTGCGGTCGGGATGGCTTTCAGAGCAGACGAGTGACGGGTTCGGCGACGATGACTTCACTACCTCCCACTACACAGTCCGACCCTGCCGCGACCCGCGCGCGGCCACCTGATGCTGGCGCTGCAGGCTCCACCGGTGGGCAGCGCGCGGTGATGCTGGGGTTGGCCACCATGGGTTTCGCGGTCAACTTCTGGGCGTGGGCGTTGCTGAGCCCGTTGGGTCCGCGGTTCCAGGATGTGCTGGCGTTGAGCGCTTTCGAGCAGGCGTTGCTTGTCGCGGTACCGGTGGTGGTCGGCTCGCTGGGCCGAATCCCGGTGGGCGCGTTGACCGATCGCTTCGGCGGCCGGGTGATGTTCCCGCTGATTTCGATGGCCACGATTGTCCCGGTGTTGTTCATCGGGCTGATCGGGCACCAGTCGTTGGTGGCGTTGCTGGTCGGTGGGTTCTTCCTCGGCATCGGTGGCACCGCGTTCGCCGTCGGTGTGCCGTTCGTCAACGCGTGGTTTCCGCCGCAGCGGCGTGGGCTGGCGATCGGGATCTTCGGCGCCGGGATGGGTGGCACCGCGATCAGCGCGCTGACCACCGTGCGGCTGGTCGACCGGGGCACCACGGCGACACCGTTTCTGGTGACCGCGGCGGTGCTGGCGGTGTACGCGCTTGCGGCATGGTTGTGGTTGCGTGACGCCCCGGGACGGTCGGTGCCGACCCAGTCGTTGGGGCGGCGGCTGGCCGACACGGCGCGGCTGCCGTTGACCTGGCAGGCCTCGGCGCTCTATGCGGTGGCGTTCGGCGGGTACGTGGCGTTTTCGGTGTATCTGCCGACCTACCTCAAAGCCGTCTACGGGTTGTCCCAGGCCGATGCCGCCAACCGGATGGCCGGGTTCGTGGTGCTGGCCGTGCTGATGCGCCCGGCCGGTGGCTGGCTGTCGGACCATTTCGGCCCGGTGCGCATTCTCGCGGCGGGCCTGGCGGTGGTCACCGCGGCCGCGGTGGTCCAGGCGTTCACCCCGGCGCTGATGCCGGTGGCCACCCTGGCGTTCTTGTCCATGGCCGCGGCGCTCGGCGCGGGCAGCGGCGCGGTGTTCGCCCTGCTGGCCATGCTCACAGCGCCCGACAAGGTCGGCTCGGTCACCGGTCTGGTCGGTGCCGCAGGCGGACTCGGCGGATTCGTGCCGCCGCTGGTGATGGGCGCGCTCTACGGCGCCTTCGGCTCCTACGCGCTGGGATTGGCCGCGCTGGCGGTCGTCGCCGCTGCCGCACTCGGGTTGACCCTGACCCTCGTGCGCCGCAGCGTCATCGCACAAGGCCCGGACCCACGACCGCCGCACACCACGCCTGCGCAGGACCGCACCGCCACAGCGACCTCCCCCACCGAGCCCGTCCAGTAGCCGAGCACCCCGATAGTCAGGAGCAACACCCGCCATGAGTTCGACCGACACCGATCCGCACGACCGGTCTGTAGGGCTGGACAGCGAGTTGACCCAGGCGCTGGTGCGCAGTCGCCGCTTCTTCACTCGCGCCGAGGTCTCGTCCGATTCGCGCACGCTGTATCAGATCGGTGGCCGCCAGGCCGATGAGTTCTATCGCGACCGATGGAGCCATGACAAGGTGGTGCGTTCCACCCACGGGGTCAACTGCACCGGCTCGTGCTCGTGGAAGATCTACGTCAAAGACGGGATCATCACCTGGGAGACCCAGCAAACCGACTACCCGTCGGTCGGCGCGGATCGCCCCGAATACGAGCCCCGCGGCTGCCCACGCGGTGCGGCGTTCTCCTGGTACACCTACTCCCCCACCCGGGTGCGCTACCCGTATGTGCGTGGGGTGCTGCTGGATATGTATCGGCAGGCCAAAGCCGAAACCGGTGATCCGGTGCGCGCATGGGAGCGGATCGTGGAGACACCCGAGGCCGCGCGCGCCTACAAGACCGCGCGCGGCAAGGGCGGACTGGTGCGCGCGTCCTGGGCCGAGGCCACCGAATTGATCGCCGCCGCACACGTGTACACGATCGAACGCTACGGTCCCGACCGGATCGCCGGGTTCTCCCCGATCCCGGCGATGTCGATGGTCTCCCACGCCTCCGGCGCCCGGTTCGTCTCGTTGCTGGGTGGGACGATGCTGTCGTTCTACGACTGGTACGCCGACCTTCCGGTCGCTTCCCCGCAAGTGTTCGGTGATCAAACCGATGTGCCCGAATCCGGTGACTGGTGGGATGCGGGTTACCTGATCATGTGGGGCTCGAACCTTCCGGTGACCCGCACCCCGGACGCGCACTGGATGGCCGAGGCTCGCTACCGGGGCCAAAAGGTGGTGGCGGTCTCGCCCGACTACGCCGACAACGTCAAATTCGCCGACGAATGGCTCTCGGCTGTCCCCGGCACCGATGGCGCATTGGCGATGGCGATGGGACATGTGGTGTTGCGCGAGTTCTTCGTCCAACGCCAGGTCCCCTATTTCACCGACTACGTCAAGCGCTACACCGACCTGCCGTTCCTGGTCCGCCTGCAGCGCCAGGGTGAGGCATGGGTGCCGGGAAAGTTCCTCACCGCCGCCGATCTGGACGCCCACCGCGAGGTCGAGCACGCCGCGTTCAAGACCGTGCTGCTCGATGCCGCCACCGGCCAGCCCGTTGTCCCCGACGGGTCGCTGGGGTTCCGCTACGGCGAGCAGGGCCTTGGGCACTGGAATCTCGAACTCGGACAAGTAGATCCGCTGCTGAGCTTGCACGGCGACCGCGACAGCGTGCCCGTGCGACTGCCGCGCTTCGACCAGCCCGGCGCGGCGACCCTCACCCGCGGGGTGCCGGTGGCACGGGTCGGTGAACATGTGGTCACCACGGTGTTCGATCTGCTGCTGGCCCAATACGGGGTCGGCCGCGACGGGTTGCCCGGGCAGTGGCCCACCGGTTATGACGACGCCGGTCAGCCGTGCACGCCCGCCTGGCAGGAGACGATCACCGGGGTGCCCGCGGCCGCGGCGGCGCGTATCGCGCGGGAGTTCGCCGCCAACGCCGAAGAATCGCGGGGCCGGTCGATGATCATCATGGGCGCAGGCACCAATCACTGGTTCCACTCCGACACCATCTACCGCGCCTTTCTGGCGCTGACCACCCTCACCGGGTGCCAAGGCGTCAACGGCGGCGGATGGGCGCACTACGTCGGGCAGGAGAAATGCCGGCCGGTCACCGGCTGGTCGCAGCTGGCGTTCGGACTGGACTGGTCCCGGCCGCCGCGGCAGATGATCCAGACCGCCTACTGGTATCTGCACACCGATCAGTTCCGCTACGACCAGTTCAACGCCGACACCCTCGCCGCAGCCGGTGCCGACGGCGCGCTGGCCGGAAAGACCACCGCCGACCTCATCGCCCAGGCCGCGCGGCTGGGATGGATGCCGTCGTATCCGACCTTCGATCGCAACCCGCTCGACCTCGCCGACGACGCGGCCGCCGCGGGCACCCCGATCGACGACTACGTGGTGTCCGAACTGCAAAGCCAGCGACTACGTTTCGCCTGCGAAGACCCCGATTCGCCGCAGAACTTCCCGCGGGTGCTCAGCGTGTGGCGGGCCAATCTGCTCGGCTCCTCGGCGAAAGGCAACGAGTACTTCCTCAAACACCTGCTCGGCACCGACAACTCCCTGCGCGCCGAACAAGCACCCCCGCATGCGCGACCGGCCGAGGTGCTCTGGCGCGAGCAGGCGCCGGAAGGAAAGCTGGATCTGCTGCTGTCACTGGACTTCCGGATGACCAGCACCACCCTGTTCTCCGATGTGGTGTTGCCCGCGGCCACCTGGTACGAGAAGCACGATCTCAACACCACGGACATGCATCCGTTCATCCACTCGTTCAACCCCGCGATCGCCCCACCGTGGCAGACCCGCACCGACTGGGCCGCCTTCCAGGCGATCGCCGAAGCCTTCAGCGCCTTGGCCGCCGAGCATCTCGGCGTGCGCCACGATGTGGTCGCCACGCCGCTGCTGCACGACACCCCCGACGAACTGGCCACACCCCACGGGCAGGTGCGGGACTGGAAAACCGGTGACAGCCAACCCATTCCGGGCGTGACCATGCCGCGCTTGACCGTCGTCGAACGCGACTACCCCGCGATCGCGGCGAAAATGGCGGCGTTGGGACCGCTGGCCGACACCCTCGGCGCCACCACCAAAGGCATCACCTACCGGGTCGAACGCGAAGTGGAATATCTGCGCGCCAAGAACGGCGCCGTGCGCGGCGGTCCGGCGGCGGGACGTCCGTCGCTGGCGCGGGATCTCGATGCGGCCGAGGCGATTCTGGCGCTGTCGGGCACCACCAACGGACACCTGGCGACCCAGGGGTTCCGCACCCTCGAACAACGCACCGGCACCGCGCTGGCCGACCTGGCCGCCGAACACGAAGGCAAACAAATCACTTTCGCCGACACCCAAGCCGCGCCGGTGCCGGTCATCACCTCTCCGGAATGGTCCGGCAGCGAAACCGGCGGGCGGCGATATTCCCCGTTCACCATCAACGTCGAACGCCACAAGCCCTGGCACACCCTGACTGGGCGCCAGCATTTCTTCCTCGACCACGACTGGATGATCGAACTCGGCGAGCAGCTGCCGGTGTTCCGGCCGCCGCTGAACATGACCGCCCTGTTCGGTGAAACCGCGATCGGCCAGCGCGGCGAGACCGGGCTGACCGTGCGGTATCTGACCCCCCACAGCAAATGGTCGATCCACTCCGAATACCAGGACAACCTGTTCATGCTCAGCCTCTCCCGCGGCGGGCCCACGATCTGGATGTCGAACCTGGATGCCGTGAAAATCGGTGTTTCCGACAACGATTGGATCGAAGCGGTCAACCGCAACGGTGTCGTCGTCGCCCGCGCGATCGTTTCCCACCGGATGCCCGAGGGCACGGTGTACATGCATCACGCCCAAGACCGGCTCATCGACGTGCCGCTGGCCGAAACCTCCGGCAAACGCGGCGGGATCCACAATTCGCTGACCCGGCTGCTGATCAAACCCAGCCATCTCATCGGCGGCTATGCCCAATTGTCGTTCGCGTTCAACTATCTCGGCCCGACCGGCAACCAACGCGACGAGGTGACCGTGATCCGGCGCCGCAGCCAGGAGGTGAGCTACTGATGCGTGTCATGGCCCAGATGGCGATGGTGATGAACCTCGACAAATGCATCGGCTGCCACACCTGCTCGGTGACCTGCAAACAAGCCTGGACCAACCGCTCCGGGGTGGAGTACGTGTGGTTCAACAACGTCGAAACCCGCCCCGGGCAAGGCTATCCACGCGGCTATGAGGATCAGCAGCGCTGGCGCGGAGGCTGGAAGCTCGGGCGACGCGGCAGGCTGCGACTGGTCGGCGGCGGACGGCTGCGCAAGCTGGCGACCATCTTCTCCAACCCGAAACTGCCCCGGCTGGCCGACTACTACGAGCCCTGGACCTACGACTACGCCAACCTCACCACCGCCGGACCCCAGCAACACACGCCGGTCGCGCGGCCGCGTTCGCTGATCAGCGGCGCCCCCACCAAGATCGAATGGTCGGCCAACTGGGACGACAACCTCGGCGGCGCACCCGAACACGGCCACCGCGACCCGATCCGGCAAGGCATCGAAGACAAGGTCCGTTTCGAGTTCGAGCAGACCTTCCTGTTCTATCTGCCGCGGATCTGCGAACACTGCCTCAACCCCTCGTGCGCTGCCTCGTGCCCGTCCGGGGCGATCTACAAACGCAGCGAGGACGGCATCGTGCTCGTCGACCAGGACCGCTGCCGCGGCTGGCGCATGTGCGTGTCCGGATGCCCTTACAAGAAGGTCTATTTCAACCACCGGACCGGCAAAGCCGAGAAATGCACCTTCTGCTTCCCCCGCGTCGAAGTCGGCATGCCCACGGTCTGCGCGGAAACCTGCGTGGGACGGCTGCGCTACATCGGGCTGGTCCTCTACGACGCCGACAAGGTCCTCGCCGCCGCCTCGACACCCGACGACACCGACCTCTACGACGCCCAGCGCGCGCTCCTGCTCGACCCCAACGATCCGCAGGTCATCGCCGCCGCCGAACGTGACGGCATCCCCGCCGACTGGATCGCCGCCGCGCAACGCTCACCGATCTACGCGCTGATCGACACCTACCGGGTGGCGTTGCCGTTGCATCCGGAATACCGCACCATGCCGATGGTCTGGTACATCCCGCCGCTGTCACCGGTGGTCGATATCGTCCGCGACACCGGCCACGACGCCGAAGACCACGGCAACCTCTTCGCCGCCATCGACGCCCTGCGCATCCCGATCGACTACCTGGCGCGGTTGTTCACCGCCGGAGACACCGCCACCGTCGAAGCGGTGCTGCGCAGGCTGGCCGCGATGCGCAGCTACATGCGTGACATCAACCTCGGCCGCGAACCTCGCGAACACATCGCCACCGCCGTCGGGATGACCGGCGAACAGATCTACGACATGTACCGGCTGCTGGCCCTGGCCAAATACGACCAGCGGTATGTGATTCCACCGGCGCACGCCGAACAAGCCCACGGCCTGGAAGAACTGGCCACCGAATGCAGCCTCGACTACGAAGGTGGGCCCGGTATGGGCGGCTCGGGCCCGTTCGGGGAAAGCTCCGGCGGCGTCTCCCCGATCGCGGTCGAGAACTTCCACATGCTGCGCCAACGTCAAGAAACGGACACCGTCGCAGCACCAGTCGACAAAGGCAGCCGCGTCAACCTGCTCAACTGGGACGGCAAAGGCCACCCGCCAGGGCTTTTCGGTCCAGCTTCGGACGCCGCGAACTCTGACGACCACTCGACAGGGAGGCAACCCGAATGACGGTCACCGACAACGACCGCCGCATCGCCTGGCAAGCCCAGTCGCTGCTGATGGCCTACCCCGACGACACCCTCGTCGCCCAGCTGCCGCTACTGAAGACCGCCGCCGCCGCGCTCCCGGCCGCACTCGGGCAACCACTCGGCTCCTTCTGCGACCACGTGCGGCACACCACCCTCACCGAGCTGGCCGCCGACTACGTCGCGACCTTCGACCACCACAAACGATTCAGCCCGTATCTGACCTACTTCACCCACGGCGACACCCGCAAACGCGGCATGGCGTTGCTGAGCATCAAACGCATTTACCGCACCGCCGGGCTCGTCCTCGACGAAACCGAACTGCCCGACCACCTGGCGGTGGTACTGGAATTCGCCGCGACCGCCGACCCCGCCACGGGACTCCGGCTGCTCATCGACTACCGCGCCGGCGTGGAGCTGCTGCGCCTGGGCTTGCAGGAGATCCGGTCTCCCTGGGCGCCTGTGCTGGACTCGATCTGCGCGACCCTGCCGCCGCTGCGCGGCGAGGAAGACCAGGCCGTGGCACGTCTGGCCGCCCAAGGCCCACCCGAGGAGGAAGTCGGACTCGCCCCGTTCGCACCACCGGACTACATGCCCCAGGGAGCCCACCAGTGAGCGCAGCACCCGCCACCACGACCGTCACCAGCCTCGACATCCTGCTGTGGGTCGCGATCCCCTACGCCTCGATCGCGACCTTCATCGTCGGCCACATCTGGCGCTACCGCTACGACAAATTCGGCTGGACCACCCGCTCCACCCAGCTGTACGAGAACCGGCTGCTTCGGCTGGGCAGCCCACTGTTCCACTACGGCATCCTGCTGGTGGTGCTCGGCCATATCGGCGGGCTGCTCATTCCGAAATCTTGGACCGAGGCAGTCGGAATGAGCGAGCACACTTACCATCTGCTCGCCGTCAGCCTCGGCATCCTCGCCGGCGCCGCGACCTTGACCGGTGCGGCGATCCTGATCTACCGCCGCCGCACCGTCGGCCCGGTGTTCTCGGCGACCACCCGCAACGACAAGATCATGTACGTGCTGCTGATCGGCACCATCCTGCTCGGACTCGGCACCACCGTGATCGGCAATCTCACCGACCACCCCCACGACTACCGAGAAACCGTCTCCCCCTGGTTTCGGTCGATCTTCTACCTCCAACCCGACCCCGCCCTGATGAAAGCCGCACCCATCGGATTCCAACTCCACGTCCTCGCCGCCTGGACACTGTTCGCGTTCTGGCCCTTCAGCCGCCTCGTGCACGTGTTCTCCATGCCGCTGGGCTACTTCACTCGCCCGTACATCGTCTACCGCAGCCGCGAGGCCGGGCGCCTCGGAACCCGCGCCGCTCACCGCGGCTGGGAACAGGTGCGCTGACGCCGGCACCCACGTCACGCCTTGCGAGAAGGAGTGCCCGCGCGCCGGTTGACAGACCATCGGTCGCTTGCCCGCTGTCGCGGAGCGCTCCTCCCGCGTGTCTCTGTCACAGGCAGTAGACGGTGCTCGGTGTTTCGCGATGCGGGCAGCGCCCATGGTCGACTGGTTCGCTTGGCTGGTGGCCCTATTCGACGACTTCGGCCAGTTTCGAAGCGACCCAGCGGGCCGCGGGTGGGACGGCGCGGGAAAGCACGTACATGAGGTGGGCTTCGGCGGCGATCGGTGTCACGGCGCGGTCGCGGTCGACTGCGCGCAAGATGTTGCGTGCCACGCGTTCGGGGGTGTAGCCGCGCTTCTGGTAGGTCGCGGCAAGGTTGTTGCGGCGCTGGTCGATGTTGTCGGATCCGCGGATGCGACTGTTCTTGGTGATCGCGGTGTCGATGACGCCGGGACAGATCGCCGTCACTCCGATGTCGTTGGGCTTCAGCTCCATCCGCAGCGCCTCGGACAGGCCGAGCACAGCGAACTTGGTCGCGCTGTAGGCCGACAGTTGCGGGTTGGCGAGCAAACCGGCAGCCGACGAGAGGTTCACGACATGACCGCCGCGACCACGCTCGATCATGGCCGGGAGGAAGGCGTCGCAGCCGTGGACGACGCCCATGAGGTTGATCGATACCAGCCATTGCCAGTCCTCGAGGCTGGTGTCGAGGAACCCGCCGACGAGTCCGACTCCGGCATTGTTGACGAGCATGTCCACGCCGCCGAAGCGACTCTGCGCGGCGTCGGCGAACTCGGTCATCTGCTGGGAGTCGGACACGTCGACCCGATGGGTGAGGACGTCGCGCCCGGCGGCCCGAACCGCGTCGGCGGTCTCGGCGAGGCCGGCCTCGTTGATGTCGGACAGTGCGAGGTTGGCGTTGCGGCTCGCGCACAGCAGTGCGAGTTCGCGACCGATGCCGCTGCCTGCGCCGGTGATGGCCACCGTGCGACCGGTGAGGTCGGAGGTCCTGATTCGTGATCGAGTTGTGAGCATGCTCGCACGGTAGGGACGCGCGCCCGCACGCCGCTCGTGTGCAAGCGCCAAGATGTTGGGCGTTCGTTGTCGCGGCGCCACAATCGTGAGTAGATTCGGCCGTCATGCAGGTCGAGTGGCCACCGGCGCGTGAGCCCGCAGCGCAGCGGGTCTGGCGGGAGGTGTTGCGGCCGATCGCAGCCGAGATGCGAGCATCCGCGGATGATCTGGCGGCGCGAGCGGTGGCACGAATGCGCAGCGAGTTGCCGGAGCTGTTTCCGGATGCGCAGACCGTCGAGGAGAATCTCGTCAGCACGGAGGCGAGTCTGCGGCAGCTGGCTCAGATCATCGAGTTGGCCGGGGATCCATGTCGGCTCGACCTGCCGCCGCCGACCCTGGCCATCGCCCGGTCCGCGGTGCAGCGGCAGGTAGCGCTGGCCGATCTGATGCGGTTCTATCGGCTGGCCCAGGAACAGGTGTGGCAGTGGATGTTCGCGCGCATCACCGCCGCCGCCCGAGACGCAGGCGACCAGGCGACAGCGTTGGAGTTGGCCACCGGCTTTCTGTTCGCCTACGCCGACGGGGCCATGCTCAGGGCTGAAAAGGCGTACGAAGTCGAACGTGAGGTGTGGTTGCGTGGCGCGGCCGCGGCCCGGGCGGTGGCGATCGAGGAGATCCTGTCCGGCCGCGAGCGTGACGGGCGGCGGGCGTCGTCGCGGTTGCGCTACGAGGTGAACCGGCATCATGTCGGTGCCATCGCCTGGGTGGAGCATGCACCCGAAAGCGGCGACGCCCAGCCTGTTCTCGACGACGCCTTCACCACGCTCGCCCACCTGCTCGGGGCCGAAAGCACCCTGGTTCACCCTTTGAGCTCGCTCGCGGTCGCCGGATGGGTGAGCCGCCATCAGGTACTCACCGTCGCCGACCTCGACGCGGTGACGGGGGTGCGAACACAGGCCGTGCCGCCCGGTGTGAGAGTGGCGCTCGGCGAGCCCGGACGGGGCCTGGAAGGATTTCGCCGCACCCACATCGAGGCAGATCACGCGCGGCGGGTGGCCTCGCTGATAGGTCCGCACGGAGGGGCTCTCACCCGCTATCGGGACGTCGCCGTCACCGCGCTGGCCACGGCCGACCGCGATCACGCGTTGTCGTTCATCACTCGGGTGCTGGGGCCGTTGGCCGCCGACGACGAGACCACCTACCGGCTGGCGATGACGCTGTCGGTGTACCTGGAGGAGAACCGCAGCCGCACCCGCGCCGCCGAGCGTCTGACCGTGCACCCCAACACGGTCAGCTACCGAGTCCGTCAAGCCGAGGAGATCCTCGGCCGCAGCGTCGATATCGATACCCTCGAGCTGCGGGTCGCGCTGGTGATGCTGCCGGCCGTGTCAGGTCTCCGGCGTTCCCAGGTGAACGAACTGTGACGCGAGCACAATCGGCGCCTCGAGCGTCGTCACGGCACGCCTGACGCGACCGTGCGCGCCACGACCCAGCTCAGTTTCCTTTGCGGGGTCGCGGCGATGCCGGTGAACACGCTCTGATGGCGGGTCGGGCCGAACTCGGTCAGCTGCTACTACGCGAGCTACGAACCGATCGATGACGCGATCTTCGGCGAGTCTTTCCCAGGGTCGCGATGCCGAACCGCTGTAACGACAACAGCGACACCAGCATCGTCGCCGCCAGCAGCGGCGCGGGCGAGCGGCGCGAACCGCGCCATCGCCGGCGATCACCGCTGGCCGGGCCACAGCTCTTCCGCCAATCGAATCGTCGAAGGTGTCCACGGGACGCTGACATGATCTGATGGATAGCGTCCAGAAGGGGGGCCACATGATCCAGTTGCCGATGCTGTCCGCCGTCCAGATCGCAACCGACCGGGTCCTGCTGCGCAAGGCGCGCGACGCCGATCGGGAAAGGCTCATCCAGCTACAGACCGACCCGGAGGTCTGGGCCTACATCGGAGCCCCGCGGCTGCGAGAGGATGTCGAGCAGCGCCTCGACGCGATCGGCGGCACAGCCAACGCGACCGCCACTCCCGGCCACTTCGTCATCGCCGACAAGACCACCGAGGACCTCATCGGAACATTCGAGCTCAAACGGCGCGCTGCCGACCACCCCGGTCACGTCACTGAAGACGGCGAGGAACTGGAACTGGGTTACCTGATGCGGCGCGACGCCTGGGGCGCGGGATTGGCGTTCGAGGCCGCCACCGCCGCGTTGCGCGCCGCCGCAGACGAGCTCCCCGACCAGCCGGTCCTCATAGCGACCCAGACGGCCAACAAACGCTCGCTCAGACTCGCGGCCCGCCTGGGATTCCAGCCGGTCAGCACCTTCGAATGGTTCGATGCCGAGCAGACCCTGTGCCTGGCCGGCTTGCACTCGTTCAAAGCCTGAACGGCAGGTACGCGGTCCCACGACCCGTTTCGCGACACGCCGTACAGGTGAGGTCACTTTCACCGGCACAACGCGAGCCCGAAGCCGCTCAATGACACCAGAATTCACCGACAAACGACGTCGACATTCGGATCTGGCCCACTTTCCGTGACGAAAGGTGTTGTGCCACAGCACCGCAGATCCCGGCGTCATCGTTGCCCGGCTGTGAGAAGCACGCGTTTGCGTAGTAGTGGAAGCCCAGCCCGGCCGAGACCGGTAAACCAACCCTCGGGCCACGACACCGGGGCTAGCGTCTGGTCATGAGCTGGTCTTCACCAATCTCCTCGCCGGGTGACCCGTACTACACGCTGCCGAACGGATGGGATTTCGCTGACGAGCGTCTTGCCCTGCTCGGCGCGGCCTATGACTCAGGAAGTATCGCGCTTACGCAACGGCTGGGTGTGCGTGCGGGATGGCGGTGCCTGGAAGCCGGAGCAGGCGGCGGGTCCTTCGCGCGATGGCTGTGTAGTGCCGCACTGCCCGGCGGTCGAGTGCTCGCGGTCGATGCCGACCCACGCCACCTCGCCGACCTACCCGGCCTCGGTGGCGAAGTTGCCCAGCTCGACCTTGTCGCCGACGACATCCCTGAAGGCGCATTTGATTTCGTCCACACTCGATTCGTACTGCTGCACATTGCCGACAGAGACATCGTCTTGGAGCGATTGGTCCGAGCGCTGGCACCTGGCGGCGTTCTCCTGCTCGAAGAAGGCGATGGGCTCGGCGTACTCGATGAGATGCCAGGTGCATTCGGCGAAGTCTGGCGTGCCTTTGCGCGGTTGACCGAAATCGCGGGCGCAAGTCAATCGTGGGCCCGGAACCTGCCTGCGCATTTGGAGGCGCTCGGGCTCGTCGATGTTCATGCCGAGGCGGATATCCCTATGTTTCGTGGAGGCTCACCGATGGCGCGCATGTGGAACCTGGCATGGCAACAAGCCCACGACACCCTGGTCACGCTTGGTGTCCGACCCGGGGGAATTGCCGCCGCCCAAGCCGAGCTGGAAGACGAACAGCGATGGCACTACACCCCACCCACAGTCCGCGCATGGGCCCGCCGAGACGATACGCCCGGTCTGTGAGCGGTTGTCTGCTGTTGCCATGACGCGCGCGTTCCTGCGGAGCCGCGGGGCCAGCCAGCGAACGCACTCAACTGGCCGGGATCTGGTCCTGACACCAGTCTCTAACTAGCCGCTGGGCGTTCGTTGGTCGCCTATCCGAAAACCGGCTCGGATCGATTGGGCGGCACGGACCTTTGCTCGCAGCCATAGGGCAGCGGCGAGGTACTCGCACGGGACTCCAGACCTGATCACGAAATGTTGGGCCAGATCCCGACATTCACCGCCCTAGCCACCACCCCCCTCTGCGCCCCGCCATGCCCGGGTGTCGCCTGCCGACGCTCCGAAGTCTCTTGACAAGTTATACATACATGCTTACATGTATCTCATGAAGCGGTCGGTTGACGAGGCACGGGCGACACGGGCGAGCATTCTGGCGGCAGGGTTGGCGTCGTTTGCTGAACTCGGTTGGGAGAAAACGACATTCATCGGTGTAGGCGCGCGGGCGGGTGTGACGCGCGGTGCGGTGCATCACCACTTCCCCGACAAGCTGGGTTTGCTGACGGCGGCGCTGGACGAGGGTTGGGCCGATGCCGTCGCTCCGCTGCTGGCGGCGCTCGCCGAACCCGGCACACCCGGCCAGGAGCGGTTGGTCGCGTTCGTTTCGAGCTATGTGCGGTCGTTGACCAGCGATGACCGGTTTCGCAAGCTCGCGATCGTCTCGACCATCGTCGCGCCGCAGGCGGTAGCGATCGAGCCGGGTCTGGCGGCCAAGCAGCGAGCCATGTCGGCGTGGGAGGACGGGATCCGCGCGGCGTTGGCCGACACCCGGCGCCGGCGGGGCGTTACCGCCGAGGTCGCGGTGCTGGCGATCGTCACGGTGATCCATGGCCTGACGATGACCGCCGCTACCCAGCCCGAGCTGTTGCCCGCCGACACCGCCGGTGCCCGCGCTCTGGCGCTGGCCTGCATCCACGGCCTGGTTGCCTGAATCGGCTGCGCTCATTCCATGACCGGCCGCATCTCGCGCGTCGGCGTCCTGCGACCCGGCGATATCCGGGTCGCGTTGTAGAAAGGCAGTTCTCGTGTCCGCTCCTGTGAGCGCCAAGTCGTCGACCGCGGCAGTGGTCGTCGCGTGTGTGGCGCTGTTCACCGACATGTTCATCTACGGCCTGGCGATCCCCGTGTTGCCGCTGCTGCCTGCGACCGTGGACGCGGGCCCGGCAGCGACCGGGCTGCTGTTCGCCAGCTACGCGGCCGCGATGCTGGCGGCCACACCGGTAGCCGGCGCCCTCGTCGATCGCCGCGGCCCGCGCCTCTCGCTGCTGATCGGCCTGATCGGTCTAGCCGCTGCCACAGTGGTTTTCGCGCTGGGCGCACCTTTCTGGCTACTGCTGATCGGCCGCAGCCTGCAGGGGTTCGCGGCGGGCATGGCCTGGGTGGCGAGCCTGTCGTTGATCGCGGCGACCGTGCCGTTCGCCAAGCGCGGACCGGTGATGGGCGCGGCGATGAGCATGATCAGCGTCGGCATCCTGCTCGGGCCTCCGATCGGCGGGCTGCTGGTCGAGCACTTCGGCACGGTGGTTCCGTTCCTCCTCGCCGCCGCGCTGGCGGTCATCGACGGCATCGCACGCGTGGTGTTCGTCCGCGTCGACCACCACGCCACCGACGACCCCACCGGACCGATGGCTGTCCTGCGGGTTCGTGGCACGGGCCCGGTCGTGGTGGTCGTGCTGCTCAGCGCGGCGATGATCGCCGCGATCGAACCCGTTCTGCCGTTGCACCTGATCCGCGCCTTCGACACGAACCCCCTCGGCATCGGATTGCTGTTCGGTCTGACCGTCGTCGTCGGCGCGGTTCTCAACCCGATCGTCGGCTCGCTGATCGGCAAGATCGATGCGCGCATCCTCGTCGGCCTCGGCGTCCTCACCGCCACCGCGGGCTTGGTGGTGCTCGGTCTCAGCGACCGGCTGTGGCTGGTGATCGTCGCGATGGTTCTGCTCGGCGCGGCCGTCGCGTTTCTATCCGCACCCGGCACGACCTTGATCGGATTCCAAGGACAGCACACCGACCCACCCGCACTCGGTGGCGCCTACACCCTGTTCAACCTCGCCTACGGCACCGGCCTGATGGCCGGTCCCGCACTCGCGGGCACACTGACCGACGCATTCGACCTGCGCGTCGCACTGCTGATCATCAGCGTCACGATTCTTGCCGCCGGGCTGACCGTCGCGGTGAAACTGCCCGACGCGCTCAGTGCTCCGGCCGCGCCGGCAGACCGGTCGCAGCGTCCGGCCGAGCCGACGCCACCACTGCCCTGAGCTCGCGACGCCCCTCAGCACCCGGCCCCGGTGCTCGACCGACGAGCGCATCCGCCGGAGGACTCGGCTGGAGCGGGGACCGAGTGCGAGCGTGGGGCTTTGGGCCCGTGCGCGGAGGACTTCCGACCGCCGCGGCGCGCGGGTCCGGGTTCTTAGCCTGGAACCAGACAGCCGTCCTGGCGAAGGAGGACCTCGTGGTCACCGCCCCCATTGATCAGTCCCACCGGCTCGACCCGGGCGCGATCGTCGTCGGCGTCGACGGCTCCGAGGCCGGCGACCTCGCGCTGCGTTGGGCCGCCGAGACCGCCTCGGCACGCGGGCGGCGTCTGCGGATCGTGCGCGCCCTCGACCTCGCCGCCGCCCGCGCCGTGTTCGGCTCCTACGACCTGCTGATCCCCTCCGTCACCGGCGAGCTGCGCGAGCAAGGCGCGCACGACATCGCCAGGGCGCGTCGCCTCGCCCAACACATCGACCCGACCCTGCGCATCGACAGCGAGATCTCCGACCGCGGCGCGGCCGCGGTATTGATCGACGAATCCGAGACCGCGCACCTGACGGTGATCGGCGCCGCCGGATCCGGCACCACCCTCGGGCACCTGGGTTCCACGCTGCTGGCGGTCACCGCGCACGCGCACGGCTCGGTCGTCGTCGTGCGCGACACCGGCACCGAACAACAAACCCGCCGCGACGGACCGGTCGTGGTCGGCATCGACGGCAGCGGATTCGGGCGCGCCGCGCTGGAGGCGGCCTTCGGTGAGGCCGGCGAACGCCACGCCCAGCTCATCGCGGTGCACTGCTGGACCGACCTGCGTTTCGAACGGCTGACCGGCCTGCCCGACACGATCACCGACCGCGACGTCGCCGAGGCCGCCCAAGATTTTCTGACCGAGCAGCTGACCGAGTGGACACAGAAGTATCCCGAGGTGCCGGTCCTGCGCAAGGTGTATCTGTCCGGGCCCCGCCACCACCTGCTCGAGTGGTCGAAATCGGCGCAGCTGGTCGTCACCGGCAGCCGTGGCCGCGGCGGATTCCGCGGACTGCTGCTCGGCTCGACCAGCAACGCACTGGTCCAACGCGCGCACTGCCCCATCATGGTCGTCCACCCCAGCTGACCAACCTCAGGAGAACCCGTGAATCCCACCGCTTCCACCTCCACGGTCGTCGTCGGCACCGACGGGTCGGCCTCGGCCGCATACGCCGTGCGCTGGGCCGCCCTCGACGCAGCCGCCAACCACACGCCCCTGCACATCGTCACCGCCATCGGCTCGATGGCCGACTTCGGTGTCGCATTCGGCCCAGCCGCCATCGACTTCCAGGAAATCCGAGAGGCCGGGGCGCGCACTCTCGACGAGGCGAGCGCGATCGCCGAGCAAGCCGTCGAGCCCCAGCGCCTCGAGATCATCACCGCGATGGCCGAATCCGCGCCGGTCCCCGCGCTGAAGAACTGCTCCAAGGATGCGCGCCTGCTGGTGGTCGGCACCCGCGGCCGCGGCGCGTTGCGACGCGGACTGCTCGGCTCGGTCAGCACCTCGCTGGCCCGGCACGCACACTGCCCCGTCGCGGTCATCCCCGACGAAGATCCTGTCCCCACCGAGGGCCCAGTCGTCGTCGGCGTCGACGGCTCCCCCAACAGCGCTCACGCCGTGCGCATCGCCTACGAGCAAGCCGCCGCCCGCAACGCCGAACTGGTCGCGGTCCACACCTGGTCGGAGGTCTACCGCTACATCCCGCGCGAGGAGATGCTGCAAGAAGATTCCGCGCTGCTGGCCGAAAGCCTCGCAGGCTACAGCGACCGCTACCCCGACGTCGCGGTCCGCCGCGTCGTCGTCGAGGATCGCCCCGCCCGGCGGCTCTTGCAGGAAGCCCAAGGCGCGCAACTGCTCGTCGTCGGCAGCCACGGACGCGGCGGCTTCGCCGGAATGACCCTCGGCTCGGTCAGCCAAGCCGTCCTGCACGCCGCACAGTGCCCGGTCATCATCGCCCGCCGCGAAGACTGACCACCCGGCCCTGGACACACATCATCGGGAACGAACCCCGGATGGCTGGCAGTCTCTCGAGGCCCGCGGTCGTAGTCGGGCCCGCCCAGTGCGCATGCTGCTCGCGCTCTCGGGCGACCGATGTTCATCGCCCGGTTTCGAGATCGAGCACAGCGCTCAGCAGGCGGCGCAAATGGGCCAGGTCGTCGTCGCCGAGTGCCTGACGCCATCGCTGTTCGACCTGTTCGCCGGCGGCCCGCGTCACTCGCAGCGCGTGCCTGCCGCGGTCGGTGAGGCACAGCAGTTTGGCGCGGGCGTCGGCGGGATCGCTCACGCGCGACACATACCCCGAGCGCTCGAGCGTCACCGCGACTTGGGCGACCGCCTGCGGGGACACCCCGATCTCGGTAGCCAGATCCACCGCGCGTCGGCCGCCGCCGAGCAGGCGGACCAGGACCAGCACGTGGGCGGGGCGCAACCCGTCCAGTCCCTCGGCGGCGAATACCTCGCGCAAGGTCCGGGTGTTGGCCTCGGCCAGGGCTTGGACCAGGCCGGGAACGGTGCGGTGCGCGGGGATGGTCATGACGAGCACTCTGGCAGGCAGCTCCGCGCCTCGACAAATAGACAAGACTCTTGTCTATACTCCGGTATGCCTCTGCCGCGACCGCTGCTGACCGTCCTCGCCGCCTCGGCACTTCTGTTCGCCGCCGCGGGCTGCGCCGCCCGACCCGGCGATGCGGCCGCCCAACCCACCGGATCGACCGAGCACTCGCTGGAAAGCGGCGGCATCTCGCGCGACTACCGCGTCTACCGACCAGCCGGTGCGCGCGTCGAAGCGCCGCTGGTGGTCGTCCTGCACGGCGGTTACGGCTCCGGCGCGCAGGCCGAACGCGCCTACGGCTGGAACGAACAAGCAGACGCCGACGGTTTCCTGGTCGCCTACCCCGACGGCCTGGCACGCGCGTGGAACACCGAAGGCGGCGACTGTTGCGGGCCCGCCGAGCGCCGATCCGTCGATGACGTCGCATTCGTCTCCGCGATGATCGACGACATCGCAAAGAACTACGGAATCGACCGCACCCGGGTCTATCTCACCGGTATGAGCAACGGCGGAATCATGACCTACACCCTCGCCTGCCGCACCGAGCTCTTCGCCGCCATCGCCCCCGTCGCCGCCACCCAGCTCACCGATTGCCCCACCGCCGCACCGGTCTCGGTACTGCACATCCACGGCACCGCCGACGAGGCCGTCCGCTACGACGGCAACCCCGGCGCCAACACCAGCACCGTCATCGACGGACCACCCGTGCCCGAACTGCACGCCCAATGGCGCCGCCACAATGGATGCCCCGAACCGGTGGCAACCACCGCGGGGCCGGTCACCACCGCCCGCGCCACCTGCCCCGGCGACCGGGAAGTCATCCTGATCACCATCGACGGCGCGGGCCACCAATGGCCCGGAGCCGACCGCACCCCGATGCGCGAACGCCTGCTGGGCACCGACCCACCCAGCACAGCCCTGGACGCGACCGCCACCATCGCGCAGTTCTTCGCCCGACACCATCGGTGACAGCCGATTCCGATGCTTCTGACGGTATTCCGCTCGAACGACGAGACCGTGTCGCGCCGCGCGACCCGAATGTGCCGCCGGTTGCGCGCGGCCATCGCAGTGGTCGCCGCGCGGTCCCGCCGCACTGGCGGGCCGCATGGACTACGACGGACGCGGCGCCGCCGAGTCGAGATCTTGGCCGACCAGCTGCTCCGCCCGCGGTGAGCGGCTCGGCGCGGACGATGCCCGACCGTTGGCCGATCCAACGACGACGGCGACGAGCAGCACGAAAGCGGCCAGGGCGAGCCCGGTGCGAGTGAAGTGGAACAACTCCCACCTGCGCAGGATTTCGGCGTAATCGCTCGGCGGCGTGCCGACAGCCCATTGCTTGATCCGCTGATTGATCGGCACATTCCCGAACCTGGTCACCACGAACGCGGCAAACACCAGCACGCCCGCGCCGCTCGACACCCAGCGTGACCGCCCCTTCGACCGCACAGCCAACGTCAGCGCGCTCACCGCGGCCAGGCCCATCAGCGACTGCATCACCAGCCCGTTGACCCGCATCAGCGCGGTATGGAACGTGAAACGGACATCCAAGGGCACGGCACGGAACGCGTACAAGACGTTCACCGCACCGTATCCGAACGCGCCGGCCAGCAGGCCGGGAAACAACAATGCCGCTGCCCGAACAGATTTCGCCACCATGACCACTCTTCCTTCCATCGCAACTCCGAGTTGCGATAGCATCGAGGATGCCTCGATCGACCACATATCGCAACAAGGAGTTGCAATGAGTTCCGCTCCGCCTCCGGGCCGAGGGCCGAAAGTGCGTGCCGCCGTGCTGGCCGCGGCCGTCGCGGAGCTGGGTGAATACGGCTATGCGGCCTTCGCGGTGGACAATGTCGCCCGGCGCGCGGGAGTACACAAGACGACGGTCTATCGCCGCTGGCCGGATCGCGATGCCTTGATCACCGACGCGCTCGCCGACAGCGTCGCCGCCGAGATTCCGATCCCCGACACCGGTTCGGTCGAAGACGACCTGCGGGCACTGGCCGATGGTCTCGTCAGCTGGATCGAAAGCCCTTCCGGAAGAGCGGTACTGGCGGTCATGCTGCCCAACATCACCGATCAGCCGCAGCCGCCCGCGGGCGTCCGGCACGTCTTTCGCGACCGCATCCGGCGCGCGTTACCGATCGTCGAGCGCGCCGTCGCCCGCGGCGAACTAGGGCCGGGCACCGATGCCGCCGAGATGATCAAAGCCCTGGTGGCGCCGATCTATTTCCGCGCCCTCATCACCCGCGAGAAGCTCGACCATCGAACCGCCGAGGCCGCAGCACAACTCGCACTGACCGCCGCACACGCTGGACTGTTCGGATGAGCCGGCCGCCTCGGCATTGTCCTCTCGGCATTCCGGCGGCGATACTCGCGGAAGGGACTTGCCGAACCCCGAGGAAATATTTGGGGACGGGCCGGTGCGATACCGCACCGGCCGCATCACATCCCTTCCGGTCCTTGCAAACTCAGCCAGCGGCGCCGAACCAGCGAGGCAGACGGTCGAGCAGATCCTGCTGATCGTCACCGACCCAGGCCACGTGGCCGTCCGGCCGCAGCAGCACGGCCGGCACGTCCAGGTCCTCGCTGACGTCCACGACGTGGTCGACCCGATCCGCCCACCCCCCAACCGAAAGCGAGCCGGTCTGGTCGAGCAGCAGTCCGCGACCGCCGTGCATCAGCTCGTAGAGGCGGCCCCGCTTCAACCCCACGTCACGCATCCGTCGTCCGAGCAGCTCGTGCCCCTCGCCGAAGTCGTAGCGGACCCCGATCGCGGTGATCTTCTCGACCAAGTACCGGTTCACCTCCTCGAAATCCATCAGTTCCGACACCAGCTTGCGCACGGCCTGCGGGCCCGGCTCGGTGGACATCAGCTGCATCTGCGCGCGGGTGTTGTCCAGCACGTCGGTGGCCACCTGGTGCCGTTCGGCCTGGTAGCTGTCCAGCAGATCTTCCGGGGCCCAGCCGTCGATCTCGGCGGCCAGCTTCCACCCGAGGTTGAACGCGTCCTGGATTCCGAGGTTGAGCCCCTGCCCGCCGGTCGGCGGGTGGATGTGCGCCGCATCGCCGGCCAGCAGCACCCGGCCGACCCGGTACCGCTCGGCCTGCCGGGTGGCATCGCCGAAGCGGGACAGCCAGCGCGGTGAGTGCACACCGAAGTCGGTGCCCGCGACCACCCGCAGCTGCTGTTTGAACTCCTCGAATGTCGGCGGGACCGTACGGTCATCGGCCACCCCCGCGGCGGGCACGACGACGCGATACACCCCGTCCCCGAAAGGCATTGCGCCGAACCGCTTCTCGGTCTTGCGGACTTCGGTCATCACGGCGCTCAGCGTCTCCGGCGACGCGTCCACCGCCATCTCGCCCAGCAGCGTCTCGACCCGGCTCGGCTCGCCGGGGAAGCCGACACCGATCAGCTTGCGCACCGTGCTGCGGCCGCCGTCGCAGCCGACGAGGTAGCGCGAGCGCAACTCCGTGCCGTCGGCCAGCACCGCGGTCACCCCGTGCTCGTCCTGGCTCAGCCCGACCAGCTCGCAGCCGCGCCGGATCTCGGCGTCCAGTTCGGCGGCGCGCTCGGCGAGCAGGCGATCGGTGACGGTCTGCGGGATGCCGAGCACGTAGGGATGCGCGGTGTCCAGCCGGTCGGGCCACGGCTTGTCGATACCGGCGAAGAAACCACCCACGGCGTACTTCTGACCGTGCGCGAGGAACCGCTCCAGCAGACCGCGCTGGTCCATCACCTCGATACTGCGCACATGCAGACCGAGCGCGCGAACGAACGGAGGCTGCTCCGCTTCCTTCTCCAGCACGAGCACCCGCACCCCGTGCAGCCGCAACTCACCGGCCAGCATCAAGCCGGTCGGCCCGCCCCCGGCAACGATCACATCGAACATGAACCGCCCATTCCCTCGAGTTTGCATTTCGGCCAGCTGCTTCCCCGCAGTCCCGCGGCGCACACGCACGTCACGAGTCCCTGATTTTCAGCATGTTCTGGCTTCGGCCGGACATTCTGCGGCACAACCCGGGTCTTGCCGCAAGACCCCCACTGCGCTATATGTTGAAAGGGGCGGAGAGTTCTCCTACCCCTCTGGCATCCGATCTGGACGAACGAATTCCTCCCGTAGCGGTAACACGCAACGCACATCGATGGGCTCAGCGGTTCACCATCAGCCTTCGAACGCGTGAGACAGGCCTGGCGATGCCTGGCGTACAAGGGATTCGGGCCGCGCACGCTATTCCGTCACCGACCGGGCAACCTACCCCGCACCGTCTTCGTGGTCGCCGCGCTGCTCTGGGCGGCCACCCGGCTGCCGGTGTTCGTCAAAACGACCTCGGTGGCGCCGACAGACGAACTGGCGGCACTGATCGACGAAATGAATTCCACCGCGCCCCAAGGCACACCGGCCCTCCTGGCCATTCGGCCCGAATAACCCGGCCCGCCGAACAATCGCGTCGACGATATGACGCCGACACTCATACGACTCGCGACAGACCCATCGAAAGGACTGGCATGCACGAAGCGGAAGCGGTCGCCGCCAACCGGGCGAACTGGAACGACCGAGCCGATGTCCACACGCGCTCGGAAATGTATGACGTCGAAGGCTTTCTGGCCGACCCCGCCGATATCTCCTCGGTCGTGCGGAACGACCTCTCGGTGCTGGCCGAGCACCTGCCGGAGTCAGGGATCCGGGACCGCTCGCTGCTGCACCTGCAGTGCCACATCGGAACCGACACCATCTCCTGGGCCCGGCTCGGCGCGGCCGACGTGCACGGACTCGATCTGTCGCCGAACTCGCTGCGCCACGCGGCCCGCATCGCGAAGGCCGACGGCCGCGACATCACCTGGGTGGAGGGCGACGCGCGGTTCGCGTCGACGTTGCTCGACCGGCGCTTCGACACCATCGTGACCAGCGCCGGAACCATCGTGTGGCTACCGGAACTCGCCGACTGGGCCCGCTCGATCCACGACCTGCTCGAACCGAGCGGCGTGTTCCTGATCCGCGACGACCATCCGATCCTCGGCGCGATGGCGTTCGAACCCTGGGACATCACCGACGACTATCTCGGTGGCGGCGGCGCCCGCACCTACGAGGACTCCGGCACCTACACCGCCGATTCGGCGGGGCAGATCACGCACACCACGAATCACGAGTGGCGGCACGACCTGGGCGAGATCGCCGGCGCACTGCTGCGCGCGGGGCTCGTGATCGAGGCATTCCACGAACTGCCCTATATGGACTGGCCCGCGTTTCCCGACCTCGTCCCCTGCCCGCAGGGCTGGACACTGCCGCCGGAGGCGCCCCGAATTCCGTTGAACTTCGCCATCGTCGCCAGGCGGCCGACATAGTGAATGCCCGGACGTCCACAACCAGGTTCGAATGATCTTGTTTCGAACGAAATCTGCTGGCCCGCAACCGAACTCACGTCAACAGACCACCGTCGCTCGCGAGCAGGCTGGGCGGGCACCGGCGATTCACGAGTCGCCGTCACGACTGGCAGAATCGCCGGACCCGTTGGCCGCCAATGCCATTTCGTGGCGCTCGCCATTGGTCTCCGTGATCGCGGTGGGAATCTTCGGCAGCGCATGCGGATGGTGGCGGCCGAGCCAGTCCAGCAGTTCCTCGCGGACCGCACAGCGCAGGTTCCACGCGTCGTCGGCGTCCGCGGCCGACATCGTCGCGCGCACCACGATGTTCGTCGGCGTGCTGTCGGTGACGACCAGGTTCCAGTGGCGGCGATCCCATTCCGGGCGGTCACGAAGACAGTCGTGCAGATATTCGCGCAGCAGTGGCACCGGCGTGCTGTGGTCGAGGTGCAGGAACACCGTGCCGGTGAGCTGCGAGCCGCCCCGCGACCAGTTCTCGTACGGCTTGCTGTTGAAGTAGGAGACCGGCATGGTCAGCCTGCGGTCGTCCCAGATCCGCACGGTGAGAAAGGCCAGGGTGATCTCCTCCACGGTCCCCCATTCGCCTTCCACCACCACTGTGTCGCCGATCTTCACCGAATCACCGAAGGCGATCTGCAACCCGGCCATGAGATTGCTCAACGTCGACTGCGCCGCGACGCCCGCGATGATGCCGATCACGCCGGCCGAAGCCAGCAGCGAGGTGCCCAGCGTGCGCAGAGTCGGGAACAGCAGCAGGATCGCCACCGCGGCGGTCGTGACCACCAGCACCGAGGTGACGATGCGGCGCACCAGTGCGAGCTGCGTGCGCAGCTGACGCACGCGCGAAATCTCGTTCGTGCGTCCGGCATAGCGCCGCAGCAGGTTCTCGGCGACCGCGTCGGCGGCCCGGATGACCAGCCACGCCGCCGCCATGATCGCCGCGGCGGCCAGGATGTTCCGTATCACCGCGTCTTGCCGTAAGTTCAACTCCGCCAGTGGATATGCCGCATGCAGCGCCACCGCACCGAGCAGCGCTTGCACAGGCAACTGCACCCGGCGCAACAGCATCGGCAGATGCGTATCGGGACGACGACGCGCGCTGTAGCGCAGCAACCCGTCGACCAGCAGTCCGGCCGACACGGTGATCGCGACCGTGCCGAACAGGACGATCAGCGGCCGTAATACGTCCTCCACGAGCTCGAACTCCTCTCGTCGTCAGGTGGGTGACGGTGCGCCGCGGCAGCCGAAACGCACCGTTGCCCAGGGTGTTCACAGCAGTGCCAGCATGAAACTCAGCACGCACAGCACGAGAACCCATGCGGCGATGGTCAGGTGGATGGAACCCGCTTGGTCGGCCGAGCCGGAACGATGTCGGCGGTCGGCACGATACTGCGGGCGCGAAGCCGAAACGGCCACGTTGTCCTCCTTCAGTCGACTTGCCTCAGCCACTCGCATACCCACTCGCGCCGAAGATCACAGGAAGACCTTGTGGCACATCCCACCTCCGCCGCCGAGTTCTCCGCCGCGGTGTCCGCGCGCGGGTGCAGATTCGGCGTAACTCGCCCGCAACCCGAGTGGACCGCCGGTGGTCTGTTCGGTCGGCTTGCGCGCGCTCCTCTCAGCGCGGTTGCCCGCGTCGAGACAGCAGCGATTGCAGGACCACCAGGGCGCCGAGGGCGAGCACTGCCGCGCCGATCACGCGCAGTCCGAACTCGGCGCCCGAGACGAAGGCCGCGACGACCTCGTTGGCGCGCGCGGAGCCGGTGGCGGCGAGCGCCTCGGCCACGGTGCGCGCATCGTGGCCTGCGCGAATGTCGGCGGGCAGCGCGGCGACGAACCGGGAGTTGAGCGCAGTGCCGATGACCGCGACGCCGAGAGCGCTGCCGAACTCGCGGGTGGTGGCTTGCAGTCCAGCTCCGACTCCGGCTCGATCAGGCGGCAGTGACGTGGCGATCGCACCGGACAGCGTCGGAAGTGCCAGCGTCACACCGATTCCGGTCACGACAAGCCATGCGGCGTAGGCGGCGTATGGCGTCTGCTCGGCGCTCGTGGAGATGCCCAGCAGTCCGCCGCCGACGAACACGAAGGCGAGGGCGACCGTGGCGTCGAGACCGATGCGGTGCACGAGGCGTCCGACGTGCCGGGTGCCGAGGATGACCGGGACGGTCAGCGGGATGACTCCGAGCCCGGTTTGCAGGACGCCGAATCCCTTGCCGTATTGCAGAAACGACGCGTTGACGTAGAACAGCGCGAACATGCCGAAGAAGACCGTCGTCATACCGAGGCAGGCGCTGCGCAGGCGTGGCAGGCGCAGTATCCTCGGGTCGAGCAGCGGGTGCTCCACTCTCAGTTCGACGATCGTCCAGATCGCGAACAACGCTGCGGCGCAGCAGAATCCGCTGATCACAAGGGCGCTGTCCCAGCCCGCCTCCGGACCTTGAACGATGCCGAGCAGGAGTGCGACCGACGCGCCGACGAGCAGCACGGTGCCGAGGGGGTCGAGACTTCGGCCGTTGCGCGGCGATACCGGCGCGACCAGGCCGACGAGCGCGGCGAGGATCAGCGCGACCGGGATACCCGCACCGAAGAGCCAGCGCCACGACCCGCTCGTCAGCAGGGCGCCGCCGCCGATGTTGCCGACGACTCCGCCGATCCCGGTCATCGAGGCCCAGGTCGCTATCGTCGCGCTCCTGCGTTCGGCGGGTACCGCGTGCAGGAGGATCGCGAGCGTGTTCGGCAGCACGGCGGCGGCGCCGATCCCCGTGACGGCGCGGCCGGCGAGCAGGACGGCGACGTTCGGCGCTGTCGCCGAGATCAGCGCGCCGACCGCGAACAACGTCAGCCCGGTGAGCAGAATCCCCTTGCGCCCGAAGCGATCCCCCGCCGCCCCGCCGGGGATCACCAGGCAGGCGAAGCAGATCACGTAGGTGTCGACGATCCACACCAGCGCCGACGCGGACGGGTGCAGTGCGCTCGCCGCGAGCATGGGGACGGCGAGGTTGATCGCGGCGACCATCCCGACGACGAGGACGACGCATGCGCACAGGACGGTGAGCAAGCCGCGCCGGGCGGCCGGGCGCGCGGACGCGGCCGGTGATGTTGGGCTCAGGACAGTTGATCGCATGGCGATGACGGTATTGACCTGCGATATCTGCACGCCACGCAACTTTTACAACTGACGATTGCGTAGTATGCAATTGTGCCTGGGCAGCTCGACCTGAACCTCCTGCGCGTTTTCGACGCACTGCTGCGGGAAGGCAGCGTCACGGCGGCGTCGGAACAGTTGAATCTGTCCGTTCCGGCCACCAGCCGGGCGCTGGGCCGGTTGCGGCGCACGATGGGCGACCCGATCCTGGTGCGCGCCGGTCGCGGGCTCGCGCCGACACCGTTCGCGCTGCGCACCGCTCCGCGAGTGCGGTCACTGCTCGACCAAGCCGAGGCGTTGATCAACGCCGACCGGGAGATCACCGTCGCGGAATTGCAGCGCACGTTCACCATTCGCATCAACGACGGCGTCGCGGCGACGCTGGTGACGACAGCGGTCGACGCCGTATCCGCGGCGCCCGGCGTGACTTTGCGTTTCGTGACCGAAGGAAGCGAGAGCATCGAGGCGCTGCGTGACGGCTCGGTCGACCTCGACGTCGGTGTCGGCGACGTCGACGCTCCCGATATCCGGAACGCCGTCCTGTATCGGGAACGACTGGTCGGCGTCGTCCGGTCGGGCAGTGCACTGGGCCGTCGCCGCAGCCCGACCTTGGCGCAGCTGTGCCGATATCCCCACGTCTCGGCCTCCCGCAGGGGGCGCGCTCGAGGACCGCTCGACGACGCGCTCGCCGCCGCGGGCCTGCAACGCCACGTCGCCGTCGTCGTGCCGACCTCGGCCGTCGCCGCGCTGTTGGTGTCCGCGAGCGACTACGTCGGACTCATCCCCCAGCGCCTCGCCGAACAATACGGCCGGACCCTCGGCATCCGCTGGTTCTCGATCCCCGCGGACCTGCCGGAAATCGATGTGCGACTGCACTGGCATACGCGGCTCGACGCCGACCCCGCACAACGCTGGCTACGCGACACGCTTCACGAGGCATTCAGCGCTCCTCGTTCCGACTGACGGCCGCGGCGGTCGGTGGGCGTCGCACGGCCACCCGAGAACGGGCTGGACGTGGGCTGCCTACTGCATGGCGAAGCGGAGCAGCGCCTGCTTGTCGCCCTGCTTGATCTTGCCCTTGCGGTTGAGGACTTCCAGTTGCCATGCGCCGCCGTTGCGGAAGGCGCGGGCCACGGCATTGGCGTTGTCGGTGCCGAGCAGGGAGGGCCAGATGTCGGCGACCTGCTGGCTGTTGCCGCCGGTGGCGTCGTAGATCTTGAACGAGATGTTGTTCGCCTTCTCGAACGAGCTGCCCTTCTTGAAGGCCGCCGCCACGAAGACGATGGCGTCGATGCCGCCCGGCACGTCGGCGAAGGTGACGTGCACCGTCTCGTCATCGCCCGTGGCCGCACCCGTCTGCTCGTCGCCGCTGTGCAGGACCGCGCCGTTGCCCAGCGGGTCGAGCGAATCGAGGCCCGCGAAGCGGACCGGCTCGCTGCCCTGCATGAGAATCGCGATCAGGTCGAGGTCGACGCCGCGCTTGCGGCGCGCCCAGCCGAGCGCTCCGCCGCTGGTGCCCGCCGAGGGGTCCCAGCTCACCCCGACACTCAGCTTGACGATGCCGGCGAGATCCGCGGCGCCGTCTTCTTTCCGGAGCGTGATCATGGGTGCGGTCCCCCTTCTACCGTCCGAGTCTCGGCGGTGGCTTTCGCTCGGGCGCAACGCCCCTGGTCTCGACCACGACACTACCCATGAACCTCGCCGCCGTACAACACGAATCAGGCCGACGCGATGAGCGGGATTGCCCGGCCGTGCCTTTCGCGGGCACGGCCGGGCAGCGGCTCCTGATCGAGCCGCGGCGGACAGCGCCGCGAATTCGTCGTCGGAGAGCGTGATTCGCGCGGCGTCGATGTTCTCCTCGACGTGAGCGACCGAGGAGGTGCCGGGGATCGGCAGGATCACCGCGGGCGCCGGGCTACGTGCCCGCGCCGCGCATCATGCCCGGAAATGCCGCGACGGGCGCGCCGAATCCGGCGCGCGAGGAACCAGCGGACGACCGAGCGCCGAGCAGCCCGGCGAGTACCGCGTCGATCGCCGGATCGAACAACTCGCGGGGATTCGCGGCGGATTCCAAGCCGATCACCAGCGCGACGCAGATGTCGGCGGCGGTCGCGGGCGGCACGGAACCCGCCACGCCCGCGGTGTCGAACAGCTCGATCAGCAGCACGCGCAGATCGCCGGTGAATTCGGCGCAGATGTCGCCGAACAGGCGCGCCTCGGCGTCGAGCAACTCCGCCGCGTGCGGTGAGTCGCCGCGCAGCCGCAGCACCAGCTCCAGTTTCGCCGCCAGGACGTCCCGAATGCGTTCGGCCGCAGCGGCATCCGCCGACGCGGCGGCACGGGCGCCCGCGAGCGCCTGATCGTGCAGCCGCTCGGCGAGCCTGCGCACGGCGTCGTCCTTGCCGCGGACGTACTGATAGACCGCCGACCGGGACACGCCCATGGTGGCGCCGATGTCGTCGACCGTGGTGCGCCGCACGCCGTATCGCGCCAGGCACTCGTAGGTGGCATCGAGGACCTCGTCGAGCCGATCGGCGGCCACGATCAGGACAGTTTCCTGATCAGCTCCTCGGCGACGCCTGCCGAGGAGGCGGGGTTCTGGCCGGTGATCAGATTGCGATCGGCAACCACGTTCGGCGACCACGGGTCGGCCTCGCGGAAGTCGGCGCCGATCTGCACCAGCCGGTCCTGCAACAGCCACTTGGCTTTGTCCGCGAAACCGGCTTGCGTCTCTTCGGCATTGGTGAAGCCGGTGAGCGCGTAGCCCGCGAAGACGTTGGTCCCGTCGGCCTTGGTCGCGGCGAGCAGCGCGGCGGGCGCGTGGCACACCACGGCCAGCGGCTTGCCGGAATCCAGTGCGGCGGTGAGCAATGCGCCGGAGGTGGCGTCGACGGCGAGATCTTCCATCGGCCCGTGCCCGCCGGGGTAGAACACGGCGTCGTACTCGTCGAGGTCGACGTCGGCCAGCGCGATGGGTTCGGCGAGTTCGGGACTGGTGGACACCACCTTCGCCCGGTGCTCGGCCGTCTCCTGGCCGCCGTTGACCTCGGGCGCGAGGCTGCCCTTGTCCACGCTGGGCACGACGCCGCCGGGGGTGGCCACCACGACCTGGTGGCCCGCGCCTTTCAGCGCTTCGAAGGGCACGACGAATTCCTCGGCCCAGTATCCGGTGGGGTGCTTGGTGTCGTCGGCCAATGTCCAGTAGTCGACACCGGTCATCACGAACAGAATTTTCGCCATTCTCGTCTCCCTTGTTCGGAACCCGCGGCGGGTTCGGTCATCGGTGCACGTCGTCCGGTCCGGATCAGGTCGCCATGTCCACCGACTGACGTTTCGCGTCCGATCCGTCAGTGGCGACATCGATGACGGTAGGCCCGATTCCCCGGGCATCGCCAATAGGAATCGAGATGTGAGACATCGATATTTCTATGGCAGCGCATCTGTTGACATCATGTGATGTCAACAAATACCGTCAGGAGAGCCTGTTTCAACGATGAGACGCGAGGACGGCGGTATGACCACAACGGCGTACGACGACCAAGCGCACGCGATACACGCGCGCGACGTGCGGTTCGATTTCGATTCGGTCCCCATGCACTACATCCCCGGCGAGGTGATGGCGACCCACATCATCAACGTCATGCACCTGGTGCTGCCGGAGGGCGAGCGGGCCATGGCGCAGGCGCTGGCCGAAACGCTGCCGCTCATCGACGACGAACGGCTGCGCGAGGAAATCCAGGGGTTCATCGGCCAGGAGAACATGCACGCCAGTTCGCACGAGAAGGCGCGCAAGCATCTCGAGTCGATCGGGCTGGACGTCGGCCCGATGGTCGATACCGTGTCCTGGCTGGTCGATCGGGTGCTCGGCGATCACGGCCTGACCGGGCGCGCCAAGCACGAGTGGCTCTGCGAGCGGCTCGCCCTGTTCGCCGGGATGGAGCACTACACCGCGGTCATCGGCGAGTGGTTGCTGACCAACGACCAGCTCGAGGCCAAGAACATGCACCCGGCGATGCTGGATCTGATCCGCTGGCACGGCGCGGAGGAAGTGGAGCACCGCAGCGTGGTCTACGACGCGTACATGCACGTCGACGGCGGATACTTCCGCAAGGCGCGGACCAGCCTGCTGGCGAGCTTCGGCCTGCTCGCGCTGTTCGTGATCTCCGGCGGCTACCTGTTCCACAAGGATCCCGAGCCGGACAAGGGACGACACTGGCCGCTCCAGATGCTGAGCGCCTCGGCCCGCGGTGTGATTCCGCGGTTCACCACGTTCGTCACCGAGATCCCGCGCTATCTGCGGCCGGGTTTCCACCCGTCCCAGCTCGGCCCCATGGACAACGCGATTCGCTACCTCGCGCAGTCGCCCGCGGCCCGCGCGGGTGAGGCGTGAGCGCCGTCGTGACCGGGAGCTATCGTCCGCCGCTCCCGGCGCGCGCGGTGGCGGGTCTGCTCGGCGCCTACAAGCGCGCCTTTGCCTCCGAGGCGACGGCCGGTCTGCTCTCGCGACCGAAACCGGTGCGCCGCACGGGTTTCGAGCTCCAGGTGCGGATCGACGCGCGCGTCATCGAGGCCGAGGACGTGATCGGCCTGACGCTACGGTCGCCCAGCGGCGCGGATCTGCCGTCCTGGATTCCCGGAGCGCACATCGACGTGTCCCTGCCGTCCGGCCGCCAGCGGCAGTATTCGCTCAACGGCGATCCTTTCGACCGCAAGACGTATCGAATCGCGGTGCGCTACCTCGCCGACGGCGACGGCGGTTCCCGCGAGGTGCACGACGAGCTGCGAGAAGGCGACCTGCTGCAGATCAGGGGCCCGCGCAACGCCTTCACCTTCGTCGACGCGCCGGAGTACCTGTTCGTCGCGGGCGGCATCGGCATCACGCCGATCCTGCCGATGGTGGCCGAGTGCGCGCGCCGCGGCGCGCCGTGGCGGTTGATCTACCTCGGGCGATCGCGGGCGAGCATGCCGTTCCTGGCACGGCTCGAGCGCTGCCGCGGCGGCCGCCTCGAGGTGCGGCCGGACGACGAGTTCGGCGTCCCCGATCTCGATGCCCTCATGGCCGAGGCGCCGCGCGGCGCCGCCGTATACGTCTGCGGTCCGCCGCCGCTGATGGAGTCCGCGCGCCGCGTGCTCTCCGCCACCGACCCGACCGCCTCGGTGCACACCGAGCGCTTCTCCCCGCTTCCCGTCCAGGACGGCGCACCGTTCCGTATCACGTTGCTGCGCAGCGGGAAGACGGTCGACGTCGGCGGCGACGAGTCCGCGCTGGCCGCCATCCTGCGCGTGCGCCCCGGCACCGCGTTCTCGTGCAGGCAGGGCTTCTGCGGCACCTGCAAGACGCGGGTCTTCGCCGGCGAGATCGACCACCGCGACCGGTTGCTTCCGGAGTCCGAGCGGGACTCCACCATGCTCACCTGCGTGTCGCGCGCGCTCGGGGACGACCTCGTCCTCGATCTCTGACCCCACGGGCAACGGCGCCCGTTCTGGAAAGGAAAATCTCCTCATGTCCGCACCGAGCGGAACCGACCCCGAGCACCGCGCGATCGTCGTGATCGGCGCGGGCATCGCGGGTATCGGCCTCGCCGTCAAGCTGCGCGAAGCGGGTTTCGACGATTTCGTCCTGCTCGAGCGCGCGAGCAGGCTGGGCGGGACCTGGCAGGCCAACACATACCCGGGCTGCGCCTGCGACGTGCCATCACACCTGTACTCGTATTCGTTCGCGCCGAACCCGAATTGGTCACGCACCTACGGGACCCAGCCGGAAATCCTCGCCTACCTGCGCTCGGTGGCCGAGCGCCACGATGTGGTGCGGCACATGCGATTCGACACCCCGCTGCTCCGCGCGCGCTGGGACGAGGACGCGCTGCGGTGGCGCATCGAGACAGAGCGGGGCGAGCTCACGGCCGACGTGCTCATCTCCGCGGTCGGCCCGTTCAGCGAGGCCAAGATTCCCGGCTTCCCCGGGCTGAGCGATTTCGAAGGCGCGCAGTTCCATTCGCTGCACTGGGATCACGGGCACGACCTCACCGGCGAGCGTGTGGCCGTGATCGGCACCGGCGCGTCGGCGGTGCAGTTCATCCCGGAGATCCAGCCGATCGCCCGGCGGCTCACGGTGTTCCAGCGTTCCGCGCCGTGGATAGTCTCCAGGATGGACCGGAGGACGCTGGGCGTGGAACGCGCGCTGCTGCGGCGAATGCCCGTGCTGGGCAAGGCGATCCGTGGCGCGTACTTCGCGGGGATCGAGAGCTTCGGCCTGGTCGGATTCGTCGACCGGCGCTTCCGGCATCCGTTCCAGGCGCTGTCGCGGTGGCAACTGCACCGGCAGGTTCGCGACCCCGAGCTCCGCGAGAAGCTCACGCCCGACTACATGATCGGCTGCAAGCGCGCCATCTTCTCCGACGCGTACTACCCTGCGCTCGCCCAGGACAACGTAGAAGTCGTCACCGAGCGCATCGCGGAGATCCGGCCGCGGTCGATCGTCACCGACACGGGCGCGGAATACCCGGTGGACACCATCGTCTGGGGCACCGGATTCGGGTCGCTGCCGCAGCTGTACGAGCGGATCCTCGGCAAGGACGGCCGGTCGATCGCCGAGGCGTACCGGGAACGACCCGGCAGCTATCTCGGCGCGGCCGCCGCCGGTTTCCCGAACATGTTCTGCACGTTGGGCCCGTTCGGCGCGGCCGGGAACCAATCGGCCATCTACATGATCGAGGCCCAGATCGGCTACATCATCGACGCGCTGAAGACGATGCGCGACAAGGGCATCCGCCGCGTGGAGGTGCACCCCGGCGTGCAGCGATCCTTCCTGGACGAGATGGAGGAGCGCAGCAGGGAGACCGTCTGGCTGAAGGGCGGCTGCAACAGCTACTACACCACCGCCGACGGCCGCAACGCCGGTTTATATCCGGACTGGAGTTTTCACTACCGCCGCCGCGTCGCCGAATTCGACGTCGCGTCCTACGAAGCGAGTGTCCGATGAGTGCGCATACCCTGCACACCGTGCGAAAGCTGTTGCGGGCGGTCCCGTCCGCGCTGGCGGGCAGCGCCGGACGGTACGAGGTCGAGGGCAAGGTCGTGGTGATCACCGGCGCCGCCACGGGGATCGGATACGCGCTGGCCCGGCTGTTGTACGCGCGGGGTGCGCGTCTCGCGCTGGTCGACATCGACGGCAGGGCGGCCACCGCCGCGGCGGCCGGGCTCGGCAGCCGCGCCGTCGGAATCGGCGCCGACGTGGCGGATCGCGCAGGCATGCGCGAGGCGATCGACAGAGTCCGCGAGCGCTTCGGCGGCATCGACGTCGTCGTGGCCAACGCGGGCGTCGTGCCGAAACCGTCGAGCATCCGGTTGATGGATCCGGCGGATTTCGATCGCGTCCTCGCGGTGAATCTGACGGGCGTGTTCAACACCGTCCACCCGAGCCTCGACGACATCGTCGCCGCGCGCGGGCACGTGGTCGTCGTCTCGTCCTGCGCCGCTTTCGCACCGGGCATGGGCGGGTCGCCGTACATGGTGAGCAAGGCGGGCGTCGAGCAGTTCGGCCGGACGCTGCGCGTCGAACTCGCCGCCTCGGGGGCGACGGCGGGCGTGGCCTATTTCGGCATCGTCGACACCGCGATGACCCACGAGACGCTCGATGACGACGACATGGGCGCCGAAATCGGCGACCTGCTGCCCTGGCCGCTGAACAAGCGGATCAGCCCCACCGAGGCCGCCGCGTCCATCGCCGACGGCATCGCGCGGCGCGCGCCCCGCACCATCGCTCCCGCGGGCTGGGAGCCGTACGCCATGCTGCGCGGTGCGCTGAACGTGGTTCTCGATCAGCACCTCAGCACCGACGAGCGGGTGCGGTCGCTGACGAACCGCTTGGAGCAGCGCATTCGCGCGGACCGGAGTCGCGCGATCGATGCCTGACGACGTGGTTGTGAATTGACTCATAGCTAATTTACTATCGAGTCAATTCGAGCCGTGGAGAGGATGCGGATGGCGACGCGGTCGTGGTGGGGCTGGGGGAACGTGGTGGACGCCGTGACCGGCGAGGAGCGCGCGGCGTTGACGCGCCGGGTGGCGGCGACGCTGCCCGGCGCGGATCTCACCGTGCACGAGCCGCCCGAGCTGTCGTCGCTGGAACTACCCGCGCCGCGGGTGCGAGTGCCGGATGCGTTGGCCCCGTTGGCTTCCGAGGATCCCGTCGATCGCGTGGCGCACTCGAGCGGGCAGGCCTTCCGCGACGTGGTGCGGAATCTGCTCGGCCGCGTCGACCACGTGGTCGATCAGGTCGTGCGCCCGCGCACCGAGCGGGACGTGATCGACATTCTGGACTGGTGCACCGATTCCGGAGTCGCGGCGATCCCGTACGGCGGCGGCACCTCGGTCGTCGGCGGTGTCGAACCGCGTTGCGCCGAAGACTATCCCGCGACGATCGCCGTGGATCTCGGTGGCCTGAACCGAGTTCTGGAGATCGACCGCACCAGCCGCGCGGCGCGCATCCAGGCGGGCATGCTCGGCCCGGCGCTGGAAGACGCACTGCGTGGGCACGATCTGACGCTGCGCCACTTCCCGCAGTCCTTCGAGTTCTCCAGCCTCGGCGGTTGGCTGGCCACCCGCGCCGGTGGCCACTACGCGACCGTCTACACCCACATCGACGACATGGTCGAGTCGCTGCGGGTGGTCACCCCGATCGGCGTGAGCGAATCGCGCAGGCTGCCGGGGTCGGGTGCCGGGCCGGCGCCGGATCGGATGTTCCTCGGCTCCGAGGGCATTCTCGGTGTGATCACCGAAGCGTGGATGCGGTTGCAGGACCGGCCGCGCTGGCGGGCGGGCGCTTCGGTGGACTTCGACGACTACTCGAAGGCCGTCGCCGCGACCAGAACCATCGCGCAGTCCGGGCTGTTTCCGACCAATTGCCGGTTGCTGGATCCGGTGGAGGCTTTTCTCAACGCGGGAACCGCGTCCGCGGGCGGCGTGCTGGTGCTCGGGTTCGAGTCGGCGGACCATCCGGTGGTCGAGCCGATGCGGCGCGCGGTGCAGATCTGTCGCGAGCACGGCGGCCGATTTCCGGACGGCGTGCGCACCACGGACGCGGCCGAAGACAAGGCGAGCGCGGGCGCGGCGGACACCTGGCGGTCCTCGTTCCTGCGCATGCCCTACCAGCGCGACGCGCTCGCGGCGCAGTCCATGATCGTGGAGACCTTCGAAACCGCCTGCACCTGGGACCGTTTCGACGCGCTGCGCGCCGCGGTGCTGGCCGCGGCGACCTCCGCCTTCGACACGCTCGGTGTGACCGGGGTGGTCAGCTGCCGGTTCACCCACGTCTATCCCGACGGTCCCGCGCCGTATTTCGGCGTGTACGCCGCCGGGCAGTGGGGCCGCACCGTGGAGCAGTGGGACGAGATCAAAGCCGCGGTCTCGGAGGCTCTGGCGAGCAACGGCGCGACGATCACCCACCATCACGCGGTCGGCCGCGACCACCGGCCGTGGTACGACCGCCAGCGGCCGGATCCGTTCGCCGCCGCGTTGCGCGCGGCGAAGTCGACACTGGATCCGGCCGGAATCCTCAACCCGGGCGTTCTGATCGACCCGGCCCAGCCGGACCGGCGTCCGTGACGCGGCCGAGACAGGCGGCTACCGCGCTCGGTCCTCACCCCTCGCGCGGCACCACACCCGGGTGAACACGGCGTTCGCGCAGCCGCCCGGTACGCCGACGATCATGCCGAGCGGCTTGTACAACGTCGTTACGCCCGCCTCCGCCGCGTGATCCACCAGACCAGCACCACACCCGCGATCGCGGCCGCCGTGATCGGCAGCGACCGCCCGCGGCCTGCGCCGAGCACACGCTTACCGACGCCCGCCACCGGGGGCACGCCCGCGGTGGCGCGGTCGACCAGGTGCCCGACTTGCGCGCGGGCATGTTCCGCGGTGTCGCGGGCGTGATGCTTGGCGTCGGCGGCACGGTGCCGCGCCGCGTCCGCGGCGTGATGCATCTTGTCCTCGGCGCGGGTAGGGACATCGAATTTGTCGCTCAGTCCACCGACCGCCTCGCCGAGCCGCCGCTTCACCCGGTCCCCGTCCCGCCGCAGGACATCGGAAATATGCGAGACGTCCGGTCGTTCCTTGTTGCTCATCGTCGGCTCCTCTTCTCGGCCTCGACGTCATCGCGGAGGGCGACCGTCCGCTGAGGCGTGCGCGTCGCTCGCCTCCGTTCATTGGCCGGGTACCCGGCCATATCCTGGTGAAACAGGGTTACAGCGACGGCCGTGCCGATCGCCGAACCCGGTGTGGATGGATCCGAATCGCCGCGGATCTCGCCGCGCGGAAGTGCTACGGCTGGCGCATGGGCTCCCGAGATACGACCGCGCGCAGGCGATCACGAGTCCAGGCGATCACGTCGGGTCCGCCGCGCAGGCACCACACGGCGATGACGGGGTCGCAGATCGCGCAGCCGAGCGACGAGTCGTGCATGAAGGGCACGATCGGGCTGCCTTTGAGGTGGTGCAGGAAATCCCAGGCCGTGTGCAGCAGCCAGGCGATGCCGATGAACGTCCACGACCGCAAGCCCCGGTAGGCGCAGTAGGTGACGACCGCGGTGAACGCGAATTCCGCCGCGCCGAAGCCGCCGCCGCTGAGGTAGGCGGCACCGGCGCCCGCGACCATGACGGCGTTGAACTGGCGGCGATGCGGTTCGCGGATCAGGGACATCAGCGTGATGTAGACGACGCCGACGAGCAGCGGCGCGACATAGTTCATGGTGGGACAACTCCTGGGGCCGGGGATCGAAACGAGATCCGTTGCGGATCGCCACCGAAGTTATCGAGAGGATTTGGGGTCACCCAGTGGCATTTGTGCCAGGGAGCAACAGAAAATCGCCAACACCCAGCTACCTCACGAAACCAAAAGCATCGGCGATTCGGCCCGACCTGATTCGGATGGCGTGAAGCCGTGGCATAGGTACGTTGTAGCCATGCACGTGGTCGCGGTACTGGCCCTGGATCGGGTGATCCCTTTCGATCTGTCGACCCCGATCGAGGTCTTCACCAGGACCCGCCTGCCGGACGGCCGCCCCGCGTACCAGGTCCGCGTCTGCGCCGAACGGCCGGAGATCGACGCGGGCGCGTTCACGCTGCGCGCGCCGTGGGGCCTGGACGGACTGTCCGGAGCCGACACCGTGATCGTGCCCGGCGTCGCCGACCCGACGGCCCCGCCCTCCCCCGCGATCGCCGACGCCCTGCGGCGAGCCGCCGCCGCGGGCACCAGGATCGCATCCATCTGCACGGGCACCTTCCCGCTCGCCGCCACCGGATTGCTGAGCGGCCTGCGCGCCACCACGCATTGGGCCGCCACCGACGCGCTCGCGCGCGCACACCCCGACATCACCGTCGACCCCGACGTCCTCTACGTCGACAACGACCAGATCCTCACCTCCGCGGGCGCGGCCGCCGGGCTGGATCTGTGCCTGCACCTGATCCGCCGCGATTACGGGTCGGCCGTGGCCGCCGACGCCGCCCGGCTGTCGGTCATGCCGCTGGAGCGCGAAGGCGGGCAGGCCCAGTTCATCATCCAGTCGTTGCCGCCGACGCCGCGCGGCTCCGCGCTGGAACCGCTGCTGATGTGGTTGCAGGACAATCTTTCCCGCAACCTGACCCTCCCGGAGATCGCCGCCGAGGCGGGCACGAGCACCCGCACCCTGCTGCGTCAATTCCGCGAGCAGACCGGAACCACCCCGCTGCGATGGCTGCACCGCGCCCGCGTGCACCGCGCGCAGCATCTGCTGGAAACCACCGATCACACCGTCGAGAGGATCGGCGCCCAAGCCGGTTTCGGCTCCCCCACCGCCTTCCGCGATCGCTTCAAGCGCACGACGGGCGTCAGCCCCGACACCTACCGGCGCACCTTCCGCTGACGAACGACGACCGGCCGCAGCGAAAGCGGTGCGGCCGGCCGGGCGTCGCCGGGGTCAGCTCTTCGGACTGCCCAGGCAGAAAGTGGTCTTGGGCTCGGCCAAGGTGAGGTACTTGTCGGCGTCCTCGCCGCACAGCTGCTCGTCGGCCTGGCCGTCGATGCGAAGCACGACCTTGAAGCTGGCCTCCGAGGCGGTGCAGGCCACGTGCTTGTAGCCGGTGAGCATGCTCTCGTTGTAGCAGAGGCCCTGCTTGAAGTTCGGGGCCAGGCACAGGAACGCGGTGGTGCCGCCGTTGAGGGTCTCCTCGTAGGAGGTGTAGTCCTCGTGGCACTCGGTCTTGTTGTCGAAGACCTGCACGACCTTGTAGACGGCGAGGTCCGACGAGCAGTCCACCGGCTCCGTCTTGGAGTCGATCATCGACCCCTCGATGACGTTGATGCAGTCGCCCACGTTCGCGCGAGCGGTGTCGGACTTACCGGCATCCTGAACCATGTCGGCGCCCTTCTCCACCGCCGAACAGCCGAGCGCGCCCAACGCGGCCACCGTGGCGAGCGCCAGTGGCAGCCGCGTGAGGATGCCAGAACCAACGAATTTCATTCGTGTCACTTTCTTGTCGATGCGAAGGCGACCGACCGGAGTACCCCTCGTCGCGTCGAACTCCGGCCGTCGCCGTGCCCTTCGGCGCGCATCCCTCGGAGGGTCGCGATCGGCCTCGAACACCCAATCGCACAATCGTGCGGACAGCATCCGGGAAAACACGGGAATCCCTCGCGGCGTCCCGGCACCCGTTAAGCTCGGCCCGGATTGTTTCGCGGCAAGTTTGCCGGAATTCGGCGGAGGATCATGGTCGAGCGCGCATTCGTGGGACGCCGCGCCCAGCTCGCCGCGCTCGAAGAAGCCCTGGAATCGCCCGATGGCCCGTGGGTGCTGCTGGTCGACGGGCAGGCGGGCATCGGCAAATCCCGGTTGCTCGCGGCGCTCGCCCCGGCCGCCGCCCGCCGGGGACTTCGGGTGCTCGCGGTCACGGCCATCGAGGACGAGCAGCCGCAGCCTATGCACGTGATTCACGATGTGCTGGAACGCCTCGCCGACGCGGGAGCCGACGTGTCGGATGTGCCTATCGACGGCGACCTCACCCCGATCGGCAGCGCCCTGCGCAGGCATCTCGCCGCGACGAGCACGCTGCTCGTCGTCGACGACGCCCATTGGGCGGACGCCGAATCCGTGCGTGCGCTGGCCTATCTCGTCCGCAATCGCCCCGCGCCGTCTTTCCGGCTGCTGCTCTCCTATCGCTCCGGACAGTGCCCGGCCGCCTTCACCCGCGTGCTGACCGCGACCCATGCCGCGACCCGGTCGGTGTGGGTGCCGCCGTTCTCGGAAGACGACGTCGCCGCCCTGCTGCCGGAGACGACGGCCGCGCGCCGCGATCGGCTGCTCGCCGCCTCCCGTGGCAACCCGCTCTATCTGCTGTTGCTCGCCGACCTGCCGGATCGGGAGGTCGAGCGGGCGATCGACGGCGAGGAACCGGCCGAGGGCGACTACCAGGGACTGGACCGCACGCTGCGCGCTGAACTGGCGCAGCTGCCGCACCGGGAACGGCTCCTCGCGCAGGCCGCTGCCCTGTGCGGCGCGCACGCCGATCTCGAGATGCTCTGCGCCACCGCCGAATTGCCGCTCGACGAGGTCACCGCCGCGCTGGACGAGTTGAGCAGGCGGGGGCTGGTGCACGTCGCCGGATCGTCGGTGACCTTCGGCCATCCGCTGATTCGCACCGCCGCGCACCGGCTGGCGGGCGCGGGCTGGCGCGCGGCCGCGCATCGCAGGGCCGCCACGCTGCTCCGGCGCCGCGGCGCCGCCCTGCCAGCGCTGGCCCGCCACCTCGAACTCGGCCTCCTGGGCACCGACCCTGTCGCCGCCGCGGAGCTGAAAGGCGCTGCGCAGGAGGTGTTGCCGAGCGCGCCCGCCACCAGCGCGCGGTGGATCGCCGCGGCCATGCGGGCGGCTCCCGGCGGGCAGCCCGAACCGCCGGAGGACCGGCTGTTGCTCGGCCGTGCGCTGCTGCTGTCGGGAGCCGGGGCGCGAGCGCGCGAGGCGCTTGAACCCCTGACGAACCCGGGCGCGTATCGGCTGGAGGCGCTGTTGCTTTCGGCGCGCTGCGAACGCATGCTCGGCCGGGTCGACCTGGCGCGGGCGCTGCTGGCCGCGGCCGCCGAGCTGCCGCTGCTGCCCGGCGACGGACCCGTCCAGCTCGAGCTGGCCATCCTCGAGATGCAGGATCATCAAGACGCCGAAGGCCGGGCGCGACTGGATGCGCTATTCGCCTCCGAGGCCGTCACCGATCCCGCGGTGCGGGCGGCCGCGACCGCGCTGCGCTGCCTCGGCGCGGTGACCGAGCTACGCATCGAGGTGGCCCGCGCGGAATTCGAAAGGGCCGACCGGGAATTCGAGCGGCTCGACGACGGCGGGCTGCGGGAGGTGGTGCACGTGCTGCCCGCGCTGGGCTGGTCGGGGTACTTCCTCGACACGCAGGCGAGAGGATTGGCGCACCTGGACCGCGCCGTGCTGGTCAGCCGCCGCTTCGGTCGCAGCTACGCGCTGGCCGAACTGCACACGGTGCGTGCCTACTGCCTGCTGAAGCTGGGCCGCGTCGGCGAGGCGCTGGCCGCGGCCGAGGACGCCGACGACCTGGCGCGCCAGTTCGGCTATTCCGATCTGATTCCGTTCGCGGGTGCGCTCGCCGTCCGCGCACTGCAACTGGCCGCCCCGCGCGAGGACGTGCTCCGGCAGTGGGAGATGGTCTCGGGTCTGCCGCGACCGGTGATGCGCTGGTGGCGGCAGGTGGTGGAGTCGACGGTGCACGAGGTCGGGGTCCGCCTCGGCGTGCTCGATCCCGGTGTCCGGACGCCCGTCGGCGACCGGCCGGGCCCGATGCGGCCGACACAGTTGGCGCGGCACGCGAATCTCGTTCTGACCCAAAGCGATCGAGAGACAGCGCAGGAACTCGTCGGCCGATCCGAGGTAGCCGCCGCCCACCTCGGACTACCGAGTCAGCTCGCGGCAGCGTCCCTGTCGCGCGCCGAATACTGCTTCGCGACCGACGATCTCGACGCCGCCGAGGCCGCAGTGATCGCCGCAACCACGCAGTTCGACCTTGCCGATATGCCGGTCGATCGTGCGCGGGCGGTGCTGCTCGCCGCGCAGATCGCCGGGCGGCGAGGGGATTTCGCCCTCGCAACCAGGCGCCTGTCCGGTGCGCGCGAGACGTTCGCGGCCGCGGGCGCGACCCAGCTGGTGGCCGCCGCGACCACGGTGCAGCGCCGCCTGGCCGGTGGCCGAGCTCCCGGCGGGCCCGCGACGCTGACGCCGCGTGAGCGCGAGGTCGCCGAACTGGCCGCGCGCGGCCACCCGAACAAGGAGATCGCCCACCGGCTCTATCTCAGCCCGCGTACCGTCGAGGACCACCTGAGTCGCATCCTGCGCAAACTGGATCTGACCGGACGCGCGGGCATCGCGCACAAGCTCGGCGAGCTGGAACCGCCGGGGACCTAGGCGATCACGACCGGACCACGGTGGGCGCGCCCGAACGCAGCGCTGCGGTCGCCTCGCGCGCGGCGTGCAGGGCGCTGTTGATCGAGATCTCGCCGCGCATCCCAGGGGCGGCCACCATGTCGCCCACGAGGTAGACGTTGTCGCCCCGATCGACGGCGGGCCGGTCGCGCCAGGTGTAGCCGGGCAGATCCAGTGCGCCCGTGCGGTTCTTGGCGGTGGCGGCGCGCTGGAAGGTGACGCGATCGCGCCACCCGGGCACGCACAGTTCGGCGAAGCCCTCCAGGCGCTGATGGGCGCCGCGCGGGGATTCGCCGTCGCGCACCGGCATTTGGAGCTGGAACAGCGACTCCCCCTTCGGGGCGATCGTGTCGTCCTGCATCGTGTAGCTCTCGTGGAAGCCGCCCTCGTCGAGATCGAACACGATCGAGCGGTCGCGGCGGTCCGTGGTAACCGCGATATCCAGCAGTGCGCAGTAGCCGCCGGTCCAGGTCAGGCTGTCGTCGCCGAGCAGTCCGCGTGCCGCGTGCACGTCGGTGGCGACGATCACCGGGCCGTCGGTGGGCAATTGATCCACGCGCGAACCGATTTCGACGACGACGCCGAGCTCGCTCGCGCGTGCTGCCATCCGATCGATCACGCGCTGCCAGCCGCCGCGCACCCAGCGCACGGCGGGGATGGGCGCGCTGAACACCCGCTGGAACAGCTCCCACACGAACGCCGCGGAGAGCCTGCCGGTGTCGGCGTCGTAGGTGACCACGCTGATCGCGTTCGCCATGCGGTCCGCCGCCGCCTCGCCCCAGCGACCCGAGGCCCACGTCCGGAAGTCGACGTCGACCGGTGCGGTGAGCCCGAGTCGCGCCTGAGCGCGCAGCATCCGAACGGGCGGCCGCCGCCGGAGCCCGCCGTCGACGCGGAACCCGAACTTCACAGCGTCCGACATCGACGGCCAGCCTAGGTCGGCCACGAAACCGCGCTCCTTCAACCAGGTGTAGTGCGGTCCGTCGGCGTAGAACACGTGCGCTCCCTCGTGCGCGACGTGCGGCGCGGCCGTTGCCCGCGCGCGACCGCCCAGCGTCCGGTGCGCCTCGTACAGCCGGACCGGGACGCCTGCCTCGGCGCACGCGATGGCCGCGGTTAGACCGGCCAAACCGCCGCCGATGACGGTGATATGTGTGTTCACGGTGCTTCCTCTCCTCGGTGGCCCGCCCAGTCCACCCGGGCGGCGACCAGCTCCGCAGTGGCACGCAGGTAGCGGTCTTCGTCGACGGACGCCGGATGGTCGCCGTCGAAGATGTCGCGGATCAGCCAGAAATGCGCGAGTGCGCCGACGAGCACGGCGGCCGTGGCCGTCCAGTCCTGCTCGCCGTGTCCGGGGCCTGCCAGCTGGGTCAGCGCCCTCGTCACCACCGACATCACGACGCCGTATTCCTCGCGCCGGAAGACCTCCAGCACGCCGCGGTCGATCGAGTTGTCGCGCATCAAGATTCGGGTGACGTCGCGATCGTGGTTCAGCCGCTCCAGCCCGACTCGGCACAGCGCGAGGAGCCGGTCGACGACCGTACCCCCCGGCGTCGCCGCGTCGAGCAGCGCGACGAACGAGAAGTCCGGATCGAGGAAGGCTTCCCATTCCGCGCGTTCGGTCAGCCGGGTGCGCACCGCCTCGACCAGCAGCTCGTCCTTGGATCGGAAGTGCCGGTACAGCGCACCCGATCCGCCGGAAAGCCCTGCGGCCCGCTCGATCTGGGCTACCGAGGTCCGCGCGAACCCTTGCTCGCCGAACAGCCGGAGGGCCTCATCGATGATCCGCTCCCGCGACGTCCTGCTCATCCGCCCTCCGGTCGTACCGCTCTGCAAGTAACCACTTACTTACATTGAAGGCGAAGATCCCGTCGTGCGCAACCCCCGACCGCCGCAATCCCCGAAGCCGCGCCGAACACGGCGGTAGGGTGAGACGCTGTCACCACGAAAGGATTTGGGATGGCGGGCAAGCGCACGGTGCTCACGGCCGGTCTGCGCCGCCTCGCGGCGTTGCTGACCGAGATGCGCGACACGGTGGGGCTCAGCAAAGAGGAAGTCAGCGGGCGGACCGGGATCAATGTCACGACCCTGTACCGGATCGAACAGGCCCAGGCGCGTCCGCAGCGCCGCACCCTGAACACGCTGCTCGACATCTACGGGGTGGAACCCGACCGGCGCAAGTACGCGCTGGAACTGCTCTCGGACGCGCAGAAGCCCGGAATGTCCCGGCCGTGGGAAGCCGATCTGACCGAGGTGTACGCGGCCTACATCAACTTCGAATCCGAGGCTCTCTCGGCTCGCCACTACCAAACTTCGTTCATCCCAGGCCTTTTGCAGACGCCGCAGTACGCGCTCGCGGTGATCGACACATCCATGCCGAAGGTCGAGACCGCGATCATGGAGAGCCGCGTGCACGCCAGGCTGAACCGGGCGGTGGTGCTCACCAAGGAGAAACCGCTCGAACTGTGGGTGGTACTCGACGAAGCGGCGATCCGCCGGGTGGTCGGCGGACCGGAGACCATGTGCGGTCAGCTCCAGAAGCTGCTACAGGAGAGCAAGCGGAAAAACGTGATCTTGCAGATCCTTCCGTTCGACGCGGGGGCGCATCCCGGCATGGTCGGCTCGTTCACGCTGCTCGATTTCGAGAACCCCGACGACAACGAACTGGTGTACGTGGAGGGCATCGCGGGCGACACGCTGGTGGAGGGCCACAACGAGGTCCGCCGCTTCGGCGTGATCTTCGACCAGCTCAGGGCGATGGCGCTGAGCCCGCGCGATTCGATCGCGTTGATCGAGAAGATCGCCGCCGGGATGGGCTAGCGTTCCGGGGTGTTCCGGCGACTGATTCGCCGAGAGAATGGGTACACCAAGGTCCCATCCGCAAACCGCGCACAGGAGTCTCCGATGGCCGATGTGTCCGCCGAATCACCCGCCACGCCCGAACCCAGTCTGCACCGGGTGATGGGACCGGGCCTGCTGCTGTTGTTCGTCGTAGGCGATATCCTCGGCACCGGCATCTACGCCCTCACCGGGCGAGTCGCCGCCGAGGTCGGCGGCGCGGTGTGGGCGCCGTTCGTCGTCGCGTTCCTCGTCGCCCTTGTCACCGGATTCAGCTACCTCGAGCTGGTCACCAAGTACCCGCACGCCGCGGGCGCCGCCCTCTACACGCACAAGGCGTTCGGCATCCACTTCCTCACCTTCATGATCGCCTTCGCGGTGCTCAGCTCCGGCATCACCTCGGCCGCCACCGCCTCCCGCGCGTTCGCGGCGAACTTCGCCGAAGCCTTCGACTTCGAGGTCGGGACCGGGATCGCGATCACCGCCGTCGCGCTGGCGTTCATGGCCGTCGTCGCGGCGATCAACCTGCGCGGCGTCAGCGAGGGCGTCAAGCTGAACGTGCTGCTCACCTGCGTGGAACTGACCGGACTGCTGATCGTCATCGCGATCGGGCTGTGGGCGCTCGGCTTCGGCAACGGCGATTTCGGCCGCGTCACCGAATTCCAGACCGGCGAGCGCAGCGCGCTCGGTGGCGTGATCGTGGCGACCACGCTGGCCTTCTACGCCATGGTGGGTTTCGAGGACTCGGTGAACATGGCCGAGGAATGCAAGGAGCCGACCCGGATCTTCCCCAAGGTGCTGCTCACCGGATTGCTCGTCACCGGAACGATCTACGTGCTCGTCTCGATCACCTCGGTCGCGCTGGTGCCCGCCGACCAGCTCGGCGAAGGCGACACCCCGCTGCTGAAGGTGGTCGAGGTCGGCGCGCCCGGATTCCCCACGCACATCTTCGCGTTCATCACGATGTTCGCCGTGGCCAATTCGGCGCTGATCAACATGCTGATGGCGAGCAGGCTGCTCTACGGCATGGCGCGACAGGGCGTCGTGCCGCGCGCCTTCGGGCAGGTGCACGCCCGGCGGCGCACGCCGCAGATCGCGATCGCCTTCACCACGCTGCTCGCCCTCGGTCTGATCGCCTTCGTCGGCGAGGTGCCCGAACTCGGCGGCACCACCGCGCTGCTGCTGCTCGCGGTGTTCACGGTGGTCAATGTGGCGGTGCTGGTGCTGCGGCGGGATCCGGTCGCGCACAAGCATTTCCGCACGCCGACCGGGCTGCCGGTGGTCGGGGCGCTGTGCTGCGGGTTCCTCGTCACGCCGTTCACCGACCGCAACCCCGATCAGTACCTGATCGCCGGCGTACTGCTGGCCATCGGAGTCGTGCTCTGGCTGGTGAATCAGCTGGCGATCCGGCATCAACGCACCGAGCCCGCGACTCCGACGCCCGAGCCATGATCACGGACCGAGCGCACCGGTGTTCGCGCAGGTGAGCGGGCCTATGCGGCAAGCGGAATACGGTCGGCCACAGCCGATCACGTGCCCGATGTGACCGATCACCGGGATGACGCCGGGCGCCGGTGTCGGTAGAGTGAACGCCGATGACCAGCATGGAAGCCCGTCTCGGCGACGCTACCCGGACGGTGCCGCTGCCCAGTCCGTGGAATGTCAATACCTACCTGGCCGAGGTGGCGGCACACCGCGGGCGCTCCATCTCACTGCAGCCGGTGGCCGCCGAGATCCTGGCCGAAAACGGTTGTCGCGGTAAGGGTCTGTGGGTGGCGCGGAAGTTCGACGACATCATCGTGTACGACGCCGAGGCCACCGAGCGCAACGCCGATCACATCATCCTGCACGAGATCGGGCACATGTTGCTCGGGCACGGCAGAGACGATTCCGAGCCCGCCGCGCCGCTGTCGCCGAAGCTGGCCGCGCTGCTGCCCTCGTTCGCTGCGCAGCAGGTGCTGGGGCGCAACGAATTCGGCGCGGAGTGCGAGCAGGAGGCGGAGGTGTTCGCCGATATGACCATGGTGTACGCGACGCTGCCGCGAGGGCGCGGGCGCGGGTTCCGGCTGTTCGGGCGCGGACGCTAGAGGCGGGACGTTCGTGACGCTCCGCAACACCAGGCAGCGCTGCGCGTTGCACAGCATGGGGCGGTCCGAATCGCGTCGGCGGCGGCTGGCAGCAGACGACAACTCTCAGGACGACTCTTCGTAGCGGGTGGCAATCGCGGCGGCGCGGCTGCGCAGGGAAGTGCGCAACGATCGCGGGGCCAGGACTTCCGCGTCCGTAGTGAGCTGCCACAGCGCCCATTCGGCGTGTCGTGAATCTTGGAAGGTCACCTCCAGCCGCAGCCAGCCGTGTGTGTCGGGTTCCTCGGTGCGGACGGCCAGTGCGGTGCTCACCAGGTCCTCCCGCCGCGCCGGGTTCACCCGTACCAGCACGGTGATTCGGTCGCCGCCGGTCCGAAACTGTGTGCTGCGTTCTTGCCAGGCCCGGTCCAGATCGACCCGGTCCGATCGCTGTGCCGGTTCGGGGAGTTCCTCGGCAGCCAACACCCGCGACAGCCGGTAGGTGCGGTCCGCGCCGGATCTCGTGGCGAGCAGGTAGCCGCGGTCGCGAACGATGACCAGGCCGATCGGGTCCACCGTGCGCCACTTCGGGGTCTGGTCGACAGCCGCGTAGTGGATGCGCAGCTTGTTTCCGGCGAACACCGCGCGCCGGATCTCGGCCAAGACGGTGCCGGGCACTTCCTCAGCGACCAGCCGACGCGACAGCAGATCGGTCTCCGGGTCGATGAGCAATCGCTCGGCCACGTCCGCCGCGGTGTCCCGGTAGCTTTCGGGTAGCGCGTCAACCACCTTGAGCATCGCCGAAGCAAGCGCCGAGCCGAGGCCGAATGCCTGCGCGCCGCCTCGCGATCCGGCAACCAGCAAGGCAAGCGCCTCGTCGTGGTTCAGTCCGGTGAGCTCGGTCCGAAACCCAGGGAGCAATGCGAAACCGCCGTGCCGGCCGCGTTCGGCGAAGACCGGGACACCGGCCACGGACAGCGCCTCGATGTCGCGCAACACGGTGCGGGTCGACACCTCCAGCTCGTCGGCCAGCTCGGCCGCGGTCAGCCGACCGCGCTGGCGCAGCAGCAGCACCAGCGACACCAAGCGGTCGGCGCGCATACGAAAAACTTTACCGAATACACGACAGGAGATGTCGTAATTTGCTGGGAGGCTTGCCACTACGGACAGCGGGCTATCGGGCCGATGGACGTACGTACTTCAACGAATCGAATGGAGCTGATGTGGCAGCGGAACGAACGGCAGTCAACCCGGTGACGTGGTCGGTGGAGATGGGATTCAACCAGGGTGAGCTCGTCTCCGGGCACACCCGGACCCTGTTCTGCTCCGGGCAGACCGCGATGAGCGGCGACGGCAAGCCCCAGCACGACGGTGACATGGCGGCGCAGCTGGCGCTGAGCGTCGACAACCTGGAGGCCGTGCTCGGCAAGGCAGGCATGTCTCTCGCGAACCTCGTCCGGCTCAACGTCTACACCACCGACGTGGATCTGCTTTTCCAGCACTACGGCGTGCTGGCGTCGCGGTTGGGCGCCGCCGGGGTGGCGCCGGCCACCACGATGCTCGGGGTCACACGGCTTGCGATCCCCGGCCAGATGATCGAGCTCGAGGGAACCGCCGTCGAATGATGCCACCTCGCCGCCTCCGGCTGGGCTGCCGGAGGCGGCGAGTAGCAAGGAAGGTGGTGATTTCCCGGTGCTCAGAATGGTGACAATCGGCGTCTATGGCTTCGACGGCGAGTCTTTCCTGCGACGACTGCGGCACGCGGACGTCCGCCTGCTGCTCGATGTTCGCCAGCGCCGCGGTGTGCGCGGAGCCGAGTACGCCTGGGCGAACTCACGGCGGCTGCAGGCGGCCCTCGCCCAAGCCCGGATCGCCTACGAGCACCACCCCGAGCTCGCGCCTACTACCGAGCTACGCCGACTCCAGTACGCCGAGGATGACCGACAAGGGGTCGGCAAGCGCTCGCGCCGCGAGCTCGCTGCCGAGTACACCCGCCGCTACACCGCCGAGATTCTCGACTGGGCCGATCTCACGCCGATCGTGTCGGCGCTGCCGGGCAGCGGGACCGCGGCGCTGTTCTGTGTCGAGCGCGACCCAGAGGCTTGCCACCGCTCGTTGATCGGCCAGCGGCTTATCGAGCAGTACCACGTCTCGATCGAACACCTACGCCCGCTGTGACGCGGGAATTCCGCAGCCGCGAGGCCGTCTCGTACTCCTCGTTCGGGGCCCGGTTGTCTCATGCCGCACAACGCGACGGATCGCCAACCACCCGCGTCACGGCTCACCCTTGCCGTCACCAACGTCCAGCCCTCCCACAGCTAGAGCCCTCCGGACGCAGGGCGCTGAGGTCGGAGGACGCGGCGCAGGGCGGCGCTGAAGTCGTCGGAAGCAAGGTGCTGAAGTCGTCGGACGCAGAGCCCTAGACACCATCCGGTACCTAGCGCGTTCCGGCTTGTAGCGCGGCTACCAGGTCCTGATAGCGCTCGGCGAGTTCGACCACGGACGGCCACGCGTCGTGGAACATCGGCTCCGGCGCGGCAGTCGACGGGCCGCATGCATGCGCGATGAGCTGCGCCAACCGGTCCACCATGCCACCGACCGTCTCAGTGTTCGCAGGCCCGCCGCCCGGCACCGGCGTCGCCAACGTCATCCATCGGTCGATGGACCGCACCAACTGGAGACGCCGTCGGTCCAGCTCGGCCATCTCGTAGCCGGGCGTGCGCTCCCGCAACCCGTGTAGCCGCGCCAGCTCGCCCGCCGCCTCCAGCATCGGGTGGTCGTCGTGTGGAAATCCCCGGCAGGCCGCGACCAGCTGCTCCTTGCCGGGCACCATCCAGTTGTCGGTCGTCTCGGACATCGCACCGCCTCCCCGAACCACATGATCCCGGAACCGCGCCGCGGCGGGAAGCGGACAATCCGGCCGCCCACCCTGCCCGCGCATGCCATGTACACCAGAGATGTATCACCCGCGGCCGAATTCCGAGGCGCTTCAACCAAGGTCGATCGACGACACATCCGTGGCGAAGGCGGCGATCACGTCCAGCCCCGGCCGGTACTCCCCCGCGGTGTCCACCTCGAGAGCGGGCGCGTCCAGCCGCACCCGTTGGAAGGCATCGTGCCGCGCGCCGAGCGCCGCCCGATCCGGTTCGCCGGGCGCGGAATGGACGCGCCGCAGCGGCTCCTCGCGCCTGCGGTGACCGATCCGAGCGACCGCGACATCCCGGTCGACGACGCAGTGCAGAAACCGGAGGTCGGCCAGCCCGGTCAACGGCTCCAGCCCCGGCCGCCAGAGCCGGTCCTGAAAGGCCGCCTCGGCCACGGTGTCGACGCCCGCCCGCGTCAGGACGGTGAGCACCTCGAAGAAGGTACCGAGGGTCCGCAACGCGAGTTCGTCCTCCGGCGCGGGCTGAAACGCCGGATCGGCGTGCGCCATCCCCTGCTTGATCTCGTCGCGACTGATCACCGGCCACCCGACGACACGGCCGAGCGCGTGGGCCAAGGTCGTCTTCCCCGAGCCCGGCGGGCCGCTGACGACAACCAGCCGGGGGCGTCGTCCGGCGGGAGGAAGCTGGTTCACGTCTGTCACATGGTCCGAGATTACGTACCGCGGACCGGCCGGGCACGCCGCTCGGCGGCGGGGCTCGGCGCGGGCGTGCACCACCTCTCACCGGTGCAATTTCGGGACTCGGGGAGCACGGCGCCCGGCACGGGTCTAGGCTGTCCGCCGTGGTCGCACCCCAACCGTCCGTCGCTCCCCATCCTGATATCGCACCGCTCGCCGCGTTGCTCGGCACGTGGCGCGGTGGCGGGCACGGCGAGTACCCGACCATCGAATCGTTCGACTACCTGGAGGAGATCCGGTTCGGCCACCTGGGCCGCCCGTTCCTCACCTACCGCCAGCGCACCCGCGCGGCCGACGGCAGCAGGTCGATGCACGCCGAGACCGGCTACCTGCGCTGCCCGCGGCCCGACCACGTCGAACTGATCCTCGCCCACCCGACCGGCATCACCGAGATCTGCGAGGGCGGGCTCACCATCCGCGACGGTGAACTGCACATGGAGTTCGATTCCACCAGCATCGGGCGCAGCAGCACGGCGAAGATGGTGACCGCGCTCAACCGGTCGTTCCGGCTCACCGGCGACACCATCGACTACACGCTGCGGATGGCCGCGGTCGGCGAACCGTTGACCCACCACCTCGCCGCCACCCTGCACCGAGCCTGACTCGGCGGGCCCTGACGCCGCGCACTCACGGCGGGCCGATCGGCACACACGACTCGAACTCGCCGCCCGCGTCGCGATAGCGCGGCCAGCGCATCGCGCCCGAGGTCTGCGGACCGAACACGCCGTCTCGATCGAGGCCGTGCAGATCCTGGACGTAGAGCACGGCCAGGCCGGTCGCGGTGCTGTAATCGCCGTCACCGTCGGCCAGCTCCCGCTGATAGCAGCGGCGCAGCGCGTCTTGGAGCGCGCGCACGCCCTCGATCGGCGTGGCCCGCGGCGCGCCGGGACCGCCCGGATGGGAGTCGACATAGGACAGGATGCAGCGGCGCCCGCCGTCGTTCGTGGTGGGGAGCACGACGTGGTATCCGTCACCGGTCGGCACCTCGGTGGTGAAGTAACAGCGCGGCGAGACGCCCGCCGCACCCGTCGGCTCGGTCGACGCCCGGGAGCCGGCATCCGCCCGCAGCGACCACAGCACGACGGTCCCGGCCACCGTCAGTGCGAGAGCCGCACCAGCCGCCACTCGCCCGCGCGTGCCGAAACGGCGCTTCGGTTCGGCACGCACCGACTCCGCCCGCACCGCCGCGGCCAGCGCCGCCGCCAGCTCGCCACACGTCCCGTAGCGCTCTTCCGGATCCCCCGCCATGGCTTTGGCCAGGACCGCCTCGACACCGGCGGGCAGCCGCTCGCGATCAGCGAGCACCGCGTCGGGCAACCGCCCGGTCAGCAGTTCGTAACAGGTGACGCCGAGCGCGTACACATCGGCGCGCCGGTCGACGCGTCCGCCGTTGCGCTGTTCGGGCGGCGCGTAGGGCGCGGTGAACGTCCTGACGCCCGTGTCGATCTGAGTGGCGGCGGGATCCGTCCGGCGCGCGATGCCGAAATCTCCGACCAGCACCCGGTCCGCGCCCGCGTCGCCGGGCGCGACGAAGATGTTGGCCGGCTTCACATCCCGGTGCACGACGTGGTGTTCGTGCGCGTAGTCGAGCGCTTTGGCCGCCTCGGTGACGATGTGCACCGCGCGACCGATCTCGACACCCGCGCGCCCCGGACCGACCAGTGCCGCCGCGTCGCCGCCCGGCACGTACCGCATGGACATCCACAGCGTGCCGTCTTCCTCGCCGAAATCCTTGACGTCCACGATGTTCGGATGGTCCAGACCGGCCGCCAGCTGGGCCTCGCGACGGAACAAGGCGATGTACTCGGGGTCGTCGCGCCCCGCGCCGACCACTTTCAGCGCCACCCGCATCGGCAGTGTCGGGTGCTTGGCGAGATACACCGTGCCCATTCCGCCGGAACCGAGCCGTCGTTCGATCTGATGACCCGCGAACACCGAGCCCGCGACCAACTCCGCAGCGACCACCCTCCGCGCACCTCCCTGTGCCACCGCATCCGTGAGATCGGCGCTGCACCTGCGCGAACTGCCGCGCGGCCCCGCGCCCCGCGCGGCGGTTCGGTCCCGAAGGGCTCCGCCGCAGACCTCGGGCAATGCGTATGCTGAATCCACTCACCGTCGCCTTCGCTTCGCGAGACGACTTGGCGCGCAGTGTAGTTGGGAGGGATGCGCAGTGGCCACGACTGGTCCCGATCGGCCATCGCTCGACGTCCGAATACTCGGCCCGGTGCGGCTGCTCGTCGACGGACTGCCCGTCGTTCTTTCCGGCGCAAAACCGCGTGCGCTGCTGGCGATTCTGGTCGTCAATCGACGCCAGGGCGTGCCGAAGACCGCGCTGATCGACGCGATCTGGGGCGACGACCCGCCGCCGCGCGCCATGGACGGCCTCTACGCGTACGTGTCGAATCTGCGTACCGTCCTGCGCGGGGCCGGAATTCCCGATCGCGAAGTCCTGCGCACCGTCGACGCGGGCTATCTGCTCGACGTCACCGACGACCAGTGCGACGTCGGCCGCTTCGAGTCAGCGCGCACCCGCGGCGCCGCGGCCGCCCGTACCGGCGACTCACGCACGGCCGCAGCGTGTTTCGCGGAAGCGTTGAACCAGTGGGGCGGCACGCCGGTGACGGGCCTGCACGAACTCGGCTTCGCCGCGAACTTCGCCATCGACATGACCGAGCGCCGACACGACGTGCTCGTCGACCGGATCGCCGCCGACATCGCCGACGGGCGCGCGAGCGCGGTGATCGGCGAGCTGACCGCGTCGACCGCCGAACGCACCGTGGACGAACGCGTGTGGCGACTGCTGGCCAGGGCGCTGTACGCGTCCGGACGGCAGGCCGACGCGCTGAACGCCTTCCGGGAGCTGCGCCGCAACCTGGTGGAGGAACTCGGCGCCGATCCGCAACCGGAGACCGTGGACCTGGAGGAAGCGATCCGCAACCATCGGCTGCCGCCGGAATCGCCGTCCGCCCGGGGCGCCACCACCCGCGACGTGCCGAGCATCCGCCGCCGGGCCTGGCTGCGCGTCGGCGACGGCGACCGGATTCCGGTGCCACCCTCGGGTCTGCGCATCGGCCGGGAGTCCGACAACGACATCGTGCTCGACGACGCGCGGGTCAGCCGCAAGCACGCGCGCATTCTGCACCGCGACGACGGGATCTTCGTCAGGGACCGGGATTCGGCCAACGGGGTGTACGTGAACGAGGTGCCGATCCGCGCCGACACCCCGCTCGCGGACGGCGACGTCATCCGGGTCGGCTCGACGCGGCTGCGATACGGGGCGAGCGAGGAGCCCGTGCCACCGGCCTGACCAGGCAATTGCAGAAAGTCTCGAGAATCACCGAAGGCACGGCTCCTAGCTTGCTCATCGGGAGCACAGCTCCCGGACCGTAGCACTCGACAAGGGAGGATTCCCATGACTTTTCGCACGCTGATCGCCGCCACCGCACTCGCCGCCGGTCTGCTGACCGCGGCCGGGCCCGCGTGGGCCGCCCCCGCCCCGAAAGACGCCGACCCCGCCGAGCGCGGCAAGGGCTGCGGCTACACCGACTCCTACCCGACCATCAGCAGCGGAAGCCGCGGTGACGCCGTCCGGCAGGCGCAGTGCCTGCTCCAGCTGCACGGCTATGCCGTGCAGATCGACGGCGCCTTCGGGCCGGATACCGAGGCGGCGGTGCTGGACATCCAGGCCGCGTACGGTCTGAAGGTCGACGGCGTGGTCGGGCCGGACACGTGGACCGTGCTGTACTCCTAGGGATTTCGAAGGCGTCACCACCGCGGCGGCGACGCCTTCGCCGCGTCGCTCAGTACCCCGTCGGCAGCGCGGCGAACATATCGCGCGTCACCGCCACCGCGTTGTCGGAGCTGCCGCCCTTGACCAGCAGCGTCGCGAAGGCGATGTCGCCGCGATACCCGACGAACCACGAGTGCGAGCCGCCGTCCACCTCGGCTTCGCCGGTCTTGCCGTACACCTCGCCCTGATCGGCGATGCGCTCCGCGGTGCCGCCGGTGACCACCTTGCGCATCATGACGCGCAACCCCTCGATCACCTTCGGCGCGATCGCCGGCCGATCCCCCGCGACGGCGGTGGGCCGCCCGGCGATCAGGTACGGCACCGGCGCCGTGCCGTACGCGATGGTCGCGACCATCACAGCCATGCCGAAGGGACTGACCACCACCTTGCCCTGCCCGATCCCGTCCTCGGTGCGCTGCACCATCTCGTCGGCGGTCGGCACCGATCCGGACGCGGTGGGTAGTCCGATCACCGAATAATCCTGGCCCACACCAAGTTTCGCGGCGGTCACGTGCAGCGCGTCGGCAGGAAGTTCGCTGGCCAGCCTGGCGAAGGAGGTGTTGCACGACCGTTCGTAGGCGGTGGTCATCGGCACGCTGCCGACCGTGAAGAGGTTGTAGTTCGGAATGGTGCGCTCGCCGATGACGATGCTGCTCGGGCAGGGCAGCACGGTGTCGGGTGTGGCCAGCCCGGCGGCCATGGCCGCCGCGGCCGTCACCGTCTTGAACACCGAGCCCGGCGGATACTGGCCGATGGTGGCCACCGGTCCGTCCCGGTCCGCCTCGTCGTTCTGCGCGACCGCCAGGATCGCGCCGGTGGACGGGCGCAGCACGACCATCATGGTCTGCTCGGTGCGCACGTCGACGGCGCGCTGGGCGGCGTTCTGCACGTAGCGGTCGATGCTGAGCGCGAACGACGGCGCCGGTTGCGCTGGCACCTCGGTGAGCACGGCGGTGTCGGCGCCGTTGGCGTTCCTGGTCACCACGCTCCAGCCCGATTTGCCGTCCACCTCGGCGATCACTGTCTGGCGCACCTGTGTCATCAGGTCGGGGGCGAAATGGCGATCGGTCGCCACCAGGTCCCATTCCTGGGTCAGCGTCACCCCCGGCAGGCCGATCAGGTCGGCGCCGACCTGGTTGTATTCGAGCTCGGTGAGCAGCAGCACCGTGTACGCGCCCCTGGTGTTCTTCGCCGCCTTCAGGATCGCCTCGGGGGTGAGCCGTTCGTCGAAACGCGACAGCGCCCTGGACAGCCTGGCGGCCACCCTGGCGGGGTCGGTGGCGTCGGCGGCGGTGAAGGCGACGCGGGACACCTTGCCCGGCACCAGAACGTCGCTGCCGGATTGCTCGTTCACCCTGGCGCGCGGGGCCGGGTTCGCGCGCAGTTCCATGGTCTGGGTGTCGCCGAGCTCGGGGTGGATGTTCGACGACGTCCACCGCACCACCCAGCGCCCGCCGCTGCGGCCCAGCTGTAGCTGGCCGGTGTAGGTCCAGATGCGGTTCTTCGGCAGGCGCCACTCGTAGGTGTATTCGACGGTGGCGGTGTCACCGGTGACCCTGGCCGCACCGGTCCGCGCGGTCAGCTGTTCGGCCTGTAGGTTCTGCCACGCGGAAGTCAGTGCGACGGTGGCCTTCTCGGGCTGACTGGTGAGCTCGGCGGCCGCGTCCACCTCGTGGTCGGCGAAGGCCGCCACGAAGGCGTCGGCCACGGGCGCGGGGCCCTGCGGACCGGGCGAACAGCCCGCCGCCGCGGCGGCGAGCACCGCGACGGCCAGCGGAATCAGCATGCGTGTCGACATCGCTGCCGATGGTACTGGCCAACAATGGGCAAACGCCTGCGGCGCACCGCATCTCGCCCGACGAGGATGGTGTTCCGCGTCCGGTGACGCCGATGATCTCGAACGACCGGGATCCGCGATCTCAGTCCAGCAGGATGGTGGCGAAGGTCGCGATCTGGCGGAACCCGACCCGGCCGTACGCGCGGCGGGCCACCGTGTTGAAGTCGTTCACGTACAGGCTCGCGGTGCGTCCGGAGGCGACCACCGCGTTGGCCACCGCCGCCGTGCCCGCGGTGCCCACGCCCTTCCCGCGCCGATCCGGATGCACCCACACGCCCTGAATCTGGCCGGTGCGCCGGGACAGCGAACCGACCTCGGCCTTGAAGACCACCTCGCCGTCCTCGAAACGCGCCCAGGCCCGGCCGGATTCGATGAGGTGCTGGATGCGGCGCCGATAGCCGCGGCCGCCGTCGCCCGCCCTCGGGTCGACGCCGACCTCTTCGATGAACATGGCGATCGCCGCGTTCAGGTAGCGGTCCAATTCCTCGGGCCGCGCCCTGCGGACCTGCGGATCGGCCGTGGCGAGCGCGGGCTGGCCGAGCGCGAGCAGCGGCTGGGTGCCGCGCAGTTCCCGCTCGGGTCCCCAGCGTTCACTGAGCATCTCCCACAGCGGCAAGGTCAGCTCCTGGCGGCCGACCACGGAGGAGCACACGCGCGGCCAGCGGGCCGCGCGGTCGGCGAACGCGCGCAACGCGTCGTGATCGCCCCGCAGCGGCACCAGGTTGGCTCCGGAGAAGCAGAGGGATTCGGCGGGCCCGCCGCGGCTCCACAGCTCACCGTGCCCGCCTCGGGCGTCCAGGCCGAATTCCTGCAACCGGGCCGCGATCATGCACGAGGCGACCGGATCGCTGTCGAGCACTCGCAGGACCTGCGCCAGATCCCGGTTGGCGAGTTGACGCGCGGGGGCGAATTTGGCCCTTCGCGTCGGCTCCAGCAGACTCCGCACAATCGACAGCCTGCCACGAACTCGGCCGATCCGGTACGGGTATCCGAAACGCGCTGGTCCCGGCCGGTCTCAGCCGACGGTGACGACCGGCTCCCCCGCGTCCGTGTACTCGCCCATCTCCTCGGCGATCCGCATGGCCTCTTCGATCAACGTCTCCACGATCAGATGCTCGGGCACGGTCTTGATCACCTCGCCCTTGACGAAGATCTGCCCCTTGCCATTACCCGAGGCCACACCCAGATCCGCTTCGCGCGCCTCGCCGGGGCCGTTGACGACGCAGCCCATGACCGCGACTCGCAACGGCACTTCCATGCCTTCCAGGCCGGCGCTGACCTCGTTGGCCAGCGTGTAGACGTCGACCTGCGCGCGACCGCACGACGGGCACGACACGATCTCGAGCTTGCGCGGGCGCAGGTTGAAGGACTGCAGGATCTGACCGCCGACCTTGATCTCCTCAGCCGGTGGGGCGGACAGCGAGACCCGGATCGTGTCACCGATGCCCTCGCTGAGCAGCGCGCCGAACGCGACCGCGGACTTGATCGTGCCCTGGAACGCCGGACCGGCCTCGGTCACCCCGAGGTGCAACGGGTAATCGCATTGGGCGGCCAGCTGACGGTAGGCCTCCACCATGATCACCGGGTCGTTGTGCTTCACCGAGATCTTGATATCCCCGAAGCCGTGTTCCTCGAACAGGCTCGCCTCCCACAACGCCGACTCCACCAGCGCTTCGGGGGTGGCCTTGCCGTACTTCTCCATCATCCGCTTGTCCAGCGAACCGGCGTTGACGCCGATGCGGATCGGGATACCGGCGGCGCCCGCGGCCTTGGCTACTTCCTTGACCCGGCCGTCGAACTCCTTGATGTTGCCCGGATTCACCCGGACGGCAGCGCACCCGGCGTCGATGGCGGCGAAGATGTAGCGCGGCTGGAAATGGATGTCGGCGATCACCGGGATCTGCGACTTACGCGCGATCGTCGCCAACGCGTCCGCGTCCTCCTGACGCGGACAGGCGACCCGCACGATGTCACAACCCGAGGCCGTGAGCTCGGCGATCTGCTGCAACGTCGCATTCACGTCATGCGTCTTGGTGGTGGTCATCGACTGCACGGAAATCGGGTGGTCACTACCCACACCGACCCCACCCACCATCAACTGACGGGTCTTACGGCGGGGCGCGAGAACGGCCGCGGGTGCGGTCGGCATCCCCAGTCCGATTGTGCTGGTCACTTTCGGCTGCCTACTTTCGTCCGTGTGCTGCGGGCGTTCGACTACCGAGCTTAGCCGCGCCCCGTGGACCACCACCCTGTGACGCCCGTGACACGGCCTGACAACGTGTTGTCCCGCGATTGCCGGCGACAGGGTACCTCGCGGGAGAACTCAGGGAAACAGCTTGATCGGGTTCACGATGTCGGCGGCCAGCGTCAGCACCATGTACGCGCCGCCGAGGACGACGGCGACGTAGGTCGCGGGCAACAACTTGAGGTAGTCGACCGGACCGGCGGGCGCGAGGCCACGCCAGCCGCGCACGGTGTTGCGGAGCTTCTCGTAGAGGACCACCGCCATGTGACCGCCGTCCAGCGGCAGCAGCGGCAGGATGTTGAACGCGCCCAGGAAGAAGTTCAGGCTCGCCAGCATCAGCACGAACACCTGCCACAGGCCCGCCTGCGCGCTCTCGCCGCCGATGCGGCTCGCGCCGTAGATGCTGACCGGCGTCTCAGGATCGCGCGTGCCGCCGGTCACCGCGTCCCACAACGCCGCGACCTTGGCGGGCATCTGCGCCAGCGACTGGAAGGTGCGCACGAAAAGGTCGCCGGTGAAAGAGGCCGAGGCGGGGATCGCCGTGACGACGTTGTACTGCTCGATCGGCGGGTTGTCGAGGGTGACGCCGACCGCGCTGACCTGGGCCTTCGTGCCGTCCTTCGCGTAGCGCGTCACCGGCTGCGGCGTGACCGTCACCTGCACCCGCTGTCCGGCGCGGTCCACGGTGTAGGTGATCGGGCCCTGCTGCTTGCGGGTCTGTTCGGTGAACTCCGACCAGGTGTCGACCGCGACGCCGTTCACCGCCGTGATGGTGTCGCCCGGCTGGAGCCCGCCCTGCTGCGCGGGGCCGACGCCGCTGCACTGCTGCAGCGTCCCGTCGGGGTTCGCGTCCGCGACGCACTGCAGACTCCCGACGGTGGGGGTCGGTTCGTCCAACCGCGGCAGGCCCCACCCGACAGCGAGCACCACGATCAGCAGGAAGCCGAGCACGAAGTTCATCGCGATGCCGCCCGCCATCACCACCATTCGCTTCCAGGTCGCCTGGCGGTACATGGCGCGGTCCAGGTCCTCCGGCCGCACCTCGTCCAAAGCGGTCATGCCCGCGATATCGCAGAATCCGCCCAGCGGGATGGCCTTCACGCCGTATTCGGTCTCGCCGCGGTGGAAGGACCAGAGGGTGGGCCCGAAACCGACGAAGTAGCGGCGCACCTTCATGCCGGTGGCCTGGGCCGCCCACATGTGTCCGCATTCGTGCAGGGCGACCGAGATGAGGATGCCGAGCGCGAACAGCACGAACCCCATGGCGAACACCATTTGCTCTCCAGCCCTCCTGCGTTGCGCAGCTCTTCGACATCCCGCGCACGCGTCGGCGCGGCCGCGAGCACCCCGACCACACTAATGGACGCGGCCGGACCGAGTCCGTCACCTGCGCACGGCCGAGTGAACGCGGTACGCCTCCGGACGAATTCCATCCCCGATCCTTACGCCTCAGTCTGCCAGCGCGCGGTCGTGCGCGCTGAAGACCGGCGGGTTCAGGCTCCGACGACGCGCCGGGCGTAGTCACGCGCCCAGCTGTCGGCGGCGAGGACCTCGGCCAGGCTCTGCGGCTCGGCCCGCCACTGATCGGCCGCTTCCACCGCGCGGGCCACCGTGCGCACGATCGCAGGGAAGCCGATGAGACCGTCCAGGAACGCCTGCACCGCGATCTCGTTGGCGGCGTTGTAGACCGCCGTCACGCTGCCTCCCGCGGTGCCCGCCTGCCTGGCCAGGTCGACCGCGGGGAACACCTCGTTGTCGACCGGCTCGAAGGTCCAGGTGGCGGCGGTCCCGAAATCGCAGGGGGCCGCCGCGCCGGGCACCCGATCCGGCCAGCCGAGTGCCAGCGCGATCGGCAGCTTCATGTCCGGCGGGCTGGCCTGCGCCAGCGTCGACCCGTCGGTGAAGGTGACCATCGAGTGCACGATCGACTGCGGGTGCACGGTGACATCGATGCGGTCGTAGGGAATCCCGAACAGCAGGTGCGTCTCGATCAGCTCCAGGCCCTTGTTCACCAGCGAGGCCGAGTTCAGCGTGTTCATCAGACCCATCGACCAGGTCGGGTGCGCCTTGGCCTCGGCAGGGCTCACCGATTCGAGCATCTCGGCGGTCCAGCCGCGGAACGGCCCGCCCGACGCGGTCAGCACCAGCCGGTCGACCTCCTCGGCGCGGCCGCCCCGCAGGCACTGCGCCAGCGCCGAGTGTTCCGAGTCCACCGGCACGATCTGGCCGGGTGCGGCGGCGCGGGTCACCAGCGAACCTCCGGCAACGAGCGATTCTTTGTTGGCCAGCGCGAGCCGCGTACCCGACTCCAGGGTGGCCAGGGTCGGTTCCAGGCCGAGCGAGCCGACCAGCGCGTTGAGCACCACGTCGGCCTCGGTGCGGCGGACCAGTTCGGTCACGGCCGCCGGGCCCGCCAGCGGAATGTCGAGCGCCGCGGCGGCGGCCGGATCGGCGACGGCGACATTGCGGGTCCCGGTGGCCGCCATCTGCGCGGCGAACAGCTCGCTGTTGCCACCGCGTGCCGCCAAGCCGACCACTTCGAACTTGTCGGGGTTGGCAGCGATCACCTCGAGCGCCTGGGTACCAATGGATCCGGTGCTGCCGAGCAGTAGGACTCTCACGATGTCGGACACCAAGCCATTGTGTCCTACCTGCCGGGCCGCTCACCGCTCGCGTCGAACGCGGCCCGACTACCAACGACGCGGCGTCGTATGTCACGATATCGAGCAGAAGCCCCACCGAGTGTGTACCGGAACGTTCGGTACCCGAACCACCTGAGGAGCGATCGTGGCCGCCACGGAAATCGAACCCGCCAAGAACGAGCGCGCCATCGTCACTCACGTGGACACCGCCGAGGTCCCCTCCGCCGCGTGGGGTTGGAGCGGTGAGTCGCGCCGCACCTTCCGCATCGCGGGCTGGATCGTCGCGTTCGCCCTGGTGGCCATGGTCATCGGCAACCACAAGGGCAGGATCGAGGACGTCTACCTGGTCGGCTTCGCCGCGCTCATCGTGGTCATCCTGGTGCGCGACACGATCCTGCGGCGCAAGCCCCGCTAATTCTTCGCGGCCGCGCGCCCCGGTCGATGCCGGGGGCGCGGCCGTTGTCATGCTTCGGCCATCTGCGCGCTGTCCCACCAGAGTTCGCGCGGCCGCCGCCTGCGCGCGTGCCCGCTCCGTCGCGTGTTCGACGCCACCCGTGCGCTCGGCGTCACTCACGGTGGTCGCGAACGGACGGCCCCGGCTATCGAGCGTGATCCGATAAACTGGTCAGCTGCCGTGTCGATGTGGAGGAGTGCCCGCAGATGACCGTTGGGCATCCGGTGCAGCGCGTTCCCTGGCCGGGAACCGTGCGGGTCAACCCGATCATCGCCACGGTCACGCCGTTCACTCACGACCACACGGTCGACACCGGAGCGCTGGGCGAGTACCTCGGCTTTCTGCATCGGGCGGGCGTCCCTGCGATCCTCGTCAACGGCACCACCGGCGAGTTCGCGAATCTGACTGTCGCCGAACGCAAGAAGGTCCTGGAGCAGGCCCGCGCGCAGTGGCCCGGCCACCTCGTCGCCCACGTCGGCGCCACCGCGTACGGCGACGCGATCGACCTGCTCGACCACGCACGCGATCACGCCGACGCCGTCGCCGCCATCGCCCCCTACTTCTTCGCCGACCCGCCGGAGACCGGCGTCCGCGACTTCTTCGGCAGGCTGCTCGCCCGCACCGAATTGCCGATGCTGCTGTACAACTTTCCCCGCCACACCCAAACACCGATCTCCCCCGCGCTGCTCGGTGCACTCGCCGCCGAGTACCCGATGCTCGTCGGCATCAAGGATTCGAGTGGTCAGCTCGACGTCGCCCGGGCGTATACCGCGACCGGACTCGCGGTCTTCGCGGGCAACGACGGCGCGGCCGCACGGATCGGCGAGCTCGGTGTGCACGGCATCGTCTCCGGCGGGGGCAATCCCGTGCCGGAGATCCCCGTTCGCATCGCCGCCGCCCTGCGTGACGGCGACCGGGATGCGGCAACGCGCTGGCAGGCCGTGTTCGACGAGTGCCGCGCCCTCCGCCACGAATCGGGCCTTTCCGACATCGCGTTCGTCAAAGCCGCTCTCGCCGAACGCATTCCCGGGTTCCCGGCCACCGTCCGCAGCCCGCTGCTCACCCCGGCCGATGCCGTGATCGCCGACATCCGCGCGCACCTGCGCCACAAGATCCTGCCCCGCATCCACGAGGGCATGCCGTAATACGCATCGGGATCACCGGGCACGTCCGCCTCATACGAAGCGCCCGCGGATCAGCGCCCGCGCCGCTTGCTCTTCGCGCCCGAGGAGCGTGCCCCGCGCGCCGCGGACGCGCCCTTCCCACCCGTCGGCTTCCGCTGCTGCGCAGGCTTTTTCGCCGTGGTCCGCTTCGTCGGTTGTTCGGCGCGTGGTGAGCGCGAGCTCCGTTCGGAACGGCCGCGCACCACGCCGATGAAGTCCTCCACCAGCTCGCCGGTCTCGGCCGCGGGCCAGGCCAGGGCGATCTCGGTGTCGGGGTGATCGGTGACGGTCCGGTACACCAGATCGCGGCGGGCGTGCAGGCGCGCGATGGAGTGCGGGACGACGGCGAGTCCGACTCCGGCGGCGACCATTTCGAGGGTGACCGCCGCCGCGTCGATATCCGAGGCGTCCTGCAGGCGTTCGTCGGCCAGCTCTGCCGCGCCGACCTCGGAGAACAGCGAGATCGGGTGTTCCTTGGGCACCACGACGACCGGCATCTCGCGGTACAGCGGAATCGCGCTGAGCCCTTCGCGGTCGATCGGCAGGCGCACGAAGCACATGTCGACCCGGCCATCCCGCAGCGCGGTCAACTGGTCGGCGGCCGCGAGCGGAATCGTCTCGAGCTGGACGTCCGGGAACCGCTCACCCCAGATCCGTTCCCACTTCGACACGGTGACACCGGGCACGAACCCCACCCGCAGGACCGGCCGGACCTCCTCGGGCTCCGGCCGCGCCGCCTCGGCCTCCGCGCGGGCAATGACCTCACGCGCGGCGGCGAGCAGCTCCAGACCCTCGTCGGTGAGCTGGGTCGGCTGGGCGCCGGGGACGAACAGCTTCGTGCCGAGTTCGTCTTCCAGGTCGATGACCGTCCGGCTGAGCCGCTGCCGCGCGATCCCCAGCGCTTCGGCCGCCCGCGCGAAGTGCAGCTCCTCGGCCACCGCGACGAACCAGCGCAACCGCGCGACGTCGATCGACTCCACCTGACTCATTCGACCAAGGGTATTGCACGCCGCGCCGGCCGGGACGGCCGCCGCGACGACGAGGCTGGCACGGAGGCGGTCCGGCGGTCGACTAGGCTGTCCCGGTGAGCCCGGACAAGAAACCGCAGATGATGAAGCCGCTGACCGCGGCCGACAAACTCGGCATCTACCTCCCCGCCGCGCCGGAGGAGTTCCGGAACTCGCCGATCTCCCGCGCCGACCTCGACCGGCTGCGCACCGATCCCCCGGCCTGGCTCACCGAACTGCGCCGCACCGGGCCGTTCCCGCGCGACATCACTGCCCGCAAGCTCGGCGTCTCCAACAGCGGCCTGGCCCGCTCTGGAATCTCCGACGCCCTCACCGCGGACGAGATCACCGCCCTCCTCGCCGACCCTCCGGAATGGCTGACCCGCGAACGCGAGAACTACCAAGCCGTCCTCCGCGAGAACGAGCGCGTCAAGGCGAAGGAAGCCGAACACCGCGCCTCGACCAACCGCCCGGCCAAGAACCGCTTCGGTACCGGGGCCTGAGAGAGCGCCGGCCGCGACGTGCCGGAGACCGAAGCGGAGGCGCGGAGCCGCCGGGCGGGCGCCGCCGGACAGAGTCCGTTGACAGAGCGGCGCACGGCCGAGGCGCCAGTCGGGCCGCGCGGTCATCGAAACCGAGCAACAAGGGCCGGGGCGATCAGTCCAGGCCGAGATCGAGCTGATTCCAGCTGATGGTGATGTCGAGCGGGTCGGCGACATCGACCGCCACCATGTCGCCACGGGCCCGGAGCGACATGTTCTCTCGGACGTACGTGCCGTCGGCGGTGAGTCTGAGCATCTCGATCGATGTCGCAGGCCCATCGTCTTGAACCATGCGCACGATCCAGTAGTACGGGATGTTCAGCCGCGCGTATTCCGCGCGCTTTTCGACAAGATCGGCTGTCACCGTGTTCGGCGAAACGACCTCGACAACCAGCAGCGTGTCCGACGCTGTCGGCTTGGTCTTCCACTTGCCCCGCGGCTCATCGATACAGCGATACACGATCGCATCCGGCCGCTTGTAATGGAACGGGACCTCGGAGACCAACATGTCGAGCTCACCGCTGGCCCGCAGGCACGGCGCGTCACCGGGACGCTTGGACACCGCCTCGCGCAGCGCGCCCTTGATGTTGTCGCTTATCGCAACATGATTCGGCGAGGGCGATTCGCAATGCACGATCATGCCATCGCGGATTTCGAGAGTGCGGGCGATGTCCTCGGGCATGTCCAGGTACATGGCCATATCGACGATCGGGATCGTGGTACGCAGCCATGACCAGTCGACAGCCTCGCTCATGCCGCTTAGCGTAGCGTCTCGGCACTGCCCCCTTCGCCGACTCCTGACCCGTGCTGGCGCGACTCGGCGAACCCAACCGACCCACAACCTGTCCTCTACTCGAGGTCTGTAGCGCGCTCCAAGAGCCTCCCATCACCATCATCACGCACGAGAACCCCATCGGCCGTGGCTCCAGCAACTCTCATTCCGCTAGGAGTTCTCAGAGCGGGGCGTCGCGGACCTTTGCCGCGAGTTTGTCGTCTCGGTTCGTGGGGCCGTGGAAGGTCAGCACCCAGCGGTCGCGCGACGGGTCGGAGAAGGTCGAGAGGATCAGAGCGGACTCGCCGCCGAATTGGCCTCGGTAGACGAAATGTTCGTCGGTCCTGGTGCCCTCCGTGCTGGAGCCTTGGGACTTGGCGCGAGACTTGAACGTGGTCACCGCCTGCCGCGCCGCCTGCGCGGTCGGATAGGCGTAGAAGTTGTAAGCCAGCTTGCCGCTGGGCCCCAGGAAGCACTCCCACTGCGCCTGCCAGCGGTCGAAGGCCGATTCGTCGCCGTCCGTGGCCCGCCAATCCTTCCATTCGGAAATCGGACTGCAGGGCGAGCCGTTGTAGCCCTCGCCCTTTTGGCGATTGTCGCTCGGCAGCATCCTGGGAAATGCCGCGGACATCTCCGACAGATCCTTGTGGCCCTTCGAGCGTCCTGTCAGCTGCGACACCCACGTCGAGTCGTCGGTCCACACGAAGGCTCCGCACCCGGCGACCAACGTGAACACCAAACCCAGAATTAATACCAGCACTTTCGGCCCGGAGCCACGACGCCGCGGCGGAACGGGCGGACGGAACCCGGCGGGGACGGCGCCGTAACCGGGCGGATAACCGGGCGGCACAGCACTGTTCGCATAGTGCGGTGCGGGCTGGACGTAGCGCGGCGGGTGCGCCACCGGCATCGGGTTCGGCGCCGAGCCCGGCGGACCCATCGGATGCGGCCTGGACTGCGCGACGGCGTGCGGCGCGCTCACCGGTCCCCGCAACGCCTGCTGCACGGCCGCGGCGAACTCCGCGCAGGAGTCGAACCGATCCGCGGGCCGCTTGGCCAGCGCGCGATCCAGCACCGCGTCCAGCGCGGGCGGCAGGCCGGGCCGCACCGAGCTGAGCGGCGGAGGCGGCTGCTTCAGGTGTCCCTGGATCACCGCGACAGCCTGCGGGGAATCGAACGGCACGGTGCCGGAGAGCAGCCAGTACAGGGTGCATGCGAGTGAGTACTGGTCGGTCCGGTGATCGAGCGCCGCACCGGTGAGCTGCTCCGGTGCGGCATAGGCGAGGGTGGCGGTGAAGGTGCCGGTCTGGGTGAGCTGGTTGGTGTCCTCGCGCGGGCGGGCGATGCCGAAATCGGTGAGCAGCACCCGCTCCTGCCCCGCCGAGCGGGACAGCAGGATGTTCGCCGGTTTCACATCACGGTGCAGCACACCCATGCGGTGCGCGTAGTCCAGCGCGAGCGCGGTCTCGGCGACGATCTGGGCGGCCCGCTGCGGCGGCAGGGTGCGCGGGTCCACCGAGGCCGCGTCCACGCCGTCGATGAACTGCATGGAGATCCACAGCTGCTCGTCTTCGATGCCGCGATCGAACACCGCCACGATGTTGGGGTGGTCCAGCTGCGCGACCAGATCGGCTTCCCGCTCGAAGCGAGCGCGAATCTCCGCGTCGGAGAACAACTCCCGGTTCAGCAGTTTGAGCGCCGTCCGGCGGGGCAGCCGCGGATGCCCGGCCAGATACACCGCGCCCATGCCGCCCTGACCGAGCAGTCGTTCGATGGCATACCCGGCGAATACGTCACCTGGCTGCAGCAATGGCCCCCCTCGGGATTCAGTTCTCGGCGGCCAGCTGCCCGCAGGCGGCGGCGATCTCCTGGCCGCGGGTGTCACGGACGGTGCACGGTACACCTTGGGCGTTGACCCTGCGGACGAACTCGCGCTCGACGGGCTTCGGACTGGCGTCCCACTTGCTGCCCGGCGTCGGATTGAGCGGGATGACGTTGACGTGCACGCGCGAGCCCAGCGCCTTGTGCAGTTTCGCGCCGAGCATGTCGGCGCGCCACGGCTGGTCGTTGATGTCGCGAATCAGTGCGTACTCGACCGAAACCCGGCGACCGGACTTGTCGGCGTAGTAGCGCGCCGCGTCCAGCACCTCGGCAACCGGCCAGCGGTTGTTCACCGGCACGAGCGTGTCGCGCAGTTCGTCGTCCGGGGTGTGCAGCGAGACCGCCAGCGTGACCGACAGATCCTCGTCGGCGAGCTTGCGGATCGCCGGAGCCAGACCGACGGTCGACACCACGACATTGCGCTGCGAGATGCCGAGACCGTCCGGCGCGGGCGAGGTGATGCGGCGCACCGCGGCGACCACCCGCTTGTAGTTGGCCAGCGGCTCGCCCATGCCCATGAAGACGATGTTGGACAACCTGCCTGCCCCGCCCGCCACCTCGCCGTCGCGCAGCGCGGCCGCGGCGGCGCGCACCTGGTCGACGATCTCGGCGGTGGACAGGTTGCGGTTGAGCCCGCCCTGACCGGTCGCGCAGAACGGGCAGGCCATGCCGCAGCCCGCCTGGCTGGAGATACACAGCGTGTTGCGGTCGGCGTAGCGCATGAGCACGCTCTCCAGCAGGGTGCCGTCACCCGCCCGCCACAGCGTCTTGCGGGTCTGGCCGTCGTCGCAGGCCACGTGCTTGACCACCGAGAGCAGCGGCGGGAACAGCGCCGCGCCGACCTTCTCCCGCACCGGCGCTGGCAGATCCGTCATCTGCTCGGGATCAGCCTGCAGCCGCCCGAAGTACTGCCGCGCGATCTGGTCCGCGCGGAACTTGGGCAGTCCGAGCTCTTCGACCGCGGCGCGCCGCCCGTCGGCATCGAGATCGGCGAGATGCCGCGGCGGCATGCCACGGCGCGGAGCATCGAAAACCAGGGGCAGGGAGGCGGTCATAGTTCTCCCAGTCTCTCATCCGCCCCCGGCTGTCGAATGGTCAGCCCGAAACAGTGCGCGAGGACACAGACCGCTACCCCGCGACGTCGCGCGCGGCTTGCTCGATCAGGTCGGCGATCGCGTGCGAAAGTCAGTGTTTGGCGGCCCGCCGCAGTTGCAGGATGCGCATGCCGCCGACCAGGGCCATCACCAGCGCTCCGCAGATCACCGAGAGCAGCACCGCGACGCCGATCGGCAGGTGGAACTCCCAGAAGAACAGGCTCACCTGGATGGTCTCCAGGTTCTGGAGGATGAAGATGAGCAGCACGATCATGATCAGCGTGCCCACCACGAGCCCGACCCAGGCGTAACCGGTCCGCGAGGAGATCGAGGGCTTTTCGCCGGTCATGGGGGGCTTGGTCGCCGGCGGAGTCGGCGGCGGAGCGGTCGGCTCCTGACGCCGGCTCGCCTCGGGCTCGTGCTCGGCATTCGTGGACATGCCTCGATCATGGACGATCGCTATCACGCCCGCCGGGATTTGGCGGTATATCGCCCGGCCCCGCCGATCAGAGCAGCGTGCTCAGCACCAGCCAGGAGACGAACGCGGAAGGCAGCATCGAATCAAGGCGGTCCATGATGCCGCCGTGCCCGGGCAGCAGCGTGCCCATGTCTTTGATGCCGAGTTCGCGCTTGATCTGCGATTCGATCAGGTCACCGACGGTCGCGACCAGCACGAGTCCGACACCGAGCACGACGCCGATCATCGAATTCGCGTCCAGCAGCAGGGTGACCGTCAGCAGGCCACCGATGACGCTGAACACCAGCGAGCCGCCGAAGCCCTCCCAGGATTTCTTCGGGCTGATCGACGGCACCATCGGATGCCTGCCGAACAGCACGCCCGCCACATAGCCGCCCACGTCGGAGCAGACCACAAGGATCATGAAGGTCAGCACCCGCAGGTTGCCGTCCGGCTCGAGCAGCAGCAGCGTCGCGAAGGACGCGAGCAGCGGGATCCACGCGAGGGTGAAGACAGCGATCGCCGTGTCGCGCAGGAAGTTCCGCGGGGCGGTCTGCAAACCGTGGTCGAAAAGGCGCCACACCATGCAGGTCAGCGCGGTGGCCGCGAAGGCGCCCGCGACACCGCTCGCGCCCAACGGCCAGCCGAGCCAGAACACCGCCTGCCCGCCCACGATGAGCGGGATCCGCGGGACGAGCACGTCCGCCTCGCGCAGCCGCTTGGCCACCTCCCAGGTGGCCACGCCGACGCCGGCCGCTGTGACCGGGATGAACACCAGCGGCGCGAACAGCAGGATCGCGACGAGCGACAGTCCGAGCCCCAAGCCGACCGCGAGCGCGGCGGGCAGGTTGCGTCCCGCTCGCGATTTCGTGGCGGCGGGCGCGGGAACCACGGGCTCGGCAGGCACGGCATGGTCGGGGTGCGCAGTATGGAACTGCCCGACGAAGTCACCCGAACGGACCGGGGGCGCTTCGGCGGCGCCGTTCCCCGGAGTCGGCTCCTCGGCCGCACCCGTTGCGGCGGCATTGTCGGCCACGATTGTCCCGTCGCTCACTCGTTGTTCCTCGTCCCCCGCCCGTGCGGGCCCTCAGATCTGACCTCAGACCTCGAGCAGTTCGGCTTCTTTGTGCTTGACCAGCTCGTCGATCTGGTGCACATACTTGGCGGTGGTCTTGTCGAGCTCCTTCTCGGCGCGCCCGACCTCGTCCTCACCCGCCTCGCCATCCTTCTGGATGCGCGAGAGTTCGTCCATGGCCTTGCGCCGCACATTGCGGATCGCGACCTTGGCGTCCTCGCCCTTGCTCTTGGCCTGTTTGACCAGCTCACGGCGGCGTTCCTCGGTGAGCTGCGGGATGCTGATGCGCAGGATGTCACCGTTGTTGGTGGGGTTGACACCTAGGTCCGAGTTGCGGATCGCAGTCTCGATGGCGCCGAGCTGACCGGCCTCGTAGGGCTTGATCACCACCATCCTCGGCTCGGGCACCGTGATGCTGGACATCTGGGTGACCGGGGTGGGCGAACCGTAGTAGTCCACGACGACCCGCGAGAACATGCCCGGATTCGCGCGTCCGGTACGGATGGTCCCGAGATCGTCCTTCGCCACCGAGACGGCCTTCTCCATCTTCTCCTCGGCGTCGAAGAGCGCTTCTTCAATCACGACCGTTTCCTCCACAGCGTCGTCATCGTCATGATCCGCGGTTCGCGGGCTCAGGACCGAACCAATGTGCCGATCTTCTCACCGGCGACCGCGCGGGCGATATTGCCCTTCGTCAACAGATTGAACACCAGGATGGGCATCTGGTTGTCCATACACAGGCTGAAGGCCGTCGCGTCCGCGACCTTCAGGTCGCGCTCGATGACCTCTTTGTGCGTGATTTCGGTGTACATCGTCGCCGTCTCGTCGACCCGCGGATCCGCGGTGAAGACGCCGTCGACCGCCTTGGCCATCAGCACCACGTCGGCGCCGATCTCCAGGGCACGCTGGGCAGCGGTGGTGTCGGTGGAGAAGTACGGCATGCCCATGCCGGCGCCGAAGATGACCACTCGGCCCTTCTCCAGGTGGCGCTTGGCGCGCAGCGGCAGGTACGGCTCCGCGACCTGGCCCATCGTGATCGCGGTCTGCACCCTGGTGTCGATCCCTTGCTTCTGCAGGAAGTCTTGCAGCGCAAGGCTGTTCATCACGGTGCCGAGCATGCCCATGTAGTCCGAGCGGGCCCGCTCCATGCCGCGCTCCTCGAGCTCGGCGCCGCGGAAGAAGTTGCCGCCGCCGATCACCACGGCCACCTGCACACCGGTCGCGACGACCTCGGCGATCTGCTCGGCCACGGTCTGCACGACGTCGGGGTCGAGGCCGACCTTGCCGCCGCCGAACATTTCGCCACCCAGTTTGAGAAGTACCCGGCGATATCCTGGGCGGTCGGTCCCCGGGTCCGTCATCGGTGCTCTTCTCCTTTGGTGATGGTGGTGTTCTCAGCATGCTGAGGCATCAGGGGCACAGCGGATAAGTTTGCGATCCCGCAATACAAGGCGGTGTCTATCCTGCCCTACTCGGTTTCGGCGACCGCAGAAGACCCCCTACACACTACGTGCGGGTCGGGGATCGGGGTGCCGCGTCGCCTTGCGGCCGCCGGACGCGGACAGCAGAAGGCCCCTCATCCGTCGCGATGACGGGATGAGGGGCCTTCGCATGCTGTCAGGCCTGGCCGACCTCGAACCGCGCGAAGCGGCTCACGGTGACACCGGCCTCGTCCAGCAGGGCCTTGACGGTCTTCTTCGAGTCGGTGACCGACGCCTGCTCGAGCAGCACGACGTCCTTGAAGAAGCCGTTGACGCGGCCCTCGGTGATCTTCGGCAGCGCGGCCTCGGGCTTGCCCTCCTCGCGAGCGGTCTGCTCGGCGATGCGGCGCTCGTTCTCCACGAGGTCGGCCGGAACCTCGTCGCGGGTCACGTACTTGGCCTTCAGCGCGGCGATCTGCATGGCGGCGGCGCGGGCGGCCTCGGCCGCGGCATCGCCCTCACCCTGGTACTCGACCAGCACGCCGACGGCGGGCGGCAGGTCCGAGGAACGCTTGTGCAGGTAGGTCGCGACCGGGCCATCGAAGGACACGGCGCGGCGCAGCTCCAGCTTCTCGCCGATCTTCGCGGCGAGCTCCTGCACGGCCTGGTCGGCGGTCTTGCCGCCCAGGTCGACGGCCTTGAGCGCGTCCAAGTCGGCGGGGCGGGCCTTGGCGGCCGCCGCGACGATCTGGTTGGCCAGACCCTGGAACTCGTCGTTCTTGGCGACGAAGTCGGTCTCGGAGTTGATCTCGATCAGCACGCCGTCCTGCGCGACGACCAGACCCTCGGCGGTGGCGCGCTCGGCGCGCTTGCCGACGTCCTTGGCGCCCTTGATGCGCAGGACCTCGACAGCCTTGTCGAAGTCACCGTCGGTCTCTTCGAGGGCCTTCTTGCAGTCCATCATCCCGGAGCCGGTCAGCTCCCGGAGCCGCTTCACATCGGCAGCGGTGTAGTTCGCCATCGGTGGCGAGCCTCCTTTGGAGAAGTTCAGTTACTGGGCAGCGGTGATCACCATGGCACTCCTAGGTGATCACCGCTGAAACAGCGGATTACGAGCCTCAGGCCTCTGCCGGGGTCTCGGTGGAGGCCTCGGCGCCCGGCGCGGCCTGCGCCAGCAGCTCCTGCTCCCACTCGGCGAGCGGCTCGCCCGCGCCCGCTTCCGGCTTTTCGTCGCCGGAGGCCAGACCGGCCCGCGCCTGCACGCCCTCGGCCACCGCGGAGGCGACGACCTTGGTCAGCAGCGCGGCGGAGCGGATCGCGTCGTCGTTGCCCGGGATCGGGTAGTCGACCAGGTCGGGGTCGCAGTTGGTGTCCAGGATCGCGATGACCGGGATGTTCAGCTTGCGCGCCTCGCCGACGGCGATGTGCTCCTTGTTGGTGTCGACGACCCAGATGGCCGAGGGCACCTTCTGCATGTCGCGGATACCGCCGAGGGTCCGCTCCAGCTTGTTCATCTCACGCGTGAGCATGAGGATTTCCTTCTTGGTGCGACCCTCGAAGCCACCGGTCTGCTCCATGGCCTCGAGCTCCTTGAGGCGCTGCAGGCGCTTGTGCACGGTGGAGAAGTTGGTGAGCATGCCGCCCAGCCAACGCTGGTTCACGTAGGGCATCCCGACGCGCGTCGCCTCGGCCGCGATCGACTCCTGGGCCTGCTTCTTGGTGCCGACGAAGAGAACGGTGCCACCGTGGGCGACGGTCTCCTTGACGAACTCGTAGGCCTTGTCGATGTAGGTCAGCGTCTGCTGCAGGTCGATGATGTAGATGCCGTTGCGGTCGGTGAAGATGAACCGCTTCATCTTCGGGTTCCAGCGCCGGGTCTGGTGTCCGAAGTGCGCGCCGCTGTCGAGCAGCTGCTTCATAGTTACGACAGCCATGGCTCCCGTATCTCTCTTTCGTTGCCGGTTGACGCAGTGGGTCGGCGACCCGCTGCCCTGGCGCCTCCGAATCGTCGGACCCGGTCGGATCACCGATCGGGACCAGCCGGCGATTCCCTGTTCCCACTGGCACTGCCGCGAACGAGCACTCTCGGAATTCGGGAGCTGAGGTTCGAACGGCGCCGTTACGAACAAGCACGGGTGGCGCGCGAAGTCGGTCCGTGCCGGGCACAGACCGCTCGATCAGTCTACGACCAGGTACGTCCCTGACCTAAATCACCTGGTCACGACGCCGCGGCCAGGCGAAACGCGCGATTTCCACAGGGCCGATGTTGTCCACATATGCCGGATCGGGGATGTCGCGAGGGATTCGGACCGGCGAAGGTCGAACCCATGCACCGACCCTCACTCTCGATCACCGTAATTCTTCCCTTGATGTTCGTGCTCGCACTGGTGGGCGCGCGACCTGGAACGGCGCACGCGCGACCGGTCTCGGGTGCTGATCCGGGCTGCCCGCGGTCGGCGTGTCTGCCGCTTCGAGCGCGAGAACTGCCGTTCCTCCGGCTGGCGCCGATGCCGCTGCGTGTGCCCGACACGCGGTTTCGGTCCGGTCCCGGCGTGTCCTGTTCGGGGTCGGCATGCCTGCCGCGGCGAACGCCAGAACTGCCGCTACCCCAGCTCGCACCGATGCCAGTGCCAGACACGCGGTTGTCGATCGTGGCGGGCCGTCCGGCCTTCCCGAACGACTCCGCCCATTCGGCACAGTGGCAGCTGTGGTGACCCGAGCGTCGGCGAAGCCATGAAGGTGGCCTTGTTTGCGAGGAGACGGGAGCTCTTCGCCGTCGCCGCGGCGCTGCTCGCGGCCTCGACCGCGACGGCGGCGGCAGCGCCGGGCGGGGAGTTCGGGTGGCCGCTGCGGCCTCGGCCCGCGGTGGAGCGGCGGTTCGAGCGGCCTGCGCAGGACTGGTTGCCCGGCCATCGCGGCGTCGATCTGGCCGGGTCGCCCGGGCAGACCGTGCTGGCCGCGGGAGCCGGGATCGTGGTGTTCGCCGGGGAGGTGGCGGGCAAACCGGTCGTGTCGATCGACCATCCCGGCGGGCTGCGGACGACGTACGAACCGGTCGAAGCGCGGGTCTCGGTCGGTTCGCGCGTTGCGCGGGGCACTCCGATCGGAACGCTGGAGGAAGGGCACCCGGAGTGCGCGGCTCCCGCCTGTCTGCACTGGGGAGTGCGCCGGGAGGCCGGTCGGCGCGGACGGCCCGAATACCTCGATCCGCTCGCGTTGCTGCACGTCGCACCACTGCGCCTGGAACCGGTCGGACCGGCACGAGTCCCAGCCGGGTCGGAAGGTCGCCCCCTCCTGAGACCGGCTGTGGCACGGGTCGCCTTCCGAACCGCACGGAACCGGACAATGATCGAGAGATGGAGAATGCGCTCGGCGGTCCCTGGTTCACCTATCGTGAGATCGGCGCCACCAAGGGCGAATTCCCGGAGGGCTACCACCACTTCCGGGTACGACGCCGCCTCGGCAACGGCAGAGACCTGTTCGAGCGGGCGGGCGCGGAGATCCTCGCCTATCGGATGCAGAAGGGCGTCGGCATCTTCGATCAGGCGAGCACGCCGACCGCCGAACCGGGCACCCTGCTCACCGTTCGACTCGGGATCGGGCCGCTAGCCATTGTCGCGCCCTGCCGCGTGGTGTACGTGCTCGACGACGACGAGAACCGGCGTGGCTTCGCCTACGGCACGCTGCCCGGACACCCCGAGGTCGGCGAGGAACTGTTCTCGGTGGAGTACGACCCCGCCGACGACTCGGTCCACGGCGTCGTCTCGGCCTTCTCCCAAGCCGCGACCTGGTACACCGCACTGGGCGGCCCACTGATTCGGCTCCTGCAACGCATCGTCGCGGGCCGCTACCTCGCCACACTGCCCACCCGGGCATAGTCAGGGCCTGGCCCCCGGGGCGCGGCCTCAGACCGCGGCCGAGAGCGCCGACGCCAACTGGGCCAGTCCCGAGCGGATGCGGGATTTGACGGCGGGGAGGCCGACGCCGAGGCGCTCGGCGACCTGGGGGTAGGTGAGGTCGTGATAGTAGGCGAGCAGGACCGATTCGCGTTGCAGTGGCGTCAGGGCGGCCAGTCCTGTTCGTACACAGCGGTATTCGTGGCGGCGCAGCACCTCGTCGGTGACGTGGTCGGCGGGTCGGCCGTAATCGACTGCGGCCCAGGCCTGATCGCGATCGGTCGCGGCGCGTTCCCGGCGCACCCGGTCCACCGCCTGCCGGTGCGCGAGCGTCCACAACCAGGTCGTCACCGAGCCGCGCCGCTCGTCGAAACCTGCTGCGCTGCGCCAGACCTGGAGGTAGACGTCGTGACAGGTCTCCTCGGCGTAGTCGGGATCGCGCACGATCGTGAGCACCCGCCCGAAGACGAGCGAGCGGGTTCTGGCGTAGAGCAGTGCGTAGGCGTCGCGATCGCCGACGCCGATCCGGCGCACCAGCTCGGCGTTGGTGACGGTGTCCGGAATCCGATGGTGGGTGGACGTGCGAGCAGACAGAGCTGGCGGAACCATGATGCCCCCGATGGCAGCGGACGCTGACGAATGGACCACCCGTCGAGGACACGGACGGTGGCGTCTACCGCGGATTCCGGTCCGGGGGCATGGGTTTCGGACATCCGCCAATGGCCAGACTACCGGTCGGTCCGGGACCACGCCGCCGCTTCGGGCACGGTCGGCACGCCCAGCCCGGACGTCGGCAGAACTCGGCTCAGATCCGCAGACCGAGCTCGACGATGCCGCCCGCCACCGCGCGGACGCTCACTCGATGGCGGCGGGCGTGCGCCCGGATCAGCTCGTAGGCGGCCTGCGGCGTCGTGTTGCGCGCGTTGGCGAGCACACCTTTCGCCTGCTCGACCAGGACCCGCGAGTCCAGCGCGTGCTGCAGCTGTTCGGTCAGCCGCTGCTGGGCGCGGAGCCGTTCGGCGGTGAGAATATGCCCGGCGGCCATGCCCGCCAGCAACGCGCCGACCGACAGTTCGGGTTCGGTCCACTCGCGCGGGTGATAGGCGTACAGGCTCAGCGCGCCCACCGTCGTCGTGCCGGACCGCATCGGAATCTCCGCCACGGCGCGAACACCGTGGCGCACCGCGACGCTCGTGTACTCCGGCCAGGCGGTGTGTCGCTCGTGAACGTCGGCGACGGCGACCGGTTCGCCGTGGCGCAGCGCGTCCAGCGCCGGTCCGCGCTCGCTGCTGCGCTGGCTGAGCGCGACCTCCGCCAGCGCCGCGGCGGTGGCGGTGACGACGCCGGAGTGTCCGTCGGCCACGAGCAGCACCGCGCAACCCGCCACGTCGAGTGCGTCGGTGGCGCTGTCGATCACCCGGTGTAGCGGCTCGATGACATCGCCTGGTTCGGGCAGCAGCCCGACGAGCCCGGACAAGGCCGTGACCAGCTGATCACTGTCAGACATACCGAACCACCCCTGTTGCCGGCGAACGTCGCGCGCCCACCTCGGAGATACCGCACCGCACCTGCCCAACACTTCATGGTATGGACGGCGGGCGACTCGCCGAAACACTCGACCGCCCTGGCGATTCGATGCGCGACTCCGCAAGTGTGGTCGACACGAACGCTATTCGGGTGCAAACATGAAAGGCGAGGCTCCACTTCCGCTTGACTCAGCCGTCACTGCGATCACTCAGGGAGACCCGACATGGGAGCACACGCGCCGCTGCTGGACGTGCTCGTACGGTCCGTCGGCACGATGACGAGCGATTTCGACGTGGTGGAGCTATCCCAGCAACTTGTCGACGCGTGTACCGAATTGACCGGCGGCACAGAGGCCGGTCTGTTCCTCGGCGACCATCGCGGTGAACTGCGGGTGCTGGCCGCCACCGACGAGCGAGCCCGATTGCTCGTCGAAACGGTCGACGGGCCGTCCAGACAGGCCTATCGCACCAGCAGTCCGGCGATCGTGGACGACCTCGCCGCCGCCACCCTGGTCTGGCCCGAATTCGCCAGGTACGCACTGGAACACGGCTACCGGTCGGCCTACGCCCTGCCGCTGCGGCTGCGTACGGACAATCTCGGCGCCCTCACCATCTTCGGCGCCGCGCCGGGTGCACTGGATCGGACCGCCGTGCGATCCGGGCAGATCCTGGCCGACCTCGCCGCCATCGGCATCGCGCAGCACGTGCTGCGGCCCAGGGTGGAGCCGATGCAGGCCAGATTGCCGGTCGCGCTGCAGGACCGGGTGGTCATCGAGCAGGCGAAGGGTGTGCTCGCCGAGCGCGGCGACCTGGACATGACCGAGGCGTTCGGGCGACTGCGCGCCCACGCGCGGCGCTGTGGACTGCGGATGGCCGAACTGGCGGGCGCCGTGGTGGCGGGCAGCATCGACGCGGGGGTCGTGCTGGCCACGCCCGTCGAACGCCGGGCGTAGCGGTTCAGCGGGATCCGTTGTCGAAGCGGACGCTCCTGCGGAGCACCCGCTCGGCCGCCTCGGCCAGCGAAATCCCCTGGTGCACCGCATAAGTCCGCAGCGTGGCGTACGCGTCAGCGGCGCCGACACCGCGTTGCGCGATCACCATGCCCGCGGCCTGGTGGATCGACGCGCTCGTCAGCGGCCTGCGCAGCCACTCCCCCGCGTGCTCGGCGGAACCGGACCGCGCCGACACCAGGTGGGCGGTGATGATGTCGGCGATGTGCAGCCCGGCCGAAATCATCGCCCCGTCCACGCGACCGGGGCTCGCCCGGTACAGATCCAGCGCGCCGAACCGCACCGCCCCCAGCCGCAGTGGCATCGCCGTCATCGCGCCGGACACCGGTTCACGCGCCAGCGCCGCGGCGAAACCGGGCCAGCGTCCGCAGTTTTCGGTCAGATCGACGACGGAGACCGGCACACCGGTGGCCACCGCGTCCACCGCGGGCCCCTCCCCGACCGTCGCCTGCACCGTCTCGACTCGCGCGGCGATCTCGTCGCTGCTGCACCACGGCTGCACGCCCACGTCGCGTTCGTCGATCATGATGGCGGCCCGCTGCACAGGGAGCACCTGCACGGCGGCCTGGCAGGCTGCCGAGATGTCGCCTCCGCCTCGGCGCAGCGCGGAGAGGAATCTCTCGGTGAGTAACTCGAACTCCGCCACGCCCATCTATGAACCGCCTGGAATCGACCGGCAGCAGCCAGAATAGCGAAATCCCTTGGCGCGTGGCGGCTACAGCACGGCGGTCAGCGCGTCCGTCTCCGCGCGCAGCATGTCGCCGCGATCGACGCGTCCCAGTTCGTCGTAGGCCGCCGCGGCCCTCAGGCGTTCGGCGATCTCGGCGCGGACGGTGCCCTCGATGTCGGCCTCGCTCAGGTCGCGCCGCGCGACCTCCGCGCCGCCGAGCCCGGCCGCGCTCTCCTCGATCGCGCCCGCTCGCGCGTCCCCGACCTCGACGGCGGTGTTGTCGATGGCGCCGAGGGCCGAGCGCAGTGCCGCGGCGGCGTGGCGGTCGCGCGCTTCATGGCGGCGGGCAGCGGCAGGGACCCGTCGAAGGTTCCGATGGACATGAGCGCCGCCTGCACGCGGGCCCGCGGTCGCCGTGCCGCGGCCGCTCAGGGCGTCACGATGGCGAAATCCGGATCCGGCTCGTCGAACACCCCGACCAGGGCGGCGAGCTTGGTCGGATCGCCATCGATGGCGATGTCGCCCGCGGCGGCGGCCACCCCGAAGTCCTCGCCCTGCAACAGGACTCGGATCATGGTCGCCCTGGTGAGGGTGAATTCGGCGTCCGCGTCGGGCAGTGCGACGCCCTCGGGCCGGTCGTAGTGGGTCAGCCTGCCGTTGCTCAGTTCCAGCCGGTACACCCGACCTTCGTCGGTGAGGTGCCAGTCGGTGATCACCCGCATGTCCCATGCCTTCGGACCGTCCACGCGCAGCGCCATGGCGTCGAAGATCTGGTCGACGGTCAGCGCGGTCAGCATGGCCATCGAGTCGACCTTGGTCGGCGTGCCGAACGAGCCGTAGCGCAGTTCGTAGGCTCCGCTGAGGTAGAAGTTGCGCCACGTCGCGTTCTCGGCGCCGTACCCGAGCTGCTCGTAGGCCGAGGCGAGCAGGTCCTTCGCCGCCTCGTTGCCGGGTTCGGCGAAGACCACATAGTTGACCACCTGCGCGACCCAGCGGTAGTCACCGGCGGCGTACGACTCGCGCGCCCTGCGCAGTACCTGCTCGGCGCCACCCATGAATTCCACGTGGCGGCGGGACGATTCGACGGGCGGATGCTCCCACAGGTGCGCCGGGTTGCCGTCGAACCAGCCGAGATAGCGCTGGTAGATCGCCTTGACGTTGTGGTTGACCGAACCGTAGTAGCCGCGCGCGTGCCAGGCGTTCTCGATCGCGGGCGGCAGGGTCAGCTGCTCGGCGATCTCGGCGCCGACGTAGCCCTGGTTCAGCATCCGCAACGTCTGATCGTGCAGGTATCCGTATAGGTCACGTTGCAGCGCAAGGTATTCCACCAGGCGCTCGGTGCCCCAGGTCGGCCAGTGGTGCGAGGCGAACACGACGTCGGACTGGCGCGCGAACAGGTTGATGGCTTCGGTCAGATACCGGGCCCACACGTGCGGATCGCGGACCAGCGCGCCGCGCAGGGTGACGATGTTGTGCAGGGTGTGAGTGGCGTTCTCGGCCATGCACAGCGCGCGGCGATCGGGGAAGTAGAAGTTCATCTCGGCGGGCGCCTCGGTGCCCGGCGTGATCTGGAAGACGATCCGCACGCCGTCGACCGTCATCTCCTGGCCGGTCTCGGTGATGTCCACGGTCGGCGCGATCAGGGTGACCGTGCCGAGCGAGGTGGTCTGGCCGAGGCCCGCGCCCACCTGACCCAGCGGGCCCCTCGGCAGCACGGCGCCGTACATGTAGGCCGCCCGGCGTGCCATCGCGGTGCCCGCGAAGATGTTCTCGGACACCGCATGTTCCAGGAACCCCGCGGGCGCGATGACCGGAATCCGGCCTTCTGCTGCGTCTTCCGGGTCGGCGACCCCGAACGCGCCTCCGAAGTGGTCGACGTGCGAATGGGTGTAGACGATCCCGGTGACCGGGCGCTCGCCGCGATGCTCGCGATACAGCCGCAGACCAGCGGCCGCGGTTTCGGCCGAGATCAGCGGATCGATGACGATGACGCCCCGATCTCCTTCGACCAGCGTCATATTCGACAGATCCAAGCCGCGGATCTGATAGATCCCGTCGGTCACCTCGTACAGTCCCTGCGCGGCGACCAGCCCCGACTGCCGCCACAGGCTGGGATGGACGGAAGCGGGGCACGGCTCGCGCAGGAAACCATAGGAGTCGTTGTCCCACACCACGGATCCGTCGTCCTGGGTGACCACGCCGGGCTCCAGCGCGGCGACGAATCCGCGCTGGGAGTCGGTCAGGTCGGCCTCGTCGGCGAACGGCAGCATCGTCGCGGCGCGCTGCTGCGCGGCGACGATCACCTCGGTCGGTTCGGTCACATCGGGCATCGTTCTCCTCCTTCGTCTCGGCCGAACTCGTCTGTCCTGGCATGGATCATCGCGGTGGTTCCGTGAAACCCAGTGCGGCCGCGACACAACCGGCGAACAGCACCGCCAGCGTCGTCGCAGCGATGACGCCGTCGGGTCTGCCGCGGTGGCCGTGGCGCAACCACCGGCTGCGCAGGTAGCCCGCGACCGCCACCGCGACCATGGTCGCCGCCGCGACAGCGGGGGCGATCGCGGCCGCGCGCCAGCCGGAACCCACCACGTGCTCGATGCAGAGCGCGGCGACGACCATGGCGCTGATGGCGGTGCGGCGCCAGGCGAGCGCGGTGCGCTCGGCGGCCAGGCCCGGATCCCTCGCCGTCATCGCAGCAGCACCGCGATACACGCCATGATCGAGACGGCGCCGATACCCGCGGACAGGATCGGCACCAACAGTGTCTGCGGCAGCGGCTCGCCGCGGCGCATCGCCCGCCCGATCCGGCGCCAGTGCAGGTAGGCGCCGAGCGCGACGACGACGGCGAGCACAATGCAGCTGACCGCGAGCAGCCGTCGCAGACCGGCCATGTGGAACGGTTGCACCAGGGCGTGCACGGCGACGCCGCCCGCGAGCAGGCCGAGCGAGGTGCGCATCCACGCCAGGAAGGTCCGTTCGTTGGCCAGCGTGAAGCGATAGTCGACGTTCTCCTCGCCGTCCTCCGACTCCGCGCCGACACCCGGCAGTGTCACGCCGCCTCCCCCGGGAACGAGTGCGAAACGAACACGGCCGCAGCCGAATCGGCCGGGCGCTGAAGAGCGTCCGGGGTCACGCTTCCGCCAGGGTGCACGGGCACCACTCCGTCTCTGGTCCGATTCGTGCCGCAAGCAAACATTCCGCAACGTCAGCGTATCGGCAGACCGATCGGTCGTCCACGAACCTCGCTGGAGCGCGCGACACGCCCGCGGCGACCCGGAATCACACCGGCGCGGCGTCGTGGAAGGTCATCGCGAGCCGATCCACCGTCGAGGTCAGTGGCACCCGGATGGGCAGATCCAGCGCGGCCAGTTCCGCGGCCATCGGGTGGTCACCGAGGATCAGCTCGGCCCCGCCCACACGAGCGCGCATGCCCGACTGCTCCATCCGCCATGGCGTGCGCCGGGTGATGCCGTCGATATGCGAGTAGGCGTCGTACGCGCCGCCTGCGCCGCGACGCGACGGCATGGGCAGTCCTGGACCGGGTGGGGCCTTTCCGTTGCCTCAGGCGCGCGGATGCGCCTGATCGTGCACCTTCTTCAGCCGTTCGATGGACACGTGCGTGTACAGCTGGGTGGTGGCCATGCTGGCGTGGCCGAGCACTTCCTGCACCACGCGCAGGTCCGCGCCGCCCTCGAGCAGGTGGGTGGCCGCGCTGTGGCGCAGTCCGTGCGGGCCGAGATCGGGCGCGCCGGGGATCGCCGAAACGACCTCGTGCACCACGCTCCTGGCCTGCCGCTGATCCAGACGGCGGCCGCGTCTGCCGAGCAGCAGTGCGCGTCCCGATTCGGCGGTCGCGAACGCCGGGCGGCCGTAGCGCAGCCACTCGGCGACGGCACGGTCGGCGGGCGCGCCGAACGGGACGGAGCGCTCCCTGTTCCCCTTGCCGAGCACCCGCACCAGATGCCGCTCCCGGTCCACGTCGTCGACGTCCAGGCCGCACAGTTCGCTCACCCTGATCCCGGTCGAATACAGCAACTCGACGATCAACCTGTCCCGCAACGCCATCGGATCGTGCTGCGCTGCACCGGATTCCGCCGCGTTCATGGCCGCAACCGCCTGCTGCCTGCCGAGCACGGCGGGCAGCGTCCGGTGCGCCTTGGGCGAACCCAGCCGCAGTCCGGGGTCGACCTCGAGCCTGCCGGTCTTGGTGAGCCACCCGGTGAACGTGCGCGCCGAGGACGCGCGCCGCGCCATCGTCGTGCGTGCCGCGCCGCTCGCCGCCTGCTCCGCGAGCCAGGACCGCAGCAAGGCCAGGTCCAGCTCTCTGATCGCGGAATCCGGGGAGCGGGCGTACAGGTGCCCCAGCAGGGAACGAGCGTCGCCGAGATAGGCGCGCACGGTATGGGTCGAGCGATTCCGGCCGAGCCGCAAGTGCCGCCCGTATTCCGACAGCAGCGCGTCCAAGTCCTCCGGCAGGTCTTCCACCCCACCACGGTCGCCGCGGACTCGACGGTTGGCAAGGAACCGCGCCGCGCCGGGCGTCCCGGGGTGTCGCGCATCCCATCCCGAAAGACCTCGAGCGAGCCGTCGCGAGCGTGCGCTGGAGAGCCGAGTGGGCGACGGCGGCAGCGGTTTTCGCACATGACGACCAGCGTCTCCCGGTCGTCCGCGACCGAACACGCGCCGTTCTGCGGCCGCGCCGGGAGATCGCGGCGAACGACGCGGTCGCCGCCGAGCCTGCGTTCGGGGCGGGGTGGCGGCGACCATGGCGGGAGCGGTGGTGTCGATGCCGAGGAGTGGCCGCCGCGTCATGCGGCGCACGGGAACGACCGGAGTACTTCGCCGCACCTCGCAACGCGCAACAGGCATCGGCGGACAAGATCTCATGAGCGGCCTCCTGATCCCCTCGCGTGCTTACGGTGCCAACCGCTCTCGTCGAGACCGATCAATCCCGCCAGCTCGAGCGCGACGAGGGCCGCGCGGATGGCAGGCAGCGGGAGTGCGCAGTGCCGGGTCAGTTCGTGAGGCAGGCGGGAACCAATCGCTGGGAGCGCGGCGAAGACGGCGGCCTCGTCGCCGGTCAGGTGCTCCGGGGTATCCGGAACGCTGCCCCCGCTGCCGGGCAAGGACAGGCGCAGCGGGCCTGCCTCGTCGATGACTTCCTCGGTGCGGGTGACCAGCAGCGCCTCACCGTCGCGGATCATCCGGTGACATCCCGTCGACGCCGCCGAGGTGACCGGCCCCGGCACCGCCAAGGCCGGACGGCCCAGTCGCCGCGCCCATTTCACGGTGTTACGCGCGCCGCTGCGCAGCCCGGCCTCGGTGACGAGCACGCCGTCGGCGAACGCCGCAACCAGCCGATTGCGGGCCAAAAAGTGATGCTTTCTGGCCATCGTGCCCGGCGGGTACTCGCTGACCACGAGACCGACCTCCGCGATTTCGGACAGCAGCCGTTCGTGCTGGGCCGGATACGGGCGATCCACACCGCAGGCGAGCACCGCGATGGTCGGCCCGCCGACCGCCAGCGCCGCCCGGTGCGCCACCGCGTCGATGCCGAACGCCGCGCCGGACACGATGGTCCAGCCCTGAGCGGCCAGCTCGCCCGCGATCTCGGCCGTGACCCGATCGCCGTATCCCGTGCTGCACCGCGAACCCACCACGGCCAGCGCTCGTTCGCTCGACTCCAAGAGCGAGTGCGGTCCCCGGACCCAGAGCACCAGCGGCACCGAGCTATCCGGATCGCGCCCCGCTTCGAGCTGACTCAGTCCGAGCAGCCGCCACGCGGGCCACTCGGGGTCGTCGGGTGTCACCACACGGCCACCGATCCGCTCGATGGCCGTCAGATCATCGGCCGCCGAGTCGATCTCGCGCCTCCGCCGGGTCGGCCCGCGCAGCGACTCCGGCAGATCGCATTCCCGCACCGCCCGCGCGGCCTCCACCACCCCGACCGATTCGATCAACGCGGACACTGCCGCACAGGGCCCTTCGACGACCCGTGAGAGGTAGACCCAAGCCAGCCGCTGCTCGTCCGCATCCACCACCCGTAGCGAAACGTCCTGCGCCCCAATGGAACCGCCGATCTCCTCCAGCTCGTTCACTGCACACCCCGCTGGCGGAAGTTGAGCGCCAGCATGACGTCCTGCGCGCTGGGGACGTCGGCCCCGCGCAGATCGCATACCGTCCAGGCGACGCGAATGGCGCGGTCGGCGCCCCTGGCGGACATGCGGCCCATGCGCAGGGCCGCCTCGACCGGAGCCACGGATTCGCGCGGCAGCCGGAACCGCTGGCGCAGTGCGTGTCCCGGGACCTCGGCGTTGGTGAGCCAGCCGTCCTCGCGCCAGCGGTGCAGCGCGGCCGTCCTGGCGGCGGCGACGCGTTCGCGCACCACCGCGCTGCTCTCGGCGGCGTCGGTGCTGAACGTCGCACCGGACTGGCCGTGCATCTGCACCCAGATGTCGATCCGATCCATCAAGGGCCCGGACAGTTTGCCGAGGTAGCGACGACGCGCGAGGGGCGCGCAGATGCAGTCCACGTCGCGGGCGGGCGCGCACGGGCACGGATTCGCCGCCAAGACGAGCTGGAAGCGCGCCGGATACCGCGCCACCCCGTCGCGGCGGGCGATGCGAACCTCGCCCTCCTCCAAGGGAGTTCGCAGTGCCTCGAGCACCTTCCCGCCGATCTCGGCGCATTCGTCGAGAAAGAGCACGCCGCGGTGGGCGCGGCTCACCGCGCCGGGACGGGCCGAGCCCGAGCCGCCGCCGATCATCGCCGCCGCCGAGGTGGAATGGTGCGGCGCGACGAACGGCGGCTCCGTGATGAGCGGATGCTCGCTGGACAGCGCGCCCGCCACCGAGTGGATCGCCGTCACCTCCAGCGCCTCCGCTTCCGACAGCGGCGGCAGCAGCCCGGGAAGACGTTGTGCCAGCATGGTTTTGCCGATGCCTGGCGGCCCGGTGAGCAGCAGATGATGCCCGCCCGCCGCGGCCACCTCGAGCGCCCATCGGGCCTCGTCCTGACCGACCACCTCGCTGAGGTCGCCGCAGGAACGCGCCGTGTCGGGCAGTTCACCGTTCGGCTCCGGCAGCGTGCCCTCCCCGCGCAGCCAGGCGACCACGGCGCGCAGGCTGGAAGCGCCGAACACCTCGACGCCCTCCACCAAACCCGCCTCGGCCAAAGCGCATTCGGGCACCACCACCGTCGACCAGCCCGCGTTGCGCGCGGTGATCACCGCGGGCAGGATGCCGCGCACCCGGCGCACCCGCCCGTCCAAGGCGAGCTCGCCGAGCAGCACCGTCTTCGCCAGCCGCTCCGAGGGCACCGCGCCCGCCGCGTCCAGCACCGAGATCGCCAGCGCCAAGTCGTAGACGCTACCGATCTTGGGCAGGGTCGCGGGTGACAGCGCGAGGATCACCCGCCCGTCCGGCCACTTCTCCCCCGAATTCGCCACCGCCGAGCGGACCCGATCGCGGGATTCCGAGAGCGCGGTGTCGGGGAGTCCGACCAAGTGCACCGAGGGCAGACCCTGGCCGATGTCGGCCTCGATCTCGACCAGCTGCCCGTCCACACCCGCGACCGCGACCGAATGGGCGCGCCCGAGCGCCATCAGAAGACCGCCTCGAGGTGATCGATCACCGGGCGATGGCCTGGCGCGATCAGCACCGAGATCACGTCGAAGCGGATCCGCCGCCACGGACCGTCCTGTTCGGCCAGCCAGAGCAACGCCAGCCGCCGTATCCGCTGCTGCTTGGTGAAGGTGACGGCCTCGGCGGGCGTGCCGAAGCCGAGGCCGCTGCGGGTCTTCACCTCGACGAAAGCGGTGGTGTCGGAGTCACGCGCGATCAGATCGAGTTCGCCGTACCGACACCGCCAGTTGCGGACCACGATCTCCATGCCCGCGTCTTGCAGGAACCGTGCCGCCAGCTCTTCCCCGTACGCGCCGAGCGCCTGTTTGTCTGCCACCCGACGATCGTGACCGCACAGCGCCGCGGTCCGGCCGCGACGACCTGGGCCGATATCCGCCCTGTGGATGACGCCTGCGCTGTGGAGAACACGCCGTCGCGCCGCTCGTCGCCGGGTCGATCCGTCGTCGCGGTGCGCTACCGGGCTACGCCAGCGGACCTGGCCGCGGGATCACTCGGGAAGCCGCAGGTCGGGCTTCTCCAGCTCCTCGATGTTGACATCCTTGAAGGTGATCACCCGGACGTGCTTGACGAAGCGCGCGGGCCGGTACATGTCCCACACCCAGGCGTCGCTCATGCGCACCTCGAAGTACACCTCACCGTCGGCGTTCTGCGGGCGCAGCTCCACGGAATTGGCCAGGTAGAAGCGGCGCTCGGTCTCCACCACGTACGAGAACTGCCCGACGATGTCCTTGTACTCGCGATACAGCGAGAGCTCCATCTCGGTTTCGTACTTCTCGAGATCCTCGGCACTCATCGGGTGGCACGTCCTCCTTCTCGCCGCACTGCATCCTATCGGCGGCATTCGCGTGGCCTGCGTGGTTACCCCGCGCTACTGCCTCCTGGCCTGACGCTCACACCGCCTGGTCGTCTCTACAATCATCCCGCATGGGCGGCATCGGTAGCTACCCGGCCGTCCTCGAGGCCGTCTGCCAGCACCGCGTCCGCGTATTCGACGGCCGGATCGAGCGGCCGTAATCCCGCCGTCTCGCGCACATTGCGCCACGATCGCCGGTGTTCGCTGCACGGACCGAGGGCGTTGAGCGCGGCGGTGTGTTCGGGCGTGTTGTAGCCCTTGTGCGCGGCGAAACCGTAGCCGGGGAATCGCTGATCCATCTCGACCATGATCCGATCCCTGGTCACCTTGGCCAGGATGCTGGCCGCGGCGATGCAGGCAGCCGCAGCATCACCGCCGATCACAGGCAGCGATGGCACCGGAATGCCCGGGACGCGGAACCCGTCGGTCAGCACGTAGCCAGGAGTGTGCCCGAGACCCGCCACGGCGCGGCGCATGCCCTCGATATTGGCCACGTGGATGCCGATGGAGTCGATCTCCCAGGCCGGTATCACCACGACCTTCCAGGACAGCGCCAACCGGGTGATGACCGGATACAGCCCCTCGCGGGTGGCCTCGGTGAGCTTCTTGGAGTCGTCGAGACCCGCGAGTTTGTCGTAGGCCTTCGGGGCGAGCAGACAGGCCGCCACGACGAGAGGTCCGGCGCACGGGCCGCGACCCGCCTCGTCCACGCCCGCCACCGGGCCGAGCCCGCCGCGGATCAGCGCCGCCTCCAGCGTGCGCAGGCCACCCGCCTTGCGCATCACCACGCGCGGCGGCCACCCGTTGCTCGCCGTCATTCGGTTACCCATCGCTCCGGCCTGCCCCACCGTCCAATTATGCTGCGGCCGCGCGCCTCAGTTCGTCTGAGGGTCCTGTGAACGGATGAGGCCCATCCGGTTCGGCGGCCAGATCTTCATGACCGCCTTGCCTCGCACATTGTCGATGGGAACAGTGCCCTGCAGCTCGTCACCGACGTGGGCGCGGGAGTCCGCGGACTGGTTGCGGTTGTCGCCCATCACCCACAGGTGTCCCTCCGGAACCTTCACCGGACCGAACACGCGGCCCGCGGGATAGGTGGCGTTCTGCTGTCCGGAGAGCCAGCGGTAGTCGTTCTGGACGTACGGCTCGTCCAGGGGTTTGCCGTCCACCATGACCCTGCCCTGCGCGTCGCAGCACTGCACGGTCTGGCCGCCGACCGCGACGACCCGCTTGACCAGATCGTTCTCGTCGGGCGGCACGAGGCCGAAGAAAGAGAAGAAGTTCTGCACCCCGCGCACCACCGCGTTGTCCGAGCGGATCGACTGGTAGCGGGTGTTCCAGGAGGGCGGTCCGACGAAGACCACCACGTCACCGGGTTGCGGGTCGCTGCCGTAGTAGCTGACCTTCTGCACGTAGATGCGATCGCCGATCTGGAGGGTCTCCTCCATCGACTGAGAGGGGATCACGTACGGCCGCCCGACGAAGCTGACCATCAGCGCGGCGATGACGGCCGCGATCACGATGAGGACCGGCAGCTCCTGCCAGAACGGGCGCTGCTTCTTCGTCTTCTTCGCCTGCCGCTTGCCGCGGCGTCCCGCCCCCTCGTCGTCCGATCCGGACACCGACACCGACCCACTTTCGTCTGCCACGCGGAACAGACTAGCCCGGCACCATGACTCGCGTCCGGTGCCGGGCCAGTGAAGATCATTTGTGCCGGGTCACGGCGAAACGCTCAGCGCTTCTCCTTGATCTTGGCCGCCTTACCGCGCAGGTCGCGCAGGTAGTACAGCTTCGCCCGGCGGACGTCACCGCGGGTCACGACGTCGATGTGGTCGAGGTTGGGGCTGTGCACCGGGAAGGTGCGCTCGACGCCAACACCGAACGACACCTTGCGGACGGTGAAGGTCTCGCGGATGCCACCGCCCTGGCGACGGATCACGACGCCCTTGAAGACCTGGATGCGCTCCTTCGAGCCTTCGATGACCTTCACGTGCACGTTCAGGGTGTCGCCCGGACGGAAGTCGGGGACATCGCTGCGCAGCGACTTTTCGTCGACGAAGTCAAGGGTGTTCATTTCCATCCTTCTGGAGTTCGCGCGAACAGAGGACCCTGGCGGCACGAGCGTGCTCGACCGGTTCATGCTCCGAATTAAGGGATGCTCCCGGGGTCGACATGCACCCAGGGCAACCTGTGCATTGTGCCAGACCAGAGGGCCTCGCCGAAAATCGGGCCCGCAGTATCGGGCACCGGGCCGGAGCAACGCGACCACGAGCACTCAGGCCGATCCGTGCTCCTCGCCGTGCTCCGCCGCCCACGGCAGGTGGTAGTGGTGCTCCCGGTGCGGCGCGGGCGGCGCAGGCACCACGGTCCTGGCCAGCTCCGCCTCCGCCGCGGTGCGGACGTGCTCGACACTCGGTTTGCCCGCGACCAGGTCCTGCACGAAGATCTTGGCCCGGATGACCGGCCTGCGATACCGGCGTTCCCGCACGATCGCCCGGTACCTCAGCCGCCGCCGTTCGGCGTAGCGCCACCGCGCCCACGGCGCGCCCGGCCTGCTCAACCGCAGTGCGCCGACCACGAGCAGCGGCGGGAAGAACATGCCGAACAGGCCGGTCCAGATCTTGCCCTTGGCGATGACGATCGCGGCCAGCATCAGATTCACGAGGGCGAACATGATCGCCACGATCCGCGCGGCGGTGCCGATGGAGTCGCGGAAGTTGTTGATCTCCAACAGCGACAGCGGATGGAAGCCGAGCAGCAGCAGCCCGGTCACGGCCAGCGCGACGAAGACCGCGTCCACCGAGGTGCGGCCCTGCTCCTCCCAGTACACATCGCGCAGGTAGTAGATCAGCGCGAACTCGTCGAGCACCAGTGCGGCGCCGACGCCGAACGCCGCGGACAGCGCGGCCCCGGTGGCGTTGCTCCCGTCTTCGAAGACGGCGACCAAGCCGAGCCCGGACCCGAGCACCAGGATGACGCCGAACACCATGTGGTGGATGTGCACCGACCCGGCCCGCAGGTTGCCCGGCCACCAGCGCACCTCGGCCCTGATCATCCGGACGCTGAGCCGGATGAACAGGAACCCGACGATGAAGCCGAAGAGGAAGAACAGCAAGGGCAGGCGGCCCTGCTCGATCACGTCTTCCTCGAGCCACCGTCGCATCGCCGCCTACATCCCTCCGCCCCCGCGCTGGCGCCTACTGTCCGAAACCGGCCCGGCGCAGCGCGTCGGCCATGGAACCGCTCGGCGCGGGGGCATTGCGCCGCTGATTACCCTGACCGCGGCCTTGCTGCTGCCGTCCTCGACCATTCTGCCGCTGCTTGCCGTCTTCGCCCTGCCGGCCGCCGCCCTGGCCGCGATTGCCGCCGCGCTCGTTCTTCGCGGGCGCGCCCGGCTCGTCGTCCAGACGCAGCGAAAGTCCGATGCGCTGACGGGCGACGTCGACCTCGAGCACCTTCACCTTCACCACGTCACCGGACTTGACGACTTCGCGCGGATCCTTGACGAAGGTATGCGACATGGCCGAGACGTGCACCAGACCGTCCTGGTGCACGCCCACGTCGACGAACGCGCCGAACGCCGCGACGTTGGTCACCACACCTTCGAGCACCATGCCCGGCTTCAAGTCGGCGACCTTCTCGACGCCCGCGGCGAACTCGGCGGTCTTGAACTCGGGACGCGGGTCGCGGCCCGGCTTCTCGAGCTCGCTGATGATGTCGGTAACGGTCGGGACGCCGAACTTCTCGTCGGTGTACTCCGCGGCCCGCAACGCTCGCAGCACCGTGGTATTGCCGATCAGCTCGGCCACCCCGCGCCCGGTGGACTCCAGGATGCGCCGGACCACCGGATAGGCCTCGGGGTGCACCGCGGAGCTGTCCAGCGGGTCCTCGCCGCCGCGGATGCGCAGGAAGCCCGCGCACTGCTCGAACGCCTTCGGACCGAGGCGGGGCACGTCGAGCAGCGCGGTGCGGCTGCGGAACGGACCGTGCTGGTCACGGTGCGCCACAATGCTTTCCGCCACCGAGGACGCGACACCCGAGACGCGCGAGAGCAGCGGCACCGAAGCGGTGTTGACGTCGACGCCGACCGCGTTCACCGCGTCCTCGACCACCGCGCCCAGCGAACGGGCCAGCAGCATCTCCGAGACGTCGTGCTGGTACTGCCCGACACCGATGGACTTGGGGTCGATCTTCACCAGCTCCGCGAGCGGATCCTGCAGGCGGCGCGCGATGGACACCGCGCCGCGCAGCGACACGTCCATGTCCGGCAGTTCCTGGGAGGCGTAGGCGGAGGCCGAGTACACGGACGCGCCCGCCTCGGAGACCACGATCTTGGTCGGCTTGTTCTCCGGTATGCGCGAGATCAGTTCGGCGGCAAGGGCGTCGGTCTCGCGTGACGCGGTGCCGTTGCCGATCGCGATGAGCTCGACGCCGAACCGAGCGACCAGCGCGCCGAGCACCGCGAGGGACTTCTCCGTCTGCCCCTGCGGCTTGTGCGGGTAGATCACCTCGGTGGCCACGACCTTGCCGGTCGCGTCCACGACCGCGACCTTCACGCCGGTGCGATAGCCGGGGTCGAGGCCCATCGTGGTCCGCGTGCCCGCGGGCGCGGCCAGCAGCAGATCGCGCAGGTTGGCGGCGAACACGTCGACCGCGTCCTTCTCCGCGGCTTGGCGCAGCCGCATCCGGATGTCGATGCCCAGGCTGACCTGAAGCTTGGTACGCCACGCCCACCGCACCGTGTCCAACAACCAGGAATCGGCGGGGCGGCCGCGGTCGGCGATGCCGAAACGCACCGCGATCCGGCCTTCGTAGACGCTGCGCTCCCCCGGCTCTGGCTCCTCGGTGTCCGGCTCCAGGTGCAGGCTGAGCACGTCCTCCTTCTCGCCGCGCAACAGCGCGAGCACGCGATGCGAGGGCAGCTTGTGGAACGGCTCGTCGAACTCGAAGTAGTCGGCGAACTTCGCGCCCGCCTCCTCCTTGCCCTGGCGCACCTTCGAGGTGATCTGACCGCGGTTCCACATCAGCTCGCGCAGCTCGCCAACCAGATCCGCGTCCTCGGCGAACCGCTCGACCAGGATCGCGCGGGCGCCGTCCAGCTGCTCGGCGGTGTACTGGGCGGGATCGGTGGACGGATCGCCGATCAGCGCGTCGGCCACCGGCTCGTGACCCGCCTCGCGCGCGATCTGCGCCTTGGTGCGCCGCTTCGGCTTGTACGGCAGGTAGATGTCCTCCAGGCGGGCCTTGGTCTCGGCCAGCATCAGCTGCCCGAGCAGCGCGTCGTCGAGTTTGCCCTGGCCACGGATGGATTCGATGATCGCGCCCCGGCGCTCGTCGAGTTCGCGCAGATAGGACAGCCGTTCGTCGAGCTGACGCAGCTGGACGTCGTCCAGCCCGCCGGTCACTTCCTTGCGGTAGCGCGCGATGAACGGCACGGTCGACCCCGCGTCGAGCAGCTCGACCGCGGCACGGACCTGGCTCTCACGCACCCCGAGTTCCTCGGCGAGCCGCCTGCCCACGCTGACCGGGGCGACGCCGGTCGGTGCGGCGGCGGTCGTGTCGGTGCTGTTCGGATCTGGACTTGCGATCTCGGGCGCTGTCGTCACGACCAGCAACCCTAGCTCGCCGGTCCGCCTCTCCGCGTTTCAGGCCGGTCGTGAGTGCCTCGGGAGATTCGTACCGGACCGGCGGTTGGGGACGGGACGAGTTCTGGGCGTACCCGGTGAGTTACCCGGGCCGTGCGAAATCAGTTGTTGCGTTGGTATGACGCAGGTTGGGCTTGATCGGGTAGGCGTGGCCGGTGAGTTGCGCGGATTGTGCAGGATCAGTTGTCGCGTTGGTATACCTCGGGCTCGAGGGCAGGGCTCGTGCGGGTTCGGGTACCCGACGAGCCCTTGTCCTCGCGGGATAGGCCGTCGCGGTGGTTATTCCGTGGTGTGGCCTAGGAGCTCCTTTGCCAGTTCGCGCATTTCGGCTTTGCGGATCTTGCCTGTCACCGTCATCGGGAATTCGTCGACGATATGGACGTAGCGGGGGATTTTGAAGTGGGCGAGTTTGCCGGTGCAGAAGGCGCGCAGGGTTGCGGCGTCGAGCGGAGTTGCGCCCTCGCGCATGCGAATCCAGGCCATCAGCTCCTCGCCGTACTTCTCGTCGGGGACGCCGATCACCTGGGCGTCCAGGATGTCGGGGTGGGTGTAGAGGAACTCCTCGATCTCGCGGGGGTAGATGTTCTCACCGCCGCGAATGACCATGTCCTTGATCCGTCCGGTCACGGCGAGGTAGCCGTCGGCGTCCATGACGCCGATGTCGCCGGTGTGCATCCAGCGGGCCGCGTCGATCGCTTCGGCGGTCTTGTCCGGCTGGTCCCAGTAGCCGAGCATCACCGAGTAGCCGCGGGTGCACAGTTCGCCGGGCTCGCCGCGCGGAACCGTCAGACCCGTCGCCGGATCGACGATCTTGACCTCCAGGTGCGGGCCGACGCGGCCGACGGTCGCGGTCCTGCGGTCCAGGTCGTCGTCACGTCGGGTCTGGGTGGACACCGGCGACGTCTCCGTCATGCCGTAACAGATGCACACCTCGTGCATGCCGAGCCGATCGATGACCCGTTTCATCACCTCGACCGGACACGGCGAGCCCGCCATGATGCCGGTGCGCAGGCTGGACAGATCCGGTGTCGCTCCGGTCTTTTCGAGCACCGACTCGAGCTCGGCCAGCACGGCGATGAACATCGTCGGCACGCCGTAGAGGGACGTGCACCGCTCTTGCGCGACCGCGGTGAGCGTGGCGGACGGATCGAACGACGGCGCCGGAATCACCACCGCCGCACCATGGCTGGTGGCGGCCAGATTGCCCATCACCATGCCGAAGCAGTGATAGAAGGGCACCGGCACGCAGATCCGGTCCTGCTCCGTGTATCCGCACAGCTCACCGACGAAATAACCGTTGTTCAGGATGTTGTGGTGGCTGAGTGTCGCGCCCTTCGGGAAACCCGTTGTGCCCGAGGTGTACTGGATGTTGATTGGATCGTCGGCGGAAAGCGTCGACGCGATCGCGGCCAGCCGCTCCGCGTCGATCGGCGCGTCGGCCGCCGCGACCCACATCGAATCACCGAGGATCAAAACCTGCTCGAGGCCGGGGCATTCGGGCCGCACCTCCTCGATCATCGCGACGTAGTTCGACGTCTTGAACTCCGGCGCGGCGATCAGCACCCGAACCCCGGCCTGGCGCAGCACATACCCGAGTTCACTGGTGCGGTAGGCCGGATTGATGTTGACCAGGATCGCGCCCAGTTTGGCGGTGGCGTACTGGACGAGGAACCACTCCGCGCAGTTCGGCGCCCAGATGCCGACGCGATCGCCCTTGCCGAGTCCACCGGCGGCGAGACCGGACGCGAGCGCGTCGACGGCGGCGACCAGCTCGCGATAGGTCCATCGGCGTCCGGTCGGCAAGTCCACCAACGCTTCCCGATCCGGGTGCGCCGCCGCCGTGCGGTCCAAGTTGGCGCCGATGGTGTCGCCCAGCAGCGGCGCGTCCGAGGTGCCCGATGCGTAGCTGGGCCATGCGGTGGTCATCGCGCGCCTCCCTGCTGCCGCAGCACGAAACGCTGCACCTTGCCGCTGGGCGTCTTGGGCAAGCTCGTCACGAAATGCACCCGGCGCGGATAGGCGTGCGCGGCGAACTTCTCCTTGACCAATTGCTGTAGCTCGGCGGCCAGCTCGGCGCTGCCCGAGGATCCGCTGCGCAACACCACGAATGCTTCGAGCACTTCGCCCCGCAGCTCGTCCGGCAGACCCACCACCGCGGCCTCCGCCACCTGCTCGTGCAGCACCAGCACGCTCTCCACCTCGAACGGGCCGATGCGGTAGCCCGCCATGATGATCACGTCGTCGTCGCGGGCGGAGAAGTGGAAGAAGCCGTCCGCGTCGCGGGATCCGGCGTCGCCGGTGAGGTACCAGCGACCGTCGGCGGTGTAGCGCTGGGCGGTGCGCTCGGGGGCGTCGAGATAACCGAGGAACCACAGCAGCGGACTGCGCTCGGTGTCGATCGCGACCCGGCCGAGTTCGCCCGGCGCCGCCTCGTGGTCGGCGTCATCGGCGAGCACGGCGCAGGTCCAGCCGGGCAGCTGCCTGCCCATCGACCCGAGCGGGGCCGCGGCGCCGACCTCGTCGTGCCACGCGTTGCAGATGACCATGCCGTGCTCGGTCTGTCCGTAGTGGTCGCGGACGGCGACGCCCAGGTTCCTCGCCGACCAGGCGACGACCTCTGGGGTGAGCGGTTCGCCCGCGGAGGAGGCGCGGCGCAGCGCGAAACCCGGTGGCGGCGAAGTGTCGTCGGCGCGCAGCGCCCGGTACACGGTGGGCGCCGCGGCGAAATTGGTGACCCCGAACCGCTCGAGCACCCGCCAGGTGAGCGGTGCGGAGAACCCGGCGTGCAGCAACAGGCTGCGGGTTCCCGAAGCGAGCGGGCTCAGGATCGCGTAGTACAGCCCGTACGCCCAGCCGGGATCGGCGGCGTTCCAGTAGACGTCGTCGGGGCGGACGTCCAGCGCGAACTCCTGATACGCGTGGAAGGAGGCCAGCGCGCGCACCGGGATCGGCACGCCCTTCGGCGTCCCGGTGGTGCCGCTGGTGAACAACTGGACCAGCAGTCCGTCACCGCCGACCGGGACCGCGGCCGCGCGCGGGTCGTCGGCAGCGTACGCGTCGAGCAGGTCGGCGAAGCGCAGCGTGTCCGGACCGACGTCCGCGGGCGCGCCCGCGACGATCAGCCGCCACGGCGCGTCGGCCGGAATGTCGTCGCCGGGTGCGAGCTTCGCGGCCTGGTCGGCGTCCGCGACGACGAGCGCGGCCCGGCTGGCCGCCAAGCGGAAGGCGATGGCGGGCGGCGCGAACGCGGTGAACAGCGGCACGTGCACCGCGCCGCGACGCCAGATACCGAGCAGCGCCACGATCAGATCCGCCGACTTGCCCATCAGGGTGGCCACCCGATCGCCCCGGCCGACGCCGAGACCGGCCAGCGCAGCGGCGAACCGCGCCGAACGCTCGCGCAGTTCGCCGTAGGTGAGGTCGGTGGCGCGCAGATCCGCCTCGACCATCGTGAACGCGACCCGGTCCGCGGGATGCCGGTCGCACAGCAGTTCCGCCGCGCACACCTCCGGTCCGTCGTAACACTCCAGCAGTTCGCGCACCCGCGATTCCAGGTCCGTGCTCATCTCGCCTCTCCTCATCGGTGATCCACGCCACCCTCGTGTCCAATAGGATGTGGGTCACATCACGTTCGTCACTACCCCCGAAAAGGGGTGAGTCGTTTGACCACCAGTCCCCTGCTGCGCCCCCGCGACGCGGACGCGCTGCGCGCCGAGATCCGCTGGGTGGCGCAACAGGCGGGCGTGCCGGTCGTCTTCGGCGGCGAGGTGCACGAGGACGCGCTGCTGCTCACCGAGTTCGTCGGGACGATGACCAACGGGCTGCGCGGACTGACCGTGCTCCGCAAGTCCGGCCTCGGCGGCCGGGTGATGGATATGCGCAGACCAGCGTCGGTGGCGGACTACCGTAGCGCCGCCTCCATCACCCACCATTACGACGCGCCGGTCTCGGGCGAGGGAATCCGCGCGGTGCTGGCGGTGCCGGTGATCGTGGACGACCGCTCGCGCGCGGTGCTCTACGCCGCGACCCGCGGGGTGAGCCCGCTCGGCGATCGCGCCGCCGACCTGGTGGTGCAGGCGGGCAAGCGCCTGGCCACCGAGATCGCGATCCGCGACGAGGTGGATCGGCGGCTGCGGCTGCTGGAGATGTCGGCCCCGACGCCGGACACCGCGCCCGCCATGGCCGAGGAACTGCGCGACATCGGCGCGGAACTGCGCGGCTTGGCCCGCACGGCAGGCGACGAGCGAATGCGGGCGCGACTGCACGGAATCTGCGACCGGCTCGGCCGGGCCCTCACCGGCGAACCCGTCGCCGACGCTCCGCGCCTGTCCCGCCGGGAGCTGGACGTGCTGGCCGAGATCGCACTCGGCTGCACCAATCAGGAAGCGGCGCATCGTCTTTCGCTCGGCACGGAAACGGTGAAGAGCTACCTGCGCAACGCCATGACGAAACTCGACGCGCGCACCCGCCACGAAGCCGTGGTGACCGCCCGCCGCCTCGGCCTGCTTCCCTGATCGCCGGGCATTTCGGGTCGACTGGACGAATTCGCCCGGCCGCCAACGGAATGCGGAGCGCCTCGATGACCTCCCGCGTCGCCGCGGAGATGTGGTCGGCCCTACACTCCCTTGCGTGACAGAGCCTTTCCGTATCGCGGGATTGTCCCTGGACTGCGCCGACCCCGATGCGCTCGCGCGGTTCTACCTCGATCTGCTCGGCGGACACATGCTGTGGAGCAAAGACCGCAGCGCGGCGATCCGCATTCCGTCCGGTCTCGCGGTCATCGCGCAGCGAATCGCCGACTACGAGCCGCCGGTATGGCCGGGCAGCGCGATCGTGCACTTGGACCTGTCGGCCGACGACGACCTCGACGCGTGCGAGCAGCGCGCCCTCGCCCTCGGCGCGGTGCAGGCACCGACCCAGCCCGGCGACCGGTGGAGGGTGTTGCTCGACCCCGCTGGTCATCCGTTCTGCATCACGACGGCGCAGTTGCCCGACTAGTTGTGTTTCCCACTAGATTTCGAAGCGTGTATTGGCGACGCAGATCAACCACCTGGCCGGCGGGCGCGGTGTCTACGTTCGCGACCCCGACGGCCACAGCTACGACTGTTCACCGCCGTTCCCTGAACCACACCGTCCGAGATCCGAGGGACGGGTCGGCCGCAACTTCGCCAACAGCCGACCACTATGCACACGCGCTCCGTCGACGAAACATGCTGGTCCTGGAGTGAATGGCGGGTCTCGTACCGGACAAGGCCCCCAGACCACCCCTTCGTAGGCTTCGCTCGTCATCAAGATGACCGGGACCAGCAGAATCTCGACCGGTATCGCAACGACAAACGTGAGTAGCAGGCAGAACGCAAGGTCGAGGATCCTGGCGGCGAGGCGCCGGAAGAATGGGGCGGATTCGTGCATTACTTTGAGCCGCCCCGATTCATTGTTTTGGCCACCACAGCTCGACACCAGGAATGAGGCGCAAATAAAATCACCTGAGCGGGTTTCGGACCGGAGCACTTCCCGCTTCGAGAATCCGGCGGAGGCGAAACCGGCTAGGTGAAATACCTGTATCGATGACCAGACGAAAGCAGCAGACCAGATGATCCTTGGTTAGAGAAACGAACCTTCCGTTGATCGCATGGTCGGCCGAGTCCGCACGGCGCAGCCCGCGCCGTACCTGCTGCCGAGACGGACCGGATGCGCACGCCGAAAGGTGTGGATCCTCGCCGTCGATATCCCGGTTGCGCTCTTTTCGCGATTTCCCCTGGTCGTGTTCCGCTGCTCTCCGGCATCTCGGCACATCAGTCGCAGTTCAGCCGACCGCCATTGTGAACTATCACTATCGCTTGCTGACGGCTCCTCCCGATATTTCATGTTACTCGGAGTAAGCCGTCCTCAGGAATCTTGTTCTGGTTACTCTGGTGCAATAGCGCAGTTAACGGGGATGGAAGGAAGTTCGACTATGTCTGTCACCGCTCCCCACCGGCAAGGACTCACTGTATCCGGCAGGCCCATGTCGTTGCCGTTGAAAGACGTGCGGGCCTTGTCACGTCAGATGGTCGGGCATTTCGTCGAAACCGTCGCCCCCTGCGGCACCTTACCCGGTGACGCGATCCACGGCGACATCACCATCATCACCCGCGTGTGCTTGGAACTGGCAGTCAGCATGCTGGACGGCAGCAACATTCCGGAGAAGACCGAACAGCTCGAGGACGCTGCGGCCCAATGGGCTCGCGAAGGCGTGCCTATTGGTACCATTCATCACGCTATCCATGAGGGCTTCAAGATCGGCTTCGACCTGGTGGTGTCCCCCGCCTTGGTCCAGCAGCGTGCCTCCGGCTCGGCCGACACCGAGCCGATGCTCGCCCCCAGCATGGCCGACTACCAAAGTATCCTCGACGGCGCCAAACTCGTCGTCGAAATGCTCGACACCATGACCACGGCGGTCTCGGTGGCTTATGTGCGCGAACTGCGCGCGGTCGTGTCGGAGCACCACACCGCGGTGCACACGCTCACCTCGGCGCTGCTCGGGGGCCACCCCACCTCCACCATGGCCCGCGAGTGTGGCATCGACATCTCCGACCGCTATCGCGTAATAGCCCTCGCCATTCCGTCCCACCCGGACGAGTCAAACCCCATGCTTGACGCGAAAGTCGTTGCCCGCCGCAAACTCCGGCGCGTGCAGGCGGAACTGGCCACCCGCTGCGACGACGCCGTGCTGTCGCTGCTGTCGATCGACGGCGGCACCCTGCTCATCCCCGCTGATCACGTCACCGAGGGCACCCTGAAGGAACTGATCGGGCATCTGTCGCGGGCGGCCCGCGTGCCCATCACCGCCGCGGTAGTCACCGCCGCCACCGACACCGTGCCCACCGCTGCCGATCAAGCCCACCAACTACTCGACATGGTCACCCGGTTGCGGTCGGTGCCGGGCCTGTATTACTTCGACGATCTGGCCTTGGAATACCAGCTCACCCGACCCGGGCCTGCCCGCGAATATCTCGGGTCGCTGCTCGATCCACTGGACGAGCATCCGGAACTGCTGGAGACCCTGCAGGTCCATATCGCGCACAATCTGAACCGCCAGCGCACTGCGCGGCAACTGCACGTACACACCAACACCGTGGACTACCGGCTCAAGCGTATCGGTCAGCTCACAGGTTTCGACCCCACGCAGGCGAGCGGGCTGTGGCACCTGCGTTCGGCATTGGTTGCCCACACTTACCGCAGATAAGCGGAGTGCGGTCGAGCGGGTGCGGTTGTGGGACGCAGTGCGCCACGACTTCTGGACCAAACTCATTCCGCTGCAACCACAGTGTCGACAGTGGCGACGGAATCGATCGTGAAAACCCCGCGCCCACTGCTGCGTGCACGTCGGGCTGTCAACCAACGACCACTGCCATGTAGTTCGACGCGGGAAAGACCTAGGCCTCTCGGCAATCTGACGCTGATGAACTGGTCAGCAAGCCCGCTGATTCCGCAGGCGCAGATACCGAGGTATGTTCAGCGCTGCCCACTCCGGGATTCGTTCGCCTGGCGCGACGAACTAGTGCGGTGCCCCAGCTCGTGGCTTGGTCCACACATAGCATCACCACCCACTCGCGCGGAGTGTGGGACAAGCCAACGACATCCACCATTTGCTCCACGAACAGTGGATCGGTGAAAATCCAGCTGTCGATCTGATGCGGCTTCACCGCGCCGGACGTGGCCGAGGACGTCGAGCTCGCCGAGAGAGCGACGATGGCCCTGAGCTCGTCCGGGAGTCCCGAATTGGCCTGTCAGGCGATGCGCGACTGGGCCGGTGAACATGTCGGTCCAGCGCCGGTCGAACCACTCTTGCCGCGATCGGCGTCGATCGCGGCCTTGCCGAACTGGCATATGCCCTGGCCTCGACGCCAATCGATACCCGAAAGAACCAGTCGCTGAATGCATCTCGTGTTTCAGACCGGAATCTGGCGACCGACGTGTGGGCCGGATGGTGTCGCCACCGGCACTGTGTGCGAGTTCACTTGGCGAACTGGCGAACTCGCACACAACCGGTCACGATGCCCGGGTGGCGACCTGGTCGGTGATTTCGCTGATGCCCTCGGCGGCGACCTCGAGCACGCACGCCGTGGAGATGTCGAAGAACAGGCCCGACACTGTCAGGCCGCGGTGGGCCACGGCCTGGCGGATCACCGGGTGGCGTTGCAGGGTCTCGAGCTGCACGGCGACGTTGACCATGCTCAGCTGTGCGGTTTCGTCGTAGCCTGCGGCCGCCGCAGCCGCCCGCACCGGGTGCCCGGCAAGATAGGCCTCCAGGCTGGGACGGGCGTGGACGAGCCAGGTGTCCAGTCCCGGTCCGGCGGAGGTGTCGGCGAGCAGGGCCTTCATGGCACCGCAGGAGGAGTGGCCGCACACCGCCACGTTGTGCACCTTCAGGTTGTCTACTGCGAAGGACAGGGCCGCCTCGACCGATGCATCCGAGCCGTGCGTGGGGAACAGGTTGCCGACGTTGCGGACGGTGAACAGGTCACCGGGGCCACTGTTGGTGATCACGTTGGGCACGATGCGCGAGTCGGCACAGGTGAGGAACAGCGAGTGCGGATCCTGCCGGTCACGCAGCTCGTCCAGGTGCGGCCGCATCACGTGGGCGTAGCTGCGGTGGTAGGCGGCCACACCGGCTGTGACCGCGTCGCCGTTGCGCTCGCGCCAAGGGCCGAGTACCTCGTCGAGCATGCCGCGCGCCCGGCCGCGCCGGGGCGGTCGGGTCATGGCGTGTTCCATGCGCGCTGTACCGATCTCGACGAATTGCACGTTACCGCCGCCGCTTTCGTGCTGGCGCGCCCAGTCGTGAACGGCCTCGTACGCAGCGTGGTCGAGGAAGTCGACGGTCAGCTCGACCAGTACGTCGGCACCGGTCGGCACCTTGGCCAGTTTCTTGGTCAGCTTCGGCAGCGCCAGGAACGTGCACGTACCGTCGACGCTCACGATCCAGCGGTCGGTGCCCGTCACCGGCGCGGCCTGTACCGACACCTGCACCACCCGCCACATCAGCATCGTGAACGCCAGCGCCAGGCCGATCAGCACGCCCTCGAGCAGGTTCAGGAACACCACGCTGACCATGGTCACCGCGTATACCGCCAGGTCGCCGGTGCGATGGGCGAGCCGGACGTGGGCCAGTTTCACCAGCTGGACGCCCACCACGATGAGCAACCCGGCCAGTGCCGACTTCGGGACCTGTTGCACGACGCCGACGAGCGCGATGGAGAACACCAGGATCCACACGCCGTGCAGAATCGCCGAGGCCCGGGTGCGCGCACCAGCGGCCACGTTGGTGGAGCTGCGCACGATCACGCCCGTGACCGGGAGGCCGCCGAGAATGCCGGAGGTCATGTTGGCCGCGCCCTGAGCCACCAGCTCGCGGTCGAAGTCGGTGCGCTTGCCGGTATGCAGCTTGTCCACGGCCACCGCCGACAGCAGGCTCTCCACGCTGGCGATCAGGGCGATGGTAAGCACCGCCAACACCATCCCGCCCCAGTTGTCGCTGGGCAGGCTGGGCAGTCCGATCGCGTCGAACAGCGAGCCGTCGATCTTGATGCGCTCCAGCTCCGGATTGCCGGGCAGGACCAGCGACAGCACCGTACCCACCAGCACCGCGACCAACGGGCCTGGGATCAGACGCACGTTCCCGGGTACCCAGCGCCAGGCGACGATGATGCCGATGACGATCAGGCCGATGACGAAGTCGTCACCGTGCAGGTTCAGCAGCTGACCGGGTAGTTCGGTGATGTTCTCGAAGCCCGAGCTGCGCGACGAGCCGCCCAGCAGCACGTGCACCTGCTGCAGCGCGATGGTGACACCGATACCGGCGAGCATGGCATGCACGACGACCGGCGCTATTGCCAGCGCGGCGCCCGCGATCCGGCTCAATCCGAACACGATCTGCAACAGGCCCGCCGCGACGGTGATGAAACACGTTGTCTTCCAGCCGAACTGGTGGATGGTCTCGGCGACGACCACGGTGAGGCCGGCGGCTGGCCCGCTGACCTGCAGTGGGCTTCCACCGACGAAGCCGACGACGATTCCACCCACGGCGGCCGCGACCAGGCCGGCGGCGATAGGGGCGTCGGAGGCGATGGCAATGCCCAGCGATAACGGCAGGGCGACGAGGAACACCACGATCGAGGCGGGCAGATCATTTCGGGAGATCGACGAAAGCCAATCGGACCATGGCCTCCCCGGTGGGGCGTCCGATCCAGGCGTCGTATCGGTGTCGGTGGACATATTTCTCCTTCACCAGGCCGGTGAGCCGGACCGGTCGGTCGAACATGGTCTCCAGGCATCGAAAGCACTTGCGGGACAAGCAGTCCGAGATATCGGTATCCGGCAGGCTCTCAGACGTAGGGAGTTTTCCAAGATCAAAGTACAGGTAACAGCGCAGGGAAAAACGGGCCAAACAGATGTTTGTGACCGACACTATTCCGAACGGCAGCGTCTTCCTCGGCGTCACAAGCTGGAGTGGCACAGGCTTCGATGTCGATGACGAAAGACCACAATCAATCGACAGAATCATCGTGTGCATTCACGACACGGGTTAGTGTGATTGTTCACGATAGTTTCGCAAATAATTGATATTGGAATCCGAATTATCGAAAGGGACGTGCAGTGATCCCCGGCGCTGTGATCTGATTGGGCCGTCTCGGGCCCGGGGCCTTTCACATAACACGACTGAGGATGACTGTATGAACTCGAGAATTATCCGTCCGCTCGCCGTCGTCGCATTCGCGCTGTCGGCCACCGCGCTCAGTGTCGGCACGGCCTCAGCGGACGCATCCGCAGCCACCCCCGTCTCGGGCTCGGTGGAAGTGTGCGTCCCCATCCCGGTGGGCCCTATCGAGCTGAGCTTCTGCCTGTAACCGGCTAGACCGAGGTGCATACGGCGGTGGCGACACCGTTCATGGTGCGCACGACTCCGCGCTTCCAGTTCGGAGTCGTCACCGCCCATAGCCTGCGCACCGAGGTCGACCTGGAGTTGATTGAGCGGCTCCGGGCGGGGCATCGGAGGGACTTGCGTGCGTGCGGTACCCCCACCCGGGGCGGGTGCCGCAGAGCCGGGTCAGCGCCGGGATCAGGCGAACAGCCCGGACGTTGGCCGTGTTCGTGCACAGCGACCACCTCCGGCGCCCCGGGCGCCTGCGCGATCACCGAGCGCGGGATCAGGCTGCGGCCTGCGGCGGCCCCGTCGGCTCTCGGCGATGCCCCAGCACCCGGCGGCGTCGGGGTCCGCACGGCAGACGCCAGCGGATTCCCGACGGCAGTCGGGGAACTCGCTCGATGCGAATCCGACCAGCAGGCGGATTCGCTATAAAGGCGCAGTTGGAAATAGAATTCCAAGCTGTACGACTCGCCCATCGAAATAAGAATTTCGACAATTCCGTCATTATTTACGCAAAGGTTGGGCTGGCCAGTGGTTTTCCGCGGCCATCGCCACCTTTGGATCGTTCCTGAGCAGGTAAGTAGGAGTTGTACGTGAGCGTTGACACCCCAGACGCCACAGCACTATCGGCCATGGCCGCGCGCCTGCGCATTGCGCTGACCGTGATTTTGCGCCGCGCCCGGAGGGATCCCGACGAGCGTCAATTGTCCGCGACGCAATGGGCGGTGCTGGGACGCCTGCATCGAAGCGGAGCCATGGCCGCCGTCGATCTGGCTCGCCTGGAGATGTTGCGCCCGCAGACGATGCGCAACATCGTCGACGGGTTACGAGATCAGGGCCTGATCGTCGGCTTGCGCGACCCGATCGACGGACGCCGCGTGAACCTGATGCTCACCGACGAAGGCCGGGCCTGGGTGCGCGGGCAGCAGGCACCGCTGAACGACGCTCTCGCGCAGATCTTGTCGGAGAACTTGCCGTCCGGCGAACTGCACAAGGTGGACGCAGCGCTGGATCTGCTGGAGAGAATTGCCTACGGGTGATCAAGGTTCTGTCTCCCAGTCGCGCCTGAGTAGTCCGCTCGGGGTGAGCCGATGGTGCATCATGTCCGCTGTGGCGAGGCTGGTGATTTCGCCGTGGCGGGATCCGCCGGAGGTGTTCGGGCCGTCGTCCTGGCCCTGGTCGTCGAGTGGCTCAGGTCATTGAGAGACAGAATCTAGCCGCTGACACCCACAAAAACCCTTCTGCCGGACGCAATTCGGCATTGGTTGCGCCATGCCCGGACCGGGTTGGCGGCGTGGAGCCGGACTGCTCGCGGCATGTCGCAGACGATCGTCCGCGCGAACCACAATGTGACGCAGCCGTCGCAACACACCTCAGTCCGGTGGCAGCAGGTCCGGGCGGCGCTCGCGGGTGCGGTCGAGGGACTGTTCGCGGCGCCAGGCGGCGACCTTCGCGTGGTCGCCGGAGAGCAGGATCGGCGGCACGTCCAGACCGCGCCAGCTGACGGGACGGGTGTAGGAAGGCCCTTCCAGCAGACCGTCGGAAAACGAATCCTCTTGGTGGGATTGCTGATTGCCCAGCACGCCGGGCAGCAGCCGCACCACGGCCTCGGTCATCACCAGCACCGCGGCCTCACCGCCGATGAGGACGTAGTCGCCGATGCTCACCTCTTCGACGCGCACCCGGCGCGCGGCGTCATCGAACACGCGCTGGTCGATGCCCTCGTAGCGGCCGCAGGCGAAGACCAGGTGCTTCTCGGTGGCCCAGCGCTGCGCGGTGGCCTGGGTGAACGGCACGCCCGCCGGCGTGGGCACCACGAGCAGCGCGTCGTCGGGACACACCTCGTCCAGCGCGTCGCCCCACACGGTCGGCTTCATGACCATGCCGGGGCCGCCGCCGTACGGCGCGTCGTCGACCGACTTGTGCACGTCGTGGGTCCAGCGCCGTAGGTCGTGCACGTCGACGGAGATCAATCCCTTGTCGATGGCCTTACCGAGCAGCGCCGTCCGCAGCGGCTCCAAGTACTCCGGAAAGATCGTGACGACGTCGAGCCTCATCCCAGCCCCTTCGTTCCACCGAGTAGTCCGCGCCCGGCCGCGACAGCGCGTGGCATGCCCATCACTCGGGATCGAGCAGGCCCTCGGGCGGATCGATGACCACCAGCCCGTCGGCAACCGACACCGTCGGCACGATCGCGGTGACGAACGGGATCAGGATCTCCCGCCCGTCGTCGGCGGCGCGCACCGAAAGCAGTTCTCCCGCAGCCGAATGCAGCACCTCGGTGACCGTTCCGACGACGGCGCCGTCGGTGAGCTGGACGGTGAGTCCCTCGAGCTCGTGGTCGTAGTACTCGTCCGGATCGTCCGAGGGCGGCAGGTCCTCGCTGTTCACGACGAACAGCGTGCCGCGCAGCGCGTCGGCGGCGGTGCGGTCGGTGATCCCGGCGAGAAACACGAGGAGCCGACCCGAGTGCTCACGGGCCGACTCCACGGTGAAGTCGCGAACCTCCGTCGAGCGCGGCAGGCGGCCACGCAGGGTGGTGCCCGCCGCGAAACGCTCGTCCGGTTCGTCGGTGCGGATCTCGACGACGAGTTCGCCGCGCACACCGTGCGACTTGGCGACCCGCCCTACGACGAGTTCCATCTACTGATCGGTGTCGACCACGTCGACCCGGATGCCACGGCCGCCGATGCCCGCGACGAGGGTGCGCAGCGCGGTCGCGGTGCGTCCGCCGCGGCCGATCACCTTGCCCAGGTCCTCGGGGTGGACGTGCACCTCGACGGTGCGCCCGCGGCGGCCGGTGATCAGCTCGACGCGGACGTCATCGGGATTGGCGACGATGCCGCGCACCAAGTGCTCGACGGCATCGGCCACAACCGCACTCATTACTCCGCAGCCTCGGTAGCGGCCACACCCTCGGCCTCTTCCTTCTTGGCCTTCTTCTTCGGGGTGACGGCCTCGGCGACCGGCTCGTTCTCGGCGGCGGCCAGCGCGGCGTTGAACAGGTCCAGCTTGGACGGCTTGGCCGGCTTCACCTTCAGCGTGCCCTCGGCGCCCGGCAGGCCCTTGAACTTCTGCCAGTCACCGGTGATCTCCAGGAGGCGCTGCACCGGCTCGGTCGGCTGCGCGCCGACACCCAGCCAGTACTGCACGCGCTCCGAGTCGATCTCGATCAGCGACGGCTCTTCCTTCGGGTGGTACTTGCCGATGGACTCGATTGCCCGGCCGTCACGACGGGTGCGGGCGTCCGCGACGACGACGCGGTACTGCGGGTTGCGGATCTTGCCCATGCGGGTGAGCTTGATGCGAACAGCCATGCTGATCTGCCTCTTTCAGGTAGTTGGTCACGGCGCAATTCAGCGACCCGCACGGTCTGCGAGCCCGGTTTTGCGCTTGAAGTGTGTGACCGCCGCGCGGTACGTAACCGGAGACGGGCTGACACTGTCCGGAAGGACGGTGGTCCATTCTGCCAGACCGGACCGTCCCGCCCGAAATCGCCTCACGACGTCGGTCACCTGGGCGAGGTATCGCATCTGGTCGACCCCACCGGCGGATTTCTCCGGCCCGAGCGCAACGTTTCGTGCCCGCGCCGCAATAACCGGTCATGGGGATCTTCCGACGACGCAACACCAAGCGCAGCAGTCTCCGGCGGGAGGCCGCGCACGAGGTCGGCGGCGACATCGCGGGCGAAGCGGCGATCGAGGCCGCGCCGCTGCTGTTCCGCCTCTTCGGCGCTGGACTGCGCGGCATCGGAGCGGCGGTCAGCGCGATCCTGAATTGATTCGTGGCGGGCCGCTGTTCACGCCCTCGAACGTCCTCGATCGAAGGTCACCTTGTAGTCCGTCTGACGGGCACCTTCCGTACTGGAGACATCCGCAGGCCTCCCCGTGTACCGGCCGTCCGACGGGACCCGATACCGGAATTTCACTCCGGTCGATGGAGAAATGGTTCTGGCGGTAGTCGATCGCGGTCGACCCTGGAGGCGAATTCGCCGCGAATCAGGCGGGGCGGTAGCGGAGCAGCACCACTCCGGAACGGAACGGCTTGCTCTCGACCAATCGCAGCGCCGGAATCCGCGCACCCTCGGCGAACAGCCGTGCCCCGCGGCCGAGCACGACCGGGTAGACGAACAACCGGTACTCGTCGACCAGCCCGGCCTCGATGAGCTGGTGCGCCAGCGCGATGCTTCCGGTGCAGACAATGTCCTTCCCCGGCCGCTCCTTCAGCGCGCGCACCTCGTCCAGGCCGCGCAGCACCGTGGAGTTCTGCCATCCCGGGTCGTCCATCGAGCGCGACACCACGTATTTCGCCATCTGGTTCAGGTCGTCGGTGATGCCGGTCCGGTCATCGGTCTGTTGCGGCCAGTAGCCGCGCATGTCCTCGAAGGTGACGCGCCCGAGCAGCACCGCGTCACAGGCCTCTGTGTGGGTCATCAGCTCCGCGAGGATGTCGGATTCGTCGTCCACCGCGTCGTTGCCGACGGTGAACCAGCCCTCCGTCGCATCGATCACCCCGTCCAGCGTGATGTTCTCCGTCACCACCAGATCCCGCATCGGCCGACCTCCCTGGTATGAAACGCCTTCCTCATTACCGACGGGACGAGTACGCCGAATTCATCGCGCCGGACTGCACGAGTGCGCCCACAGACCTCTCACACGCCTCACACAGGCGGTGCCTATGTGAGGCGTGTGAAAGGTCTGTGGCTCGAGATCGTTCCCCGGTGGGAACGGCACGCGGGGTGGTACGCGGTGCGACCGGAAATGGTCAGCGGTGGCCGGTGACGGGGGTGGCCGAGCGGTGGACACGGCCGCGCAGGACGACGTATTCGGGAGCGCTGAGGGCCGCCGGTGCGACGCGGGGGTCTTCCCGGTAGACGACGAGATCGGCGGGGGCGCCGTGCTCGATGCCGGGCCGATCGAGCCAGGTACGTGCGTTCCAGGAGGCGGCGCCGAGCGCGTCGTGCGCGGACAGACCCGCACCGGTGAGCGCGATGATCTCGTCGGCGATGCGACCGTGCCGAATGGAGCCGCCCGCGTCGGTGCCGGTGTAGATGGGCACGCCCGCGTCGTGCGCGTCGGCGACGGTGCGGCGGACGCGTCTGTGCAGGTCGCGCATGTGTGCGGCGTAGACGGGGAATTTGCCCGCGCCGTCGGCGATGGACGGGAAGGTGTCGATGTTGATCAGGGTCGGTACCAGCGCGGTGCCGTGTTCGACCATCATCTCGATGGTCTCGTCGGTGAGGCCGGTGCCGTGTTCGAGGCAGTCGATGCCCGCGTTGATCAGGCCGGGCAGGGCGTCCTCGCCGAAGACGTGCGCGGTGACCCTGGCGCCGTTGGCGTGCGCGGCGTCGATGGCCTCCTTCAGGATGGCGTCGCTCCACAGCGGGCGCAGGTCGCCGGCGGAGCGGTCGATCCAGTCGCCGACGATCTTCACCCAGCCCTCGCCGAACCGCGCCTGCTCGGCCACGATCTCCGGAAGGTCCCGTTCGTCGTCGAGTTCGATGCCGAGCTCGCGGATGTAGCGCTTGGGCCGCGCGATGTGCCTGCCCGCCCTGATGATCTCCGGCAGCTCGTCGTGCTCGTCGATGAAATGGGTGTCGATCGGCGATCCGGCGTCGCGCAGCAGCAGCGCACCGGCGTCGCGTTCGGTCACCGCCTGGGCGATCGCACCCTCGCGGGTCTCGTGGCCGCCGCCGTAGCGGATACCGACGTGGCAGTGCGCGTCCACCAGCCCGGGCACGATCCACCCTGTGGCGCACAGGGTTTCGGCGCCGGGCACCGGTTCGAAGGACACCAGCCCGTCGCGCACCCAGAGATCGCGCACCTCGTCGTCCGGCAGAACCACTCCGCGTAGATGCACAGCAACCTCCTCCGACGCCCTCGGCCGCACTCAACGCACCGTTGCCCGTGGCAGCGGTGCAACAGGCGATGCGCGCGCCTACTTCTTCGGGAACTTGAGCTTGGAAATGTCGAAACCTTCTAGGCCGGGCGGCAATTCGTTGAGCCCGGCGGGCATGTTCGACAGGTCCGGCATGCCAGCGGGCATTGCCGGCATCCCCGGCATGCCCGGCAGACCGCCGCGCATCTTCGGCTGAGTCGGGCCGCGTCCGCCCTTCTTGCCTTTCTTGCCCTTCTTGCCGCCGCCGCGCCGCGCGCCGGGCAGACCCATCTGACGGCCCATCATGGCCATCATCTTCTTGGCCTCGAAGAAGCGGTCCACGAGCTGGTTGACCTCGGAGACCGCGACGCCGGAGCCGTTGGCGATGCGCAGGCGGCGAGAAGCGTTGATGATCTTCGGGTTGTCCCGCTCGGCCGGGGTCATGCCGCGAATGATGGCCTGCACCCGGTCCAGCTGCTTGTCGTCGACCTGGGCGAGCACGTCCTTCATCTGACCGGCGCCGGGCAGCATGCCGAGCAGGTTCCCGATCGGGCCCATCTTGCGGATCGCCAGCATCTGCTCGAGGAAGTCCTCGAGGGTGAGCTCGCCGCTGCCGATCTTGCGCGCGGCATCCTCGGCCTGCTGCGCGTCGTAGACCTGCTCGGCCTGCTCGATCAGGGTGAGCACGTCGCCCATGCCGAGGATGCGGCTGGCCATGCGGTCCGGGTGGAAGACGTCGAAGTCCTCCAGCTTCTCGCCGCTGGAGGCGAACATGATCGGCTCACCGGTGACGTTGCGGACCGAGAGGGCCGCGCCGCCGCGCGCGTCGCCGTCGAGCTTGGTGAGCACGACGCCGGTGAACCCGACGCCGTCGCGGAACGCCTCGGCCGTGTTGACGGCGTCCTGACCGATCATGGCGTCGAGCACGAACAGCGTCTCGTCCGGCTGCACCGCATCGCGGATGCCCGCGGCCTGGCGCATCAGCTCCTCGTCGATGCCGAGGCGACCGGCGGTGTCGACGATGACCACGTCGTACTGCTTGGTGCGCGCCTCATCGACACCGGCGCGCGCGATCTCGATCGGGTCGGCCGCGGAGATGCCGAGCGGGTTGTCGCCGCCGCCGACGGAGGTGCCGGGATGCGGAGCGAACACCGGCGCGCCCGCACGCTCGCCGACCACCTGCAACTGGGTGACGGCGCCGGGGCGCTGCAGGTCACAGGCCACCAGCAGCGGCTGATGTCCTTGTCCCTTCAGCCATTTCGCGAGCTTGCCCGCCAGCGTGGTCTTACCGGAACCCTGCAGACCGGCGAGCATGATCACCGTCGGCGGGTTCTTGGCCAGGGTCAGCCGTCTGGTCTCGCCACCGAGGATGCCGATCAGTTCCTCGTTGACGATCTTGACGACCTGCTGGGCCGGATTCAGCGCCGCGGAGACCTCGGCGCCCTTGGCGCGCTCCTTGATCTTGGCGATGAAACCGCGCACCACGGGCAGCGCGACGTCGGCCTCGAGCAGCGCCAGGCGGATCTCGCGGCAGGTGGCGTCGATGTCGGCCGGTGACAGACGCCCCTTACCACGCAGATCCTTGAGGGCACCGGTAAGCCGGTCGGACAGGGATTCGAACACCGATCGCGCTCCTGATCTCGAGTGACGTCAACTTGCTCCCAGGGTAATGGGATCGCCCACGTGTTCGTGCAGGCGGTGCGTCCTTCGAGCGGAGCGCGGTATTTATTCGAGCGCGCGACGGCGTGGTTTGGAAGTCTTGCGGTAGTCGTGGTTCTCCAGCCGGACCATGTACGCGGCCTCCCGGCCGGTCAGCCCGAGCTCGAGCGCCAGATCGTCGAGCATCGCCCAGTCCGCGCCCTCGGGCGCGTCGGGCGTGGTGGACACCGTGGAGGCGATGGTCATCGCGGTCACGGCCTGCCGTCCGGTCAAGGTCCGGCCGGGCAACCAGGAAACGACCCATCGATCTCCGCCGACACACCGCGCCATGTGCGTGGTCTCGTCGCTCGTCATCATCGAAGCCGAAACAACCTCAATTGCCACCGACCTGCTCCCCTCGTGCTCGCGATAGCCAGACGCTCTGATAGTAGGGTGCGTCACAGCCCACGGAGCGAAGATCCAGCAAATCGCGCGCAACGGCGCCGTCCGTGCCGAGGCACGGGCCGTCGCCGTCAGGAAGCGCGGTCGGGAAGCGCCGAGTCGGGCGTCTTCGGCGCGGGTCGCGGCACCACGTCCAGCACCGCCTTCTCGATGGCGGCGCGGCGCTGCGCGGCATCGTCGCCCAGCTCCAGGCAGAACGCGTCGACCACGGCCGAACCCATAGTGACCACCTTCGCCCAGCGCACGTTCGCGCCGCAGGCCGCGAACGCCGCGGCCAACCGGCTGAGCAGCCCGACGCGGTCCTCGGCGCGCAGCTCCAGGATCACCTGGCCCGGCGTCGAGGTCGGCGACCAGATCATCCGCGGCTGGGCCTGGGCGTACGGGCTCGGGCCAACCCCGCTCGCCTCGCGTTCGCGCTTGGCGAGCAGGGCGGGCAGATCGAGATCCCCGGCGATGGCCCTGATCAGTTCCTGACGCAGCAAACCCGCGTCCGGCGGGTCGCCGAACTTGGGCGAGACCACGAAGGTGTTGACGGCCGACGCGCCCTCGCCGCGGAGCGCGGCGGAGAGCACCCGCAGCGAATGCAGCGCGAGCACGCCCGCGGCGTCGGAGAGCAGGCCGGGCGTGTCCGGCGCGATCACCGTGACCACGTAGGTGTACTTGCCCTCGCCCGGCTTCAGGTCGACGTGAACGCCGCCCGCCGCCGCCTTCGCCAGCAACTCCGCCGCTATGGGCTCGGGGGTCGGCAGTTCGAAGCCAGCCAGCACCGTGCGGCAGCGGCGCACCAGATCGCCGATGAGCGAGGCTTTCCAGTCGCCCCAGACGCCGGGGCCGGTGGCCAGCGAATCGGCCTCGGCCAGCGTGTGCAGCAGTTCCAGCAGCTGTACGTCGCCGTCGAGCGCGTCGACGACGAGCTGCACCGTGTCGGGGTCCGCCAAGTCGCGGCGGGTCGCGGTGTCCGGGAGCAGCAGGTGGTGGCGCACCACGGCGCTGAGCGTGCGCACGTCGGAGGGCCACAGCCCGAGCCTGCGGCCGATGTGGGTGGCCAGCTCGGCGCCGACCACGCTGTGATCGCCCGCGCGGCCCTTGCCGATGTCGTGCAGCAGCGCACCCAGCAGGAGCAGGTCGGGGCGGGCCACCCGGGTGCTCAGCGCGCTCGCGTAGGCGACGGTCTCCATCAGATGACGGTCGACGGTCCAGGTGTGCAGCGCGTCGCGCGGCGGCAGATCCCGCACCGCGCCCCATTCCGGCAGCAGCCTGCCCCACAGCCCGGTGCGATCGAGCGCCTCGATCGCGTCGATGGTGCCGCGCCCGGCGCCGAGCAGCACCAGCAGGTCGTTGAGCGCGTCTTTCGGCCACGGCTCGCGCAGCTCGGGCGCGTCCTCGGACAGTCGGTTCAGCGTGGTGGCCGACATCGGCAGCCCGGTCTGCGCCGATGCGGCCGCCACTCGCAGGATGAGCCCCGGATCGCGTTGCGGCCGCGCGTCTCTGGCCAGCACCACCTCGCCCGCGTGTTCGACCACCCCCTCATCGAGTGGTCGTCGCACCGGCATGCGGCGCAGTCGAGCGAGGCCGCGGCGCGGCAGCGCGTTGGCGGCGGTGCGCAGGCCGACGTCGACGGAGTAGCTCACCGTCCGCGCCGAATCGCTCAGTGTGCGAGCGAGATCGAACCGATCGCCGATCCGCAGGGCGGCGCCGATCTCGTCGGCGTCCTGCGCGCGCAGCTGATCGCGCGATCGTCCCGCGACACGGTGCAGCTCGGTGCGAACATCGAGCAAGCGCCGCTGCGCCTGCTTCACGCCGCCGCCGGGCACATCAGGACCGAGCCCCGGCATGGCATCGGTCAGCTGGGCGACGGCCAGCGCGTCCAGCAGTTGGATGTCGCGCAGCCCGCCGCGGCCGTTCTTCAGATCGGGCTCGGCGCGGTGCGCGATCTCGCCGCTGCGCTGCCAGCGGGCCTGGGCCTGGGCGATCAGATCGTCGAAACGGTTGCGGATTCCGGTGCGCCACTCCCGGCGCACCCCGCCGATCAGCAGATTGCTCAACTCCACGTCGCCGACGATGTGCCGCGCCTCGAGCATGCCGAGCGCCGCGATCAGATCGTCGTTGGCGACCCGCAGCGCTTGGGGGACGGTCCGCACGCTGTGGTCGAGTTTGATGTGGGCGTCCCAGAGCGGATACCAGAGCTGGTCGGCGACCTCGGCCACCCTGGCCGGATCGACGTCGTCGTGCAACAACACCAGATCCAGATCGGAGTAGGGCAGCATCTCCCTGCGCCCGAGCCCGCCGACCGCGACCACCGCGAGGCCGCTGTCGGCGGTGATGCCGAGTTCGGCGCCCTTGCTGGTCAGCCACAGTTCGAAGAGGTCGACCAGCGCCGACCGCAGGGACTCGGCATCCAACCGCGGATTGCGCGGCATGCCGCCGTCGAGGAGTTGGTTGCGCGCGGCGACCAGATCGGCCGCTCCGTTGGAGACCCGTTCGCCGTTGCCCTGCTTGCCATTTCCGCTACTGCTACCCACAACCCACCGCCCATTCAATGCGTGCGGCCCCGCCCCTACCGGGTCTCCGGTGGGAGCGGGGCCGCCGCTCGCTTGTTCCGTGTCGCATCGCGCCGCTCACGGGCCCTTCATCGGCACGCTGCGCTTCCGATTCCGGGCCCGATGCGCACGCCGCGGTCAGAGAGCGTCGGTACCGCGTTCGCCGGTCCGCACGCGGATGATCGACTCCACCGGGGTGACCCAGACCTTGCCGTCACCGATCTTGCCGGTGCGCGCGGCCTCGACGATCACCTCGACGACCTTGTCGACCGACGCGTCGTCCACGACGACCTCGACCCGCACCTTGGGCACGAAGTCCACCGAGTACTCGGCGCCGCGGTAGACCTCGGTGTGGCCCTTCTGCCGCCCGTAACCCTGCACCTCGCTGACGGTCATGCCGAGCACGCCCGCCTGCTCCAGTCCGGACTTGACGTCCTCGAGCGTGAACGGTTTGACGATTGCGGTGATCAGTTTCATGTCGTCATGCCTCCTTGACGAGCGAGCGTGCCGTGCCACCCACAGCAGCGAAATCGTATGCGGTTTCCGCGTGCTCGGACTCGTCCAGGCCCACCGACTCGGCTTCATCGCTGGCCCGCAGTCCGACCGTGAACTTCACGATATAGGCAATGACGAGCGAGGCGACAAAAGAGAAGCCAAGCACGACGAAGGCGCCGACCGCCTGCCGCCACAGCTGATCGAACCCGCCGCCGTAGAAGAGGCCGGTCTTGGCCGCGCCGGTCTCAGGAGCGGCGACCAAGCCGACCATCAGGGTGCCGACGATGCCGCCGACGAGGTGTACACCGACCACGTCGAGCGAGTCGTCGAATCGGAACTTGAACTTCAGACCAACCGCCAGTGCGCACAGTGCGCCTGCGACCGCGCCGATAGCGAGGGCGCCGACGACGTTGACCGAGGAACAGGACGGGGTGATGGCGACGAGACCGGCGACAATGCCCGAGGCAGCACCCAGCGAGGTGGGCTTGCCGTCCCGGATCTTCTCCACCAGCAACCAGGCCAGCATGGCGGCCGCGGTCGCGACCGCGGTGGTGAGGAAGGTCGAGCCGGCCAGGCCACCCGAGGTGAGCGCGGAGCCGGCGTTGAAGCCAAACCAGCCGAACCACAGCAGACCGGCGCCGAGCATCACGAACGGCAGGTTGTGAGGACGGAACGGAGTGGTCGGCCAGCCCTTGCGCTTGCCGAGCACCAGCACCAGGGCCAGGGCCGCCGCACCCGCGTTGATGTGGACCGCGGTGCCACCGGCGAAGTCGACCGCGAGCAGCTTGTTCGCGATCCAGCCGCCCTCGTGGATGATGTTGCCGTCGGCGTCCTTGGCGTCGAAGTCAAAGACCCAGTGCGCGACTGGGAAGTAGACGACGGTGACCCAGATGCCCGCGAAGAGCAGCCACGCGCTGAACTTCAGGCGGTCGGCGACGGCGCCCGAGATGAGGGCGACCGTGATGATCGCGAACATCAACTGGAAGGCCACGAACACGCTCAGCGGAATTGTGCCCATCAGCGGGATGTCGACGGCCGGAGTTGTGACCGCGCCGCTGGCGTCGGTGACTTCAGCTACGGAGTTGCCGCCGATGATGCCCTTCAGACCGAAGAACTGCGTCGGATCGCCGATCAGGCCGAAAGTGTTGTCACCGAAGGCGAGCGAGTATCCGTACAGCGACCACAGCACGCCCACCAGGCCCATGGCGCTGATGCTCATCATGATCATGTTCAGCACGTTCTTCGAACGCACCATGCCGCCGTAGAAGAACGCCACGCCTGGCGTCATCAACAGCACGAGCGCTGAACTGATCAGCAGCCATGCGGTGTCACCGGTATCCGGTGCACCGGTAAGGGGAAATGCCACCTTAATGTCCTCCTCATCTCGGGCCCAGCCGCCTTCGGCAAATGGACCTGCACAGAAGGGTCGCCATTCGGTGTTTCATCCGTTGAGCTGTCGTGTTGCGCCTGCGTGAACGGATAGCGCGGTTGTGTTGCTACCACGTTTCGTGGTGTACACCACACGTTTCCCGCCCGCTGTGAGGTTTGTGTCGGCGCACCGCGGCGACCGGTTACCTGTGAGTAGGACACCGCAAACTTTCCGTTCACCGGGCGCCACGCCGGAAGTCTCGAGATCGGGTGGGGGAACGCTCGAGAGAAAGGACGCCGAAGCGGCCCGAAAGCGGTCTCCGACCTCGATCACCCGCTATCGATGCGCAAACGGCGAACGGCCGAGCGGGTGGTCCGCTCGGCCGTTCGACGTGATGCCGAATCCGGGCTCAGCCGAGCAGCGCGTCCACGAACGCGCCGGGCTCGAACGGCGCCAGATCGTCCGCGCCTTCGCCGAGACCGACCAGTTTCACCGGCACGCCGAGCTCGTGCTGCACCTGGAAGACGATGCCACCCTTGGCGGTCCCGTCCAGTTTGGTCAGCACCACGCCGGTGATGTCGACGACCTCGGCGAACACCCGCGCCTGCATCAGGCCGTTTTGCCCGACCGTGGCGTCGAGCACCAGCAGGACCTCGTCGACCTCCGCCTTCTTCTGCACGACGCGCTTGACCTTGCCCAGCTCGTCCATCAGGCCGGTCTTGGTGTGCAGGCGGCCAGCGGTGTCGACGAGCACCACGTCGACGCCGCGCTCGATGCCCGCGCTGACCGAGTCGAACGCGACCGCGGCCGGGTCGGCGCCCTCCTTGCCGCGCACCGTCTCCGCGCCGACCCGCTCGCCCCAGGTCTGCAGCTGATCGGCGGCCGCGGCGCGGAAGGTGTCGGCCGCGCCGAGCAGCACCCGGCGGCCGTCGGCGACCAGGACCCTGGCCAGCTTGCCGGTGGTGGTGGTCTTGCCGGTGCCGTTGACGCCGACGACCAGCAGGATCGACGGGTGGTCGTCGTGCGGCAGCGCGCGGATGGAACGGTCCAGTTCGGGACGCAGCGCCTCGACCAGCACGTCGCGCAGCACGGCGCGGGCTTGGTCGGTGGTGCGCACGCTACGCGCGGCCAGTTCCTCGCGCAGGCGGGCGACCACGGCGGTGGTGCTGGCGGTGCCCAGATCGGCGAGGACCAGGGTGTCCTCGATCTCCTCCCACGAGTCCTCGTCCAGGTCGCCGCCGCCGAGCAGGCCGAGGAGGCTCTTGCCGACCGCGTTCTGCGAACGCGATAGCCGGCCGCGCAGGCGGACCAGGCGGCCCGCGGTGGGCTCGATCTCCTCGAGCGCGGGAGCGGTCTCGGCGGCGGCCGCGGTGTCGGGCACGACAGGGGCCGGTTCGACGGTCGTCTCGGGCTCGGCGACGACCGTGTCGGACGGCGGCTCGACCGAAGTCGGCGCCTCGTCGACGGGGAGCTGCTCGGCCGGGGCCTGATCGGTCGCTTGCGGATCGACGAGGGTCTCCGGGTCGGCCGGAGCCGGCGATTCGGGAGCGGCCTGCGTCGCGGCGGGCGTTTCGGCCTGCGCCGATTCGACCGGCTCGGCCGTCGGTCCCCCGGATTCCGCGAGGACGTCGGACTCCGGCAGCGGCACATTGGTGATGCCGCGCCGTGGCGCGTCGCGCGGGACGGCCGCGTCGTCACCGACGTGCGGCTGGCCCTCGGTATCGGTCCGTTCCAGGTTCGGTTCCGGGCGTGTCGCGGTCGCCGCGCCGCCCTGACTGAAGCTGAACCCGCCCGTGGCCGTGTAGCCGCCCGACCGATCGGTCAGCTCCTTCTCCGGCGGCGGCGCCGCGATGGAGACGCGGCGGCGCTTGTACAGGACGAATCCGGCGACGAGCGCCACCATGAGCAGGGCGGCGATCGCGGCTATCAGAATCCAGACTTCGGAACTCACGACGACCATCCTTGCAGAACACCGCATCGCCGCTGATAGGCGCGGTCCGCTGACCGCGGCCGCGGCGCCGTGCCATGTGGGTTCGATCACCGGTGCGGCGACCCGATGACTCGCGGTCCGATGCGGCCCGGCCACGGTCCGCGCGAGGCGGGAGCAAAGAGGGTGGTGCCCGACAGGCGGGCGCGCACCCGGTTCTCCGCGGACCCGCGCCCGGCCGGAGCAGCGGCGGAGCCGCGCCTTATCACGCCACGCGCGAGGCCGAGACACAGCCCCCGAGATTTCTTGTCCTGCGGAACTTCTCGCGAACTGACAATAGGATCGGCGACGTGACCGATCGAAACGTGCTTGGGGGGCCGCTGGAAGAGTGCGGCACCGATCCTGTGACCGGTTTCTACCGAGACGGCTGCTGCAGCACCGGGCCGGAGGATCTGGGCAGCCATACGGTGTGCACCGTCGTCACGGCCGAGTTCCTCGAACATCAGGCGTCCATCGGCAACGACCTGAGTACGCCGCGCCCGGAGAACAACTTCCCAGGCCTGCAGCCGGGCGATCGGTGGTGCGTGGTTGCGGTGCGCTGGCTGCACGCCCACGAGGACGGCGTCGCCGCGCCCGTCGTGCTCGCGGCCACCCACGAGAACGCCCTGGAAGTGATCTCCATGGACATCCTGCGCAAGTACGCCGTCGACGTCCCGGACGACGTGAGCGACCTGCTGTAGGAGTCGACGCGCACCGGCCGCGAAACATCCGCCGGCCTCGTTCCGCCCCGAGATCGCCCTGGTCGATCGAGGGGCTTCCATCGATGCGGCGCTCGGAGAATCGCGGCTGCCAGTTCCCGGCCGATCCAGGTCCCCCGCGCACGGCGCACCCCGCTCCCGGTTGACCGTTCCTTCATCGATCGGCGGGGAACATCAACCGCAGGCACCGCTGTCGGCCCGAATGTCCCTCGCGGCCAGGCTGTTTCCGTTTCGCGGCCCGGCTCGCGGATTCTCCGCGGCCCACACCGGCATCGCACCACCGCGTGTATCTCGATGCTGGGTAGTCACATCGATGATCTGTGCTTCGGCCGCCATCGGCCGTCGCGGACTTCGGCGCTGCGTGGCGTGTACTTCGGCTCACGCGATTCGCGCGGTGCGATGTCGCAGCGCGTTCAGCCCATGGCGCGGGCGGCGGCACGGGAGCGGTGCGCCTTCTGGCGGCAAGCCGCCGAGCAGTAGCGACGAGGGCGTCCGGTCCCGGGTGCGTCCAGTGCCGTGCCGCAGACCGGGCAGCGCGGACCGGTCGAAGTTTCGTTACGCTGCCCTGTTTCGTCACGCGAATCCGGGACGGCGCGAAGTTTCGTTATGTCCCCGCCGCCGGGGGCGGCGCGCAGCGCGTCGAGCAGGATCACCGCGGCGCGGGCCAGCTCGCTTCCTGCGGGCTTGTTCCGTTGGATCGCAACGCATCCGGTGAAGACGTCGAGCACGTCGGCCAGCGCGATGTCGGCGCGGACCGCGCCCTGCCGCTGCGCCGTGAGCAGCAGCGCCTCGAGCGCGCGGTGGAATCGCATTCCCGCACCGCGCATCAGGGTGCGCGGCCAGCCGTCGTCGGACTGCACCAGCTCGCAGAGCGCCTGGTTGCGCGGGGTGGACGACACCACGTCCGCGCAGAACTCGAAGAACGCCGCCCCGGGGTCCTGCGCGTCGGCCCGCACGGCGGCGAGCCGGGCGAGCCGGTCCACTCGCTGCTGCATAACCGCTTCCAGCAGTTCGGATTTCGTCGGGAAGTGCCGGTAGACCGTGCCCGCGCCGACACCGGCGCGCCGGGCGACCTCGGCGAGGGACACCGCGAGTCCGCGCTCGGCGAAGGCCCGCTGGGCGGCGGCGAGCACCAGCGCGCGGTTGCGCTGCGCGTCGGCTCGCGCAGCGGGGGCCGCGGAGACCGTCATTTCGTTACGCACCTTCCATCGATCGCCTGGCCAACCGGGTTCATCCACCGTAGCGTCCGAAAGCGGGTCGACCGACCCGATTCTATCGAGAACGATTCACCAGAAGAAGGCGAGCATGTCCTCTCAGCACGAACCGATCCTCGTCACCGGCGCCACCGGAAAACAGGGCAGGGCCACCGCCCGCAGGCTCCTCGCCGACGGCATCCCGGTGCGCGCCCTGGTGCGCGACCCGGATGCGCCCGCCGCGCGAGCGCTGGCCGCGGCCGGCGCCGAACTGGCGATCGGCGACTTCGACGCTCCCGACACTCTGCTCGCCGCAGCGGCCGGGGCACGCGGCGTATTCGCCGTTCCCCCAGCGACTTACCGCGTCGAGGGCTGGGACGGCGACCTGGAGGCCCAGCGCGGCATCGCCCTGATCGACGCCGCGCGCACCGCAGGGGTCGAGCACTTCGTCTTCACCGGCATCGCCTCACTGGGCGAAGACACCTGGGGCGCCCACGGTAAGAGGCGCATCGAGGAGGCCTTGATCGCCAGCGACCTGCGCCACACCGTGCTGCGCCCGGTGCGTTTCATGGAGAACTACCTGCTCCAGGGTTCTCCGGTCGACGGCATCGCGCACGGCGTGCACCGCCACCTGTTCCCCGCCCACCGGCCGCTGCAGATGATCGCCGTCGACGACGTCGCGGTCTTCGCCGCGCTGGCCTTCGCCGACCCGGGCCGCTTCGACGGCAAGATCCTCGAATTGGCGGGCGACGCGGTCACTCCAGTCGCCGCCGCCGCGGCGATCGCCCGCGCCACCGGGCATCCGCTGCGGTACGAGGAAGTGACCGAGGCCGAGGCGGAGGCGATCGGACCCGAGATCGTCAACGTCTGGCGCCTGACGCGGCAGACCGGCGGCTGGCACGCCGACCTTCCCGCGCTGCGCGAACTGCACCCGGAGTTGCTGACCCTCGACTCCTGGCTCGCATCGGGCGGGGGCGACCGCATCGCGGTGCTGCTCGACATCCAGAAAGCAAGCGCCGCAAGCTGATCCGCGCGGGTCGGCGCTCCGGTGCGACCGCGATATTTGCACAAGCGCGTCGCTCGGGCGAACTCGGCGCCGCCCCGCCGATCTCCGGCGAGGCGGCCCGGGATGCCGCCCCTCCCCTGAGAACTCGCGGCACTTCGGCGTGCCGCCGACGCCGATACGAGAAGTGTTCTCCGACAGTACTATTCGGTGTCCGTTTACCGCGACGCGACGGGAAAACGCGGTTAGAGTCATAGCACCTCCGCACCGACGCCGTGAAAGCCGAGTCGCGATGACCTTCTCCATCACCGAGCGTTTGATCCAGCCCGCCACACTCCGAACCGTGCAGGTCGGCGACCTACGGGTCACCTACCTACCCGACGGCCTGACCACCATGAACGCGCGAGCCTGGCTACCCACCGCCCCCGACGGGTTCTGGAGCAGGCACGGCGAGTACCTCGACGCCGACGCCTTCGTCGCGAGCGTCGGCGGACTGCTGATCGAATACGGCGAACGGGCCATGCTGATCGATGCGGGGTTCGGCCCGCTGACGTTCCGTACCGGGGTCGGGATCCTGCGCGGCGGCGCGCTGCTCGACAGCCTCGCCCTGGTCGGCCGCGAACCCGCCGAGATCGAGACGGTCGCCGTCACCCACCTGCACGCCGACCATTTCGGCTGGCTGTGGCAGGCGGCGCCCGGTGCGCGCCGGACGCCGTTCGCGCACGCGCAGGTCCTGATCTCCGAGGTCGAGTGGCACCATCGCGACTTGGCCGCGGCCGACGGCACCACCACCGAGATGCTCGACGTGTTCGCCCACCAGGTCCGCACCGTCGCCGAGGGCGACGAGGTCTTTCCCGGCGTGCGAGTGCGGGCGCTGCCCGGCCACACCACCGGCCACACCGGGTTCGTCATCGGAACGGGCGAGCACCGGCTCGTCGCGTTCGGCGACGCGCTGCACTCGTCGCTGCAGATCGGCTACCCGGAGCTCTCGGCCGTGGCCGACCACGACCCGATGCGGTCGGCGGACGTGCGGCACGGTCTCGTCGAGGAACTCGCCACACCCGGAACCCTCGGCTACGGCTGCCATTTCGCTGACGTGCAGTTCGGCAGCGCCGTCCCGGCGACCAGCGGGCACATTTGGCAGCCGCACCGATTCCCCGCGGCCGATCGAGCTCGGTGACCGTACGCTGGATGCGGTGAATCTCTTCGAGCGGTGGACCGCGCGCAAGCGGAGAAATCCGGTCGGCGCCGAGGTCGACGAGATCTTCGGTCCTTCGCGCAAGCACATCCACGAACGCAAGGAATGGGTCGCGGTCGCCAAGCTCGACGACCGCCAGTCGGGTGACGATCCGCTGGTCGACCTGGAATCCGGGGTGGTGAGGCTGCCCGCGGCTATGCGGGACCGCAACGCCTGATCAACGCGGCCGGATGCAGACCGCGCACGGCCGGAGATACGCCTAAGCCGGTGCGGGCGCGAGGTTCTCGCCGCGCAGCCGCTGCGAGATGACCTGGGTGATGCCGTCGCCGCGCATGCTCACGCCGTACAGCGCGTCGGCGATCTCCATGGTCGGCTTCTGGTGTGTGATGACGATCAGCTGGCTCTTCTCGCGCAGCTGCTCGAACAGCCCGATCAGCCTGCGCAGATTGGTGTCGTCCAGCGCGGCCTCCACCTCGTCCATGACGTAGAAGGGCGAGGGGCGGGCGCGGAAGATGGCCACCAGCAGCGCGACCGCGGTCAGCGACTTCTCGCCGCCGGACAGCAGCGACAGGCGCTTGACCTTCTTGCCCGGCGGGCGGGCCTCCACCTCGATGCCGGTGGTGAGCATGTCGGACGGGTCGGTGAGCAGCAGCCTGCCCTCGCCGCCGGGGAACAGCTTGGCGAACACCTCGACGAACTCGCGCTCGACGTCGGCGTATGCCTCGGTGAAGACCTGCAGGATGCGCGCGTCCACCTCGGCGACCACGTCGAGCAGGTCCTTGCGCGCGCTCTTGACGTCCTCGAGCTGCGTGGACAGGAAGTTGTATCGCTCCTCCAGCGCCGCGAACTCCTCCAGCGCCAGCGGGTTCACCTTGCCGAGCGTGGCCAGGTCCTTCTCCGCGCGTTTGGCGCGGCGCTCCTGACCGGCCCGGTCGTAGGGCATCGGCTGCGGGGCGCTGACCTGTTCGCCGCGCTCCTTGGCCTGCTCGTACTCCGCCAACTCCAGCGGCGATGGCGGCAGCGGCACGTCGGGACCGTACTCCGCGATCAGGTCGTTCAGCGCGATGCCGAACTGTTCGGCGATGGTCGCCTCCAGCTGCTCGATCCGCAGCGCGGCCTGCGCCTTGGCCACCTCGTCGCGGTGCACCGCGTCGGTGAGCTGGGCCAGCTGCGTGGTCAACGCGCGCGCCCGCTCCTTGACCTGGTCGACCTGTGCCGCGCATTCGGTGCGGCGGCGCACCAGGTCGTCGCGGCGGGCGCTCGCCTCGGCCACCACCCGCTCCAGTTCGGCGGCCACCCGTGCGCCCGACTCGGCGACGGCGGCGGCGACCGCGGCGGCTTGCCGTCGCGCGGCCTGCGCGCGTTCGGCGCGGGCCCGCGTCTCACGTTCGGCGCGGGCCGCGCGGCGCAGCGAATCCGCTTTGCCGCGAACCGATTCCGCGCGTTCCTCGGCGGTGCGCACGGCGAGCCTCGCCTCCACCTCCATGGAGCGGGCCTCGGCCAACGCGGCGGCCGCCTCCTCGCGGTCGCGGCCCGCGGTCTCGGTGCCCGCCGCGCCGAGGCCGTCGGCGTCGATCTCGGACTGTTCCAGTTCGGCGTGCCGCAGCCGGTCCTCGAGCTCGGCCAGCGCGGCGAGCGCCTTCTCGCGCCCGGATTCCGCCTCGGCGCGCTGGGCGGCGAGCCGGTCGCTGTCGGCCTGTGCCGCGCGGGCCGCCTGGCCGAGCCTGCCGAGCCGGTCGTAGATGGCCATCAGCGCCTGATCGGATTCGTGCAGCGCGAGCAGCGCGTGGTCCACCGCTTCCTTGCGATCGGTCTGTTCGGCCAGCGCGCCGGAGAGCGCCGCCTCCAGCTCCTCCGCGTGCCGCTGCGCCGCGATCAGCTGGGATTCGGCCGTGTCGATATCGGCCTGGATCTCCAATTGGCTGGGGGCGCGGTCGGATCCGCCGAGCAGCCAGCCGGTGCCGGTGAGGTCACCGTCGCGGGTGACCACCCGCAGCTCGGGGCGGGCCGCGACGAATTCGGTCGCGGCCGTGAGGTCGTCGACCACCGCGATTCCGGCGGTCAGCGCGCCGATGGCCGCCCGCACCGACTCGGGGCATTCCACCACGTCGGCCAGCCACCGGGCCGAACCCGGCAGCGGATCGCCGGTCGGGCGCGTGGATTCGGCAGCGCCGAAAACCAAGGCGGCGCGGCCGCCGTCGGCCGCTTTCAGCGCGCGCACCGCCGCGTGCGCGGCGTCCCCGGTGTCGGCGGCCACCGCGTCGGCGAGCGGCCCGAGCGCCGCCGCGACGGCGGCCTCGAATCCGGTGTGCACACGCAGCAGTCCCGACAGCGGACCGAGCAGCCCGTCGGCGCGGTTCTCCACCAGCCAGGCGGCGCCATCGCGGCGGGCAAGGCCCATGCCGAGCGCCTCGATGCGCGCGGACAGCGAGGCCACCCGCTTGCCCGCGTCCCGATCCTGTTCGCGCAGTTCGGTGACCCGCTGGTCGGCCAGCTCCAGCGCCTGCACGGCGTGCTCGTGCTGGGCGTCGAGCCCTTCTTCCCCCGCGTCGAGTTCGCCGAGTTCGTCCTGTACGCTGTCGAATTCGGCCTGCGCGGCCTCGCCGCGGTGCCTGGCCTCGGTGATCGCCACCGACAGCCGGGCGATCTCGGCGTCCACCGACTGCGCCCTTGTCCGCAGCGTGTCGACCTGGCCGGAGAGCCTGGCCAGGCCCTCGCGCCGGTCGGCGATCGCGCGGACGGCGGCCAGGTGCGCCTGTTCGGCGGCCTTCGCAGCGTGCTCCCGTTCAGCCAGCTGATCCCTGGCCGCCTCCAAGGTCTCCGCCGCGATCTCGACCGCCTCGCGCAGCTCGGCCTCCTCGGCTTCGACGCGGTCGGCCTCGGCTTCCAGCTGATCGGGGTCGCGGCCGGTGCCGACCGGCGTCTCGGTGTCGAGGTGGCGGGCCCGGTCGCCTGCGATGCGGATGGTCGCGTTCACCCGCTCGGCCAGCGCCGAGAGCTGGAACCAGATCTGGGCCGCGGCCTCCGCGCTCGGCGTGAGCTTGGACAGCTGGAACTCCTGCTGCGCCAACGCGGCGTTCGCGGCGTCCAGCTCGGTCTGCACGGTGATCTGCTGTTCGCGGGCGTAAGCCTCTTTGCTCTGCTGGCTCTCCAGCTCGCCGCGGCGGGTCACCAGGTCGTCGGCCGCCAGCCGCAGGCGCGCGTCGCGCAGGTCGGCCTGCACGGTCTGCGCGCGCCTGGCCACCTCGGCCTGCCTGCCCAGCGGTTTGAGCTGGCGGCGCAGTTCGGTGGTGAGGTCGGTCAGGCGAGCAAGATTGGCCTGCATCGCCTCCAGCTTGCGGACAGCCTTCTCCTTGCGCTTGCGGTGTTTCAGCACGCCAGCGGCCTCTTCGACGAACGCGCGGCGGTCCTCGGGACGCGATTCCAGGATCGCGGAGAGCTGGCCCTGCCCGACGATGACGTGCATCTCCCGGCCGATGCCGGAGTCGCTCAGCAATTCCTGCACGTCCATCAGGCGGCAGGAGCTGCCGTTGATCTCGTATTCGCCCGCGCCGTCGCGGAACATGCGCCGGGTGATCGATACCTCGGCGTAGTCGATGGGCAGCGCACCGTCGGAGTTGTCGATGGTCAGGGTGACCTCGGCGCGGCCGAGCGGAGCCCGTCCCGCCGTGCCCGCGAAGATGACGTCCTGCATCTTGCCACCGCGCAACGCCTTCGCACCTTGCTCGCCCATCACCCAGGTGAGCGCGTCGACGACGTTGGACTTGCCGGAACCGTTCGGCCCCACCACACAGGTGATGCCGGGTTCGAAGCGCAGCGTCGTCGCGGACGCGAAGGACTTGAAGCCCTTCAACGTCAGACTCTTCAGGTGCAAATTCGACGACCTTTCCGTGCGCGGTGGCCGGACACATCCCCGCGGGGCGACCAGCCATGGTATCCGCCGGTCGCGGCAGTGTTCGTCGGCGGGCGGCGCACCGCGTCACGGGTGGGGTTCGACGCGACCGGTGCGATCCAGGTTAACGAGTCGGCAGGCGATGTCGCGCATTTCGATGTGCTCGAGGTTTGCCACAAACACGTCCCGGCGCCATCGCGCCTGGTCGCCTCGGGGCCGGTCGCGCAGGGATCGGCCGCATCGCGCCGCATCAAGCGGGGCGCGAGGCCGCTCCGGCGGATCGGGACCCGAGCGTAGCCGTCGCGGGCTGGTAATCGACCGGCATCCGCCGGGCTCGTTACCGCCCGCAGTGCCGAACACTTACGGTCTCCCACCGGAGGGCTCCTGCGCTTACGATCCTGTCTGATTCGGCAGCGGCAATGTCTTTTGTTCGGGAGCAGTCAGCGGATGCGCGCACCTTCGGTCGACACCGGCACCGCCCTCCGGCTTGCCCGGATCGCCGCGCTCGTCGTCGGCTGTCTGCTGTTCCTGCACGCGTGCGAACGCACCAGGCGGGTCATCCCGGCCGACGTCTGGATCGAGTTGGCGTTTGCCGCCGCGCTCGGCGTCGGCGCCATGGTCGTGGCCTGGTTCGAGATCGCCCGCGCCGAGGAACTGGACGAAGAAGAGGATCTCGAACCCGCCGCGGACGAGGACCGCCCCGTGGAGGCGCTGGACGAGTGCCGCATCGAGTCCGAGGAGCGCACCGTGCGCATCCGCATCGCGAAGTCGGGCAACCTCGTGCTGCACGGCCAGGACCACGGACCCCATCCGGGCCACGAATGGTCCTGGACCTTCCGGCCCGAGACATTCCCGGCCATCCGCGCGGCGCTCGGCGGCGACCGCGAGAGCGATCTGATCGAACTACTGGAAGACGTCGTTCTCGACGCGGGCCCGGAAATCAGGGACGACCCGGGCGCCTGGCTGCGCGCGCACGGCATCGCCGCCGCCTACCGCGAGAAGGGCGACCATCCGAGCCGCGTCACCACCAAGCTGCCGATCTTCCGCGTCGGCATGCGCAGGCTGCCGGAGGCCGACCGCGCCGCGGCGCTCCCCCGCGGCCGCGGCACCCGTGCGGCGGACGAGGCGCCGCCGGAGCGGTCTTCACGACCGAAAACGCCGCGCGAGACAGTCGCCGCGCGAGACGCCGGGAGTACCGTCGCGTCCCGTCGGGCGGCATCGGCCTCCGCCTCCCGGCCGTCAGCGCAGATCACCGAAGCTCGGCGGTCCGCGCAGGTCACCGAATCCCGCCGCGCCGCACCGGAACCCGAATCCGCGGACGACCGCCCCGCTCTTCCCCGGCGCAGCCGCACCACGGACGCACCGCAGCGGGCCGCCACCCGGCGCACACGTTCCGCCCACGAATCGCCGCGCTCCGCTGAGGAACCGGCCTCCGAACAGCGGGCCCGCGAACGCGCCGCTCGTCGGACGCGCCCTCTCGACGCGCCGCCCTCCGTACCCGTCGACCCGATCGCACCGAGACGGAACGGTCGTCCGTCCGCCGCGGACCTACCGTCGCGTGATCGCGGCGCGGCGGCGCAACGCCGTCACACGGCGGCCGCTTCGACACCGGCGGCCGCGCCAGAGGCCGCACCCCCGCAACGCAAGGCCGCCGCGACCGCCGCATACGGAGCCGCGTCCGACCTAGGCGTCCCACCGCAGCGCAGACCAGCCGCGGCGGCCGCCTACGAGGCGGCACTCGAGGACCGGCGCGCCGCTGAGCCACCCGATCGCGGCTACCCGCCGCCGATATCCGGACGCCGCCGCGCGCACAGGTATTTGTGAGACCACCGGACCGCGTTCCCCGCAAGGTTTTCGCGATGTGTGTGAGTTCCTCCGCGCGCCGATGCCTGATCGATGCCGGACGCACCGCGGGAGTTCGGTCGCGAAGCGTCTACTGGTCGTCCGGGAGTTCCGGTAGGTCGTCACAGGTCTTGCTGTAGGGAAGGTTCGGTGACACCCATTCGGCCCATTGCTTCCGGCTCATGTTGAATGTCAGCTTGGCGCAGAGGTCTTCGGCCCAAGAGGCGGGTCCGGGCCATTCCCAGAAGCCTGCGCTCTGGTCGTAGCCGAGGAAGATGGCGCGGACACGGGAGTTGTCGGAAGTGAGTTGCGCCTCCACGATCCAGCCGTCGGGTCCGGTGAGCGGCTCACCGATCGGTTCGCCCGTCACCGCGTCCCAGAAACGGAGGGTCTTGTCGGCACCTCCGGAGATGATGTAGCGACTGTCGCTGCTGATATCGATGGTGCTCACCATCAGCGAGCCGTGTCCTCTCATCGGGCCGCCGATCGGCTTGCCGCTGCGTAGATCCCAGCGGCGCAAGGCCAGGCCTTCGGCAGTGACGTAGTACTCACCGTCCGGGCTGACCTCCAGTCTGTCGATCGTTTCCGCTCGGTGCGGGTCGCGGACTGCCGCGCCGGTCTGTGCATCCCAGAGGTGGACGGAATCGCCACTGTAAGACAGGACGCGGGAACCGTCGGGTGTGAACGTGACCGACTGGACCTCCATGGTGTGGCCAGCGAGTGTTCCGCCGATCGGCGCGCCTGTCTCCGTGTCCCAGATTCGAACGAACTTGTCCTCGCCTGCTGCCGCGATGCGCTGGCCGTCGGGACTGAGGGCGACCGTCTTGATGACGCCGAGGTCGGTGAGTGGCACGCCGACCATTTGTCCGGAAGCGGTGTTCCAGATCCGAATGGATTTGTTCTCGGCGACAGCAGCGAGCAGGCGGTTGTCAGCGCTGAATTTCAGGATGGTGGCGGGACTGTCGAGTCCCGTCAGAGTCGGGCCTGCCTGCTCCCCGTCGACGTTCCAGATCTTGATCGCCCTGTCCGGCCCAGCCAGCGCAACCTTTTGCTCATCGGGGCTGAACGAGGCAACGACCGGGCCCCCGGAGTAGGTGGTGAGTGGGCCGAGGTATCGACGCGTGTCGAAGTCGAAGATCCAGATGGATCCATTGCTTTCGTCCCTCTTGACGAGTCGTCGTCCGTCGCCCGGAACAACCGGCCCGTACCCTGGACCAGGTCCGGCGACGTCCGGTTCGAGTTTGTGGCCGACCGATCGGCGGGGGTCGGCGTTCCACACTCGCAGTGTGCCGTCGTGACTGGTCGAGGCGATGCGGGTGCTGTCGGGGCTGAACGCGACGCCCATGATCTGACCGGTGTGTCCGGTGAGCGGAACACCGGATCCCGCGCCGGTGGCCGCATCCCACAGGCGCAGTGTCGCGTCGGTAGCCACCGAGACGATGCGGCGGCTGTCCGGGCTGAATGCGACGCCGGTGATCATGCCCTCGTGACCCGCCAATGGTTCGCCGACGGGTTCGAGCGTATCGGCGTTCCACAGCAACAGACCGGAAGCGAGATCGTCGGGGACACCGGCTTCGGGAAGGAGTCCCGCGCTTCCGGAAACGATTCGATGTCCGTCGGGGCTCCAAGCGACCGCGTTGGCGGACTGGGTGTGACGCCTGAGTTCCGCTGTTACCCGCTGGGAATCGACGTCCCAGACCCGGACGACAGTGTCCTTTCCGGCGGACACGACACGGCGGCCATCGGGACTGAAGGCCAGGCCGTTGACCGTGCCGCTGTGACCGGTGAGGACCGCATCGTGGCTGCGGCGAGACTCGGTGTCCCACAGGCGAATTGTTCCGTCGTTGTCGCCGGAGGCGACGAGACGGCCGTCCGGGCTGAAGGAGATGGCGAAGATCGTGCTGGTGTGTCCCGTGAGCGGTTCGCCGACGAGCTTGCCGGTGCCGGTCTCCCAGATCTGGATGGTGTTGTCTGCAGAAGCCGCTGCGATGCGGCGGCCATCGGGACTGAACGCGACTCGGAGCGCTCCACGAAACGATTCGAATTCACGCTCGACGCGTTTGCCGGTGTCCGCGTCCCACAGGCGAAGTTCTATCCCTCCAGTCAGGATCTGACGGTTGTCTGGGCTGAATGCGACGGTGAAATCCGGACGTGTCGCTCGGTAGTACTGCGCAATCTCCTCGACGCTCCGGAAGATCGGCATGGAGAAGGGTAGACCGGTCTTGATGATCTTCAGTGTGCCGGCCGTCGCGTTCAAGGTCCGCACCAGAACGTCGGGATCGGCGATCGGGGAAATGTATTGCGTGGCCAACGCTTCCTGAATCGCGCGGACATCGTCGCGGGGTCGAGCACCCGACAGCGCCGCTTGTACAGCGGTAGCCAGCCGCGCTGCCGTCGCTTCCCGGAAACGCAGATCGGCTTCCTTCTCCTCCGATCGCGCGCGCACCAGACCGTAGACGGCGACCACGGCGATCACGACCGTCACCGCCAGCACGGCACGCAGGATCCGGGAACGTTTCCGAAGCACCGCGGCATGCGCCCTGGCTGTCTCGAGTTCCGCGGCTTGCCGCCGCCGTTCGAGCTCGGCGCGATCGTCCGCGCGCTGCCGCGAGGCGCGCACGAATTCCGTTGTTCCGTGCAGTCGTTGCCGATATCGCGGATCGGCGGTGAGCGTCTCGGCGTCGGCGAGGCGCGTTCCCTCGAGCAACCATGCCTCGTCACGGTCGTTGTCCTGCCAGGCCGCCGCGGCGCGATCGAGCTCATCGGCGCAGCGCAGGTTCGCGCGTTCCTCGGTGAGCCATCCTGCCAGTGCGCCCCAATGCCGGAACAGGCTTTCCAACGCGACCTCGACCACCGTTTCGCCGCCCCGCTCGTCTTTGACCAGCAGCCGACGGGCGACCAACGCGTCGATCAGTGCGCGACTGTCCTCGGGCAGGTCCGACCAGCGCGCCACTCGGCGCAGCGGTCGATCGGTCTCGGGGTTGATGGTCGCCAACCACGGAATGACCGCGTGCCGCAAAATCTCTAGCTGCCGTGACCGTTCGGTGGGATCCCCGCTCAGCGCCGCGCCGATCTCGGATTCCACGACTTGGCGCATACCGCCCATCGACTCGTAGTCCTGTACGGTCAGCGCCCCGGTACTGCCGTAATCGGTGAACAGTCGCGACATCGTCAGCGACAGCAGCGGTAACGGGTCGGCGCTCGACGCGCACTCCTCCACCAATCGCTCGACGAGTTCGGCCTGCACCCGCAGCGGAGTTCCGCCCGCGGAAGCGCGTGTCGCGGGACCGCGGATCACATCGGTGAACTGCGCGGCCCCGAGAGGACGTAACTCATCGAATACGATGCGCGACACGCGGTCGAGCGTGGGCGAAGTCTGCAACGGTTCGTACCGGTCGGCGCGGATCGCGATGGCGACAACGAGGTCGACGGCCGAATCATGGGCGAGGCGAGCGATGATCCGCAGCAGGTGCTCGGCTTCGTGACCCGCGTCGGGATTGAACAGCTCCTCGCCCTGGTCGATCGGCAAGACGATCGTCGGCGGCGGCACGTCGTCGAGTAGCCGCCGCTTCGCCGCCTCCCGCATCTGCACGAACAACTCGCGCACCTCATTGATTCTCGACAGGCATGCGGACTTGATAGCCCCCAATGCCGGGCTGTCGAGTCCCAGCCGGGCTCGGCTCGCATGTAGCGACCGTGCCAATCCGAGCGATCCAGTGACCGGTGCGCGTTCCGGGCGGACGACATCGAGAACGACGAAGTGCCGATCGTCGCGCACCAGACGCGGCGCCAGTCCGGCACGAAGAAACGACGACTTGCCGCAGCCCGAGGGACCGAGGATGACGAACATTCGCTCGACTCCGGTGGACCGCATACCGCGGATTGCGTCGAGCGCGCGCACGATCTGGCCGTCGCGGCCGAAATACACGGCCGCGTCGACCGCTTCGAAGGGCTCCCACCCTCGGTAGGGAGCTCGGGTCGGCTCCTGAGGTGGCGGCCATGGGAAGTGCTCGGCTCCGATTCCGGCGGCGCGCAAGGCGTTCCACAATCGTTGCAGACCTTCGGTCAGCAACTCGACCGGCGGACCCGCGTCGATCGCGATGGCGGTGCGCGGCCCCTCGCCGAACAGGTCGACCTGCTGCCATTCGGCGGCGGCCTCACGGCTGGTCATGCTCTCCAGCCGCAGGCAGTAGATCGGTTTGTGGAGATTCTCGGCCGTTCGGAACTCCGTCTTGCATTCGGCAGACCTCTCCCAGTTCGAGGAGAACAGACAGATCACGGCCTCGCATCGCTCGGCCGCCTGGATCAAGGCATGCTTCCACCGCATACCAGGCCGAATACCGGTGTCCCGATCGAGGTCGAGAAAGATCTCGTCCGCCAACGCGGGATCCTGCTCAACCAGCCACCGCTTCAGTGCGATCGCCGCTCGATTGTCGCGGCTGGAATGACTCAGGAATATGCGGGCCATGGGACACCCACCGGGGTCAGGTGAACGGGCTGTCGACACAACTGTTGCACCCGGAGGTCATATGCGATCGAGTAGTGCACTACCTGACATCGCTTCGATTCGAACGAGCGAAGACGCGCGGATCATCGTCCGTCCGGCGGGGACTCGGTCCACTTCGCCACCCATGTCTCGTTCTGCTCGGCGATCAGCGTTTCACAGTCGTCGACAAAGGCCGTCCATCGGTGCTCGTCGACGGGTGATCCCTCCGCCCGCCACTCGTACAGCAGCTGTCCGAGTCGCCGTGCGGTCGCGGAATAGCTCATCACCAGAAACTCGTATCGTCGGCCTGCCAGGTGCCCGGCGACCCCGGCGCCCAGCGTGGTCAAAACCGCGACCCATGGTGCGAGGAGGGTAGCCGAGGCGGTTCGGCCCGAGGCGGTCGAGGTGCCCGCCAGTACGGCGGCGATGGCGGCCACGACGGTGGCGGCCAAACCGAACAGCAAGGCTGCGCCGCGCAGCCGCCGCGCGCGTGCGGTGTACTCGCGCGCCCAACGCAGGTAGTAGTCCGTGATCGAGCCCTGCACCCGTTCACGCACGTACTCCTCGGGGATCAGCAGTGGTGGCGCGCCAGAGCCTGGGAAGTGGGCGCCGCTTCTCGCCGCGTCCGAGTGCTCGTCTGGCAGAAAAGGCAGCAGATCGTCCCCGGTCGCCTCGATCTCGCCAACCGCCCGGTGCAACCGGAGCAGGGCATCGTCGCCTCGGAAGGGGCCTGCTCCGGCCCGAAATCGGAAGATCACCTGTTTGATGTCTTCCGCGACAGCGCGGGTGCGGGTCCATCGGCGAAACTCAGCGGGGGAGAGAAATCGCGCCCCGAGAAACGTCGCCAGTGCAAGACAGATCGCACCGACGGTTGCCACCGCGAGCTGCGGCGGGCCCGAAGTTCGCAATACGGTCGCGGTCATCGCCGTGGCGATCGCACCCGCTCCGCCGAGGCAGAGAACCGCGACGCGGGCGCGGTCGACACGCCGCTTCGCCGCATCGGCGGCGCGAGCCCAACGCACCCGCGTCGCCCAGAGTGCTGCGATGACCTTGTCCTCGTCGCTGCCAGGGCCCACCTCTCGTATTGTCGCCTGTCGCAACAACGCCGTCCGGAGAATCGGCGACCGAGGTTGTCGACAGCGGCCTTCGGCTCGGCTCTCCCTCGCCTACCCCGCCCGCTTGCCGCCGCGTCCCGTCTCCCAGCCGGTGAGCATGCGGAAGGCCAGCACCGCGCCCCACGGACCGATGACCCAGACCGGCCACGGGTAGGTGAACTCGCCGACGCCGATCGAGATGGCGGCCCAGATGACCAGCACGAGGATGCTGACGCCGAGCCAGCTGCCGCCTTCGATGCGCTGCCACACCGGGATACGCGGGCGCGGGTTCGGTTGCGCGGCGGACTCTTTCGACAGCTTCGGCAGATCGGAGAGCACCATCTGCAAGTCATCGCGGGTGGCGGTGCCGTAGACGCGCGCGACCCGCTGGTCGTATTCGGCCAGGTCGATGCGGCCGTCGGCCATGTGCCTGCCGAGCAGCCGGACGACCTGGTCGCGCTCGGCGTCGGAGGCGCGGGTACCGGTCGAGATGTCCATGCCAGTTCCTATCGACGATTCCACCCTCCACAGTGGAACATTTAAAACAGCGTGCACCCTCCAATGTGGAATGTCAAGTCCGCATGGCGCGCGCCCTAGTGCCGTCGGGCATGCGCGGGCTCCGGACCGACTTCACCCGACAGCCCCACGCGCGTCGCGCGGCACGGCAAGATGGTTCGGGTGCCAGAGGCGGCATGCGAGCTTCGAGGAGGATTCGTGTCCGAAACCGTGCGCGGCGTCATCGCCCGAACCATCGGCGCTCCGGTCGAACTGGTCGACGTCGTCATCCCCGATCCCGGTCCGCACGATGTCGTCGTGCGGGTGCAGGCCTGCGGCGTCTGCCACACGGACCTGCACTACCGCGAGGGCGGCATCAACGACGAGTTCCCGTTCCTGCTCGGCCACGAGGCGGCCGGCGTGGTGGAAACGGTCGGCGCCGCGGTCACGCACGTGGCCCCGGGCGATTTCGTGGTGCTGAACTGGCGCGCCGTCTGCGGCGAATGCCGCGCCTGCAAGCGCGGACGCCCTTGGTACTGCTTCGCGAGCGACAACGCGAGCAAGAAGATGACCCTCACCGACGGCACCGAACTCAGCCCGGCGCTCGGCATCGGCGCCTTCGCCGACAAGACGCTGGTGCACGAAAGACAGTGCACCAAGGTCGATCCCGAGGCCGACCCGGCCGTCGCCGGCCTGCTCGGCTGCGGCGTGATGGCAGGCATCGGCGCGGCCATGAACACCGGCAACGTCTCGCGCGGCGACACCGTCGCGGTGATCGGCTGCGGCGGGGTGGGCGACGCCGCCATCGCCGGCGCCCGGCTGGCCGGTGCGCGCACCATCATCGGGATCGACCGCGACCCCCGGAAACTGACCTGGGCCAAGGAGTTCGGCGCCACCCACACCGTCGACGCGAGCGCCGAGGACGTGGTCACCCGCATCCAGGAGCTGACCGACGGCTTCGGCGCCGACGTGGTGATCGACGCGGTCGGCCGCCCGGAGACCTGGAAGCAGGCCTTCTACGGCCGCGACCTGGCGGGCACCGTGGTGCTGGTCGGCGTCCCCACGCCCGACATGACGATCGAGATGCCGCTGATCGACCTGTTCTCCCGCGGCGGCGCGCTGAAGTCCTCCTGGTACGGCGACTGCCTGCCGGAGCGCGACTTCCCGATGCTGGTCGACCTGCACCGGCAGGGCAGGCTGCCGCTGGACCGTTTCGTCACCGAGCGGATCGAACTCGACGAAGTGGAGCGGGCCTTCACCGCCATGCACGCGGGCGAGGTGCTGCGCTCGGTGGTGGTCTGGTGAACGCGCGCATCGACCGGGTGGTCACCTCGGGGACCTTCTCCCTCGACGGCGGGACATGGGCGGTCGACAACAACGTCTGGCTCATCGGCGACGACCGCGAGGTGCTGGTGGTGGACGCGGCGCACGACGCCGACGCCATCGCGGACGCGGTCGGCGGGCGGCACGTCGTCGCGGTGCTGTGCACGCACGGCCACAACGACCACGTCACCGTCGCCCCGGAACTCGGCGATCGGTTCGACGCGCCCGTCCTGCTGCATCCCGCGGACGAGCCGCTGTGGCGGATGACCCACCCGGAGGCGGGCTACCGCTCGCTCGCCGACACCGCGCGGATCTCGGTGGCGGGCACCGAGATCGAGATACTGCACACGCCGGGACACTCGCCCGGCTCGGTCTGCCTGTACCTGCCGGAGCTGCACGCGCTGTGCACCGGCGACACGCTCTTCGCCGGCGGTCCCGGCACGACCGGCCGCTCCTACTCCGACTTCGGCGCCATCATCGATTCGATCCGGGACCGGCTGCTCACGCTGCCCGAGGAGACCACGGTGCACACCGGGCACGGCGATGGCACCACCATCGGCGCCGAGAAGCCGTCGCTGGCGGACTGGATCGCGCGCGGCCACTGAGTCGGCGCGGCGCGGCGCCGAAGCGTGCCGCTCGCCGATCAGAGAATGGCGACAGCCACGACCAGGCCGAGTGCGAAGTGGGCGGACGCCACCACCAGCACCTCGGTGGTGAAGCTCTCCGCATGCAACGCGGCGCCGATATCGATGCCGAGCACGCGTTCGACCACGCGCACCGAAATGACCTGGGCGACAATGCCGACCAGACCGAACACCAGCGAGGCGATCAGCCCCTCGGCCAGCTTGCCCCCGGACGAGTAGATGGCGAGCACGACGATGAATGCCATGCTGAGCATGCCTGCCGCCGTGACGATGATCGCGTTGGGCTTGCCCTCGGCCACCAGCCCGCGCAGGGCGCCCGGGGTGGTCAGGTCGATGGCATAGAAGCCGACGAGCATGAGCACGAGGCCGACCAGGGCGTAGAGGACGATCGCCCCTACGCCTTCGCCGAGCGCGCTCCAGTACCCCGGTTCGAGGGCGACTGCGGTCATCGTGGTCCTTCCGGATGTGTTCGGTGCTGATGCGGTGGTCGGTGGTGCTCGCGCACCGGTCTATTCGGTGGGTATGCGGTGCGGAACGAACGCCGCGCCGTCGTCGGTGATCAGTCCCGCGGTCTCCCTGATGCCGAGCCCCGCGGCGGTGTCGCCGACGATCCAAGCGCCGAGCACGGGCCGCATCTCGTCGAATTCCGGGAGCGGATCGAGCAACTGGTACACGAAACCCTCGGCGCCGTAGACGCCGCCGGTCGCGGTTTCCAAGCCCGCGCCGACGATGGTCATGTTGGCGCCCTCGCGGCCGAGCTTGGGTTTGCGGATGTACTCGGTGAGCTCGTTGGGCTGATCGAGGTAGGCGGGCAGCAGGTTCGGGTGCCCGGGATACATCTCCCACAGGATCGCCAGGATCGCCTTGTTGCTGAGCAGCGTCTTCCACAGCGGCTCGATCCACATGGTCTGCGGCAGGCTCTGCACGACGCGCTTGCCGAAATCGTCGTCGAGCACCCACTCCCACGGGTAGAGCTTGAAGATCGATTCGATCGGCGCCTCGGCCAGATCGACGAAACGCTCCAGCTCCGTGTCGAATCCGATTTCCTCGATGGGCAGCGCGATGGTCTCGAAGCCCGCCTCCGCGGCGGTCTCCTGCATGTAGGCCGTGGTGACGTTGTCCTCGCCGGTGGCGTCGGCCGAGGACCACGTGAAATGCAACTGCGCTGAAGGCAATTCGTCGCGCAGCACGCCCCAGCGCTCGACCAGCTTCTCGTGCAGGGAGTTCCACTGGTCGTCGTCGGGGTACAGCGCGGTCAGCCAGTGCCACTGCACGATCGCCGCCTCCAGCAGCGAGGTGGGCGTATCGGCGTTGTACTCCAGCAGTTTCGCCGGGCGGCGCGCGTCGTAGCGCAGGTCGAAGCGGCCGTAGACGTGCGGGTCGCCGCGCCGCCAGGATTCGGCGATCGGCTCCCAACTCCATTCCGGCAGACCGAAATCCCGGAACCGCTCGGTGAGCACGACGCGTTCGACGGCGTTCAGGCACATCGAGTGCAGCAGTTCGACATCGGCCTCGAGCGCGAGGATCTCCGGCATGTCGAATTCGTAGTGCACCGACTCGTCCCAGTACGGGCGCGGCTGACCGCTCGCGTCACGGCCGGGCGCGCCGTAGACCAGCCCCTGCCCCTCGATGATCCGCTGCCAGTCCTGGCGCGATGTTCCGCGGACGCGACGCATCAGGAACCACCGCCGCCGGTGCTCTTACTACCGAGCCCACCGCGCTGAATGGTCGTGCCGGACTTCGTGGTGATCTGGGCGCCTTTGGGTTTCAGCGTCGAGCCGCCGATGGGCGGCTTGCCGACGGTGTTGCTGCCGCCGTAGTAGTAGCGGTACTGCGGACCGCCGCCGTAGATGATGATCGGGCCCCCGTAGCTGTGCGAGCCGCCGCCGTTGCTGTCGTCGACGAAACCCGCCTGGCCCGGCTGGCAGTACTTGTCCTCGACGACGATCTCCTGGCCGTTCTCGGTCCGCACGCAGTAGGCGGTGACCTCGTCCGGCGCGGTGAGCGCCCGGTAAGCCAGGTATCCGCCGCCGACGAGTCCGGCGACGCCCACGATGGCGACACCGCCGATCAGCACCCGTTTGCGGGTGCGCTTCTTGGCGTCGGCCGCCGCCTGCGCTGCGCGCTGCGCCTCGTCGGCGCGCTTGCGGGCCTTGTCCCTGGCTCGCGCCTCGGCCACGGTCGGCGGGCGCGGCTGGGTGACGCCGGGTTCCTGTCGCTGAATGCTGCCCGGCCGCGGGCCGGGTGGCGGCGGTGGTTCCTGCGGGCTCGGTAGGTCCGGCGGCTCGGGCACGTTGAGCTCGGGGGTGGCCCACTCCGGCTCCGGGGTGGGCTCGTCAGGACGCCGTTGTTCCCCGTCGCCCGGATTCTGCGTGCTCATCGCTCCCTCCCCATGGCCTTCGGACCAACCACTAACGCTCCTCGAATCCGATCGAATCTCCCCGCGAGGGCTCCCAGCTTTCCACAACCAAGGTCACCCGGCCAGGTGTATCGCTCGATCGCAGCAGTTCCAGCAAACGCTCGCACGCCGCGCGGCTGCCCTCCGCGATCACGTGCACCCGGCCGTCGCTGGTGTTGCGCGCGGACCCGACCAGGCCGAGTTCCAGTGCGCGCGCCCGCGTCCACCAGCGGAAACCGACACCCTGCACCGTGCCGTGCACCCAGGCGGCGAGCCGGACCCGATCGGTGGACGCGGCACCGCGCGGAGTTTCACTCACGCCTGCACCTCGCTGACGCTCGGCTCCGGCGTGTGCGAGGCACGCTGGCACATGATTCGCTCACTGCGTTCGCTCATGCCTGCACCTCGCTGACGCTCGGCTCCGGCGTGTGCGAGGCACGCTGGCACATGATTCGCTCACCCGATCAGCATGCCGTACCAGCCGCCGCGCGAGGCGCAGGGGGCCGGACGTGGCGAGCGCCCCGCAGCGCGATTCGCAGCAGGGCGCTCGAGACGTCGTCGGGGTGTGTCCACGCCGCCGCCACACGCGAACAGCGGACCGCGACCTCCCCTCAGGAGTCGATATCGAACGAGAGGGTGACCTTGCTGCCCGCCTTCAGCGTGCGGCCGACGGTGCACACCTTGTCGATGGCGCGCTGCACGGTGACGAGCAGCCGCTCGCGCGCCTGCTCGTCCAGTTCGCTCAGGTCGAGCTCGAAAACCTCGTCGAGCTGGGGGTAGACCTCGTTCTCCCGGTCGGCGTCGCCGGAGACGTGGATGGTCGCGTCGAAGTTGTCGCCCAGCTTGCGCGAGAGCGGGAAGTCCGCGCTCAGTCCCGAGCACGCGGCGAGCGCGATCTTCAGCAGCTCGCCCGGCGTGAACACACCCGGCACACCTTGCGATCCGATCAGCACCTCGGCGCCGCGGGAGCTGCGGCCCGTGTAGGCGCGGGTGCCGGTGCGCTCGACCCAGAGGGTGGTCGGCTCGGCGGCGGTCGATGCCGTGGTGGCGGTCGCAGGGGCAACGGTCGGTTCAGCCATGGGTTCGATCCTGCCATCTTCGTCGGGAACGGCTCACGCCTGCCAACGCCGCGCGAACGGACGCCATTCCTGGCTGCGACCCCGGCCACACTCCGGTCAGCCCCGCCGGACGCGGTTCGTCCGCGCCGGGACATGCGGTCAGACTTGGAAGCGGTACCCCATGCCGGCCTCGGTCAGCAGGTGCCGCGGCTGCGAAGGATCGTCCTCCAGCTTGCGCCGCAGCTGCGCGAGATAGACCCGCAGATAATGGGTTTCGGTCGCGTAGGACGGACCCCAGACCTCGCGCAGCAGTTCCTTGCGGCCCACGAGTTTGCCCTTGTTGCGGACCAGCATCTCGAGCATCCCCCACTCGGTCGGGGTGAGATGGACGGGTTCGCCGCTCTTGGTGACCTTCTTGGCGGCCAGGTCGACGGTGAAGGAATCGGTCACCACCACCGGATCGGACGTCTCGCCGTCGGTCGCGCCGCGGCGCACGGCGGCGCGCAGCCGGGCCAGCAGTTCGTCCATGCCGAACGGCTTGGTGACGTAGTCGTCGGCGCCCGCGTCGAGCGCCTCCACTTTGTCGGTGGAATCGGTGCGCGCCGAGAGCACGATGACCGGCGCGCTGGTCCAGCCGCGCAGTCCGCCCAGCACCTCGATGCCGTCCATGTCCGGCAGTCCGAGGTCGAGAATCACCACGTCGGGGTGCTTGTCCGCGGCCGCGCGCAGTGCCGCTGTTCCGGTGCCCGCGGTGATCACTTCGTATCCGCGCACCGACAGGTTGATGCGCAGCGCACGCACGATCTGCGGTTCGTCGTCGACCACGAGCACTTTGATCGACGGAGCTTGCGCCGTCCCAGCCTCCGGCCTGTCCTCACTCACCGCGAATCTCCTTGCGGCCCCGCCTGTTTCGACACCTTCCACCGCCCTCGTCATTCGTGCGCGCCCCCGGCCCGCGCCGAGTCCTCAGTGTTCCTGCCATCTTCCCCCGCGCCGACCTGCTCTCCCGAAGCCGCGCCGGACGACGCGCGCTCAGTCCCGGAGGCGGTGGCGTGCCACCCGCCCACCGACGCGCGATCACGAGTTCGCTCCAACGCCTGGCTTGCCTGGCCCCCACCGCTCGCCGCGCCGCCCGGGGTGGGGCCGGCGGTCGATACTTCTGACACCGCACCTCCCCCGTCCACGGCGACGGCCGAATCCGCGGCGGGCAGGTCGACCAGCATCGTCAGTCCGCCGCCCGGCGTGGGTTCGGCGTGTACGACGCCACCCATCGCCTCGACGAAACCGCGCACCACCGAGAGACCGAGCCCGACGCCGGTGGTGTTGTCGCGGTCGCCCAGCCGCTGGAACGGCTCGAAGAGCTGCTCCTCCGTGCCGGGCGGCACGCCGGGCCCACGGTCCACCACCGCGATCGCGACGTGATCGCCGTCGCGTTCGGCGGTCACCCGCACGGGAGTTTCGGGCGGCGAGTGGCGCAAGGCGTTGTCGATCAGGTTGGCCAGCACCCGCTCCAGCAGACCGGCGTCGGCCAGCGCCGACACCTCGCCGACGACCACCTCCACCCGATTCATCGCCGCGCGCCGCAGTCCGCGCGCCCCCATCCCGACGCTCACCAAGGCGCGATGCACCACCTCGTCCATGTACACCCGCCGCAGCTGCGGGCTCACCACGCCGACGGCCAGTCGCGAGGAGTCGAGCAGGTTGCCCACCAGTGCGGTCAGCTGGTCCACCGATTCCTCGATGGTCTCCAGCAACTCGGTGGTGTCCTCCGGGCCGAACTCGATGTCGTCGCTGCGCAGACTCGACACCGCGGCTTTGGCGCCCGCCAGCGGCGTCCGCAGATCGTGGCTCACCGCCGAGAGCAGAGCGCGGCGCAATCGGTCGGCCTCCAGCAGCGCTGCCGCGGCGCTCGCCTCCTCGGCGAGCTTCGCCTGGCGCACCAGTCCCGCCGCCTGGTTGGTCACCGCGTTGAGCACCGGCAGGTCAGCCGCGTCGAGCAGGTGCCCGGCCAGCAACAGCAGGCTGGTGCCGTCTCCCGCCTCGATGACGGTGTCGGCCGCGCTCGGCCGCTCCGGCGGTTCCACACCGACCTGTGCGACGACGGTCCCCGTGCACACCAAGCTCACCGCCCGCAGCCCGAACGTCTCACGCACCTGATCGAGCAGATCGGTCAGATCGGCGCCGTGCAATACCGCACCGGCGAACACGGTCAACAGCTCTGCCTCGCGAGACGCCTTGCGCGCCTGTCTCGTTCGCTTGGCGGCGACGTCCACCAGCGCGGCCACCGCGAGCGCGACGAACAGCATCACCACCACGGTGACGAAGTTGTCCGGTTCCGCGATGGTCAGGCTGTAGCGCGGATCGGTGAAGAACCAGTTCAGCAGCAGTCCCGACAGCAGCGCCGAGAACGCGGCGGGCAGCACGCCGCCGAGCAGCGCGACCGCGACGACCCCGATGAAGAACACCGCGCTCAGGCCACCCAGCTGGAGGGGGTCGTCGAGCACGGCGGCACTGAGCACGCACACCAGCACCGGGACCAGGATGGCGGCGGGCCAGGCGAGCACCGGCTGGCGCGGCACCAGCCCGCGCCAGCGCACGCCCCGATGGGCCTCCTCGTGGGTGACCATGTGTACGTCGATCTTCCCGGAGCGCTGCACGACGGCCGACCCGATGCCCTCGTCGAAGATGCGCGCCCAGCGGGAACGCCGCGAGGTGCCGAGCACCAGCTGGGTCGCGTTCACCTCGCGGGCGAAGTCCAGCAGCGTGCCTGGCACGTCGTCACCGGTGACGGTGTGCAGCGAGGCGCCCAGACTGGCGGCGAGTTCGCGCAGCCGAGCGAGCCGCTCGGTCGACACGCCCGCCAGCCCGTCACCGCGCACCACGTGCACGACGACGAGATCGGCGCTGGATTTCGTCGCGATCCGGCTCGCCCGGCGCACGATCGTCTCCGACTCCGGCCCGCCGGTCACCGCGACCACCACGCGTTCGCGCGCTTCCCACAGCTCGGTGATGTGGTGGTCGGCGCGGTATTTCGCCAGCGCGGCGTCGACCTGGTCGGCCAGCCACAGCAGCGCGAGTTCGCGCAGCGCGGTCAGATTGCCGGGCCGGAAGTAGTTGCGCAGCGCGGCGTCCACCTTGTCGGCCGCGTAGACGTTGCCGTGGGAAAGCCTGCGCCGCAACGCTTCCGGTGTGATGTCCACCAGTTCGACCTGTTCCGCGCCGCGCACGACGGCGTCCGGCACCGTCTCGCGCTGCTGGATTCCGGTGATCCGCTCGACGACGTCGTTGAGGCTCTCCAGGTGCTGGACGTTCATCGTCGAGATGACGTCGATCCCCGCGTCGAGCAGCTCCTCGATGTCCTGCCAGCGCTTCTGATTGTCGCTGCCCGGCGTGTTGGTGTGCGCGAGTTCGTCCACCAGCACGACCGCGGGCGCGCGCCGCAGCACCGCGTCCACATCCAGTTCCGGGAACCGCGCACCGCGATACTCGACGATCTTCGGCGGTATCCGCTCGATACCCGCCAGCAACTCCTCGGTCTTGGCTCGGCCGTGCGTCTCCACCACCGCCGCCACCACGTCGCGGCCACGCTCCAGCCGCCGGTGGGCCTCGCCGAGCATGGCGTAGGTCTTGCCGACGCCGGGCGCCGCACCGAGGTAGATCCGTAGTCGACCGCGCTTCACGTGTCCATCATCGCGCGTTCGAGCATCCATTCGGCGAATCCCTCTGATCAGGCGGCGCGCTGCACCGGCCCTCACACATCGACGGTCCACGCGGCGTCCCGCGGCCGGACGCGCCGGCCCCCGACGGTCACCCGCCGCGGCCGGACCTCCTCTCCGCGCAGCGCGAACCCCCGGATAACCAGCGCGCAGCACACGAAGCCGAGCAGCAGCGCGACGGTGACGGTCGACATGTCGATCCTCTCCACAGAACGAGCAGGGCACCGGTTGCGCTGGATGCTCCGCCTAGCCGGCCACTACACGAATACCGCCGCCATCACCGTTCACCGCGGATCTTTACGGTCTATTGACACCCCCGGCTCGGGTCTTGACGCCATCCTTCTGGTCGATGCCGAACCCCGACGGCTTGCCTCAGCGCCGCCGTCCCGCGCTCCGGAGGGCGGCACGGTAGGCGATCCAGCGGCCGGTGGAGCGGGCTGAGGCGCAGATGAGCACAGTGCCGAAAAAGAGGAAACCGACAACGGAGGGCCCCAAGGAATCGGCGTTCTTCGTGACGATGGCCGCACCGATACCGAAGGTAGCCAGCAGCACGGCGATAGCCGAAGAGACGATCGTCAGGACGCGGCCGACCTGGGTGGCCATGAACAGCAGCAGTCCGGAACCGCCCGACAGCACCGTGACGATGCCGACGACCGCGAGCGCGACGAACGATTCCGCCGCACCATTGGAATGGGTCCTGATCATTTCGATTGTCTCGATCCCGCCCAAGACGAAGAGGGCGCCACTGAGCAACCCGATCAGCGTCATGAGCAGTCCCGCGACCACCGCGGCGGCCTTCGACGGGGCCCGGCCGTGCGGTCCGGCCCCGCCCGGCCAGTGATAACCGCCTGCGGCAACCAGCGGATTCGGCGGGTGCGGCCCGGCCATCGGGACCGGCCCACCGGGCGTCGGCCATGCCGCGGGATCGACCCACTGCTCCGGTCGCCGATCCGCGGCCGGCTCGACCGGGTGTACCTTCGACAACGTCGGCGCCGCGGGCATCGCGACATGCCTGCCCTCGAGCGCATCCCGAAACGCGGTCGTGAATTCCGAACAGCTGCCGAACCGTCCGTCACGCTGCTTGGCCATGGCGCGCGCCAGGACGGCGTCCGCGGCGGGCGGCAGATCCGGGCGCGTGGCGGTGAGCCGCGGCACCGGCTTCGAGAGATGGCCCATGACGACCTGGCCGGGGTTGGTCGCCGCATAGGGCGGATGTCCGGCGAGGATGGCGAACAGCGTGCAGGCCAAGGAGTACTGGTCGCTGCGCTCGTCGACCACCTCGCCCGACAGCTGCTCTGGCGATCCGTAGGCGATGGTGGCGGTGAAGGTGCCGGTGGCGGTGAGTTTGGTGTTGGCGTCGGTGAGCCGGGCGATACCGAAATCGGTGAGTACCGAATGTGATTCGCGGCCCGCGGCGGCGTCGGCGAAGAGAATGTTGGCAGGTTTGACGTCACGGTGCAGCACAGCCCGGCTGTGCGCGTAGTCGAGCGCCGCCGCCGTCTCCCCGATCAGCCGGGCAGTCGTCGTCACCGGCTGCGCTCGACCATCCCACACCGAGGCGTCCGTGCCGCGAACGTACTGCATCGCGATCCACAGATGTCCCTGCTCCGCACCGCGATCGAACACCCCGACGATCCCCGGATGCTCCAGCCGCGCAACGACATCGGCCTCCAGCTCGAACCGCCGAGCCAGCTCCGGATCAGTGGACACCTGCTGGTTCAACAGCTTCAACGCGACACTGCGTGGCAACCGCGGATGCCGAGCCAGATATACGGTCCCCATTCCGCCCTGTCCGAGCACCCCTTCGAGCTGATATCCGGCAAAGTCGGCCCCCACCCCTAACACGCCCGCTCCTTCCGCACGACTCCGAACACCGAGACGCTACCGCACCTTTTGCTCCGGCTCGCCGCGGAACAGGCGCGGTCGCGCCGATTCGCCACGGGCTGACCCGTCGAAGTGATGTGTGTGGCAGGGCGCGGACCCGCGCGTGTGCGACCTGCGAGCAACCCGCCCCGTTAACGGACCGTCAAAGCCGCGCCGCGCGGCGCCAAGAACCCGTCAAGGAAGCGGTCACGGCGGCAAACTGGCGCTGTACTCGCTGTGCGCTCCGCATCCTGGGAGCCGCAAGGAGGTCTGGAAGTCATGTCTGTCGTGGTGTTCACGGCGCTCACGGTCGCGGTGTTCGCACTGCTGGGTCTGGTGCAGCGAGGGGTGGAGAAGCTGTGACCGCGAACCTGATCGGTCTCGCGCTCGCCGTCCTCGTCGCCGTCTACATGGTCGCGGCCCTGCTGTTTCCCGAGAGGTTCTAGGTGAACACGACAACCGCGGGGATCGCTTTCGTGGCGGCCCTGATCCTCGCGCTGGCCCTGGTGCACGTCCCGCTGGGCGACTATATGTACCGGGTCTACGCCAGCGCCAGGCACTCCCGCGCGGAGCGCCTGATCTACCGTGCCATCGGCGCGGAACCCGAGGTCGAACAGACCTGGGGCGTCTACGCCCGCAGCGTGCTCGCGTTCTCGGCGGTCGGCATCTTCTTCCTGTTCTTCTTCCAATTGATCCAGGACAAGCTGCCGCTGCATCTGAACGATCCCGCCACCGAGATGACCCCGGCGCTCGCCTGGAACACGGCGGTCAGTTTCGTGACGAATACCAACTGGCAGAACTACTCCGGCGAGTCCACCCAGGGGCACCTGGTGCAGATGGCCGGGCTCGCCGTGCAGAACTTCGTCTCGGCGGCCGTCGGCATGGCGGTCGCGATCGCGCTGGTGCGCGGCTTCGCTCGCAAGCACACCGGCGAGCTCGGCAACTTCTGGGTCGACCTGGTGCGCGGAACGCTGCGCATCCTGCTGCCGATCGCGTTCGTGTTCGCGATCGTGCTCGTCGCGGGCGGCGTGATCCAGAACTTCCAGCTCCACGACCAGGTCGCCGAGACCGTCGCGGGCGCGCAGCAGACGATCACCGGCGGCCCGATCGCGAGCCAGGAGGTCATCAAGGAACTCGGCACCAACGGCGGCGGCTTCTACAACGCCAACTCGGCGCACCCCTTCGAGAATCCGACGACCTGGACGAACTGGATCGAGATCTTCCTGATCCTGGTCATCGCCTTCTCGCTGCCGCGCACCTTCGGCCGTATGGTGGGCAGCCCCAAGCAGGGCTACGCGATCGTGGCCGTCATGGGCACCATCGCCCTGACCAGCATCGCGCTGACCAACCTCTTTCAGCTGCAGCACCACGGAACCGTGCCGACGGCCATCGGCGCCGCCACCGAGGGCGTGGAAACCCGCTTCGGCGTGTCGAATTCGGCCACCTTCGCGGCATCGACGACGCTCACCTCCACCGGCGCCGTGGACTCGTTCCACGATTCCTACACCAGCCTCGGCGGCATGATGACGATGTTCGACATGCAGCTCGGCGAGGTCGCGCCGGGCGGCGTCGGCTCCGGCCTGTACGGCATGCTGATCCTCGCGGTGATCACCGTCTTCGTCGCCGGTCTGATGGTCGGACGCACGCCGGAGTACCTGGGCAAGAAGATCACGCCGCGCGAAATCAAGCTGGCCGCTTCGTATTTCCTCATCAGCCCGCTGCTGGTGCTGACGTTCACCGCGATCGCCATAGCGCTGCCCGGGCAACGCGCGAGCATGCTGAACGGCGGACCGCACGGCCTGTCGGAGGTGCTGTACGCGTTCACCTCCGCCGCCAACAACAACGGCTCGGCGTTCGCGGGTCTCACCGGCAATACCGAGTGGTACAACACCGCGCTCGGTCTCGCCATGGTGCTCGGACGGTTTCTGCCGATCGTCTTCGTGCTCGCGCTGGCCGGATCACTCGCCGAACAGGGCGTCACGCCCGCGTCGATCGGCACGCTGCCGACCCATCGCCCGCAGTTCGTCGGGCTGGTGGTCGGCGTGACCGTGATCCTGGTCGCGCTCACCTTCCTGCCCGCGCTCGCGCTCGGGCCGCTCGCCGAGGGAATCCACTGACATGATCGGTACCGCAACAGAACCGGCTACCCGGCCCGAATCCACGCCGGAACACCACGACCACAAGGTCTCGCGCGGGGTGCTCGACCCCGCGCTGCTGCTGACCTCGCTGCCCGACGCCGTGCGCAAGCTGGATCCGCGCACGCTGTGGCGCAATCCGGTGATGCTGATCGTGGAGATCGGCGCCGTCTGGTCGACCGTGCTCGCGATCGCCGATCCGAGCGTGTTCGCCTGGGCCATCGTGGTGTGGCTCTGGCTCACCGTGCTGTTCGCCAACCTCGCCGAGGCGGTCGCCGAGGGCCGCGGCAAGGCCCAAGCCGACACCCTGCGCAAGGCCAAGACCGACACGGTGGCGCGTCGCCTCGTCGACTGGTCGCCCGGCGCGCGGGTGGTCGAAGAGCTGGTCGCCGCACCGGAACTGCGTCGCGGCGACCACGTGGTGGTCGAGGCGGGGCAGGTCATCCCCGGCGACGGTGACGTCGTGGAAGGCATCGCCTCGGTGGACGAATCGGCCATCACCGGCGAATCCGCCCCGGTCATCCGGGAATCCGGCGGCGACCGCTCCGCGGTGACCGGCGGCACCACCGTGCTCTCGGACCGGATCGTCGTGCGCGTCACCCAGGAACCGGGACAGAGTTTCATCGACAAGATGATCGCCCTGGTCGAGGGCGCGAGCAGGCAGAAGACGCCGAACGAGATCGCGCTGAACATTCTGCTCGCCGCGCTCACGATCATCTTCGTTTTCGCCGTCGTCACCTTGCAGCCGCTGGCCATCTTCTCGAAGGCGAACAACCCCGGCGTGCCCGACACGACGGCGCTGAACGCCGACGGCATCACCGGGATCGTCATGGTCGCGCTGCTCGTCTGCCTGATCCCGACCACCATCGGCGCGCTGCTGTCGGCGATCGGCATCGCGGGCATGGATCGGCTGGTGCAGCGCAATGTGCTGGCCATGTCGGGCCGGGCGGTCGAGGCCGCCGGCGATGTGAACACGCTGCTGCTCGACAAGACCGGAACGATCACGCTCGGCAACCGGCAGGCCTCGGAATTCCTTCCGATGCCCGGCATTTCGGCCGATGCGCTGGCCGACGCCGCGCAGCTGTCCAGCCTGGCGGACGAAACGCCGGAAGGCCGCTCGATCGTGGTGTACGCCAAGCAGGCCTACGGCAAGCGCGAGCGCACCCCCGGCGAGCTGACCGGCGCGACCTGGGTGGAATTCACCGCGCAGACCCGCATGTCGGGCGTCGACCTCGCCGACGGTCATCAGCTGCGCAAGGGCGCGGCGAGCGCGGTGACCGAATGGGTGCGTGGCAAGGGCGGTTCGGTGCCCGACGAGGTCGGCGTCACCGTGGACGGAATCTCCGCCTCCGGCGGCACTCCCCTGGTCGTCGGCGAGATCAACGACGGCGTCGCCCGGCTGCTCGGCGTGATCCACCTGAAAGACGTGGTGAAGCACGGCATGCGGGAGCGCTTCGACGAGATGCGCAGGATGGGCATCCGCACCGTCATGATCACCGGCGACAATCCGTTGACCGCCAAGGCGATCGCCGACGAGGCGGGCGTCGACGACTTCCTCGCCGAGGCGACTCCCGAGGACAAGCTCGCCCTGATCAAGAAGGAACAGGACGGCGGGCGGCTGGTCGCCATGACCGGCGACGGCACCAACGACGCGCCCGCACTGGCCCAGGCCGATGTCGGCGTGGCGATGAACACCGGCACCTCCGCGGCCAAAGAAGCCGGCAACATGGTCGATCTCGACTCCGACCCGACCAAACTCATCGAGATCGTGGAGATCGGCAAGCAACTGCTCATCACCAGGGGCGCGCTGACCACATTCTCCATCGCCAACGACATCGCCAAGTACTTCGCCATCATCCCGGCGCTGTTCGTCGGGCTATATCCCAGCCTGGACCTGATCGACATCATGCGGCTGGCCAGTCCGCAGTCGGCGATCCTGTCCGCGGTGATCTTCAACGCGATCGTCATCGTGGCGCTGATCCCGCTGGCGCTGCGCGGCGTGCGCTACCGCCCGTCGCACGCGTCGAAACTGTTGAGCCGCAACCTGACCGTCTACGGTCTCGGCGGCATCGTCGCGCCGTTCCTCGGGATCAAGCTCATCGATCTCGTCGTCCACCTCCTCCCCGGGATGTCCTGATATGCGTATGTCCACTTGGATCCGTCAACATCTGGCCGCGCTACGCGCCCTGCTGGTGCTGACCGCGATCACCGGAATCGTCTATCCGCTGGCAGTTTTCGCGATCGGCCAGCTGCCGGGCCTGAACGAGAAGGCCGACGGGTCGCTGATCGAGTCGGACGGAAAGGTGGTTGGCAGCAGTCTGATCGGCCAGTCCTTCACCGACTCCGACGGCGCCGCGCTGGCGCAGTACTTCCAGAGCCGCCCATCCGCCGCGGGCGACGGCTACGACCCGTTGTCCACCGCGGCGAGCAATCTGGGACCCGAGGACATCGTGGACCGGAACGTCTTCGACCCCGAGGGGCGCGCGAGTCTGCTGACCGCCGTGTGCACGCGAAGCAAGGAGATCGGCGACCGCGAGGGGGTCGATGGTTCCCGCCCGTTCTGCACGAAAGACGGTGTCGGCGCGGTGCTCTCGGTGATCGGTCCGCGCGATGCCGACGGCGAGATCTCGCGTCCGGTGCAGGTGATCAGCGTGAACCAGGCGTGCCCGGCCGAACCGTTCCTCGACGTCTATCTCGGGGTGCGGGTCCAGTGCGCCGAACCGGGCGTGGACTACTCGATCGGCCGTCTCGTGCCGATCCGCGGCGACGCCCCCGCCGATCCGGTCGTCCCCGCCGACGCGGTCACCGCAAGCGGCAGCGGCCTCGATCCGCACATCTCCCCCGCCTACGCGGATATCCAGGTGCCGCGGATCGCCAAGGAGCGCAACGTTTCCGAGGCGGAGGTGCGCGAGCTGGTCGGGACGCACACCGAGGGCAGAACCCTCGGAATTCTCGGGGAGCCACGGGTCAACGTGGTCGAGCTGAATCTCGACCTGGACCGCACCCATCCCCTCCGCGGCTGAGCTTCGGCTTCACCTTCATCGAGGACAGCCCCGCGCCTGCGCGCCGGGGCTGTCCTCTTTTCGGCGTCCGCTGGCCGCCAGTGCGGTCAAGCGGGCGAAATACCCTGCGTCACACCGCGGTCCGTGCAGTCAGGTCGTCCAGCAGGATCATGACCTCGCCTTCTCGCTTGACGACCTCGGTGAGCTGGATCTTCAGGCCGAGCACCTCGGCGTCGGCGATCGCGTCCGCCGGTTCGTGCTCGAGGCGACGCCACTCCCCGGTGGCTGTCACGGCGCCGAGCACCAGTTCTTTCTCGCCCTGATCGCCGCCGAGGCGGGCGGACACCCGGATCGACGCGTGCGGCGAACGCACCCACAGGTTCAGTACCGCCAGCTTCCCCGCGATCGAGAAGGATTGTCCCGGCTTCGCCACGAGCTCGATCTCGAGATCGGCGGCCGCCCCACGGACCAGTAGCACGAGCGCGCGGTGGTCCGCACCCGCGACGCCGTCCGCGTAGACGCCGGGCGTCTTGCTCGGCGCGCCCTCCGCGAACGTGGTGAGGTGCGTCTTGCTCGCCCCGCTCCCCGCGAGATCCCACTTGTCCTTGTTCTCGAAGTCGTCAAGCAGCACCTCGACCGATGCGTCCGACATCCCCGCTGTCCCTTCTCCGCGCATCCCGCCGGACACCCTCCGGCCCCACCATGAACCCTACAAGCCACCGAGCGGTCCTGCCTGCGCGGCGCGGTGTCACCGGACGCGGGCGGCTGTCGGCGCGGAGACGGCGCCCGAACGCGGTGCCCCGAGTTCGTCTGACCGGCCGAGCTGACAGACTGTCCGGTCGGTTTGTCGGTGGTCTCGGCCAGGATGGGGACATGACGGAACTATCGCTACGCGAGCTGAACCGGACTCTGCTGCTGCGCCAGAAGCTGGCGGAGCGGGTGGATCTGACGCCGTTCGAGCTCGTCAAGCATCTCGTCGCGGTGCAGGGGCAGGAACCGAATTGGCCCTACATCGGCCTCTGGACGCGCCTGGCCGGGTTCCGGCACGACGATCTCGCCGCCCTGCTGCGCGATCGGAAGCTGGTGCGCTCGACCATGATTCGCCGCACCGTGCACCTGGCCGACAGCGCCGACTTCCGCTGGCTGCGCCCGACCGTGCAGCCGGTGGTCGACGCGGCGCTCAAGGCCGCGTACTACCGCGACGAGATCGAAGGCATCGAACTGGCCGAACTCGCCGCGGCGGGCCGCGCCATGCTGGCCGGAAAACAGTTGAGCCGCGGCGATTTCGGCGCATTACTGGCCGAGCGGTTCCCGGACCGGCACGTCCGCAGACTCGCCGAGACCGTCGAACTGCTCGTCCCGCTGGTGCACGGCGCGGACACCGGCGCGTGGGGCCGGTGGCGCAATCGCTACGTCACCGTCAGTCTCGCCGAGGAATGGATCGGCGCGCCGATGGCCGCGCCCGATCCCGCCGAGCTCATCCGGCGCTACCTCGCCGCCTTCGGCCCGGCGACCGTCGCGGACATGCAGGCATGGGCCGGCATCACCCGGCTCGCCGAAGTGGTCGACGAAATGCGTTCGGAGCTGGTGGTTTTCACCGACGACCGGCACCGGGTGCTGTTCGACCTGCCGGACGCGCCGCTGGCCGACCCGGATCTCGACGTCCCGGTGCGCTTCCTGCCCGCCTTCGACAACGCGCTGCTCGGCCACAAGGACCGCCGCCGGGTGATCAGCGACGAGGATCGCCAGCGCACGGCGAAGGAGGCCTCCGGCGGTGTCCCGATGTATCTCGTCGACGGTTTCGTGCACGGCCGCTGGGCGCTGGAGGACGACATCGTGCGCATCACGCCATGGCATCCACTCTCGGCCGCGGACGAGGCAGCACTGCGCGCCGAGGCCGTGCGTCTGCTGGCCTTCGCGACACCCGACGGACACGGAAAAATTTTCGTCGAGGGCGGGTAGAAATTCGAAAGAATCGCCGACGACCCGCGTGTATTCGAAAAGAGACTATCGGTCCGGTAACAGTACGAAGAAGATTACTGGCAACCGATTGGTTTGAGCCGGGGCAAACGAGGTACAACCCCTTCGGCCTCCCCTGATCACGTTCCACTGTGACAGGCCAACCAAGCCCCATGGACGGCGGTGAAGTTTCTCGCTCCACCTCCGCCGGCGGCGGCCACCACGTTAGGCACCCGGCGCATCGGTGTGCTGGGTGAATGCGAGTGCAATGGTTGTGTCCCTGGAAGGAGGGTCATGAGCGCAGTGTTCTCGGCGCCGGTTTCGGCGCAGCGTGTGGCTTCGGATCTTCTGTCGATCGATCACCCCGGTACCCGTTTCCGCATTGCCATGGTTGTTCCGCCGTATTTCGATGTGCCGCCGAAGGCTTACGGCGGCGTCGAGGCGGTAGTCGCCGATCTGGTCGATTCGCTGGTAACGCGTGGGCACGATGTGACGTTGTTCGGCGCCGGCGAGCCGGGTACCAAGGCTCGCTTCGTCCCGCTCTGGGAGCGGGCGCTGCCCGAACGGCTCGGCGAGCCGTTCCCCGAGGTCATGCACGCGCTGAAGGTACGAAAGGCGATCGAGCGCCACCACGCCACCTACGGCCTGGATCTGGTGCACGACCACACCTTCGCCGGCCCTCTCAACTCACCGGCGTACTACGGCCTCGGCCTGCCCACCGTGGTGACCGTGCACGGGCCGGTGCAGGACGACTGCTACCAGTACTACCGGGCGCTCGGCGACGAAGTGTCGCTCGTCGCGATCAGCGACCGCCAGCGCGTCCTCGCCCCGGATCTGCACTGGGCCGGGCGGGTGCACAACGCGATCAACGTGGCGGACTGGCCATTTCAGACCGAGAAGGAGGATTACGCGCTCTTCCTCGGCCGATTCAACGAATGCAAAGCGCCGCACCTCGCGCTCGAAGCGGCGCACTCCGTGGGAATTCCACTCATCCTCGCCGGCAAGTGCAGCGAACCACCTGAGCTGGCGTACTTCGAAGAGAAGGTGCGCCCGCTGCTCACCGATCGGGATCACGTCTTCGGGATGGCCGACGCCAAGGCCAAACGCAAGCTGCTCGCCGGTGCGCGCTGCCTGCTGTTCCCGATCCGCTGGGAGGAACCCTTCGGCATGGTGATGATCGAATCGATGGTGTGCGGCACCCCGGTGGTCGCGCTGCGCGGCGGTGCGGTCGAGGAGGTGGTCGTCGACGGCGTCACCGGTCGCATCTGCGACGATCCCGCCGAACTGACCGCGGCGATCGGCGAAGTGCAGAGCATGGATCCGGCGGCGTGCCGTGCCCATGTCGAGGCGAACTTCGGTTCCGACGGCCTCGGCCGCGGCTACGAGCAGGTCTATTGGAAGCTCCTGCGGCCGAGGAACCGAGTCGCGACCCGGCTGCCCGAGGCGCCGCCGAACGTAGCGGTCGCGAGCAGGCTCGCGTGACAGGAGCATCCGCCGCGAGCGGCCCGACGCCGCTCAACTCGGGTGAACCAACGGGCTTCGGCGGAGCCGGGTCGGTGACGCTCGTGGAAGGTGGCACCTTCTGCCTGTCGAACCGGCTCGGTGACGTCGAGCCCGGCCGCCCACACGGGCTGTTCTTCCGTGACGCGCGCGTTCTTTCACGGTGGGAACTGCTCGTCGACGGCAGACCGCCGGAACCGCTGTCGGTCCTGAGCCCCGAGGCGTTCATCGCGCGCTTCGTCATGCGCAGACCCCCGCATGCCGGGCTGGCCGACAGCACCTTGCTGGTGGTCCGCGAACGCATCGTCGCCGACGGCATGCACGAGCTGCTCACGCTGGAGAACATGGGCCGCGAACCCACCGCGGTGACCCTGGAGCTGCACGTCGATGCGGATTTCGTCGATCTGTTCGCGGTCAAGGAAGGACGCGCGGGGCACGTGCGCGCGGACGTGACCGTCACCGAAAGCGAACTGCTGCTGCACGATCGCTCGGACCGGATGCGCGGCATCACGATCTCGGCCACCGTGGAACCCACCGTCCTGCCCGGCGCGCTGGTGTGGCGAGTCGTCGTTCCGGTCGGCGGCAAGTGGCAGACCGAGGTCATCGCGCAGCCGACGCTGGGCAACCAGCAGGTGCAGATGCCGATCACGCCGGGCGAGCACGTCGGCTTCAGCGCGCCCTGCCGCAAGATCGCCGCGTGGCGCGACACCGCCACCGACATCTCCTCGGCGGACCCGGTGCTCACCCAGGTGCTTCGCCGCACCGAAAGCGACTTGGGCGCCTTGCAGATCCACGACGACACCGGCGGAAGCAGGCCGTTCGTCGCGGCGGGTGCGCCGTGGTTCATGACGCTGTTCGGGCGCGACAGCCTGCTCACGGCGTGGATGGCGCTGCCGCTCGCCGTCGACCTCGCCCTCGGCACGCTGCAACAACTGGCCGAACTGCAAGGGCAGGAAGTGAATCCGCTCACCGAGGAGGAGCCGGGGCGGATCATGCACGAGATGCGGCGCGGTCCCTCGGGCGGCCAAGTGCTCGGCGGCAACATCTACTTCGGAACCGCGGACGCCACACCGCTGTTCGTGATGCTGCTCGCCGAATGCCATCGGTGGGGCGCGGATCCACAGGCGATCGAGGAATTGCTCCCCGCCGCAGACGCGGCACTGGAGTGGATCACCGAGTACGGCGACCGCGACGGCGACGGTTTCGTCGAGTACCGCCGCGCCACCGACCGCGGCCTGATCAACCAGGGCTGGAAGGACAGCTTCGACGGAATCAACGACGCGGGAGGGCATCTCGCCGAGGCGCCGGTCGCGCTGTGCGAGGTGCAGGGCTACGTGCACGCGGCCCTGCTCGCCAGGGCGGAGCTGGCCGATGCCTTCGACGAGCAGCGCCTGGCCGCGCGCCTGCGCGAGCGGGCGGCCGAACTGCGCGGCAAGTTCACCGAACAGTTCTGGATGCCGGACCGCGGCTGGTACGCGGTCGCTTTGGACGGCACCAAGCGGCACGTCGACGCGCTGACCAGCAATGCGGCGCACTGTCTCTGGGCGGGTATCGCCAGCGACGAGCACGCCGAGGAACTGGTGCGTCAGCTGGCCAAGGAGGAGATGGACACCGGATTCGGGTTGCGCACACTGGCGGCCAACATGGGCGCCTACAACCCGATGAGCTATCACTGCGGCTCGGTGTGGCCGCACGACACCGCGATCGCCGTGGCCGGGCTGCTGCGCTACGAGCACGTACCGGGCGCGACGAAGCTGGCGACCCGGCTGGCCACCGGATTGCTGGACGCGGCAGCGGCTTTCGACGGGCGCCTGCCCGAGCTGTTCTGCGGCTTCCCGCGCTCCCGGTTCGCCGTCCCGGTGCCCTACCCCACGTCCTGTTCGCCGCAGGCGTGGGCGAGCGCCGCACCGCTGTTACTGGTGCGGGCCTTCCTCGGGCTGAATCCCGATGTGCCCCAAAGGACGCTGACCGTGCGGCCGCGGCTGCCCCATGTCTGGGGCAGGGTGACGCTCACCGCGCTGCGACTCGGCGACATCAGCGTCGATCTGGAAGCGGAAGGAAACCAGGTGCTCTCGGCTCGACTGCCCGACGATTGGCAGCTGGTCACTCTATGAAACGCTCGCGATAACCGCCCGCGCACGGGAATCGGGCACCCTGCGCCGACGTGGGCTGGAGGTGCACGATGCAGACATCGCTGGACAAGCGCGACCTGTGGAGCACTCAGCACAGAGACTGCGGGATCGAGCCAACGGACCTGAACCTGGACCTAGCGCTGTTCCTGCGCAGCGTCCACGCCGGGCACGGACCCGACTGTCGCCAGTACCTGGCCGCCGCGGCCTACTGTTTCGGCCACTCCGAGGCGCACTGACCGCCTGCGCGACCGCTCATGACGCCGGTGCGCAGCGACTTGGTTCGATGAGCTCGCTCGCACACGGCTCGTTGCCGTGCGCGCGCAGCACTTCCGCGCCCACGTTCGCGGTGAGGTAGTGCAGGAAGCTCGCCGCGAGCGAACCGCCGGGGAGATCGCCGTTGGCGTAGGCGTATTCGATGCCCCAGAAGGGATAGGAGCGATCGATCGCGGCCTGTCTGCCCGGCGCGACGCCGCCGAGCGTGACGACGCGCATCTCGGCCCTGCGGGCCTCGGAGAGCTCGCCGTAGCCGATCGCGCCGGGAAGGTCGTCGACGGCCTTGTGCATGTCCTTGGTGACCGGCACGTCGCAGTAGGTGCCCGCGGTGTCCTTGATGGCGGTGCAGCTGCGGTGCGGGCGAGCGGGTTGCTCACCGCCGAGCAGCGCCTTCTCGAAGATCACCCGGGTGCCGGATCCCGGCGCCCGATCGATGAGCACGACCGGCAGGTCCGGTCCGCCGACTTGTCGCCAGTTGGTGATCCGCCCCTGGTAGATGTCCCTGATCTGGGCGACGGTGAGATCGGTGATGCCGAGGCCCTTGTGCACGAAGACGGCGAACAAGGACACCGCGAGCGGACGTGGTTGCAGCGCTGGGTAACCCGGGCCCTTCGCGCCGTCGCTGAAGGCGAGGAGTTCGCCGGTCGGCCCGGATTCGGCCAACCGATCGAGACCTCGTTCGGTGCCTTGGAAGTCGAAGGCGAACTCGGCTCCGGTACAGCGCTTCTCGTACTGCGTCGCCGCGTCGCGGACGACCGGCTCGAACGCCGAGGAGCCGACCAGGGTGAGCTTGCCCGCGGCACAGTCCAACGGTGCAGGCGGCCGCAACGCGGCGACGACGAACTGCCCGATGATCACCAGCACCAGAAATGTGGTGAGCACCAGCATGACCCGCGAGATTCCGGTCTGGCTGCGCGTCGCGACGACGCGCCCGCCGCGAATCTCGCCGCGCAGCACCGGCTTGCGCTCCTCCTCGGTGCCACCGGCTTCGGATTGCTGCAGAATCGCCAGAATCTTGTAGTGATGCTTCCTGGTCAGCGGGACCTTCGGCAGATCGATGACGCCGATGTGCCCACCGGTGTCCTCCCTGACGGTGATACCCGAAGTGGGACCGAGGCTTTCGGCCAGGTCGGGATCGCTCAGCTCAGTCACCGCCATGCCGAGCACCCTGCGCCGCGGGAAGTGCAGGTGCAGGCCGATGCGCGCGGTGGGAGCCAGGTAGTCGGACGCCGTGATCGCGGTGTTGCCGCTGTTCTCGATGCGCACCAGCACCACCGACAGATCGCGCAGCTCGGGGCCGGAGTTCCCGGCGTTCGGGTGCAGGTTCCCCAGCACACCGGGGAACACCGATTCGATCTCGCCTGTGACGGGAGTGTCCATCTGCACGCGGTAGCCGAGCCGCCTGCGGCCCACGAAGACGAACTCCCACAGGAAGGCGCCGAGCGGTACCGCGATACCGATGAGCGCGAGCGCGGTGTCGAGCGAGAAGTCCCCCAACGGTTACCCCACCCCCAGGATGTCGATGTGGGCCTATTGTCCTGGGCGCGGACCCATTTCGCGGGCGCGGACGCCGAATGTTCGCCGACCGTTCACTGCCCGACCACCTCGGGAACGATCACGACGCGGTCCAAGCCAGCAGATCGTCCACCGGCCAGGTGTTGATCACCCGATCCGGGTCGACGCCGTTGGCGACGGCGCGTTCGCAACCGTAACCCTGCCAATCCAATTGGCCGGGGGCGTGCGCGTCGGTGTCGACGGAGAAGTGACACCCGATCTCCACCGCCAGCCGCAGCAACCGAGAGGGCGGGTCGAGACGCTCCGGTCGGGAGTTGATCTCCACCGCGGTGCCGTACTTCTTGCACGCCTCGAAGACCAGTTCGGCGTCGAAGGTCGATTCCGGCCGGTTACCGCGGACGCCTGCGACCAGTCGGCCGGTGCAGTGGCCGAGCACGTCCACATTCGGGTTCGCCACCGCGTAGACCATGCGCTTGGTCATGGTCGCGCTGTCCGCGCGCAGGTGCGAATGCACGCTGGCCACCACGATGTCCAGCTCGGCGAGCAGGTCGGCCTCCTGGTCGAGGGCGCCGTCGTCGAGTATGTCGACCTCGATGCCGGTGAGGATGCGAAACGGCGCGAAGCGCTCGTTCAGCTCGGCCACCACGTCGAGCTGGCGGCGCAGCCGCTCGGCGGACAGGCCGTTGGCGACCGTCAGACGCGGCGAATGATCGGTGAGCGCGCAGTATTCGTGTCCGAGCGCCGCGGCGACGCCCATCATCTCCTCGATCGGGCTGCCGCCGTCGGACCAGTTCGAATGGGTGTGCAGGTCGCCGCGGAGCCGTTGACGCAGCGGCTTGCCCGGCGCGCCGATGGGCTGCGCGGCGCGGCGCAGGTCGGCCAGATAGTCGGGGACCTGTCCCGCGCAGGCCTGCGTGATGACGGCGGCGGTCTTCGGGCCGATGCCGGACAGGTCCTGCCAGATGTCTCCCGCCTGGTACGCGGCGAGTTCGTCCGGCGAGAGTCCCGCCACCACCTCGGCGGCGCGGCGGTAGGCCTTGACCCGGTGGGTCTGTGCGCGCCCGCGCTCCAGCCAGAAGCCGATCTCGCGCAACGCTTCCACCGGACCGGGCGCGCCCGCCCCGTCCGGTTCGGCGATCCGATCGGCGTCGGTCACGCGGCTATCGAATCCTGCTGTACTTCACGAATGCCACCCCGTCCTCGAACACCCGGCTGGTGATCACGCGGAACCGGGCCGCTTCCGGCAGCCGGGGTCCGGAGCCGAACAGCGAGCGGCCGCGGCCGAGCACGATCGGATACAGCTTCAGGAAGATCTGGTCGATCTCGGGAAGCAGTACTTGGGCCAGCTCGCCGCCGCCGCACAGCCAGATACCGAGTCCCTTGTCCCGCTTGAGTTCTCGCACCCGCTCCAGCGGATCGTGCGAGATCAGCTCGACGGCGGGATCCGGGCTCTCCGGCAGGGTCGTGGAGACCACGAACTGCCGCAGATGCGCGTACGGGCTCGAGGTGCCGGTGCGCACGCCGAAATCGTGCGTCTTGCGGCCCATCAGCACCGTGTCGAAGTTGGCATTGCGCTTGTCGATGCCCCGTGCCTCCCGCACCTTGGTCGGCAGGGTCTCGGGATACTGCGCGGTGATCGCCGGGCCGTGGTCGCCGCCGACCGGGAAGAAGTCGACCGACCCGTCCTCGGTGGCGATGAAACCGTCGATCGTCGACGCTACGTAGTAGGTGAGCTTGCGCATATGTCCTTCCTCCACGACCGGGGGATGTCCCGGACTGCATGAGGAAACCGTAGCTCGCTCGAGTCAGCGGCGGCGCGGCTTCGGCTGGCAGCGCGGGCAGGAGTAGGAAGAACGGTTCATGAATCGCTCACGCACCACGGGCGCGCCGCAGCGGCGGCACGGCTCGTCTTCCCTGCCGTAGACGGCGAGTGCGCGTTCGAAGTAGCCGGATTCGCCGTTGACGTCGACATAGAGCGCGTCGAATGAGGTGCCGCCCACGGCGAGCGCCTCGCCCATCACGGCGGCGACCGCGTCGAGCAGTTCGCGTAGCACGGGCCGAGTCAGTCCGGAGGCGAGGCGAGTGCCGTGGATCCGAGCGCGCCAGAGCGACTCGTCGGCGTAGATGTTGCCGATGCCGGAGATCACCGACTGGTCGAGCAGCACTCGCTTGATCTCGGACTGCTTGGCCCGGATCGCGGCCACCGCCGCTTCCCGGTCGAAGCGCGGGTCCAGCGGATCACGGGCGATATGTGCGACCGGCTCGGGCACCGGCGTGCCGTCGACCTCGACCAGCGGGGCGAGCGCCCAGCCGCCGAAGGTGCGCTGGTCGACGAAGCGGAGCTGCGTGCCGTCCTGCAGGGTCGCCTGGATATGCGTGTGCTTCTCCAGCGGGGCGTCGGCGGACCGCACCAGCATCTGGCCGCTCATGCCGAGATGCACGACCAGCGCGTCGTCGCCGTCGTCGAAGGTGAGCCAGAGATATTTGCCGCGCCGCTCGGCCGCCGCCACCCGCTGCCCGGCCATGCGCGCCGCGAGATCGGCCGCGCCCTCGAGGTGACGACGTACCGATCGTGGGTGCGTGACGGTCACCGATTCGATCGTGCGGCCGACGACATGATCGGCGAGTCCGCGCCGGACGACCTCGACCTCGGGGAGCTCCGGCACGTCAGGCTTCGGCGGTCAATGCCTGATAGGCGGCGCCCGCGGCCTTCTGCTCCGCTTCCTTCTTGGACCGGCCGACGCCCTGCCCGTAGGCACGGCCACCGATCACCGTGGTCGCGGTGAATTCCTTGTCGTGGTCGGGGCCCGTCGAGGTGATCTCGTAACTGGGCACGCCCAGACCGCGTTCCGCGGTGAGCTCCTGCAGGCTGGTCTTCCAGTCGAGGCCGGCACCCATGCGGGGGCCACGCTCGAGCAACTCGGCGAACAGCCGCAGCACCACACCGCGCGCCACGTCGATGCCGTGTTGCAGGTGGACCGCGCCGAGCAGTGACTCCATGCCGTCGGCGAGGATGCTCGGCTTGTCCCGGCCGCCGGTGAGCTCTTCGCCCTTGCCCAGCAGCAGGTGCACGCCGAGTCCACCCTCGCCGAGCGCGCGCGCCACCTCGGCGAGCGCGTGCATGTTCACCACGCTCGCCCGCAGCTTGGCCAGTTCGCCCTCGGACTTGTCCGGGTGCTCGTGGTACAGCCGCTCGGTGATGCTGAGGCCGAGCACGGAGTCGCCGAGGAATTCCAGGCGCTCGTTGGTCGGTAGCCCGCCGTTCTCGTAGGCGTACGACCGGTGCGTCAGCGCGAGGCGCAGCAGATCCGGTCGCACGTCGACGCCGAGGGCTTCGAGCAGGCTGGCGTGTTCACCGGACGAGCCGGCTTCGTCCTTGCTGACGGTCACGTCGATACGACAGGTCGAACTGTCAGACGGCGGCGGTGACCTGGCGGCCCTTGTAGGTGCCGCAGGACGGGCATGCGATGTGCGGCAGGGTCTTCTCGCCGCAGGCGCGGTTCGGGCAGGTGATCAGGGTCGGCGCGGTGGCCTTCCACTGGCTGCGCCGCGACCTGGTGTTGGAACGGGACATCCGGCGCTTGGGAACGGCCACGACTAACTCTCCTCTGTCCTAATTGCTCTGCCGGTTCGGCTGACGGTCTTGCGTTTATCGTTCTGGGTCGGCGTCCGCGTCGGGACTGCCGTTGCCGGGCGATTCGGTGGCGAAGTTCGCCAGCCCGGCCCAGCGAGGGTCAAGTATCTCATGCCGATGGCCGGAACCCGCAATCGCCATCCGCACGCCGCATTCCGGGCACAGCCCGGCGCAGTCCGGTGTGCACAGCGGCTGCAAAGGCAGCTCCAACCCGATGGCGTCGATGACCACCGGTTCGAGGTCGATGAGATCGTCGTCCATCCGGTAGATCTCGTCGTCCTCGGTGGTCTGCTCGGTGGTGCTGTCGGGGTAGGCGAACAGCTCCGTGAGACGGAGGCGGACGTCGTCGGTGAACGGTTCGAGGCAGCGCGAGCACTCCCCCGCCGTCGGCGCGATCACCGTTCCGGTGACCAGCACACCCTCGGACACCGCTTGCAGTTGCAGGTCGAGTTCGACCTCGGACCCCTCCGGGATGCAGATCAGGTCCAACCCGATCTTCTCGGCGGTGGTGACCGTGCGCTGCAGCTCCCGCATCGTCCCGGGGCGGCGCCCCAGGCTGCGGATGTCCAGCACGAAACCCGCGTCCGTCTTGCGGCGCGAGGCCGCACGGGGACGCGACGCAGAACCGGAACCGGCGGGCATCACGAACTCACTCACGATCGAAGGGAAATGGGCAACCACTCAACAATACGCGAGATGTCGGCCGAACCTCAAAACGCAGGCGGCGCTGCGACACAGGCCGGCGCACCGGCCGGACGGCGCGCATCGGCAGAAACGGCGGTCGCGGCGAACGGGGCCGCGCCCGGTCAGCGGCGGAATTCCGCCGCGTAGTCAGGCGCTCCCGCACCGCTGCGCAGCTGGTGCCGCCCGCGGCCGACGGTGCGCAACGTGCTGTTCAGCGTCTCCTCGAACTGGGCGAGCGTCGAATCCACATAGTGGTCGCACTCGTCGCGCATCCGGTCGGCCTCCGCGTGCGCGCGGTCGATGACGCGCGCGGACTCGACGTGCGCCGCCCGGACCACTTCGGTCTGGGCCACCAGGCGCTCCTGCTCGGCGCGCCCTTCGGCCACCGAGCGTTCGTAGGACGCCTTGCCCGCCTCGATCATGCGCTCCGACTCGGCGCGCGCCCGGCCGGTCACCGCCTCGAACTCGGCGTTGCCGTCGGCTACGACGCGATCGGCCTCTTCCTGCGCGGCCGCGACCAAATGGTCGGCGTGCGCGCTGGCCTCGGCCACCATCCGGTCCGCGTGCGCCTTCGCGTCGGCGAGGATGCGGTCGGCCTCCTCGCGCGCCGAGCCGATGGTCTGCTCGGCCTGTTCGTTGGCGGAGGTCACGGTGATCTCGGCGGCCGAGCGAGCGTCGGAGACGATCTTGTCGCGATGGTCGAGTACGTCCTGGGCGTCGTCGAGTTCGCCGGGCAGCGCATCGCGCACGTCGTCGAGCAGTTCGAGCACGTCCCCACGCGGCACGATGCAGCTGCGGGTCGGCGGGATGCCGCGCGCCTCCTCGACGATTGCCACCAGCTCGTCGAGTGCCTCGAATACGCGATACATGCTCACTACCCCGCTCTCCTGCTGAATCGGGCGAAACTTTCCGCCGAGCCCAGTGTGCCCCCCATCACGGCGTATGCCGAGCCCCTTATCGGTGTGTCGTCGCAGTGTCTCGTACACCACAAAATCAAGTGGAGGATGACCCTCCACTTCGTGCTACATTTTTCTTCAGAGGGTCTCGGCAAGATCTTCTTAAGGGGACCGCAGGGCCACACGGGAACTGTGGGACCGAGGAGGCCGACGGAGTGGACGCCTTACCGAGCGGTTGACCTGTTTCAGATGTTCAGTACATACTGAACACAAGGAACAGCATGGCCCGGGAGGAAAGCGGCAACCGCCGCTGTTGTCCCTTCCGAGGCTCGGGTTGGATCGGAAGAGCAATGACGGTTCTGGAAGTACCACGCTCGGCAGTGGTGCCCGTCGGCGTCTACACGCCGTGGGCCTTCCCGTACCCCACGGTGCGCCCGGAGTCGGTCGCCCGATTCGGGCAGTTTCTGCAGTACCTGCGCGGCGATCGCGCCTTCGCCCAGCTCATTCGTTTCGCGCTGGTCGGCGGTTCCAGCAACGTCGCCTACGTCCTGCTCTTCTTCACCATGCACGGCGTCGGCCCGATCATGGCCAACATCGCCGGTTCGGTGGTCAGCACGATCATCGCCAACGAGCTGCACCGCCAGCTCACCTTCCACGCCGCGGGCCGGGTCGGCTGGTTCACCGCGCAATGGGAGGGCGGCGGACTCGCCCTGGTCGGCCTCGCCATCACCACCGCGGCGCTGGCCGCGCTCGAGCTGTGGGCCCCCGGCCTCGGCGACGCCGCCCAGGCGGCGGCCGTCCTCGCCATCACCGCCGCGGTCGGCGGCATGCGCTTCCTCGCCCTGCGCGGCCTGGTGTTCTGACAACACCCTCGAACGAATCCGCCCCGGTTCCGAATTCGGAACCGGGGCGGTTGTCTGTCCGAGGCTCAGCCGCGCCGTTCGGCGAGGCGGTCGAGCAGTCGCTTGTGCACCGACGGCGGAAGCATGTCGCTGACGTCGCCGCCGTAGGTGGCCACCTCCTTGACCAGCGAGCTGGACAGGAAGCTCAAGGTCGGGTTGGTGGCGATGAAGAAGGTGTCGACCCCGGAGAGCTTCTTGTTCATCTGGGCCATCTGCAGTTCGTAGCCGAAATCGCCCGCGTCGCGCAGACCTTTGACAATGGCGGTGATGCCCTGTTCCCTGGCGAAGTCCACGGTCAGGCCCTGCCAGGAGGCGACCCGCAGGTTCGGCAGGTGCGCGGTCGCCTCGCGCAGCATCTCCATCCGCTCCTCGACGGTGAACATGCCCTGCTTCTTCGGGTTCACCATCACGGTCACCACGACCTCGTCGAATTGCGCCGCCGCGCGGGCGAATACGTCGAGATGCCCGTTGGTGACCGGATCGAACGATCCGGGACACAGTGCTCCAGCCATGAGCCGACGCTACCACCCGGTCACGGCCGGTAGTCGGCCAGTTCCAGGCGGGTTTCGCCGTAGCGGCGCGGCTTGGCGGCGACGAAGGCTGCGGGCCAATCGATTTCGGGCGAGCGGCTGGACCGTTCGACGACGATCAGCGCGTCGGGGTGCAACCAGGCGCCGTCGGCGAGCGCGACCAGGTCGGCGGTCACCGCCGCGGTGTCCACGTCGTAGGGCGGGTCGGACAGCACCAGATCGAACCGTCCCGCGCCGCCTTGGGCGAGCACCGCGGCGACCGGCCCGACACGCAGTTCCGCGCCGGGCAGGCCGAGGTCGGCGATGTTGCCGCGCACCACGGCCGCCGCCTTGCGATCCGATTCGACGAGCAGCGCGTAGGACGCGCCGCGGGAGAGCGCCTCCAGCCCGAGCGCGCCCGAGCCCGCGTACAGGTCGAGCACCCGCGCGCCGTCCAGATCCATCCTGGCGTCGAGCGCGCTGAACAGCGCCTCGCGCACCCGGTCGGAGGTGGGCCTGGTACCCGCGGGCGGCACCCGGAGGCGCCGCCCGCCCGCCGCGCCCGCGACGATCCGCGTCATTCCGCGGTCGACTCGCGCACGGCCAGTTCGACCAGCAGGTCACCGCCCTCGACCTGCTGCACCTTGCCGATCGCGATGCGACCGACGGTGCCCGCGCGCGGCGCGGTGATGGCGGCCTCCATCTTCATGGCCTCGATGGTGGCGATGGTGTCGCCGGTCTCGACGGTGTCGCCCTCGGCGACCGCCAGGGTGACGACGCCCGCGAACGGCGCGGCGATATGGCCGGGGTTGGTCTTGTCGGCCTTCTCCGCCACCGGGATCTCGCTGGCGATGGACCTGTCGCGCACCGCGACCGGCCGCAGCTGGCCGTTGAGAATGCACATCACCGTGCGCATTCCGCGCTCGTCGGGCTCGGAGATGGCCTCCAGCCCGATCAGCAGGGTGACGCCCTTCTCCAGCTGCACCCGGTGTTCCTCGCCGCGGCGCAGTCCGTAGAAGAACTGGTTGGCGCTGAGCCCCGAAGTGTCGCCGTACTTTTCGCGGTGGGTGAGGAATTCCGTGGTCGGGCCGGGGAACAGCAGGCGGTTGAGCGTGGCGCGCCGCTGCGCCGAATCAGCTTCCAGCCCGGCCTGATCCGCGGGCGAGAGCGGCGTCTCCGGCTTGGCCGCGCCACGTCCGGCGAGCGCCTTGCTGCGGAACGGCTCGGGCCAGCCGCCCGCCGGGGTGCCGAGTTCGCCGCGCAGGAAGCCGATCACCGAGTCGGGGATGTCGTAGCGGCCGGGATCGGCGGCGAAGTCCTCGATGTCGACGCCGGTGCCCACCAGTGCCAGCGCGAGGTCGCCGACGACCTTCGACGACGGCGTCACCTTCACCAGGCGACCGAGCAGGCGGTCGGCGGCGGCGTACTTGGCCTCGACCTCCTCGAATCGATCGCCGAGGCCGAGCGCGATGGCCTGCTGGCGCAGGTTCGACAGCTGACCGCCGGGGATCTCGTGGGTGTAGACGCGCCCGGTCGGGGCGGGCAGCCCGGACTCGAAGGGCGCGTACACCTTTCGCAGCGCCTCCCAGTACGGCTCCAGATCGCACACGTTCTGCAGATCCAGCCCGGTGTCGAACTCGCTGTTGGCCGCCGCGGCGACGATCGCCGACAGCGCGGGCTGACTGGTGGTGCCCGCCATGGCCGCGCTCGCGCCGTCCACCGCGTCGGCGCCCGCCTGCCAGGCGGCCAGGTAGGTGGCCAGCTGACCGCCGGGGGTGTCGTGGGTGTGCACGTGCACCGGCAGATCGAAGTTGCTGCGCAGCGCGGTGACCAGGGTCGCGGCCGCGGGCGCGCGCAGCAGGCCTGCCATGTCCTTGATCGCGAGCACGTGCGCGCCCGCGTCCACGATCTGCTCGGCCAGCTTGAGGTAGTAGTCGAGGGTGTAGAGGTTCTCGTTCGGGTTCGACAGATCGCCGGTGTAGCTCATCGCGACTTCGGCGATGGCGGTGCCGGTTTCGCGCACGGCGTCGATGGCGGGGCGCATCTGGTCGACGTTGTTGAGCGCGTCGAAGATGCGGAAGATATCGATACCGGTGGCCGTCGCCTCGGAGACGAACGACCGGGTCACCTGCTCCGGGTACGGGGTGTAGCCGACGGTGTTGCGCCCGCGCAGCAGCATCTGCAGGCAGATGTTCGGGATCGCCTCACGCAGCGCGGCCAGCCGCTCCCACGGGTCCTCGTAGAGGAAGCGCAGCGCCACGTCGTAGGTCGCGCCGCCCCAGCACTCGACCGAGAGCAGCTCCGGGGTCATCCGCGCGACGTGCCCGGCGACCTGCAGCAGACCGTTGGACCGCACGCGGGTGGCCAGCAGCGACTGGTGCGCGTCGCGGAAGGTGGTGTCGGTGATGCCGACCGCCTTCTGCTCGCGCAGCGCCTGCGCGAAACCCTCCGGACCGAGGCGAAGCAGCCGCTGCCGCGAGCCGTCCGGCGGCGGCACGCTCAGATCGATGGCGGGCAGCTTGTCGTGCGGGTAGACCGTGGTCGGCCGCTCACCGTGCGGCTTGTTGACGGTGATGTCGGCCAGGTACTCGAGGATCTTGGTGCCGCGGTCGGCGGACTGGCGCAGCGTCAGCAGCTGCGGGCGCTCGTCGATGAACGAGGTGGTGACCCGGCCCACCTTGAAGTCGGGGTCGTCGAGCACCGCGAGCAGGAACGGGATGTTGGTGGTGACGCCGCGGATGCGGAACTCCGCGAGCGCGCGCCGGGCCCTGGCCGCCGCGGCGGGCAGGTCACGGCCGCGGCAGGTCAGCTTGACCAGCATGGAATCGAAGTAGGCGCCGATCTCCGCGCCGAGGTTGGCGCCGCCGTCCAGGCGGATGCCCGCGCCGCCGGGGGTGCGGTAGGCGGTGATGCGCCCGGTGTCGGGGCGGAAGCCGTTGGCCGGGTCCTCGGTGGTGATGCGGCACTGCAGCGCCGCGCCGCGAATGGCCACGGAATCCTGGCTCAGGCCCAGGTCGGCGAGTGTCTCCCCGGCCGCGATACGCAGCTGCGACTGCACGAGGTCGACGTCGGTGATCTCCTCGGTGACCGTGTGCTCGACCTGGATGCGCGGGTTCATCTCGATGAAGACGTGGTTGCCGCGCTCGTCGAGCAGGAACTCCACGGTGCCCGCACAGCTGTAGCCGATCTGGCGGGCGAAGGCCACCGCGTCGGCGCAGATGCGTTCGCGCAGCGCCGGGTCGAGGTTGGGCGCGGGCGCCAGCTCGATCACCTTCTGGTGGCGGCGCTGCACCGAACAGTCGCGCTCGAACAGGTGCATGACGTTGCCGTGCTGGTCGGCCAGGATCTGTACCTCGATGTGGCGCGGGTTCACCACCGCCTGCTCGAGGAACACGGTCGGGTCGCCGAACGCGGACTCGGCCTCGCGCGACGCCGCCTCGATCGATTCGCGCAGCTGCTCGGGCGCCGCGACCCGGCGCATGCCGCGACCGCCGCCGCCCGCGACCGCCTTGACGAAGATCGGGTACTCGAGTTCGGCTGACGCGGCGAGCAGTTCGTCCACGTCCGCCGACGGCGCGCTGGACTTCAGCACCGGAAGCCCGGCCGCCCGTGCCGCCTCGATGGCGCGCGCCTTGTTGCCCGCCAGTTCCAGTACCTCGGCCGTGGGACCGATGAAGGTGATGCCCTCGCGCGCGCAGGCCGCCGCCAAATCGGGGTTCTCCGAGAGGAATCCGTACCCCGGGTAGATGGCGTCGGCGCCCGCGGTCTTGGCCGCGTCGATGATCGCCTCGATGGAGAGGTAAGCGCGGACCGGATGGCCCTGCTCCCCGATCTGATAGGACTCCGCGGCCTTCAAACGATGGACCGAATTGCGGTCCTCGTATGGGAAAACGGCGACCGTCCCGATGCCGAGTTCGTAGGCCGCGCGGAAGGCGCGGATGGCGATCTCGCCGCGATTGGCAACCAAGACTTTCGAGAACATTGAACCAAGGTACCCGGCCCCGGATACAGCGCCGACAGGGAAGTCCCCTTCGCAGCAATCTTCACAACGGGACCTAGCAGGCTTGCGAAGTTGCGTTCATCCTGGCGTCACATCTCACCGCCGCCACGCTCGGTCGGTGCGGGGAGCCGGGGGTGCGCACGGAATACCCCGGCGCCCGTTTATGCTGGACAACGCAGCTGGTTCTCCAGTGCGCCCGACGAGATGGAGCCCCGACGTCGCGCGCCCGGAGTCGAAACCCGTTCCCGGTCCTCCGGGCGGCGGGCGAGAGGGAACCCGGTGGGAATCCGGGACTGTCCCGCAGCGGTGAGCAGGAACGAACACCGTCATCACGCACTGGGCGCACGCCTGGGAAGCGACGGCAAGTAGGTCGGCGGGAGCACAGCTCCGCAGCCGGTGCCCGCGAGTCCGAAGACCTGCCAGCCGTGCCGGATACGCCGTATCCGGCGGCCACCGCCTCGTGGATTGAGCGCGCGGACCACCAGTGCTGACTTTCCGGGCTCCGTTTCCACACGGCTGCCCGCGACGTCGGCTGGTCGCCGCGTGCTCGCATGGCGATGGCTCACGACCTGAAAAGCACTGGAGCACACCGTGACTGTTTCTCAGCACACCCCTTTCACCGCGACGGTTCCCGGGCTACCGCGCGTGGGACCGCGCCGGGAGTTGAAGCGCGCCACCGAGTCGTACTGGGCCGGGCGCATCGACGCCGAGCAGCTGCACGCCGTCGCCCGCGACCTGCGGCGCACCCAGTTCGCCGAGCTGCAGGCGGCCGGACTCGACTCGATCCCGGTCGGCACCTTCTCCTACTACGACCAGGTGCTCGACACCGCCGTGCTGCTCGGCGCACTGCCGACCCGGGTCGCCGGGATCGCCGATCCGCTCGACCGGTACTTCGCGGCGGCCCGCGGCACCGACACCGTGGAGCCGCTGGAGATGACCAAGTGGTTCGACACCAACTACCACTACCTCGTTCCCGAGATCGGCGCGGAGACGACCTTCGCGTTGCATCCGGAGAAGCTGCTCGACGAACTGCGCGAGGCGCTCGAACTCGGCGTACCCGCGCGCCCGGTGGTGGTCGGGCCGATCACCTTCCTGAAGCTGGCAAAGAGCACCGGCGGAGCGGCGCTCGACCGGCTCGGCGAGCTGGTGCCGCTCTACCGCGACCTGCTGCGGCAGCTGGCCGCCGCGGGTGCGGCGTGGGTGCAGATCGACGAGCCGGTACTGGTCACCGATCTCACCGAGGCCGAGATCGAGCTGGTGCGGCGCACCTACACCGAGCTCGCCGAGGCGAGCGAGCGGCCCGCGATCCTGGTCGCCACTTACTTCGGCACGCCCGGCGAGGCGCTGCCGGCGCTGGCGGGCACCGCCGTCGAGGGCATCGCTCTGGACTTCACCTCGGCGCTGGACCTGTCCGCGGTGGCCTCGCTGCCGTCGCTGGCGGACAAGCTGCTGGTCGCAGGCGTGGTCGACGGACGCAACGTGTGGCGCACCGACCTGGATCGCGCGTTGTCCACCCTCGGCACGCTGCTCGGCAGCGCGTCGTCGGTGGCGGTGTCGAGCTCTTGCTCGCTGCTGCACGTGCCGTATTCGCTGGCGCCCGAGACCGGGCTGGACGAGCGGCTGCGCTCCTGGCTGGCCTTCGGCGCCGAAAAGGTGACCGAAGTGCGTCTGCTGGCAACGGCTTTGGCGCAGGGCACCCAGGCCATCGCGGACGAGCTCGCCGCCGCGCGCGCCGCCGCGGCGTCGCGCACCGCCGACCCGCGGCTCTCCGATGCGCAGGTGCGGGCCAGGCTCAACGCGCTCGGTCCGGATGCCACCCGGCGCGCGCCCGCCGACGAACGTCGCGCGCTGCAGGCGCACCGGCTCGATCTGCCCTCGCTGCCCACCACCACGATCGGCTCCTACCCGCAGACCTCGGAGATCCGACTGGCCAGGGCGGCGCTGCGCAAGGGCGAGATCGATGAGACCGAGTACGTGCGCCGGATGCGTTCCGAGATCGCGGACGTCGTCGCGCTGCAGGAGAAGCTGGGCTTGGACGTGCTCGTGCACGGCGAGCCGGAGCGCAACGACATGGTGCAGTACTTCGCCGAGCAGCTCGACGGTTTCGCCGCCACCGAGAACGGCTGGGTGCAGTCCTACGGCACCCGCTGCGTGCGGCCGCCGATCCTGTTCGGCGACGTCACTCGCCGCACACCGATGACGGTGGACTGGATCGCCTACGCCCAGTCGCTGACCGACAAGCCGGTCAAGGGCATGCTGACCGGGCCGGTCACCATTCTCGCCTGGTCGTTCGTGCGCGACGACCAGCCGCTGGCCGATTCGGCGCGCCAGGTGGCGCTGGCGATCCGGGACGAGACGGTCGATCTCCAGTCCGCGGGCATCCGCATCATCCAGGTCGACGAACCCGCACTACGCGAGCTGCTCCCGTTGCGCGCCGCCGACCAGCCCGCGTACCTGGACTGGTCGGTGGGCTCGTTCCGCCTGGCGACCTCCGGCGTCTCCGACGCCACCCAGATCCACACCCACCTGTGCTATTCGGAGTTCGGTGAGGTGATCGATGCGATCGCGGGGCTCGACGCCGACGTGACCTCCATCGAGGCGGCCCGCTCGCACATGGAGGTGCTCGACGACCTCAACGCCGCGGGCTTCGACCTGGGCGTGGGTCCTGGCGTCTACGACATCCACTCCCCACGGGTGCCGAGCGTCGAGGAGATCACCGCCTCGCTGCGCGCCGCGCTGAAAGCCGTTCCCGCCGAGCGGCTCTGGGTGAACCCGGACTGCGGTCTGAAGACCCGCGGACCGGTGGAGGTGGAGGCCTCGCTGCGCAACATGGTGGCCGCGGCCAAGGCGGTGCGCTAGCACGAAGGCCGGGCCGCGCTTCCCGCGCGGCCCGGCCGCTGTGCACCGAATCTCACCCGCCCCCCGGCGGACTCGACCTCCCCCGGCCCCCGGCTGCACCTCTCGGCCAGAAGCGATCTCACTCTCCCTCCGCCGGACGCCCTTGCTGCCGCCGCTTTCTCGGCGTGTAACTCTCGCAAGCCTCCCCCGCCTCCCGCACCGGACGCACCCGCGCCCTGGGACTCACCCCTTGCCGCCACGACGGCACACACCTCGACCTTTCCATGTCACCCCTCCTCACACATCGACGAAACCTTGCTCCCCACTTGCTTTGTTCGACGCGCGCCGCGTCCGTTCGGTTCCCCCCGCGGAGATCCTCGGTGCGGCAGGTGATCTCCACCGGTCAGCCAACAACGATTTTCGGCTGATCGTCAACGCCGGTCTTATGACGCCATCCATCGCCCGTCGGGCGGTCGTCGTACTACGCGTACTGGGATGAGCATGCCCTGCAGATCTGGGCGCCAAGTCGCGCCACTGCCGAGCCGAAAGTTGACGCCCTCAGCTCACAGTGTGTCGCTAACGGAAGCACTGTGGCGACGGAACCCGGGCATGAATCGGTTGGTCCGTGCCTGGTAGTCGCGGTAGCCCGGCCTCTTCTGCGCGCTGTAGTACTCGGCCGGGACAGCGCCGGTGTAGTACACGAGACACCAGTACATGATCGCCGACAGCGCGAACAGCCCGAGGCTGGCGCCGATCGCCGCGACGGGCGTGAATTCGTCGAATGCTCGGCGCAGCACCGGCAAGCACAGGACGATGATCGCGTTCCACTGCATCCACTGGAAGAAGTAGTTGGGGTGTCGGCTGTACTTCCAGAGTCCGACGTCGCAATGCCCCCGCGTATTCGTCCTCGACATCGACCGGACGAAACGGATTTTCTGAAAGTCGGCGACCGACTCCAGTACCCACGACACCGCCCACAAGATGATGCCTGCCGCTGCGACTGCGCTCATTCCGGCACCGTCGATCGCGATCACCAGCGCTGCCGGTACGGCCATGACGGTGATGTTCGAGAATGCCTGGACCAGGATCTCGGCTACGATGTCGAGCCGCTCGCTGCCCAGGGTGGCCTTTGCCCACCGCTTTCGCTGGAACCGATAGCGCGGCAGCTCACGGTCGAGTTCGCCGTGGCGCCAGAGGACCAGTGCAGCGATACCCATGCGTCCGCCCATAACCAGGAAGACGACGGCCACAGCTATGGCGAGCGGGGATCTGTCACTCATCGCGAGCGTCAGGACGCCGAGGGCAACGAGCCCCCATGGCCATGCGATGTCGACATAGGACATCCGGAGAGTGCGCCACCCCGGGATGCAGGCAGCGCCGACAAAGATGGCGAACTGGACGCCGACGTTCACCAGCAGGAAATCCCGCAGCGCTGACTCGGTGAGCATGGCGCCGAGGACGACCAGGGAAGCGAGGGACGGAAAGGCGCGGTTCGCTAGTCCTCGCGCATTGCTCGATGGGGACGGCATGCGCAAACGGTAAGATACAAGTTAGCAACTTGCAAGTGGGGTACTAGCCTTGTGGATTGTGACCAGAGTCAAGACGACACCACGGCGAAGCCAAGCCGAACGACGAGCAGAGACTCAGGATCGGCTGCTCGGGGCGACGGTATCGATGCTCGTCGAGCAGGGGTTCGTCGCGTTGAGCGCTGCAGCGGTGGCCGCTCGTGCCGGTGTCAGCCAGGGCGCGATGCAGCACTACTACCCGACGAAGGCCGCGTTGGTGAAGGCCGCTCTCGAGCGCATCGTCGAACGCTACGTGGCCGATGTGCAGGCCGAGGTCGGCCCGTTGCCGCCGGGCGCCGGGCGGTTCGAGGCACTGCTCGACTTGCTGTGGGAGGTCCACAACCTGCCGATAAGCCGTGCACTGCTCGAGCTGTACGCCGTCGGCCGCAACGATGCGGATCTCGCCGACGTTGCGGCCATGCTGGCGAACCTCGCGACTACCGCCGTCGGCGATCTGGCCGGCGAGCTCGTTCCCGAGGTTGCGGCGCGAGACGGCTTCCACGAATGGTTGCTGACCACCCTCGCCACGTTGCGCGGCACCGCACTCCTGGCGGTACCCGGGGCCGAACAGGCCCACCTCGACTGGCCCACACTCCGCGACCGGCTGACGGCCTCACTCCCGTCACCGCCGTAGTCGGATTCCGCGCGCATCGCATGGAAGAGCGCGCCGGACGCAAGGTCGGATCGACCTCAGCCCGGGAGGCCGAAGGCGCGGTTGATGGCGGCCATGTCGAAGTAGTCGCGCCAGGCGGTGATGGCGCCGTTGTGTACTTCGAAGACGCCCATGACGGGCAGTGGGGTGTCGCGGCCGTTGCCGCGCAAGGTGTCGGTGCGCTCGTTCATGACGACGTTGCCGGAGGTCACCTGGTGGTGGATGTCGAAATCGATGGCGTCGAAGGTGGTGAGGAAGCCGGCGATGAAATCGCGGATGGCGGTGCGGCCGACGATCGGCTCCATCGGAATGTTGTGGTAGACGGCGTCTTCGGCGAAGTACGAGCTGATCCGATCGGGGTCGGGATCAGACCAGCTCTGGCACATCGCGCGGACGAGTTCGTCGGGACCGGTCATGGCAACGCTCGCTTCCTTGGCGCCGGGCGGGGCATCGGGTCGATCAACCGATTCAACCAAACAATTGCTTGGTTCAACAGCGGTTGCGCCGATCGGCCCGCGCTCGCGCCGCGCGGAGGCGTCCCACACACGTTCTGCACGCACCACATAGCCGGTGCCTATGTGGCGCGTACGAAACCTTTGTGGCAGGTGTAGCCCCGCCTCGGCCGTGGCCGTTGCGGAGTTCGCCCGGCCATGACTCCTATCGCTGCCCCACCCCGCTCGCGACGAGCAGCTCGCGCTGCGGCACCCCCGTGTACTCCGACAGCGGACGGATGAGCGCGTTGGCCGCCGACTGCTCGGCGATGTGCGCGGTCCAGCCGGTGATGCGGCTCAGCACGAAAATCGGCGTGAACATCTCGATGTCGAAACCCATCAAGTAGTACGCGGGCCCGGCCGGGAAGTCGAGGTTCGGGCGGATGCCGGTGGCCTCGAACATAGTTCGCTCCAGCTCGTCGTACATCCGCAGCCAGCGCGCACCGCCGGTCACCGCGGCCACGTCGTCCAGCGCCGCCTTCATGGTGGGCACCCGGGAGTCGCCGTTCTTGTAGACGCGGTGCCCGAAGCCCATCACCTTCTGCTTGGCGGCGAGCTTGCCGCGCAACCAGTCCGCCGCGCGCTCCGGCTCGCCGATCTCCAGCATCGTGTGCATCACGGCTTCGTTGGCGCCGCCGTGCAGCGGGCCCTTGAGCGCGCCGATCGCGGCGGTGACCGCGCTGTAGAGATCGGAGCGGGTGGAGGTGACCACGCGGGCGGCGAAAGTGGAGGCGTTGAAACCGTGCTCGGCGTACAGGATCAGCGACGCCTCGAAGGCGCGGACGATCCGCTGGTCCCGCACCTCGCCGAAGCACATGGTCAGGAAGTTCTCGGCGAAGCCGAGGTGCGAGTGCGGCGCGATGGGATCGAGGCCGCGGCGGCGGCGCATGTCGGCGGCGACGACCGTCGGCAACACAGCGGTCAGCCGTAATGCCCTGGCCAGCAGGTCTTTCGGCGCGGCGACACCGTCCGGGTCGGTGCCGGCGTCCTCCGCACCGAGGTAACTCACCACCGTGCGGACGACGTCCATCGGGTGGCAGGTGTCGGGCATCTTCTCGATCAGCGACAGAATCGACCGGTCGATCCGCCGCTGCGCGCGCTCACGCTGGCACAGCAGCTCGAGTTGGGCGACGTCGGGAAGTTCGCCGTACCAGAGCAGGTAGGCGACCTCCTCGAAGCTACAGTGCGCCGCCAGATCCTGGACCGCGTAGCCGCGGTAGGTCAGCGAATTGGTCTCGGGCACGACCTTGGAGACGGTGGTGGTGTCGACCACCACCCCGGCCAGGCCCTTTCTGATCTCGGTCATGGTTCACTCGCTCAGCGTGAAGGTGAATATTCCGGAGTCGAAGTCGTTGTAGCGCTGGTAGTCGAGAAGTTCGTAGAGCCGCGCGCGGTGCTGCATGCGGTCGAGCAGACCGGATTGCGTTCCGGTCTCGGCGACCTCGGCAAGTCCCTGTTCCACCGCGTACATCGCCAGCCGCAGCGCGGTCACCGGGTAGATCACCGCGTTGTAGCCGAGCTCCTCCAGCGTCCGCGCCGAGAGCAGTTCGGACTTGCCGAACTCGGTCATGTTGGCAAGCAGCGGAACATCCACGGCGGCACGGAACTTCGCGAACTCGGCCGCGTCGGCCAGCGCCTCGGTGAAGATCAGGTCCGCGCCCGCGTCGGCGTAGGCCTTGGCGCGATCGATGGCTGCGTCCAGTCCTTCGGTGCCGCGCGCGTCGGTCCTGGCGCAGATGACGAAGCCGGGGTCGCGGCGCGCCGAGACGGCGGCGCGCAGCCTGCGCACCATGTCGTCCACCGGCACAACGGCCTTGCCGTCGAGGTGGCCGCAGCGCTTGGGGTTGACTTGGTCCTCGATGTGGCAGCCCGCCAGGCCCGCGTCCTCGAGCATGGTCACCGTGCGCGCGGCGTTCATCGGCTCGCCGAAACCGGTGTCGGCGTCGATGAGCACGGGCAGATCGGTCACCCTTGCGATCTGCCGACCGCGCTCGACCACCTCGGTCAGGGTGGTCAAACCGATGTCGGGCAGCGCCAATTCGGCCGACACCACCGCGCCGGAGACGTACACGCCCTCGAAGCCGATCCGCTGGATCACCGTGGCCACCAGCGGGTTGAAAGCGCCGGGCAGGCGCTGGATGCGACGGGAGGTCAGTCCGGCGCGGAAAACCGCCCGCTTGTCGGCTGCGGTGGTCGCGGCGGCCATCAGGCCGGAATGGAGTTGGTCGGGCATCAGAAGATCCCCTCACGAACCTCCGGTGCCCGGCCGAGGACCTCGGGCGCCACGGTGAACGTCAGCTGATCGAGTTCGCCCGCATCGAGTTTCGTGGTGCGTTGCGCCGCGTCGAGAAAACGGTCCTGCTCCGCAGGATCTACTACCCCGTCGGCCAGCGTCCGAAACTTTTCGATGTACTGGGCGCGGGCGAACGGACGCGCGCCGAGCGGGTGCGCGTCGGCGACGGCCAGCTCGTCGGCGATGGTCTCGCCGCTTTTCAGCGTCACCACCGCACGCGCGCCGAATGCCTTCTCGTTCGGGTCGGTCGAGTGGTAGCGGCGCGTCCATTCCGGATCCTCGACCGTGGAGATCTTGTGCCACAGCTCGACGGTGTCCGGCCGCTGCGCACGCTCGGGGGTGTAGGAGTGCTCGTGGTGCCAGCCGCCGTCTTGCAGCGCCACCGCGAAGATATAAGGAACGGAGTGGTCCAGGGTTTCGCGGCTGGCGTGCGGGTCGAACTTCTGCGGATCGCCGGAGCCGGTGCCGATCACCACGTGGGTGTGGTGGCTGGTGTGCAGAACGATGGACGCGATCCGATCGAGATCGCCGATGCGCGAGCGCATCCGGCGGGCCAGGTCGATGGGGGCCTGGCTCTGGTACTCGGCCGAGTGCTCCTTGGTGTAGCTGTCCAGGATGGCCCGCTTCGCCTCGCCCGGGGCGGGCAGCGGTACCTGGTACTCGGCGCCGGTTCCGCCGAGCAGCCACGCGATGACGCCGTCGGCGCCCTCCCAGATCGGCGCGGGCGCGCCTTCACCGCGCATCGCACGATCCACCGCCTCCACGGCCATCTTGACCGCGAACGCCGGTGCGTAGGCCTTCCAGCTGGAGATCTCGCCCTTGCGCGACTGCCTGGTCGCGGTGGTGGTGTGCAGTGCCTGACCGATGGCCTGGTAGATGGTCTCGGTGTCCAGCTCGAGCAGCGTACCGATCCCCGCGGCGGCCGAGGGTCCCAAATGCGCGACGTGGTCGATCTTGTGCTCGTGCAGGCAGATTCCGCGCACCAGATCGATCTGGATCTCATAGCCGGTGGCCAGGCCGCGGATCAGCTCGGCGCCGGTACGCCCGGTGTGCTGGGCGACGGCGAGGATCGGCGGGATGTTGTCGCCGGGGTGCGAGTACTCCGCGGCGAGGAAGGTGTCGTGGAAGTCCAGTTCCCGCACCGCGACCCCGTTGGCCCACGCGGCCCACTCCGGGGAGACCCTGGTCTGCCTGGACAATCCGAAGACGGTGCCACCCGACCGCCCCGCACGCGGTCGATACGGGTGCGCCGTGGCCTGGGCGCGGGCGCTGGTGACCGGACGCCGCAGCACCGAGGCCGCGGCGACGGCCGCGTTGTCGATGATGCGGTTCACGATCATCTCGGCCACCTCGTCGGTCACCTCGACCGGATCCGCGGCCACCTCCGCTATCTTCGCGGCCAGATGTTCGCCACGCGGAAACGCCTCGTCGGCGGCGCGAGCGCGTACGATATGAGTCTTCATGCATCCTCCGGTGCCAGACGGTCTGCTCGGCAGGCCCAAGGGCCTCTCTTCGCACGCTACGCAGCGAACGTCGAAGCAAGAACCCCTTGCAAATGCCGATCTTTGTGGGCGAGAAGTGCCGAATCTGCGATGTTTGCGAAGACAATGCGGCTAGGATTCGCCCGTGCGCAAGATGTATGCGGGCGCCCGGTTGCGGCGATTGCGCGAGGAACGGCGGATGACGCAGGCGGCTCTGGCGAAATCCCTCGATCTCTCGCCCAGTTATCTCAACCAGCTGGAACGCGACCAGCGACCGCTCACCATTCCGGTGCTGTTGAAGCTCAACTCCACCTTCGACCTGGATGTGCAGTTCTTCGCCGCCGACTCCGACGCCAGACTGGTCTCCGATCTGCACGAGGTGCTCGTCGACGCGGCGGGCGGCGACAGCGCGCCGCTGGCCGAGGTCGAGGAGCTGGCCACCAGACAGCCGGAGGTCGCCCGCCTGCTGGTCGCCATGCACCGCCGATTGCGCGCCGCCACCGACCAGTTGGATCTGCTCTCCTCCCGGGTGGCCGCGCCCACCGGCGCACCAGGCGTCCCGATGCCCTACGAGGACGTCCGCGATTTCTTCTACGACCACCACAATCACATTCCGCACCTCGATCACCTCGCCGAACAGCTCTTCGAAGAGAGCGGGCTGACCATCGGCTCGCTGGACCGGCAGCTGGCCAGGATCGCCGAGGAGCGGGCGGGGGTGACCGTACTGGTGCGCGGCGACGGCGCCGACCCGTCGATCCCGAAGCGCCACTACGACCCAGAGAGCCGGACGCTGACGCTGGCCCGCAGGCTGCGGCCTGGGCAGCGCGCCTTCCAGATCGCGACCACACTCGGCTTCCTGCTCTTCGGCGCCGAGCTGGACGCGGTGCTCGAGGAAACCCCCTCGCTCACCGGGGAATCCCGCGCGCTGGCTCGGATCGGGCTGGCCAACTACTTCGCGGGCGCGCTGATCCTGCCCTATGGCCGGTTCCTGCGCTCGGCCGAGGAACTGCGCTACGACATCGACCTGCTGAGCCTGCGTTTCGAGGTCGGCTTCGAGACCATCTGCCACCGCCTGAGCACCCTGCAGCGGCAGGGCCAGCGCGGCGTGCCGTTCTTCCTGGTCCGCACCGACCGCGCGGGCAACATCTCGAAACGCCAGTCCGCCACGGCCTTCCACTTCTCCCGCGTTGGCGGCAGCTGCCCGCTGTGGGTGGTGCACGAGGCGTTCGCGCACCCAGGCCGCATCCTCACCCAGATCGCCGCCATGCCCGACGGACGGCGCTACCTCTGGATCGCCCGCACCTCGTTCATCGCCCCGCACGGATTCGGCACGGCCACCAAGAATTTCGCCCTCGGACTCGGCTGCGACATCGAATACGCCGACCGCCTGGTGTATTCCACCGGCCTGCACCTGGACGACCCGGCCGCCGCGGTGCCGATCGGCGCCGGCTGCAAGGTGTGCGAGCGGCCCGCCTGCCCGCAGCGGGCGTTCCCGCAGATCGGCAGTCCGCTTGCGATGTCGGAGAACACCAGCACCGATCTGCCGTATCCGCGGATGCTGCGCTGAGCCTCACCCGCGCAGGTGGGTCAGCTTCTCCGGGTTGCGGACCGCGTAGACGCCGCGCACCTTTCCGGTGTCCGCCTCGATGTCCAGCACCAGGACGGCTTGCAGCACGCCGGCGGAGTACACGATCGCGGACGGTTCGCCGTTGGTCCACCCGAACCGCACGGTCATGTCGGGCACGGAAGCGATCACCATCGGGCTGGTGATCAGACGCGCGACCTTGTCCGGCCCGTGCACCGGCCGCAGCGCCGCCCGCAGCACGCCGCCGCCGTCGGAGAAGAAGGTGACGTCCGGCGCGAGCAGTTCCAGCAGGCCCGTCACGTCCCCGCTGAGCTGAGCGGCGAGGAAGCGCTCGGTCACCGCCCGCTGGGTCCGCGGATCGGCCTGATATCGCGGGCGCTTGGCCCGCACGTGATCCCTTGCCCGGTGCGCGAGCTGGCGGATCGCAGGGGTCTCGCGGCCGAGGATCGCGGCGATCTCGGCGTGCGGATAGCCGAACACCTCGTGCAGCACGAACACTGCGCGCTCCAACGGGGTGAGCGTCTCCAGGACGACGAGCATCGCCAGCGACACCGATTCACCGCGCAACGCGATATCGGCCGCGTCCGCGCTGTCCCTGATCTCGGGGGTGTCGGAGACCAGCGGCTCGGGCAGCCAGGGGCCGACGTAGGTCTCGCGCCGACGGACGAGACCCTCCCGGCGGGAAAGCGCGTTGTTCACCGCGATTCGGACCAGGTATGCGCGCGGACTGGTGATCTCGCCGAGGTCGGAGCGGTTGCGCGACACCCAAGCCAGCCAGGTGTCCTGCAAAACGTCCTCGGTGTCGGTGACGGTGCCCAGCATGTTGTACACGATCGAGAAGAGCAGCTCGCGATGCTCGGCGAAGACTTCCGTCGCCTGTTCGTCCATGGTCTCGATCATCGTTCCTCCTGTGCCGGAAAGCTCGCGCGGCTGTCGTTGTTCGAGAGCGTTTCGAGGCACGAAACGTGACATCGGGGCCGCGAATTGTGATCTGACTCTCGCGATGTCACCTCCCCCCGAGGCGCGGGCTCTTGGTTTGCGAGAGGACGAAAACCGTCCGAACTCGCAGAGAAGGACCCGACAGTGCGATCACCGACCGAACCACCCTCGTACCTCGCGACCCGCCGCGGCAAGCTCACGCTGGCGCTGCTGTGCACAGTCGCGTTCCTCGACTTCGTCGACGGCTCGATCGTCAATGTCGCGCTGCCGACCATTCAGCGCGAGCTCGGCATGGACGTGTCGACGCTGCAGTGGGTCACCAGCGGCTATCTGCTCACCTACGGCGGGCTGATGCTGCTCGGCGGCCGCCTCGCCGACCTGATCGGCCGACGCCGCGTGCTCGTCGCGGGCACGCTGCTCATCGCCGTCGCCTCGGCGGTCGGCGGACTCGCCGACGCCAGCGGACTGCTGATCGGCGCGCGGCTGGCCCAGGGCGTCGGTGCGGCGTTGATGCTGCCCGCCGCGCTGTCCATCCTCACCACGAGCTTCCGCGAGGGAAGCGACCGCACCACGGCGCTGAGCGTGTGGGGCGGCGCCGCGGGCCTGGCGTCGGCGGCGGGCGTCTTCCTCGGCGGCGTGCTCGCCGAAGGCCCCGGCTGGCGCTGGGTGTTCTACGTCAACACACCGGTCTGCGTGCTGGTGCTCGCGGCCATCCCGGCGCTCGTTCCGAACGATCGGCGCAACGAGATCCGCGGCGGCTTCGACCTTTTCGGCACCGCGCTGGGCACCGGCGGCCTGATGCTGCTGGTGTACGGCCTGGTGAAGGCGCCGGAGCACGGCTGGGGCGACGCGACGACGCTGACGCTGCTCGGCGGCGCGGCGGCGCTGCTCATCGCTTTCGTGGTCAACGAGCACCGCTCGGCCGATCCGCTGGTGCCGCTGTCGATCTTCCGCATCCGCGGTCTCGCCGCGGCGAACCTGACACACCTGATCGTCGCGGCGGGCATGCTCGCGATGTTCTTCTTCGTGACGCTGTACATGCAGTCGGTGCTCGGCTACGGCGAATTCAAGGCCGGCGTGGCGTATCTGCCGGTGAGCCTCACCATCGGTGTGGCGGCGGGACTCTCGGCGAAACTGTTCGCCAGGGTGGGCACCCGGCCGGTCATCGTGGGCGGCGCGGCGATCACCGGTCTCGGCATCGTGTGGTTGTCGTTCATTCCGACCGACGGGTCCTACCTGGCGCACCTGCTGCCCGGCATGCTGGTCATGTCGGTGGGCGCGGGCGCGGTGTTCGTCGCGAACACCACCGCCGCCAATGCCGGCGTGCCCGCCGAGCAGGCCGGGCTGGCCGCCGCGCTGCTCAACACTGCCCAGCAGATCGGCGGCGCGCTCGGCATCGCCGTGCTGACCGCGATCGCCACCTCCCGCACCACGGCGCAGCTGGCGGCGGGCGAGCCGCAGCGGGCCGCGATGACCGACGGCTTCCAGCGCGCGCTGCTGGTCGGCGGACTGATCGCGGTCGCGGCGGCGATCATCGGGCTGTGGACCGCGGACTCGCGCGGCGAGAACGCCGATGACGCTGCCGAGGAACAGCCGAATGCCTTTGCGGCATAACGCTATCGAAAACGAGGGACGGACCAGCCCGGTCCGTCCCTCCTTCGCGTCATGACTTGGCCAAGTACTCCAGCCGTTCACCGTCGACGGCGGCGCGCATCATGCTCGCCAAACCGGGATGCTCGCGCAGTCCCGGATCGGCCTCGACCAGCTGCCTGGCGAGATCCTGTGCCGCGGTGATGACTTCCAGGTCGTCGAGCAGGGAGAGCAGCTTGAGCGAACTGGCGGTGCCGGACTGCGCCGCGCCCAGCACGTCGCCCTCGCGACGCTGGCGCAGATCGAGCACCGCGAGTTCGAAACCGTCGGTGGTGGCGGCCACCGCTTCCAGCCTCGTCATCGCCGAACCGCCCGGCGCGGCATCGGTGACCAGCAGACACAGCCCCGCGTGCTTGCCGCGGCCGATCCGCCCGCGCAGCTGGTGCAGCTGGCTGACACCGAACCGGTCGGCGTCCACGATCACCATCACCGTCGCGTTCGGCACGTCGACGCCGACCTCGACCACGGTGGTGCAGACCAGCACATCGATCTCCGCGTCGTTGAAGGCGCGCATGACCTGGTCCTTCTCGTCCGAGGGCAGCCTGCCGTGCAACAGGCCGACCCGGACGCCCGCGAGCGGTCCGGCGCGCAGCATGTCGAAGACATCGACCACGGCTTGGGTAGCCGGACCCTCCTTCTCCTCCGCCGACTTGCCGCGACCGCGCCCCTTGCCCGACCCACCGTTCTCCTCGTCGTCGCCGATGCGCGAGCACACCACGTACGCCTGACGGCCGTCCTTCACCTCTTCTAGGATGCGTTCCCAGGCGCGGTCCACCCAGTTCGGATGCAGCTTGCGCGGAACGACTTTCGACGTGATGGGCGAGCGGCCGCGGGGCAGCTCGGTGAGCGTGGAGGTCTCCAGATCGCCGAGCGTGGTCATGGCGATGGTGCGCGGAATCGGGGTCGCGGTCATCACCAGCAGATGCGGGCTGCTTCCGGCTTTCGCCTTGGCGCGCAACGCGTCACGCTGCTCGACGCCGAAGCGGTGCTGTTCGTCGACCACCACCATGCCCAGGTCGAAGAACTCCACGTTGTCCTGGATCAGCGCGTGCGTGCCGATGACGATGCCCGCCTCGCCGGTGACGGCCTCGAGCAGCGCGGCCTTTTTCGCCGACGCCGACATCGACCCGGTCACCAGCACCACCCGGGTCGATGTCTCGGCGGCGCCGAGCTCGCCCGCGGTGCCGAGCTCGCCGAGCATCCCGCGCAGCGACCGATAGTGCTGGGCGGCAAGGACTTCCGTCGGCGCGAGCAGCGCGCACTGCTGTCCTGCGTCGACCACCTGGAGCATGGCGAGCAACGAAACGATCGTCTTGCCCGAGCCGACCTCGCCCTGCAGCAGCCGGTGCATCGGCTGGGTGCGGCCCAGGTCGGCGGAGATCTCCGAAACCACTTGCCGCTGACCGGCGGTGAGCTCGAACGGCAGCTGCCTGTCGAAGGCCGCGGCGATGCCGTCGGTGCTCGGCGGGCACGGTCGCGCGATCCGGCCGGCCACCTCGTGCCGCCGTTCGGCGAGCACCAGTTGCAGCGCCAGCGCCTCGTCGAAGCGCAGCCGCTCCTTGGCGCGGTCGATATCGGACTTGTGTTCCGGCAGGTGAATCAACCGCAGCGCGTCGGAGACCGGCATGAGGGCGCGATCGTCGCGAACGTCCTCCGGCAGCGGATCGTCGATCGGGTCGAGCTGTTCGAGCACCTGGCGCACGCAGGCGAGCAGATCCCAGCTCTGCACCTTCGCGGTGGCCGGATACACCGGGATGAATTCCCGCTCCATGAACGAGACGTCAACGCCGCCAGCGCCTTTCGCACTCTCCGCCAGACCGCGCAGGTCGCCCCCGCCGCGCACCTTGGTGAAGGTGCCGACCGAATCGTCCTCGGTCTCGGGCAGGATCAGGTAGCCGGGATGGCTGAGATTCCAGCTGCCAGGCCGCCAGTAGCTCACGGTGCCCGACATCATCGCCCGAAGTCCTTCTTTGACGACGTATTTCACCTTGTCCCCGTTGAAGAAGGTGACGTCGACCGGGCGGCCGGAGCCGGTGTCCAGCAAGACTTTCAGCAGCGAGCCGCGCCGGTTGCGCATCGGCTTGAGCTCGGTCTTGGTGATCCTGCCGATGACGGTGATGTGCGAGCCGTCCTCGGGCGCCTCCTCGGTGAGCGGCTGACCCTGGGTGGCGTAGCGCAGCGGGTAGTGCCGCAGCAAGTCCTCGACGGTGTGCATGTCGAAGGCGTCGGACAGCGAATCCGCGGCCTTCACGCCAAGGATGTGGTCCAGCCGATCGCTCAGTGTCGCCATGTCTCCGCCCTCGTGCTCAACTCATTCCACCCCGATCTGCGCCAGATCCCCTTGCTGCCCACCGGGATACACCGTGACCTCGACACCGGGGAAGCTCCGCGCGATGTGCGCGCTCAATTCCTCGGCCAGCCCCGCGTCCGCGTCCGCGCCCATCAGCAGGGTGACCAATTCGCCGCCGAGGCCGAGCATCCGGTCCAGCAGCGTCTGCGCCGCGCCGCGCACGTCGCGGTCGATCACCACCACGTCGTGGCCGACCAGGCCGAGCCCGTCGCCAGGCTCGCAGGTGCCGACCATGGTCAGCGCCCGATGCGAGGCCGCGCGCAGCGAACCCCACCGGGTGGCGGCGGCCGCCTCCGACATCGCGAACGCGTCGTCCACCGCGATGCGCCCGCGATCGTGCACCGCGAGCGCCGCCAAGCCCTGCACCATGGAACCGCTCGGCAGCAGCAGCACGTCGCGGTGCGCGTCGCGCGCGGCGACACCCACGGCCACCAGCTCGTGCGCGGGCAACGCGCCGTTGGGCAGCACCAGCACCTCGCGGTGCGGCATCCGCCGGATCGCGGTGAGCAGCGCGTCCGAGGTGACCGGGTGCGCCCCGAGCACCACGGCGCCCGCCGCCTCGAAGAGCGTCGCGGCGCCCGAGCCCGCGGCGACGGCGAGCACACCGCGATCGGCGGGGCCCTCGCCGCGCGGAGGCGGCGGATCCAGATGGTCGCGGCCGACCGGGGCCGTGATGGCGAAACTCTCGATCCGGATGTCGCGCGGGACGCCCGCCGCGAGCCCGGCCTCCACGGCGGCGCCCGCGTCGGCGCAGTGCACGTGCGCGGACCAGTTCCCGCTGCCGTCGCCCACCACGACCACGGAATCGCCGAGTTCGGCGAGACGCTCGCGCAGGCGGGTGATGCGCGCCAGGTCGGTGTCGGAGAGCTGGTACATGACCTCGAAATGCGGGGCGCCGCCCTCGCTTTCCACAACCTGCCCGGCCTCCGCGACCGCGGCGAACTCGCCGGGCAGGTACTCGGGCCTGGTCGGCGTCTCGCCGAGAACGACCGCGACGAGCGCGTCCAGCAGCACTACCAGACCGCGCGCGCCCGCGTCGACCACGCCTGCCGCCCGCAACACCCCGAGCTGGGACGGGGTCTCGCCGAGCGCCTTCGCCGCGCCGTCGGCGGCAGCGACGGCGACCTCGGCGAGCGTGTCCTCGGCGCAGGCCGACGCGCAGTCGGCCGCGCATTCCAGCACGGTGAGGATGGTGCCCTCGATCGGGACGCTCAACGCTTCGCGGACCAGGACCGCGGCGCGGCGCAATGCGGCGCGCAGGGTCGTCGCGGTGAGCGGTCCCTCCGTCGTCGCCTCCGCGATGCCGCGCAGTACCTGCGAGAGGATGATGCCGGAGTTCCCCCGCGCGCCCGCGGTGGCGCCGCGCGCCAGTGCCGCGGCGACCTGATTCGCGCTCACCCCTGCAGGCGCGGCATCGGCCGCCCGCACCGCGGCGCGCATGGTGGCGAGCAGATTGGTCCCGGTGTCGGCGTCGGCGACGGGGAACACATTGAGCGCGTTGATCTCCGCGCGGCGCTGTTCGAGGTCGTCCAGACAGAGGCGGCTCCAGAGCCTCAGCGCCGCGCCGTCCATCTCTTCCCGCTGCCCCGGCACCGTCACCTCGCTCCCTTCTCGCCACCGGCGTCACCACCGTTCGCCAGGTTAGCTGGCGATACCGACAGCGGGTGCGTGACACCGAATCGGTATGCTTTCCTCGTGTTCGACGGCCGGGACGGCCCGTCCGACCGGATCCCGGTTTGGCGGATCGGCGCGGCATTGGCTACCCTTGCTGGGTTGCTCGTGCGGCCTCAAGCTGGCCTGCGCTGGCCGACGTCAGTCGGCAGGGCACATCACGACATTGTTTCCGGACATGCCGCATCGTCGTGCGGCGGTCCCCACATGACATGAAGGAGTTCGCGACTATGGCTGCCGTCTGCGACGTCTGCGCCAAGGGCCCCGGCTTCGGGAAGTCGGTCTCGCACTCGCACCGGCGCACCAACCGTCGCTGGAACCCGAACATCCAGACCGTGCGCGCGCAGGTTGCCCCCGGCAACACCCGCCGCATGAACGTGTGCACCTCCTGCCTGAAGGCAGGCAAGGTGGCTCGCGGCTGATTCGGCCGCCGGTCGATCAGCACCAAGACACACGCCCCGGCGCCCGTTACGGGTGTTCCGGGGCGTCGTCGTCGGTAGGTATTCCAGTACGCCGACCTCACCTGGGGACATCGCATGGCCGAGGCTCCCGCGCGACTGTGGCGGATCACGCCGCTCGCCGCCGAACACGTGCACAGTCTGGCCGAATGCCACATCGCCTGCTGGCGTGAGGCCTATCGCGGCCTGGTGCCCGATCACGTGCTCGACGCCTTCGACGTGGATCGACGAGCCGAAGCGTGGGACCGCATCCGCCGCGCCCATCCCGGCAGCACGCACGTAGCGGTCGTCGGCGACGTCGTCATCGGGTTCGCGAGCTCTAGCCCGTCTCGGGACCGTGCCCCGGTCGCTCCGCTCGAACTCAACGCGCTGTACGTGCGCGCCGACTGGTACGGCACGGACCTGGCCGCCGAACTCCTGTCCGCCGCCGTCGACCCGGATCAGCCGTGCTCGCTGTGGGTGTTCGAGGACAATCCGCGCGCCCAGGCCTTCTATCGCAAACACGGTTTCGCGCTGGAGGGCGCGCGCAAGGTGGAGGACTTCACCGTCGCCATGCAGGTGCGGATGATTCGCCCGGGACGCGCGACCGGGTAGAACCGAAGCCGGAACAGGCGTCGAAACCCCGCCCGAGCGAACGATAGGGTGCCCTCATGACCTCCACCGCGCAGACCGAGTACGTCACGACCGTCGACGGCGTCCTCCAGATCACGATCGCCACGGCCGCCAACGGCACCTCGATGGATTTCGCCGGGATCACCGCGGGCACCGCGGCGCTCGACGACCTCGGCCCCGAGATCGGCGCGGTCGTGCTGGTCGGGTCTGGCGCGAACTTCTGTGCGGGCGGCGACGTGCGCGGTTTCGCCGCCGCCGAGGACCGCGCCGCCCACATCCACGGCCTGGCGACGGATCTGCACGCGTTCGTCCGCGCGCTGGACGAGACCAGGGTGCCGGTGCTCGCCGCGGTGCACGGCTGGGCAGCGGGCGCGGGCATGAGCCTGGTCTGCGCCGCAGACATCGCCCTTGGCGGTCCATCCACCAAGCTGCGCCCCGCCTACCCGGGCATCGGTCTGAGCCCCGACGGCGGCATGTCGTGGACGCTGCCCCGCATCGTCGGAGCGGGACGGGCCCGCGAGATCCTGCTCACCGACGCCGTCCTCGACGCCGAGGAAGCCATGCGGCTGGGCATCCTCAGCCGCCTCGTCGCGGACGACGAAGTGCGCAGCGCGACACTGGCGCTCGCACAGCAGCTGGCGCTGGGGCCGCGCTCCACCCATGCCAGCATCAAATCGCTACTGGCGCAGTCGAATTCGGCGACGTTGAGCGAACAGCTCGACCTGGAGCGCGATTTCATCGCCGCGGCGGCGAACAGCCGCACCGGCCGGGAAGGGGTGGACGCCTTCGTGGCCAAGCGCAAGCCGGACTACCGAAACCCGGCCTGACCTACGTCAGGTTCTCCACAACGAACTTCGCGACCGCGTCGGTGAAGGCGTCGTTGTCGTCACCGGCCGCGGTGTGCGCCGCGCCGCCGATCTCGACGAGCTGGGCGTGCGGCACCAGCGCCTGGAACGCCGCAGCGCCCTCGGCGCTCACCACATCGGACTGCATGCCGCGCACCAGCAGCACCGGAATACGCAGGGCTCTCGCCGCCGCCTCCATCGGCTCGATCATCGCGCTCGGATCCTCGACGCGGTCGCGCAGCATGTCCGGGTCCCAGTGCCAGTACCAGCGGCCGTCGCGCTGGCGCAGATTGCGGCGCAGGCCGTCGGTGTTCTTCGGCCGCGGCCGGTGCGGCAGGTAGTCGGCGACCGCGTCGGCAACCTGCTCGAGGGTGTCGAAGCCGTCGCGATGTTTGCTGAGGAAGTCGATCACCCTGGCGACGCCCTCGGGCTCGGGGCGCGTGACGATGTCGACGAGCACCAGGGCGCGGATCGCCGCGCCGCCCGGCGAGGCCGAGGTCAGCAGCCCGGTGATGCCGCCCATGCTGGCGCCGACCACGACCGCACCCCCGCCCGGTGCGGCCGCGGCGTCGAGCTGTTCCAGCACGAGCGTCAGGTCCGCGACCATCGTCTCGCGCGTGTAGTCGCGGTCCGGCGACCACTGGCTGTCGCCGTGGCCGCGGGCGTCCAGGGTGATCACCCGCATCCCGGCGGCGGCCAGTTTCGCGCCGGTCTGTTTCCACGAGTGCCTGGTCTGCCCGCCGCCGTGCAGAAAGACGACGAGCGGGCCGTCGACCGGGCCGAACTGGTCGGCGGCCAGCTCGATGCCACCCGAACCGCGCAGCCGCAACCCGGTGGGCTCGAGAAGATAGTTCGCATTACTCACGATCTGAGGATCGCACAGTACGCGCACGGCTCGTCGTGAGCCTCGGTGAACGCGATGCTCAGCAGTCCAGGCGCATGGCGCTGAAGGTCCGCTGGAACAGGCACGCGACCTTCGCGTTCACGGACGCGGAGATGGTGGAGGAGCCGGTCGAGGTGAACTCCTCGGCCACCGGCGCGTTCTCGCTGGTCGTCGCGGCGGGCTCCAGCGCAAGCGGCGCGGCGGTCGCCGCCGACGTGGCGCCCGCGATGGCGGCGGCCATGGCCAGCGTGGCGGTGGTGCCGCGCAGGGCGCCGCGAAGGGTGTTGTGCTGCATTGCAGTGCTCCTCGATATTTTGTTCGTGCGGTGATGCGGGTGGTGCTGATTCCCGGCGGGCCGGGAGGCGGAAGGGATCAGGGCAGGCGCCAGTCGACCGGTTCGGCGCCCAGTTCGTCGAGCAGTTCGTTGACCCGCGAGAACGGGCGCGAGCCGAAGAAACCGCGGGACGCGGACAGCGGCGAGGGGTGCGCGGACTCGATGTAGGGCACCTCGGCCTGGCTCAGCAGCGGCTTCAGCGTCGAGGCGTCGCGGCCCCACAGGATCGCCACCAGCGGTTCGTCGCGCGCGACCAGCGCGCGGATGGCCTGTTCGGTGACCGCCTCCCAGCCCTTGCCGCGATGCGAGGCGGGCTGGCCGGGCGAGACGGTGAGCACGCGATTGAGCAGCAGCACACCTTGGTCCGACCACGGGCTCAGGTCGCCGCAAGATGGCGTCGGGTGACCGAGGTCCTTGTGCAGCTCGGCGAAGATGTTGGCGAGGCTGCGCGGCACGGGCGAAACATCGGGCGCCACAGAGAAACTCAGCCCCATGGCGTGGCCGGGCGTCGGGTACGGGTCCTGGCCGACGATCAGCACGCGGACCTTGTCGAACGGTCGCTGGAAAGCCCGTAGCACGTTCTCCCCCACGGGCAGGTAGCCGCGGCCGGCGGCGTTCTCGGCACGGAGGAATTCACCCATCTCCGCGATCCGGTCCTCGACCGGCGCCAAGGCCTGTGCCCAGCCCGAATCCATGATTTCCGACAGTGGTTTCGCACCCATGACCGCACAACCTATCGTGGTTCGGGCCCGGACGCAGAGTCCGCCCCACGGAACGATTCCCAGCCGCTGCCGCCCCGGTGCGGCGCACCGTCGACGGTGACACCCGCCCCGGCCGTGACCCGGCCGATCGCACGCCATCCTTCCGGCAGCTCAGCACCCTGCGGCCAGGTCCCGGCGAAGGCGTGATCCTCGCCCCCGGCCAGAACCCATTGCGCCGCATCGGCATCCAGCCGGGAAGCGAGTGCGTCCAGCGCGGGGTCGCGTAGTGCGGCGGCGTCGAGATCGATCGCGACGTCCGAGGCCTCGGCGATATGGCCGAGATCGGCGAGCAGGCCGTCGGAGATGTCGGTGAGCGAGTGCCCGGCCCGCCACGTCGAACCGAGCACCGCCTGGTACGGCGGCCGCGGGACACGGTGGGCGGCAAGCGCTTCGGCGAACTCCTCGGCATCGACGCCCGCGGTGAGCGCGGCCAGCCCAGCGGCCGACCAACCGAGCCTGCCCGCTACCGCCACCGTGTCGCCTACGCGCGCACCGGCTCTGGTGATCGGTGCGCCGCCGCGCAGATCGCCGAACGCGGTGACCGAGAGGACCAGTTCGGGGCTGCGCACCAGATCGCCGCCCGCGATCGAGCCGCCCGCGCGCGCCGCCTCGGCCCACATGCCGTCGGCCAGTTCGTCGATCACCGCGACGGGCGTCTCGGCGGGACAGCCGAGCGCCACCACGAAGGCCGTCGGCGCGGCGCCCATGGCGACCACGTCGGCGGCGTTCTGCGCGATCGCCTTGCGGCCGATCTCCCTCGGGCTCGACCAGTCGCGCCGGAAGTGCCGCCCCTCGACCAGCATGTCGGTGGTCACCACGAACCGGCCGTCGGGCGCGGCGACCAGCGCCGCGTCGTCGCCGGGGCCGAGCAACACGGCGGGCGACTGCACCCGGCGGGCGTTGATGCGCTCGATCAGCGCGAACTCTCCCAGCTCACGCACCGTCCGCGGCGCCGCGCTCTCGCTGATGACCGGTCCCTTCCCGAGGTTGTGCCAGCTGGAATCGGCTCGACGGTACCCTGTCCTGGGCAATCGAGACCACCGAGTCGGTGCGCGTGCCCGGCGCGACGCAGGCAGCGCGACCCGCGCCGACCGGCTCCAGCGAGCGCGAAGAGGAAGGACCGGTACGCATGGCGGCGGACTCGTCGGACAGCGACTCGTCGAAGGGCAACGACCTCACCGAGGGTGAGAAGGCGACCGATCTCGGCAAGGTCGAGACCGGGAACGCCGCGACGGATCGGGCCGACGAGAAGCCCGCCGACGACGACGCGGACGAGGAATCCCGCCCGTACCCACCGGCATTGATCGCCACGGCGGTCGCACTGCCGGTGATCCTCGTGGTCGCGGTGCTGGTCGCCGCCGTGCTGGCCCGCCGCATGTCCGTGGAGCGCGAGCCGCTGGCGCTCGGTCCGGTGCCCGCGCCCGCCGCGGCGGGCGAAGCCTGCACCGAGCTGCTGCCCGCGCTGCCCGCCGAGCTGGGCGAGTTCACCAAGTCGACCCTGGTGGAACCCGCTCCGCCCGCCACCCGCGCCTGGCAGCGCCCGGACGGCGGGAACGCCATCGTGCTGCGCTGCGGCCTGGACCGGCCGCTGGAATTCCATCGCGCCTCGCCGTTGCAGATCGTCAACGACGTGCAGTGGTTCGAGGTGCGCGACGACGCGGCCGAGGCGAGCACCTGGTTCGCCGTCGACCGCGAGACCTACATCGCGCTGACGGTGCCCGACGGTTCCGGACCGACCCCGCTCCAGGAGGTCTCCGACACCATCACCGCGAACCTGCCCGCCAAAGAGCTCGACCCAGGCCCGCTGCCGAACTGATCCGCGGCGCACACGCTCGGAATTCGGGCCGGTACCAAGGACTTTCGCCCGCGAACCGCGATGAGCGATCTCGACCGCGGTGCAGCCTTCGCAGTCGGCCCGAGCGGCGGAATCCCTGCGGAGCGGAAGTCCTGTCGTGGACGACCGGCGTGTCCGATCAGCGCAGACCGGTACCGCGGGCCAGCGCCGTCTCGATGAGCGTCGAGATCAAGACGTCGTAGTCGATCCCGGTCGCCTCCCACATGCGCGGGTACATGGAGATCGCCGTGAACCCCGGCATGGTGTTGATCTCGTTGATCACCGGCCCGTCCGCGGTGACGAAGAAGTCGACGCGGGCCAGTCCCTGGCAGTCGAGGGCGCGGAAGGCGCGCACCGCCAGCTCCCTGATCTGCTCGGCAACCTCGTCGTCGAGCTTCGCGGGCACGTCGAATTCGCAGACGTCGTCGAGGTATTTGGTGTCGAAGTCGTAGAACTCGGGAGCGTCGTCGTCGGGCATCCTGATCTCGGCGATCACGCTGGCCTCGACCCGGCCGTCCGGGAATTCCAGCACGCCGCATTCCACCTCGCGACCGACGATGCCTGCCTCCACGATCACCTTCGGATCGTGCGCGCGCGCCGCCGCGATGGCGGTGTCCAGCTCGCTCCAGTCGTCCACCTTCGCGATGCCGAGCGAGGAACCGGCGCGGGCAGGTTTGACGAACACCGGAAGCCCGAGCCGTTCCCGCTCCGCCGCCGACAGCGTCGCGACGCCGGGCCGCAGCACCACCTGCGTGCCGATCGGCAGGCCCTCGGCCGCGAGCAGCTTCTTGGTGAACTCCTTGTCCATGCCGGCCGCACTGGCCAGCACGCCTGGGCCGACGTACGGGACGCCTGCCAGTTCGAGCATGCCCTGGAGGGTGCCGTCCTCGCCGAACGGGCCGTGCAGGATCGGGAACACCACGTCGACCGAGCCGAGTGCGGCGCTCGGGTCGTCCAGGGCCACCAGCGACCCCACACGCTGCGGGTCGGGGGCCAGCGTCAGGGCGGTGCCGGAGGCGTCCACGGAGGGCAGCTCGTCATCTTTGCGGCGCAGCGCGGCGACGTCCGCACCGCCGAGCACCCAGCCGCCCTCGGCGGTGATGCCGATCGGGACGGCCTCGTACTTCTCCGGATCCAGGTTGCGCAGCACGCTGCCGGCCGACAGACACGAGACGGCGTGCTCATTGCTGCGCCCGCCGAACATCACAGCCACCCTGATCCGGTTCCTCATGCCCCGAACCGTACCCGCCCGCAGCGGCGCGCCGATCGCGGACCGGGCCGGTGTGCTGCGGTCATAGCGACCGCTACCCTGCGGCGATCACTCCGGCTTGACGCGACGGCCGAGCAGATTGCCGACGGCTTCGCGCACCGAGAGGCCCTCGTGGCACACCTGGTGCACCGCGTTGGTGAGCGGCATTTCCACATCGTGCGCTGCGGCCAGCGCGCGCACCGATGTGCACGACTTCACACCCTCGGCCACCTGTCCATGGGTGGCCTCCTGGGCCGCCTCCATCGATCCGCCCGCGCCGAGCACGTGCCCGAAGGACCGATTGCGCGACAGCGGCGAGGTACAGGTCGCGACCAGATCGCCGACCCCGGCCAAGCCCGCGAGGGTGACCGGCTCGGCGCCGAGCGCGACGCCGAGCCGGATGATCTCGGCGAGGCCGCGGGTGATCAGGCTGGCGATGGAGTTGTCGCCGAGGCCCATGCCGGAGGCGATGCCGCAGGCCAGCGCGATGACGTTCTTGCACGCGCCGCCGATCTCGCAGCCGATCACGTCGGTGTTGGTGTACGGCCGGAAATAGCCGGTGTAGCTGGCCTGCTGCACCGCCTCCGCGCGCGCGGGGTCCGCGCACGCGATCACGGTGGCCGCGGGCTGACCGATCGCGATCTCCCTGGCCAGATTGGGTCCGGAGAGCACCGCGATGCGACTCGGCTCGGTGCCGGTCACCTCGGCGATCACCTGGCTCATCCGCAGCAGCGTGCCGGTTTCGATGCCCTTGGCGAGGCTCAGCAGCGTGGCGTCGCGCTCGGTGATCGCGGTGTGCAGAGCCGGCTTCCACGACTCGAGATTCGCGCGCAGCGATTGGGACGGAACGGCGAGCACGACGAGCTCCGCGCCGTCCAGCGCACGCTCGTGATCGTCGGTCGCGGCGACCGTTGGCAGCTGCACATCGGGCAGGTAGAAGGGATTGCGGTGCTCGGTGGCCAATGCCTCGGCCACCTCGGCGCGCCGCGCCCAGATGGTGACCTCGGTTCCGGCATCTGCCAACACCTTCGCGAACGCGGTGCCCCACGATCCCGCGCCAAGTACTGCCGCCCTCGTCATCAGCCCAATATGCCATGGAAGGATTGGGGCCATGCGCCCGCACGCCGTGCACGCCGTGATCGCGGTCAAGAGCCTCGATCTGGCCAAGAGCCGACTGGCCGACCGGCTGCGCCCGGAGCACCGGGCGCGGCTGGTGCTCGCCATGCTCGCCGACACCGTGTCGGCCGCCGCGGCGGTCCCGCAGGTCCGGTCGGTCACCGTCGTCACCCCGGATCCCGCGGTCGCAGAGCTGGCGGGCGGGCTCGGCGCGCACGTGCATCCGGAACCGCGCATCGCCGACTCCGACGGGCTGAACACCGCGCTGTCCGACGCCGCGGACGCGTTGCGCCGCCGCCACGGAGCTGTCGAACTGCTCGCGCTGCAAGCCGATCTGCCCGCGCTGCGCCCGGAGGAACTGGCGGACATGCTGACGGTCGCACCGGTCGGCAGGCGCGCGGTCGTCGTCGACCACGCCGGGACCGGCACCGCCGCGCTCGTCGTCCGGGACGGCGTCGCCCCGCTGGATCCGCGCTTCGGCGCCGACTCCGCCCGGCGGCATATCGCGGCGGGCGCAGCGGATCTGACCGGACAGTGGCCGGGACTGCGCCTGGACGTCGACACCGCCGCGGATCTCGACCTCGCCGTCGAGCTCGGGGCGGGCGACGCAACCCGTGCGGTGCTGCGTGACATCGGCTGGTCCTGTCGTGTTCACGAACCCGTTCGTCACGTGTGCTAGGCGATCGCCGAAGCGGCGTGATTCGCCCGGCAATCCCGATGCGGACCTGCACACAGGGCGGATAGTAGGGGATGATCGTTGACGTGAGCGATACGGAAACCATCAAGCAACAGCAGCTGCTTCCCACGCCTCCACCGGCCGTCACTCCGGTGCGGTCGGACCAGGCTTCGCAGCGGTTGCCACGTGATCGCTACTTGAACAGGGAACTGAGCTGGCTCGACTTCAATGCCAGGGTGCTCGCCCTCGCGGAGGACGCCTCGCTGCCGTTGCTCGAACGCGCCAAATTCCTCGCGATCTTCGCCTCCAATCTCGACGAGTTCTACATGGTCCGGGTCGCCGGGCTGAAGCGCCGCGCCGAGACCGGGTTGTCGGTGCGCTCGGCCGACGGCCGCTCGCCGAGCGAGCAATTGGAGCTGATCGCGGCACGCGCGCAGGAGATCGCGGACCGGCACGCGCGGGCCTTCCTCGATTCGGTGCTGCCCACGCTCACCGCAGAGGGCATCGCCATCATCGAGTGGAGCGACCTGAACGACGATGAGCGTCAGCGTCTCTCGGCCTATTTCCAGGATCAGGTCTTCCCGGTACTGACCCCGCTGGCCGTGGATCCCGCGCACCCGTTCCCCTATATCAGCGGGCTGAGCCTCAACCTCGCCGTGACGGTGAAGGACTCCGCGACCGGCGGCGAGCACTTCGCCAGGGTGAAGGTGCCCGACAACGTGGACCGCTTCGTTCGCGTGCGGCGCAACTCGTCCGGTTCCTCGGTCGCCGCCTTCCTGCCGATGGAAGAACTCATCGCCGCGCACCTGGATCTGCTCTTCCCCGGCATGGACGTGGTGGAGCACCACTCCTTCCGTATCACCCGCAACGCGGACTTCGAGGTCGACGAGGACCGCGACGAGGACCTACTACAGGCGCTGGAGCGCGAACTAGCCCGGCGCCGCTTCGGATCACCGGTGCGGCTGGAAGTCTCCGACGACATGACCGAGCACATGCTCGATCTGCTGTTGCGCGAACTCGACGTGGATCCCGGTGACGTGATCCAGGTGCCCGGCCTGCTCGACCTGTCCTGCCTGTGGCAGGTGTACGGCGTGGACCGGCCGAACCTGAAGGACGCGCCCTACGTTCCGGCCACCCCGCCCGCCTTCGGCGAGCGCGAGACCCCGCGCAACGTCTTCCAGGCGCTGCGCGAGGGCGATGTGCTGGTACACCACCCGTACGACTCGTTCTCGACCAGCGTGCAGCGCTTCATCGAGCAGGCGGCCGCCGACCCGCAGGTGCTCGCGATCAAGCAGACCCTCTACCGCACCTCCGGCGACTCCCCCATCGTCAACGCGCTCATCGACGCGGCCGAGGCGGGCAAGCAGGTGGTCGCGCTGGTGGAGATCAAGGCCCGCTTCGACGAGCAGGCCAACATCAAATGGGCGCGGGCGCTGGAGCAGGCGGGCGTGCACGTGGTGTACGGCCTGATCGGTCTCAAGACGCACTGCAAGACCTGCCTGGTGGTACGGCGCGAAGGTTCGACCATCCGCCGCTACTGCCACATCGGCACCGGCAACTACAACCCGAAGACGGCCCGCCTCTACGAGGACGTCGGATTGCTCACCGCCGCACCGGAAATCGGCGCCGACCTCACCGACCTGTTCAACTCGCTGACCGGCTACTCCCGAAAAGCCAACTACCGCAACCTGCTTGTCGCTCCGCAGGGCGTGCGCGCAGGCATCATCGACCGCATCCAGCGCGAGACCGAACTCGCGCTACAGGGCGTCGAGGCGCGAATCCGCTTGAAGGCCAACGCGATCGTGGACGAGCAAGTGATCGACGCGCTGTACCGTGCCTCGCAAGCGGGGGTGCCGGTGCAGATCGTGGTGCGTGGCATCTGCGGTCTGCGTCCCGGTGTGCCCGGCATGAGCGACAACATCGAGGTGCGCTCCATCCTCGGCCGCTTCCTCGAGCATTCGCGGATCATGCACTTCCAGGCGCAGGACGAGTACTGGATCGGCAGCGCCGACATGATGCACCGCAACCTTGACCGCAGAGTCGAGGTGATGGCGCAGGTGAAGGATCCCAAGTTGCGCGAGCAGTTGGGCTCCGTCTTCGACTCCGCCCTGTATCCCACCACCCGCTGCTGGGTACTCCAACCGGATGGCAGCTGGCAAGCGGCGCCTGACCACACCGGCGAAGACGGTGAACAGGTCCGTGACCACCAAGAATTCCTCATGCGACTGCGGAGACCGGAACAGCCGTGAGTGCCACGACGGGATACGAAATGGACGGGGGCCCATTCTGGGATCCCCGAGTGACGGCCAATATTCACGCCGCGGGCGCCGTGCTGTGGCGCCGCGCCCCCTCGGCGCCGCGCGGCGTCGAGATCGCGGTCGTCCACCGGCCCAAATACCAGGACTGGTCGCTGCCCAAGGGCAAGATCGATCCGGGTGAGACCCCGGTGCTGGCCGCCGTGCGCGAAGTGCGCGAGGAGACCGGCCTCGACTCCCGCCTCGGCCGGTACCTCGGGCACGTCACCTACCCTATTCCCGGCCATCGCAAACTCAAGCGCGTCGATTACTGGGCGGCGGAAGTGTCCGGCGGCGAATTCACCGCCAATTCCGAAGTGGACCTGCTGACCTGGCACCCGCTGGATCGGGTGATGGACGCGCTGTCCTATCCGATGGATCGCCAGGTCGTGCGGGCATTCAGCAGACTGCCCGCCACCACCGACACCCTGCTGCTGGTGCGGCACGCGAAAGCGGGCCACCGCGACCGATTCGAAGGTCCCGACGACGAACGCCCACTGGAGCGGGCCGGGCGCGACCAGGCCAGGGCGTTGGTGCCGCATCTGCTGGCTTTCGGCGCGAGCGAGATCTATTCGGCCGATCCCGCGCGTTGCGTGCAGACGATGGAACCGCTGGCCGAGAAACTCGGCGCGGAGATCCATCTGGAACCGCTGCTGTCCGAAACCGGTTACGCGGCAGCGCGGGACGAGGCGAGGGCGCGGGCCGTCGAACTGGAGCCGCACGGCGCGGTGCGGGTTGTGTGCAGCCAGGGCAAGGTGATTCCCGATCTGCTGCCGTGGTGGGCGGGCCGGTCAGGGCTCAGTCTTCCGCCCGCGCGCAACCGCAAGGGCAGCGTGTGGGTGCTGTCTTTCGCGGGCGGGCGGATGGTGGCCGTCGATCATCTCGATCGGTCGCTGTCGACGGGCTTGGTGAAGCCGTAGAGCCATTTCCGCCGGCCATAGGCGCGGCGGGAGATCCCGCCCCGAAAACCGGGTGCGGACAGACCGAAACGGCCCCGGGGCGATCCCCGGGGCCGTTTCCGGTCCGTATGGCGTGATTAGTCGGCCGGGCCGCCGACTACGCCTCAGCGCGCGCGGCGGGCCGGAGCCTTCTTGGCCGCGGTCTTCTTGGCCGGAGCCTTCTTCGCCGCCGTCTTCTTGGCGGCGGTGGCCTTGGCCGTGGTCTTCTTGGCCGCCGTGGTCTTCTTGGCGGCGGTGGCCTTGGTGGCCGCCTTCTTGGCGGCGGGCGCCTTCTTGGCGGCGGTCTTCCTGGCCGCGGTCTTCGCCGGAGCCTTGGCTGCCGCCTTCTTCGCCGTCGTCTTGGCGGGCGCCTTGGTGGCGGTCGCCTTCTTGGCGGCGGCCTTCTTCGCCGCCGTCTTCTTGGCGGCCGCCTTCTTCGCCGCCACAGGGGCATTCACGCCGCGCTTGACCGCAGGGCCGGTCGCCGCGAGCTTCTGCTTGCCCGCGATGACCGCCTTGAACTGGGCGCCGGGACGGAACGCGGGCACCGAAGTCGGCTTGACCTTGACGGTTTCACCGGTGCGCGGGTTCCGAGCCACACGGGCAGCACGCTTACGCTGTTCGAACACACCGAATCCGGTGATCGTGACGCTCTGGCCTTTGTGCACCGCGCGCACGATGGTGTCCACAACATGCTCGACTGCCGCGGTAGCCGTGCGCCTGTCCGTACCCAACTTTTCGGTCAGAACGTCGATCAGTTCCGCCTTGTTCATTGAATCCTCCGCAGACTAATGGCCCGTCGTCGGACCGACTAGGTACCACGGTAAACCCACTTTGAGCAAGAGTCTATGTGCCACGCCAAAATTCATGGTGGTTTAGCACACGTCTAGCTACCGCTCGCCATGACGTCCAGCTATCGCCCCTGATTGATTACGCCTGCGAAATATGCGCGGGCAGGGTGGTGGGCTTCCAAGCCGGCCTTGCCTTTTCGAACTCGGCGATGACGTCGCTACGCCGCAGCGTCAGCCCGATGTCATCCAAACCCTCGAGCAGGCGCCACCTGGTGTAGTCATCAATATCGAACGGCAACACGACGGTTCCCGCCGTCACGGTACGCGCCTGGAGATCCACTACCAATTCGAGACCGGGCTGTTCCTCGATCATCTTCCAGAGCAATTCGACATCGTTCTGTGACATCTGGGCCGCCAACAGGCCACCCTTGCCCGCATTGCCGCGGAAGATGTCGGCGAATCGGGGCGAGATGACCACCCGAAAGCCGTAGTCCGACAGCGCCCAAACGGCATGCTCACGTGAGGAACCGGTACCGAAATCCGGACCCGCAACCAGCACACTACCCCGGTTGAAAGGCTCGGTGTTCAAAATGAAGTCCTGGTCCGCTCGCCAGCCCGCGAACAGTCCGTCCTCGAATCCGGTACGAGTGACTCGCTTCAGATAGACCGCCGGGATGATCTGATCGGTGTCGACGTTGGAGCGGCGCAGTGGCACGCCGATCCCCTTGTGCACGGTGAAGGCTTCCATCGGATTCTCCTGGGTAGATAGGGGGTGTCGTGCGGCGTCAGTTCAGATCCGCGGGCGAGGACAGGGTTCCGCGGACGGCCGTCGCGGCGGCCACCAGCGGAGAAACCAGGTGGGTACGCCCGCCTTTGCCCTGCCTGCCTTCGAAGTTGCGGTTGGAGGTGGAGGCGCAGCGCTGGCCAGGCGAAAGCTGATCCGGGTTCATTCCCAGGCACATCGAACAACCCGCCTGCCGCCATTCGGCGCCCGCCGCGGTGAAAATCTCGCCCAATCCTTCTTTTTCCGCCTGCGCGCGAACCCGCATCGAGCCCGGTACAACCAGCATTCGCACGCCGTCCGCGACGCGCCGTCCCTTCAAAATCCCGGCCACAGCACGCAAATCCTCGATGCGCCCGTTGGTGCACGATCCGACGAATACGGTGTCGATCGGGATCTGCCGAAGCGGAGTTCCCGGCTCCAAATCCATGTATCGCAGCGCTTTCTCCGCGGCCTCGCGCGCCGTCTCGTCGGCAATCTCGGCCGGGTTCGGCACCGCGTCGCCCAGCGGCAGGCCCTGGCCCGGGTTGGTGCCCCAAGTGACGAACGGCGTCAGCTTGCTCGCGTCGATGTGCACCTCGGCGTCGAAAACGGCGCCCTCATCCGTCTTCAGCGCGTCCCAGGCCGCCACCGCGGCATCCCAGTCGGCGCCCTCGGGAGCGTGCGGGCGACCCTTCAGGAACTCGTAGGTGACCTCGTCCGGCGCGATCATGCCCGCGCGGGCGCCCGCCTCGATGGACATGTTGCACATCGTCATCCGCGCCTCCATGGACATGGCGCGCACGGCCTCGCCGCGGTACTCCAGGACGTAGCCCTGGCCGCCGCCGGTGCCGATCTGAGCGATGACGGCCAGGATCACGTCCTTGCTGGTGACACCGTGCGGCAGCTGACCATCGATGTTGACGGCCATCGTCTTGAACGGGCGCAGCGACAAAGTCTGTGTCGCCAGCACGTGTTCGACCTCGCTGGTGCCGATGCCCATCGCCAGCGCGCCGAACGCGCCGTGCGTTGAGGTGTGGCTGTCGCCGCACACCACCGTCGTGCCCGGCTGGGTCAGGCCGAGCTGCGGACCGACCACGTGCACGATGCCCTGGTCCAGATCGCCCATCGGGTGCAGCCGGACACCGAATTCCGCGCAGTTGTGCCGCAGCGTCTCGACCTGGGTCCGCGAAATGGGATCGGCGATCGGCTTATCGATATCGATGGTGGGGACGTTGTGGTCCTCGGTCGCGATGGTCAGGTCGGGGCGGCGCACCTTCCTGCCCGCGGCCCGCAGTCCGTCGAAGGCTTGCGGACTCGTCACTTCGTGCACCAGATGCAGATCGATGTAGATCAGATCGGGCTCGCGCGAGGCGCCTTCGCCCTCGCCGCGCGCGACGACATGCTGATCCCACACCTTCTCGGCCAGGGTGCGTGGGCGGTCGGCCATTCTCGATCACCTTTCGGACGAGCAGCGGACCCGCGCGATTCGGGCTGAGTGCGCGTGGCCTGCTGCACAGAGTTGTGGATTCGGGTCGTCGGACATCTCGACCGCGTCGTCCCCGCCCGGCCGCTCGTCTCGACGGCGGCGTTCAAGGCGGAGTTTGACTATCTCAATATCCGAGACGCTAATATCGTTCTATGAGACAGCATAGCGGTATCGGCGTCCTCGACAAAGCAGTGGCGGTCCTCTACGCCGTCGCGGAGCATCCGTGCGGTCTCAACGAACTGTGCACCCGCACCGGCCTGCCGAGGGCCACCGCACACCGGCTGGCCGTCGGCCTGGAGGTGCACCGCCTGCTCGCCCGCGACAACAACGGAACCTGGCGTCCTGGGCCGGCCCTCGCCGAGCTGGCGGCAGGCGCCACCGACCCGCTACAGGAGGCCGCGGCCGCCATACTGCCCCGGCTGCGCGAGATCACCGGCGAGAGCGTCCAGCTCTACTGCCGCGACGGCGGAGCCAGGGTCTGCATCGCCGCCATGGAGCCGCCCGTCGGCCTGCGCGACACCGTCCCGATCGGCGCCAGGCTGCCGCTCACCGCAGGCTCGGCCGCCAAGGTGCTGCTCGCCTGGGCGGATCCGGAGTTGCAGCGCACCATTCTGGCCGACGCGGTCTTCGGTGAGCGCGCGCTGGCCGAAGTGCGCAAGCGCGGCTGGGCGCAGAGCGCGGCCGAGCGGGCGGCCGGCGTGGCCAGCGTCTCGGCTCCGGTCCGCGACACTGCAGGCAACGTGATCGCCGCGGTCTCGGTCTCCGGCCCGATCGACCGGATGGGCCGCAGGCCGGGCGCACGATGGGCGGCCGACCTGGTCGCGGCCGCGGACGCGCTACACAAGCGTCTGTAACACGTTTCAGATTTTGTTCTCTAGAGTTGGCCCATGGGAGTCAACCAACGGGCGCAGATCGTCATGTCCGACGCCGAGATCGCCGAGTTTTTGGAGCGAAGCCGCATCGCGACGCTGGCCACCGTCGGTCCGCAGGGCAGGCCGCACCTGACCGCCATGTGGTACGCGCTGATCGATGGCGAGATCTGGTTCGAAACCAAGGTCAAATCGCAGAAGGCGGTGAATCTGCGCCGCGATCCGCGCATCACGTGCATGGTCGAGGCCGGACAGACCTACGACCAGCTGCGCGGGGTGTCCATCGAGGGGCGCGCCGAGATCATCGAGGATCCGGAGCGGCTGTTCGCCGTCGGCGTGAGCGTGTGGGAACGCTACACCGGCCCTTACAGCGAAGAGGTTCGCCCGCTGGTGGAGAACATGCTCAACAAACGGGTCGCGGTCCGCGTCGTCCCCGAGCGGGTCCGCAGCTGGGATCACCGCAAACTCGGCCTGCCCGCACTGCCGCTCGGCGGCACCACGGCCAACGCTCTGGACTGATCGCGCGTGCGCCGCGACGCACCGGAAATCCAGCTGACAGCGGCGCTCCCGCAGGCTAGCGTCGAGTCGTTCGACACGATTCGGCCGGGCAGCGCCGCCCCGCGGGTAGCGCTGCGCGCGGCCGCGACGACGAGGAGCATGCGATGACGGAATCGGGTAGTCCCAACGGCAGTGCCGAAGAAGTGAAGCGCAAGTTCCGCGAGGCGCTCGAGCGCAAGAACGCCCAGCACGGCAAGGCGGCCGACCACATGAACGGCCACTCCAAGGCCACTTCGGTCCAGGGCAGCGCCAGCCACAAGCGAGAGTTCCGCCGCAAGAGCGGATAACGACGACCCGGCACGGGGCGCCCCGCGGATCACGAGGCTCACCACCCGGATCCCATCGAAGGCGCCCCGTTCCCTTTATGTCCTCCGCCGTTCCGCTGACGTTCCCCGCGGAGGTGCTGTTCGCACGCCTTGTGTCCGCTGCGAGGCGTACAAGCGGTCTGCGCGGTCGATCTGGACAGCGAGGTGCGATGGGACAGCACCGAGCCACCTCATCGGGGTACTCGGCGCCTCCGTCAACGCCGGACCTGCCGGGTATTTCGCCACCACCTGCGCCAGGAACGCCTCGGCCGCGGCAACACCACGAGTCCTGAGAACCAACGACTCGAAGGGACGCCCCAGCGCAACGGCCCCGCTCGCCACAGAGGCCAACAGGCCAAGACTCGAAGGGACAGCCCCACAACCCCGCCCACTCACCAAGGAGCCGAAGGGCCAAAGTCCCGAGGGACGACCTCGACGAAACGGCCCCGCTCACAGCAAGAACGCAAGCCCCAGTACCGCGACCACCGAGCAGGCGCTCCTGCCGTGGGGCCGACTCACCAAGAGACCAACGGGCCGAATGCTCGAAGTGACAACGCCCACCCCTCACCAACGGGCCGAAGGACGAAGCCTCGAGGCGACTACCCCCACGCAACGCGACAACCACCAAGGGGACCGGGGCCGGGCAAAGCCCTCTCACCAAGGGGTCGAAGGGCGAAACCCCCCAGCCAACGACCGCCACGAAACGTGACGAACCCACCAAGCCCCAACGGGCCAAAGACTCAAAGTGACGACCCCCACAAACGGGACCACCCGCCAAGGGGGGTCCGGGGGCAACACCCCTCCGGGCGGGGCGTGGGGGTCGCACCCCCACAAAACACCTGCGAAGCAAGAAAGGCCCATGCTCTTCATGAGCATGGGCCTCCCACTTGCGTAGCCCCGACGGGATTCGAACCCGCGCTACCGCCTTGAGAGGGCGGCGTCCTAGGCCGCTAGACGACGGGGCCAGGACTGATCACTCACGTTCTCAGTGATCTCCGGTTGATCTTTCGATCGGTGGAAGCTCGGTTAGTTTAGCTGACCGAAGCTCGGCGACCAAATCGCCGGATGCTGAACTACTTTCGGCCGCGAACCGAGAGACGTACAACATTCTCCGCTGGGGTACCAGGACTCGAACCTAGAATGGCTGAACCAGAATCAGCTGTGTTGCCAATTACACCATACCCCAGTGACCAGGTCTCTCGACCCCGCTGTCTGGCTGACCTCGGGGCCGCGTTCCGGCCGAGAAAGAGATTACCAAACCTCTACCGGTAAACTACAAATCGCCTGGTCAAAGCCATGTTTTCGGCCCAAAAGGCACCTCGGAGGGGCCGGTCCGCGCACGGCGAGCGAACCGGTCCCGACGCCACTCGCCCCCGCGCGGCCGCCCTACCGGACGACGTCCGTGAGCGTCCCCGCGCCGGCCGGAGCGAAGGCGGGCAGCCCTACTCCGCGGCGGGCGACCACTGCTGCGCCGCACGCAGCCGCGCCATCGTCGTCTCCCGGCCGAGCAATTCCAGCGACTCGTACAGCGGCGGACTGATGTGCGATCCGGTCACCGCGACCCGCACCGGCGCGAACGCCTTGCGCGGTTTGAGCCCCAAATCATCGATCAGCGCGACTTTCAGCGCTTCCTCGATAGCCGGGGTGGTCCAGGACGCCAAAGGCTCCAGCGCGGCAATTGCGGCGTCGAGTACCGGTACGGCGTCCGTGGCCAGATTCTTGGCGCCCGCGGCCGGGTCTATGGCGAACTCTTCGGCGGGTGCGAACAAGAATCGCAGGAGCTCCCAGGCATCGGACAGCACCACGATTCTGGTCTGCACCAATTCCGCCGCCGTGGCGAACACCTTCTCGTCCACTTCGGCGCCGATGTGACCGTGTTCGGTGAGGAACTCACGCAGTCGGCTCGCGAAATCGCCGGGTGCCAGCAAACGGATGTGCTCGGCGTTCAGCGCGTCGGCCTTCTTCTGGTCGAAACGCGCCGGGTTCGAATTCACTTTCGAAATATCGAAGGCGGTCACCATCTCGGCCATCGAGAACACATCGTGATCGTCGGCGATGCTCCAACCGAGTAGTGCCAGGTAATTCAGCAAACCCTCGGGGATGAATCCGCGGTCACGGTGAGCGAACAGATTCGACTCCGGATCACGCTTGGACAACTTCTTGTTGCCCTGCCCCATGACGAACGGCAGGTGCCCGAACTCCGGGGTGAACTCCGCCACTCCGATCCGCTCCAGCGCCGCGTACAGCGCGAGCTGGCGCGGCGTCGAGGAGAGCAGATCCTCGCCGCGCAGCACGTGGGTGATCTTCATCAGTGCGTCGTCGACCGGGTTGACCAGCGTGTAGAGCGGGTCGCCATTACCGCGGGTGAGCGCGAAATCGGGCACCGTGCCCGCCTTGAAGGTGGTCTCGCCGCGCACCAGGTCGTGCCAGGTGAGGTCCTCGTCGGGCATGCGAAGCCGGATCACCGGCGGCCTGCCCTCGGCGCGGTAGGCCGCGATGGCCTCGGGGCTCAGATCGCGGTCGAAGTTGTCGTAACCGAGTTTGGGGTCCCGGCCTGCCGCGCGGTGGCGCGCCTCGACTTCGTCGGGCGTGGAGAAAGATTCGTACGCCTCGCCCGACTCCAGCAGCTTGCGCACCACGTCGAAATGCAGCTCCCGCCGCTCCGACTGGCGGTAGGGCCCGTAAGGGCCGCCGACCTCGGGACCCTCGTCCCAGGTCAGCCCGAGCCAGCGCAGCGCGTCGAGGATCGCGCGGTAGGACTCCTCGGAATCGCGTGCCGCGTCGGTGTCTTCGATGCGGAAGACGAAGGTGCCGCCGGTGTGGCGGGCGTACGCCCAGTTGAACAGCGCCGTCCGGATCAGGCCGACGTGCGGTGTACCGGTGGGTGACGGGCAGAAACGGACCCGTACTTCAGTCATGGCTCTCTTTCGATCAGCGTTTGGCGGCAACGGGATTGGTGAGGGTTCCGACGCCCTCGACGGTGACGGACACCTGCTGGCCGTTCTGCACGGGCCCGACGCCCTCCGGCGTTCCGGTCAGGATGACGTCGCCGGGAAGCAGCGTCATGACCGTGCTCACCCATTCGATCAGCTTCGGAATGTCGTGCAGCAGTAGCGAAGTGCGGCTGCGCTGGCGAACCTCGCCGTCGAGTTCGGTGACGATCTCCAGATCCGAAGGGTCCAGCGAGGTTTCGATCCACGGACCGAGCGGGCAGAAGGTGTCGTAGCCTTTGCCGCGCGTCCACTGACCGTCCTTGCGCTGCTGATCGCGGGCGGTGACGTCGTTGGCGACCGTGTAGCCGAGGATCACGTCCTTGGCACGGGCGGCGGGCACGTCTTTGCACGGACGGCCGATGACGACGGCGAGTTCGCCCTCGTAATCGACCTGAGAGGAGCTGGGCGGCAAGATGATCGGGGCGTTCGGCCCGACGATGGAGGTGCTCGGCTTCATGAAGATCACCGGCTCCTCCGGCGCGGGACCGCCCATCTCCGCGGCGTGCGCGGCGTAGTTCTTGCCGACACACACCACCTTGCTGGCCAGGATCGGCGCGAGCAGGCGCACGTCGGCCAGCGGCCAACTCCGTCCGGTGAACGTCGGCGTACCGAACGGGTGTTCCGCGATCTCTTTGGCGATGCTGTCGCTTTCCTCCCCTTCGATGCTGACGAACGCGACCCCATCGGGACTGGCAACTCGACCTAGACGCATGCCCCGAAGTCTATCGACCGGCATCGACCTGCTCGAACGCACCCGACCGAGCGGTTCGATCGGCGCGCGCGGCCGACCGCTTCGGCACGTCAGGACGGATCTCGCCGCCGACCGGACGCGGGCATCGAGTGTGAGTTTCGACTCGATCGGCGACGCGTTCGCGCCGGTCGCCGGGGACCAGCCGCGATCGCGATCGCTCCCGGAGCGAGAAATCCACTCGCCCTCGGGTGTAACGTAACCCGCGATGTTCATTCAGTGAGACTTACGTTCCATATTGTGAGATTCGAGGTGTGGCCCATGGCGACCGTGACAGAGATTCGCGCGGCACGACGGTGGTCCATGCTCGCCCTCGGCGTCTTCGCGCAGGCATCGAGCGCCGTGTTCATCCACGGAACGCCCTTCCTGCTGCCCGCGCTGACGGCGCGCGGAATGTCCTTGCCCACAGCGGGTCTGCTGGTGGCGATGCCCACCGTCGGACTGGTCTGCACGCTCATCGCGTGGGGCTACGTGGTGGACCGAATCGGTGAGCGAAAGGTGTTGGTCGGCGGGCCGCTGGTGATGTTCGTCGCGGGCGCCGCGGCGGCCGCCACCACGAACGACATCGCGCTCGGCGCGTTGCTGTTCCTCGGCGGCGCAGGCGCGGCCAGCACCAACGGCGCCAGCGGCCGCGTCATCGTCGGCTGGTTCCCGCCGGAGCGGCGCGGGCTGGCCATGGGCATCAGGCAGACCGCGCAACCGCTCGGTGTCGGCATCGGCGCGCTGGCGGTGCCCGCTGTCGCTGCGGCGCATGGCATTTCGGCCGCCGTTCTGGTGCCTGCGATCATGGCCTGCGTCGCGGCGGCGGCCTGCTACCTGGGCATCATCGATCCGCCGCGACCGGAGGGCAAGGGCGTCGACCGGGCCAATCCGTATCGCGGCGACGCCACGCTGTGGCGCATCCACGCGGTGTCCGTGCTGCTGTGCGTGCCGCAGGGCGTGGTGTGGACCTTCGCGCTGCTGTGGCTGCACCGCGACATCGGCTGGTCGCTGGCCGCCGCGGGCGCGCTGGTGACGGCGACCCAGATCCTCGGCGCGTTCGGCCGCATCGGCGCGGGCGCCTGGTCCGACCGGGTCGGCAGTAGGCTGGGCCCGCTGCGGACCGTGGCCATCGCGGCCGTCATGTCCATGGCGGCCTTGGGCCTGACTGCTTGGACGCAGTGGTGGTGGGCCGCCATCCCGCTGCTGATCGCCGCCTCGGTGATCACGGTGTCGGACAACGGACTCGCCTTCACGGCGGTCGCCGAGATCGCCGGGCCGTACTGGAGCGGGCGCGGTCTCGGCATTCAGAACACCGGCCAAAACCTCGCGATGGCCGCCATCCCACCGGTTTTCGGCGCGCTGATCACGATCGGCGGTTTCCCCGCCGCCTATTTGGCCGCCGCGGCGCTGGCCACGGCCGCCATCCCGCTGGTCCCCGCCGACCGCGACGCCGCGCGCTGATCATCAGCCGGGCGGGTCGTCGCTCGCGACTGCGGTCCTCCCGGCTACTTCGGTCACACGATCACGAGTACGCAACTCGCGATCGAATCCGCTTGCCGTGCAGGATCGGCACGATGACGACGGCGCCCTTGGGAACGTGGATGCCGTTGAGCACACCACCGTCACCGACGCAGTCCGCCGAACCGATGTCCAACGCGCGCCTGCGATCCGGCTCGTCCCAGCCGAGCGGACCAGAGGTAAACCGTTGCGCCAGGAGCCGACTCACACTTCGAGCAGCGTCGCCGGATCGACGCTGACGCGAAAGCGATTGCGGTGACCGATGTTCGCGCTCAGCGTCGCCCCTGGTCCGACAGGCGGTTCGGCGCGGTAGACATCCCCGTCGAGGACGAGCGGGAAGATGCGCACGTCCGGGTGGTGTTCGACGATCCAATACTGCGGTATGCCAACGGCCGCGTACTCTCTGACCTTTCGCACCCGATCGGTGCGCTCGCTGCCGGTTCCCGGCGCGACGACCTCCACCGCCAGCAGCACCTCGGAGCCGGGCAGCAGCCGGGGCGGGTCGGCGACGATCGCCGTGCGCACGACCTCGCGAGGCACCACGACGATGTCGGGTTTCCGAATGCCGTTGGGCGTGCTCACTTCCCAGCCGCCGCCGAGGCAGACGTGCGTCGCCAAATCGGCGGCGACATCGAGGAAGCGCGCCAGCCGCTGGGCGACGTGATTGTGCCGTGCGCCGCGCGCCACTTCGATCAGCCAGCCGTCCTCCAGCTCGAAGCCCTTGCCGTCCTCCGGCAGCGCGTGCAGGTCCCGGATCGTGTAGGGACCCGGCTCCAGCCGCTTGCTCGCTCGTCGCATGGCCATCCGGCCTCCCTGGTTCGCACTCGACCCGAGGATAACCAGTTCACACGGGAAAACCCCGCACCCGAGCCGCCGGATGCGGGGCTTCGCCGACGGTGGTCAGACCGCGGCGGCGATGCGGTCGCCGACCTCCACCGTGGAGGAAGCGCCGGACCGCTCGGCCAGGTCCTTGGCGACGGCGGCCTCGATCCGAGCCGCGGCCTCGGCGTTGCCGAGGTGGTTGAGCAGCAGCGACACCGAAAGGATCGCCGCGGTCGGGTCGGCCTTCGACTGGCCCGCGATGTCGGGGGCGCTGCCGTGCACCGGCTCGAACATGCTCGGGTTGGCGCCGGAGGCATCGATGTTGCCGCTGGCGGCCAGGCCGATGCCGCCGCTGACCGCGGCCGCGAGGTCGGTGATGATGTCGCCGAACAGGTTGTCGGTGACGATCACGTCGAAGCGGCCGGGGTCGTTGACCATGTGGATGGTCGCCGCGTCGATGTGCTGGTAGGCGGTGGTGACGTCGGGGAACTCCGCGGCGACCTCGTCGACGGTGCGCTGCCACAGCGATCCGGCGAAGGTCAGCACGTTGTTCTTGTGCACCAGGGTGAGGTGGTTGCGGCGGGCCTGCGCCTTGGCGAAGGCGTAGCGCACCACGCGCTCGATGCCGAAGCGGGTGTTGGTGCTCACCTCGGTAGCGACCTCGTGCGGGGTCTCGACGCGGATCGCGCCGCCGGTACCGGTGTAGGGGCCCTCGGTGCCTTCGCGCACCACGACGAAGTCGATGTCGGGGTTGCCCGCCAGCGGGCTGGTCACGCCGGGGAACAGCTTCGATGGGCGCAGGTTCACGTGGTGGTCCAGCGCGAATCGGGTGCGCAGCAGCAGACCGCGCTCGAGCACGCCGCTCGGCACGGACGGGTCGCCGATCGCGCCGAGCAGGATGGCGTCGTGCTCCTTCAGTTCCGGCAGCACCGAGTCGGGCAGGATCTCGCCGGTCGCGTGGTAGCGCTTGGCGCCCAGGTCGTACTCGGTCTTCTCGACTCCGGGCACGACGACGTCCAGCACCTTGAGCGCCTCGGCGATGACCTCGGGCCCGATACCGTCACCGGGGATGACAGCAAGCTTCATGACAACTCCGTTCAGTGTTCGACCGGACCTGGCCGGACGCTCGGCGAGCAACGACACGGTACTAGGCGCACCGCCGTGTCCGGCCAACCGGGCGGGGCGCGCCCGGCCATCCTGCGCCGCGCCGGGAACATACGACGCGCCGCCACCCGTGGTGACGGCGCGCGCACGATCTGGCTTCACGCCCGAGGGCGTGACTGGATCAGAACAGGTCGACCAGCGCGATCTTGCCTGCGCCGACCGCCTCGGCGATGGCGTTCTGCACGTCGGCGGCCACTTCCTTGTTGACGCGCAGGATGACGGTGGCGCCTTCCTTGTTCACGTCCTGGCTCAGCTGCGCGGCCAGGATGTCGACGTCGGCCTCGCCCAGCTTGGTGCCGATCTTGCCCAGCGCGCCCGGCCGGTCCTCGTAGTTCAGCACGGCCAGGTTCAGGCCCTCGGCGCGCATGTCGTAGTTGCGGCCGTTGATGTTGACGATCTTCTGCACCAGCTGCGGCTCGGTGAGGGTGCCCGCGACGTTCAGGGTGCGACCGTCGCCGAACACGGCGCGCACGTCGACGACGCTACGGTGGCTCGGGCTCTCCGAGGCGGTGGTGACCGTGGCGGTGATGCCACGGTCCTTGGCGAGCGCGGGGGCGTTGACGAAGGTGACCGCCGGGCCCTGTCCGTCGGCCTCGGCCAGCGCCGAGAAGATGCCGCGCAGCGCAGCCAGTTCCAGCACCGCGACGTCCTCGGAGGCGAGCTCGCCGCGCACCTGGACCTCGATGCTGACGGGCAGCTCGTCGGACAGCGCGCCGATCAGCGCGCCCTGCTTGCGCACGATCTCCAGCCACGGGGCGACCTCTTCGCCGACCGTGCCGCCGGTGACGTTCACCGCGCCGGGCACGAACTCGCCTGCCAGCGCGAGCAGCACCGACTTCGCGACATCGGTGCCGGCACGGTCCTGCGCCTCCGAGGTGGACGCGCCCAGGTGCGGGGTGACGACGACCTGCGGGAGGTCGAACAGCGGGCTGTCGGTGCACGGCTCGGTCTCGAACACGTCGAGACCGGCGGCGCGCACGTGGCCGGACTTGATGGCCTCGGCGAGCGCGACCTCGTCGATCAGGCCGCCGCGCGCGGCGTTGACGATGATGACGCCCGGCTTGGTGAGGGCGAGCTTCTCCTTGCTCAGCAGGCCCTTGGTCTCCGGGGTCTTGGGCAGGTGCACCGAGATCAGGTCGGCGCGCTGCAGCAGCTCGTCCAGGGTGACCAGCTCGATGCCGAGCTGGGCGGCGCGGGCCGGGGAGACGTAGGGGTCGTACGCGATGATCTTGGTCTCGAACGCGGCGAGGCGCGCGGCGAACAGCTGGCCGATGCGGCCGAGGCCGACCACGCCGACAGTCTTGTCGAAGATCTCGACGCCGTTGAACTTGCTGCGCTGCCAGGTCCGGTCGCGCAGGGTCGCGTCGGCGGCGGGGACCTGGCGGGCCGCGGCGAGCATCAGGGTGACCGCGTGCTCGGCGGCGGTGTGGATGTTGGAGGTCGGCGCGTTGACGACCATGACGCCGCGCTCGGTGGCCGCGGGCACGTCGACGTTGTCGAGGCCGACGCCAGCGCGGGCGACGATCTTCAGGTTCTTGCCCGCCTCGAGCACCTCGGCGTCGACGGTGGTGGCGGAACGCACGAGCAGCGCGTCGGCCGTCGGGACCGCGGCGAGCAGGGCCGGGCGGTCGGGGCCGTCGACCCAGCGAACCTCGACACCGTCACCGAGCGCGTCGACGGTCGACTGGGCGAGCTTGTCGGCGATCAGAACAACAGGACGGCCTGCTTGGCTCACTGTGGGGTACTCCTGGGGAAAGGGGGTCGGCAGTTACCGCCGACCAGCTTAGTAGCCGAGATTTCGTCCGGCCGTACCACCCGGTAGGCGGCTGCCGTCAGTGTGCGAGCGACGCGGCGGGGAGCCGTGCGACCGAGGGCGAATGCCGTTCTGCCGTAACGCCACCGGGTCCGCGTCGGGTGCGGGGATCCAGGCGCGTCCTCCGAAACGCTCGGAAACACGGGAAGACCCCGCATCGAGGGGATGCGGGGTCTTCCATCGGTCGTGCCGATCGAACGGCACGGACTCGATCGAGTTACTCGATCGCGGAGTCGAATCAGCGGCCGCCGAAGGATCCCGTCCACAGGGTGTTCAGCACACCGTGCAGCGCGGCACCGAGAGTGTCGAACAGGCCGTTGATGGCAGCACTACCGGTGTCGATGATAACGGGGATCATATGAATTCCTCTTCGTCGAAATTATCCAGTCGAACTGGCTGACACACGGCACATCGGCGGCGTCGCGAATGCGGTTACGAAATTCCGGACATTTGTGACGCAGACTACATTCGTTTATCGAATGCGGTGCATGTCACCAGACATCCCATGAATCACCCGGCGAAAATAGGCTTCTACCTGCACGTTTACCCACTCCAAGGGCTGGTCGCACGTCCAGATTCAGCGAGCGCGCGCCGTTCGATAATCTCTGAGAGAACTCTGAGGAATCACCGGAGAACCTCTGAGAATTCCAGCTCGAGGGCCACCGAAAAATTCGGGCGCAGAGACACCGGAGCGCGGAATCGGAGACATCACGCGAGGCGCGATATTCCTCGGCACGAACACCATCGAAATCGCCCGAGGTACACCGCGGTCGGATGACACAGCATCGGGTCACGCCCGGCCGCGACCTGTGTGAGCCCCTCGTCCAACATCCCAACCAACGGCCCTGCGAGACACTTTCGGGATGCCGACGTTCGAACGTATCGATCGCACATCGGATGCGTGTCGATCGCATGTCGAGTGCCGGTTGGCGCGGGAATGGACGGGATGTAGGGCGATCACCGCCGAGGTGGCGGCGCGCCGCCCGGACGGCCGCGCAGAGCTGACGCAGATCGCGGTGCCGGATGCGCGCGAAAGCGCGTCGGCATTGTTCGTCGCGGTGTTCGACGCCGCGATCGCGGCGGGCAGGCCGCTGAACGGGCTCGCCGGCGCTCATCGCACCGAGCATCGCGACCGGACCGGGCCCGACAGTGGTTGGCGCGGAGCGTGTTCCGGCCCGAAAATGAGCTGAAGCGCACACCCCGCTCCACATACCATCGGCGCATGTCGTTGCGCGCTGTTCCCGAGTCGATGGATCCGACGGTGGTCGGGTCGGTCGACGCCGAGCTGGACCGGATCGAGCGCGAGCATCGGGTGAGCGTGCGGCTGGCCATCGAAAGCGGCAGCCGCGCCTGGGGTTTCCCGTCGCCGGACTCCGACTACGACTGCCGGTTCGTGTACGTGGCGGGGCTGGACACCTACCTGTCGCCCTGGCGCACGCGCGATGTGATCGAGACGCCACTGGTCGGCTTGCTCGATGTGAACGGCTGGGATCTCGGTAAGGCGCTGCGGTTGCTGGTCAAGGGCAACGCGGTGCTGATCGAATGGCTGATGTCGCCGATCGTGTACCGGGGCGACGCGCGATTTCGCGCCGAGTTGCAGGAGCTGGCCGAACAGGTCGCCGCTCGCGACAAGGTGGCGCGGCACTACCTGCATCTGGGCGCGCGACAGTGGGAACTGTTCGACCGCAACCGATCCCTGAAGAAGGTCTTCTACGCACTGCGCCCGGCGATGGCGCTGCGGTGGCTGCGGGAGCATCCCGAAGCGGCGGTGGCCCCGATGCACCTGCCGACGCTGCTGGCGCAGTGCGAGCTGCCCGCCGACTTGGTCGCGGCCGTGTCCGAGCTCACCGAACTCAAATCGCGGACAAGGGAAATGGGCAGCGGAGGCGTGCCGGCGCCGATAGCCGACTTCATCGCGAGCGAATTCGACGGCGCCGCGGACGCTTTCCCGCGCACCGCGCCCCAGGATCCGGAACGTGCGCGGGAGCTGACCGCGGAGTTCTTCCGCGCGCAAGCACTATCGGTCCGGTAGACGCGACCGAACGGAGTTCGTCGACAGACCGCGCGGGAAGGCGAGGGTACGTTCAGCCGATGACGCGCACGCCGATCGCTTCCGGACCGGACTTGCTCTGGCGCAGCTCGAACTCCACCCGCTGCCCGGCCGCCAAGGACCGGAACCCCGAACCCTCCAGGTCCAGGTAATCCACGAACACGTCCTTGCCGCCATCGTCTTGGGCGATGAAACCGAAACCCTTTTCGGTGTCGAACCACATCACTGTGCCCTGGGCCATACGCCGTACCTTCTCCGAACGCGCAGAACCGGGGAAGGGTACACCGGCCGAGGCCGATCGGTCCATCACCCTGCGGCCCCAGGGGCGTTACCTGGCCTGGAACGACGAGAGGCCCCGCACCGAACCGGTGCGGAGCCTCGAAGTGCGTGTCGAATCAGGCGACGACGCGGACGTCCTGGGCCTGCGGACCCTTCTGTCCCTGGCCGATCTCGAACTCCACGCGCTGCCCCTCATCGAGGGACCGGAAACCCGAGCCGCTCACAGCCGAGTAGTGCACGAAGACGTCGGGACCGCCGCCGTCCTGTGCAATGAAGCCGAAGCCCTTCTCGCTGTTGAACCACTTAACAATGCCTTGAGCCATTTCATACTTTCTGTTGACGAGCCAGGGACTTGCATAGACACCCCGGTCTCGTAGATCCACAATGCCATCATCGGACGAATTTCTCCACATTCGGCACCACCTACTGTGAGCTATTCAACGAATCTCGTGGTCGGCGTCTTACCGGACTGCCATCGACCGCCCAGCGAACAGGCCGGCATCCCAGCCGGTGCGGGCGATCGCCCGCAGTCGTCATCGCCCGCGCACATAGCGCAGCTGAGCGGGCTTGTTCACCTCGTACTCGTCGCGACCGGAAAGATATTGCGGTACACCGACTTCCCACCACGCACCCGCATCGGTCCAGTCGCCCGCCCGCGTGCGCACCACGACGACCGCGGGACGCGACGCCGTGACCGCGGCCGCCCTGGCTGCCGCGTAGGCGGTCCGAAACTGGTCGGTACTACGTGCAGCGAATATCGAGCAACCGAGCGCCGCCGCGTGCGCCGCGAAATCGACCCGCGGCGGGTCGGCGAGGGTGGTCCGGCAGTCCGCGTACTGATTGTTGAACGCCGCGCCGCCCTGCCCCTCCTGCAGCCGCGCGATCACCGCGTAGCCGTCGTTGTCGCACACCACTGCGACGAACGGATGCCCGGCGAAGGCGGCCGAGAACAGCTCCGAATTCAGCATCAAATAGGAGCCGTCGCCGAGCAGTGTGGTGACCAGACCGGGCCGGTGCGCCATGGCGGCGCCCCACGCGCCCGCGAGTTCGTAACCCATACACGAGAATCCGTACTCGACGTCCATGCTCGGCGCTCCTCCCGGGGCGCGCCAGCCGCCGATCAGCTCGCCGGGCAAGCCGCCGGAAGCGGTCATGACGTAGTCCTCCGGCGCGGAAAGCTCGTTGACGATGCCGACCACCTGCGCGTAGCTGGGCGTCCCCGGCGTCGGCGCGCGCAGCTTGTCGATCCCTGCGTCCCAGGTCTCGCGCAGCACCGCCGCGCGCCCGGACCAGTCCGCGGGGGCCGTCCACCCCGACAGCTGCTCGTCCAGCTCGGTGAGAGTGGCCGCCGCATCGCCGACGATCGGCAGCGCACCGTGCTTCACCGCGTCGAAGCGGGCCGCGTTGACGGTGACCAAGCGGACGTCGGGCGCGAAGACCGTCCACGAGGCGGTGGTGAAATCCTGTAGCCGGGTACCGACGGCGAGCACCAGATCCGCGTCGGCGGCGAGCGCGTTCGCCGAGGCCGAGCCGGTGATGCCGAGCGGCCCCGCGTGGAGCGGGTGATCGTGGGGTACCAGGGTCCGGCCCGCGGTGGTCTCGGTGATCGGAATCCCGTGCCGCTCGGCGAATTTCACCGCCAGCGGGCCCGCACCGGAATAGCGCACCCCGCCGCCGACGATCAGCAGCGGCCGCCGCGCGGTGCGCAGGACGGCGGCGGCCTCGCGCAGTGCGCGCAGATCGGGACGCGGTCGCGGCACGCGATGCAGTACCGGTGCGAACAGCGCGTCCGGGAAGTCGAAGGTCTCGGCCTGCACGTCCTGGGGCAGCGCCAGGGTGACGGGTCCGGCGTCGGCTGGATCGGTCAGCACGCGCGCCACCTGCGGCAACGTCGCGATCAGCTGTTCGGGTCCGGTGATCCGGTCGAAGTATCGGCTCACCGCGCGGAAGGCGTCGTTCACCGTCGCGGTCGCGTCGCCGAAGTGCTCCACCTGTTGCAGCACCGGGTCGGGCGCGCGTCCGGTGAAAGTGTCGCCAGGGAGCAGCAGGAGCGGCAGCCGATTCGCGTGCGCGACCCCGGCCGCGGTGACCATGTTCAGCGCGCCGGGACCGATGGAGGACGTGGCGACGCCAACCTGACGCCGGTGGGTGGCCTTGGCGTACCCGACCGCCGCCAGCGCCATCCCCTGCTCGGTGTGTCCTCGCCAGACGGGCAGCTCGTCGCGGCGCTCGTGCAGCGCGGTGCCGAGGCCGAGCACATTGCCGTGCCCGAAGATCGCGAAGGCCACCGGGAAGAGCGGCACCTCCGCCCCATCCAGCGTCTCCGAGCGCTGTGCGACGATCCAGGCCACCAGGGCCTGGGCGGTGGTCAGCTCCATGACGACCGTCCTTCCGGGCCGGTGACCGGGCAACGCGGGTCGGTCGGCTCCTCCGCCCAGCCGTCCCGGACCCAGGCGTGCGCAGGATCGTCGCAGAAGGCCATCGACCGTTCGGGCGCCGGACCGGCCAGCACATTGAGGTAGTACATGGGATAGCCGGGCGCGGCGACGCAGGGACCGTGGTAGCCGCGCGGTATGAGGAAGACGTCGCCGTCGCGCACTGCCGCGTTCTCGTCCACCGCGCCGTCGGCGGTGTAGTTCCGGTGCAGGCCGAAACCCTCCCGGGACGGCGTGACGCCGTCGCGGCCCGCGATGCGGAAGTAGTAGATCTCCTCGTTGACCACCTCGCACTCGCTCGCCTCGTCGTGCTTGTGCGGCGGATACGACGACCAGTTGCCGTCCGGCGTGATCAGTTCGCAGGCGTTGAGCTTGTCCGCGTGCTCCCACACACCGGGCACGCCGAAGTTGTTGACCTGCCTGGTGGCCCGGCCCGCGCCCCTGACCTCGATCGGAACATCCTCGGCCGGACCGTATTTCGGCGCGAGCCGCCGCGTGCACTTGGCCATGGGCATGGCGAGCAGCACACCGTCGCCGCTGGAGATCTCCGCTTCGGCGTCGCGCGGCACGTACGCGAAGTCCGTCACGCGGTGGAAGACCGAAGCGCGCCCGGCCAATTCGAGGACGATTCCGTCGACGCGGACGACGCACGAACCGGAGAGCGGCAGGACGAACGCCTCGTACTCGCCGGTGGACAGCGTTCTGGTCTCGCCCGGCGCGACCGTCACCACGCGCAGGCCGGTGTAGCGCCACCCGGCGTCCTCGGCGGTCAACCGGACCGGATCTCGGCCGTCGGACAGTGTCCCGGCCGGACGATGCAATGTCATCGGGACTCCTTCGTCATCGGGACGCCTTCAGCATGCGGGCCGCCGCGTCGACGGCGGCGGCGACATCGCCGTCCGGCGGATACAGCAGGGTGCGCCCGACCACCAGGCCGCGCACCACGTCGTGGTGCAGCGCGTCGTCCCATGCGGCCAGGTCCGCCGCCGGGTCTTCGGAGGGCACGCCGCCGAGCACCACCACCGGCAGTGTCGTGGCATCCAGCACCGAACTGTCCTCGGGCGCGGGGATTTTCAGCCAGGTGTAGGCGGAGGTGACGCCGAGACCGGAGGCGACCGTGATCGCCCGCGCCAGGGAGGGCGCGTCCTTGCTCATCACCAGCGCGCCGGATTCGTCGCGGTGATACGGCAGCGGCTCCACCATCGCCATCAGACCGTGCGCCGCCAGCTCGGAAACCGCCTGCGCGCAAGCGTGCAGGGTGGGCACCGTACCGGGATCCGAATCGACGAGGCGCAGGAGCATTTTGCCGCCGTCGAGGCGGCAGCGGACGAGCGCGTCGGCGTCGTAGCCGGTGAACCGGTCGTCGATCTCCCACTCCGCGCCCGCCAGGCCGCCGCGGTTCATCGAGCCGATCACCACCTTGTCGTCGAGCGCGTCGAGCAGCAGCAGTTCCTCGACCACGTCGGGCGAGCCGAGCACGCCGTCTACAGCAGGATCGGCCAACGCGATCAGCAGCCGCTCCAGGAGCATGCGCCGGTCGGCCATCGCGGTGCGGTCCGAGCCGACGCCGAGCGCGCCGCGAGCGGGATGGTCGGCGGCCACCAGGAACAGCGTCTCGCGGTCCGACAGCACGCTCGCGCGCCGAATCCGCTTGGCGTAGGCGCGCTCGACGGCCCCGGGGTCCTTGGCTCGCATCCGCAGCAGCTCGGCCCAGCGGTCGTCGGTCAGGTACGGAACGGCGTTCATCGGCACAGCAGCTCCTCGATCTCCGCCGCCGTCGGCATGGCGTCCGCGCAGGCCAATCGGGACGCGACCAGCGCACCTGCCGCGTTGGCATAGGTGGCGATCCGGTGCGGTTCCCAGCCGGCGAGCAGCCCGTGGACCAGCGCGCCGCCGAAAGCGTCGCCCGCGCCGAGTCCGCACACCACCGTCACCGGGCACGGCGGCACTGTCCAGCGCTCGCCTGCGGTGGCCACGAGCACGCCCTCTGCCCCGCGTTTGATCACCGCGAGCCGGACACCGCGCGCCAGCAGTCGATCGGCCGCCGCGTCGGGATCGGCGGTGCCGACCGCAACGCCTACCTCGGTGCGATTGCCGACGACGACGTTCACGTGGTCGATCAACCCGCCGATCTCGGCGCGCGCGGTCGCCTCGTCGGGCCAGAACATCGGCCGGTAGTCCAGGTCGAGCACCGTGTGCCCGCGCCGGGCACGCCGCTCCAGGATCGCGCGCTGGGTGCCGCGGGCGGGTTCGGCGCTCACACCGGTGCCGGTGACCCACAGCAGCGGCACGGAATCGATGACATCCCACGGCACGTCGTCGGGTGTCAGGGTGAGGTCGGGCGCAATCGGGGCGCGATAGAACAGCAGCGGCGGATCGGCGGGCGGATTCAGCTCGCAGAAGACCACGGGCGTCAGCAGATTCGGCGCGGTGCCGACGAATTCCGCGGCGACGCCGAACTCGGTGAGCGCCGCACGCACGTAGGAGCCGAAGCCATCCGGGCCGACCTTGGTGAGGACCGCAGTGCGACGGCCGAGGCGCGCGGCGGCCACGGCGACGTTGGTCGCGGTGCCGCCCAACGATTTCGCGAAGGAGCGAACCTCGGCGAGCGGCACCCCGCTCTGCTCCGGATACAGGTCGACGCCGACGCGGCCGATGGTCAGCGCCTCCGTCGTGCCCGCCCCCGCGGCCGCGGTCACGAGCCGACCACCCGCGCCAATTCGTGTTGCAGCGCGTCCAATTCGGCCCCACCCGCCATCTGCCTGGTCAGCTCGGGAAGGTCGATTTCGGATTTCTCATGGGCGCCCAGCACCTCGCCGCGCTCGAGCAGCAGGAAGCGGTCGCCGACGGGGTAGGCGTGGTGCGGGTTGTGCGTGATCAGGACGACGCCGAGACCGCGTTCGCGCGCCTGCACCACGTATTTCAGCACGATTCCCGCCTGCTTCACGCCGAGCGCGGCGGTCGGCTCGTCCAGGATCAGCACCTTGGCGCCGTAGTGCACGGCCCTGGCGATCGCGACGCACTGCCGCTGCCCGCCGGAGAGGGTGCCGACCGGCTGCTCCAGGTCCGGGATTTCGATTCCCATGTCGGCCAGTGCCTTTCGCGCGATCTCGCGTCCGGACTTCCGGTCCAGCAGCCGGAACGGCCCGTATCCGACCGTCGGCTCCGAGCCGAGCACGAAGTTGCGCCACACGCTCATCAATGGCACCACGGCGAGGTCTTGATACACCGTCGCAATGCCGCGATCCAATGCGGCGCGCGGCGAGTCGAAACGCACCGGTTCGCCGTCGACGCGCAGTTCGCCCTGATCGTGCCGGTGCACACCGGCGAGAATCTTGATGAGCGTGGATTTGCCCGCGCCGTTGTCGCCGAGCACGCAGGTCACCTCGCCCGCCTTGACCACGGTCGACACCCCGCGCAGCGCGACGACGCCGCCGTAGTTTTTGCCGATGTCGATCGTCTCGATCAGCGTGGCGGTCATCGGCGTACCCTTTCGGCTCGCTTCTGGAATCTGTTGTTCACCAGCACCGCGGCCAGCAGCAGGACGCCGAGGAACAGCATGAACCAGTCGCTGTCCCAGCGCGCGAACACGATGCCCTGGCGGGCCATGCCGAAGATGAGCGCGCCGATGGCCGCGCCGATCGCCGAACCGAAGCCGCCGGTGAGCAGGCAGCTGCCGACCACGGCCGCGATGATGTAGTGCAGTTCCAGCCCGACGCCCTGATTGGCCTGCACGCTCGCGAAGCGCAGGATGTTGCAGGAGCCGGCCACCCAGCCCGCGAACGCGGTTCCCATGAACAGCAGGATCTTCGTCCGGTTCGCGGGAACGCCGACGGCCCGCGCGCTGGGCAGCGAGCCGCCGACCGCGAAGATCCAATTGCCGAACCTGGTGCGCACCAAGATGATCGAGGCGATCGCGGTGAGCACGATCCACCACACCACCGAGGCCTGGATGCGAGCGTCACCGATGTTCAACGTGGCGGCGAAGACCCAGCCCGCCGACTCGTAGCCCTCCGCCGCGCGCACGCCCGACACCTGCACAGTGCCCGTGACCACTCGGGTGACGCCGAGGTTGAGCCCTTGCAGCGCAAGGAAAGTGCCCAGCGTGACGATGAAACTCGGTAACCCCGTGCGCATCACGACCCAGCCGTTGAACGCACCGACGGTCAGCGCGAACACCAGCGAGGCCAGCAGCGCGAACCAGACGTTCCAGCCCGCGTGCACCGCGAGCAGTGCCGTGACCAACGCGGTCGAGGCGGTCATCACGCCCGCCGAGAGGTCGAATTCGCCGCCGATCATCAACAGCGCCACCGCGACCGCCATGATGCCGAGCGTGGACGCATCGTCCAGCCAGGTCGCGATACCGAGCGGGCTGAGGAAGCGATCGGTGACGATCGAGAAGAACACGAACACCAGCAGCGCGCCGAGCGCGGCACCGATCTCCGGCCGCACGGAAAGGCGCTGGAGCAGGCTCGGCCCCTCCGTTCGCGCGGACGGCGTGACCTCGGTGTCCTGGGTCGTCGTGGTCATGTCCGTGCTCCTCACCGGGTGCCCTGCGCGACGAGCGCGGCGACCGCCTCGACGTTGTCCGCGTCGACGAAGCCCGGACCCGTCTGCACCGGCGTTCCGCCGCCGACGGTGTTCAGGTTGGTGCGGTACAGCTGGAGCAGCACGATCGGCAGATATCCCTGTTCGTACTGCTGCTGATCGATCGCGAACAGCAGCGCGCCCGCCCGGATGGCCTCGACCACGTCGGTGTTCAGGTCGAAGGTCGCCACCGTCGCGGCCGACCGGGATTCCCGCACCGCGTCCACGGCGCGGGCGGCGACCTGGGAGTTCAGCGTCAGTACCGCGTCGATGGAGCGATCCGCTTCCAGCGCGCCCTTGATCCGCGATTGCGCGTCGGTGGGGTTGTTGATGTCCACCTGGAGCGTCGCGCCGTTGCCGAAGGCGCGGGTGGCGCCGTCGCACCGCTGGTTGGCGCCGATGTTGCCCGCCTCGTGGATGACGCACAGCAGCTTCTTGCGTCCGGCGTCGGCGAGCCGCCTGCCCGCCGCCTGGCCCGCGAGCCCTTCGCTCTGACCGACGTGCGCAAACGCACCGTACGCCGCGCTCTCGCTCTCCCCCGAGTTGATGGTGACCACCGGGATTCCGGCCGCGACGGCGCGCTCCACCGAGGGCCGCAGCGCCTCCGGGTTGGCCATCGAGACCACCAGACCGTCGACGCCCTGCGCCACCGCGTTGTCGATCAGTGTCGCCTGCTGGCCCGGATCGCCCGAGGAGTTGTATTGGACGGCAACGCCGAGCTCCTTGCCCGCGGCCTCCGCGCCGTTCTTGACGACGTTCCAGAAAGCGTCGCCCGCGCTGCCGTGGGTGACGACCGCGACAGACTCCAATTCCCCTGCCGCGACCGGTGATTGCGTCGTGCCGACGACATCCGCGCCCGGACCGCTACAGGCCGCCAGGATCACGCCGACCGCAAGCGACAGACCGATGCGCATCGAAAGCCGTCGAATCAGAGTGCCTTCGGCGCCACTACCGGGTACCCCGAGCATGATCGGTCTCCTACATCCGCGCCGACGTCGAGGCGACGCCCAGATCGGCGAGGTAGCGCAGACTGCGTTGCGCGTCCCGGCTCGCCGACTCCACCGGGTCGGTCGGCCGCAGCGCCGTGTCTTGCTCGATGACGAACCAGCCGCGGTAACCGGCCGCGTGGACGTCGCGCACCAGCGCGGCGATGTCGACGTTGCCCTCGCCGAGCGGCGCAAACAGTCCGCGGCGCACCGCCTCGCTGTATTCCACTGCGCCACTTCGCACTTCGGCCGCGAGGTCAGCGCGCACATCCTTGAGGTGGACATGGCCGATGCGGTGCGGATGCCGCCGGGCCAGGGCGACCGGGTCGGTTCCGCCGATGAGCAGGTGGCCGGTATCGACGCAGAGATCCAGCTCGGAGTCCGCGAGGAATCGTTCGACCTCGTCCTCGGTCTGCACCTGCGTGCCGACGTGCGGATGCACCGCGGTGCGCAGTCCCTGCGCGGCTGCGATATCGCGAATGGCCGAGGCGGTGTGCAGGAGGGTCCGCCACCCGGTCGCGTTCAGCCGGGGGCGGAGGTCGTAGCCGTCCAACCCCGTGGCGGCGGCCAGCACCAAGACCTCGGCGCCGGTCGCGGCGAACAGTTCGGCCGCGTGCCGCGCCGCCGCCAGCGCACGCTCGGGCGCACGGTGCAACGGCAGCGCGAGGAATCCGCCCACAGCGCGGATGCCGAAGCCGTCGAGCAGCGCGCGCAGCGCGGCCGGGTCCTCGGGGAGGTAGCCGGGCGGGCCGAGCTCGGTCGCGGTGATGCCGAGTCGCGCCATCTCCGCCAGCACGGTGGGGGCGTCGAGCACATGGCCCCAGCCGGGGACTTCGCACACGCCCCAGGAAATCGGCGCGGCCGCGATACGCAGCGGGTAGAGAGACTCGGTCATCGCACTCTCCGGCCTTCGAGGTGAACAGGTGCCCTCGCTTTGGAGCGCTCCAACTATGTAACGCGGGCCACAGTGTGTCAAGGGGTGCGACCCATCCGCGCTTCCCTGTCGCGACCTCGTATTTCGTTGCACGACACGACAACTTCGCGCGGCGCGACAGCCGGTCGGAGCCGGGTTGGAGCGCTCTATTGTTGGAGCGCTCCAACCCGTGTAACGTCCGATCCGGCACCCGGCGTCGCGCGTTCGACGGGCCGGGAGCCGCACCTCGGGACGGCGGACGGAGGCGAGATGGCGCGACCGACGATGGAGGACGTCGCCGCCCGTGCCGGCGTCTCGCGGGCACTGGTATCTCTCGTCATGCGCGATTCGCCCAAGGTCAGCGCGCACCGGCGCCGCGCCGTGCTGGAGGCGGCGCGTGACCTCGGCTATCAGCCGCACATCATGGCCAGATCGCTGGCCAGCCGCACCTCCAATATCGTCGGCGTCCTCGTCTCGGATCTCCGCAACGCCTTCTTCGCCGACGTCGTGGAGGGCATGGACGCCGTCGCGCAGCGGTCGGGGCTCGAATTGATCCTGAACACCGGCCGACGCAGCGCCGCCCGCGAGCGCACCGCGCTGGAGAGCCTGCTGTCGTTTCGCCCCGGCGGGATCATCCTGCTCTCACCCGTCCTGCCAGCTGCCGCGATTCGTCAAGCAGCCCAACAGGTTCCGGTTGTCCTGGTGTCCCGCGGCTCCACCATCGCGGGTGTCGACACCGTCAACGACGACGGCGAGATCGGTGGAGCACTGGCTGTCGACCACCTGGTTTCCCTCGGCCACAGTCGAATCGTGCACCTGGACGGCGGCGGCGCCTTCACCGCCGCCGCCCGCCGCCGCGGCTACCGGACGGCCATGGCACGGCACGGCCTCGAGCCGATGATCATCTCCAGCGAGCACACCGACTCGGCAGGCATGGAAGGCGTGCGCAAGCTGCTGAAGATCTTCTCCCCTAGCGCTTTTCCCACAGCACTGGTGTGCGGCAACGATTTCAACGCCGTGGGCGCTATGTCGGCGCTCGAGGAAGCCGGGCTGCGGGTGCCGGACGACGTCTCGGTCGTCGGCTACGACAACACGTCACTGGCCGCGCTGCGTCACATCTCGCTCACCACCATCGACCAGCCGCGCGTCCGAATGGGCGGGCTCGCCGTGGAGGCGCTCGCCGAACGTCTGCGCGGCGGCCGCACCGATCCCGTCCGCCGCAGACTGGAGCCCCAGCTCGTCGTCCGCGGCACCACCGCCGCACCCGGATCCGAATACCCAGGCACGCAATCGAATTCTTACTGACCAGGAGGATCGATGAGCACCACCGTCACGTTGGGCCTTGCGGGCGTAGGCCGCATCGGCACGGCGCACGCCGAAACGCTGCACGAACTCCCCGGGGTCGACCGCGTCCTGGTCGCCGACATCGACACCACCCGCGCGCACGCCGCGGCGGCCAAGCTCGGGGTCGAAGCCGTCCCCGACATCCAGACACTGCTCGCCGCCGGCCTCACCGGCCTCGTCATCGCCACCGCCACCGACTCCCATCCGGCGCTCATCGCCGCCGCCGTCGACCGCGGCATCCCCGTCTTCTGCGAAAAGCCCGTCGCCCCCGACATCGACGGCACGCTAGCCGTTCTCGACCACCTGCGCGACGTCACGGTCCCCGTGCAGATCGGCTTCCAACGCCGCTTCGACGCCGGCTACCGCGCCGCCCGCGCGACCGTCGCGAGCGGCGAACTCGGCTGGCTGCACACCCTGCGGGCCACGACGCTCGACCCGGCGCCGCCGCCCGCCGACTACATCCGGCGCTCCGGCGGACTGTTCCGCGACTGCGGGGTCCACGATTTCGACATCATCCGCTGGGTCACCGGCCGCGAAGTCACCGAGGTCTACGCGCACGGCGCCAACCGCGGCGACGAATTCTTCACCGCCGCAAACGATGTCGACACCGGTGCCGCTCTGCTCACACTCGACGACGGCACCGTCGCCACGGTGAACCTGAGCCGCTACAACGGCGCGGGCTACGACGTCCGACTCGAAGTCCTCGGCTCGCGCGGCAACGCCATCGTCGGCCTCGACGACCGCGCCCCGCTGCGCTCCGTCGAACCCGGCCACCCCGCCCCGCCCTACCCCGCGTATCCCGGCTTCATGGAACGGTTCCGCCGCGCCTACACCGCGGAACTCGCCACCTTCGTCGCCGTCGCCACCGGCTCCACGCCCAACCCCTGCACGGTGGCCGACGCGCTCGAAGCCTCCTACATCGCCGAAGCCTGCGAACTCTCCCGCGCCGAGCGCCGCCCCGTCGCGCTCACCGAAGTGCGCCGCTGAGTTCCCCACCCCGTTCACACATCACGAAGATACCCGCCACCCAGGCACAGCCGAGGGAACCATAACCTGTCGGACCCCACCGCCAGACTGTTGATACTCAACACAACAGCCGCCGCGCACACCGGCGACACGCACCAGGGGGTCCCATGTTCCAGGTCGCGCTCACCGCTGTCTCACTCACCTGCATCGCCACCGCCGTCCTCGCCCTCACCGCAGGCGGCATCGCCGACTCCCTCGCCGCCCGCGCCAGCAAAGCCTCCGAATCCTGCTTCATCGGCGACACGCTCCCCACCGACAAGTTCTTCGAGAACCGGCAGAGATACGAACGGCTGCACCGCATCACGGTGCGGTTGATGGTGGGTGGTTTGGGGACGTTGGTGGTGGGGATCACGGTCTTGGGGGTGGCGGCGTGGCAGTTCAAACACGCGGGGCGTTGACGAGCCCACACGCGATCACCACACGGAGATGCACCGGCCGATCCGCATCTCCCAGACGCTGACGGGCCATCCGCGCATGCACCACCTGCGAACCTCTATCGGCGGAACACGCAGGTGACCATCGAGCAGGGAGAGCCATGCGGGAGGCGAGCGGCCGGCTTTCGAGCAGCCACGATCCGACAAGAAGGGGAATGACATGTTCGAACACGCCAGCAGCGTTCCTGACGATGCAACACCAGCCATCGAAGTCGTAGTCGCCCGGGATCCCGACGGGCCAACCGAGATACAAGTTTTCGTAGACGGATCCCCGAGAACAGTTACCGAGTACCACGTCGATCCAGGGTCAGGATGGACATGGGCCGACTGGACGCGCGCTCGGGACAGCAATCTCGCGAGCGCTTCGCACGCCGCCCGTGCAGCGCTCAGGGAGGTATACGCGAATCCGCCAGGCGGTGAGTACATCAGCGACCGCGGCGGAGCGAGTTGGCTCGACGACACAGAGCCGGACGGCGGATAGCACCAAACGGCAGCCGCAACGAGGTGTGTGGCTAGCTCAGTTCGAAGCGGCCACGCCGGGTATCGAGTGCTGTCCCGATCAGCTTTCGCGCGGCTTCGCCGGTGACCGACTGTCGGGCAAGGGTGTCGAATGCCCGGCCGTAGAGGGCGATCTCCCGAGGTTGGGTGACGGTCAGTTCGGCGCTGATCGCTTCGACGAGGACGATCTTCTGATCGAACATCGAAAAGTTCGTTGGCGCGAATGGTATTCCCGCCGTGGCGGGCACGATCCCGAGCGTGACTCGGGGTAGCCCGGTTACAGCAAGTAGCCGGTCCAGCTGCCCGGCCATCACACCATCGGTACCCACCGTTGTGTACAGCGCCTGCTCTCCTACGAGCAAGTGAAAACGGCGGTTTCCTCGGTACATGAGTTGTTGACGCTCCAGACGTTTCGCGACACCAGCCTCTACATCGTTGGGTGTCTGGTAGAACGTGCTCACGTTCTGGAGGACCACCGCCGCGTACTCGGCGGTCTGGAGAAATCCGGGAATGAAGTGCGGGTTGTATACCCGGATGATCTGAGCGGTCTCGGTCAGGTTGACCAGGGCCTGTTGCCGCTGCTTGGTGCCCACGCCGAGCACTTTCCGCCATTCGAGATAGGCGGTTTCGATGCTATGGCGGGTAGCGAGTAGGTCCGGTAACTGGTCGTTGTGGCCGGTGTGGTGGCAGTATGCGCGAATGTCGTTGTCGGAAGGATTGATTCGCCCGTACTCGAGCTTCGGCACCTTGGTTTGGTGCCATCCGTTTCGCCGGGCCAGCTCCGCGCCGGATAGGCCCGCGGCAAGGCGAAGCTCCCGGAGTCGGCCCCCGAGAGCTTCGCGCTGTTGCTGAATCGAACTCGTCACGTGGTGACATACTCCGAGTACGGCGTCGCCAGGTCCCACAGCCGCGCTTGCACGCCCCGGCAGTACTCCGCGATCGGCGGATCGGTGGTCACGGCAGCGCCAGCCGGTTTGCCGTTTGCGTCGGAGAGGTTGAAAGCGACACGTTCGCCATCGAACAACCACCAGTCATCTGGTGGGACTTCCCCGGCGAGATGGCGGGGCAGATACCTGATGTCCTCCCCGGATTCGATGTTGCGGCCCGTGATCGACAGTAACCAACGGTGGTAGCCGGTGTGTGGCACGGTGACAACGCGGACCCGGCTCACGGATACGCCTCTGTCTGTGGTTTCCCGCATGAGCCCATGCCACGGGACAGGCGGCTCATCCGGTGGTGGCTCTCCGTTGAGGAACGCTCGCAGACGATTGTTCTCGGCAGGCTCGGCGTACGAGTCCCGGACTTCGAGATGGAACGCGCTGCGTCGCAACCCACGGAACCATTCCGGCCAGGGGTCACCGTCGACCAGTAGCACCGTAAAACGTCCTCGCTTTCTTCTCGACCTCGATAGCCGTCTCATCGTCGGCCAGTTCGAGCTGCGCTAGCGTCTCAGGCTCGGTCACCGGTCGGCCCGACAGGGTGAACGTGCCCCGGCCGGTGTCGGTCATGGTGGCACCGATGAACGTGTCGGGTTCGGCGAATCCCGCTAGCAGATGCGGGATTTCGACTGTGCCCGGGTCGTCGGTTTCCCATCCCTGGACCAAGTAACCGTGGTCGGTGGCGTACAGAGACGGGCATCCGTTGGCTTCACTTCCACCTTTGCCAAGGAACGTAAGTCCCATGTCGGTCCTCCTGTCAGTTATGCACCTGCATGACGTTGACAGATCCGAGTCTGACCGAAGAATACCGATTGTGGGCTGGTATCCACCGGTCTGTGCATTCTTGTGCATAGGCATGGACCCGAGGCGCCGCCTGTTCGTAGCTTCGATTCCGCACGCGGCACCGGGTGAGTCCAGTCACTAGGTCATCGGTCGGCGGTTTCCCCGGTGCCGGGTGCTGTCAACGGGAATAGGAGGAAACCATGTCGTTGCCGAAGCGCCCACCGAAGACCAAACGCCCGTATCCGACGCCGGTTGCCCGGCCTGCGCTGATCCGGCGCGTAGCCCAAGCATTGACGCAGTGGGAACCGCCGAAGCGGTCGGCATGAGCGAACGAAGTGAGCGAATCATGTGCCAGCGCGCCGTGCGCATGCCTGAGCCGAGCTCCAGCGAGGCGCAGGCATGAGCGACGTAATCCGGCCGACGCTGGAAGCGCTCTCAGCGCGTGCCGCTGTCAGGTCGCTCACGATCCGGCGCTTGAACCGACCACCGTACGGGTGGGAGATGTCCAACTGCCACAGCGTCGTCTGCTCCGGGTCCCTCGACAGGCTTGCGGAGTGGCTGGACGCGGCAGAGCGTCAGCGGTGATCGTGTTCGGCTGGGTTGTCGCGATCGGGCTACCGCTGGCGGTGACGGTCGGAGTGATCGCGTGGCCGGAACGGATTCCGAAGGACCGCACCGCCTGCGGAATCCGCGAACGGATCGAACGCGAGGACACGGACGGGATGAAGCCTGACGCGTCACGGAAGTACTGATCGGCTCCAGGCAAGGTCAGGCTGTTGGTAATACGGAAACCTTGCTGCACAATACTTCTCGGCCATTCTCGATAGCTGAGATACTAGCTTCTGCGCTGGCCCTCAACGCGGGACCGGCCGGCATCTTGGTCGTCTGACAGCGGGGCGGCCACACGACGACGCTGGAGGTCCTCACTAGCCAATCTGGTGCACCCCACGTGAATGGCGCAGATTCGCTCACGAACCGTGACTGGCGAGGGTGAACATGGCACACTCCACACGTGGATCGTGGGGTCGAGTTGGAGTTGCGCGAGATGATCTTCGATCATCTCGCCAAGCAAGTGGAAGAGAAGGGGGCCTTGACCCGAGCCGAGTTGTCGGCTTTCCCGGTCGGGAACGAAACCCGTCGCCTGATCGACCAGAACCGTGGTATCTGGAACCCACGTGATTTGATGGCGACACTGTCCATCGTGTCCAATCCGAGCAGCCAGTACGCGGATGCCGAGATCGGCGACTCGATGTTCGCCTACTCGTACCGCGACGGTAGCACGGACGGCGACAACCGAAAATTGCGGCGAGCCTTCGAACTGCAGCTCCCGGTCATCCTGCTTCGATGGATCCGTCCCGGAACCTATGTCCCGGTGTTTCCGGTTTACGTCATCCGGGACGATCACGAGCGACGACGGTTCCTACTCGCGCTGGACAAGGACTTCGGAGAGATTCCAGATCCGGAGAAACTGACGCCCATCGAACGGCGCTACGCGCGTCGCCTCGCCAAACAACGGCTACATCAGCCGGAGTTCAGGGGAAGGGTCCTCGTGGCGTACGACAACCGGTGCGGGATCTGCGGCCTCGGATACCGGCAGCTGCTGGATGCGGCGCACATCGTTGCCGACAACGACGAGCATGGACTTCCCGAGGTAGCGAATGGCCTGTGTCTGTGCAAGATCCACCACGCCGCCTTCGACGCAAATATGCTCGGTATCTCGCCCGACTACGAAATAGTCGTCGGAGACGAGTTGATGAACGGACCGGACGATGGGCCAATGCTCCACCATGGGTTTCGCGAAATGCACCGTAGGCAGCTCATCACGCCAGTTCGCAGGATCGATCGACCTGCCAAGGACCGCCTAGCCCAACGGTTCGAGCTCTTCGAAGCAGCAAGCTGACAGGAGAATCGAGCATTCGGGTGGTGGTCGAGGACTCTCAGCTGGGGAGCGAGGACGATACGAGCCACTCAGCCCTGGCGTACAACTCGTCGAATGTGATCACTTCGGGCTCGACGAGCTGTCGACGGAACAGTTCGAACGAACGAATCTTTTCCTGGCGGTCTCCGCCGCCCTCTCCAACAAGACCTGAGAGCTGTCCGACGACCACATACGAACGCGGACGGAGCAGATAGGTGAACTCCCCTGGGAGATCGCTTCCATCAGTTGCTTTGTCCTGCAGTCGCTCTCCCATCGTCGAGACGGCGCGATGCACGGTTCCCTGCACCTGAGCGACCGCACCGGACAAATGCTCCGATGGGACCCAACAGCCCGGACGATAGGCGGTTGTTCGCAGCAAGGGTGCACGGTGCGTTTTGAACTCGGCGAAAACGAGGGACCGAATCCGGCCTGCGGTCCGTAGTAGGGCGTCGATCCGCTTGCCGACGCCGGCTATGGAGAATCCTGCTACGACCTGCTCTAGTCGGTTGTCATCCCACGAAGTCAAGAGTTGGCCACCTAGTGAGAGACCCAGGATCCACGGATTCTCTTCGAAGAAGCGTTGCCACACCCCCTCCTCGCCGACACGAGGTGATGCGGCGACTTGCGCATCGAAGTACTCATCGTCCTTCAGCAGGCGGCGAAATCTGTCGACCTGCTGCTTTCGATGCGCCATCGCCACGACGTCGCGCGCGCCCTCGTCGTTCTCGATGAGCTTGCGGAACAACGACGGGTCACGTCGGTACGCTGCAATTAGCCGGCCTTCTTCCCGGTCACCATCGATCGGCGGCTCAAGGTCGAATGCCCTACAGAGGATCGCACTCAACTCGGCCCCGATCTCGGGATTGATCTGCAGCGATTGGCTACTCTTGCGATGCGACGCTCGGTTATTCGAACCGAAGGTACTCAGATGCAGAAGCGATGATCCGTCGGGGTCCTGGATAACTTGCCACTCGCAGTCGACACGCTTATCCCACCTGTGCGGCCGTACCTTCTGCTGGTTCGGAAGCATCTTTACGATCCGCGCCATGAACCCGCAATCTCCTCGCCAGCGCATTCGGCCCATCGCACGCATGGATCACAGGACCGCTACTGGATCGATTGTTGTTAGCCGGCGAAAGGATGTCAACGTCGGCACTGCACCGCTAAGAGTGAATAAACTTCAGCACCAGCCACTTTGCGCTCTAGGCGTCGACAGGTGAGCAGTGCAGCACCGCCCTCACGCAGGCAGCAGGCGGCTGACTACCTCCGTCAGCTGACGCACGTTGCGGCATTCGTGCATGGTTACGTGCTCCGCGTAGGTCAACGCGGCCGAGTCTCCAGTGGCCCAAGACCGGGAGGGTTCGGGGTTGAGCCAGTGGGCGTGTTTGGCTCGGTCGGTCATGGAGTGGAGGGCGGGGAGGTTGGGGTCGGTGCGGTTGGTGCGGGCGTCGCCGAGGATGAGGAGGGAGGTGCGGGGGCCGAGGGTGTCGAGGTGAGTGTCGGCGAAGGTGCGGAGGGCTTCGCCGTAGTTGCTGCTGCCGAAGCGGGAGACGTTGGCCTCGCGGATGATTCGGGTGGAGAGGCCGGGCTGGGGCGGTTCGCCAGGGGTGAAGAAGCCGGTGATCTCGTCGCAGGTGTCGATGAAGCCGAAGCTGCGGACTTTGCTGAATTGGTCTTGCAGCGCTTGGACGAGTTGGAGGGTGAATTCGGCGAAGCCGGTGACGGAACCGGAGAGGTCGGCGAGGACGACGAGGTCGGGGCGGCCGTGTTTGCGTGCGCGTAGCACCGGGTCGACGGGGACGCCGCCGGTGGCCATGGAGCGGCGCAGGGTGCGGCGCATGTCGATCTGGCCGCGGACGGCCTTGCGGCGGCGGGCGGCGAGGCGGGTGGCGAGTTTGCGGGCCAACGGGTTGACGAGGCGGCGCATTTCGGCGAGGTCTTGTTCGCGGGCGCCGAGGAAGTCGATTCGGTCGGTGGCGGTTTCGACGCCGCGGCGGGCGATGTAGTCGGTGCCGCGCAGGTCGGCCGAGCGGAGGCGGGCTTGGGTTTGGACGGCATTGCGGAAGGAGCGCAGCCTGCGTTGGGCCTCGATGGTTTGGACGGCGGAGTCGAGTTCGCCCGCGCCACTCATGCCCGCGACGACCCGATCCAGAAGTTCTTCCGGGCGAAGGGCTTTCATGGTCTGGTACGAGGACCAGCCCGCACCGGACGCGGTGGTGACCGGTCGGGAGGATTGACCCGCACCGGCCGCGCCGCCGTAACCGCCTAGCTCGGTGAGGGTTTGGGCGGCGAGTTCGGCCAGGGCGGCCTGATCGTCGGCGGCCAACGCGGCGGTGAGACGCTCGCGCAGCTCCTCGACCGATTCGGGAACCGTTGCGGGAGTCAGCCGTTCGGCGGTCAGAAAGTAGAGGTCGAAGAGTTGGTCGAAGACGGCGCGCTGGCCGTTGCGGCGGAGCAGGCAGGCGGCCAGACCGGAACGCAGGCGTTCGCGGTTCTCGATGCCAAGTGTGACGATGGCCGCCGCGGCGTCGACGGTTTCGCTCGGACCCGCGTGGATGCCGTGTTCGCGTAGGAGACCGACGAAGTCGACGAGACGGTCGGTGAGCGTCTCGCTCGACCCGGCACGCACGTCACGTCGAGAGGACGCACTCACCCTGCCCGCCCTTTCCGCTGCCCACCCGAGCCGCGACCAGTCGCTAGCGCTGGGAAGGTCTCGCCGCGGCTCACCGCGACGAAACTCCTACCGGTGAGGACGATTCGACCAACGACCGGCTGCGCACGTTGTCGGACAACGGCTTTGCCGCCGCACCCGTTCATCGCCGGTCGCTCTCCGCGTCCGACAACGCAAGCCGCTCGACCGCGACGCGATGGTCCGACTGGTACTTCAGCAACACACCCAGCGTCGAGCGCACCACCCCGTTGGTCAGATTCCGCGCCCCCAGCGCAACGAGAGTCTTTGCCCAGTCGACGGTCTCGGCGATCGACGGCGATTTGCGCAGCGGCAGTTCGCGCAGCGCGCCGACCACCCGCACCACCGGCTCGCCGAGCGCTTCGTCCAGCTCGGGCACCTTCATCCGGACGATCGCGCGCTCGAGTTCCGCCGTCGGGTAGTCGATGTGCAGGTAGAGGCAGCGCCGCTTCAGCGCCTCGGACAGGTCGCGATTGGCGTTGGAGGTGACGATGACGAACGGCTTGCGCACCGCGGTGACGGTGCCGAGCTCGGGGATGCTGACCTGGAAGTCACCCAGCACCTCGAGCAGCAGGCCTTCGAGCTCGACGTCGGCCTTGTCGAGTTCGTCGATGAGCAGGACCGTGGGTTCGGGATTGCGGATGGCGGCGAGCAGCGGGCGGTCGAGCAGGAACTCCTCGGTGAAAACGTGATCGCGCGTCCGGTTCCAGTCCTCGCTGTCGGCGGCGGTGATGCGCAGCAGCTGCTTGGCGTGGTTCCACTCGTAGAGGGCGCGCGCCTCATCGATGCCCTCGTAGCACTGCAGGCGGATCAGATCGGCCTCGGTCGCCACGGCGACGGCCTTGGCCAGCTCGGTCTTGCCGACGCCGGCGGGACCCTCGATCAGCAACGGCTTGCCGAGGTGTCCGGCGAGGAACACGGCCGTGGCGATGTCCAGTGACGGCAGGTAGCCGGCCGCGGTCAGACGCCGGGTCACCGCATCGACCGAATCGAAGAACTTACTCATCGGTAGCCAGTGTAGAGGGCGCTTCTGCCCCGCTCGCGGGACCGCCGAGCTGCACACCACGCGACGGATTACGCCCCCGGTTCGGCGGCGGCGACGCGTCCGGTCTCGATCGCCGCGAGCAGCGCCCGGTGATCGTCGAGGGTCTGGTCCGCGTACGCGAGGGCGAACTCCGCCATCGCCCGATCGAAAGCGTCGCCGGTCCCGAGGTAGGCGGCGATGGCGACGCGATCGCCGGAGCGAGCGTGGGCGCGCGCCAGGCTGTACCCGCACAACGCGGCGTACTCGGTCAGCGCCACATCGGACATGTCCTCGATCACCGCGGAGCCCTTCATGTCTCGCAGCTGGCGCCAGTAGTAGTGGCGACCCTCCGGGCCGGTGGCCCAGCCGAGGAAGATGTCGCTGGCGGCCTGCATGAGCCGTTGGCCGTGGACCACCCGGTGGCCCTGGTGCCGGAATTGGCTCGGCGCGAGATGCCTGCTCAGCACCGAGAGTTCGGCCTCTTTGACCTGGAGGAACAGCGGACCGGCTGTGTCGCGGTCGAGGAGCAGGGCGATGAAGCACCTGGTGCCGACGCTGCCGACGCCGACGACCTTGCGTGCGGTGTCGACCAAACGGTGCCGGTCGAGCAAAACCCGGCGCTCCTCCGGCAGGCTGCGGCGATAAGCGGCGAACACCGCCGCGACCGCGTCCGTCTGCTCGTCTTCGAGTGGTGTCAACAGCGGCGGGCGGTGGCGGATTCGAAGGCCGTCGGCGCCGGGCTCGGTGAGTTTCGCCAGCGCCTGCAGGTTGGTGCGGGAGCGCGCCGCCTCCAGTGTCCGTTCGACGCCTTTGCGCCGCTTGGGGTTGCGGATCACGGCGGCGACGGCGTCGGCGTTGATCTGCTCGTACCAGACCGCCATGCCGTCGAGCACGGCGAGCCGGAGCATCGATTCCCGGTAGCCGCGTGCGGCGGCGAGCACGGCCCGCTCCGCGTCCGCGTCGGGACTGCCGTTGGCCCGCACGGCGACCGCGACGCTGGCGACCAAGCGCTTCACGTCCCATTCGAACGGACCTGGCAAGGTCTCGTCGAAATCGTTGAGGTCGAACACCAGCGAACGTTCCGGTGAGGCGAACAGGCCGAAGTTCGACAGGTGCGCGTCGCCGCACAGTTGCACCGTCAGCCCGGTGCTGGGCGATGCGGCGAGGTCGGCGGCCATGATGGCGGGCGCACCGCGCAGGAACGGGAACGGCGCGGCGGCCATGCGCGCGTGGCGGATCGGGACCAGCTCGGGGATTCGGGTGGCGGCCTGACGCTCCAGGATGGTAACGGGATCGATGCGGTCGGCCGGTGGATGCCAGTCGCCGAGCGCGGAACGCGAGACCCGTTTGCGCGCGGCACGTCCGATCTCGGCGGCGGACGAGGCGGGTGACACCGCGAGCGGAGTCGTCATTTTCCCAGTCTGGCGGGTCGCGACCGGCGTCGCAAGGTCCTGAAGAACCTCGCGGTGAGCCGGGGCCCGTTCGCGGGGAGGCCGGCACCGGAGACCAGTTGCTCGGGATTTGCGTCAGCTCCGAGACGCACAGGCGGACCATGCGGACGGATAAGATTGTGCCCCAACAGGTATGCGGTGAGATCCGGCGGAACCCCGGCACCGCGCTCGGGGAATCCCCCTACAGGGGTGATACTTCGGACTGAAAGTCTTCTCGAATGCCGATCGCCCAGTGACCTTTCGGCCCGAGTGGTGCAGAGTGTAGGCGTGCGGTCGCCCGCACGGCGGTATGACCAGGGGGTCGCATTCCGGCGACGACGACGGCACGTCCTGTCCCGACCCGTTCCGCCCAGCTCAGGCGGACGGATCCCCGCGAGGGGATGGCGAACGAGCGGTTCGCCGCAGAGTGAAAGGATTCATGTTGTCCACCACACGCAAGTCCGCGACCGGACGGATGCTGGCCCGCGTGGCCGTCGCAGGCGCGGTCGCCGCAATACCTTTGGCCGCCTTGGCCGTACCCGCAACGGCCGAGCCGGGCGCCCCCACCGTCACCGAGGTCCGCCACCACCACCCGAGGAATTGCCACGGGGACTGGGGCTGGGATCTCTGGGACAACGACTGGAACCGTTGGAACCAGTGGGATCGTTGCGACGGCTGGCCCGGCAACGGCTGGCACGGCAACGGCCACTGGGGCTGGCCGCGCGGCTCCTTCGGCAGCAGCTAGTACCAGCAGCCGATAACAGAACGGCCCGGCACCTCGCGGTGCCGGGCCGTCGTGTGCGACAAACGCTTACGCGGTCTCGGTGATCGGCCGGTCGACCCAGCTCATCAGGCCGCGCAGCTTGGCGCCGGTGACCTCGATCGGGTGCTCGGCGTTCTTCTTGCGCAGACCCTCGAGCTCCTTGTTGCCGCCCTCGACGTTGGCGACCAGGCGCTTGACGAAGCTGCCGTCCTGGATGTCCTCGAGGATCGCCTTCATCCGCTCCTTGGTGTCGGCGTCGATGACCCGCGGACCCGACAGGTAGCCACCGAACTCGGCGGTGTCGGACACCGAGTAGTTCATCCGCGCGATGCCGCCCTCGTACATCAGGTCGACGATCAGCTTCAGCTCGTGCAGCACCTCGAAGTAGGCCATCTCCGGCGCGTAACCGGCCTCGACCATGACCTCGAAGCCGGTCTTCACCAGTTCCTCGGTGCCACCGCACAGCACGGCCTGCTCACCGAACAGGTCGGTCTCGGTCTCTTCCTTGAAGGTGGTCTTGATGACGCCGGCGCGGGTGCCGCCGATGCCCTTGGCGTAGGACAGCGCCAGCGCCTGGCCATCGCCCTTCGGGTCCTGGTCGATGGCGATCAGGGCGGGAACACCCTTGCCGTCGACGAACTGGCGACGCACCAGGTGGCCGGGGCCCTTCGGCGCGACCATGCCGATGGTCACGTTCGCCGGGGGCTTGATCAGGCCGAAGTGGATGTTCAGGCCGTGGCCGAAGAACAGCGCGTCGCCGTCCTTCAGGTTCGGCTCGATGTCGTTGGTGAAGATGGACGCCTGCGCGGTGTCGGGCGCCAGCACCATGATCACGTCGGCCCACTCCGAAACCTCGGCCGGGGTGCCGACGGTCAGGCCCGCCTCCTCGGCCTTCGCGCGCGACTTCGAACCCTCAGCGAGACCGACGCGGACGTCCACGCCGGAGTCGCGCAGGCTCAGCGAGTGCGCGTGGCCCTGGCTGCCGTAGCCGATGACAGCGACCTTGCGGCCCTGGATGATCGACAGGTCGGCGTCGTCGTCGTAGAACATCTCGACTGCCACTTGGTTTCCCTTCTAGTGATTCTTGCTAGGTCTGTTTGTCTAGCGCGTCGCGGTGATCGACTTCGGTCCGCGGCCAACAGCGACCACACCCGACTGCACGATCTCGCGGATACCGTACGGCTCGAGCATGCGCAGCAGCGCGTCCAGCTTCGACCGCGTTCCGGTCGCCTCGACGGTCAGCGCGTCCGGCGAGACGTCGATCACCTTGGCGCGGAACAGCTGCACGGCCTCGATCACCTGGGTGCGGACGCTCGCGTCGGCGCGCACCTTCACCAGGATCAGCTCGCGCGCCACCGAGGCGTCGGCGTCCTGCTCGACGATCTTGATGACGTTCACCAGCTTGTTGAGCTGCTTGGTGACCTGCTCGAGCGGCAGGTCCTCGACCGTCACGACGATCGTCATGCGCGAGATCTCGGGGATCTCGGTGCCGCCGACCGCGAGCGACTCGATGTTGAACCCGCGGCGCGAGAACAGGCTCGCCACCCGCGCCAACACGCCCGGCTTGTCCTCCACGAGGACGCTCAGGGTGTGGGTGCTACTCATTCGTCAGTCCCCTTGTTCTTCTCGTGCACCATCGCCTCGTGGATGACAGCGGGCTCGGCGGCCTGCTCGTCCTCGTCGAACAGCGGCCGGATACCGCGCGCGGCCATGATCTCGTCGTTGCTGGTGCCCGCGGCGACCATCGGCCACACCTGAGCGTCCTTGCCGACGATGAAATCGATCACCACCGGGCGGTCGTTGATGGACTGCGCCTCGCGGATCGCGGCCTCGACGTCCTCTTCCTTCTCCACCCGGATGCCGTGGCAGCCGAGCGCCTCGGCGAGCTTGACGAAGTCGGGGATGCGCAGGGTGTGGGTGCCGAGGTCGGTGTTGGAGTAGCGCTCCTCGTAGAAGAGCGTCTGCCACTGCCGGACCATGCCCAGGTTGCCGTTGTTGATCAGCGCGACCTTGATCGGCACGCCCTCGACGGCGCAGGTGGCCAGCTCCTGATTGGTCATCTGGAAGCAGCCGTCACCGTCGACCGCCCACACTTCCTTGTCCGGCGCGCCCATCTTGGCGCCCATGGCGGCCGGGACGGCGTAGCCCATGGTGCCGAGACCACCGGAATTCAGCCAGGTGCGCGGCTTTTCGTACTTGATGAACTGAGCGGCCCACATCTGGTGCTGGCCGACGCCCGCGCAGTAGATCGCGTCCGGTCCGGCCAGGCGGCCGAGCGCGTCGATGACGAACTCCGGCGACAGCGAGCCGTCCTTCGGCGGGGTCCAGCCGAGCGGGTACTGATGGCGGATGCCGCCCAGGTAGGACCACCACTCGGTGAGATCGAGCAGCGGCGCCTCGCCCGCGGCCGGATCGGACTTCAGCGTCTCGATCAGCTCGGTGATGACTTCACGGCAGTCGCCGACGATCGGGACGTCGGCGTGCCGGTTCTTGCCGATCTCGGCCGGGTCGATGTCGGCGTGGATCACCTTGGCGCCGGGCGCGAACGAGTCCAGCTGACCGGTGACGCGGTCGTCGAAGCGGGCGCCGAGGGTGATCAGCAGGTCGGACTTCTGCAGCGCCGCGACCGCGCCGACGGTGCCGTGCATGCCTGGCATACCCATGTTCAGCTGGTGGCTGTCCGGGAACGCGCCGCGCGCCATCAGGGTGGTGACCACCGGGATGCCGGTCAGCTCGGCCAATTCCAGCAGCTCGGCCGAGGCGTCGGCCTTGATCACGCCGCCGCCCACGTACAGCACGGGGGCCTTGGCCTCGAGGATCATCCGCGCGGCCTCGCGCACCTGCTTACCGTGCGGCTTGGTGACCGGACGGTAGCCGGGCAGCCGCATCTCCGGCGGCCAGCTGAAGGTGGTCTGCGCCTGCAGCACGTCCTTCGGGATGTCGACCAGGACGGCGCCCGGCCTGCCGGAGGCGGCCAGGTAGAACGCCTCGGCGATCATCCTCGGGATGTCGGCGCCGTCGGTGATCAGGAAGTTGTGCTTGGTGATCGGCATGGTGATGCCGGAGATGTCGGCTTCCTGGAACGCGTCGGTGCCGATGAGGCTGCGGCCGACCTGGCCGGTGATCGCGACGATCGGCACCGAGTCCATCTGGGCGTCGGCGATCGGCGTCACCAGGTTGGTCGCGCCGGGGCCGGATGTGGCCATACACACACCGACCTTGCCGGTCGCCTGCGCGTAACCGGTGGCCGCGTGACCCGCGCCCTGTTCGTGGCGGACCAGCACGTGGCGGACCTTGGTGGAGTCGAAGAGCGGGTCGTACACCGGGAGAATCGCGCCGCCGGGAATGCCGAATACGGTGTCGACGCCGAGCTCCTCGAGCGAACGGACGACGGACTGCGCGCCGGTGACCCGCTCGGGCGGGACCTGGCGGCGGTTCGCCGCGGTCGTCGAGTTGCCAGCGGGCGATGCCTGCTGGGTAGCCGAAGGCGCTGACCTGCGGGCCGAGGGCCCGGGCCGTGCGGTTGGTGCGCTCACCGTCTTCGTTCCTAACTTGTCGTTCTTGACCCCGGACAACACTGCTGTGCTCGACACGACTGGCCTTCGCGACCCGCCGCGCCGGAAACTGCCCGAACACAAAAAAGCCCTCGACCAGCGTATAGCTGTTCGAGGGTGGCGCGTCGCAACGCGAGCTGACGTATTCGACCTAGGTAGTCAGGCTCAACGCTGGACGCGCCGGCCGAGTACGAGCAACTCGTTTCGATTCACGCGCACGACGTTAAGCGGGCGTGAAGCGATGAGTCAAACAGATGACCCAGTGCATCCCATTATGTGGGACTCCAGTGGTTGCTTGTGTCCGATTACCAGGATGCGAGGATGGTGGTGTGTCATCACCGCATCAGTCCGTGCCACCGGCTAAATCGTCCCATACCTCCGACGCGGGATCGGATACGGGTCGGCCGGAGGCCAAGGTCATCCGCATTCAGCCGCTCGCCTATCTCGGCGTGGTCGTGCTCGCGCTGTGCGTGTTCCTGTTCTTCGTCGGCTGGCCCGCGGGCCTGTGGTGGCTGCTGCTGCTCCCCGTGGTGGTGGCCGCGTGGGTGGCGCGCACCAGGACCGTCGTGTCCGACGCCGGGCTCGACCTTCGCACTCTGTTCGGCTCCCGGCACCTCGACTGGGAGCAGATCAAAGGCGTGAGCATTCCCAAGCGCGGGTTCGTGCGCGCGCACCTGACCGACGATTCGCAGGTGAAGCTGCCCGCGGTGAGCTACGACCAGCTGCGCGCGCTGATCACCGCGTCGAAGGGGCGGCTGCCCGATCTGTTCGGCGCGGCCGCGGAGGCCGAGGCGGAGCGACACGCCGAGGAGCGCGCGAGCGAGGACGCGACCGCGCAGGAGACTCCCGAGGCCGATCGCAAGTCCGACGACGACTAGACCGTTGGACCGTCGACTTCCGTAGCACTTCGTGCGCCCGGCCTGGTAGGTCGTCGGCGAGACGAGACCCGCTCGCGCGCTTGCTTCTTCCGCCGCGACGGAATATCGGCCGGACACGCGGCGCTAGTTTTGGCGTAGCCGCGCCGACGACGGACAACCGCCCGCGCGGCTGGACGGTTCGGGTACCGACACACACTCGATGACACCGTCTGCGCCGACGACCACCACCCGCGGCGACACGACGAACACGCGACGCGCGGCACATCGTCTACCGCGACCGGCGACATCTGCCCGGTACCACCGGGAGTACCGTGGAACAGCCGCCGAGCGAGTTCCGCGCACGCCGAGCGAACTCCGCGCAGTCGCACCACAGCCCCCGCGACCCCTTCGAGGAACACCCATGCCACCGCTTCGTTCACGCACCACCACCGCCGGACGCAACGCCGCAGGCGCACGCGCGCTGTGGCGGGCCACCGGCCTCACCGACTCCGACTTCGGCAAGCCGATCGTCGCCATCGCGAACTCCTACACCCAGTTCGTGCCTGGCCACGTGCATTTGAAGGACGTCGGCGAGATCGTGGCGGAGGCGGTCCGCGCCGCCGGCGGCGTGCCGCGCGAATTCCACACCATCGCCGTGGACGACGGCATCGCGATGGGCCACGGCGGCATGCTCTACTCGCTGCCCTCCCGCGAGATCATCGCCGACTCGGTGGAATACATGGCCAACGCGCACACCGCCGACGCGCTGGTGTGCATCTCCAACTGCGACAAGATCACTCCGGGCATGCTCAACGCCGCCATGCGGCTCAACATCCCGGCCGTGTTCGTCTCCGGCGGTCCGATGGAGGCCGGTAAGGCCGTTGTGGTCGGCGGCGTCGCCCAGGCGCCGACGGACCTGATCACCGCGATCTCGGCCAGCGCCAACAGCAATGTCACCGAGGAGGGTCTGGACGAGGTCGAGCGCAGCGCCTGTCCGACCTGCGGCTCCTGCTCGGGCATGTTCACCGCCAATTCGATGAACTGCCTCACCGAGGCGCTGGGGCTCGCGTTGCCTGGCAACGGTTCCACGCTCGCCACGCACGCCGCCCGACGCGCGCTGTTCGAGAACGCGGGCCGGGTGATCGTCGACATCGCCAACCGCTGGTACCGCGAGGACGACGCCTCGGTGCTGCCGCGAAACGTGGCCAACGCGAAGGCGTTCCGCAACGCGATGGCGCTGGACGTGGCGATGGGCGGTTCCACCAACACGGTGCTGCACACCCTCGCCGCCGCGCAGGAGGGCGAGATCGACTTCGATCTGAGCACTATCGACGAGATCAGCCGCAAGGTGCCCTGCCTGTCGAAGGTCTCGCCGAACTCCGACTATCACATGGAGGACGTGCACCGGGCGGGCGGCATCCCCGCGCTGCTCGGCGAACTGCACCGCGCCGGGCTGCTCGACTCCGACGTGACCACCGTGCACACCGCGAGCTTCGACGAGTGGCTCGACACCTGGGACATCCGCTCCGGCAAAGCATCCGACGAAGCCGTCGAGCTGTTCCACGCCGCGCCCGGCGGTGTCCGCACCACCGAGCCGTTCTCCACGGACAACCGGTGGTCCTCGCTGGACACCGACGCCGCGAACGGCTGCATCCGCGACAAGGAGCACGCTTACACCGTCGAGGGCGGTCTTGTCGTGCTGCGCGGCAACATCGCGCCGGACGGCGCGATCCTCAAGACCGCGGGCATCGACGAGGACCTGTTCTCCTTCCAGGGCCCGGCCGTCGTCGTGGAATCGCAGGAGGAGGCCGTGTCGGTCATCCTCGCCAAGCAGATCAAGCCGGGCGACGTGATCGTCGTGCGCTACGAGGGCCCCTCCGGCGGCCCCGGCATGCAGGAAATGCTGCACCCCACCGCCTTCCTGAAGGGCTCCGGTCTCGGTAAGCAGTGCGCGCTGATCACCGATGGCCGCTTCTCCGGCGGCACCTCGGGTCTGTCGATCGGTCACATCTCCCCCGAGGCGGCCAGCGGCGGCGTGATCGGACTCGTCGAGAACGGCGACCAGATCCGCATCGACGTCGCCACCCGCACCCTCGAGGTGCTGGTCGACGACGCTGTCCTGGCCGAGCGCCGCGCCAAGATGGAAGCGTCCGAGCGCCCCTGGCAGCCCGTCGACCGCGAGCGCCCCGTCACCACCGCCCTGCGCGCCTACGCCGCCCTGGCCACCTCGGCCGACAAGGGCGCGGTCCGGCGCGTGCCCTGATCACCCGAAAAGCGCAGGCCCCCGGTTCGAGGCCGGGGGCCTGCGCGGGCTCGGAGCCAACCCGGCCGCAACAACCTGGAGGAAGCTGATGTCGCTGGACCTGTCGTTCTTCCGCTCCGAAAGCTCCCAACGCCTGCGCGCTGAAGGAGTGTGCGGAAGCATCCTGCGGGTGCTCGACCGCCGCGGCGTCGCGGGTCCAGCCGAGGCCCACGCCCGAATCACAGCAGGCACCGATCTCGACACACTGCATACCTGGCTGAATCGGTCGCTGGTCGTCACCGACGTGCGCGACCTGTTTCACGACTGATTTCAGGGGACTTTCGTTCGGCTGCAGACCTTCTCGTGCCGGTGTCGGTCGAGCGGGCCGGTGCCGGTGACGGGTCGCCGTCCACGGCACAGGCTGTGCCCATTGTCGACACGCCAGCGACTCACATCGACACGCGGAGGTCGAGCACGACTCGCCGGATCACCGAACACACTTTCGATCAGATGCCCTACTGTGGCCGCCATGGTCGGTTCCCCGCACGAAGCGATGCACCGGATATTCCAGCACGACCCAGGCGTTTTCACGCGTGCCGTCCGCGCCCTCGGACTACCGTTCCTCGATCCGCTCGAGGTCGCGCTGCTACCCACCGATCTGACCGAAACACGTCCGGTGGAACGCCGCGTCGACACTCTGCTGCGGATAACCACTGACGACGGGGCGTTCCTGTTGCTGGTCGAGGCGCAGGGAAAGATCGACCACGCCAAGCCTGGGGCATGGGCCTACTACTTGTCGCACCTGCACGCCAAATACCGGCTTCCGCCGGTTCTGCTGATCGTCTGCCAGGATCAGCAGACGGCCAATTGGGCACGGAGGCCACCCGCGATCGGCGCACCCTTCCGCCGCAGTCTCATCCTCGCCCCCATCGTCCTCGGTCCGCACAACGTCCCCGCCGTGACCGACCCGGCCGCCGCGGCGGCCGACATCCCGCTGGCCGCGTTGTCCGCGGTCACCCACGCCAACGAGCCCGATATCAATGCCATACTGAAAGCGCTGGCTGCCGCTCTGCACGGGTTCGACGAGGATCAATCCATCTTCGCCGAACTCACCGAAATGGGGCTCGGAAACAGCCCGGCCGCAACAACCTGGAGGAAGCTGATGTCGCTGGACCTGTCGTTCTTCCGCTCCGAAAGCTCCCAACGCCTGCGCGCTGAAGGCCACGCTGAAGGCCACGTCGAAGGAGTGTGCGGAAGCATCCTGCGGGTGCTCGACCGCCGCGGCGTCGCGGTTCCGCAGGAGGCGCACGATCGAATCACGGCGTGCACTGATCAGGAGACGCTGCACATGTGGCTGGATCGATCGCTGGTCATCACCGACGTGCGAGACCTGTTCCATGACTGAATCCCAGGGAACGCGAGCCGACGCGGCTCCTGGTTCGCCGCGCTGACCGTTCCTGTCGACAGGGTGCTCGCCTGATCGACAGACACATGAAAAGCCCCGGACAGCCGGGGCTTTTCAGGTGTTCATCGCATTGTCGAGCCGGGTCAGTCGAAGGGGCCGATGCCCGTGAGGGGATTTCCGCCGTGCAGGTACCAGTAGGTGCCCGCGGCGGCGGCGATGGCGGCTGTCAGGGCGGCGAAGGAGCCGTAGGAGGGGCGGGTGGCCCAGCCGCGGTCGCGGTCGAGGGACCAGCGGCCGGGGCCGGTGAGGATGATGACGGCGGCCGCGCCTGCGAGGATGGTCTCGAGTTCGACGCCGGTAGGCACCGAGCCCTTGTACTGGAAGCCGGGGATCATGCCTTGCTTCCACGCCCAGGCGTCGAGGATCACGGCGAGCACTGCGCCCGCGGCGAGCGGGGTGGCCAGGCCGAGGATCAGCAGTGCACCGCCGCCGATCTCGCCGGTGAAGAGCAGGATCGTTGCGACGATCGAGTGGTCCCAGCCGCCCTCGGCCATCATGTCGCGGGTGCCGTCGAGGCCGGCGCCGTGGAACCAGCCGGTGAGTTTCTGCAAACCGTGGTAAACGAAGGTGGCGCCGACCACGAGCCGCAGCAGGAACAGGCCGAGATCCAAAGTGCCGCGCCGATTTTCGGCTTTGCGCCGCAGTGCCGCCTTGCTCGGCTCCCCCGGCGAGTTGCCCGCGGGCGGGATGCTGGCGTAGGAGTACGCGGGTTCATCGGATTCGCTCTGCTCGACGCTCGGCACATCGGGGTCGAGACCGAGCTCGTCGTCGGTGCGCGGCACGTCGCCCGCGCGCGGCTTGGCCAGATCCACCACGGGGAGCTGTTGGGTCGGCGAATCGAACGGGCTGGTGACCGCACGCGCCGTGGTGGGCTGTTCACCGGTGACCGTGGCGGTGGGAGTCTTGTTCGGCTTGTCGGTCACGGCCGGGCCTCGCTGCCCCTCGGCGCCGTCTTGGGTGAAAGCGCGGTGCCGATACTTCGCTCGCTCATGCCGTGCCCTCGCTGACGCTCGGCTCCGGCATGCGCGAGGCGCGCTGGCACATGATTCGCTCGCTCATGGGTGTACACCCTATGTCGCACCGCCCATCGGCGGGAGTCCACGTGTTGTGGCGTGTCAACACGCACCCGGGAGCGGCGCGGGCGACGGTATTTCCGTAACGTCTGGGGCATGAGGTTGGTTGTCGTGGGGCGTCTCGCCTGGAGTGTGGCGCTCGCATCCGCTCTGCTCGCGGGGTGCGCGCGGTTCGACGATTCCGCGTCGAGCCCGTTCACCCCCGAGCCGACGTTCAGTCCCGCGGATCCCAAGCCGCCCAAGCAGGAGCCGCCGTCGACGACCCGTCCGAGCGGGCCCTGCATCGACCCCGACCCGGCGGTGGTCGCGACCTGCCTGGATACCACCGCCGGAATGGTCGGCGTCGCCGAGGGCGCGCTGGTCGCCGAGCGGCGCACCGGCCGCATCCTCAAGGTGATCGATCCGGATCAGCCGCCGATCGAGATCGCGCGCCTCGACGTGGACGGCTCGGCCGACGGCGGGCTCAGCGATATCGCGCTCTCGCCCACCTACCGCGAGGACGGTCTGCTCTACGCGTACATCACCACAGCCAGCGACAATCGCGTCGTCCGCATCGCGGAGGGCGGCCAGCCCAAGGACATTCTCACCGGAATCCCCAAGGGCGCCAGCGGTAATCACGGCGCGATCGAATGGGCGACCCCGGACCAGCTGCTGGTGCTGACCGGCGACGCGGGCAATCCGGGACTGGCCTCGACCCCGTCGTCCTTGGCGGGCAAGCTGCTGCGGGTGAACTCGCCCGCGCCAGGCGCGGCGGCGCCGGAGGTCGCGGTCTCCGGCATCGGTATCGCCGGCGATCTGTGCCGCGACGGCAAGGACAGCGTCTGGTTCACCGACCGCACCCCCGTCGAGGACCGGCTGCAACGGCTTGGTCCGGACGGCGCGGTCAGCATCGCGTGGACCTGGCCGGACCGGCCGGGCGTCGCGGGCTGCGCCGCGGCCGCCGACGGTGTGGCGATCTCGCTGACCAACGCCAAGGCGCTGGCCATCGCGGCGGCCGACGAGAACACCCGTGCCGTGACCACGGCCCCCAGCCTGCTCGCCCAGGACCGGTACGGCCAGCTCGGCGGCGCGACCGTCGGCCCCGACGGCAACGTCTGGGTCGGCACCGTCAACAAGACCGACGGCCAGCCCGGTCCCAACGACGACCGCGTCGTCCGCATCCCGCCGCAGGCCGGGGGCGGCACCGGACCGGACTAGACCTGCGCACGTGGCGCGGCTGCACGCGGTCCGCGCCACGCCTCGGTCGGGCGCGATGTGTCGGCCCCAGGCGCTAACCTCACCCGCACATCGGTTGAGGAAAGGAAAACCCGTGGGCGCGTGGGGCGAAGGACCGTTCGACAACGACGGATCACATGACGCATTGGCCGGTCTGCGCCACGCCGACCAGGCGGCCGCTGAGGCGCACATCCGCGAGATCTGCGACGGCGTGCTCGGCGAGGAGTACGTGGAGGTCTACGAAGCGCAAGCCGCCATCGGCATCGCCGCGCTGCTCGCGCATCTGGTCGGCCAGGACAGCGGCGACTCCGAAACCGCCCGCCTCGCAACCGATATCGCGGTCACCCCGACCCGCGAACTGCGCGAGTCGATCGCGAACTGCGTCCGACGCATTCAGAACCCGGCCGACAACGAATGGTTCGACCTGTGGGACGAAACGGGCGCTGGGTTCGGCGAAACGATGGTGCGTTCCCTGGATCGCTACCGCGACGCCCTCTCCCGCTGACGCTTCCGCACTCGAAATCGTTCGAGCCGTGCGAAATCCCAGGCCCGACCACTTGCGATGAACTCACCAACGCTCACCGGCGATCATTCACCGGTACCGGCGGGCGCGCCACCGCGAGAAGCGAAAGCACCGAGCGGTGACCAGCACGCCGCCCGCGACCGAAGTCGCGGGCGGCGCGAAAGACACGATCAGGAGCAGGCGGCGAGAACGAGTTCACGCACGCGCGCGGCGTCGGCCTGACCTCGGGTCGCCTTCATGACGTCGCCGACGATCTTGCCCGCGGCCTGCACCTTGCCCGAGCGGATCTTCTCGGCGATGTCGGGATTGGCGGCGAGCGCCTTCTCGACCTCGGCCTGCAGGGCGCTGTCGTCGCTCACCATGCCGAGGCCCTTGGCCTCGACGATCGCGGCGGGCTCGCCCTCGCCCGCGAGGACGAAGTCGACGACCTGCTTGGCGACCTTGCTGTTGACGGTCTTGGCCTCGACCAGCTTGGTCACCTCGGCCACCTGCGCCGGGGTGATGGGCAGGTCCTCGAGGCCGACCTCGCGTTCCTTGGCCTTCTCGGTGAGGTAGTTGACCCACCAGGAGCGCGCCTCGTTGGCCGGAGCGCCCGCGTCGACGGTGGCGATGATGGCGTCCAGCGCGCCCGCGTTCACCACGTCGCGCATGACCTCGTCCGACCAGCCCCAGTCGGCCTGGATCCTGGCCCGGCGCAGCCACGGGTACTCGGGGATGGTGCCGCGCAGCTCCTCGACCCACTCCGCGGCGGGCGCGACCGGCTCGAGGTCGGGCTCGGGGAAGTAGCGGTAGTCCTCCGCGGTCTCCTTGCGGCGGCCCGGCGAGGTGGTGCCGTCGGTCTCGTGGAAGTGGCGGGTCTCCTGCACGATGCTGCCGCCCCCGGCCAGCACGGCGGCCTGGCGGCGCATTTCGAAGCGCACCGCGACCTCGACGCTCTTGAGCGAGTTGACGTTCTTCGTCTCGGTACGGGTGCCGAACTCGGTGGCCCCGATCGGCATCAGCGAGACGTTCGCGTCGCAGCGCAGCGACCCCTGCTCCATCTTGACGTCCGAAACGTCAAGAGCTTTCAGCAGATCCCGCAGGGCGGTGACGTAGGCGCGGGCCACCTCGGGCGCCCGCTCCCCCGCGCCGGTGATCGGCTTGGTGACGATCTCGATCAGCGGCACGCCCGCCCGGTTGTAGTCGAGCAGCGAGTGGCTCGCGCCGTGGATGCGGCCCGTGGCGCCGCCGACGTGCACCGACTTGCCGGTGTCCTCTTCCATGTGGGCGCGTTCGATCTCCACGCGGAAGATGCTGCCGTCGTCGAGCACCACGTCCAGGTGGCCGTTGGTGGCGATCGGCTCGTCGTACTGGCTGATCTGGTAGTTCTTCGGCTGGTCCGGGTAGAAGTAGTTCTTCCGCGCGAACCGGCCCCACGGCGTGATCGAGCAGTTCAGCGACAGGCCGATGCGGATCGCCGATTCCACGGCCTGCTGGTTGACCACCGGCAGCGAACCGGGCAGGCCGAGGCACACCGGGCACACCTGGGTGTTGGGCTGCGCGCCGAATTCGGTGGCGCAGCCGCAGAACATCTTGGTCGCGGTGGACAGCTCGACGTGGACCTCCATGCCGAGCACCGGCTCGTACCGGGCGATGACGTCGCTGTAGTCCATCAGCTCGACGGTGGTTGTGCTCATGCCGATCAGTTTAGGTAAGAGTCCGGTCGGCACCGCGCCGACCTCCGCGGTTCGCGTCGGGGGGATCACTTCGCCGGGAACCGCTTGCCGAGCCAGTCCGTCACGTAGGTGAGGACCTGCGGATCGATGGTCGTCGCGATCGTCGTGTACTCGCTGGGCAGGCCCGTCTGGGTGGGCTGCATCAGGTGGTTGAGGCCGGGGAAGACGTGCACGGTGGCGTCCGGGTCACCGGCCAGCAGGGTGCGGGCGGGCGGCTCGTTCTGGGTGGCGAGCACCTGGAGATCCTTGTCGCCGAAGAACGCGAGCACCGGGATCCGCAGCGCGGACAGCGCGGGCGCGGGATCGTAAGCGATCAGCGCGGCGAAGTACGGGGTGATCTCGGCGCCCACCTGCGCGTCCGGCAGACGCTGGTCCTCGGGCAGCGCCGCGTTGTTGCGCTTGGCCAGCGCTTTGGCCCCTTCCAGGTCGCCCTTCTTCAGCAGTTCGACCATCTCGGTGGTCGCACGCACCTGCTTGTCGATCTCCTCGGGGGACGCGCCGTTGGCGACCAGCAGCGCCCTGGTCTGTTCGATCAGCACGTCGCCGCCGGGCACCGTCGGCCCCGCCATCAGAATCGCGAAGGCCACGCCGCTGTCGGGTTGCGCCGCGACCATCGGCGCGAGGTAGCCGCCCTCGCTGTGGCCGAGCAGCCCGACGCGCGCCGGGTCGATATCGGGGCGGGCCCGCAGGTAGCGCACGCCCGCGGCGACGTCGCCGGAAAGGTCGGTGTAGTTCGACTGCTCCAGGTTGCCCCCGGTGCCGCCGACGCCGCGGTCGTCGGTGCGCAACACCGCGTAACCCGCGCGGGTGAGGGTGTCGGCCAGCAGCAGGAAGGGCTTGTGGTGCATCAACTCTTCGTTGCGGTCCTGCGGGCCGCTGCCGGTGATCAGCAGCACCGCGGGAAACGGTCCCGGCCCTTCGGGTTCGGTGAGGGTGCCCGCGATGGTGATGTCGCCGCTCGGGTAGCTGACGTCCTCGGAGCGGTACGGGAACGGCGGTCGCGGTTCCTGCGGCCGGGCGAGCGGCGCGACGGCGCCGCGCTCCAACGTCAGCGGGTACGACTGCCCGAACTGCGTGAAATCACCGGTGATCCGGTCGGACCCGGCGTCGTAACTGCCCTTGAACGCCGGGTCGCCCTGGATGTCCGGGATCGCGAAGGCGACGCCCGCGCGGTCGGATCGCACGTCCTTCAGCGGCTCGTCCTGCACGCCCTGCACCGGGATGTCGATGGTGGCGGTGCCGTCGCCCGCGAAGGTCACCCCGATGTCCAGCGGCTGGCCGGGTACCTGGATCGCACCGTGCCAGTCCCCAGTGGTCGGTTCCGGCGGATTGGAGTCCTCGGTGCAACTCGTCACCAGCGCGGCGACGACGAAAAGGACCAATGCGAGGGACCGGCCGGTACGCATGTCGGCGACAGTACCGCCTCGGCTGCCAGACCGGGATCAACCGCGAGTCGCACGCGCGTACACCGCGGGAATGATCCGGCCGCCATGGCATCCTGCAGGCGGGTCACTCCCCGCGCGCGTACCTGATCGCGGCGGCGACGGCCGCCATATCCGTCTCCGGGTCCGCGACCTCACCGAACTCGAGCATCGCGTCCTCGACGGTGGCGCGCCGCGCCGAGGCGATCAGCTCGCGCCGCGCGTAGTCGCCGAGCGCGTATCCGGCGGCGTGCGCCCGCCTGCCGAGCACGGTCAGCGTCTCGGCGGGCAGGTCGTAGATCGTGACGAGCGCCGACGCGTCCCGGTCGATCTCGGGCGTTGCCTCGCGCCCCTCCGACGCCAGGAACTCCGCGACGGAGTCCTCCGGCGTGCGCATCCGCGCCCGCGCGACGAGCTCCGCGCGCAGGTAGTCGGCGACGGGAAGTTCGGCGGCACGGGCGCGGCGACGCAACACGGCCGCAGTGTCGGCGGGCAGATCATCGATGGCAAGACCCATGGCGGCCAGCGTAATTGCCGCCAGGACCGGGTGTCAGCCGAAGAACGCCTCCGCTTCGCGGTAGCGGTCGGTGGGCACCCGCTTGAGCTGCTTGGTGGCCTCGGAGAGCGGCACCAGGTCGATGGCGGTGCCGTGCAGGGCGACCATCTGCCCGAACCGCCCCGCGTGCACCGCCTCGGCGGCATGCAGGCCGAACCGGGTGGCGAGCACGCGGTCGTAGGGTGTCGGGCTGCCGCCGCGCTGGACGTGGCCGAGCACGGTCGTGCGCACCTCTTTGCCGATGCGGCGTTCGATCTCGGCGCCCAGCTGCTGGGCGACACCGGTGAACCGCTCGTGCCCGAATTCGTCGATGCCGCCTTCGCGCAGCGCGAAGCCGGAGTCGGGCGCCGGATGCGAACCTTCCGCGACGACGCAGATGAAGTGCTTGTCGCCGCGCTGGAATCGGCGCTTGATCATCGCGCAGACCTCGTCCACGTCGAACGGGACCTCAGGCACCAAAGTCAGGTGCGCGCCCGCGGCCATGCCGGAGTTGATCGCGATCCAGCCCGCGTGCCTGCCCATCACCTCCACCAGCATCACGCGCTGGTGCGATTCCGCGGTGGTGTGCAGGCGGTCGATCGCCTCGGTGGCGATGGACAGCGCGGTGTCGTGGCCGAATGTGACGTCGGTGCAGTCGATGTCGTTGTCGATGGTCTTGGGCACCCCGACCACGGGGACACCCTCCTCGGACAGCCAGCTGGCGGCGGTGAGGGTGCCCTCGCCGCCGATCGGGATGAGTGCTTCGATGCCGTTGTCGTCGAGGGTTCGTTGGATCTGGCCGAGGCCTGCCCGCAGCACGTCGGGATTGGTGCGTGCGGTGCCGAGCATGGTGCCGCCCTTGGTGAGCAGCCGGTCGGTGCGGTCGTCGTTGAGGATGTTGATCTTCCGGTCTTCCAATAGGCCGCGCCAGCCGTCCTGGAAGCCGACGATCGCGTCCCCGTACCGTCCGTTCGCGGTGCGAACGACGGCGCGGATCACCGCGTTCAGTCCTGGACAGTCCCCGCCTCCGGTCAAGACTCCGATGCGCATGGCCGCTATCTTGCACCGCTCGGCGATGTTCGGCAGCCCCGACCCCGTGAACCCTGGGTTACGTCCCGCTCAGCGCGGCATTCGCCGCGCGAGCCGGGTCGTACCCGCGTCAGCGCGCGGTCCATCGACGCTGGTAGCGGCCGGTATACCTCAGCGCGGGCAGGCGCCGCCGGACAGTTCGTCGACGTGTTCGGAGATGAGCGTGGCCATCGTGTCGAGCGCACTCATGCCGTCGGAGAACCCGCCGGAATCGGGTTGAGCGGCAATGGCGACGGCGATCTTCCCGGTCGGTCCGTCGATGATGCCGAACTGGCGCACCAGGTAGTTGCCGGAGGCATCGGGTCCCCAGCCGCCCTTGAACTCCGCACCGCCGATGTTGCCGAGGCCCCAGCGGTGGTTCGGCACGATCTCGGTCATCAGGTCCAGCACGGTCTCCGACTGCGGCAGGCAGGGTAGCCGCGAGGCGAAACGCGCCTGCTCGGTCAGCGACCATTCCGACTGGCCGAACGCCGAATGCTCGGTGCGGCTGCGCGTCGCGGGGACCGCGGTCCTGCTGTCGCCGCCCTCGCGCAGCACCGCTTCGACGGCCTTGGCCGCCTCCTGCGGACTGCCGAGCCCCTGCCACAGCGTGTCGGCCGCGGCGTTGTCGGAAGAGGCGATCGCGGCCGTCATGGAGTAGGTCGAGACGGACGGATTACGGCGCTGCGCGGCGATGACCAGCGGCACCTTCATGGTCGACCAGGCCGGTCCGGTGGTCCAGTCGCCGAAGGTCACCATCCGCTCACCGCCCACCGCCATGATCGCCATGCCGAAATGGCCGCGCTGCCCGGCGCGGAATTCCTGGAAGTCCGCGGCCAGCGTGCCCGGCAGCGTGAACTCCAGGGTTATCTGGTCGCTGCGCGCGGCGGCCTCGGTGATGGTCGTCGCCTGGGTGGAATCGCCGGAACCGGTGCCGCACGAGGTCAGCATCGCCATGGCGAGCAGGCCCGCGCCGAGCGCCTTTCCGAAGCGCCCGCATCGATCAGTAGACATCTTTCGGTACATCCTCGTCGCGAACTCCCCCCGATTTCGGTGTCAGTAGAGCGTGCCGACAACCTACTGGGAACGACTGTCGATCACCCATTTCCGCCGGACGGCGGCCTATGCCGAACTGCCACGGCGGATTCCACGCGCTCTGGGGGCGCGGGGCGTCCGTCCGGCACGCGGGGCGCGGACCAGCGCATTCGTGGGCCAGAAGGTTTCGGGCGGGCTGGGCACGGCGCCCGGAATGCGGAGGCGCACACGCGAACACGCGAACACGCTCGTTGTCGCCCAACCAGCCAGGGACGTCGAGAGTAACAGGAGGGGGCACCTTCACCTTCCAGCCAGGCTTCGCCGGGCGGTCGGAATCGGTACCGACACGCGCTTGTTGCTGGCGGCCGATCCTACCCGGAACTCGCCTGTTGTGGCCGTTGAACCGCACCCGATTCCGCAGCTCTTCCATGCTCTTTCGACATCACCGCAGCGCAGCGACTACGGCGGCGGCGCTTTCGCCGAATCTTCTCGCAATACGACTGGACGTCACTCGGCGTAGGTCATCAGCGCCGCCAGCGACCCGACGATCTGCGCGCACCGCAGCGGCGCGAGATCGGCGGGAATGCTCACCGCGACTCCGCGCAACACCTCCAGCGCCGTCGTGTGGCCGCCCCGCCGCTCCACCAACCGGGCGCCGTGGACCGCTAGTGCCGCCATCTCCCGCCGATCCTCCACGCAGGCGGCGTCGGCGAGATCGAGAGCCGTTTGATATCGCCCGAGCTCCTCCTCGCTCGCGGCGGCGGCGAGATCGACGCCGGCCAGTTCGGACTCGAGCACGAGATCGGCCGGGTCGAGCGACGCGTCGACGCGGTCGGGACGATCGCCCGACGAGGCCCGCGGTCCGGCGTAGCCGAGCAGCGCGAGGCAGGCCGCGAGGGCGAGGGCCGCCCCGAGGACGACCGTCCACACGTCCGACACCCGCCACGGACCGTGTGCGGGCCGCGTCGGAGATCGGCCCCCCGGGCGGGAGGACGCGGAGCGGACGATCGACGAGAGGGCGGGCATCGCGCCTCCTGAAGGGTCGCTAGCAGTTAACCAATCGATCGGTTTCGCGGTCGGCATCATTACGCCGTCCGCCACACCGAGTCCGCCGCCGGTCGGCGCACTCTGGTCGCGGATTCCCACTAAAGCGCTTCCCACCTCGCAAACCGCGGAAAGCTATCAGTTCGTGACCTAGCGATACAGGCTCGAGGTTCGATGCGCCGTCACATGCATATTGGTCGGAAGACCAAGATAACTGGACGTGCGCGGCGCTGATCTCATCGCAAATCGGCAAGGAAACCCGGTCGCCCAACGGAGGCGGCGCCACCGGGGGCCGAGGAGCCGGGCGCCCGCCGCAGGTCGGGTCATCGGCCTGCCGAGTTCTCGGGACGCTCTACGCGTGCGCGTCAGTAGACGTAGACCACCGCGTTCTCACCGCCGGTGCAGACCACGACCTGTCCTTGGGCCGCGCAGGTCATCGTGTAGCTCCGGCCGGTGACCGGGCTGATGGCCACCACCGATCGAGAGCCGCCCGCGTTCCCCGCCGCGGCGTAGGCCTTCCGCACTTCCTCAGCGAACGGGCAGCTGGTGACGGTGTTGCCGATGGCGGCCCTGGAGAACGCGCCGGAACCCTGACCCGCACCGCACGGGGTCGCGCCGTCGGGCAGCCGCGCCGGGCCGGTGGACGTCGAGGCAGGAGCGGTCGTGCGCGCGGCCGAGGTAGCGGCCGCGCCCGGCGCGCGCGCCGAGGTCAGGGACGTGTCCGTCCTGCCTTCGGCGGCGGTGTCGATGACGGTGTCGCGGGTCATCGTCTGCCAGACGACCGCGCCCGACACGGTGACCACGACGATCACCAGCACCGCGAACAGCAGGGGCAGCACGACGGACCGGCGCGGCTGGTCCGCGGAATAGGGAGAGAAATAGGGGTCGGCTTGGTCGTAGCGCTCGCCGTAGGCGTCGTACCCGCGCGGCGGATGCGATTCACCGCCCGGCCCGTGAGCGACGTGGTCCGCGTAAGTCGGTTGCGGTACGGGCTGCGCACCGTGCCGCGGCTGGGGCGGCGCGGCGAACGGCGGTTCCGGGTACCGCTGCGTCTCAGGCGCGGGTTGCGGCACCTCCGGCACCGGCGGGGCCGCGTAGCGCTGCGTCTCCGGCGCGGGCTGCGGCACCTCCGGCACCGGCGGGACCGCGTAGCGCTGAGTCTCCGGCGCGGGTTGCGGCACCTCGGGCACCAGGGGGGCCGCGTAGCGCTGAGTCTCCGGGGCGGTGAACTGCGCGGGTTCTAGCGGCGCCGGGTACTGCTCCGCGTACCGGGGCTCGTCGTATCGGGTTTCGTCGTACTGATTCTCGGCGTATTGGGGTTCGCCGTACCGCTGGGCCTCGGGGTAGAGATGCGCGTCGGGAAACGGCCGCACCTGCGGCAGCGGTCCGGTCGCGGGCGGCGCCTGCGGCTGCTGGGGCGGCAGCGGGGTGAACTGGATGTCGGCGGGCCGGATCTCGGTCGGCGCGGTCGGATGGATGATCGCGGGAACCGATAGCTCCCCGGTGGATTCCGGCGACACGGTCGCCCCGCGCACGGTCGGATCCGACTGACCGAACCTGGCGGGATCAGGGGCACGCACCACGAAGGTGGGCCCGGGCGCGGCTGGTGAAGGCGAGCCCACCACGGCACGAGCCGCGCGCGCCAGCTCGCTCGCTGTCGCGAAACGGTCCGCGGGATCCTTGGCCATGCCGCGCGCGATCACGTCGTCCAGGCCGGGCGGGATACCGGGACGCTCGACGCTCGGCTGCGGCGGCGGATCCGAAAGATGGGACTTGATAAGCACACTCATGCTCGCCGCTGGGAACGGCGTTGCCCCGGTGAGGCATTCGTGCAGCACGCAGGCCAGCGAGTAGATGTCGGCGCGACCGGTCACCGGGCCGACGTCGAAACGCTCCGGCGCCATGTAGATGTAGGAGCCGACCGCCATGCCGACCTGGGTGACCGCCGAATCGCCCTCGGTGTGGGCGATGCCGAAATCGACCAGGTACGCGAAGTCGGCGTCGGTGACGAGAATGTTGGCGGGTTTGACGTCGCGGTGCACCAGACCGTCCGTGTGCGCGGCATCGAGCGCGGCGGCGATCTGTTCGACGATGAAGACGGCGCGTTCCGGGCTCAGCGGCCCCTGCCCGCGCAGGATGGAGCGCAGGTCGACCCCGTTGACCAGCCGCATATCGATGAACAGGACGCCGTCGATCACGCCCCAGTCGTGGATCGGGATGACGTGCGGCTCGGCCAGTCGCGCCGCGGCCTGCGATTCCCTGCGGAAACGCACTTGGTACACAGGGTCTTTGGCGAGTTCCTGGGACAGCAGCTTGACCGCGACGACGCGGTCCTTCACCGTGTCATAGGCCTCGTAGACCTCGCCCATGCCCCCTTTGCCCAGCAGCGAGCGCAACTCGTACGGGCCGAACCGACTGCCTACTCGCCATCCAGGTCCGTCCACCCCGTGCAACCTCCACATCCCAGGCGGCGACCCATGGGTGCGGGCTGCCCGTCAAAGAGTCGATTCTCCGGGTGCGACCACCCCATGGTCAAACGCAAAGACGATCGCCGCGGCCCGATCTCGCAGGTCGAGCTTGCCGAATATGTGCCCGACATGGCTTTTCACGGTGACTTCCGAGATGCCGAGCTGCCTGGCTATTTCCGCGTTGGCGCGGCCGCGTCCGATGAGTTCGAGCACCTCGTACTCGCGCGCGGTCAGGTCGGCGAGCCTGCTGTCGGTGCGGGCCGCCACCGGGCGGGCCGTTCGATAGGTCGTCAGCACGCGGTCGGTCACCGAAGGGTCGAGCCATGCCCCGCCGGTGGCCACCATCCGCACCGCGCGGATCAGGTCCTCGGCGGGCGAATCCTTGAGGATGAACCCGGCGGCGCCCGCACGCAGCGCGCCGGACAACAGCTGGTCGTCGTCGAACGTGGTGAGCACCAGCACCGGCGGCGCGCCCTCGACGGCGCGCAGCAGCCGGGTGGCGTCGATGCCGCCGACGCGCTTCATGCGCAGATCCATCAGCACCACGTCCGGCTTGGCGGCGGCCACCGCGGCGGGCACCTCGTCACCGTCGGCGCATTCGGTCACCAGGAAACCGTCTCGGCGGCGCAGGATGCGACGCAGACCGCCGCGCACCAATTCCTGATCGTCGACGACGAGGACGGCGATGGTGTCGGCGTCCGGCGCTGCGGCTGTCACGCACCCTCCCGCAGGATGTTCCGCGGCCTGGAGCCGATGGGCGGCAGAGCGGCAGTGGCATCGGTGAACAATCCTGGCAGCGGACACGACATCCACGCTTTGGTCGCGCCCAGCGGAAATTCCGCCCGCACCGACCAGCCGCCGTCGGTGGGTCCCGCGGTCAACCGTCCGCCGAGCAGTTCGGCGCGCTGCCACATGCCGGACAGACCCATGCCGCTTCCGCGTTGCGCGGGCAGGCCGCCGGGCAGCGTGTTGCTCACCGTGAGCGCGGCCGCGGCGTCGTCCACCGCGAGCAGGACGGTCGCCGTCGCGCCCGGCGCATGCTTGACCACGTTGGCCAGCGACTCCTGGCCGATGCGGTACAGCGCCAAGCCCACCGCCGCCGACACCGGCGACAGATCGTCGGTGCATTGGTATCGCACGTCGAGTCCGGCGCGCACGAAATCACCGACCAGGCCATCGATATCGCCGACGCTCGGTTCCGCGACCAGCTTCGAGGGCCGCTTGTCCAGCAGTCCGACGGTGCGCCGGATGTCGGCCATCGCCTGGCGGCCCAGGCGTTCGGCGTCGACCAGTGCCTCCACCGCTTCGTCCACATCGCGGTCGGTTTCCAGCGCGTGTCTGGCCGCGGTGAGGTGCAGCAGCGTGATGCTCAGCGAATGGGCGATCACGTCGTGCACCTCGCGGGCGATCCGGCGGCGCTCCTCCTCGGCCGCCTGGGCCGCGCGCATGTCCTGATAGTGGCGTTCCTGGTAGAGGAAGCGGCGCTGATACTGCAACATCAGCCCGACCATCAGCCCGAGCAGGACGCCGATGCTGTACATCGGCATCCCTTCGAAACGTTCGTTGTCGGCGCTCCACAGCACGTGGCCGAACATGTCGAAGGCCACCAGCTCGGCGACCGCCCCGATCGCCACCGCGACGCCGACCCGCACCGACGCGATCGCCGCCACCTCCCCGACGATGATGACCAGCACGAACGGCGCGACGTCCGTCGAGACCGGCTGGAGCAGGAACAGCGCGGCCGCCGCCATCCCGCACACGCCGAGAGTGCCCGGATTGGGCACGACGCCGAGCAGGCAGAACGCGGGGACCGAGATGAACAGCAGCAACACGGCCACCAAGGGCAACGCCGTCGGGAAGTAGGCGTGCCGCTGCACGGTCGCCGCGATGCCGATCACGAACGTCATGATGTCGGCGATGATGATGACTTTCGGCGGATAATCGAACGGCAACTCCGCCAGACTGCGCTGGAACATGCCGATCGGATCGCGCGCGAACGCGCGGACGCGATCGCGCGCCCGGCCGCGACGGCGCAGCGGAATCGCCTGCCGAGCGCCTGCCTGCGAAGCGATGACCTGCGTCACATCCATGTTGCCAGGCTAGTCGGCCGACGCCCGCCGACGCATCGTTCCCCGAACGGTCCGGCTCTCCTACCACGGTAGGAGATCGATTCTCTTCCCCGGCACGACGACACCCTCGGCCGCGCTCCGTAGCGTTGGCCGCATCCTCGCCGTACGGCCCGATCGGCGGTGCGGCGGACGCATCACGAAAGGCCGATGTCATGTCCTGGGAAGAACAACACGCTCGGACCGAAATCGTGCACACCGTACTCGCCCGCGCCGCGGCCGATCCGGACAATCCCGACCTGTTCGACGGGATTCCGGGGCTGGATCGATTGTTCGGTGGCCAGGAGGGGGTGCTGCTCGCCCTGAAGTACCGGTGGCAATTGCATCTGGACGTCAAAATGGAGCAGGCATTGACGCAGGGACAGTCCGCGGTCGAGGCCTATCTCGAGCTCGCGGCGGAGCAGCCTGTGCTGCGCGCGGTGCTCGATTGCCAGTATCGTCGCCGCCACCGGGTGTCCGAGGCACTGGCGCGTTAGCACAGTCGAAAGAAAGTGGGGGAACCACCATGTCGGAACCGGCCATGCTGGAACTGTCGGACGTGATCAAGCAGTACTTGGTCGGCGAGCAGACGGTGCGCGCGCTCGACGGCATCGGATTGCGTATCGAGGCAGGCGAATTCACGTCCATCATCGGTCCGTCCGGCTCCGGCAAGAGCACGCTGCTACATCTGCTCGGCGCGTTGGACAGTCCAGATGCCGGATCGATTCGCTTCCAAGGCAACGAGATCGGCCGACTCAACGAGGATCAGCAATCCGAGTTCCGCCGCCACCAAGTGGGATTCGTCTTCCAGTTCTTCAACTTGCTGCCCACGCTGTCCGCGTGGGAGAACGTGGCCATTCCGAAGTTGCTGGACGGCACCGGATTACGCAAGGCCAAGCCGAAGGCGCTGGAGCTGCTCGAGCGCGTCGGGCTGAGCAACCGGGCCGAGCACCGCCCCGCCGAGTTGTCCGGTGGCCAGATGCAGCGGGTGGCGGTGGCACGGGCGTTGATCATGGAACCGCCGCTCATCCTGGCCGACGAACCGACCGGCAACCTGGACTCCAAGACCGGCGCCGCGATCCTGCAACTGCTCGGTGATATTGCGGGCCAAGGCAATTCGGTGGTCATGGTGACCCACGACATGGGCGCGGTGGAGTACTGCGACCGGGTGATCACGCTGCGCGACGGCAGGATCGGATCCAACGACCGGGTCGAGCGAAGCGCTCGCGCCGAGCCGGCCGCGGACGCGGCGGTGGACGAGGGTTCGGTGCGCGCATGATCCGGGCAGGCTGGGATCGGCTGCGGCTGTTCAACTTCGGCGAACTGCTCGCGCACCGCGGGCGGACGATCATGTCACTGACCGTGATGGGCGTGTCCGCCTCGCTGCTGGTCGCGGTGCTGAGCATCTCCGGCTCGGTCACCGGGTCGGTGGACCGGCTCACCAAGTCGCTCGGCGGGAAGGCGGTGCTCGAGATCACCGGCATCACCGACGCCGGCTTCGATCAGCAACTGCTGCCGCGCATTTCCGCGACTCCTGGCGTCGACAAGGCGGTGCCGATGTTGCGCGCCCAGCTCGGCGCGGGCGAGGATCGCGCGCTGCTGCTCGGCGCCGACACCAGCATCACGGCGCTGGGCAGCGAGATCGCGGGGCCGATGGGCGCGCAGGCAGGCAAACTGATCACCACGCCCAACGGCGTCCTCGTCGGCGCCGCGATGGGCTATTCGGAAGGCGACCGGTTCCCGCTCGGCACCGGCACCGTCACCGTGGCCGGTGTGCTCGACGCGGAGGCGTCGGACAAGCTCAACGGCGGCCACATCATCGCCGCCCCACTGGGTTTGGCGCAGACGCTGACCGGCAGGGCGGGCAAGCTGGACTCGGTGCAGATCGTCGCGGCCGACGGCGCCGATCTCGGCGAGCTGCGTACCGCACTGACCGCGGCGGTGGACGGGCGCGCCGTCGCCGCCGATCCGGATCTGCGCACCGCGCAGGCGAGCGGGGCGATCCAGATCGTCCGCTATTCGACGCTGATGTCCTCGGCCGCCGCGCTGATCGTCTCGGCGTTCCTGATCTACAACGCGATGAGCATGGCGGTCGCCCAGCGCAGGCCGACGCTGTCGCTGCTGCGCGCCATCGGCGGCAAGCGCGGACCGATGGTGCGCGATCTGCTCGCCGAGGCCGCGGTGCTAGGGCTGTTCGGCGGCGCGGTCGGCGCCGTCATCGGTATGTTCATGGGCCGCACCGCGATCGACCGCCTGCCCGCCGCCATGGTGCAGTCGGTGGAGGCGCGCACCGAGTACATGGTGCCCGGCTACGCGATTCCGGTCGCGGTGGCGGCCTGCGTGCTGGCCAGCGTCATCGCCGCCGCCCTCGCCGCCAGGCAGGTCTACAAGGTGCAGCCGATCGAGGCGCTGGCGCCGGTCGGCGTCGGCCAGACCGACTCCGCCCGCCCGCCGCTGCGATTGGCCGCGGCGGCGCTCGGCATCGGGCTCGCGGTGGCCGCCGTCTTCGTCGCCAGGGCCGACCTCGGCAGGCTTTCGCTCGCGTCCATCACGATGGCATTCACGGCGACGGTGCTCGTCTGCTTCGCTGCCACCGGGCCCATCGTGCGGACCGCTGCCATCATCGCCCGCCGCTTCGGCGCACCCGGCGCGCTCGGCTCGACCACACTCGAACGCGCGCCGCGCCGGGTCTGGGCGACGGCGATGACCGTGATGATCGGCGTGTCCGCCACCGTGGCGATGGGCGGCGCGTCCGCCAACATGGTCGACTCGGCCACCGCCTCCTTCGAGGACCTGGGCCGGACGGACGTCTACGTCAGCCCGACGGCGATGGAGCAGTTCCCGACCGGGCCGGTGCTGCCCGCCGGACTGGCGGACACCATCGCGCGGGTGCCGGGCGTCGAACATGTGCGGCCCACGCAGATGGCCTTCGCCACCCTCGGCACCGGGCGCGTCATGCTGCAAGGCTATCCGACCGCTCATGGCGACGTGCGATCCAGCGCCGTGGACCGAAACCTGTTGCCGCGCATGACCACCGGCGAGGGCGTGGTGATCTCCCGGGACGTGGCGCGCTCACTCGGGGTGAGCACCGGCGCGGAACTGACCCTGCAGACCCCGACCGGTCCGCACCAGGTGGAGGTGTTGCAGGTGATCCCGTACATGTCCGCGATCTCGGGCATCGTGATGATGGACCTGGAATACCTGCGCCAGTGGTATGAGCGGCCTGGTGAGACCATCCTCGCCATCGATATCGAGCCGGGCGCGGACCGGGCTGCGGTGCAGGCCGCCATCCGCGCCGCCGTACCGGAGCAGATCTATGTGAGCTCGGGCGCGGACGCCGTGACCGCGATCTCGTCGAGTCTGCGGCAGGGATCGGTGATGAGCCGGGCGATCCTGTGGATCGTGGTGCTGGTGGCAACCGTCGCGCTGCTGAACACCCTGATGCTCTCGGTGCTCGAACGCCGTCGCGAACTCGGCGTGCTGCGCGCCATGGGCACCAGCCGCAAGTTCCTGCTGCGTTCGGTGCTCGCAGAAGCGGCGGGCATCGGACTCATCGGCGCGGCAATAGGTCTCGCGGTCGGCGCGGCGATCCAGTACCTGGCGACCGTCGCCATCGGCCACGCCATGACCATCGACATCGTCTACGAGCCGAGCCCGATGCTGCTCGTCTACGGCACCGCGGCACTCGGGCTCGCGCTGCTCGGCTCCATCCCGCCCGCGTTGCGTGCGGCGCGGATGCCGATCGTGCAGGCGTTGGCGGTCGACTGAACTGGCGGGTGGTGCGGCGGCGCGTCGCACCACCCGTCACAGCGGCGCCGTCGTCCACCACTTCGCGAGCTCTTCCTCGGCGGGTGGCAGCGGCGACTGCGGATTCCTGACCGGGCCCCGATGGCTCGCGTAGACAAGGTAATTCGCGTGGTTCGTGTCGGCGGGGAAGCCGACCACGAGCTTCGCCGTATAGTAGTGCGACGGCACCGGTCCCGGCGGATCCGCCCGGATCCACAGGTGCTGGGTGAAAGGCACGCCCGATTTGCGACCAGGCGTCGCGGCATTGGTTGGCAGCGTCTCGATCACCGACCGCGCCGCGGCGGCGGACTGGTACTCCAGCACGGTGTAGCTCATGCCGAACGGGTTGTCGACATCCCGGCGGCATTCCCAGGCGAGGACCCACTGGCTCGAGGTGAGCGCCTCCTCATCGATGTTCAGCCGATCCCCGCGCCTCTCGGCGTAACAGGTGGCCTCCTCGTAGCCCTCCCCGATGTCGCCTGCCTCCTGCGGAAGCAGCGTCGGAAACGCTCGCCTGCTCGCCGCCAGCGGATCCGGAGCGGGCGCGGGCGAGGCCGCCTTCGGAAGCGCGGTCGCCGGGGCGGCCGCGGTCCCCTCCCCCGCATCGGACCGCGACACGAGCACGACGACCACTCCCACTGTCAGCGCGACGACCGCCACCAGTCCGAGAGCCAGCGCACCGATCAGCCCGGCGAGGTGGCGGCGCGGCGGTACCGGCTGGGCCCCGGGGGGATTCGGCCCGTGCGGATAGCCCGGAGGTGGACCCGGCGCCCCGATGACGGGCCCCGACCCCGGCCCCTGCATCGGTACCGGTCCCGGCGTCGGCGGCACGGCATGCGGCGTTGGCCCGCCGAGATTCGGTGGTAGTGCGGAGTTCTGGCGTTCGGCAGTGCCTCCGGCCGCACCGCCGGACGGCTCGCCTTCCGGCGCGCCTGCGGAACGCTCGCTCTCAGCCGACTTCGCCTCGCCGCCAACGGACTCCGCTTCGTGCGCGGGCGACTCGGGTGAACCCGCTGCCTCCGACGGTGGCGCGTCCTCCGGGCCCGGCGCGCGCTCCTGTGGAGACGACCGCGATGGCTCCGCAGAGCTTCCAGCCGTGGACGACCCCGGCTCCCCCGCCGCGCTTTCCAGGTCACGCTGCACACCCGAAGCCACCGCCGACTCCGCATCGTTGGACGGCGGCGTCTGGCCGAGTTCCGCCGGAACCGGCGGCTGCGGCAACCGCTGCACCGCCTCAGAACGACCCGCGCCAGCCTCAGAGGCATTCGGTGGCACCGAAACCGGAGCAGATTGCGGCATGTCCGACTGTTTCGGCGCGGATTCGATCGGGGGCTGCGGGGCGGCGGGCTGACCCAATCCAGGCAGACGCGCGTCGGACGGCATCGGCATATGGGCAGGTTGCGGCGAACCCGGCGGTTGCGGCAACGGCTGCGCCGGAACCGGCGGCTGTGCAGGGGGATCGGCCAACGGCTGCGGCGGGGCCGGTTGGTCCACGCCGGGAACGGATGCGTTTGGCGGCAGCAGAGTCGAATCAAGTTGCGGAGGAACCGGATGTGACACGGGGGCGGCCATCGGCTGCGGCGGGGCTGGTTGGTCCACGCCAGGAACGGATGCGCTTGGCGGCAGCAGAGTCGAAGCCGGTTGTGGCAGGAGAGGCGGCCGTGCCCCCGAGTCAGCTGATGGTTGCACCACGGCAGGGCGGCCCGATCCTGGCGCAGACGCGGCGGGCGGCACCGGCATCGAGGCAGGCTGCGGCGGTACCGGTGGTTGCGGTGCGGGAGCGGCCGACGGATGCACCGCGCCAGGCCGACCCGGAGGCGCGTTCGGTGGCACCGGAATCGGAGTCGCAAGAGGCGGCACGGGCTGCGGCGGAACCTGCATCGGAACCGGCTGTGGCGGCGCGGGCTGGGGCGGCGCGGGCTGCGGCGGGACCGGCTGCGGCGGCGCGGGCTGCGGCGGCAGGCGCTGCGGTGGTGCGGGCTGGGCCGGTGCAGGCTGCGGCGGGACCTGCCTCGGTACCTGTTGCGCCGGAACCATATGCGGCGGAATGGGTTGCGGCGGCATCGCGTGCGGCGGCATCAGCACGGGTGGCGGGTAGCCGGGAGGCGCGGGGTACGGCTGGGGTGGGTAGGCCGGTGGCGGGATGACCGGTAGCGGGGGCGGGCCGACGGCGGTCAGCGCCTTGCGGGCCGCGGCGGCGAATTCGGTACAGGAGCGGTAACGGTGTTCCGGGCGTTTCGCCATGCCGGCCGCGAGCACCGCGTCAAGGGCGGGATTCAGGTTCGGCCTGCGCAACCGGACCGAAGGCAGTGGGAGCTGGAGATGGCCGTGGATGATGTCGGCGGGATTGTCGGCGTCGAACGGCCCGACGCCGGCCAGCAGCCAGTACAGCGCGCAGGCCAGCGAGTACTGATCGGAGCGGTTGCCCAAGGGGGCGCCGGTCATCTGTTCCGGCGAGGCGTAGGCCAGTGTGGCGGTGAACATGCCGGTCTGGGTCAGGTGGGCGGAGTCCTCGCGCAGCCTGGCGATGCCGAAATCGGTGAGGAAGACCCGCTCCCCCTGCCCGCTGCCGGACCTGGCCAGCATGATGTTGGCGGGCTTCACGTCCCGGTGCAGCACCCCCATGCCGTGCGCGTAATCCAGCGCGTCCGCGACGCCTTCGATGATCTGCACGGCCCGCTCGGGCGGCAGCGTCAGCGGGTTCACCGCCGCCGCGTCGACCCCGTCGACGTACTGCATGGAGATCCACAGCTGACCGTCCTCGGAGCCGCGGTCGTACACCGCGACGATGCCGGGGTGATCCAGCTGCGCGGCCAGGTCGGCCTCCCGCTCGAAGCGCGCCCGCACCTCGTTGTCCAGGAACAGCTCACGGCTGAGGAGCTTGAGCGCGGTGCGCCGGGACAGCCTGGGGTGCCGCGCGAGATAGACCGAACCCATTCCGCCCTGCCCGAGCAGCCGTTCCACGGTGAATCCCGCGAACACCTCACCGCTAGTGAGCAAGGCGACCCCCTTCCGGTCCAGAACAGCCAGCCTAATTCACGGCCGTATCGAAGGCGGAGGTACGCACGCGCGCAGCCCGACGAGTCCGCCGCCAGCTCCACGCACGGCCGAAGCGTAGGCGAAGGTACGCACAACGAGCGCAGTCCGCCGCCGGCCCCGCGCACGGCCGAAGCGAAGGCGGAGGTACGCGCATTCGCCCTGCTCAGAACGCTCGGTTTCGAATTCTGCCCGTTGATCGGCAAACTATGTACAGCACATCATCATCGCGTCACTTCCCACGAGCGAGCACGGTGGTGGGTTCTCGGCCGGTGGATCGCCCGGACGGGTTGGACGGGTAGAAGGCACCGCCGAGGACAGCGCGGGACGCGCAGGGCGGTGGGGAGGTTCACGGTGGTGGAGTCGGCTCGAATCGTTTCCCTATGTCGTCCGGTGCTGCGTGTCGGCGTCGGCGCGACGCTGCTGGCCATGGTCTCCTGCGGTTTGGGGCCCGAGCGCGCGGAGAAGCACACCACCGCGACCGTGGCCGCGCAGACGGCGGGCACCTGGGCCGCGGGACGCACGGTGAGCCTGCCGAACTCGCTGGCCGCCGACTTCACCCAGTTGCAGCCCACCCTGCCGGGCCAGGTCGGTTTGGCGATCATGCCGGTGGGCGGTACCCGGATCACCGTCTTCGGGGATTGGACCACCGGCATCGCCTGGTCCACCATCAAGGTTCCGCTGGCCATCGCGGCGCTGCGCCACGATCCCGAGGGCGCCATGCCCGACGCCGAGGCCGCTATCACCGTCTCCGACAACGCCGCCGCCGACGCGCTGTGGAATTCGCTCGGTGCTGGGCTGGAGGCCGCCCAGGCCGTGCAGCAGGTGCTCGACGAGGCGGGCGACGCGGTCACCGGCGTTGCGGGTCCGCGCACCCGGCTCGACTACGAGGCGTTCGGCGCGACCGAGTGGTCGCTGACCGATCAGGTCCGGTTCGCCTCGCGCCTGCCGTGTCTGCCGCAGACCGAGACGGTGACCCGGTTGATGGGCGAGATTGTCCCCGACCAGGGCTGGGGTCTCGGGACTTTGGAGGGCGCCGAGTTCAAGGGCGGCTGGGGTCCGGACGACGCGACCGGGATCTACACCGCCCGCCAGTTCGGGCTGCTGCCGTCCCGGTCCGGTCTGGTGGCGATCGCTCTTGCGGCACAGGCTGATTCGGGCCGCTTCACGGACGCGACGGCGCTGCTCGACAGCCTCGCCGCGCTGCTCGGCCGCCACGTGGACGAGCTGCGCGGCGGCAAGTGCCCGGACTGATCAGCCGGGGGTGACCAGCCCGGATTCGTAGGCGAGCACAACGGCCTGCGCCCGGTCGCGCAGGTTGAGCTTCGAGAAGACCTTGGAGACATGGGTTTTCACGGTCTGCTCGGCCACGAACAGCGCCTCGGCGATCTCGGTGTTGGACATGCCCTTCGCGATCAGCTCCAGCACCTCGCGCTCCCGCGGGGTGAGCGCGGCCAGTTGCGGCGCGGGTTTGGCGCGCGCCGCGGCGCGGCGGCTGGTGACATCGGCGATGAGCCTGCGGGTGACGGTCGGCGCGAGCAGCGCTTGCCCATCGGCGACCACACGCACCGCGCGCACCAGTTCCTCGGCGGGCGCGTCTTTGAGCAGGAACCCGCTGGCGCCCAGGCTGAGCGCCTCGTACACGTAGTCGTCGATGTCGAAAGTGGTCAGCATCAGCACCCGCACCGGCGGGTCGAAATTCGCCGCGAGGATCGCGCGCGCCGCGTCCAGTCCGTTCATCTCCGGCATGCGCACGTCCATCAGCACCACGTCGGGACGCAGCCGCTTGGCCTCCGTCACCGCGACCTTGCCGTCGGGGGCGTCGCCGACGACGCTGATGTCCGGTTGCGCGGCGAGCAGGGCGCCGAAGCCCTGGCGGACCATCGCCTGATCGTCGGCGATCAAAACCGTTATTGCCACGCGCCCACCCTAATTGCCGCGCCCCACATGCGAGGCGCGCGCCCGGATCGCCCACCGAGAAGAGCAGCGGGCTCAGGACACGATCGGCGGCGCGACCGCCGACGTGGCCTCGGCGAGCGCGGGCCCGAACGGCAGGCGTGCCCGCACCTCGAACCCGCCGTCGGGGCTCGCATCGGCGGTGACCTCGCCACCGACGGCCAACGCCCTGGCCCGCATGCCCGCGATGCCGTGCCCGCCGTTGCCGACCGGCCGCGGGGGCGTCGCGCCGGGTCCGTTCACCACCCGCAAAAGCAGTTCCATACCGCAGACGATCTCCACCCGCACCGGCGCTCCCGGCGCGTGCCGCGAGGCGTTCGACAGCGATTCCTGGGCGATCCGGTACAGCGCGAGCCCGGTGGTCTCCGGCACCGAGCCGAGCTCGCCCTGGACCGTCCAGTCGATCGTGACGCCAGCGCGCTTGGCTCCGTCGAACAGGGCGAGCACGTCCTCCGCTTTCGGCTGGGGCGCGTGTTCGGGCAGCTGCCCGTCGCTGCGCAGCACGCCGAGCATGCCGCGGATCTCGTTGAGCGCCTCGCGCGCGGTGGCGCCGATCGATTCGAATTCGGCGCGCGCGGCCGGGGTCACGCCCTCCACCCGGTACGGAGCGGTCTGCGCCTGCACCACCACCAGCGACATGTGGTGGGCGACCACATCGTGCAGATCACGGGCGATACGCGCCTTCTCCTCGAGAATGGCGCGGCGGGCTCGTTCCAGCTCGTTCTCCTCCTCTCGACGCAGCAGTTCCCTGCGCGAGAGCACCAGCCACCGGACGAGCAGGGCGAACAGCACGACCGCGGCCAGCGCGATGGGCCAGCCCCACGCGGCGTTGGCGAACGCCTCGCCCTCGCCCGGCATGGTCGTGCCGAACAGCAGCGAGGTCGCGCCCCAGGCGACCGCGACGATCTGCACCGGGGCGCGCAGCCCCACCGCGAACAGCAGCGCGATCAGCACGATCACCTGCACCACCTGGAACGGCAGATCGTTGTTCGGCTGGTGCGGGATGGCCAGCGCGATGAGCAGCGCCGATCCCGCCGAGATGGCCCAGCCCAGCGCCGGGTTGACCCGCACCAGCAGGATCGGGAAAGCGGCCAGCGCGGCGATGAACGGCTGCGCTCCCGGCGACACGGCGTGCGTGACGTGCAGCGTCGGCCACGCTACGGAGTAGAGGATCAGCGCGCTGAGCACGACGAACACGTCGAACCATGCGCGCGCGTCCATCCGCCCGGTCAGGCCACGGGTCTTCTGCTTCATGGTGACGACCCTAGGAACCTCGGCCCGTCGCGTGCCTCATACCCACGGGTGAATTCGCACCCAGTACCCCGGTGGGAGACGACGAGCCCGCTCCCTCGCGGGCACGGCGACCGAAACCGCACCGCGGCGGGAGGCCGGTGAGCGTGGGCCGTTCCTAGCGTCGAGGCCCATGAGGACCGAGACCATCGCCGCCCCCGCCCGCCGCCAGGACGCCGCCTCCACCGGGCTGCGCCGGGTCGCGGCGCTGACGGCCGCGGCGCTGACCACGATGGCGGCCACCGTCGCCCTTGCCCCCGCGGCGCAAGCGGCGAGCGCCACGCATCCAGTCGTCGAGAACGTCGCGGCCGCCACCGCGATCGCCGCCCTCACCGCGAGCGAGAATGCCTCGGCCGCAGCACTTCCCGGCGACTTCGCGACCGTGCTCGGCTATCGGCCGGTACCGGTGCGCGGCCTGCTGGCCAACCCGAGCGGTGACTGCTCCTCGCCCGTCCCGCTGCCCGCCGAGTTCGATACCGCATGCAAGGCACACGATCTCGGCTACGACCTGCTGCGCTACGCGGCTCGCCGCGGCGAGCCGCTCGGCCCGTGGGCGAGGCAGGCCGTGGACACCGCGCTCGACCGCCGGATGCGGGCGGCGTGCGACGCCCGCGTCGAATCGTGGGGGCGGGCCAGGTGCTACGCGATGGCGGATATCGCCGACACCGTGGTGGATCTGAACTCGCGCCGCCAGCACTACGGCGCGCCCGTCGTCGAGACGCTGCTCGGCGCGGGCGGTGCGGCGGCCGGACGCGGCGGATGGCTGATCGGTCTCGCCGGGCTCGGCCTGCTCGGCCTCGGCGCGCTCCTCATGCTCGTCCTCGGCGCACCGCGGCAAGCGAGCGCGTTGGTGGCGAACGATGCGGTCGCCGTGGGAGTTTCGGCATGACCACCACCGCACAGCGATACACCGAAACCCCAGACCCCGCACCGAAGGCGCCGCAGCCGAAGCGCCCGGGGTGGGCGCGGTTCACCGGCGCACCGCGCATCGGGACGACGCTGGCAGCCGGCGTCGGAACGCTTCTCTCGCTCGCGCCTGGTCTGCTCCCCCGCACGGCGGGCGCGCAGGCGATCCTCACCGCGCTATTGATCTCGTGCGCACTGGGATTCGCCGCGATATCGCGAATGATGCTCGGCCGCTGGCACTTCGACGTCGACACGCGCTTCGGCCACTACCGTCGGGCGCTGCTCGTTGTGGTCGGCGCGGCGGTCGCGTTCGCCGCATGGCGCGCCGGGCATTGGCAGAACGATCTGCGCGCTGCCATGGGGACCCCGCAGATCGGTCCGGGCTACTGGCTGCGCTGCGCGTTCGGCGCCGCACTGCTCACCGGCCTGGTCATCGGGGTGGCGAAGGCGCTGCGCTGGGTGCTGGGCAAACTCGGGCTGCTCCGCGGACTGGCGCTCGGCCTGGTCGCCGCGGCGGTGGGCTACCTGGTACTGACGCCCGCGGTGGTCGGCTGGCGTCAACAGGTCTACGCGGCCGCCAACGTCGCGATGGATCCGGCTCTGACGCAACCGGTTTCGCGTGCCAGGTCGGGCAGCGCAGAGTCGGCGGTCAGCTGGCCTTCGCTGGGCGCGCAAGGACGCAAGTTCGTCAGCGGAGGACCCGAGGGGCCGGTGCGCGTGTACGTCGGCGTCGACTCCGCATCGGACCTCGATTCCCGTGTCGCGCTGGCGATCCGGGAGCTGGAGCGCTCGGGCGGGCTGGACCGGTCCAATGTCGTTGTCGCGCTGCCGACGGGATCCGGCTGGATCGACGCCAACGCGGTGACCGGTCTCGCCGAGCGTTTCGGCGGTGACGTGGCGGTGGTCGGTCTCCAGTACTCCTACGCGCCGAGCTGGGCGACGTTCCTCTTCGGCCGTGCCGACGCCGTCGCGGCCGCCCGCGCCCTCTTCGACGCCGTGGAACGACGCCTGCGCGCCATGGCCGAGCCCCCTCGGCTGTTCGTCCACGGCCAGAGCCTCGGCGCGGTCGGCGGCAGCGCGATCTTCGCCGACGACGCCGAGCAGGACCGCCGCACCTGCGCCGTGCTCTGGGCCGGCCCGCCCGCGGGCGAGGTGCACCGCGCGGGCGCGACCGTGCTCGCCAACAGCTCCGATCCGGTCGTGCACTGGTCACCCGCGCTGCTGTGGCGGGCGCCCGACCTCACCGGCGTCCGGGTCGACGCCCCGGTCCCGCGCTGGCTCCCGGTGGTGAGTTTCGTGCAGACCACCGCGGATCTCCTCGCCGCCCTCGACGCGCCACCAGGCCACGGCCACCGCTATGGCATCGACCAGGGCACGGCGCTTGGTTCGTGTTGAGCGGGCCGTTCGTTGACGCGACAGTAGAACTTGTTCTAATTTGCTCCCATGGGCTTTGTCATCGACGCGGTCGTGTACATCGACGCACCGGCCGACCTGGTGTGGCAGGTGATCACGGACCTCCCCCGCTACGGCGAGTGGAACCCATTCGTCACCGAATGCGAGAGCACGCTGACGCCCGGTGAACCGATCGACATGCTCGTGCAGGTCTACGGCTCAACCCCGCGGCGCCAGCGCGAATGGATTCGCAGCCACACTCCGGGCCGTGAGCTCAGCTACTCGATGAAACCGGTGCCCCTCGGCGCGCTGCACAGCCTGCGCTCGCACGCCGTGACCGCGGTGAGCCCCGATCGCACCCGGTACGAATCGCATTTCGAGCTCGGCGGCTGGTTCCACCCGGTGGTGGCCGCGGCGCTCGGCGCGAATCTGCGCCGCGGTTTCGATGGCATGACCGCGGGCATCCAGCGCCGCGCCGAGACGCTGCGCACCGCCTGACACACGCCGGGAATCGTCTCCGCCCTCTCGTGGTTGTGTCGTCCTGTTCGGCGATCCGCCGAGTTGGACCACGAGAGAACGGATTACACCGTGCGCATCGCCCGAGCCCTGCTGGCTCTGCTGCTGATCCTGCTACCGTTCACCGCCGCGGGCGCGGCGGCCCGCCCCGCGGAGCCGCCGGGGTGGAGCGCGGCATGGGCGACGTCGCCACATCTGCCGAGCCGCGCGTTCGTGACCAACTGGGCCGAGCAGGGCTTCGCGAATCAGACACTGCGCCAAGTGGTTCGGGTCAGCGAGGGCGGGCTCACCACCCGGGTGCGGCTGACCAACCGCTACGGCGCCGCGCCGCTGACGATCACCGGCGCGACCATCGCGCGGACCGCGGGCGCGGGCGCCATCCAGCCCGAGACCCTGTCGAATCTGACCGTCGGGCTGTCACCCACTTTCGTGATCGCGCCGGGCGCCGACCTCGTCACCGATCCGGTTCCGTTGCCGCTGAGCGCCTTCGACTCGATCACCATCACGCTGTACTTCGCCGAGCCGACCGGCCCCGCCACGCAGCACGCGCAGGCCATCGCTACCACCTACCGCGCCGCGGGCGATCACCGCGCCGACCCGACCGCCGCCGCGTTCACCGAGACCACCCCGACCTGGTACTACCTGGCGGGCGTCGAGGTGGCCGATCTCGCGCCGAACCGGCCCGCCGTGGTGGCCTTCGGCGATTCCATCACCGACGGCGTCGGATCGACCGCCGACGCGGACAACCGCTTCCCCGACGAACTCGCCGAACGCCTCGCCGCCACCGGCGCCCCGCGCGCGGTACTGAATCAGGGCATCGGCGGCAACCGGGTGACCGTCGACTCCGACTGGCTGGGCGAGAGCGCGCTGCGCCGCTTCCAGCGCGACGTCCTCGATCAGCCGGGTATCGGCACGGTGATCATCCTGGAAGGCGCCAACGACATCGGTCTCAGCGCGGGCGCGCCCGGTTTCGGTGAACCGCCGGTGCCGGTCTCGGCGGACCAGCTGATCGCCGCGCACCGGGAGCTGATCGCCCGTGCCCGCGCCGCCGGACTTCGCGTCATCGGCGCGACCATCCTGCCGCTGGGCGGTTCGCCGTACGACACGCCGGAGGCGGAGGCCAAGCGCTTGGCCGTCAACGAGTGGATCCGCACCTCCGGCGAATACGACGCGGTCGTCGACACTGCCGCCGCGCTCGCCGACCCCGCGGACCCGAGCCGCTTGCTGCCCGCCTTCGACAGCGGGGATCACCTACACCCCAGCGACGCGGGCTACCGCGCGATGGCGGCGGCGGTGAATCTCGCCGACCTGCGCTGAGCGAGCACGAAACGGCGAGCGGGCCGGGGCGTCGCGCCCCGGCCCGCTCGCCGTTGTCCGGTCCGCCGTCAGGCGACGGGTCCGCGAGCGGCCTCGTAGGCCGCGCCCACCCGGTACAGCCGGTCGTCGGCCAACGCGGGCGCCATGATCTGCAGACCCACCGGCATGCCGTCGTCCTTGCTCAGACCCGACGGCACCGACATGGCCGGATGACCGGCCAGGTTGGTGGGCAGCGTGCACAAGTCCGACAGGTACATGGCCAGCGGGTCGTCGACCTTCTCGCCGAGCTTCCACGGGGTGAACGGGCTGGTCGGCGAGACCAGGACGTCGACCTGCTCGTAGGCGGCGTCGAAGTCGCGCGCGATCAGGGTGCGGACCTTGAGCGCCTGACCGTAGTACTCGTCGTAGTAACCCGCCGAGAGCGCGTAGGTGCCGATCATGATGCGGCGCTTGACCTCAGGGCCGAAGCCCGCCGCGCGGGTCAGCGCCATGACCTGCTCGGCGCTGTGCGTGCCGTCGTCGCCGACGCGCAGGCCGTAGCGCATGGCGTCGAAGCGCGCCAGGTTCGACGACACCTCCGACGGCATCACCAGGTAGTAGGACGGCAGGCCGTATTCGAAGTGCGGGCACGACACCTCGACGACCTCCGCGCCCAGTTCCTTCAGCACGCCGACGGCGGCGTCGAAGGAGGCGAGCACGCCGGGCTGGTAGCTGTCGGAGTGCAGCTCCTTGACGACGCCGATCTTCACGCCGCGCAGATCACCTGCGGCGCCCTCGCGCGCGGCGGCCACCACCGGCGGCACCGGCACGTTGCGCGAGGTGGAGTCCCTCGGGTCGTAGCCGGCGATCACCTCGTGCAGCAGCGCGGTGTCGAGCACCGTGCGACCGCACGGCCCGCCCTGATCCAGCGAGGACGCGCAGGCGACCAGGCCGAAGCGCGAGACCGTGCCGTAGGTCGGCTTGGTGCCGACGGTCGCGGTCACCGCGGCGGGCTGCCGGATGGAGCCGCCGGTGTCGGTGCCGATGGCCAGCGGCGCCTGGTAGGAGGCCAGCGCGGCCGCCGAGCCGCCGCCGGAACCACCCGGGATTCTGGTGGTGTCCCACGGGTTGCGGGTCGGGCCGTAGGCGGAGTTCTCGGTGGACGAGCCCATGGCGAACTCGTCCATGTTGGTCTTGCCGAGGATCGGGATGCCCGCCGCGCGCAGCTTGGACGTCAGCGTCGCGTCGTACGGCGACATCCAGCCCTCGAGGATTTTCGAGGCGCAGGTGGTCGGCATGTCCGTGGTGGTGAAGACGTCCTTGAGCGCCAACGGAACTCCGGCCAGCGGCGAGGCAGGAGCCTGCCCCTCGGCCAGCGCCGCGTCCACCGCGGAAGCGGCCGCGAGCGCGTGCTCGCCCGCCACGTGCAGGAACGCGTTGAGCTCGCCGTCCACCTCGGCGATCCGATCCAGGTGCGCCTGGGTGACCTCGGCCGAGGACACCTCGCGTGCGTGGATCTTCGCGGCCAGCTCGGCCGCGTTGAGGGTGGTCAGCTCGGTCATTCGCCCTCTCCCAGAATCTGCGGCACCATGAAGCGCTGCTCGTCGACCGCGGGCGCGGCCGCCAAGGCCTCGTGTGGCGTCAGGCCCGGCACGAGCTGGTCGGGGCGCGTGATGTTGGTCGCCGGATTCGGCGAGGCCGTGGCAGGCACGTCGGCGGCGGCGACCTCGGAGATGGTCCGCACGTGACTCAGGATCGAATCCAGCTGACCGGCGAACTGATCCAGTTCGGCGTCGGACAGCGCGAGCCGGGACAGCCGGGCGAGGTGTGCGACCTCGTCGCGGGAGATGGCGGGCACCGCGGGACCCCTTTCGGCATGGTTGTGCATGGGTGGCCGTGCACGACGACCGCGCTTGCGCGCGGCTCACATCGTGCACGGAAGATGTTAGTCCGCGACCGGGATCGCTCCGCCCACCCGGTCACCTCCGCCTATCCGGCACCCCCGCCCGCCCAATCACCCGGGCCACCCCATCACCCCGGCCACCCAATCACCACAGCGCCGGGACTTGACCCAGCGCCGCGGTGGGCGCATCGACGGTACGCCGCGCGACTCACCGCCCGTCCGACCGCGTGAACTCCGACGACACACCACCAGGTCTAGCCCGACACGCCGTGATGGCGCGAAACCGCCACGTGGCGTTCGTCACTGGCAGCGCTTCGAGTCGATAACCGGGCGTCGGGGGTGTAAGTATTGCGTCACCCGGGTATCCGACCACCAGGCTCGGCCGGCCAGAGGAAAGGAACGCGCGTGTCTTATCTGCTTCGCGTGCAACTTCCGGATCGCCCGGGAAGCCTCGGCGCACTCGCGCTCGCATTGGGTTCCGTCGGCGCCGACATCCTCTCGCTGGATGTGGTGGAACGCGGGGCAGGCTTCGCCGTGGACGATCTCGTCGTGGAAGTTCCACCCAACGCACTCCCGGACACCCTGATCACCGCCGCGGAATCGATCGGCGACGTGCACGTGGACTCCATCCGCCCCTATTCGGGCGTGCTGGACACGCACCGCGAACTCGAGCTCATCGACCAGGTGGCCAGCGCCCGCGACGATCGGTTGCAAGTGCTCGTCGACGGCGTGCCCCGGGTGCTGCGGGTCGGCTGGAGCACCGTGATCGACCTGGGGCCGCACGGCGCCTACCGGGTGGTCGGGAGCCAGAGCGCGCCGCAGACGCAGGCCGGTTCGGCGCCGTGGATGCCGCTGGAGAAGCCCTCGGCGCTCGACCCGGAGGCCGCGTGGGTGCCGCAGATCTGGCGCGATATGGACACCAAGCTCGCCGCGGCGCCGCTGGGCAACACCGGCAAGGTGCTGCTGCTCGGCAGGCCGGGCGGGCCCGATTTCCGGCCGTCGGAAGTGGCGCGACTCGGGTATCTGGCGGGCATCGTCGCGACCGTCCTTGGTTGAACCGCGCCGTCCGGAGACCTCCGCGGGTCGAGGACAACGGTTCATCGACATTCGCGGCGCTTGCCGCGCAAGTGGATTCGCGCGATCGGCGTCAGTGCGTGCGCAGCGGTAGGCGCAGCACGGTGAGCAGTTCGCCCGCCGGCGTCGTCCAATCCCGTTCCGGCACAGCGACGAAACCGAAGCGATCGTAGATGCGGCGGGCGTCGACCATCACGGGCATGGTGGTCAACGCCACCGCCTCGCACGATTCCGCGGCCGCCATTTCGATCACGGTGCGCACCAGCGCCGTTCCCGCGCCGAGGCCGCGCGCCCGCTTGTCGACCGCGAGCATGCGGAACTCCAGCTCGCCGGGCCTGGCGATCTCCGCGTAGGGCATGCCGTAGCGGGCGACGGTGAGCGAGCCGACCACCCGATCGTCGTGCACCGCGACCACGACCTGCGCCGCGGCCGCCCTGCGCACGGTGTCGGCGAGCTCGGCGGCGTACGGGCTGCCCGGTGGGACGTAGCCCTCGCCCACGTAGACGTCGACGGTCAGCTCGCCGATCGCGGCGTACTCCTCCGGAGTCGCCGTCCGGATGACCATCTCGTGCACGCTCATAACGGCATATCCTGCCACCGCCGCGGGCGACCTTGACATCCGACCAGTTCAGGAGCCGAGGCCGGGACGACCGCCGGGATGAGCTATCTGCCACCGATCCGGCTTGCCGTGCGGGTAGACCACCGGGATGTAATCGCCGATCGCGGGCCACTGATTCACGTCCCACACGAAACGGCCGTAGACGACGGTCTCCGGCACCGAGGGACCGAACAGATTGCCGGTGATGGTGACGAACTGCTCGCCCACGGCGTCCGGGCGCGGACTCACGCCCGTGACGTACAGCGTGCCGGACTCCGGTTCGGCGGGCTGGAAGCCCTGCCGCCCCCGGCGATAGGCCACCAGCAACGCCACGAGCGTGGTGACCATGATCACCAGCATTGCGAATTCCAGCATGTCCCCATCGTATGGCGCGTACGACGACGCACTCGGCGCGTGGGCCACGCACAACCGCACGACGCCCCGACGCCCCGCCAACCCCCGTCCTCGCAGACCTTCCACTCGCTTCGCAGAGGTTGCTGGCCCTGCGAAGCGTGCGAACAACCTGCGAGGACTGGCACCGGTGGACGTCCAGTCCGGCGCGGGGGGGCGTCAGAGCGCGGCGAGTTCGCTCGTTCCGAGCTCGGTGCGGCGGACCTGCCAGACCGCGGTGCGGGTGCGCTGCGAACGCCCGTTGCCCCGATCGATCAGCGAGCGGTTGTCGGTGGTGAAGACCAGTTGGGCGCCGTTGGCGTTGGTCTCCGGGTTCTGGAACAGCTGAATCAGCCGGTCTGCCTGTTCGGCGGGCAGCCGCTCGCCGATGTCGTCGACCGCGAGCACCCGGCCGTTGTCGAGCGCGTCGAGCATGGTGGGCAGCAGGCGCAGCAGCGAAAGTGTCGCGGCGGATTCGTCGGTGACGTCGAACGGGGCGTCGATGCCCGCGTGCACGAGGCTCAGGCCGACCCCGCGCCGGGCCACCATGCGGGTGTAGAGCGCGTCACGGGCGGCGCGCAGGTTCGTCAGCTCCCGTTCCAGCAGCAGCGGCGTGAGCCCGGTGTCCTGTAGTAGTCGGTCGGCGTGGCCCGGTGAGGTGGCGCACAGCTCGACCTGTTTACCGGCGCCGTCGATGTCGGCGTCGAGTTCGCGCAGGTAGTCGGCATAGAGCGGGTCGTTCTCGGCGATCAGCAGATCCGTGATGCCCAGTTCGGCGGCGCGCAGCAACAGCAACAGCCGAGCGGCATTGTCCGGAGAACGCGAGATGTGGCTACCCAGCCGGTGCGCCACCGCTTCCGGCTCGACCGCGCCGCGCTGCACCTCGAGCATCGAGGAGAACCAGCGGTAGGCGGGCACCAGCGCCTCGGCGTACATCTGCCCGGCGAGGCTGAGCAGCAACGCGTTCGGGCGCACCAGGGGCACCAGTGCGGCGATACCGTAGCGGGCGGCCTCGAACATGGGACCGATCTTGATCTGTTCGCCGTTGCGCTCGAACACGATTCGCTTGCGCGAGCGCGGGTGGCTGTGCAACCACTCGGCCGTCACCTCGGCGTTGTCCAGCCGGAAGCCGTAGGTGAACGGGCAACCCTCCGCGACGAACCCCACGACGAACTCGGATGGCCGATCCGGAAAACCCAAGTGCGGCGCGCGAACCGGGCCCGCGTACGGATCCCACCCGGTGACCGAATGCAGCACCGCGTCGCGCATGTGCCCGAGCCCGTCGATCAGGCTCGTCTTCCCCGCCGCCGTTCCACCGTGCACCGCGGTCACCGGGACGGCCACTGGTCCGCTCCCCTTGGTCAGTCGCAACTCTTGTCGATCGGCCAGCGATCTGTGGTTGGTCACCTGAAAACTCCGCAGCATGCCGACATACTTCCGTCCCGTCTGCCGCGAAGCGACACCAACCCGCATCTCGGCCCGGCGACCCGCCTCCGAGGACAGGAAACCCAATAGCCGCCGCCAGCTGTGGTACTCCGCTAAAGGTGTTGCCACCTGCGAAAATACCAGCGATCGCCAACCTTACTGCCGCAGTGACGCGCTAGCCCGTCGCTATGACCGAGGCTTCGATCGCCGAGCGGTGGACCCGCGACGAATTTCTCCGCGCGTGGGCGGCGAAGTCATTCCGCTTCGCTTCGCCGATATCGCGGTCTCGGTGGACGACGTCCTTTTCCCGAAACATTGGCGGTCGGCGTTGGACGGACGGGCGGACAGCCGGGGCGATCAGGGTTAGCATGCTGGCGCTAGGCCCTGTGGGGGCGTGGCTTTCGGAACGTCTCCCAGGGATGAGGTCCAACGATGACACGTATGCTCCGTCGGCTCGTGATCCGTGGTGCGGTGATCGGGGCGATCGCCGCGGGAACGGTGGTGGCGGTACCGCAGACGGCGATCGCCGACGCGCCGTGCCAGGACGGAACCGCGCGGGTGTTCCTGAACAACGCCACCAATCTGTGCCAGAGCGGCACCGCGACGTACACCGCGCGGCCCGCGGTGAGCAAGGTGTGCTCGACGGGCGGAACGACGGTCGTCGTGGAGACCGACGGTCCGCGCCGCGTCAACCGGCGGCATGTCGAGCTCGAGCCGGGCGGGCACTGCGCGCGCTTCGAGATCGAGGGCCAGGAGAGCGCCACCGTGCGGGTCACGCCCGCCTGATCACCGCGGACACCGGGCCGATTCCCAGGCCCCGGAGAGGTTCTCGTCGAGTGTCCCGCACCACCCACACAAACTGGTCTTCGACGCCCTCCGCCTATATCCAGGCATCATCAAGACTTGGGCTTTACTCCTTCTAGGCGTTGGGCAAGAGTAGGGCGCTGTCGCCGAATTCGTGCCACAGGTAGCCGGTGTCGAGTGCCTCGGCGTAGGCGCGGCGCACGGTGGTCTCGCCCGCGACCGCGACCAGCAGGTCCAGGTGGGACGCGCCAGGGGCGTGCCAGCCGGTGATCAGGCCGTCGACCACACGGGCCGGACGGTCCGCACCGAGGACCAGCTCGGTCCATCCACTCGCGGGCCGCATCCGGCCGTCTTCGTCGGCGGCCGATTCCAGCGCGCGAGTGACCGTGGTGCCGACGGCGACAACCCGCCCGCCCGCGCCTTTGGTGTCGTTCACCAGGCGGGCCGTCGCGGCGGGCACGGCGAAACGCTCCGGGCTCGGCGGCTCGCCCGCCTCCGGTGACGAGACGCCGGTGTGCAGCGTGACCGGCGCGAGGGAAACCCCCGAAGTCACCAGATCCAGGACCGCATCCTGAGTGAACGGCCGTGCGGCGCTGGGCATTTCCGCGCTGCCCGGGATGCGTCCGAACACCGTCGTGTAGTACGAAGGCGACCATCGCCGCGGCACGTACGAATAGGTGATCGGTCGGCCGTGCGCGCGCATGAGAACCCGCGGGTCCACGGTGACATCGGCGATCCACAGCCTGCGTGCCCCCGGCAGCCAGGGCTCGCGCAGCGTCGCGTGCGCTCCGTCCGGGAACTCGAGCACGGCGCCCGCGCGCAGTTCGCGGTCGGGCAGCGGGGTGCGCTCGCGGGTGCGCGCCTCGACCACCCAGCCGCCGTCGTCCAGCCAGGTGGCGAAGTGCAGGGTGATCGGCAGATCGGCGAGGGCGGCGTCGACGGCGGCGGAGGTTGTCGCCGAATTGTTCACCACCACGAGGTCGCCCGGCCGTAGGTACCGCGACAGTTCACGAAACCGCGCGTGCGTCAGCCGATCTCCGGCGACCAACAACCGGACCTCGTCCCGCGCCAACCCGCGCGCCTCCGGCGGCGAATCGGCATTGCGTTGATCCGGCAGCTCGAAGGACCGCACCCGCCCGGCGGAGGCTGTCGCCGCCCTGACGTTTCCGTGTTTGGACAACGAGCGATGTTCGCTCATCGCGCCACCGCGAAATCCGCCGCGGTGTAGCGGCCGTTCTTCGGACGTTCGTCGAGCAGCTGCAACAGCGCGGGCACGACGCTCTCCGGCTCCGGCCGATCGGAGATGTCCTCGCCGGGGAACGCGGCCTGGTGCATCTCGGTGCGCATATCGCCCGGATCGAAGGAGTAGATGGCCAGCTCCGGATGCTCGGCCGCGAGAATCGCGGTGAGCTGGTCCAGCGCCGCCTTGGCCGAACCGTATCCGCCCCACCCCGGATACGGTTCCACGGCGGCGTCGGAACTGATGTCGACCACGACGCCGCCGAGATCGAGCATCGGCAGCACCGCTTGCAGGATCGCCAGCGGCGCTACGACATTCGTGCGATAGACGGCCTCGAGCTCATCGAGCGGATAGTCGGCCAACCGGGGCTGCGGACTCGGTCCGAGCCTGCTGGCGTTGTTGACCACGAGGTCGAGCGGTCCCGCGCCCGCGGCGATTTCGGCCAGCCGGGCGCGGTGCGCGGGATCGGTGACATCACCGGTGACGGCGATGAACGCGACGCCCAGCTCGGCGCGCACCCGGTCGAGCCGGTCGCCGCGACGGGCGGTACCGATCACCCGCCAGCCGCGCCCGGCCAGCGCGCGGGAGAGCGCGAGGCCGAGCCCGGCCGATGCGCCGGTGATCAGGGCGGTGGGACGGTGAGTCATGACGGCCTCCTGGTAGTTGCCTACCCGATCGATCGTCATACCTGAAGCATGGTTCAGGTCAAGTACCGTTCGCCACCGTATGAAATCACCGGGCGCGGGCTACGTCTCGGCGTCTTCCTCGGCGTCGGACACCGCGGGCGTCACCGCCTCCGGCCCGCCCTCCAGCAGCAACCGGAATCCGTCCTCGTCCAGGATCGGCACGCCGATCTCCTCGGCCTTGGCCGCCTTCGAACCCGGCGACTCGCCGATCACCACGAACGCCGTCTTCTTGGAGACCGAGCCCGCCGCCTTACCGCCGCGCATCAAGATGGCCTCCTTCGCGCCGTCGCGCGAAAAGCCTTGCAGCGAACCTGTGACGACGATCGACAGGCCCTCCAGCGTTCGTTCGATGGACTCGTCGCGCTCGTCCTCCATCCGCACGCCTGCCGCGCGCCACTTGTCGACGATCGCGCGGTGCCAGTCGACGGTGAACCACTCGGCCGCCGCCGCGGCGATGGTCGGGCCGACGCCGTCGGCGGCGCCGAGCTCCTCGGCGGTGGCCGACTCGATCCGCTCCATGCTGCCGAATTCGGCGGCCAGCGCACGGGCCGCGGTGGGGCCGACGTGCCGGATGGACAGGCCGACCAGCACCCGCCACAGCGGACGGTCCTTGGCGGAATCGAGGTTGTCCAGCAGCCGTTTGCCGTTCGCGGAGAGGCTGCCGCTCTTGTTGGCGAACAGCGAGGTGGTGAGCAGACGTGGCTCATCGAGGTCGAACAGGTCGCCCTCGTCGGTGATCGCCCCGGACTTCAGCAGGTCGATAGCCGCCTCGTAGCCGAGCGCCTCGATGTCGAAGGCATTGCGGCTGGCCACGTGGTACACCCGCTCCCGCAGCTGCGCGGGGCAGGAACGCTGGTTCGGGCAGCGGATGTCGGCGTCGCCCTCCTTCTCCGGCGCCAGCTCGGTGCCGCATTCGGGACAGTGCGTCGGCATGACGAACTCGCGTTCCTCGCCGGTGCGCGCGTCCACCACCGGGCCGAGCACCTCGGGGATCACGTCGCCCGCCTTGCGGATGGTGACCGTGTCGCCGATCAGCACGCCCTTGCGCTTGACCTCCGAGGCGTTGTGCAGCGTCGCCATGGCGACGGTGGACCCCGCGATGGAGATCGGCTCCATCACCGCGAACGGGGTGACCCGCCCGGTCCGGCCCACGTTGACCTCGATGTTCAGCAGCTTGGTCGTTGCTTCCTCTGGCGGGTACTTGTAGGCGATCGCCCAGCGCGGCGCCCGTGAGGTCGCACCGAGGCGGCGTTGCAGCGACATCTCGTCGATCTTGATGACCTGACCGTCGATCTCGTGCTCGATGTCGTGGCGGTGTTCGCCCCAGTAGGCCACCCGCTCGATCACCGCTTCCACGCCCTGCACCCGCCTGGTGTGCTCGGAGACCGGCAGCCCCCACGCCGCCAGCGCGAGGTACGCGTCGTGTTGCGAGGTCGGGGTGTAGCCCTCGATGCGGCCGAAGCCGTGACAGATCATCCGCAGCCGCCTGCGCGCGGTGACCGAAGGGTCCTTCTGCCGCAGCGAACCGGCCGCGGTGTTGCGCGGGTTGGCGTACGGCGGCTTGCCCTCGGCGACGATGGACGCGTTGAGCGTCTCGAAGTCCTCCAGCCGCATGTAGACCTCGCCGCGCACCTCGAGCAGGTCGGGGATCGGGAACTCGTCGGTGGCGGCGAGCTCGGCCGGGACGTCGTCGATGGTGCGCGCGTTGAGCGTGACGTCCTCACCGGTGCGACCGTCGCCGCGGGTCGCGGCGCGCACCAGCCTGCCCTTCTCGTAGACCAGGTTGAGCGCGACGCCGTCGATCTTCACCTCGCACAGGTAGTGCAGGTTCGGACCGGTCTCGGCCTCCACTCGCGCGGCCCAGGCGCGCAGTTCGTCGTAGCTGAACACGTTGTCCAGCGAGAGCATCCGCTCCAGGTGGTCGACCGCGGTGAAGTCGGTCGCGAAACCGCCGCCGACCAGCTGGGTCGGCGAATCGGGCGTCCGCAGATCCGGGTGTTCGTCCTCCATGGCCTCCAGCCGCCGCAGCAGCTCGTCGAACTCCCCGTCGGAGATGATCGGCGCATCGCGCACGTAGTAACGGAACTGGTGTTCGCGCACCTCGTCCGCCAGCCGCTGCCACTGCACCCGCTGCTCTGCCGTCGCCGGAACCGCCGCACTGTCGCTGTCACTCACGAGAGGCACAGTAGTCGAGCGCACCGACACGTTCCCGCACGTCGATGCCCCTGTCGCCCGGTCTGGACCGGTCAGGAGAACGTCAGCGACTCCGGGTCATCGGCGTAGGCGCGGGCGACCTCGTTCGCCAGGCTCAGCGCGCGCCGGGCCCAGGGCAGCGGCGCGCCGGCCAGCCCGCACGCCGGTGCGACGAGCACGCGGTCGGCGAGCGCGGTGCGCGGGAAGCCGAGGCGATCGATCAGCCGTACGCCAGGTTCCGCGATCTCACGCCAGGTCACCGGCGCGGGCGGCGCACTCTTGGCCGCCGACGCGGTGGTCATGGTCGCCGGGTCGATGGTCGGCACCAGCCCGAGCACCAGCCGCTTCCCGGCATCGAGCGTCTCGCCGATGCTGTCCAGATCGCGGGTACGGATCGTCGCGACGTCGAAGCCGATCGCGGCGGCCGCGCTGCGGCGCAGAAAGGCCAGCGCGGGCGGCTCGGCGCAGCTGTGCACCAGCACCGGCACGGCTTGCGCGTCGATGACGGCGTCGAGCACCGCGAGCGCCTCCGGGTCCGGCATCGCGCGCACGGTGTCCAGCACGCTCACCCCGCGCAGCGAACCGTTCAGCACGTCGGTCAGCGACGGCTCGTCGAGTTGCAGCACGACCCGCGCGCCGAGCCTTTTGCCCACCTCGGCCACGTGCTTGGCGAGACCCTCCGCCAGAGATTCCGAAAGATCGCGCAGCGCACCGGAATCGGTGAGCGCGCGGTGCCCGCCGTGCAGCTCGACCTCGGCGGCCAGCGTGAGCGGACCGGCGGCCTGGACCTTGACGACGCGTCCGGTACCCGCCGAACCCGATGTCTCCCATGCCTCTTCGAGCGCGTCCAGGTCGGCGCGCAGCAGATCGCGGGCGCGGCGGGAGACCGCGCCGGGACGCGCGGCCAGCCGGTAGCCGCGGGTGCTCGTGTCGAAGCGCATGTCCACGAGCAGGGCCGAGACGCGGCCGATCATGTCGGCGCCGAGGCCGCGGCCGGGTAGCTCGGGCAAGTGGGTCAGCTCGGCCAGCTCGCCGAGCACGGTATTCGCGGCTTCGCGCGGATCGGCGCCAGGCCACGAACCGACGGCCGTCGCGATACCGCCGGTCAACGGATCGGCCGCACCGCGTTCGGCGGAAGCCGCAGCGTCAGTACCGGTTTCGCTCACCACGTCCTACCCTGCTCATGTCGATGTGTGCCGTACACCGCCGCGGTATTCCGACGATGCGGCCGAGAGCCGTGTCGTCTCCGCCGGGGCATCGTGACAGTACCGCGCACGGATCCCGCGGCCATCCAGCGTGTGCCCGCGGACGCCCTACCGCGCCTCTACCCGCGCCGCGTCGTCGGCCGAGTGCGGCTCGCGCGAAGTGTCGCTGATGGTGCCGCTGCCGATGACCTCGTCGCCGAGCGCGTCCAGCCGGTACAGCACGACGGCCTGCCCTCGGGCCACGCCGGTCAGCGGTTCCCGCAGCCGCACCTCGAGGCCGTCGTCCACCGCCTCGGCGATCGCGGGAGCGGTGCCGCCGTGCGCGCGCACCTGCGCGACGCACTCGATCGGGCCTTCCGGCGTCGAACCCGAGGTCCAGATCGCGCGCTCGGCGCGCACCGTCCATACCCGCAGGTCGTCGGCCGAGCCGACGCGCACCGTGCCGGACGCGGGGTCGATGTCGGTGACGTAGCGTGGCTTGCCGTCGGCCGCGGGGCCCGCAAGACCGAGGCCCTTGCGCTGGCCGATGGTGAAGCCGTGCACGCCCTCGTGCTCGGCGAGCACCTTGCCCTCGGCGTCCACCACGGCGCCGGGGCGGACGCCGATCTTGGCGCCGAGGAAGGCACGGGTGTCACCGGAGGGGATGAAGCAGATGTCGTGGCTGTCCGGCTTGTTCGCCACCGCGAGGCCACGCTCGGCGGCCTCGGCCCTGATCTGCGGCTTCGGGGTGTCGCCCACCGGGAACATGGCGCGGGAGAGCTGCTCGGCGGTGAGCACGGCCAGCACGTAGGACTGGTCCTTGTCGGCGTCCACCGCGCGGCGCAGCACGCCGTCCTCGAGCCGGGCGTAGTGACCGGTGACGACGGCGTCGAAGCCGAGCGCCACCGCGCGGTCGGCCAGCGCCGAGAACTTGATCTTCTCGTTGCAGCGCAGGCACGGGTTGGGCGTCTCGCCCGCCGCGTAGGCCGCAACGAAGTCGTCGATCACGTCTTCCTTGAAGCGGTCCGCGAAATCCCAGACGTAGAAAGGGATTCCGAGCACGTCGGCGGCGCGGCGGGCGTCGCCCGCGTCCTCCTTCGAGCAGCAGCCGCGCGAACCGGTGCGCAGCGTGCCCGGCGTGGCCGAGAGCGCGAGATGCACGCCGACCACCTCGTGCCCGGCGTCGACGGCGCGCGCCGCCGCGACAGCCGAGTCGACACCACCGCTCATCGCCGCGAGTACCCGCATCACACACCACCTTTCGCACTGGCAAGGCCAGCGGCCCTGGCCCGCTCCACCACTTGGGGCAAGACATCGAGGAGGGCGTCGACGTCGGCGCGGGTCGACGTGTGCCCCAACGAGAATCGCAGCGAGCCGCGCGCGACCCATGGTTCGACGCCCATGGCGATCAGCACGTGGCTCGGCGTGGCAACGCCCGCGTTGCAGGCGGAGCCGGTCGAGCATTCGATCCCGGCGGCGTCCAGCAGCATGAGCAGCGAATCGCCCTCGCAGCCGGGGAACGTGAAGTGCGCGTTGCCGGGCAGGCGCTGCGCGCCCACCGGGCCGTTCAGCACGGCCTCCGGCACCGCTTCGGTCACGCCCACGATGAGCGCGTCCCGTAGCGCGGCCAATTCGGCGGTGCGCGTGGACAGTTCGGCGACGGTGACGTCCAGCGCGGTGGCCAAGCCGACCGCGGCCGCGGTGTCCGAGGTGCCGGAGCGCAGGTCGCGCTCGTGCCCGCCGCCGTGCAGCAGCGGCACGCACTCCACCTGCCTGCCGAGCAGCAGCACGCCGACGCCGTGCGGTCCGCCCACCTTGTGCCCGGCGAAACTGGCCGCGGACAGGCCGCTCGCGGCGAAGTCGATCGGCAGCTGGGCCGCCGCCTGGATCGCGTCGCTGTGCATGGGCACACCGAATTCCTGTGCCACCGCGGCAAGTTCGGCGATCGGCTGGATGGCGCCGACCTCGTTGTTGGCCCACATGACGGTCACCAGGGCGACCTCGTCGGGATGTTCGGCCAGCACCGCCCGCAGCATGCGCGGCGACACGACGCCGTCGGCGTCCACCGGAAGCCAGGTGGCCTGCGCGCCCTCGTGCTGCTCCAGCCACTCCACCGCGTCGATGACCGCGTGATGCTCGATCGAGCTGGCGATGATCCTGGTGCGGCGCGGGTCGGCGTCCCTGCGCGCCCAGTAGATGCCCTTGACCGCCAGGTTGTCGCTCTCGGTGCCGCCGGAGGTGAAGATCACCTCGGAGGGCCTGGCGCCCAGATTCGCGGCGATCGACTCCCGCGCCTCCTCGAGCAACCGGCGCGCCGCACGACCCGATCCGTGCACCGACGAGGCGTTGCCCGGCCGCGCCATGGCAGCCGTCATCGCCTCGATCGCGGCGGGCAGCATCGGTGTGGTCGCCGCATGATCGAGGTAGACCGTCTGGGGCGCAGCACCGGTGACCGGACCCGAAAAAGCCGACTTCATGACCAGTAAAGGATAGCCGCAGCGGGTGCGCGGTTATTCCCGGCCGAGTGCGGGCCGACGGCACCTGCCGTGAACTGCGAGCTTGCCGCCCACCGTCCGCACGAGCGCACGCGCGGAGGCGCGGACCCATGGATGTGAAAGGTAGGTGCGCTGTAGGCGCCGTCGGCCGGCAGCGAGCCGTACAGCGCAGCGGAGTGTCGGTGCCCGGTCCTACAGTGCCTGGACATGACAGCTCGCGACGGCGGAGCGCCGTTCGGCAACCACTCCCAGGACGGATATATCGTGAGCCCGGGCCCTGGCTCCTCCCCGTCGTTCCAGCAGTACGTGGCGGCGGCCCGGACCGGCGCACTCGAGGCCCTGCTCTCGCTCGACTCGGCGAACGACGACGCAGACGATCTGGACGAACTGGCCTACAAACTGCTGAATGTCGCGGCAGACTTCGGCCACTCCGAGGCCGAAGACCTCATCGACGACCTCCTCTGCGGCTCCTCTCTCGTCTACGACGACGACCGGTTCGTGCAGGGCAACGCCCACTTCGAACTCGGCCTGGCCTACCTCATGGGAGCCGACGGCCTCCCAGCTGACCTCGACAAGGGCCGAGCCCACCTCGAGAAGTCACACGCATGCCAGTGGCCATGGCACGTGCAGCAAGGAGAGATGCTGCTGGACGAGGCCCGTGCCATCCTGTCCGCTCCCCAGCTCAGAGTGTTCGACGAGGTGTATCGCCCCAGGTGAATGGCTACGTTCAAGCATTTGCTGTCAATTTGCTCTGCATCGCGTTCGTTGTCGTCCAGACTTGGTTGACCATGAAGTTCCGGCGATCGGAGGTAGTAGCGTGAACGAAGCCAGCACTCCCGTCCGCCCGACCTGGGTACCGGAGAACCTGTACCCGTATGCCAGTCATTTCGCCGAGATCGACGGCTCGCGCGTGCACTACCTCGACGAAGGCAGCGGGCCGCCGCTGGTTCTGCTGCACGGCAATCCGACCTGGTCGTTCCTCTACCGCGACATCATCGCCGGTCTGCGTGACCGGTTCCGCTGCATCGCGGTGGACTATCCCGGCTTCGGGCTGTCCCGGGCGGCGCCCGGCTACGGCTTCACACCCGCCGAGCATGCCAGGGTCGTGGCGGAACTGGTGTCCCGGCTCGACCTGCGCGAGGCGACGCTGATGGTGCAGGACTGGGGTGGACCGATCGGCTTCGCCGCGGCAGGCAGGCACCCGGATCGCTTCGTGGCCTTCGTCATCGGAAATACCTGGGCCTGGCCGAAATCCGACCCGAGCACGCAGGCCTTCTCGCGGTTTCTGGGCGGCCCGGTCGGCGGTTGGCTGATCCGGCAGCGCAACTTCTTCGTCGAACGGATCATCCCCGTAGGCGTGCGCCGCAAGAAACTGGACAAAGCGGTAATGGACGCCTATCGCGGCCCCTTCCCGACACCGGAATCGCGCGAGCCGGTCCATGTGTTCCCACGCGAAATCCTGGCGAGCCGACCGTTTCTCGCCGATGTCGAGCGCGGCCTCGACGTGGTGCGTGACCGGCCGGTACTGATCGTGTGGGGCACCAAGGATGTCGCCTTCCGCGCCCCCGAACGCCGTCGCTGGGAGGAACTGTTCGCCGACCATCGGACGGTTCTTCTCGACGGCGCCGGCCACTACATCCAGGAAGACGCCGCCGACGAAATCGTCGCCGCGATCCGGCAGTGGCGACCTGCCGACAACTGACTCGGGACCGGGTATCGAGCACCGGTCGATGTGGCTCGAAAGATTCAGCAATCCGACAGTTACGTTTGGCGATCATCGTGCGGACCCGGCGGCGATCGAACTCCGGGCGGTGCGCACGACCGAGTAGCGCCGGACGGGACAGGAGCTCGATGCGTACACGGAAGCGCTGGCACACCCTGGTCGCACTCACTACGATCGCGGCGGCACTGCTCGTTCCCGGGGTCGTGGTCCCCTCGGCGAACGCGACCATCGTGCCGTTCGGCAACGAGTTCCTCTGGGGTGTCGCGTCATCCGGGTTCCAGTCAGAGGGGTACGCGCCCGAGAGCAACTGGACCCGCTACATCGATTCGGGTGCGGCCGGGGACGAGTATCCGAATTCGGTCGACTTCGTCAACCACTATGCCTCCGATATCGATCTGGCCGCGCGGCTCGGGGTTCGGGTGTACCGGATCGGGATCGAATGGGCTCGATTGCAGCCGGAACCGGGGATCTGGGACGCGTCGGCATTCAGGTTCTACGACGATGTGATCGCCCGTGTCGTCGCGGCCGGGATGCGGCCGATGCTCACCCTTGACCACTGGGTGTACCCGGGCTGGGCGAGTGATCGCGGCGGCTGGCGCAATCCGGACATGGTCGAGGATTGGCTGGCCAATATGCGAAAGGTGGTGAACCGCTATGCCTCTCGCAACCCGCTGTGGGTCACTTTCAACGAGCCCGCCGCATATGTCGGAACCGAGCTGCGTATCGGCGCCATCACCGTCGACGAGGCTCCCGCGATGCTGGACCGAATGGCTCAGGCCCACAACACGATTTACGACACCATCCACCGCGCCGCGCCCAACGCGCAGGTCACCAGCAACGTCGGCTACGTAGCGGGCGCCGAGACCGAGGTCAACCAGCCGATGGTCGACCGGATCGCCGACAAGCTCGATTTCATCGGCGTCGACTACTATTTCGCGGTGCTGCCGGAATCCGGTCAGTCGGTACAGGGCGGTTCGAACCAGGGCCCCGCGATCTGGGAACTGCCGATTCGCACCGAGGGCATCTACTACGCGCTGCGGCACTATTCGCGCCTGTTCCCGGACCGCCCGCTGTACGTCGTCGAGAACGGCATGCCCACCGAGAACGGCCTCCCGCGGGCGGACGGTTACACCCGCTCCGAACACCTCCGCGACACCGTCTACTGGCTGCAGCGCGCCAAGGCCGATGGCATCGACGTGGTCGGCTACAACTACTGGAGCCTGACCGACAACTACGAATGGGGCAGTTACACACCCCGTTTCGGCCTCTACACCGTCGACGTCCGCACCGACCCCACCCTGGCCCGCAAACCGACGGACGCCGTCGAGACCTACCGCACGATCATCCGATCCGGCGGGGTCCCCGCGGGCTACCGACCGACTCGTCCGCCCGCCGAATGCGCACTGGTAGACCCGCCCGAAAGCTGCGATCAAACGGTCGGCCTCCCTGATTAGACCGCGAGCACTCCGGCTGCCCGGTGCTGTGTGCCGTCGGGTGCCGGAGCGCGCCATTCACCAGCGCGCCACGCGGCCCTACATCTGGCTCACAATCTCGTCTGGTTCGCGGGTGAGGTCGCAGTCGTAGACCGCGTCGTCACCGCATCGATCAGGCCGCGGGCCGGGCGGCGACGGTGTCGACCAAGCGCGCCAGACCGTCGGCCCCGAAACCGGAGTCGACGGCGCGCCGCACGATGTCCTGCGACGCCTGCAACATCGTGGCATCGAAGCCGAGGGTTCGAGCGCTCTCGGTGAGGTGCGCGAGGCCCGCCGACGCCGAGGCGATGGTCGATATGCCGCCGGGGTAGTCGTCCGCCTCGACCTGGCCGGCGAACCGATCGAGCATCTCCGGCAACAGCCCGGTGATGCTCGCGGCGAAGGGCGCGAGATCGGCCCCGGAGATTCCCTCCGCGCGCGCCATCGCGAGGCTGTGGACGACGCCGAGCACCGACAACCAGAACAGTGACAGCACCGCGGCGTCGTACCCGGCGGCGCGGCCGACGTCCTCGCCGACGTACAGCGCCCGGCCGCCCAACGTGGCGAGCTGCGCTCGATGCGCCTGGTACACCGGCTCGGCGCCGGAGTACAGAACCAACGCCGCCGGCCCGCCGATGGTCGGCGTCGGAGTGAGGATGGCGCCGCCGAGATAGTCGATCTCATGTCGCGCGGCCCATTCGCCTCGCGTCCGCGACTGGTGCGGCGCGGTGGACGTGAGGTTCACCAGCGTGCGACCGCGCAGCGCGTCCGCGGCGGGCTCGAGCACGGCGGCGACCGCCTCGTCGTCCACCAGGCAGACAACGACCAGATCGGCCGCGCGCACCGCGTCGGCCACCGTCTCCGCGCGAACGGCGCCCCGGCCTACGAGCGCATCGGCACGGGTCGGCGTGCGATTCCAGACCGTTGTCCGAACACCGCCGTCGATGAACGCACCGGCAAGAGCATGCCCCATCGGACCGAGACCGACGACGGCAACAGTGGGCACTGACACCGGGAAACCTCCCAAGACTGTTTGAAGTATGTCCAACAATTATTGTTGGATGACCGCAAAACAATCAAACCGAGGGAGATCGACCGTGCCGCGTGTGCCCTTTCAGCCTGCGACCGCCGACATCACCCTCGTCGGCGTGATGCACGCGCTCTCCGACCCGGCGCGACTAGAGATCGCCTCCCGGCTCGCTGGCAGCGACGGCGAGAACTGCTCGGGCATCGGCGAGGACATCGACCTGCACAAATCGACCCTGTCGCACCACTACCGCGTGCTGCGCGAGGCCGGGGTCACCGCGACCACGATCGAGGGACGCACGCGCGTCGTGCGACTGCGACGTGACGACCTGGAGGCCCGCTTTCCCGGGCTGCTCGACGCGGTGCTCAACGCGTATGGCGATCGCTGAGAATCGCCAGCGTCTCCCGATCGTGTCGGCGGCAGGGGGCGATGTCGTTGCGGGCCGCACGCTGGGCCACGCGATCGAGCTCAGGGAGCGCTGGCGCCGCGGTTCACCCGCGCGTCAGGAACTCGGGACTCACTGGCTCGCGAGTTGCCGCAGGGCGCGCTCGGACGCCGAGCCCGGTTCGGCGGCGAAGAGGTCCAGCCCGAAGCACGACGGCGCGTCGGGCAGCGCGACGAGCTCGCCGTGCAAGGTCAGTTCGCCGACGACCGGGTGATGCAGCAGGTATGTCCGGTTACGGACCTGTGCGACAGGATGTTCCGCCCAGAGGCGCGCGAAGTCCGCGCTCAGTTCCCGCAATTGGTCGATGTGCGCCGCGAGTGCCTGGTCCCCGCGAAACCGGCCGAGCAGCACGCGCAGATGCGCCACGTGCTCGCGCGCCACTCGCTCCCACGCGGCGCCGTGCAACTCGCGCAGGTAGGGGTTGTCGAACAGCAGATGCGAGAGCGTGCGGCGGTGGTCAGGCAGCACGTGGAAGTCGCCGAACACCGCGACCGCGAGCCGATTCCAGCCCATGATCTGGGTGTGCCGTCCGATCGCCAGCGCCGGGGTCATGACGAACGACTCGAGCAAATAGCGCAGTCCCGCAGGCAGATCCGTAGCGGCCGTGTCCGCCACGCAGGGCGTGGGGCGCCGGGCGATTCGGCGCAGATAGGCGAGTTCGTCCGCTTCCAGTCGCAGCGCCGCACCGATGGCTTCCAGGACCTCGTCGGAGACGCTGTCGCCGTTGCCCTGTTCCAGACGCGTGTAATGGGCGATGCTCACCCCCGCCAGCCGGGCCAGCTCCTCCCGCCGCAGGCCCGCGACCCTGCGCACGCCGCCGTAGTCGCGCAACCCGACGTCCTGCGGGCTCAACCGGGCACGGCGCGATTTGAGGAACTCGCTCAGCTCGGTCCGGTCGTCCACGGCACAACACTACGGGCCCGGCGGTGGGTGATCACGCCGTGAGTACGCAGGGCACGGGGCTGGTCGCGCGGTCGACGCCGTTCGACGCTGTCGTGCGAACAACCCACTCACGAACGGAGACGCACCGTGCATCGAACGCTCGGACTCATCGGCAGCGGAATGATCGGATCCGCCGTCGCCCGCTTGGCCGTCGCGGCGGGCCTCGACGTGGTCCTCAGCAACTCGCGAGGCCCGGAGACGCTCGCCGATCTTGTCGCCGAACTCGGCGGAACCGCACGCGCCGCCACACCGGAGGAAGCGGCCCGCGCCGGAGATCTGATCGTGGCGGCGGTTCCGCTGGCGGCCTACCGTCAACTGCCCCTCGAAGCCCTGGCCGGTAAGACAGTGCTGGACACGGCGAACTACTACCCCGAACGCGACGGCCACCTTCCCGAACTCGACGCGGGAGAACTGACCTCCACCGCGCTGGTCCAGCGCCACCTCGCGGAGTCCCGAGTGGTCAAGGCCTTCAACACGATTACTCCGCACCAGCTGTTCTCGCTCGCCCGGCCCGCGGACGCGCCGGACCGCAGCGCCCTACCCATCGCCGGTGACGACGCGGAAGCCAAGGCAGCGGCGACCGGTCTGTTGGATGCCCTCGGTTACGACGCCGTCGATATCGGCACCCTCGCCGACAGCTGGCGCAGCGAACCGAACACACCGGCCTACATCGCGCCGTATCTCGGTGAAGTACCCGCGATGAACGTCGAGGACTTCCTCCGCTGGACGCTGCGCACACCCGGCATCGCCGTCCCCGCGGCACGGATCGGTGAGCTCGTGCAGACCGCGGTTCGCCAGCGAGCGGGCGACGCAAGACTTCCGAGCGAGGATTGAATTCGCCCGCGCACCAAGCGTTTGCGACTCGACTGTGAGTCCGTACTGGCTATCGACACCGGCGTGCTGCGCCGCACCGGTTTCAGGCGGGCGTGCCGTCGGTGGCCTCTCGCGGGTGCGCCGTGCGGCCGCGGAAGAGCGCGACGGCTCTACTCCGCAGTCCGGGTCGGCCGAGGCCGTGATGTGCGCCCGCTGCGCCGGGTCGCGCCGGTTCCTGTGACACCGGGGCCGGGTCCTGCACTCGGGTCGCGGTGGCCTCGATCCATTCGGTGTCGGTCGCCGAGTGACGCGGGAGTTCCGCGCCGCGGACAGCCATTTCGCAGCGGCGGGCCAGATCCTTGCGGTCGAGACCAGGGTATTCCGGCGTCTCCAGGACGATCTCGGCGATCATGCCGCGCGTACGCAGCACGCGCAGGGCCGAGTTGCCGAAGGAGTCCTCACCGACGAAGCTCGGCACGGTGCAGCGGTCGCCGTGCCCGTCCAGGTAGCGCAGCCGCACGGGCTGCACGAAGGTGCCGGTGTCGATCGCGGCCTGGAACAGGGCAGGCCGCATGGTGCCGTAGGCGCGTCCGCACCAAGTGGTGCCCTCCGGGAACATCGCGACACGCTCGCCCGCGGCGAGGCGAGCACCCAACTGGGCGACGATGTCGGGCAATTGGCGCAGCCGCTCGCGTTCGATCGGGATGACGCGCATCAGTTGGGCGAGGCTACCGAGCACCGGCCAGTCGATCAGGTCCGCCCGCGCGACGAACCCGAGCGGCTGCACCGCGGCCAGCGCGACCACGTCGGTCCAGCCGATGTGCCCGGTCACCACGAGCACGCCGGTGCCGGGATCGGCGTAGCGGACATCCGCGCTGGCGGCCGCGGCGGCGGCGCGTTCGGCCCCGACCCGCGAGGCGATGGCGCGTTCGGCGGGCACCGGGTCGGTGGGAATCCGGTTGTCCACCACGCGAAGTCGCATGCCGAGACAGCGCAGCAGCACGCGCGCGTAACCGCGCTGTACGTCCGCCCGCCGTCCCGCGGGAGTCGCGACGTGGCACACCGGATAGGTCAGCAGCAGCCCGGCGATGCCGAGCGCGCGGGCGACCACCCGCGCCGTGCCGACCTCACCGATCGGCTCGACGCAGCCGGGCCCGCAGGGGCTCGACGGCATCCACGCGTGCACGGCCTGTGCGGGCGGCGCCTCGAAGACCACGGTCCTCACCGCCCCCCGTCGAGGGAAGCGGCCGCGCCCTGTAGTCGCTCCAGGTACCGCGTGTTGATGGTGTCCAGGCCGAGCAGCGCGACGAAGTCGGCGACCGCGAAGTCGGGATCGTGTGCCGGTTCGCCGCAGATCTCCGCGCCGAGGCGCAGGTAGCCGCGCAGCAGCGGGGGCAGCTTGGGACGCGAGGGCGGGGTCAGCTCGTCGAGCGTCTTGCCGTCGACGACCACCGGACGGTGCGGGTGCACCCGCCGCTCCGGGTCGGAGGCGTGCCTTCCGAGCAGCATGTCCCGCACACCGCGCACGTTCACGCCTGCCGGATCCTCCGGGGTGTCCTGCATCGGCACCGACACGCACCCCATCACCCACTCGTATCCGGTGAGCTGGATGTAGTGCAGGATGCCCGCCCACATCAGGGTGAGCACCGAACCGTTGCGGTGATCGGGAACCACGCAGGCCCTGCCCATTTCGACGATCCGCTGACCTTCGGGATCCAGCTGGGCGAGGTCGAATTCGGTGGCCGTGTAGTACCCGCCCGCCGCGGCGACCTTGTCCGGCGGCAGCATCCGGTAGCAGCCGACGAACTGCTCGGTGACATCGTCGCGAACCAGCAGGTGGTCGCAGTGCTCGTCGAAGCGATCGGCGTCGCGTCCGGTGCCGTTGTCGGGGATGTGGAACCCGGGCTCGTTGGCGAACACGCCGTAGCGCAACCGCTGCGCCGCCTCCCGATGGTCGGCGTCGGACGAAACGACCAGCGAATAGCGCGACCGTTCCACCCCCGAGTCCGTCGGTCGAGCCGGGGCTGTCAGCACGGACGAAATAGTCATATCCGTGATGAAGCCAGTCCGACACTGCGCCGGGGCAACCTCGAAGTTGCGTGCCGATGCAGGCTAGGTGAACGAGACGCCGATCACACCCAAGGTTCACCGACCCGACGCGCAGCGTTAGCATCGACGCGTCGTGGAGTCGCCTTTTCCCTGCTTGGGCAAGTTTTCAGCGTCCGAAGACGGCGATCGCACCGATGCGAGGGCATCGGTGCGATTCGTTCGGGCGCGCTCAGGCGGCGACGCGTTCCGGTGCGCGCGCTTGCGTCGGCGTCGGTTCCACCTCGTCGAAGCCGGGACGTCCAGTTCCGATGAAGGCGATCAGCCACGAAGCCACCGCCGCGAAGCGGTTGCGGAAGCCGACCAGGTACAGCAGGTGCACCGCGAGCCACATGAACCAGGCGATCACGCCGCGGAAGGTGATGCGGTCATTGAGCTTCACCACCGCGCTGAACCGGCTGATCACCGCCATGCTGCCCTTGTCCCAGTACTTGAACGGGGTGCCGGGCAGCTTCTTGCGGCGGATGATGTCGGCGGCGTGCCTGCCCTCCTGCATGGCCACCGGCGACTGACCGGGGTAGCCGTTGAGCGAGGTCATGTCACCGATGGCGTAGATGTCGGCGTAGCCGGCGACCGTGAGGTCCGGGTTGATCAGCAGCCGTCCGGCGCGGTCGGTCTCGACGCCGGTGGCCTCGGCCAGGATCTCGGCGAAGCCGCCCGCCTGCACCCCCGCCGACCAGACCACGGTCTCGGCCGCGATCTTGCGCTCCACGCCCGCCTTGTCCTTCACCGTCACCTTGCCCGGCTCGATGTCGGTGACGAAGGTGTCGACGAGCACCTCGACGCCGCTGCCGGTGAGCGACTTCTTCGCGTACGCCGAGAGCCCACCGCCGAAGGGCGGCAACACCTCTCCGGCGCCCTCCACCAGGGAGACCGAAACCTCCTGGTGGTAATGCCTTTTCGCGAGTTCCTTCAGCTGGCCCGCGACCTCGACGCCGGTCGCGCCTGCGCCGACCACCACGAAGCTGAGCAGCCTGCGCTTGGTCTCGGCGTCCGCGGTCGCGGCCTCGGCGAAGACCCGTTCGATCTGCGCGCGAAGCAGTTTCGCGTCGTCGATGGTCTTGAGCGCGAAGGTCTTCTCGGCGAAATCGTCACGGCCGAAATAGGACTGCGAGGCGCCGGTGGCCGCGATCAGCGATCCGTACCGAATCTGGTGGCGCACACCGTCGGTCACATACGTCAGGATTGCCTGGTCGGTATCGATGGCGACGACCTCGCCGAGACGCACGTCGGCTTCCTTGTGCCTGCGCAGCACCGACTTGATGGGCGGGGCGATTTCGTGCGACGCCAGCACACCCGTCGCGACCTGGTAGAGCAACGGCTGGAACAGATGCTCCGGCGTGCTGGAGATGAGTACGTAGTTGATTCCCGACTTTGCCAGTTGCTTGGCGGCGGCCAGCCCCCCGAATCCCGATCCGACGACGACCACTTCTGCGTGTTCCATGACAGCCTCCTTCTCTCATTACCAACCGTCATCGGGAACGCAGATATTTCAGGCGTTCAGGCGCATAATGAAGATGACTCTTATCTGGATCGTTCATGAATGGGAGATTTGCCGTGGAGCTCCGCCAGCTGGCATACTTCGTCGCGGTCTGCGAAGAACTCAGCTTCAGCAGGGCCGCCGCGCGATGCTTCATCTCGCAATCGGCGATCAGTCACCAGATCGCCCGGCTCGAACGCGACTTGGGTGTACCGCTGTTCGAGCGCTCTACCAGGGCTGTCGTCCCTACCGACGCGACCACACGGCTACTTCCGTTGGCGAAACAAATGCTGAGCCTGGAATCCGCTATCCGCGCCGCGGTTCGGGCTTCGGGCCCGCGGATCCGGTTGGCCGCCAACATGTCCTTCGCGAGCCGCTCCCTGTCCGCCATCGCGGCCGCGCGGGCCGCGCACCCGGACGCGGAGATCGAATTCGTGATCAAGCCGTTCCGCCAACGCATCACGGCCGTCGCGGACGGCGACTGTGATCTCGCCCTCATCCGCGGCCGAGTCGACCAGCCCGGCCTGATGGTGGAACAACTCTGGGTCGAGGACCTCGTGATCGCCACCACCAGCGGCCATCCGCTGGCCACCCGGGACACCGTCACCCTCAACGACCTGAGCGCCTACCCACTGCTGCTGCCTCCTGAACAGGAACAAGTGCTGCTGCACAACATCATTCGCAGCGCCTTCGCGGAGCTGCCCGTCGGCCCCACCTTCGGCCCGCCGATCCCGCCCGACCACACCGCCACGATGGAGCTGATCAACCGCCCCGAGGCGTGGACCGTCCTCTACGCCCAGAGCCCCACCGAAGGACTCGTCGTCCTGCAACTCGCCGAACACCGCCTGCGCATCCCGGTCTCAGCCGTCCTACGCGACGACGCCCGCCGCTCCCCCATCCTCACCACCCTGCTCGCCACCCTGCAACGCAGTTGACCGCAAGCCTTCAGGTGTCAGGTCGAACGATCCGAGAGCCTGCGGTCCACAGTGACTTCGCCGGTCAGGCGCCAGGCTCCACGTTCGAACGACAAGTTCCCGGAAACGACGATTGGCCTCTTGGACTGATGTGCGGCGATCGCCCATTCGTAGTCGGTCCCCGCCAGCGGTACATGAACCTTCCGCGAGCGACCGTCCACGTGCGTGGACAAGACGATGCTGGTGGCCTCCTCATCTCCGTCACCGAGGTCATCACGGTTGAGCGTCCGGACGATTCCGAGCAATGTTTCATGCCGCGGCGGCTCCTCGTTGCGAACCAGGCGCTCCCGTACCCGCGACAACCCCGCCATGGCATCGCGATCGATGACGATGCGTGAGCTTTCGAGCACCGGCGAAGGCTCGGCCGCCGCCCAATCGAACGACAGGTCCAATGCGCGTAAGTCGTGCGGCTGAGTCAGCTCCAAGACCGACTCCACCAAGTTGGCGCTCAATCCCAGCTCGCCGGTGCGCTCCAAAGCGCGATCGTCCCAGTGCAACGCCAGCTTTCGCGTCGAATTCAAACCCACGGCGAGCGTCGCCATCGCCGCGCGCGCGAACGGCACCTGCGGCATGTCGACTGCATGCTCGGGCATCACATCGCCGAGACGAGAGACGACGGTGAACACGAAACTGCCGCGTTTGGTATGTCCGAGACGGATATTCTCCTCGAGAAATTCCGTCACGGTGGCGGATCTACGGCCCCGGTGCGAGTGCGTCGGATCGTCCGCGGTCGTCGCGGCGGCCTTCATCATCCGGAACAGGGCTTCCAGAGTCGTTTCCGCCTGCCGGAACGGGATGGTGCCGTCGATCATCTCCTGGTCGAGTCGCACGAAGAACAGGTCGGCACGAGTGGCGATGATGCGTTCGACCAGTTGCGCCGGATCCCAGTCGTAAATGGTCGCGAGCGCCTGAATTGTTTCCTGAAAGCGCCGAGAAAAGTCCACGTAATCGGTGGCCAGCGGCAACATTATTCGTCCCAGCGGACCGTTCTCGCCTGGAAGTCGCCAGATCTCCTTGACATCGTCGTCGCGGACCTCGAGTTCCCAGTCGTGCGTGGCAAGGTATTGAGATACAGCCGGTGGCGAGACGGCAAGCGCCACGTCGCGAAGGTCGCCGACAGGGATACCCTTCACCACTGGCCTCCTTCGCCGATTCTCTGCATGATGTGCTGGAGCCCGACTACATCGAACAGGTTACTTCTGGGTAGGTGGACTGTAGCGCTGGACTTGCCGTCGCCTATCTCCCCCAGCTTCGTCGCGTACTCCCAGTACATGCGACTCGAGCTGGTCAAACCTTCCTCCGAAAGATCGATCAGCTGGCCAGGATCCTCCGGTATGAGCAGGACGCCGAGCAGGGCCGGAACGAACCGCTTCGGGCTCACCAGTTTCAGGAACCGATCTCTTTTCAACGGCCATGCCAGATGATCCGACTTGAGCTGACTGTGTTGCGTCGTGCACTTGAGCTGCAACTCGAACTCAGGACAATAGAATCGTTCATACTCCCGCGAGGCCACTATCGTGATATCGACTCCGTCGTAGTCGGTTTCATGGCTCTTGATGGAACAGCCCGCGGCGGCGACGACCATGCGCACGAATGCGAGACTGAACTGCTCCTGTCGAGCGGAGATCGGAAGTCCACCGTCGTCGGGCATTTCAGTCGTCCACCCTGTCGGCAGACCACCATCTTCGTCGATATCCATGCACCCCCCGCACCCGTCGAACCGGACCGGCACACGGTAGCGCATCTCGGAGCACCCGCACCACCTGCAGAGAAGTTGAGGCACCAACAAAAAAGACCCCGCCAAACCTGCTGCTACGCAACGCAACAACAGATTTGGCGAGGTCCGGGTAACTCACCGGGTACGGACTGAGCCCGCCACCGTGCCAACGGAACACGGCAGCGCAACCCAGCCCGCACCCAAAGCAGCCGCCTTGGGCACGGAGAGGCGGAACAGCCTAGCCCTTGTGGGTTTTGACCGCTTCGGTGAGCTGCGGGGTGACGTTGAACAGGTCGCCCACGATGCCGTAGTCCGCGATCTCGAAGATCGGGGCCTCTTCGTCCTTGTTGACCGCGACGATGGTCTTCGAGGTCTGCATGCCTGCGCGGTGCTGGATGGCGCCGGAGATGCCGAGGGCGATGTACAGCTGCGGGGAGACCGTCTTACCGGTCTGACCGACCTGGAACTGGCCCGGGTAGTAGCCCGAGTCGACGGCGGCGCGCGAGGCGCCGACGGCCGCGCCGAGCGAGTCGGCCAGCGCCTCGACGACCGCGAAGTTGTCGGCCGAGCCGACGCCGCGGCCACCGGAGACGACGATGTTGGCCTCGGTGAGCTCGGGACGGTCACCGGCGACGACCGGCTCGCGCGAGGTCACCTTGACGACGCCCTCTTCCTGCGCGGGGACCTCGACGGTCACCTTCTCGCCCGCACCCGCCTGCGCGACGGCCTCGACCGCACCCGGGCGGACCGAGATGACCGGCAGGTCGCCGGTCGCCTTGGCGTCGACGGTGAAGGCGCCACCGAAGATGGAGTGGACGACGGAGCCGTCGGCGTTCACGCCGATGACGTCCACCAGCAGGCCGGAGCCGATGCGGGCGGCGAGGCGACCCGACACCTCCTTGCCCTCGGCGGAGGCGGACACGATCACGGCGGCCGGGGAGACCGACTCGACCAGACCGGCCAGCACGTCGACCTTCGGGGTCACCAGGTAGTTCTCCACATCGTCGGACTCGGCGATGTAGATCTTCTCCGCGCCCGCCGCGGCCAGCGCGTCGGCCAGCTTCTCGCCGGTGCCCGCGGCGCCGAGCACGACGGCGGCCGGGGTGCCCAGGGTGCGGGCGGCGGTGAGCAGTTCGGTGCTGACCTTCTTGATCGCACCGTCGGCGTGCTCGACGAGCACAAGTACTTCAGCCATTTGTGTTCTCTCCTAGGAAGTCTCGTCAGCCGGGCGGATCAGATGATCTTCTGACCGATGAGGTACTGGGCGATCTTGGTGCCGCCGTCGCCCTCGTCCGCGATCTTCTCGCCCGCGGTGCGCGGAGGCTTCGGGGTGGACGCGGTGACGGTGGTGCCCGCGTTCGCCACACCCACGGTCGACGGGTCGACACCCAGATCGGCCAGCGTGAAGACCTGAACTTCCTTCTTCTTGGCCGCCATGATGCCCTTGAAGGACGGGAAGCGCGGCTCGTTGATCTTCTCGGTGACCGAGACGATGGCCGGGAGGGTGGCCTCCAGCTTGAAGACGCCTTCGTCGGTCTCGCGCTCGCCGGTGATCTTGTCACCGTCGACGGTCAGCTTGCGCAGGTGGGTCAGCTGGGGCAGGCCCAGGTACTCCGCGATGATCGCGGGCACGGCGCCCGCGCGGCCGTCGGTCGCCTCGTTACCGGCGATGACCAGCTCGACACCCTCGACCTGGCCGAGCGCGCTGGCCAGCACCCACGCGGTCTGCACGGCGTCGGAGCCGTGGATCGCCGGGTCGTTGATGTGGATGGCCTTGTCGGCGCCCATGGACAGCGCCTTGCGGATGGCCTCGGTGGCGCGGTCCGGACCGGCGGCCAGCACGGTGACCTCGCCGCCCTGGGCCTCCTTGATCAGCAGCGCCTCTTCGACGGCGCGCTCGTTGATCTCGTCGAGGACCGCGTCGGCGGCCTCACGGTCCAGGGTGTAGTCACCATCGGACAGCTTGCGCTCGGACCAGGTGTCGGGAACCTGCTTGATGAGTACGACGATGTTCGGCATCGGTCTTCGTCGACCTCCTGTTCTGGGGGCGTGTATCTGGCGGTCGCACGAGCTGGGCCGTACGTCCTGTTGAGGTAGCTCAGGGCGTGACACTACCCTACGCTAAGTTACTCGTGGGTAACTTAGTGGCTTCTCTCTCAGTACACCGGTCCGGGCGATATCGTGCGCGACCCTTACCAGTAACGTCGGTGTGATGAGCGAGGCTGTGATCCCTGCCGCAGTGGGCGACCCGAGGGTCATGACTACGGAAAACGCCGGTGCCGTCGAACCTTTGCCGCTGACCGGCGAGCGCACCGTACCCGGCATCGCCGAGGAGAACTACTGGTTCCGCAGGCACGAGATCGTCTACGCCCGGCTGCTCGACCGGTGCGCCGGAAAGACCGTGCTCGAGGCGGGTTCCGGCGAAGGCTACGGCGCCGACATGATCGCCGGTGCGGCCACCAAGGTGATCGGCCTCGACTACGACGCGAGCGCGGTCGCGCACGTGCGGGCGCGCTACCCGCGCGTCGAGATGATCCAGGGCAACCTCGCCGCCCTGCCGCTCGACGACGCCTCGGTCGACGTGGTGGTGAATTTCCAGGTCATCGAGCACCTTTGGGATCAGGGCCAGTTCCTGCGGGAATGCCTGCGCGTCCTGCGGCCGGGCGGCGAGCTGCTGATCAGCACGCCCAACCGGATCACCTTCTCGCCCGGCCGCGACACCCCGCTCAATCCGTTCCACACCCGCGAGCTGAACGCGGACGAACTCACCGAACTGCTGGTCGACGCCGGTTTCGAGGTCGCGCTGATGACCGGCGTGCACCACGGCGCGACGCTGAAAGCGCTGGACGCCAAGCACGGTGGCTCGTTCATCGATGCGCAGATCGAGCGCGCGCTCGCGGGCGAGCCGTGGCCCGCCGAGCTGACCGCCGACGTGGCCGCGGTGTCCATCGACGACTTCGACCTCATCACCGAGGACATCGACGCCAGCCTCGACCTCGTGGCCATCGCGGTGAAACGTTGACCGACAACGCGGTACCCGGCCAGTTCACCCTGGTCCTGCACTCCCATCTGCCCTGGCTGGCCCACCACGGCCGCTGGCCGGTCGGCGAGGAATGGCTCTACCAGTCCTGGGCCGCTTCCTACCTGCCCGTCGTCGAGGTACTGAGAACCCTTGCGGCGGAAGGGCGTTCGCATCTGCTCAGCCTCGGCATCACGCCGGTGCTCGCGGCCCAGCTGGACGACCCGCACTGTTCGGCGGGCATGCACCACTGGCTGGGCAACTGGCAGCTGCGCGCCGACGAGGCCGCCATGGCGGGCAACGTCGCGCTCGGCAGGCACGAACACCGGCTCGCCGCCGCGGCACTGACCGAGTTCGAGCAGCGCTGGCGGCACGGCGCCGCGCCGGTCTGGCGCGAGCTCGTCGACGCGCAGACGATCGAGCTGCTCGGCGGTCCGCTCGCGCACCCGTTCCAACCGCTGCTCGACCCGCGACTGCGCGACTTCCAGCTGCGCGAGGGACTGGCCGACGCCCGCAGGCGCTGGGGTCACACCCCGACCGGCATCTGGGCGCCGGAGTGCGGATACACCCCGGGCATGGAACTCGGCTACGCGGCCGCCGGTGTGACGCATTTCATGGTCGACGGTCCCGCCCTGCGCGGCGACAGCAGCCTCGGACGTCCGGTGCGCGACTCCGATGTGGTGGCGTTCGGACGCGATCTCGCGGTGAGCTACCGGGTCTGGTCGCCCAAGTCCGGCTATCCCGGCCAGGCGGCGTACCGTGACTTTCATCACTACGACCACGCGACAGGTCTCAAACCGTCCCGCGTCACCGGCAAGACGGTCGCCGGGCCCGACAAGGCGCCCTACGACCCGGAGCTGGCGGCCGCGGCGGTGGTGCGCGACGTCGACGACTTCGTGCGGACGGTGCGCGAGCGGCTGGTCGCCGAATCCGAACGCATCGGCCGCCCTGCTCTCGTGGTGGCCGCCTTCGACACCGAACTGTTCGGGCACTGGTGGCACGAGGGCCCGCAGTGGCTGGCCCAGGTGCTGCGCGCGCTGCCGGAGGCGGGCGTCACCGTCGGCACCCTGGCCGACGCGCGGGAACGCGGATACGTCGGTGCGCCCGTGCAGCTGACCGATTCGTCCTGGGGCTCCGGCAAGGACTGGCGGGTGTGGGCCGGTGACCAGGTGCGCGATCTCGTCGAACTCAACGACGAGGTGGTGCGGCTGGCGCTGGACACCCTGGACAAGATGCGCGCCGGAAACTCGTTCGCGCTGCGCGATCCCGTCGCGGATCAGTTGCTGCGCGAAGCGATCCTGACGGTGTCCAGCGACTGGGCGTTCATGGTCAGCAAGGACTCCGCGGCCGGCTACGCGCGGGAGCGGGCGCACCAGCACGCGCATGCCGTCAGGGAAATCGCGGCGGCGGTCGGCGCGGGTCAAGTCGCCAAAGCGCGGCAGTTGGCGGCAGGATGGTACGCGGCCGACGGATTCTTTCCCGGATTGGATGCGCGACGGCTCCCCAGTACCGACCCCACCGGGAACCTGGGCCCGGCCCCCGAAGGCCAAGCCGCAGAAGGCCCTGACCGACAAGGCCCTGCCTGAGAAGGACTTGCATGAAAATCTTGATGGTGTCGTGGGAGTACCCACCGGTTGTGGTCGGTGGGCTGGGTCGCCACGTACATCACCTGGCCACCGAGCTCGCCGCGGCGGGCCACGAGGTGGTCGTTCTGTCCCGCCGCCCCTCCGGCACCGACTCGTCGACGCATCCCACGCACTCCTTCATCGAGGACGGCGTGCTGGTGGTCGCGGTCGCCGAGGATCCGCCGTGCTTCGACTTCGGCGAGGACATGCTGGCGTGGACCCTGGCCATGGGGCACGCCATGGTGCGCGCGGGCGTCGCGCTCGGCAAGCCCGGCATCGGTGACGGCTGGACGCCCGACGTCGTGCACGCGCACGACTGGCTGGTGGCCCACCCCGGCGTCGCCCTGGCGGAGTACTTCGACGTGCCGCTCGTCTCGACCATCCACGCCACCGAGGCGGGCCGCCACAGCGGCTGGGTCGCGGGCAAAGTCAACAAGCAGGTGCACTCCGTCGAGTGGTGGCTCGCCAACGAGTCCGACGCGCTGATCACCTGCTCGACCTCGATGCAGGACGAAGTGCAGCGCCTCTACGGTCCCGAGCGCATCCCGATGACGGTCATCCGCAACGGCATCGACGTGGGAGCGTGGACCTTCCGGCCGCGCTCCCCCCGCTCCGGCCCGCCCCGGCTGCTCTACGTCGGCAGGCTCGAGTACGAGAAGGGCGTGCAGGACGCCATCGCCGCGCTGCCCCGCATCCGCCGCGCCCACCCGGGCACCACGCTGACCGTCGCGGGCGTCGGCACCCAGTTCGAATGGCTGCGGGAACGGGCCAGGGTGCACCGCGTCGCGCGCGCAGTCACCTTCGCGGGCCAGCTCGGTCATCAGGAACTGCTCGGCTGGCTGCACGGAGCCGACGCCATCGTGCTGCCGAGCCGCTACGAGCCGTTCGGTATCGTGGCGTTGGAGGCGGCCGCCGCGGGCACCCCGCTGATCACCTCGACGGCGGGCGGACTCGGCGAAGCGGTCATCGACGGCGTCACGGGCGCGTCCTTCGAACCCGCCGACGTGGACGGCCTGGTCGAGGCGGTGCGCGCCACGCTGGACGACCCCGTCGCCACGCAGGACCGCGCGTACGCCGCGCGGGAACGACTGACCGCCGACTTCGCCTGGGACGTCGTCGCCGCCGAGACCGCGCAGGTGTACTCGGCGGCCAAACGCCGCGTGCGCAATCCGCTCGGCAGGCCGGTCATCGTGGAACGCCCACTGCCGGAACGGGATCCGAACAACCCGCTCTGACCGGCGCAGTCCGTCCGAAGACCGCGCGTGGCCGGAACGAAGGCGGCGGTACGCGCCTTACTCCGGCTGGAAGACGAAGACCTCGCCGATACGCGTGGCAACCACCACCTCGCCCTCGGGCCCGACCGAGGTGCCGGTGGTGGTGCCCTTCGCGCCGGGCAGGACGTCGGAATCGATGGTGGCGCCGGTGCCGGTGTCGAAGGTGATCAGGTTCAGGCCGTCGCCGATCGCGGCGGCGGTGTAGCCGGTGTCGCCCGCGGTCTGCACCGGCGCGCCGCGCAGCGCGAGATCCTTGCGCTCCCAGGCGATCTCGGCGCCTTCACCGGTGTCGCGCAGGGCGAGCAGGTAACCCTCGTCGCCCGCCGGGATGATCAGGCCGTCGCCGGAGACCGAGATCCCGCCGCTGGGAACGAATCCCAGCGGTCGCACCCACTTGGTGCGACCGTCGGCGGCGTCGACGGCGATCAGCCGCTTGCTGTTGTCGCCGACGTAGACGGTGCCGCCGTCGGCGGACAGGGCGGGACCGGTTGCGCTGCCCCCGGTCAGTATCTCCGCGCGCCACTCCTGCTGAATCTTGTTGTCGGCGTAGCGCAAGGCGATCAGCGCGGCGCTGGGCGCACCGGGCTGCCACACGGTGACGTAGAACCGGCCGGTGGATCCGTCGATCGCCGAGATGTTCGCGATCGGGCACTGCGGGCCGCCGGTGCCACAGTCGTCGAGTCCATGGCCCGAGGCAGGGCGGGTCAGGTCGGGGTTCTCGATGAAGTCGGGCTCGCCGAGCAATTGAACGGTCGGCACCGTCCGCTGGCCCGTCTGCCGGTCCAGCACGTCCACCTGACCGGACTGGGTGATGGTGAGCAGCCTGCTGTCACCGGTGAACTGCACCGAAACCGGAACCCCGGCAACGGGTGTGCGCCAGCGCGGCTGACCGAGGTAGTTGATGGAGTTCACCGCGCCGTCGTCGCCGACGTATACGTTGCTGACGCCGTCGACGGCCGTCGGCGACGAGATCGCGTTGGGGCCGAGCACATCACAGAATCGCTTGCGACCGGTCGGCATCTGGAACGACAGGATGGCGCACCCGTTCGCGGTGCGGGTGGTCAGGAACAGCTGTCCCTCGGCGCCGATGGTGACCGGCCGCTCGATGGGCCCCGCCGCGGGTCTGGACCAGCTCAACGTCAGCGAGCGCGCGCCGCTCACGGGGCTGACGCCGCTGTTGCGACCGTCGTGATGCGCGGCGGGCCACCCCTTGCCGGGGCCGACGGCGATATCGTCGACGTCGGTGCCGCAGGCGGTCAGAGCCAGCGTGCTCAGAGCGGCCAGCGCGGCCACCGCACGCACCCGGGATCGCGGCTGTGTCGCGACAGCCCGCACGCTACCGGTTCGCACCTGCTGTTCTCCCCTCTGGTCGATGGCCGCTCGCAAGACTAGCCGGTGCTGGATCCGCCGCGCCTGCGGACGGTGTGTTCGCGGCCCCCTGGTATCTCGCGCTCGAGCGGCCGCGCCGGCGGCGGCTCGCATGCGCAGCGGCCGCTCGGGCGCCGGACGGACCGCGAACGGCGCTCGTAAGACTCGCGCGAGACGGTGGTCGGCTTGCGTGACGAGGTTGCCTCTCCGTGAACGCCGGGGAACGTCTCGTCCGGCGAACGTGAGGGTAGAGCCCAGGGTGATGCGGCACGAAAGTACGCTGTGTAGCCAATGACGGACCCTCGGGTCGCCGCCCGGGGAACACGACGGGAGAACGGTTCGTGACGAGCATGTGGGGCGCACCGTTGCGCTCACGGTGGCGGGGTTCGCGCCGCCGGGATCCGCAGCAGGCGCGATTTCTGACGATGGCGTCGCTGCGCTGGGTGCTCGCCAACCGCGCCTACACGCCCTGGTATCTGGTCCGCTACTACCGGTTGTTCAAGTTCAAGATGGCCAACCCGCACATCGTGCTGCGCGGCATGGTGTTCCTCGGCCGCCGGATCGAGATCCACGCGACCCCCGAGCTGAGCCGGATGGAGATCGGGCGCTGGGTGCACATCGGCGACGGCAACGCCATCCGCTGCCACGAAGGCTCGCTGCGGATCGGCGACAAGGTGGTGTTCGGCAAGGACAACGTCGTCAACACCTACCTCGACATCGAGATCGGCGAATCCACCCTGGTCGCCGACTGGTGCTACATCTGCGACTTCGACCACAAGATGGACGACATCACGATGCCCATCAAGGATCAGGGCATCGTGAAGAGCCCGGTCCGGATCGGCCCCGACACGTGGATCGCCGCCAAGGTGACCGTGCTGCGCGACACCCGCGTCGGCCGCGGCTGCGTGCTCGGCGCGCACGCGGTGGTCAAGGGCGAGATCCCGGACTACAGCATCGCCGTCGGCGCGCCCGCGAAGGTGGTCAAGAACCGCAAGGCGACCTGGGAGGCGGGCGCCGAGGAGCGGGCGAAGTACATCGCCGCGCTGGAGGACATCGAACGCAAGAAGAACGGCGTCACCCAGGAGGCGTAGTTCGCCGTGGCGTTCGACGGAAGCCGTCGGTGCGCTCGAGTACGGTCGTCGGCATGAACAGGTACGCGGCGCTCTTGCGCGGGATCATGCCGACCAACCCGAACATGCGCAACGAGAAGCTGCGCGCGGTGTTCGAAGGGCTCGGATTCGAGAAGGTCGCGACCATCCTGTCCAGCGGCAACGTGGTATTCCGCTGCGCCGACACCGATGCGGCCGCGCTGGAGGACCGGATCCAGCAGGCGCTGAACCGGGAACTCGGGATTCCCGGCGGCACCATCGTGCGCAGCTACGAGGAACTGCGCGAGCTGCTGGATCGCGATCCGTTCGAGGGTCTCACCCACGAGCGCGGCTCGTATCTCACGGTGACCTTCTTCAAGGATCAGAGCCCGAACGTCGAGCATCCGGACACCGGCGACGAGTTGACCCGGATCATCGGGTACGACGCCGATGCACGCGCCTTCCTCACCGTCATCGACAACAGCACGCCGAAGACGCCCGACTTCATGGCCTGGCTGGACAGGACCTACGGCAAGGACATCACCACTCGCACCTGGCTGACGGTGCAGCGGATCGTGAAGAAGCTGGAGTCCTAGGCCTGAACTGCGCGGGCGCTCACGACGCGGCGCGCGCGGTACACAGGAACACCGTCGCGGTGCGGCCGATGCGGGTGATCACCAGGGTGTAGGGCGCGCTGCCTTTGAGCTTCAGTCGTTTGCGCAGCGCGTCCGGGTCGACGTCCACGCCGCGCACCAGAATCTCCAGCGCTCCGCACTCGCGGCGCGCCAGCTCCTGGCGCAGTGTCTTCTCGCGCAGCTCGAGCCGGTCCGCGATACGGAAGCCACGCACGCCCGCGGGCACCGCATCGCCGGTGAGGTAGGCGATGTGCGGATCCAGTTGCCACAGACCGTGTCTCGCGGCGTAGTGCCGGACCAGCCCGGCTCGCACGATCGCGCCGTCGGGATCGATGATCCACTCGCCCGGCGAGCGCTCGGGCAGTTCGTCCGGCTCGGCGTCGGTGAGCACCTCGGGATCGCGGCGCGAACTCAGCACCGTCGCGCGCCGGGCGACACCGGCTTCGGTCAGGCCCGCCGACCACAGGCAGGCCTCGCGCACCGCGCCGTCGAGCGAGACGACCTCGATCTCGCCGTGCCAGTCCAGGCGGTCGAAATCCAATCCGGGCGCGCACTTCACGGCGATGTCGCGGCCCGCGTACGCGTCGAGCAGATCGGGCAGCGGAGGTTGCAGTTCGGCCGGGTCGTGGGTGCGGCGGCCGTCCGCGCGACGGGCCGGATCGGCGACGATCACCGTGCCGGTGCTGCTCGGCACGACGGCATCGGCCTTGGCCAGCAGCACATTTCGCGGCCCGGCCGGATCGCCGCCGGACAGCGGCGCCCAGCGGGAGCCGAGATTGTGCGCGGCCATCGCCAACCGCACCTCGTCGAGGTCACTGCCGACGACGGCGGGGCACACCTCGGCCAGTTCGACGAGTTCGGCGCCGATGGAGCAGGTGACGTCGTGCACGGCCCGGCCGGCCAGCCGGGCCGCCCGATGGCGGGCGACCGGCGTCGGCGTCGCCTGCTGGAGCGCGTCGTCGGTGAAGAGCCAGTCCCCTGCGCCGTGCAGTTTGGCGGCGGCTTTGCGCCGCAGCCGCACGGTTTCCACGAGCGCGGCGGCGTGCTCACCGTGATCGCGACGCACCCGCTCGATATCGCGCAGGTGCGTCGCGGACGTCAGCTCCAGCCGCTCCACCTCGGCCAGCGCGGCGCGTCCTGCCGCGCAGGCGAGGAACGCGATGTCCGCGCGACCGAAGCGGTAGCCCACCTACTTGGCGGACGCGCCCGGCTTCACGCCGGTGATCATGGCGTTGTAGAAGAACTGGCGCGGCACCACGCGACGCATGATGTTCTCGTCCACCCAGCTCAGTCCGAGCCACGCCCGGTACATCGCCATCCGGTAGCCCATGGTGAGCTTCTCGGCGGGCACGGCCGCCTCGAAGGTGCGCACCGGCCAGCCCCACAGCGCGGCGGCGAATTCCTCGGTGCTCGCCTTGACCTCGACGGCGCCTGCGGACGTGGCCATCGCTTCGAGATCGCGCGGATCGAAGGTGTGCAGGTCGACGACCGCCTCCAGCGCCGCGGCGCGCGAGGACTCGTCGAGCTCCTCCTGCGGGCGCCGCCAGCCCGCCAGGGCGGGCAGCTTCGTGACGGTGGTGGTGGCCTTCCAAGTGATGCGGCCGAGCCAACGGGCGTAGAAGTTACCGGCGGTGGTCGGCTCGCCGGCGAAGACGAAGCGACCGCCCGGCTTGAGCACGCGCAGGCACTCCTTGAGCGCCAGCTCCACATCCGGGATGTGGTGCAGCACCGCGTGACCGACGACGAGATCGAAGGTGTCGTCGTCGTAGGGGATGGTCTCGGCGTCGGCGACTCGGCCGTCCACATCCAGACCCAGGTTCTCCGCGTTGCGCAGCGCCACCTTCACCATGCCCGGCGAGAGGTCGGTGACCGAACCGGACTTGGCGACGCCGCCCTGCATCAGGTTCAGCAGGAAGAAGCCGGTACCGCAACCGAGCTCGAGCGCCTTCTCGTAGGGCAGCGGCGCGGGGCCGACCGCGGCGTCGAAGCGGCCGCGGGCGTAGTCGATACAGCGCTCGTCATAGGAGATGGACCATTTGTCGTCGTAGGTCTCGGCCTCCCAGTCGTGGTAGAGCACCTGGGCGAGCTTCGTATCCTTGAGCGCTGCTTCGACCTCGGCCTCGGTGGCGTGCGGGTTCGGCGCGGGGTCGTCGGGACGTACCGTCATGGTCGCCTAGCCTACATAAATCCCCAGATGAAGCCCGCTGTCGGCCCGGGCATTCCGCGACCCGCTGGACGGATGGTCAGAGGAGAACCTGTTCCGATCAGGGCAATCTCCTGGCACACCCCGCGCAGACCGAACGGTCTGTGTGCGGGCGGCCGCCCGCAACGCCCGTCCGGACGAATTCAGCGTCCGACGAAAGCCGCGGATCCGGGCCCGTCGGCGACGAAGGATTCCGTCCCGATCCGGCGATCCTCGGTACCGAACAACCCGGCCCATTCGCCGCGCGCGCGATCCAGACCGTGCGGGCCCGCCTCGAACACCGCCTTGGCCGCGGCCAGCGCGCGTCCCGGCCCGTCGGTGAAGCGTTCGGCCCAGCGCAGCGCGGCGGCGAAGACGTCGTCCGGCGCGACGACCTCGTCGACCAGACCGAGCGCCTTCGCCTCGTCGGGCTCCACGAAACGTCCGGTGTACACGAGATCCTTGGCCGAGCCGGGGCCGATCAGCAGCGACAGCCGCCGGATGCCCGCGAGCGGGATCAGTCCCGCGTGGATCTGCGGCAGCCCGAGCTTGACGTTGTCGCCGATGACGCGGCGATCGGCGCCGAGCGCCAGCTCCAGCCCGGCCCCGAGGCAGTACCCGCTGATCGCGGCGACGGTCGGCTGCGGAACCCTGGCCAGGCAGCCCAGCGCGGCTTGCACGTCGGCGGCCATGGCCGCGGCCTGGTCGGCGTCCAGCGCGGCCAGCTCGGCCACATCGTCGCCCGCCGAGAACACCCGCTCGTCCCCGTAGACCACCAGGGCGGCGACGCCGGCATGCGCCGCGACCGCCTGCGCGGCCTCGGCCACTTCTCGCACCACCTGAACGTTGAGCAGGTTCATCGGCGGACGAGCGATCCGCAGGACGGCGACGCCCCGCGCACCATCCCCTTCCGGCAGCTCCAGGGTCACGAATTCGGCCATGCCACGCACGCTACCTCGCGCCCCCGCAGCGTCCCGCATCACCGATGCCGCAACAGACCCGACGCCCTCGCAGATCTTGTGCACGCGGCGCGTGCAGCCCCCGCGAGGCGCGTGGAAGTGTGCGGGGAGCTCTTACCCGCGGGCGGAACCCCTGAGCTTGGCGGTTTCCGGGAGATCGGCGAAGTAGCGGTCGTTGCCGGGAAAGCTCAGCGCCTTGGCGCCGTTCTCCTCGGCGAGCTCCGGCATGATCGGGTCGATCACCGGTTCGGCCGCGAAGATCTCCGCCGTCGAAGCGAAGCCGCTGAGGGCGTCGAGCTGGGACCAGGTCGGCGGAAGCAGGATGTCGGTGCCGGCGCGCCAGCGGTCGAGGGCCGCGGCCGGGGTGCTCCACTGCACTTCGGCGGCCTCGGTCGTCGCGCCGTCGGCCAGCTGACCCTCCGGCAGGACCGCGACGAAGAAGTGGGTGTCGTAGCGGCGCGGTTCGACCACCGGGGTGATCCAATTCGCCCAAGGCCGCAACAGATCGGCGCGCAGCACCAGCTTCTCCTCGGCCAGGAAGGCGGCCAGGGACAGTTCGCGGCGCTCCAGCCTGCCGCGGGCGTCGCGGTACGGGGTGGTGTCGCCGACGACGGTGTCGGCCGTCGGACCCGCCAACAGCACACCGCATTCCTCGAACGTCTCCCGCACCGCCGCGCACACCAGCGCCTTGGCGCGCGGTTCGGTGGTCGCGAAACGCTCGGCCCACCAGGCGGGATCGGCGCCCGTCCAGTCGATCTCGATGGTGCTGTCGGCGGGATCGACGCCGCCGCCGGGGAACACCGTCATGCCTGCGGCGAAGGCCATCGCCCCGACCCGTCGTTGCAGGAACACCTCGGGACCGTTCGCCCCGTCGCGCACCAGCATCACCGTGGACGCGTCCTTGACGGGCGGGGGATCCTGCGGCCGATCGCCGGGGGACGTCGTTGTCTCACTCACACCTGCACCATAACCGGCGCAGCCGGACGAAGTCCCCGGCGTCTCGCTACCTGGACCGGTGCTGCCCCGCTTTCCGCGCGCGCCGGGCGAAGTAGCGGCCGTCGACGCGGTCCAGCGCGATGGCCTGGCGGAAGGCGTCGCTGAGATTCTCCGAGGTGAGCACATCGGTCAGCAGGCCCTGGGCGACCACCTCGCCCTCGTTGAGCAGCAGGCCGTGGGTGAAACCGGGCGGGATCTCCTCCACGTGGTGGGTCACCAGCACCATCGCCGGTGCGTCTGGGTCGGCCGCCAGATCGCCGAGGCGCTCGACCAGCTCCTCGCGACCGCCGAGGTCGAGGCCTGCCGCCGGTTCGTCGAGCAGCAGCAGCTCCGGATCGGTCATCAGAGCGCGGGCGATCAACACCCGCTTGCGCTCCCCCTCGGACAGGGTGCCGTAGGTGCGGTCGGAAAGGTGTTCGGCGCCCAGGCTTTCCAGCATGTCGATGGCGCGGTCGGTGTCGACGTCGTCGTAGCGTTCGCGCCAGCGGCCGAGCACGGCGTATCCCGCGGACACCACGAGATCGCTGACCTTCTCGTCCAGCGGCACGCGATTGGCCAGCGCCGCCGACGAGAGGCCGATGCGCGGCCGTAGCTCGTTGATGTCGACCTTGCCGATCACCTCGCCGAGCAGGTGGGCGATTCCGGAGGTCGGGTGCATTTCAGCGGCGGCCATGCGAAGCAGGGAGGTCTTGCCCGCGCCGTTCGGGCCGAGCACGACCCAGCGTTCGTCGAGCTCGACCTGCCAGGTGACCGGACCGACGAGGGTGTGCCCCGAGCGTCGGACGGTCACGTCGGTGAAGTCAATGAGCAGATCGGGATCCGGTTGCGGCACGCGCTCCATCTTGGCCCACCTGCGCCCGGTTTGCCCGACCGACCCACATCGGTCGCACCGAACGGGCCAAACGCGCGACGACAGTTCGCCGCCTGGCCCGTGCGGCACGCGGCCGAGCCGACGGCGGCCCACCGAGCGGGCGGAACATCCTGGCGACGATCAGCGCCAGCGGCAGTGAAAGGAGCACCCATCCGGCGAGAATCAACAGCAGCGTCGTCATGACATCCTCCGGAGACGGCGAGGCCGAGGCCCCGTTCCGTCACAGATACCCAAATACCCATCGCCCACACCCGGCCGCGGTGCAGTGTGCCGACCGGCCGCGGGTTCCAGCCTCTCCCCGCCGCCGTTCACCAGGACTCGGGCGGCACGGCGATCACCGTCAGCGAACCCGGAGCAATCTCGGTGAAGCCGGCGTCGCGCACCGCCACCGCGCCGCCCGCCGCCACCCGCTCGGTGCACGCCCGCCACTGCGCCACATCGGCTTCGCGTACCGCGCAATGGAATTCGCGATCCGCCCACCGGTAGGCGTCCTCGGGACTCAATGCGGCCGCGAGCAGCATACTTGCGTGGCCGACCTGCGCGGCGCTCTTGCCCAGCGTCATGCCCAGCGCCGAATTCACCCAGAGGACAGGCAGATGCGGGTCGGGCGGGCCGGGCTCGTCGTGCTCGAGATCGGTGCCGCCGATCTGTAGCTTCTTGATTCGAGGGTCCACCTCACCGACCGCGCTCGGCACGAAGGCACGCGCCTGCGCACCGCCGACCGCCACGGTGACGCCGTCGACGTCGCCCGCCGCCAGCCACTGGGCGCCGCGGGCACGCCGCGCCACCTTGCGAATCCGGGACCGCTTCCACGCGAGATACGGTTGCGCCCACGGCCCGTCCGGGCCGACCCGCTCGTCAAGGCACAGCGCGACCGCCGAAGCCGCCGCGGCGGCGAGCAATGCGCTGCGCGGCGGCGGATCCGCCTTCGGCAGGTACAGCACCATCTGCATGGCCTGCACCTGCTCGGGGTCGTCGGAATCGCCCGCGCCACCGTAACCGAGCGCGAGCTCCGCGTGCCGGATGCGGAATCCCTCCTCCCCCGTGGACAATTCGTCCACGGTGCCGCTGTCCGGGCTGCTCATTCACTTCACCTCGACCCTCAACGTGAACTTCTGCGCGGGCTCGACGCCGTGCTCCCACGGACGCGCGTACTCCAATGCAAGCTCGGTGACGCCCGCGGCATTCCCGACGAACGTCCACACCGCGCTGCCGCCGGAGCCCGGCGCGATCGGACGGTCGGCATCCGGCCGGTAATCCGGCTCGCCCGCGGGCCGGAGCACGCTCTGGTCCAGTGCCGCCAGCCGCCAGCCGTATCCGGTGGACGGATTCGAGGGCAGTGTCACGATCAATTGCCCGCCGACGCGCAGCGAGCGCTGTTGCCCGCTGTCGGCCTCGGTCACGTGCATGGCATCTCCCGAAGGCTCGACGTTTCCGGAAGGTTCGGCGCGGGTGGACACGGTCGACGTTGCCTGCGTGCGCTCCTCGTGCCCGTCGTCGGTTCCGCACGCGGCGAGCGCCACGCCGAGCAGCAGCACAACCAGGGACTTTCGCACCGCATCCTCCGATCACCGAACGATCACTCCGCGACCAGCCTAATGGCGCTGTCGGACACGGTCCGTCGATCGCCCGCGCACGGCCGGAGCGCAGGCGGGTACACGCCTGACGAACGCTGCCGAGGGCACGCCGCTTGGGCGAAAAACGTTGCGCCGCGCGGACTACTGGATCAGCGGCACCCGGCGCATCAGCCCGTCGCGCGCGTCGGCTGCCTCCACCTCGTGCCTGGTGACGCCGAGGATGAACAGCACCGCGTCCAGGTAGGGGTGCGACAGCGCCGCGTCGGCGACCTCGCGCAGCGCGGGTTTGGCGTTGAAGGCGACGCCGAGCCCGGCGGCATTGAGCATGTCGATGTCGTTGGCGCCGTCGCCGACCGCGACGGTCTGCTCCATCGGCACCCCGGCCTCAGCGGCGAACTTGCGCAGCGCGGTGGCCTTGGCGGCGCGGTCGACGATGTCGCCGACCACGCGGCCGGTCAGCTTGCCTTCCTTGATCTCCAGCGTGTTCGCCTGCACGAAGTCGAGTTCGAGTTCGTGCGCGAGCGGCTCGATGACCTGGCGGAACCCGCCGGACACCACACCGCAGCGGAAGCCGATGCGGCGCAGCGTGCGAATGGTGGTGCGCGCGCCAGGGGTCAGCTCGATCCGGTCGGCCACCTCCTCGATGACCGATTCGTCCAGCCCCTCCAGGGTCGCGACGCGCTGGCGCAGCGATTCGGCGAAGTCGATCTCGCCGCGCATGGCCGCCTCGGTGACCTGGCGGACCTGCTCCTCGACGCCCGCGTGCGCGGCGAGCATCTCGATGACCTCGCCCTGGATCAGGGTCGAGTCGACGTCGAACACGATGAGCCGCTTGGCCCGCCGCGCCAGCCCGGCCCGCTCCACCGCCACGTCGACCTCTTCGGCGACCGCCACCTCGGCCAGCGCGGTGCGCAGCCTGGAGTCGGTGTCGGCGCCCGTGTCGGTCGCCGAGACCAGCAGCTCCATGCCGGTGACCGGGTAGTCGGCGATGCCGCGGATGGTGTCGATGTTCGCGCCGAGCGTCGCTAGCTGACGCGACACCGCGCTGAACGCCCGCGCGGTCACCGGCGCACCGAGAACGACCACCGCGTGCGTGGACATCGGCGCCCGCCCGATCGCGGCCCCCACCTCGACGTCGACGTTCATGCCGACGGTGTTCATCGCCTCCTCGAGCTCGTCCTGGAGCTCTTCGGGATCGTTCGGGCAGGTGACCAGGACACCGAGGGTGAGCCGGCCGCGGATGACGACCTGCTCCACATCCAGCAGGCTCACCTGGTGCCGCGACATCGCCGCGAGCAGCACGGACGTCACACCGGGCCGGTCGGGTCCGGTGACAGTGACGAGAACGGTGGTGTCGGCCAAGGCGGTGCGCTCCAAGTCTGTGTTCGATCGGCGGCGTTCCTGGGCTCTACCGTATCGCCACTGAAGCACAGCGACGGCAAGCAGCAAGGTGTACGCCGGGCCACATAGGGGGAGCCGTCGACGCCGCACTACGCAGGGTAAACGCGCATGCACCCGCTGAGTTGTCAACGGGTGCATGCGCGTCGCGTTGTAATGCTAGTGCTTTACCAGCTCGCCCTCGTGGACGGCGGTGGCGTGCTTGCCGGAGCCCCAGCCCACGTGCGCCTCGGCACGCATGCGCTCCACCATGTGCGGGTAGTGCAGCTCGAACGCGGGGCGCTCGGACCGGATGCGCGGCAGCTCGTAGAAGTTGTGCCGCGGCGGCGGGCAGGTGGTCGCCCACTCGAGGGAGTTGCCGTAGCCCCACGGGTCGTCCACCGTCACGACCTCGCCGTAGCGGTAGCTCTTGAAGACGTTCCAGATGAACGGCAGCATCGAGGCGCCGAGGACGAACGCGCCGATGGTCGAGATGGTGTTCAGCGCGGTGAAACCGTCGGTGGGCAGGTAGTCGGCGTAGCGACGGGGCATGCCCTCGTTGCCCAGCCAGTGCTGCACCAGGAACGTGGTGTGGAAGCCGACGAAGGTCGCCCAGAAGTGCCACTTGGCCAGACGCTCGTCCACCATGCGGCCGGTCATCTTCGGGAACCAGAAGTAGATGCCCGCGAAGGTGGCGAACACGATGGTGCCGAAGAGCACGTAGTGGAAGTGCGCGACCACGAAGTAGGTGTCGGACACGTGGAAGTCCATGGGCGGGCTGGCCAGGATGACACCCGACAGACCACCGAAGAGGAAGGTCACGAGGAAGCCGATCGACCACAGCATCGGCGACTCGAAGGTCAGCTGACCGCGCCACATCGTGCCGATCCAGTTGAAGAACTTCACGCCGGTCGGCACCGCGATGAGGAAGGTCATGAACGAGAAGAACGGCAGCAGCACCGCGCCGGTCGCGTACATGTGGTGCGCCCACACCGCGATGGAGAGCGCGGCGATGCCGAGGGTCGCGTACACCAGGGTGGTGTAACCGAAGATCGGCTTCCGGCTGAACACCGGGAAGATCTCCGAGACGATGCCGAAGAACGGCAGCGCGATGATGTACACCTCGGGGTGGCCGAAGAACCAGAACAGGTGCTGGTAGAGCAGGATGCCGCCGGAGGCCGGGTCGTAGATGTGGCCGCCGAGGTGGCGGTCGTAGGCCAGGCCGAACAGCGCCGCGGTGAGCAGCGGGAAGGCGAGCAGGACCAGGACGCTGGTGACGGCGATGTTCCAGGTGAAGATCGGCATCCGGAACATGGTCATGCCGGGCGCGCGCAGGCAGACCACGGTGGTCAGCATGTTCACGCCACCGAGGATGGTGCCGAGACCCGAGACGGCGAGGCCGAGGATCCACAGGTCGGTGCCGACGCCGGGCGAGTGCAGGATGTCGCTCAGCGGGACGTACGCGGTCCAGCCGAAGTCCGCCGCGCCGCCCGGGGTGATGAAGCCCGCGGTCGCCATCGTGCCGCCGAACAGGTACAGCCAGTAGCTGAACGCGTTCAGGCGCGGGAAGGCGACGTCAGGGGCTCCGATCTGCAGCGGCAGGATGATGTTGGCGAAGCCGAACACGATCGCGGTCGCGTAGAACAGCAGCATGATCGTGCCGTGCATGGTGAACAGCTGGTTGAACTGTTCCGGGGAGAGGAACTGCAGGCCGGGGCGCGCCAGCTCGGCACGCATCAGCAGCGCCATCAGACCGCCGACCATGAAGAAGCTGATCGCGGTCACCAGGTACATGGTGCCGAGCACCTTGGGGTCCGTGGTGGTGACCATCTTGTAGAGGAAAGAACCCTTGGGTCCGGTCCGGGCCGGATACGGTCGAGTCGCTTCCAACTGAGGGACTGGTCTGGGCTCTACCGCAGTCACTGATCCTCCTGAAGGTGCCTTTAGGTCGCTCCGCGAGCTCCGCTGCTCGCCTTCATCCCGTTCCCGAGACAGCGGACAGTTCGCTTGCGCTCCTGAGATCGTAAACGGTGCCGTCACGGCCGACAGCACGGGTCCTACTCTGCGTCGTATTTCGTTGGTCACCGGTCATCCGCGGTACACCTCCGGATCTCCCGTGGCGTGCGCCGATGAGTTCTTCCCGTGGCGGCCGTCTCTATCTATGACAATCGTTCGTCACCTGTGAGGAGACCGTCCATGACCACCCCGAAGCCGGGCGACCCCGTCTGGGTCGACCTCTACACCGCCGATCCCGAACGCAGCATCGCCTTCTACGGCGACCTGTTCGGCTGGACCGTCGACCGCGCGGGCGCGGAATTCGGCGGCTACCTCACCTTTCGCAAGGACGGCAAGGCCGTCGCGGGCGGGATGGGCAGGATGGACGATGGCGACACCGGACCGGATCGGTGGACCGTCTACCTGTCCGCACGGGACGCCCGTGCCACCGTCGCGGCCGCGACGGCGCACGGCGGGTCCGTGATCGTGGAGCCGATGGACGTGGGCGACCTCGGCACGATGGCGGTGCTCGCCGATCCGGACGGCGCGGGCATCGGCGTCTGGCAGGCCGGCACGTTCGGCGGAGCCGAGACCGAGGCCATCGTCGAGGGCGGCCGGTGGCGCAATCACGCGGGAGCGCCGTCCTGGTTCGAGCTGCACACCCGGGCGTACGAGGCGTCCCTGGCGTTCTACCGCGAGGTGTTCGGCTGGTCCGACACCTTCGAGATGCCCGGCGCACCCGACTTCCGCTACACGACCATCCACTCGACCAGCCCGATGCTCGGCGGCGTGATGGATGCCTCGGACTTCCTGCCGCCGGGCGCTCCCGCAGGCTGGACGGTGTATTTCGGCGCCGACGACGTGGACAAGGCGGTCGCCCAGGCGGTCGCGCTCGGCGGCAAAGTCGTCTCGCCCGCGCAGGACACCCCGTACGGACGAATGGCCACGGTCGCCGATCCGACCGGCGCGGTCTTCCATCTCGGCGGCGACGTCGCCTGAGGTAGCGGGTTCGTTCGCCGAGGCGCGGGCCGCCACCCGCGCCTCGGCGGCGACTTCCGACGCCTGTACCCTCTCCGGCATGCCGGTGAGCGCCCTCGTTCGCACCCGAAACCGCACTGTCGCCACCCGTTACGGCACGGCCGCCGTCGCGGCCCTCTGCGCCGCCGCGCTGGCCGGCTGCGGAAACCAGTCCGACGACGCGAGTTCGATCATCCGCACCACCACCAACATCGCGGGCGCAAGTGTCGTCGGCTTGGAGCGTGACACGACGCGAGCCTGCGCACTGCCCAGCGCACCCGATCAGCCCTCGGGCACCCGCAGCGTCACCCACGCCGCCGGGGTCTCCGAGGTACCCGCCGATCCGCAGCGCATCGTCGTGCTGACCACCTCCGCGCTCGACGCAACCTGTGCGCTCGGCCTGTGGGAGCGTGTCGTCGGTGCGGTGACCGTGGATGGCGGCGGGCGTCCGCAGCCCGAGTTCCTCGGCACCGGCGTGCTGAAGGTTCCGAGCATCGGCACCGCCGTCGCGCCCGATCTCGCCAAGATCGCGGAGCTGCGTCCCGACGTCATCATCGGCGAACAGCCTTCGGGCGCGGCCACTTTCGACGCGCTGCGAGCCATCGCACCGACTGTGCTTGTCGGCGCTCCTGCCAGCTGGCAGGCCCAGTTCGGCGCCTTCGCGGAGGGGCTCGACCGGCGCGGCGCGGCGACCACCGCGCTGGAGAACTTCCACACCGAGGCCGCCGACATCGGCACCGCTATCGCCGCCAACCAGAGTCAGGCGTCGGTCGTCCGCTTCACCGGTGACGCCATTCAGGTCCAGGGCGCCAACAGCTTCGCAGGCCAGGTCCTGGCCGACGTGGGCGTTCGGCGGCCAACGGCCCAGCGCGGCGTGTCCTTCGACGTCGCGTCCGGCGAGCTCGACACGAAGGTCGAAGGCGACATCGTCTACGTCGTCCTGGCCGGTGAATCGGGTAAGGAACAGGGCGAGAAGGTGATGCGCGGCGACGAGTGGAAGGAGCTCGGCGCCGCCACCGACCGCCGCGTCTTCGCCGTCGAAGACAGCGTCTGGCACGGCGACGGCCTCACCGCGGCCCGCGCGCTGCTGACCGATCTGCAGAAGACGCTCAACGGGTACGTCACCGACTGACGGCTCGTCCGACTCCTCGGCCCCCTACCACCGCCGGACCGCCCACGCTGGGCGTTCGTCCAACCTATCGTGCGCGAATCCCCCACTCCGCGACACGAATTCGCGTCCACCACGACACGCTGGCCGTGACCGGGCGGACCGCTTTTCTCGATGGGATTAGCCAGCCACCCGCGCCTCCTGATCCGTGCCGTCGATGGTCACGGTCGGGGTCCACGTCTGGTGGGATCGGCGCTCGACCTCTTCCGGCGTGCTGTTGTCGGCGTCCGACAGCAGCCACGCGCGCGCCGCACCGATCCTGCGGTCGTGCCCGATCCCTCCGCCTGAGACAGCCGCGAAATCCGAGAACCGTTCCAGCGGAGGCAGTTTCGGCGCACCGCCCGGCCGCAAAGGCGGTCCGCCGCCGGGCCGCTGAGACGCGCGAACTCGGGAAAACGAATCGAGGCCCCGCGTCCGGCGGGGCCCCGATCAGGAGTGGCGGGTCAGAACTCCCAGTCCTCGTCCTCGGTGTTGACGGCCTTGCCGATCACGTACGACGAACCCGAGCCCGAGAAGAAGTCGTGGTTCTCGTCGGCGTTCGGTGAGAGGGCCGACAGGATGGCCGGATTCACGTCGGTCTCGTCCTTCGGGAACAGCCCCTCGTAGCCGAGGTTCATCAGCGCCTTGTTGGCGTTGTAGCGCAGGAACTTCTTGACGTCCTCGGTGAGGCCGACCTCGTCGTAGAGGTCCTGGGTGTACTCGACCTCGTTGTCGTAGAGCTCGAAGAGCAGCTCGAAGGTGTAGTTCTTCAGCTCATCGCGCTCGGCCTGGGAGACCAGCTCAAGGCCCTTCTGGTACTTGTAGCCGATGTAGTAGCCGTGTACGGCCTCGTCGCGGATGATCAGGCGGATCATGTCGGCGGTGTTGGTCAGCTTGGCGCGCGAGGACCAGTGCATCGGCAGGTAGAAGCCGGAGTAGAACAGGAAGCTCTCCAGCAGGGTGGAGGCCACCTTGCGCTTGAGCGGGTCCTCGCCGTTGTAGTAGGCCAGCACGATCTCTGCCTTGCGCTGCAGGTTCCGGTTCTCCTCGGACCAGCGGAAGGCCTCATCGATCTCCTTGGTGGAACACAGCGTGGAGAAGATGGAGCTGTAGCTCTTCGCGTGCACCGACTCCATGAACGCGATGTTGGTGAGCACCGCCTCCTCGTGCGAGGTCAGCGCGTCCGGGATCAGGCTCACCGCGCCGACGGTGCCCTGGATGGTGTCCAGCAGGGTCAGGCCGGTGAAGACCCGCATGGTCAGCTGCTTCTCGTCGGCGGTCAGCGTGTTCCACGAGGGGATGTCGTTGGACACCGGGACCTTCTCGGGCAGCCAGAAGTTGCCGGTCAGCCGGTCCCAGACCTCGGCATCCTTCTCGTCGGGCACCCGATTCCAGTTGATGGCCGATACCCGATCGATCAGTCTCATCCTGCCTCCACACCTTTCCCGAGCACGCTGCCGTCACGGAGTTCCTACCACTGAACACTACTCCTAGTGGCTCAGAACTCCATGCAGCACAACACCTTGTGTCGCTGCGGCGCACGTCACGGACGACCATTCGCCATGAGCGCATCGCGCGCGGCACCTATTGTGCGGCACCCGCCCGCGGCCGAGCGCAGCGGTCCACCCGCGGAGCCGATCGATCGCCAGCCGTTAGCCATCGCCAGTAGTTAGCGGTCGGCGCCGATGCGACGAGCGCCCGTGGTCGACCCCGCGGCGCCGGTTTGCCGGTACCGAATCGGTGCCGCGCCCGCCGAGGCGGCCGGGATACAACAGATCATCGACTCCGCATACCTCACCTGGAACCCGGCCGCTTCCACCTGGACCGTTTGGCCCACACCGCACAGTCGGGCAGACTTCTGCACCAGAAGTCGCGCACTCGGCGCGGCGCAAAGGGGGGATTCACGCGTGTTGCGCGTGTTCGCGACGGCCTTCGCCGCCGTCATAGTCGTGCTCGGTGTCGCGGCCTGCCAGGACGAGCTTCCGACCACGCCCGCCGGGCCCGTCATCTCCTGGTCGACTGCTCCCGCCTCCGACGAGGAGTACCTCGCGGTCATCGCCGCGGTGCGCAGCATCGATCCCTGCGCCATCATCCCTCGTGGGGAGCTCGCTGCGATCGGCACCGTGGTGAAGGTCGAGGCCCGCTCCATCGATACCTGCGAGGCCACGCTCGACTCCGCCGAGTTCGGCAAGAGCACGATCTTGCTCTGGTCGCTGGGCATCTCACGCGACCCCGTCGAAGGATCGGACACAACGGAACCGCCGACCCGAATCCGCGACGCGACAATGGTTGTCGACCGAGAGGCGGGCGCCGCTGAGCAAGGTTCGATGACCCGGACGTGCATGGCCATCGGCCAGTTCCCTGCCACGGTCTTGCTCAATGTGAACGTGGTGACCCCCGCTGATCAGTTGCCGTGCGCACTGGCGAAGAAGGTGATGCCGAACGCTCTCGACGTGCTACGCACCGCGCCGGCTGCGGGCACGTCACCGGATACGCCGAAAACCGTTCTGTCCGGAGCGGATCCGTGCGCGGTCCTGGATTCCCTAGGGACGACGACGCCCGCGTCCAAGCATTATTTGTTCGGGTGCGTGTTCCAGTACAAGGGCTCCTATGTCGATCTCCAGTACGCCTACGAAGGCGAACTGATCGCAACGGGCGGCACCCCCGTGCTGGAGGTGAACGGCCATCGCGGCTACGACCGGCGCAGCACCACCGAGACGTACTGGTACTCAGTGATTGTCGGCCCCGCGTTCGGCACGGCGGATCCGAAGACGACGATGGGCCGCCAGTTGCCGGTGGCAAGACTGATGGGCCGCGATCCCGAGGTCCTGCGGGAGGTCCTGCAGCACGTCGCCGAACTGTTCCCGGCGAGCTGAACCGAAGGGTCCGCCACGATGCGCGAGTTCGCGCTGGTCGCGGCTGCCGTCGCCGTCGCCGCGATGTCGGCGGGATGTCTGGAGGAAGTGCTCACGCCGAAGGGCGACGCGTACTGGTCCACTGCCGGAGACCGACGAGCAGCGCTGGGAGGTGTTGCGGCGGGTCCGCGCGGTTGACCCGTGTGCGTTGATCCCCCGCGAGGAGCTGAGCAAATTCGGGTCCGTGGTCCACCCTCGGCGGTCGTTTGCCGGGGCCTGAATCGACCGCGAGAGATCGACAGAAACGGTCCCACCCGCCGGGCGACAGCCTCCGCGCCTGGGCACCCGACCGATCGCCGGCGCAACGCATCGCGGTCGGTTGCGACGCGCGCCAACCAGCGGGCAGACTGCTGCACCATAAGACGCGCGCACTCGGCGCGCCACACAAGGGGGGTTCACTATTTTGCGCAGATTCGCGACTGTCGCCGCGGCCGCGGCCGTCCTGGTGGGTGTCACATCCTGTCAGGACGACCTACCGCACGCGCCCGCCGGCTCCACCGAATACTGGTCCACCGCCCCGCGGACCGACGAGCAGCGCTGGGAAGTGCTGCGCAAGATTCGCGCGATCGACCCGTGCGCGCTCGTCCCCCGCACCGAACTGGCAAAGATCGAAATCGTGAGCTCGGTGGATGTCCGCATGCCCAACTGGTGCGAAGCGCGGATCGGCCCGAACGAAGCCGGAAAGGGAACCGCGCTGAGCTGGTCGCTGTCCATCGCACCGAACGGCGTCGAGCAACCGGAGCGCGGTCGCACGGCGAAGATCGGCGCCGTCACTGTCGGCACGGTCAGCGATCTCGACACCAACCCCGACCTCCAGGGCAAGCTGGTCGAGCGCAATTGCACGGCAAGCGCGAACTTCCCTTCGACCGCGGCCGTGATGATCTTCGTCACGACCCCGCTCGGCACCGAACCGTGCCCGGTCGCCGAAGCGGTACTGCCGACCATTCTCGCCCAGCTCGACAAGGAACCCGCCCACGGCACCTCGCCCGACACCCCGCGGACCGTCTTGCTCGGCAGCGATCCCTGCGCGGTCGCGAACGACCTCGGCGTCACTCCGGCGGTAGCGGACCAGCGCGACTGGAAGTGCTCCTTTCCGTATCGCGGCGAAACCATCGAGGTCCGGTACACCTATGACAAGGAGCGGCTGATCGTCCAGGGGGAACCGATCTTCACCGTCAACGGGCATCCCGGATACGGCGATCCGAGCGCAGACGAATTCCATTCGTACAACGCGATAGTGGGGCCCCCGCTGCCGTCGTCCAGACCCGAGTCGTTCCTGGGACCGAAGCTCCCGGTCGTCAACGTATTCGGCCGGGACGAGGCCGCAGTGGAAGAGGTCCTGCGCCGGGCGACCGGGCTGTTCCCCGCCGCATGACGCGGAACCGTATTCACCCGGCCCCGAGAACCCCACTGACGCGACGACTGTCTCGGGCCTGCGTCATGACCGCGGCAGGCCGCAAAAGCACTGCGCTCCAAGGGATTCTCCGGCAGGCACGGTCCGCCCTTGCCTCGAGAATGCGCGCATCTCGCTCCCGGGCAATGCAATCCCCGCTTTGCGGGACGGCGGCACTACGGGCACACTCGGCGGCGATAGTTCGCGGAGACAGATCATTTCGCGCCAAGCCAATTCGATGCGATTGAGGGGATTCGATGCTGCGCCGACTACTGTTGGTGGCCGCGCTCGCACTGACCGCCGCGGGCTGCCAGGACGCACCGGCGTCGAATTCGGCGTCCGACACGGACCCCACCACGGGCGGATTCTGGTCCACCGCACCGCAGACCGACGCGCAGCGGCTCGAAATGCTGCGCAGGGCACGCAATATCGACCCCTGCGCGCTGCTGCCCAATCAGAAGCTGCGCGAGGTCGGTGCGGTGGTGTCCGTGGACAACACGCAGCCGTCCACCTGCAAGGCGATCATCGGTTCGGCCGAGCCTGGCAAGGGGACGACCCTGGTGTGGCATGTGGTGGCGCCGCCGACGAGCATCCCGTGGGAAGACAGGGACGCGACGATCGAACGGGTGGGTAACGTCACCGTTTCGCTGTTGGACGACCGGAAGGTCATGACGAACGAGCAAGTCCGCGAGCAGGGCCATCACACCTGCTACGCCGAAGCGCGCTTCCCCGCCACCGCCGAGTTCTGGCTCGACGTGCAGAGCCCGATCGGCGGCGATCCGTGCGCCGTGGCCCGTTCGCTGGTGCGAACGGCGTTGACGGAGTGGCGAATCGAGCCGCCGCATGGCACGTCCCCTGTCACGGCTCGCAGCATCCTCACTGGACACGACCCGTGCGCGGTGGCGCCTGGGCTCGGCGTCACCGTTCCCGCGGGTGAACAACAACTGCACAAGTGCGCGTTCACCTACCACGGCAACTATGTCGTGATCAACTACGAGTACCACGATGGAGATCCGGCGGGCCCCGGCGAGCCCGCGTTCACGGTCGGCCCTCGCCCGGTGCACCAGGTCGCCGCTGCGGCCGGTGACACGCGGGTCTATTCGGCACCGGTCGGTCCCCCGCTGCGCCCCGCCGTGACCGGCCAGGCGCTGCCGACCCGGATCCCTGTCGTCTCGGCGGTGGGCAAGCCCGACGCCGTCGAAGAGGTCATGCGCAGGCTGCTGCCGATGCTGCCCTGATCCGTCGACGGGGTTTCCCGCATCCGCTCACTTCCCGGGCGCAGGCGCGCAGCCGGTCCCGGAAAGCTTGCGGCGGAACCGAATTCCTCAGATCCCCAGGACCAGCTTCGCCGTCGTGAAGTAGATGATCAGTCCGGTGGCGTCCACCAGCGTCGTCACCATCGGCGCCGACACCACCGCAGGATCGATGCGCAGCTTCTTGGCGAGCAGCGGCATGGTGCCGCCGATGGTCGCCGCCCACCCGCAGATCAACACCAGGGTGATCGCGACCACCACCGCGATGCGCGGGCCGACGAACAGCGCGCCGATCACCAATCCCGCACTGGCCAAAAGGGATCCGAGTACCAACCCGACCCGGCATTCGCGCCAGATCACCTTGAACAGGTCCGAGACGCGCACCTCGCCGACGGCGAGCGCGCGCACACAGGCGGTGGCCGCTTGCGCGCCCGCGTTGCCGCCCGCGCCGATCAGCAGCGGGATGAACAGCGCGAGGTGCGCGGCCTGCTGCAGGGTGCCTTCGAAGAAGTCGGTGACACTCACCGTGAGCGTGGCCGCGAAGAGCAGCAGCATCAGCCACAGCGCGCGGTAGCGGGCCAGCTGGAAGACCCCGGCCGCCATGTAGTGGCCTTCCCACGGCGCGGAGCCGGCCTGGCGGGCGACGTCCTCGCTGTCGGCGGCCTCGATGACCTCGACCGCGTCGTCGATGGTGAGCAGACCGACGAGACGGTCCTCGCTGTCCACCACCGGGAGGTTGATGTCGTTGGTCTCGCGCATCAGCCGGGCGGCCTTCTCCGCGGAGTCGGTGGCGCGGGCGAACGCGGGCTCGGTGACGACCAGCTCGGACACCATGGTGTCGGGCCCGGCCAGCACCAGTTCGCGCAGCTCGACGATGCCGGTGAGCCGACGGCCCGCGTCGACGACGGGCAGCGTGTACACGGTCTCCGCACTCGCGCCCTTGGCGCGCACCATGGCCAGCGCGGCCGCGACAGTCAGGTTGCGCGGCAACGCGACCACCTCGGGCGTCATGTACTGGCCCGCGGAGCCCTCGGGGTAGCCGAGCAGCGCGGCCGTCATCCGGCGCTCGCGCGGGCTGAGCCCGGCCAGCACCTTCTTGGCGACCTTGGCGGGCGCTTCGCGCAGCATGCGGGCGCGGTCGTCCGGGGCCATGCCCTCGACCAGCTCGCGGAAGCTCTGGTCGCGCAGGCCCTGCAGAATCTGCTGCTGGTCGACCGGCTCGAGCTCCTCGAACACGGCCAGCGCCAGATCCTTGTCCAGCAGCCGGAACGCCATGCCCGCCTGGACGGCGTCCATTCGGGCCAGCTGGTCGGCGATGAAGTGCGGCGGGTGGTTGTCGAGCCAGTCGAGGGCGGCGTCGACACGGGATTCGGCGACGAAGTCCGGCAGGGACTCGGACGGCGCCGGGCGTGCTTCGATCAGATCGGTCTGCGACATGGGAGGTCCTCAGCACAGCGTGGGGTGAAAAGTGCACGAAGTTTCACACCGCGAGGCGCCCACCCGGGCGACGCAGACCTACCAGGTATGCGAAGGGGCGGCGCCGCGCGGCCTTCGACTGGGAGGTTCACTGCGCATGGCAACCCACCTCCTGATCGTTCCCGCCGCGACCGACCGGTCGCGCGCCGTCTACCTGGTCAACAGAATTCGGACGCGAATGCGTCCCCGTGAAGGATACATGTTTCAACCCTAGGTTTCACTGTGAGCGGCGTGTCGTCACCGTTCCGCGGGTCGCGGCGTGATCGAGGACATCACAGCCGGTTCCGTTTCCGCCCAGGTCGGCACGTGTTCGACCCACTCCGGGATCGGCCCGGTTTGCACGCCGAAGAGGTACAGATGCGGTACCAGACCGCGCAGCGCCCGGTGCACGTCCAGACGGTCGTCGATCATGTGCGTGATGCCGAGCTCGGCGCAGTGAATCGCCTTGTCGGCGCGTTCCCGGCAGAAGCGGAGGTTGCCGCGCGGAATTCCGGTCCGCTCGTAGAAGTCGTGGTGGTCGAGCCAGCGCTGGGTGCGCTCTTCCACGCGCGGACCGCATTTGGAGATGATCCAGGCGCGCCGCTCGAACAGCGCGACCAAGCGCGCGAGCACCTCGAAAGCGTTGGGGCTCGGCGGAGTTCGCATGGCGTCCGCGTCGCCGCCGCCGAGGAAGACGGTGTCGGCGTCGCCGGAGGGCAGCGCGGCGCCCTGGATGACCCGGCCGAAGTCCACACCGAGTCGATACTGTCGTTCGTTGTTCATCGCACCAAGCATGACCTCAACCGAGCGACCCGGCTACCGAATTTCATTCCAGTGCTGGGCTTTCCCACGTTTTCGGTTACCAGCAGGCGGCCTTGCGCCACGGGTCAGGCGCCTGGTCGACCTTCTCGCGGGAACGGACCATCATCCGCTCCAGCATCGCCAGTCGCTTGCGTTGCGCGATCACCTCGTGCAGTGCCGCGTTCACCGTTTCCTCGGTGTTCGTCGTGCCGAGCAGCACACCGACCACCGCCAGGGCGGCATCATCCACATCGATCGATGTCTGCGACATGCGCACCTCCCACAAATCGGCCCCTCTTCGAATCGTAGGCCGAATTTCCGCGCCGTGGACAGTGGTATGCGCCGTTGTCCGGGTTGTGGGAGATGTGGGGGCACCCTATAGTCGGGCTGGGTTTCCGGCGAAAAGCGTTGTGCTCGTTGGGGACACGTCACAAGGGGGAGCTGTGAACGAGACGATCGATGCTGTCGCGGCGCTGCTGTGGCCGTTGCTCGCGGCGGCCGCGCTGTGTATGTTTCGCGGCCCGTTGGCGCGGGTGATCAGTTCGGCGGCGCGCAGGCAGTTCACGTTGCGCATCGGCGGGCAAGAGCTGGACATGAAGCAGGTCAGCGAGCAGCAGGAGAACATGATCGAGGATCTGCAGGTCCAGGTCCGCAGACTGCGCGAACAGGTCGATCAGCTCACCGCCGACCGTGCGCTCGGCCCCGCCACGGGTCAGGTCGGCCGCCCGTCCGGCGCCGGGGACGACACCCGATCCGGCACCGCGGCGGACGTCGGCAGCTCCCCGGACCTCGGCCCGGCCTTCGGCGCGGCCCCGCCGCCGCGCTCTCTTCCGGAATCCCCTGCCGCAAGCGCGATCCTGTGGGTGGACGACCACCCCTCCAACAACGCGTTTCTCATCGACCGGTTGGAACGCAACGGAATTCGCGTCGACACGGCCCTCACCACCGCGGCCGCCACCGACCTGCTGTCCACCCGCCGCTACGGCGCGATCCTCACCGACATGAACCGCACCGAAAACGGAACCGCCGTCCCCGACGCGGGCCTGCGCCTCACCGAAACCGTCCGCGCCCGCGGCCTCACCACCCCCATCCTCGTCTTCACCAGCGCCCACACCGCCTGCTGCGACACCAGCGACCAAGCCCTCGCCGCAGGCGCCCGCACCGTCACCTCCTCCCCCACCGACCTCACCGGCGAACTCGCCACCCTCGGCCTCCTCCCCAGATAGCCGCACTACTTGCACAGACTTCTGAAAAAATTCAGAATAGTTCCATGGTTACCGAGGTGCAGTGGAGCGAGCTACAACGCGACCCCAAGCAGGTGGCGCAACTCGCCGATCAGGGAGCCGTTCGCGTCCGCCGCCGCGACGGGGCTCCGCTGCTGCTGATCCGCGAGGATCGCGCACAGTCGGAGTCGGAGGGGTCGATCACCGCCGCACGCGCCCTGCGCAACGTGCTGGTCCACCTCCCCCACGATGTCGCCGCCCGCGCCCTTATCGACGAATTTCCTTGGGTGGATGTGCTTCCCGAGGACGCACAGGCCCGCTTCGTCGCTGATTTCGCGCGCGCCTTCCAGGCTTCGGCCGAACTCGGAGAGTGGTCGGTGCTGGAGCGAACGGTGCACGAATGGCGCAGCACCGCGGCAATTTACGCCGACCCCACGCTCGCCCGCGAACTTTCCGGACCACTGGACGACGATTTCGGCCCGGTGTCCGAACCGGTGGGAGAGTGAATGGCGCCGAAAAGGGGTGACCGAGTCGCGCCGCCCGCGCGACCCGGGATGCGGGAGGCGCGATTCGCCACGTCGGAGGCGGCCAAAGGGTGGGAAGATCTGTGCCGCACGGCGCGATCCAATACCTGGGAGGCGTAGATCGTCCTCACCGAACGTCCACTGGCGCCGGAGAACCCGGCCCGCCAACATCGACTTCGCGACACCTTCGGCACACGCGTGATCGCCGGTCGGGAGTTGGAACAGTGGCAGTACGAGGTGACCGCGGCCGGCCGGATCTGGTACTGCCCGGACCCGGAACGACGAGTCGTCTGGGTGGTGCTCGCCCGCTCCGGCCATCCCAAACAGACCGACTGAACTCGGTCGTACACGCAGAACCCTGAAGGTTCGACATCGATATCTGAGAATCGCTGGAGGGCAAGTTAATTCGTTGGTCCGTAAGGATTCGGCAAGGTTTCGGGCGGGGTTGGGGGAATACGTTGCCGGGCATGGACGAGACGATGGAGGGGCTGCGGGTAGACGGCACCGTGGCCCATTCGAACGGCATTCGGATGGCACGCTGCGGTATGCGCGGCCGGAGGAGCCGACGAAGGACGAGTCCCCGCTGGTGGGGACCGGTCGCCACGAGGGCGAGAAGGATGCGGTGCGCGCGGCGGTGGCCTTCTTGATCGATTTGGCGTTGCATGCCGCGATCGGTTCTTGGGCTGACCCGGGCGCACCTATTCGGTGCGCGGCGCGTTGAACGGGGGCGACCACAGGAGCCGCTCCCACCCGACCACCACGGAGCGAGCCCGACGAGCGACGTTCGCGGCCGTCTCGCGGCCGAGCGATCGAAGCGCATGCGCCGAAGGCGCGAGTCTCGATCGCTCGGCCGCGAGACATGAAGGCCGCGAACACGCAGCGCCGCAGGCGCTGCCAAAAGTTACAGCATGCAGCTGACGCAGCCTTCGACTTCGGTGCCTTCCAACGCCATCTGGCGCAGCCGGATGTAGTACAGCGTCTTGATGCCCTTGCGCCAAGCGTAGATCTGCGCCTTGTTCAGATCACGGGTGGTGGCCGTGTCCTTGAAGAAGAGGGTCAGCGACAGGCCTTGGTCCACGTGCTGGGTGGCCGCGGCGTAGGTGTCGATGATCTTCTCGTAGCCGATCTCGTAGGCGTCCTCGTAGTACTCGAGGTTGTCGTTGTCCATGTAGGGCGCCGGGTAGTAGACGCGCCCGATCTTGCCTTCCTTGCGGATCTCGATCTTCGACGCCACCGGGTGGATGGAGCTGGTGGAGTGGTTGATGTAGGAGATCGACCCGGTCGGCGGGACGGCCTGCAGGTTCTGGTTGTAGATGCCGTGCTCCATGACCGAGGCCTTCAGCTCGCGCCAGTCCTCCTGGGTCGGGATGTGCACGCCCGCGTCGTCGAACAACCGGCGCACCCGATCGGTCTTCGGCTCCCACGCCTGGTCGGTGTACTTGTCGAAGTACTCGCCGCTGGCGTACTTCGATTCGGGGAACCCGCCGAAGTAGCTGCCGCGCTCCTCGGCGATCAGGTTCGACGCACGGATCGCGTGGTAGACCACGGTGTAGAAGTAGATGTTGGTGAAGTCGATGCCCTCTTCGGATCCGTAGCGGATCCGCTCACGGGCCAGGTACCCGTGCAGGTTCATCTGCCCGAGGCCGATCGCGTGGGACTGGTTGTTGCCCTGTTCGATCGACGGCACCGAGTAGATGTGGGTCTGGTCCGACACGGCGGTCAGCGCGCGGATCGCCACCTCGATGGTCTGCGCGAAGTTCGGCGAGTCCATCGTCTTGGCGATGTTCAGCGAACCCAGGTTGCAGGAGATGTCCTTGCCGATCTTCGCGTAGGACAGGTCGTCGTTGAACTCCGACGGGGTGGAGACCTGCAGGATCTCCGAGCACAGGTTGGAGTGGGTGATCTTGCCCGCGATCGGGTTGGCCCGGTTCACCGTGTCCTCGAACATGATGTACGGGTAGCCCGATTCGAACTGCAGCTCCGCGATGGTCTGGAAGAACTCGCGCGCCTTGATCTTCGACTTGCGGATGCGCTTGTCATCGACCATCTCGTAGTACTTCTCGGTGACGTCGATGTCGGCGAACGGCTTGCCGTAGATCCGCTCCACGTCGTACGGCGAGAAGAGGTACATGTCCTCGTTCTTCTTCGCCAGTTCGAAGGTGATGTCGGGGATCACCACACCCAGCGACAGCGTCTTGATGCGGATCTTCTCGTCCGCGTTCTCCCGCTTGGTGTCCAGGAAGCGGTAGATGTCCGGGTGGTGCGCGTGCAGGTACACCGCGCCGGCGCCCTGCCGCGCGCCGAGCTGGTTGGCGTAGGAGAACGAGTCCTCCAGCAGCTTCATGATCGGGATGACGCCCGAGCTCTGGTTCTCGATCTTCTTGATCGGCGCGCCGTGCTCGCGAATGTTGCTGAGCAGCAGGGCGACACCACCGCCGCGCTTGGACAGCTGCAGCGCCGAGTTGATGGAGCGCCCGATGGACTCCATGTTGTCCTCGATGCGCAGCAGGAAGCAGGACACCGGCTCGCCGCGCTGCTTCTTGCCCGAGTTGAGGAAGGTCGGGGTGGCGGGCTGGAAACGTCCGTCGATGATCTCGTCGACCAGCTTGCGGGCCAGGACCTCGTCACCGGCGGCCAGGGTGAGCGCGACCATGCACACGCGGTCCTCGAAGCGCTCCAGGTAGCGCTTGCCGTCGAAGGTCTTGAGCGTGTACGAGGTGTAGTACTTGAACGCGCCCAGGAACGTCGGGAACCGGAACTTGTGCGCGTAGGCCTGCTTGAACAGGCTCTTGATGAACGCCCTGCTGTACTGGTCGAGAACCTCGGCCTCGTAGTAGTTCTCGTCGACCAGGTAGTCCAGCTTCTCGTCCAGGTTGTGGAAGAAGACGGTGTTCTGGTTGACGTGCTGCAGGAAGTACTGGTGGGCGGCCTCGCGGTCCTTGTCGAACTGGATCTCGCCGTCCGGTCCGTACAGGTTCAGCATCGCGTTGAGGGCGTGGTAGTCGAGTACCTCGCCCGCGGCGTCGGCGCCGCGCACCGGGGGCTGTTCTAAGCGAGCTGTCTTTCCGGCAGGCGCTGTCGTTGCTGTTGCCAAAACAATCCCAATCCCTCTCGGACGCGGTCGACGTCCTCAGCGGTTCCCATGAGTTCGAAGCGATACAGGTACGGCACCCCGCACTTGCGCGAGATCACCTCTCCCGCAAAGCAATAGGTATCGCCGAAGTTCGTGTTTCCCGCCGCGATGACGCCGCGCAGCAACGCGCGGTTGTGCGGATCGTTGAGGAACTTGGCGACCTGCCGCGGCACGAAGTCCTTGTCGGACCTGTTACCCCCCAGAACGTGCCGACCGCCCCCGTAGGTCGGGACGATCAGCACGTAGGGTTCGTCGACGCGCAGCGAATCGGCGGTGTGCAGTGGTATGCGAGTCGCCGGGAGTCCCAGCTTCTCGACGAAACGATGCGTGTTCTCCGAAGCGCTGGAGAAGTAGACCAGCGCCGTCCCCGTGGACATCGCTTCTCCTCTCCTATCGGACGAACAGGAAGTGTGGCGCCGATCAGGCCGCCGCGACCGCGAGGGCCTTGATGCGGTCGGGACGGAAGCCGGACCAGTGGTCCTCGCCCGCGACGACGACCGGAGCCTGCAGGTAACCGAGGGCCATGACGTAGTCACGCGCCTCGTCGCTCTCGGAGATGTCGATGACCTCGTAGTCCACCCCGGCCTTGTCGAGGGCCTTGTAGGTGGCATTGCACTGGACGCAAGCGGGCTTGGTGTACACGGTGACGCTCATAGAGTCCCTCTCTCCTGTGCCTGATGCGCGGTGTTCGCGGCCTGGTTACGCGGCTTCCGCCTCCGGGTCCGAGCTCGCACCGCGAGCCTGGTCCACAGCCGGTGATCCGTATGCGGTACGTGATCCGACGTACGCTGCGCAAACTCCTGGATCCGGTCTCGAAACCCCTGCTAGCGCCGCTGCGAGCGACAGCTTTTCGCGGTGGGTCTCGCACCGCCTTCCAGCACCGAAGACACTACACCTAGTGGCCGACAGATTGAAACAACACGACATGTTGCGAGTCGCACAGATGTAATTCCACCGGGAGAAGTACCAGGACGCTCGATTCGCAACCCGACACGTCCGTGGTGCAGATCACAATTCCGTACCGTAGCGCCCTTCTAGCAAACTTTCGCCTCAGCCGATGTCACACCGGCCACGGCTGTCTCGTCCATCTCTTGTGCGACATCGCGACACACCGGAAACACGAGACCGCCCCCGTCCCAGAAGAGGGCGGGGGCGGCCACTGCGGAGCACCGGCATCGGAGAACAGTCAGGCGGACACCAGCTGCCCACGCGCGGCCTCGGCCAGTTCGTGCACGGTGGCGCCGAGCTGGGTGAGCGCCTCGGCGTCCTCGCGCGGGTGCGCGGCGCCGAAACGCTCACCGATCACGCCGAAGTGGGCGTGCGCAGCCTCGACGACCCTGCCGCCCGCGACGCCGACCGCCTTGACCGCGTCGCCGTGCGCCCACCGCGCCGCGTTCGAGCTGATGGACGCGCTCACGATCGCGACAGCCTTGTCCTTCATGGCGCCGACGCCGTACGGCCGCGAGACCCAGTCGATGGCGTTCTTCAGCACCGCCGACAGCGTGCCGTTGTACTCCGGGGTCACCAGGAGGACGGCGTCGGCTTCGGCGACCGCGTCGCGCAAGCGCTGCGCGGCGGCGGGTACGGCACCGGGAACGTCGATGTCCTCGTTGTAGAACGGAATGTCGGCGAGACCCTCGTAGATCGTCACCTCGACACCGTCCGGCGCGGTCTGCACGGCGGCCTCGGCCAGCTGCCGGTTGATCGAGGCGGCGCGCAGGCTCCCGACGAGAGCGAGGATGCGAGTCTGGGCCATGGCAACTCCTGGTGTACTGAATGTGGTGTCCGAACTTTCAACAGACACTAACCGGACTGCGGTCCGATTACTTCCCACGAGACCGTGAGAGGGCTGTGAACTACCCCACACCGTCCCCCGGCGAACCGACGCGCGAGCGACCGCTGCTGCGTATCGGCACGCCATTGCCGGGGACCGCCGAGCCCACCGAACGCGCCGACGCGGCACGCAACCGGCGTTTGCTGCTGGACGCCGCGCAGGACCTGGTCCGCGACCACGGTGTCGACGGCCTCACGATGGACGAGCTGGCCAAGCGGGCCGGCGTCGGCAAAGGCACCGTGTTCCGCCGCTTCGGCAGCCGCGCGGGACTGATGCGGGCGCTGCTCGACCATTCCGAGCAGAAGTACCAGGCGGCCTTCATGTTCGGGCCGCCGCCGCTCGGGCCGGGCGCGCCCCCGGTGGACCGGCTCATCGCGTTCGGGCGCGCCCGGATCTCCGACATCGAGGTCGAGGGCGAACTGCACCGCGCCGCGGAGATCAGCGAGGCGGGCGATCGCTACACCGGAGCGCCGTACAACCTGCTCAAGGCGCACGTCTCGATGCTGCTGCGGCAGGCGGACGCGGCAGGCGAGATACCGCTGCTCGCGGACAGTCTGCTCGCCACGCTCTACGCACCCCTGCTGATGTACCAGTTCACGGTCCTCGAATACAGTGCGCGGCGGGTCGGGGACAACTGGGAAGCGTTCGTTCGCCGGGTTGTCTCGGCGGACGCGCCAGTAGAGTGAGGTGCCATGGCTAGTCTGCGCGAACAGATCATCACCGAATTGGGCGTCCAGCCGACGATCGAACCGAAGGTCGAGGTGCGTCGCCGGATCGATTTCCTCAAGGACTATCTGCGCGCAACGACGGCAAAGGGTTTCACGCTCGGCATCAGCGGCGGCCAGGACAGCGCACTGACCGGGCGGTTGTGCCAGCTGGCCGCCGAGGAACTGCGAGCCGACGGCTTCGACGCCACCTTCGTCGCGGTCCGGCTGCCCTACGGCGTGCAGTCCGACGAGGTCGACGCCAGGATCGCGATGACCTTCATCGCGCCGCACCGCGCCGTGGTGGTCAATGTCCGTCCCGGCGCCAACGCGGTGGCGGCCGAGACCGCGTCCGCGCTGAAGGTGAGCAAGCTGCGCGATTTCGTGCGCGGCAACATCAAGGCCCGCGAGCGCATGGTGATCCAGTACGCCATCGCCGGTGAGGAGAACTTGCTCGTGGTCGGCACGGACCACGCCGCCGAGGCGGTCACCGGTTTCTTCACCAAGTACGGCGACGGCGGCGTCGACCTGACCCCGCTGACCGGTCTCACCAAGCGACAGGGCGCGGCGCTGCTCCAGGAACTCGGCGCGCCTGCCAGCATCTGGTCCAAGGTCCCCACCGCCGATCTCGAGGACGACCGGCCGGCGCTCCCCGACGAGGAGGCGCTCGGCCTGCGCTACAGCGAGATCGACGACTACCTCGAGGGCATGGACGTCACGCCCGAGGTGGCCGAGCGGGTGGAGCGGATCTTCCGCAGCACCAGGCACAAGCGCACGGTGCCGGTGACTCCGCTCGACACCTGGTGGCGCTGAGGGCTTTCGGCTCAGGTCACGAAGACCGGGATCTACTCGGCCGCCTCGACTTCGGCGAGACGGCGCGCAAGGAATCGCCGCACCTGCTCGTTCCCTGCGACGTCCCAGGCAGCACGGTAGCTGTCCGCGGCCTCGCGTCGCCGTCCCGCTCGGCGCAACAGATCGGCCCGCGTGGCCGGGACCAGGTGGGTCCCGGCCAGGCGCGGATCGTCGGCCACCTCGTCGAGTGCGGCGAGTCCGGCGTCGAATCCGCGGGAAAAGCCAACGGCCACCGCTCGATTCACCCGGACGGCGGGCGAGGCGGAATACCGCAGCAGCTCGTCGTAGCTTTCGACGATGGCGCTCCAGTCGGTATCCGCCCAGCCCGGAGCCGTGGCGTGCGCCGCCGCGATGCGCGCCTGCGCGAGGTACGATCCGCCGCCGCCGTCGGCCGCCGCTGAGACGAGGCAAGTCAAGCCGGCCCTGATCGCCCCGTGATCCCATGCGGACCGGTCCTGGTCCTCCAATGGAACCAAATCGCCGTCCGCGCTGCGCCTTTGCCCGCGCCTGCTGTCCTGCAACAACATCAGCGCCAGCAGCGCCAGCGCCTCCGGCTCGCCCGGCAGCAGCCCGCACAACAACCGTCCGAGCCGAATCGCTTCGTCGCACAACTCGTCTCGCACGGCCGACGGACCCGAGGTCGCGAAGTAGCCCTCGGTGAACACCAGATACACGCACGCGAGCACAGGGGGCATGCGCTCCGGCAGCAGGTGCGCCCGCGGCACGCGCAGTGGGATACCGGCCTGTCTGATCTTCGCCTTCGCGCGGGAGAGGCGTTGCGCCACAGTGTGTTCCGGCTGCAAGAAGGCCCTTGCGATCTCCGCGGTGCGCAGACCGCACACCAGCCGCAGCGTCAACGCGACCTGCGACTGCCGCGACAGCGCGGGATGGCAGCAGGTGAAGATCATCCGCAGCTGGTCGTCCGGCACCGGTGACACCTCGGCCTCCTCGATCGGCGCCTGCGCCGCGACGGCGTCCTGTTCCTTGCCGGCTCGCGCCGACTCGCGCCGCAGCCGGTCCAGCGCTCGATGCCGGGCCGCGGTGGTGATCCAGGCGCCCGGATTCACGGGTGTGCCGCGCTCGGGCCAGGTGCGCAGCGCGTCGGCGAACGCCTCCTGCACCGCGTCCTCGGCGAGCGCGATGTCACCGACCATCCTGGCGACGGTGGCGAGAGCCCGGCCGAACTCGGCGCGATAGACGATGTCGATTCCCGTGGCCGGGCCCGTGGTCACCGTCAGTCGCCCAGTTCGACGATCCGACGCACCTCGGTGTGCCCGCGCTCGCCGAGGGGGATCGCGGCCGCGACCTCGGCCGCCTCCGCCCGGCTCGCCGCCGCGAACAGATACAGGCCGTCGATCACCTCGGCGAATTCCGGGAACGGACCGTCGGTCAGCAGCAGTTCACCGTCGCGGACCCGCACCGTGGTCGCCGAGGACGGCGGTTGCAACGCACCGCCGCCACGGATCGCCGCCGCGTACTTCGCGCCGAACCGTTCGTGCTCGGCCACCCCCGCATCCCATTCGGGCGAGCCCGGCGCGATCACCGCGTCCGGCGCTTCCCACAGCAGCGCCAGCCACCAGTCCGCGCGCGGCATCTCGTGCGGCGACCACATGACCATCGGCCGCACCTCGACCTGCCCGTCCTGCGCGGCAGGCAGCTGCCGCGCCAGCTCGATCACCGCATCCAAGTCGGCGGCCTCGAACACATAGAAGCCGCCGACGACCTCCGCCTGCTCGGCGAACGGCCCGTCGGTGATCAACGTCCGTCCGCCCCCGCGGCGGATGTGCATCGCGGACGCGGACGGGTACAGCGCCGCGCCGCCCGCCACCGCGTCGCCCGCGCGCTCGTCGAACGCCGCGTACTTCGCCACCTCGGCGTCGAACTCCGCTGTACCGGGCAGCACGCCGCCTTCGCGTCCCACCAATGTCGCCAGGTAGTACATCGCGTGATCCTTCCTCGTCTCGAGGGGTCCGATACCCCTTACTACTCGGACGACGAACCGCGCGCCGGGTTCTCTACATCGCGGCGGAGAAAATCTCCGGCCGAAGCGGAGTACGCCGTTCGCGCGACGCTAGCGGCGCCGCTTCGCCCCGCGGGCGGCGATCCCGTCGAGCAGCATGCGCAACCCTTGGTCGAAGTCCTCCTCGACCGATGTGCGCGTAGCGACGTGCGCCAGTGCTTCGACATTCGGATAGTCCGCCCCGGCAACCGAACCGATGCGGGCGGCGGCGTCGCCGGCGTCGCGGCCCCGCGTCAGCGGACCCGCCAGTTCAGCCTGCGCCGCGCCCACCACGAATGCCAGCACCGCGTGGAATGCGGCGAGGCGGTCCGAGTCCTTCAGCCCGCCACGGGCGAGCGCCGCGATGAGTGCGTCGGCTGCGGCGAAGCCGGTCGCCGACGATGTCCGGCGCGTCAGGACCAGCGGGATCGCGGCGGGATGCGCCCGGATACCCCGCCACATCGCGTCGGCCACCGCGTACACGTCGTCGATCCAGTTCGTCGTCGGCTCAGGCACCTGAACCTCGGCGACGACGGCGGCGACGACGAGTTCCTCGAGCCCCTCCTTGTCGGGGACGTAGTTGTACACGGTCATCGGCCCCGTGCCCAGTGCGGCCGCCAGCGCGCGCATGCTCAGCGCGCCCGCCCCGGCCTCGTCGACGATGCCGAGTGCCGCGGCGGCGATCTCCTCGATGGTGAACCGTGCGCGCATTCTTGTGACCCCTTGACAAGTACACCGTATGTGAAGCAGCCTAGCCCATACGTACATCGTACTTATGAAGGAGGCTCTCAGTGCCTGCGACCATTCCGACCGAACGCGTCGACTTCCATTCCCGCGGAATCCGATGTGCGGCGTGGTTGACGCTGCCCGCCGGCGAGGGGCCACACCCTGCCGTGGTGTTGGTGCACGGTCTCGGTGCGACCCACGACATGATGCTGGCGCAGTACGAACAGCATTTCGCCGCGGCGGGCATCGCCACGCTGGCCTTCGACTACCGCAACACCGGTGATTCCGATGGGCAACCGCGGCAACATATTTCGACCCGCGAACAGTGCCGCGACGTCGACGCGGCCATGGCCCGTCTCGCAGGCCACCCAGACATCGACCGCGGGCGGGTCGGCCTGTGGGGCACCAGCCTCGGCGGCATGAACGTGATCAGGGTTGCAGCGGTGCGCGACGATGTGGCGGTCGCCGTCGTGCAGTGTCCGATCGTGCACGGGCCAGGAGCCGCCCGCCGGCTCGGCGTGCTGGCGTCGCTACGACTCGCACCGGCGATCGCTGCGGACCTCGTTCGCCGCGCGACGCGGCGGGGACGCCGCTACGTGCCGATCACCGGGCCGCCGGGAGGCTTCGCGATGATCACGGTGGCAGGCGCCGAGGCGGGGTGGAACTCGACAGTGCCGCCTGGGGTCCGGTTCGACAACCGCATCGCCGCCTCGGACGCACTGGCCATGGTGACGACGTCGGCGATCCGGCAGGCCCGCAATGTCAACGCACCGCTGCTGGTGTGCGTGTGCGATCGAGAGAACCTCATGGACCCGCGCTACGCCGCCCTTGTCGCACAGCGGGCACCGCGCGGTGTCGCCCGCCACTACGACTCCGACCATTTCGACATCTACCACCCACCGCTCGTCGGCCGGGTCCTCGCCGATCAGACTGCCTTCTTGAAGGAGTATCTCGATGTCCGTGCGTGAACTGTTGCGCAACAACGACGAACGCTTCCGCGTGCTCGCCGCCGGGTTCAGCGGCGACGAGTGGGCGCAACCCAGCCTGTGCGATGCGTGGAGCAATCACGAAGTGCTCGCGCACCTGGTGATCGGGTATCGCACAGGTCCCGGGGTCGTTGCGGCCGAGATCCTGCGCCACAGAGGCTCATTCGACCGCGCGAACGCCGCGATGGCCTGCTCACTGGCGCGGACCCACAACCCCGGCGAGTTGCTCGACGAGTTCGAACGACTGGTTCACCATCCGCGCGGGTTGGGACGTGTCTTCCCGCCGCGGCTACTGCTGGGCGATCACATCACCCACGAGCTCGACATCCTCTTCGCAATCGACCGTGAGCCGACGATCCCGCTCGATGCGGTGGTGGCGGTGCTCAACACCCAAGTGACGGTGCCGAATCCGTTCGTTCCCGCGTTCCGCAACAGCCGGGGGCTGCGGTTGAGGGCCACTGATGCCGACTGGGCGCACGGTACGCAGGGGCCGGTCGTCGAGGGCCGCGCCGTCGATTTGGTTTCGGTGCTCGGGAACCGGCAGAGAATGTTGTCTGCGCTCCGCGGTGACGGTGCCGACCTGCTGGCGTCGCGCGTCAGCCCGCGCCCGGCCCGTACGGCCGGGTGATGCTCTCCAGAAAGTGACCGGACGGGTCCTGGAAGTACACGCCGCGGCCGCCGTCGTTGTGGTTGATCTCATCGCTCGCCTTGCTCTGCACCACGGCTCGGCTGTAACCGGACGCTGCCCGTTATCCGCCCGCGAACGGCGGGAGCACGTCGACGCGGGCACTGAGCGCGGAGGACGGGTCGCGGGTCAGTTCGTCGCCGATGAGGTAGGCGCAGACCCTCAGCATCTTGTCCAGATCGGGGCCGTATGCGGCGGCCAGGCTGGTGCGTAGATCGGCGACCGTGGCGCCGGCGGGCAGGTCGATCCGCTCGGAATCCTTGCCGACGGCATCGGCGATGGCGGCGAAATAACGGACCTCAACCACCGATGGCTCCCATCGTGCGTTCCGGCGGGACGAAATCCTCGGCATCGATGCCGTGTCCCGCCCATTTGTTCCACATCGCGCCGCGCCAGATGGTGGCCAGTTCGGCGTCGCCGGCGCCGGACCGCATGGCCTCGCGCAGATCGAATTCCTGGTCGCTGAACAGGCAGGAGCGCAGCATGCCGTCGGCGGTCAACCGGGTGCGGTCGCAGGTGTCGCAGAACTTGCGCGTCACCGTGGCGATGATGCCGACGGTGGCCGGGCCGCCGTCGACCAGCCACTTCTCGGCGGGCGCGGACGGGTCGGCGCGGCCGGCCTCGGTGAGGGCGAACCGGGCGCCGAGCACGTCGAGCAGTTCGGCGGCGGTCACCATGTTGGCGCGCGCCCACTCGTGGTCGGCGTCGAGCGGCATCTCCTCGATGAACCGCAGCTCGCACTCCTCTGCCAGGCACCACTCGAGCAGATCGGCTGCGCCGGAAAGGGTTTCGCGCATGAGCACGGCGTTCACCTTGAGCGGAGCCAGACCGGCGGTGCGAGCGGCGCGGATGCCGGCCAGCACCGAGTCCAGGCGGTCGCGGCGGGTCAGCTTCGCGAAGCCGTCGCGGTCGACGGTGTCCAGCGAGACGTTCACCCGGCTCAATCCGGCCGCCGCGAGCCCGCGAGCGCGGTGCTCGAGGCCAACGCCGTTGGTGGTCATGGCCAGCGGGATATCGGGCAGCCGCTCGTGGCAGCCCGCGAGGATCTGCTCCAGATCCCGGCGCAGCAGCGGCTCGCCGCCGGTGAACCGCACCTCGCGTACGCCGAGCTGTTCGACGGCGAGCACCACCAATCGCACGATCTCCGCGACGGTCAGCAGCTCGTCCTTCGGAATCGGCGGCAGCCCCTCCTCCGGCATGCAGTACGTGCAGCGCAGCGAGCACTTCTCGGTGATCGAGACCCGCAGATCGCGGGCCACCCGTCCGAAACGGTCGACCAACCAAGGCGTGTCGGGGCGTCCGTCGAGCGAGGGGCGCCCTGATCGCACGGCGGGCATTCCCATCTCGACCAACGTCACCCTTCCAGTATGACCGGTCGCGCACGCGGAACCACGGGCAGCGCCCGGTTCGGCGGATCTCACGAACGCGCATGTCAGGGCGTGAGATGGAAAACCCGCACTAAGCTCTGCGCTATGAGTTCTCGGCCAGCCAGCGTCTCGGCCCGGTCCGTCGACGAGTATCGCGACAGCATCGAACAGCTGCTGCGCCCTCTCGCGGCGCGTCCGGTCGAATCCGTTTCGGTGCCCGCCGCGCTCGGCCGCAAGCTGGCCGCCGACATCCCCTCGCCGATCGACCTGCCGGTGTTCCGCAATTCGGCGATGGACGGCTACGCGGTGCGCGCCGACGACGTGGCGGTCGCCCCGGTGACGCTGCCGCTGGCCGGTGTCGTCGCCGCTGGTCAGCCGGGACGGGCCCCGTTGCCCGCCGGAGCCGTGCTGAAGGTGATGACCGGCGCGCCGATCCCGCCGGGCGCGGACTGCGTCGTCCCAGTGGAGGACACGCAGAGCGACGGCGGCGTCGTCACCATCGAACGCGGCCGTGGCGCAGGCGAGTTCGTCCGCGAACCGGGCACCGACGTGCGCGCGGGCGCGCTGCTCGTGCCCGCGGGCGTCGCGCTGACGCCGCGGCACATCGCCGCGCTCGCGGCGGTCGGGGTGCCGACGGTGCCGGTCTTCCAGCCGGTGCGCGCCGCGGTGGTCACCACCGGCGACGAACTGGTCCCCGCGGGCAAACCGCTGCGTCCCGGGCAGATCTACGACTCCAACGGCATCGCGCTCGCCGCGGCGCTCGCGGCCAACGGGGCGACGGTCGTCTCGGTCGAGCACAGTACCGACGATCCCGCGGTCTTCCGCCGCTTGCTCTGCGCCGCAACGCGGTCCGCCGATCTGGTGTTCACCTCGGGCGGCGTGTCCAAGGGCGACTTCGAGGTGGTCAAGGACGTGCTCGCCGCGCAGGGCGGGCTGTTCGGTTCGGTCGCGGTGCAGCCTGGCGGCCCGCAGGGCCTGACGGTGCTGGACGGCGTCCCGGTACTCAGCTTCCCCGGCAATCCGGTGAGCACCATGGTGTCGTTCGAGGTGTTCGCCAGGCCGATGCTGCGGCATCTGTCCGGCCTGCCGCCGGTGCGTACCAGCGAGGTGCCGCTGCGCGCGGCGGTGCGCTCCCCCGCCGGTCGGCGGCAATTCCTGCGCGGACGACTCACCGAGGACGGCGTCGAACCCGCCGTCGGCGCAGGCTCCCACCTGATCGCAGGCATGGCCTGGGCCGACGTGCTGATCGACATTCCCGCCGAGACGACCGAGCTGGCGGCGGGCGCGCCGGTGCGGGTGCGCGAACTGTGAGCAGGTGCGCGCCGCGCCTCGGCGCTGTGCCAGGCTGGGTGATATGAGGGAGCGGAGCGAGCGAATCATGTGTCAGTGCGCCTCGCGCATGCCGGAGCCGAGCGCCAGCGAGGCTCGGGCATGAGTGAGTTGTCCCATGTCGACCGGGAAGGTCGCGCCCGCATGGTCGATGTGAGCGCGAAGGCCGACACCACCCGTGTCGCCGTGGCGGCGGGCGCGTTGCGGACCACCGCGGAGGTCGTCGCGCTGGTCAGGGCCGACGACCTGCCGAAGGCCGATGTGCTGTCCACCGCGCGGATCGCGGGGATCGCGGGCGCCAAGAAGACCTCCGAACTCATTCCGCTGTGCCATCAGCTGGCGCTGTCCTCGGTGAAGGTCGAGTTCGGTTTCACCGACACCGACATCACCATCGAGGCGACCGCGAAGACCAAGGGGCCGACCGGCGTGGAGATGGAGGCGCTGACCGCCGTCGCTGTCGCCGGGCTCACCTTGCACGACATGGTCAAGGCGGTCGACCCCGCTGCCATGCTCGACGGCGTCCGGTTGCTGACCAAGGAGGGCGGCAAGCGTGGTCACTGGGAGCGGCCCGGCACGCCGGAGCCGAAGCGAGAGAACGCCGTTCGCCCCGTGGAGCAACCCGAGAGCAACAACCTCGGGGCTGATCGATCCGCGGTCGTGCTGGTCGCCTCGACCCGTGCGGCGGCGGGCATCAGGGAGGACACCACAGGTCCCGTGCTCGCGGACTGGCTGACCGGACTGGGCTTTGCGGTGCGCGGACCGCTCGTCTACGCCGATGCCGAGATCGGCGTCGGACTGGCCGACGCGCTGCGTTTCGAGCCGTCACTGGTGATCAGCACCGGCGGCACCGGCGCGTCTCCCACCGACGGCACCCCCGAGGCGACGCTGGCCGTGCTCGACCGCGAACTGCCCGGCGTTGCCGAGGCGATCCGCCAGCGCGGCACCGCGAAGTTCCCGTTGGCCGCGCTCAGCCGCGGCGTCGCGGGGCTGGCGGGGCGGTCGGTCGTCGTGAATCTGCCCGGTTCGCCGGGCGGCGTGAAGGACGGTATCGCGGTGCTCGAACCGCTCCTCGATCATCTGCTCGCACAAGTAGCCGGAGGCGGCGATCATGACCACGTCTGAGACCGCGGTGCGGGTGGCCCGCATCAGCGAACAACCGCTCGACCCCGCCGAGGTGGAGGCCGCGGTCACCGGCCCGGAATACGGTGCGGTCGTGGTGTTCACCGGCAAGGTCCGCAATCACGATGGCGGCCAGGCCGTTTCGGCGCTGGAGTACTCGGCGCATCCGGAAGCCGAGCGTTTTCTGCGGAATTGCTGCGCCGCGGCGGCCGCGTCAACCGGTCTTCCGGTGGCCGCGGTGCACCGGGTCGGCCCGCTGACCGTCGGCGATCTCGCCATCGTGGTCGCGGTGGCCGCCCCGCACCGGGCCGAAGCCTTCACTGCCTGCGCGGAATTGGTGGATCGGATCAAGCACGAGGTGCCGATCTGGAAGCGGCAGTTGTTCGCCGACGGCATGTCGGAGTGGGTCAACGCCTGCGGGTAATCATCTCGTGATGTGAATCCGATGACGGTTCGAACAGGTCGCCGTTAGCGTTCTCGCCCAGAGTTGTTCATCCGGATCTGCGGCAGGAGGACGTGTGGGCACCGATCAGGTGTTGTTGCATCGTTTCGTCATCTCGCAGCTCACCGCTGCGGGAGCCGATCGGGAGAAGCTGATCCGGGAGACCGGGCTACCGGAATGGACGATGGCGGGCGACGACATGCACCTGCCGAGCCACACCTTCTCCCGGCTGTGGGAACTCGGCGCGCACGCGCTCGGCGATCCCGCGGTGGCGTTGCAGGTGGCCAGGCGCTACGAGCTCACGAGCCTCGGACTCTACGACTACCTGTTCTCCACCGCGCCCACCCTCGGCGCCGGGCTCGCGACCTGCGGACCGTACGTCTCCGCGGTCTCCACCAACCACCGGTTCGACCTGCGTGCCGAGAACGAGCACGAAACCACCCTCTATCTCGACATCATCGACGGCGAGGGCGTGGGACGCGACCTGACCCAGCTGTGGGGTCTGGGTGCGGTGCTGAGCCGGGCCCGCCGGGTGGTGCGCGAACCGCTCGCGCCGGTCCGGGTCGCGCTGCGCCAGCAGGCGCCCGCCGATCATCGCGCCTACGTCGAGGTATTCGGTACGGCCGCCATCGAATTCGACGCTGCGGTCGACTCGATGACCTTCCGCTCCTCCGATATGGATCTGCCGCTGACGACCGCCGACCCGGTGCTGGCGAAGATCCTGCGCCCCCTGGCCGACGCCCTGCCACCGCCACCGCCGCTGCCCTCGGCCTGGCCGCAGCGGGTGGCCGAGGCGCTGGCCGTCGCGCTCGACGCGGGCGACGCCTCGCTGAACCGCGTCGCCCGGCGGCTGGCCATCAGCCCGCGCACCTTGCAGCGCAGGCTCATGGAGGCCGGGACGACGTGGCGCAAGGAACTCGACCGGGCGCGCGACGCCCGGTTGCGGCAGGCGAGCGCGGCGGGTTCGCTGAGCAAGGCGCGGCAGGCGCAACTGCTCGGCTATTCCGACGCCGGTTCGATGCGCCGCGCGGCGCGCCGGTGGAGCGTCGCCGAGCACGCACACCGATGCGAGCTGTTCGACTGACGCCTCACACGCGCAGGAAGCTGGCCGCGATACGCCAGAAGGTGGCGTCCTCGATCGCCTGGAAATCCCAGCTCTCGGTGATGCCTCTGGTGGCGGCGACGATCGCCGGTACGTCGAAGTCGTCGCGGGTGGCGGTTCCCTTGGCCTCCAGCGCGGCGATTACATAAGCGGTGGCGCTCTCGCACGTCTCGGACACCGAAATTCTCCCCTCGGTCGCACAAAGATACGGTCGATCACGGTCATGGACCGACGCCGTGCGCGGCGCATGGCGCCGACCCCGACACGGCGGGCGTGCGGTCAGTCTTGCCGACAACGCGGTCGCCGCGAAAGCGCCGAACGCGCCACCTTCCGGCAAAACGCGCCACCTGTGGCGAGGTCAGTGCGGGGTGTAGCGCCACACCCCGAGCAGCGCCTGTTCGTCGAGGAAATCGTCGGCGGTGTGCACGGTCTCGCGCAGGCGCGACAGCGCGGCGTCGGCGGGCATGCCCGCCCCGATCAGCACCAGCCTGCTGGTGCGCGGTTCGCCGCGACGCCACGCGCCCGGCTCGAAGACGATGTGCCTGCCGACCATGTGCAGCACGAACTTCCTGCGCTCGGCCGCGACGCCGAACGCCGCGAAGCCCTTGGCGCGGAACAGGCCCGGCGGCGGATCCTCGAGGAAGCCGATCAGCCTGCGAGGATCCAATTCCCGTTCGCTGGTGAAAGAGACACTGGTGTAGTCGTCGTGCAGGTGGCGGTGCTCATGATCGCCGTCGTGGTCGTGATCGGCGAGCAATTCGTCGAAGCTCAACTGTTCGGCGACGCGCGAGATCTCGCGCAGCGGCTCGTCGAACAGCAGGCCGGGATCGATGCGTCCCCTGGTGGTCGCGTACACCGGCACCGTGCCGACCAGTTCGGCGATCTCGCCGCGCAACGCGTCCAGCTCGGCCGCGCCGACACGGTCGGCCTTGTTGACCACCACCAGATCGGCCAGCCGCAGGTGGGTGAGCAGCTCCGGATGCCGTTCGCTGGTTTCCGGGAACTGTTCGGCGTCGACCACCTCGACCAGACCGCCGTAGCGGATGCGCGGATTGTCGCTGCCTACCACCATCCGGATGAGGTTGCGCGGCTCGGCCAGCCCGCTGGCCTCGACCACGATGACGTCGATGTTCGCCCGCGGCTGCGCCAGCCGGGTGAACAGCTCGTCGAGCTCGGTGACGTCGACCGCGCAGCAGACGCAGCCGTTGCCGAGCGAGACCATCGCGTCGACCTGCCCGGCGACCAGCATCGAATCGATGTTGATGGCGCCGAAGTCGTTGACGACCACCCCGATTCGGGTGCCGCGATTGTTCCGCAGCAAGTGGTTGAGCATGGTGGTCTTTCCCGAACCGAGAAAGCCGGCGACGATCAGCACAGGAATCCGGTCAGCCACCCGGACCACCCTAGTGCGGCGCGCGACGGCGCGAAAACGGCCGGACGCCGCCCGACGGATCGGGCGGCGTCCGGTGGGGCGAGGGCTAGCGCGCGGGGCCGAACAGTTTGCCCGCCAGGGCGTAGGCCAGGTTGATCAGCTCCGTGGTGATCGCGGTGTTGTCCATACCGAGTGTCTGTGCCAGCGGCATGAGCAGCTCCAGCACGGTGGTCGCCAGGCTGCCGAGAGCGCCGGAATCCGTGTCGGACTGGGAATTCGGCGTCGACTGGGTACCGGGCGTCGACTGGGTACCGGGCAACGCGTAGTTTCCCGGCGTCGCCGGGTTGTTCGGCGACACCTGGTTACCCGGACTCGCCTGGGTGCCAGGGCTCGTCTGGGTGCCTGGCACCGGCTGAGTGCCGGGAGCGGACCTGCCGCCGGGCGACGTTCCCTCGAGGGTCTGCGCCTGCGGCGTCGCGGCGCCGGGAGCGCTTTGCGTCGAGCCGTTGGATGTGCCGGGAGTCGTTCCGTTCGGCGCGCTCTGCGCCGCGCCGTTCGGTGTCGAGCCGCCGTTCGCGGTCGAGCCGTCGGCGTTCGGGGCGGACTGCTGGGCTGATGTGGACGGTGCCGGAGCATTCTGCCCTGGCGTCGACTGCACGGGCGCCGATGCGGGCCGGTCGGTGGCCGATCCGCTCGCCGCGGGCGGAGCGCCGAGCAAGAAGCTCACCAGCCCGGTGGTGATCGCGACAGCGTGCTTCAGCTGTCCGTCCGGACTCTCCAGCAGCGCGGCGTCCTCCGCGTTCGCGCCGTTGCCCATTTCGACGAACACGTTCGGCACGGCGGTCAGCGCCGGTCCCGCGATATCGGATCGCGTCTGGAGTCCGTCCTGCACTCCGGCATACGTGGCCGCGGGGAAACCTGCCTGCAAGTACGCGTCGCGCACCGACTTCGTCGCGGCCAGGCCGGGTCCGGACTGGACCTGGTCGACCTTGGCGTCCGGCACCGGCAGCTGCGGGACGATCAGGTGGAAGCCGCGGGAGGCGGCCGGGGCGCTGTCCGCGTGGATGCTCACCGCCACCGCGGCGCCGGAGTCGTTGGCGGCGCGGGCCCGTTCATCGATGCAGCCGCCCCAGCCACTGTCGTCCTGGCGGCTGAGCACCACCCGCGCGCCGAGGGTCTCCAGCGAGGTCTTGATCAGCTGGGCGACATTCCAGTTGATGGTGTGTTCCGGTACGCCGTTGACGGAGGTCATGCCGGTGGTCTGGCAATCCTTGGTGCCGCCGCGCCCGTTGTCCACCTGCCTGGCGAGGTTCTCGGCGTGGTTCGATCCCTGGTGGCCGGGGTCGAGGAATATCGTTCTGCCCGCGAGCTTGTCCGCCATGTCCGGCGCGGCCGGAACGGCTGTCGCGGTGCCGGGAACGAACCCGGCGAGCGTCGCGGTCACCGCGGCCGTGACGGTGGTGGAGATACCGGCCTTGATGATGCCTGGCTTCATGTTCGGTCGGCGCCCCGGGACGGAGCACCCCTCCCTTCCCACTAGTAACACCAAACCCAGTGGCCCACTCTTGCAACGCGCCACTCAGCGAAGCAAGGCCAGTTACCGAACTGTTACCAAGACAGATCTATGTATCGCACCTGTTCAGAAGCAATCACCATAGCCGCGCGACCGCCCCTGAGACCGATATGGCTTCCGATCAGCGTTCGTCAGGCGGTGACGATGCGGTCGCCGTCGACGCGGACGGAGCGGGGTGCGAGGGGGCGTTCGGCCGGGCCGGTGGCCACCGTGCCGTCGAAGCGGAAAGCGCTGCCGTGGCAGCGGCAGACGATGGTGTCGCGCTCGATCTTCGACACCGAGCATCCGAGGTGCGTGCAGGCAGCCGAGAATCCTTGGTACACACCGGCTTGCGGTTGGGTCACCACGGTGCCGCTCGCGATCACCGCGCCGCCGACCGGCACGTCGGCCACCTTCGCGACCTCGGTACCCGGCGCGACCCCCTGCGCGGCCGGTTGGGCGGGCGCACAGGCGGCGACGGTGACGGCAGCGGCGGCCGCACCGGCGCCCGCCAGCGCGGTCCGTCTATCGATACGCGGTTCACGGCGGTCTTCGGATTTCATCGGTCGGCTCCCCACCTGGTTCGGGCACTGCCGAACACGGTAGAGGGACCGGTCGACCGATCGCGAACCGGACCGCCGCCTGGTCAGGCGCCCAGCGGGAGCTGCCGCATCGATCGCAGCGCGTAGTGCACGCGGGTTTTCACGGTGCCGACCGGAACACCGAAGTCGGCGGCCACCTCCCGGTACGCGCGGTCGCGCAGGATCACCTCGACGACGGCCTCGCGCTGGGCCTTGGGCAGCCGCGACAGCAGTTCGGCGACCAGCAGCCCGTCGACGAGTCCGTCCACGAAATCGGGGTCGGCGCCTGGCATGGCGGCGAGGTCGCCGACCTCGTCCCACGCCGTGTCGAACGGCCGCGCCGCGCGGGCACGGGCGATATCGATGATGACGTTGCGCTCGATCGCCAGCAGCCAGGTGCGCACGCTGCCGCGGCGCGCATCGAACTGGGAGCAGGAACGCCAGGCCCGCAGCAAGGTCTCCTGCACCGCGTGCTCGGCCAAACCCGCGTCTCCGAGACCATGGCGCGCGCGCCAGTGCAGCAGTCCGCGATCGGCGGCGAGCACCCGAGCCAATCCTTCCTCGGTGCACAGGCCCGCGCAGTGGGCGCCACACGTTCGCCGCCTCTCCGTGAGCGCGCCCAATGGCCGAGTACCTCTCACACCATCGATATCGCGGCCGCCCGGTCCGATGACACAAGCGATCACCGATTACGGCGGATTCGTGCGAACAGCGCGCATCTGTGACGGAAATCGCTCGAATACCCCTTCTCCGGCGGACGACTCTGGTAGATCTGGCCACGAAGACGCGGGGATCTTCGCAGGTCAGCCGTCCAGTCAGGGCGTTGATATCGAGGAGAAACAGCGCATGCGCATGCTGGTGATCGCGGGGGCGATGGCGTCGGCCGCGACCTTGTTCGGGGCAGGAACCGCGGCGGCCGAGCCCGCCGACGTGATGCCGGGCGACGGCCTCTACATGGTCGGCGTCGACATCCTCCCCGGCGTATGGGAAGCGCCGGGAACCCCCGACCCCGCCTACGGCTGCGATTGGCGCAGGCTGTGGAAAGTCGAGGGGGACAACACGAATATGCAGTACATCATCGGCAACAACTTCACCCGGCTGAGCCCGGTCCGCGCCGTGATCAAGCCGACCGACGTCGCGTTCAAGACGGTGAACTGCGGCGGGTGGCGGAGAGTGGCGCAGCCGCCTTCGACGGGTTCGGCCGGCTTCTGATCGAGAGCCCCAGCGCGGATTCCTGCCAAGCACACGCGGATCGACGCCGATTACCCCGGAGGTAATCGACCGACGCGCCACCGCCCGGCAGCATTGTCGCCATGATCGACGAGACCGGCACCAAGCTCTTCCACCAGTCCATGCCGTTCACCGAGCGCCTCGGCGTCGAGGTGCTCGAGCACGGCCCCGAGCTGGTGCGCAGCCGGATCGCGTGGGACGAGTCGCTGTGCACGCTCGGCGGGATGCTGCACGGCGGCGTGCTGATGTCGCTGGCCGACGCGACCGGCGCGGTGTGCGCGTTCCTCAATCTGCCCGAGGGCAAGCAGGGCACCACCACCGTGGAGTCGAAGTCCAACTTCTTGCGCGCCGTGCGCTCCGGCCACGCGGTCGCCACCGCGCGCCCGCTGCACGCGGGCCGCTCGTTCATCGTCGTCGAGACCGAGATCCGCGACGACGCGGACAAACTCGTCGCAAAGGTGACCCAGACTCAGGCCGTTCTATAAACCCAGTTTCACCATCGTGAACTGCATGACGTCGACATGCCCGCAGCGGAAATGCGCCCCGCAGCCGGTCAGGTACTTCAGGTAGCGGGCGTACACCTCCTCCGAGGTGAGCGCCACCGCGCGTTCGCGGTTGGCCACCAGCGCCGCCGCCCAGAGATCGAGGGTCTGCGCGTAGTGCTCCTGCAGTGGCTGGATCCGCTCGGTGCCGAGTCCGGCCTGCCCCGCGAATCGGGTGACCTCCGCCGGTCGCGGCAGCTGCCCGCCGGGGAAGATCTCCTTCTTGATGAACAGGCTGAACCGCGCGTCTTCTCGGGTGAAGGGAATATTCATCCGGCGCAGGTCGTTGAGCGTGTAGCCGACGATCGTATGCAGCAGCATCCGTCCCTCCTCCGGCAGTATCCGGTAACAGCGCTCGAAGAACGCCGCATACCGCTCCCGCCGGAAGTGTTCGAAGGCACCGATGCTGACGATCCGGTCCACCGGTTCTTCGAACTCCTCCCAGCCCTGTAGCCGGACCTGGACCTCGGGCAGTCCGAGTCGCTCGATCTCGGCCGCCACGTGCTCGTACTGATTGCGGCTCAGCGTCAACCCGGTGACCGCAACACCGTATTGCTGCGCCGCGCGGAACATTGTTGCGCCCCAACCGCATCCGATATCGAGCAGGTGCAGTCCCGGCCGCAGGCCGAGCTTGCCGAGCGCGAGATCGATCTTGGCCTGCTGCGCCTGCGCCAAGGTCATGCCGGGGCGCTCGAAGTAGGCGCAGCTGTAGGTCATCGAGGGGTCGAGGAACAGCCGGTAGAAATCGTCGGATACGTCGTAGTGCGATTGGACGTCCCGGTAGAACGGCTCGAGTGCGCGCATGAGGGAACTCCCGTTCTGTTGCTGGTCATGAACGGGTACGGACCGCGCGGCGGGCGGGTTCATCCTTGCGCCGATCGTGGCGCGGCAGGTAACCTCGGCGCTGTCGCCCAGTGGTTGTAGACAAACTCCTCCCACGGACGACTCGGAACTCCCCGCTTTCCGCGAACTCGGATTCGCGACGAACGGGACCCATCCATCGCTCCCGCGCCCATCGCGCCGATCGGTATCGCGGCCACCGGATCTCCGCCGCACTCATGGCATTCGCCACCGCATCACTTCATCCCGGTAAGGAAACATCATGAAAGACAACAGCTCTCAGCACTCGACAACCAGCGGCGACCAGGCTGAACGGCCGGTCTCCGGCATTCTCGACGTCGTCGGCTCCACCGCCACCTTGCGCGTCGACGGCTACCTCCCGAGCGACGACGACCTGTCCGTCCCACCCCGACTCGTCCGCGAAAGCCGTTTACGCCGAGGCGATTTCGTCACCGGCACGGCGCAGGCCGGGCAGCGCGGCGCGAAGCGGGACATGCTCGTCCGCGTCGATACCGTCAACGGCCAGAGACCTGACAGCGCGGGGCAGCGACCCGCCTTCGAGAACCTGGTACCCCTCTACCCGAATCAGCGCCTGCGCCTGGAAACCGAGCCGCACGAGCTGACCACCCGCGTCACCGACCTCGTCATGCCCATCGGCAAGGGTCAGCGCGCCCTCGTCGTCGCGCCGCCCAAGGCGGGCAAGACCTCGGTGCTGCAATCCATCGCGCACGGGATCGCCAAGAACCACCCCGAATGCGAGCTCATTCTCGTGCTCGTCGGCGAGCGGCCGGAAGAGGTCACCGACCTGGCCCGCACCGTCCCCGCCGACGTCGCCGCCGCCACCTTCGACCGGCCGCCCCGCGACCAGATCGCGCTGGCCGAACTCGCCGTCGAACGCGCCAAACGCCTCGCCGAAACCGGCCGCGACGTGGTCGTCCTGCTCGACTCGCTGACCCGCCTGGCCCGCGCCTACAACAACGCCGCCCCGACCTCGGGCCGCGTCCTCTCCGGTGGCGTCGACGCCGCCGCCCTCGCTCTCCCCAAGCGCTTCCTCGGGGCCGCCCGCAATTTCGAGAACGGCGGCTCGCTCACCATCGTCGCCACCACCCTGGTGGAAACGGGCTCGCTGGCCGACACGGTGATCTTCGAGGAGTACAAGGGCACCGGCAATGCCGAACTCAAACTCGACCGCGCCACCGCGGCTCGCCGCGTCTTCCCCGCCGTCGATATCGCCCAGTCCGGTACCCGCAAGGAAGAGCTCCTGCTCACCCCCGCCGAACTCGCCGCCACCCACCAGTTGCGCCGCACCCTCGCCGCGGTCGACGGCAACCACGCCACCGAGCTGCTGCTGGAAGGCCTGCGTCAGACCCAGACCAACGCCGAGTTCCTCACCCAACTCCCCCGCCCTCGCGGCTAACCCCCTTAAGTCCCCTTTAAGCCGCTGTCAAGACCCCCAAGGCATTGTCTATTTCAGCCCGGCCGGGCCTGTCCTAGGAGGGGGGGACAGGGTCGGCCGGGCTCCTTTGTTGGGTGGGCCTTCTCGAGGAGTGCATCCTCACCCACGCGCGAGACAGCTCACGCAGCTGCCGCAGACCGGCATCGAAGTCCTGCGCGGGAATCCCGAGTAGCGGTGCGCCCCTTGGGTTTCCGGGCTGTATGCCCGCCTTGCGTGCGGCGGTCGCCAGCGCCAGCCGATGAATCGAGCGAATTCACGGGGACCTCCGCGCGGGCCGTAGCCACCATTGTCGGCCGACGGCAGGTAGGGCCCAAGCGGACGCTGGCGCGCTCCTGCGGGCGGCATCTCCCGAATCTCGCCGGACATCGGCGACCGGTCGGCCAGAGGCGCGGCGCGGCAGTCGAATTCACACTATCCGGCGATCACCAAGACGGTCGCGCCGAGGAACACCACCTGCACGAGGGTCCGCAGCGGCAGCGGCATCGTCTTGATGCCGACACCCCGGCGCGCGGCCCACACATTGGCGGGGAACATCACCAGGAGCAAGGCGGCGAGACCCGCCGCCGCGAGGGCCGCGGTGGCCGGGATCAACAGGCCGACAGCGCCCGCGATCTCCAGCACGCCGGTGAGCGTGACCAGCGCCGGGGCGGCGGGCAGCCGGGGCGGCACCATCTCGATCAGCGCCGAGCGGCGCGGTTGCTGGAAGTGCGCGCCTGCGGTGAGCGCGAACATGGCCGCGAGACCGAGCCGAACGGCGTCGGACCACGAATCGAGCCATGCGATCTCGCCGAGCAGGCCGATGAGGCGGGCCAGCGCGGTGACGACGGCGAGGACGACGAGGGGGGCCATAAGTATCTCCCTGGAGGTGACGACGAACCAATCTTGACAGTGGCAAGATTAAGGACGACCACCGAACTTGTCAACGACAAGATTGTCGGCCACTATCGGGGTATGGCGAAGAGCGGTTATCACCACGGCGACCTCCGCACCGCGATCCTGACCGCGGCGGCCGAGCAGATCGCCGCCGACGGCGTCGACGCGATCTCGCTGCGCGGACTCGCGCGACGCGCGGGCGTCTCGCACGCGGCGCCCGCGCACCACTTCGGCGATCGCGCCGGGTTGCTCACCGCGTTGGCGACCGAGGGTTACGACCTGCTCGGAGCCGAACTCGACAGTGCCGGGCCGGATTTCCGCGAGGTCGCGGTCGCGTATGTCCGCTTCGCGCTGAACCATCCCGGACACTTCGACGTGATGTTCCGCCGCGACCTGCTGCGCGCCGACGATCCCGAGCTGCGCGCCGCGCGCACCCGCTCCGGCGCCGCGTTACGTTCCGGCGTCGCCGAGCTCCAACCTGAACGCACCGACGGGAGCGAACGCGCCATCCAGCTGGCGGCCTGGTCGCTGGTGCACGGTTTCGCCGCGCTGTGGCGGGAGGGCGCGCTCACGGATTCGACGCTGGCCGATTCGACGGACCCGGAGGAACTGGCTCGCGCCATGCTCGCCACGGTCCAGTTCGACTGAGACACCCGTGGGCGGCGTATCTTCTTGCACAGCAACGACGAAAGGAGCAGGCGATCGACGCTGGATCCCGCCGACGCACCATGGAAGTCCACGCCTACCCCACCCGAGCGACCACGCCGGTGGATCTCCCCGCGGCCGAGCACATCGCCGCCGAGTACCTGTCCTCTCCCGAAGAGCGCGCGACCGGAATCACCAACGTGGTCACCGAATTCGAGGGCGGCTTCGTCGTCGTCGCGATCCACGGCCCCGTGCCCGAGGGAGACTCCCCGCTGCCGCCACCGGTGATCGGCGGCTCGGTCAGCGTGATCGACAAGGCCACCGGCGCGGTCTCCTACTGGCCCACCTACCCGGCCGAGCTGGTCGCCGAGCACTACGACCAGATGCTGCGCACGGGTCGGCTGGTCATCGCCGACGACTGGCCGAACCTGGACGAGGACATCGACCCAACCCGCGAATAGCCGCCCGCGCTACCGATTCGGGTTCAAGCGGCGCTCCCGCGTGGCCCGCCATCACCGCGCAGAACCGACGGCACCTGTCGACTTGGACCGACCTTTCCCGGAACATCCGGATGATGCGCGAGGTGGTCCTGGAAGTCGGCGTGCCGGAATTGATAGACCGCACCGGTGGTCCGCAGTAGACCGAGCCGATGGGCGTCGTCGAGAAAACCCATTGTCTTCCAAGGAAGTTCGCCCTTCAGCGCCAGCCAGCGAGATGTCACGACGAATCCGAACCAGGCGGGCTCGTGAGTCGACGCGACCGCGAGTCCGACGGCAACCCAGATCCCCAGCCCGCCTGCGACCCACACCAGCAGCCACAGTGCCAGACCGGCTATGGGCACCGCGATCCCCACGATCGCCAGCCCGCTCGCCAGCGCGAAAGCCAGACCGAACGCCAAGCTGACGATCGCGGTGAGGTTGCGTGAATTCCGGTAGGCGGAGGTCGGAGTCCGGGATGGTTCCTCACTTCCCGGAGACCTCATCCACTTGGTCAGCCCGAATGCCAGCCCTCCGGCCGGTCCCAACGCCATCCCCAGCGCCAGTTCCCAACCCGTCACATCCAACGCCAGTTCGACTATCAGCCCGAACGTGAGCCCGAACACCAGTCCGCCCACAAGGTCCCTGGCGAGGGCTCGTCCCCGGTTCCGGAATCGCAGATCGGCATATCCGGGTTCCGGCGTGCCGCGCACTTGCCGACCCACCTCCAGACCGACGCCCAGTGTGAACACCAGGCCGACCACCGATCCGATCACCACCCCGGCAAGCTCCAAACTCGCGGTCTCCCCTGCCGCGAGGGTCGTCACCCCGTGCAGCCCTTCCACCGCCACGACCGTAAGGACGATCATCGCCCCGACGACCGGCACGAACACCATGACGAACGCCGCCGCGGTCGCCAGTCCGAACAACAGCTCACGACCCAGGTGACCCGGCATCGACGTTCTTCGTACTTTCCGCCCGCTCCACAGACCCAGCACCACCGCCCCCGCCAGGCTGAGGATCAAGGCGGCCAAGCCGCCGCCTGCGTCACCGTCCATGAGCCAGATCGCCTGACCGACCCCCAGCGCGACGGTAACTCCGAACACCGCCACGATCACAGATGTCGTAACGCGAGTGGGGACGGCCTCGGGCAGGGACCACCAACGCAGGTCACGTTCGCCGCCCAACACCACCGCCAAGTACGCCAGCCAGTGCCGGGTCTTATCGGGGTCCCAGAGCCGACAGGGGTGCGACGGATTGCCGCGCGCCGGACGCTTCTGCGCGATGACGGCGGGAATAAGCTCCTCGAACAGGTGAGCCATGATCGCACGGGCGTCCGGATAGCGATCACGATCGAGAAGAGGGGCCGGATCGTTCTTCTTCTCGATGTACACGGTGCGCAACAGCCACAGGCCCAGCGGAGTCGCACACACCCCGCCCACCGGTGTGTCGTGAAAACCACGCAGCTCGTCGCGCACCGGAGCCCAGCGCGGACACTGATTGGGCGGAAGGCAGCGTCCGAGATAGCTCGCCGCTTCTCGAGCGGTGAGCGGCTGCGCCTCGATCACGGCGGCCGCGGTGAGCACGTCCGCTTCCGCGACAGCGTCGGCGTATTCGTCGGTGCGGCTGGTCAACACCACCGGATCCTTGGCGCCGAGCGCGGCGTTGAGTGTGGTGAGAAGCGCCGCTCGCTGGCGGGGAGCGAGTTCGTCCAGTCCGTCGATCACCGGCAGCACCTTGCCGTGGGTGACCAGCTCTTCAGGCATGTCCCGAGCGATAGCACGCATCGCCGGGTAGTCCTGACCGAGCCGGGCAGCGAGCCAGTCGTGAAAGTGTGGGAAGGCCTTGGGGTTCCAGCTGTTAGCGGTCAGCAGTACCGGAACTGGATCCATTGATGTGCGGACTTCGAGCAGTCGTAGCACCAGTTGCACCGCCAGGGTGCTCTTACCGGACCCCTGCGCACCGAGAATCACAAGCCGACGACGAGCAAGGCGTTCGAGAAACCATTCGGCGAGAACGTCGACCCGGGCACCGTCCCCTTCGAGGACCGGCCTGCCGCGAAAAATGAGATGTCTGAGGTCGGAAATATCGCGCCCACGCAACTCCCAGCGCACCTGCATCGGATCCGGATCGTTCAGACCGAGGATCTTCGCTTCCTCCTGCCATCGGATCCGTACGAGCGCGGCCAGCCGCTGTACGGCGTCTTCCAGCGGCGGCAATTTCGAAGAGTGCCCGTCCGAAAGGTAAGACAGATACAGGCCCGCAGCTGCGACGAGTAGGGAGCCGACACTAATGGCTACCGAAAGGGTCAGCCGGTGGAGAATGACGGCGAGAATGGCGAAAACGAAGCCGGCGGCGACAACCGCCGCCGCGATGAGGCGTTCACGCCGCCGCATCGTCTCTCCGGACCTTCGACCGAGGGGCGCCATCTTTCTTCACCCAATCGCGAGTTGACCTTCATCTCGGACGCGGCGACCAGCCTGCCCGGCCGCGCTACCGTCTCGTACAGACATCCTGTAACCGGCACGGACGGATGGCCTGAGTAATCGACTACGCGAATAGCTGGCTACCTCGATCCTGTGGGCAGGTGAGCCGTCGCCATCGCGGCCTGCCGCAAATGCAGGTACCGGCTGCCGCCCGCGCTGCCATTGCGGTCTTGCTGACCAGCGCGGGTTGCGCCTTGGGCAGCAGCTTGGTGTCGGCCACCGTGGCGGCGGGTCAGAGTCCGGAAGCCGAGACCCGCGGGCCGGGTCAGGTCGCGGGCTGAGCCACTGCGGGGAGCGATGCGCGGTCGGCGTCGGGGACGGTGGTCCCGCGCAGCGAGGTGCCCGCGGTCTCGCGGAGGAAGACCCAGGCGACCAGGCCGATCAGTGACGCCACGACCGTGTACGCGGCGGGGAACAGCGACCAGCCGGTCGATTCGATCGCGGCCTCGTTCACCAGCGGCGCGGTGCCGCCGAAAACCGCGGTGGAGACGTTGTAGGCGAAGGCGAAACCGGCGTAGCGCACGTGCGTCGGGAAGATAGCCGGGAAGGTCGAGCTGATGGTGGACAGCTGTGGCACGTACAGCAGTCCGAGCACGATGAACCCGACGATCGCCCACGCGGTCCCCTGCCCCATCAGCCAGTACATGGGCAGCGCGAGCACGGTGAGGCCGATCAGCGAGAACAACCACACCGGCCGCCTGCCGACCTGATCGGAGAGCCTGCCGAAGAACGGCAGCGCCAGCATCATCACCAGCTGACCGGTCAGCATCATGGCGGTGGTGGCGGACTCCGACATCCCGATGGTCTTCTGCAGGTAGGTCGGCTGGTAGGTGAGCAGCGTGTAGTTGACCACGTTGAGTGCGATCACCAGCCCGCCGAGGGTGAGGATCTCGCGCCGGTAGCCGGTCAGCAGCTCGCGCAGCCCGGTGGGCGGATGCGGGTTCTCGGCGACCTCCTGGAACACCGGCGACTCGTCGAGCTTGGCGCGCAGGTACCAGCCGGTCAGGCCGAGCGGGACGGCGAGCAGGAACGGGATGCGCCAGCCCCAGTCGTGCATGGCGTCCGATCCGAGCGCCAGCTGGCAGGCGAGCACCACGGCCGAGCCGCCGACGAACCCGGCCATTGTGCCGACTTCCAGGAAGCTGCCGAAGAAACCGCGCCGCCGGTCGGTCGCGCACTCCGCCAAATACGTCGCTGCACCGCCGTATTCGCCGCCGGTCGAGAAGCCCTGCAACACCCGCAGCGCGATAAGCAGCAACGGGGCGAACACGCCGACCGAGGCGTGGGTCGGCAACAGGCCGATCGCGCCGGTCGCGGCCGACATGAGCAGAATCGTGGTGGCCAGCACCGCTTTTCGGCCGAGCCGGTCGCCGATCGGACCCCACACCATGCCGCCGAGCGGACGCAGCACGAACGAGATGGCGAAGCCGAGCATGGTGCCGAGCGTGCCGAGCTCGCCGGGAAAGAACGCGTCGGTGAGATAGGTGGCCGTCGCCGCGTACACGCCGTAGTCGAACCACTCGGTGGCGTTGCCCATGGCCGACGCGGCCACCGAGCGCCGTAGCCGCGTCGGATCCTGTCCGCGATCGGTCATGCCCGTCTCCTCACCGGCCCGTCCCCTCGGGCCTCGATTCGTCCGTCCGGCTCCCTGAAAAACAGGAGCCGGGCACGGAACAAACCGATACCCAGGTTTCACGCGGACCAAACGGCGGCGAACCCGAGCGGTCGTCCAGTGCGCACCCGGCCACCTGCACCGCGACCGGTGAATGTGATTTGCGCCATATAGGCGGCGAAGGGACGTGATCGAAGGGCTACACGGCTGAGCGCCCGGACCGGCTCGAAGACCCGTCCGGGCGGCGCCGAAGCGCTAGATCGGCGTGACGTAGGCCCCTGAGATGCCGCCGTCGACGAGGAATTGCGAGGCGGTGATGAAGGAGGCGTCGTCGCTGGCGAGGAAGGCGACCGCGGCCGCGATCTCCTCCGGCTGCGCGAAGCGGCCGAGCGGAATGTGCACCAGGCGGCGCGCGGCCCGCTCCGGATCCTTGGCGAAAAGCTCTTGCAGCAGCGGCGTGTTCACCGGGCCGGGGCACAGCGCGTTCACCCGGATGCCTTGCCTGGCGAACTGGACGCCCAGCTCCCGGCTCATGGACAGTACGCCGCCCTTGGACGCGGTGTAGGAGATCTGCGAGGTGGCCGCGCCGAGCACCGCCACGAAGGAGGCGGTGTTGATGATCGAGCCCTTGCCGCGCACCAGCATGTGCTCGATGGCGTACTTGCTGCACAGGTACACCGAGGTGAGGTTCACCTCCTGCACGCGGCGCCAGGCGTCGATGCCCGTGGTCAGGATGGAATCGTCCTCCGGCGGGGAGATTCCCGCGTTGTTGAAGGCGATGTCCAGCCCGCCGTACGCCGCGACCGCGGCCTCGAACATCTCCCTGACCTGGGTCTCGTCGGTGACGTCCACCTTCACGAACAGGCCGTCGACCTCCGCGGCGGCGGCCTCGCCCGCACCCGCGTCGATGTCGGCCACGACCACCTTGGCGCCCTCGGCCGCGAAGCGGCGCACCGTGGCCAGCCCGATCCCGCTGCCGCCGCCGGTGACGACGGCTACTCGATCCTGTAAGCGCTGCAACGCATCTCCTTCTCGGTGGATCACTGGGTGTCGATGGTTCACTGCGTGGCGATGAAGACGTTCTTGGTCTCGGTGAAGGCCAGCGCGGCGTCGGGGCCGAGTTCGCGCCCGAGACCGGACTGTTTGAATCCGCCGAACGGAGTCCAGTACCGCACCGAGGAGTGCGAGTTCACCGACAGGTTCCCGGCCTCGACGCCGCGACAGACCCGCAGCGCCCTGCCGAGGTCGTTGGTCCAGAGGGAACCGGACAACCCATATACGGTGTCGTTCGCGAGGCGCACCGCGTCGGCCTCGTCGTCGAACGGCAGCACCGCGACCACCGGGCCGAACACCTCCTCGGTGAGCACCCGATCGGCGGGCCCGGTGGGCAGCACGACCGTCGGCGGATACCAGAACCCTGGGCCCTCGGGGCGGTGACCGGTGAAGGCCACCTTCGTCGACGGCTCCACGAATCCGGCGACCCGCTCGCGGTGCGCGGCCGAGATGAGCGGGCCCATCTCGGTGTCCTCCGCACCGGGATCGCCCACCCGCACCCCGCGCACCGCCGGCTCCAGCAATTCCAGGAAGCGATCGAACACGCTGCGCTGCACCAGGATTCGCGAGCGTGCGCAGCAGTCCTGCCCGGCGTTGTCGAACACGCCGTACGGCGCGGTGGCTGCGGCCCGCTCCAGGTCGGCGTCGGCGAACACGATGTTCGCGCTCTTGCCGCCCAGTTCCAGGGTCACCCGCTTCACCTGTTCGGCGCAGCCCGCCATGATCTGCTTGCCGACCTCGGTCGACCCGGTGAACACCACCTTGCGCACCGCGGGATGGGTGACGAACCGCTGTCCCACCACCGACCCCTTGCCCGGCAGCACCTGGAACACGCCCTCGGGCAGTCCCGCCTCCCTGGCGAGTTCGCCGAGCCGCAGCGCGGTCAGCGGCGTCAGCTCGGCGGGCTTGAGCACCACCGCGTTTCCCGCGGCGAGTGCGGGCGCGAAGCCCCACGCCGCGATAGGCATCGGGAAGTTCCACGGCACGATGACGCCCACCACGCCGAGCGGCTCGTGGAACGTGACGTCGAGGCCGCCCGCCACCGGAATCTGCTTGCCGGACAGGCGTTCCGGCATACCGGCGGCGAAATGCAGTACGTCCCGGACGTTTCCGGCTTCCCAGCGGGCGTTGCCGATGGTGTGCCCGGCGTTGTCCACCTCCAGACGCGCCAGCCGCTCCAGATCCGCGTCGACCGCCTCGGCGAAGCGGCGCAGCAGCCGGGCCCGGTCACCCGGCGCGACCTCGCGCCAGTGCGCCGCCGCTCGTCGCGCGCGCTCGATGGCGGCGTCGGTCCCCGCCACGTCCATCGGTTCGACCGTCGCCACGACCTGCTCGGTCGCGGGATTCACCACCTGGGTTACCGCCATGTCGTCCGCTCCTCTCACCCGACTCGTGCTCGCCGGTAGGCCGCGGCCGCGACCACCAGTGCTCGCATCAGACGATCATCGGCCGGATCGGCCTCGGGATGCCACTGCACGCCGATCAGGAACGGCCCGCCGGGGAACTCCGCCGCCTCGATCGACCCGTCGCGCGAGCGCGCGCTCACCACGAGACCCGGCGCGAGCGCGTCGATCGCCTGGTGGTGATGGCAGTGCACGCGCAGCTCCGGCCCGGCCAGGGCGTCGACCTGGGTGTCCGGCTCGGTCAGCACCTTGGTGATCCCGAACGAACCGCTGCCGCCCGAGTGCTCCTCGTGACCGACCACGTCGGGCAGGTGCTGAATCAGCGTGCCGCCCAGCGCCACGTTGACCAGTTGCAGTCCGCGGCACACCGCGAGAATCGGCACACCGGCCGCCCGAGCCAGCCCGAACAGGCCGAACTCCGACTCGTCCCGGTCGAGCCTGGTGTAGCCGAGCGCTGCGTCGCCGAGTCGCGCGCCGTAGCGGGCCGGGTCGACGTCCGCGCCGCCGGTGAGCACCAGCCCGTCCAGCCGCTCCACCAGTTCCGGTCGCGCGACACCGGCGGGCGGCAGCAGCACCGGGATGCCGCCCGCCCGGTCGACCATGTCGATGTAGTCGTGTTGCAGCACCGCGCTTCGCGTGTCCCAGGTTCCGAATCGGGCCTGCTCCACGTAGGTCGGCAGGCCGATGACGGGGCGCGCCGCGCCGGGGTCAGAGTCGTTCGAATCCACGGGTTCGCTCCCAATCGGTGACGGCGGCGTCGAAGGCGTCCAGCTCCACCTGCGCCGCGTTCCGATAGTGTTCCACCACTTCCGCGCCGAAGGCGGCGCGGGCCACGGCGCTCTCACCGAACAGCTGCGCCGCTTCCCGCAGCGTCTTGGGCACTCGCGGGCGCTGCGAGCGATAGGCGTTGCCGTGGAACTCCGGCTCCAGCGGCAGCCGCCGCTCGATGCCGTGCAGCCCGGCCGCGAGCGAAGCCGCCACGGCGAGATAGGGATTCACGTCGCCGCCGGGGACCCGGTTCTCCACCCGTAGCGAAGGGCCATCGCCGACGACCCGTAGCGCGCAGGTGCGGTTGTCCCGGCCCCAGGCCAGCGCGGTCGGCGCGAAGCTGCCCGAGACGAATCGCTTGTAGGAGTTGATATTCGGCGCCAGCAGGTAGGTGAACTCGCGCAGGCAGTCCAGTTGCCCCGCCACGAAGTGCCGCATCAGTGCGGACGTGCCGTCCTTGCCGTCGCCCGCGAAGACCGGCTCGCCTTCCTCGTCACGCAGACTCAGGTGGATGTGGCACGAGTTGCCTTCGCGCTCATTGTATTTCGCCATGAAGGTGATGCTGCGGCCCTCCTGGGCGGCGATCTCCTTGGCGCCGGTCTTGTAGATGCTGTGGTTGTCGCAGGTCACCATGGCCTCGTCGAAGCGGAAGGCGATCTCGTGCTGGCCGGGATTGCATTCGCCCTTGGCGGACTCGACATACATTCCGGCCCCGGCCATCTCGTTGCGGATCCGCCGCAGCAGGGGTTCCACCCTGGACGTGCCGAGCATCGAGTAGTCGACGTTGTACTGGTTGGCGGGCCGCAGGTCGCGGTAGCTTCGGTCCCACGCGGATTCGTAACTCTCGTCGAAGATCAGGAATTCGAGTTCGGTGCCGACGTAGGCGCGCAATCCGTGCTCGGCCAGCCGGTCCAGCTGCTTGCGCAACACCTGGCGCGGCGAGGCGGCCACGGGCTCGCCTTCCGGATGCACCTGCTCGACGTCGCAGAGCACCAGCGCGGTGCCGGGCAGCCACGGCGCCAGCCGCAGCGTGCTCAGGTCGGGGCGCAGCACGAAGTCGCCGTAACCGGTGTCCCAGGACGACATGGCGTATCCGTCGACGGTCGTCATCTCGACGTCGACCGCCAGCAGGTAGTTGCACGCCTCGGTCGCGTTGTCGAGCACCTCGTCGACGAAATACCGTGCCGCGCAGCGCTTTCCTTGCAATCGCCCCTGCATGTCGGTCATCGCGACCAGCACCGTGTCGAGTTCCCCCGTCTCGACCCGCTCCCGCAACTCCGCCAGCCCCAGCATCCCCGTTCGCATCCCACGGCCCCTCTCGGCGTCGACCCGTGCTCACGCTAGAACAAAAACCGACCGCGCGTGCGGGGACACGCAAACCGATGACGCGGCAGCGCCTACGCTTCCGGCGGACGGAACAGGGCCAAGGCGGACGGGCGGCTGGCGAAGGCGAAATCGGTTCCGCGGAGATCGACTTCGCCGTCGGTGGCCAGCGATACCGAGTCCTCGCCGACGCGCACCGCGAGCGCGGGGACCTCCCTGCGCACATAGGTGGCCGAGTTGCCGAGGGTGCCGGTCAGCGCGGCCCAGATCAGGCGGGTACGGGAGAAGCGAACGTCGGCGCGCAGGTAGCGGACGTCGAGGGTCCCGCGATGCAGCTCGGGGCGCGACATCGGGACCTGATCGGCGGGGTGGTAGCGGCCGTTGCCGACGAACAGCATCCAGATGGCCGTCGGAACGCGGTCGATGACGGTGTGCAGCGGCTGCGCGCCGAGCAGGACCCGGGTCATCGCGACGGCCGCCGCGGGCCATTTGCCCAGCCGCGGCTCCCACCGCTCCCGCATCCGGACGAAGTCGGGGTAGCCGCCGAGGCTGGCGGTGTTGACGAAGATCCGCGAACCGCCGCCGAACCGCACCTCCGCCGCGTCGACCCGGACGACCGTGCCGCGCTCGAGCGCGGCGAAAGTGGGCTCGGCCGCGTCGACGCCCGCGTCCCTGGCGAAGTGGTTGAGGGTGCCGTCGGCGAAGACCGCAAGCGGCACCCCGCGCCGGACCGCCACCTCGGCCACCGAGGAGACCGTTCCGTCGCCACCGGAGACGCCGAGCGCGGTGACGTCGGCGCGGTCGAGCCACGCGTCCAATTGCGCGCCCAGATCGCGCTCCGGGTCGATCTTCAGTATCTGCGCCGCGGGCAGCCCGGCGCGCAGCTGCGCGGAGGCCAGTTCACCGTTACCGCTGCCCGCCAGCGGATTGGTCACCAGCAGCAGGCCGCGCCCGTGCGGGACCGGATCGACCTGCTCGGCGCGGCCGAGCAGCGCGGGTTCGTCGGCGCGCGCCGCCCACCACCGGTGCGTGACCAGCGCGACCGCCGAGCCGAGCAGCGCGCCCGCCACCACATCCGATGGCCAGTGCACGCCGATATGGACGCGGGAATAGGCGACGGCGAGTGCGAGCGGAGTGATCGCGGTGGCCGCCTCCGGACTCTCCAGCGCGACACCGGTCGCGAAGGCGGCCGCCGAGGCGGCGTGGCCGGAGGGAAACGACGACGAGACCGGTGGCCGGACCAGACGGCGGACGAACGGCACCGACTCGTCGGGCGGCCTGCGGCGCGGGAACACCGGCTTGGCGATGCCGTTGGCGATGCCACTGGCCAGACTCACCGAGAGCAGGCCCCGTACGCCCGCCCGTCGCAGCGGCCGGTTCCCGAGCAGGATCAAGCCTGCGCCGATGCCGATCCAGAGCCGACTGTGATTGGCGCTCGTGCTCAGGCTCCGCAGCAGCCGGTCGGCGGGCGTGGGCCGCACCCGCGCGCTCCTGCCGATCAGCCAGACATCGAGATCGCTGGCCAGTCCGGGCGGCGGCTTGCGGATCCGAGGCGGTCCCATCGCTCCAGCCTAGGACGGGCCGCCTCACTCGACGGTCAATACGACCTTGCCCGGTCCACGGCCGTGCTGCATTTCCCGCTGCGCCGCGGCCGCCTCCGCCAGCGGAAAGACCCGCGCCGCGCCGGGGAGACGGAATTCGCCGCGCGCGACACGCTCGGCGATCGCACCGAGCAGGGTGGCCGAACGCGGTCCGGGACCGGCCGAAAACAGGATGCCGAGTTCGGCCGCCGCACCGTCGGCAATGGTGACGATGCGATCGGTGCCGCCGCGCAGTTCGATCGCGGCGGGCAGCACCCCGTGCCCCGCGGCGTCGAACACGGCGTCGACACCGTTGGGAGCCAGTGCGCGCACCCGTTCGACCAGTCCGTCGCCGTACGGGGTCGGGATCGCGCCGAGCGCGCGCACCAGCTCCTGGTTGGCGGGCGCGGCCGTGCCGATGACGGTGGCGCCCTCGGCGCGGGCCAGCTGCACCGCCATCGAGCCGACCGCCCCCGACGCGCCGTTGACCAGCAGCGTCTCGCCCGCCCGCGGCCGCAGCAGATCCAGCACCTTCGCCGCCGTGCTCACCGCGACCGGGAGCGCGGCGGCGTCCGCCCAGGCCAGGCCCGCGGGCTTGGGCGCCACTTCGGCGCTCACCGCGTACTCGGCATAGCCGCCGCGCGTCCAGCCGATCACCTCGTCGCCGACCGCGACGCCGGTCGCGTCCGGTCCGAGCGCGTCCACCACGCCCGCCACCTCGGCGCCGGGGTACTGCGGAAAGCTCGGCTCACCGAAAACCAATGCACCCGAACGGATCTTCCAGTCGGCGGGATTGACCCCCGCGGCGCGCACCGCGATTCGCACCTGGGCGCCGGTCGGCTCCGGCACGTCGATGTCCACGACCCGCAGCACGTCGGGTTCGCCGAACTCGTAGAACGCGATGGCGCGCATCCGGCCTGCCTTCCCCGGCCCGATGCGGCCGTGGTCGATGGAGAGACGAACAACAGCCGCCAGGATATGCCCGCCGGAACCGAAGTCGCCGGTGCGGTGGTGTCCGTTCTGGACGCCGGTCCCGATGCGGTGACCGCTCCGTCGCCGCCGCGGGACGACCTCAGCGCGAGCCAGCAGGCGCGAATCACGGTGCGGGAAGGCCAGTCCTACACCGCCGCCAAGTTCGTCGGCGTCGACACCGCGCGCACCGCTGCCGATCCCGCAGCCTCCGCGCTGGCCGAGGCGCGGCGGGCAGCGGACGCGGGCTGGGCAGCGCTACTGACCGAGACCACCGCGACGTGGGCAGACCTGTGGCGCGGGGACGTCGAGATCCCCGGCGAACCCGACGTGCAGTCCTGGGCGCGCGGCGCGCTGTATTCGTTGTATTCGGCGAGCAATCCGGCCCAGGACAACAGTCTTTCGCCGGTAGGGCTCAGCAGCGACAACTAGGCGGGGTCGGTGTTCTGGGACGCCGACATCTGGATGTTTCCCGCCCTCCTGCATTTCGCGCCGGAGCTGGCGAGATCCGTTGTGGAATACCGGTACAAGACGCTGCCCGCTGCGAAGGACAACGCCCGGCGCCTCGGCTTCCCCGGCGCGTTCTACCCCTGGACCAGCGCGACGGACGGCGATCTCGAGGAATGCCACAGCTGGGATCCGCCGCACTGCCTCAACCAGATTCACCTCCAAGGCGACGTGTCGCTGGCGGCTTCTTGCAGTCGCTCACCAGCGGACTGCTCGGGCTGCGGCTGCGCGCCGACGCCGTCGAGGTGAATCCGACGCTGCCGCCGCAGTTCGAACACGGCGTGACGCTGCGCGGCATGCACTGGCGGGGACGGACTTTCGACGCGGAGATCGGCGCTGAGCGAACGACGGTGATGGTGACCGGCGGCGACCCGATGCCGCTGCGGACGCCGAGCGGGACGCGCACCGCCGCGCCCGGCGATCCCGTGACGATCGAGACCCGCCGCCCCGACCGCGCCCCCACCGGCAACCTCGCCCGCTGCCGTCCGGTCACCGGTTCGTCCGCCGAGGCGGGCCGCTATCCGGACGCCGCGGTCGACGGCGACACCGCCACCGGGTGGGCGCCCGACGGCTCGCACGGCAGCCTCACCGTGGATCTGGGCGACTCGGCCCGGGTCGAGCGGGTCTCGCCGCGCTGGGGCGAACCCGCGCCCGCGACATCGTCGCTCGCGGTGTCCGAGGACGGGCACGCGTGGTCCGCCGTCGCCGCCGACCCTTCGACCGGTGCGCTCACCGAACCGGTCGCCGCGCGATTCGTCCGGCTGGAGGTGACCGGGGCGAATCCGGCCGCGCCGCCGAATGTCCGGGAGCTGGAGATCTCCGGCTCCCGCGACTGAGCCGCGCTCAGTCGCGCGCGGCCCCCGCGGTCGCCAACGGCCTCTCGTCCCGCCGGATCCTGCGGCTGATCGCCGTACCGGCCAGATAGGCGATGGGCAGCATGACGATGCCGTAGACGCCCGCGGGCACCGCCATCCTGATATCGCCGAGCACGCTGATGGCGATGGTCATCGCCAACGCGCTGTTGTGGATGCCGACCTCCATCGAGCACGCGATGGCCTGGGTGCGCGTGACGCCGAAAGCCTTCGGCACGAAATAGCCGATGCTGAGGCTGGTCACGCACAGCAGCGCGACCACTAGACCGACCGCGGCGAGATAGTCGAGCACGTTGCCCCGCTCGGCCACCAGCGCCGCCAGCGTGACCACCGCGAGGAACACCACCGACACCACCCGCACCGGCCGGTCCATGCGGTCCGCGAATCCTGGCCGCAGCCGCCTGGTCGTCATGCCCGCGGCGACCGGAATCAGCACCAGCGCGAAGACCTGGGCCACCTTGCCGAACTGCAGGCCGATGCCTTCGGTGCCGGGCGGTTCGAAGAAGCCGAGGGCGAAGTTGGCGACCATCGGCATGGTGACCACGGAGAGCACCGAATTCACCGCCGTGAGAGTCACATTCAACGCGACGTCGCCGCGGAACAGATGGCTGAGCAGATTCGCCGTCGCCCCGCCCGGCGAGGCCATCAGCAGCATCACCCCCACCGCGAGCTCCGCGCTCAGCCCCACCGCGAGCACCAGCCCGAACGCGAGCGCGGGCAGCACAACGAGCTGGCAGCTCAGCGCGACCGCCACCGCGCGCGGATACCGCACCACCCTGGTGAAATCGCCCGCCGTCAGGGCGAGCCCGAGCCCGAACATGATGAGCGTCAGCACCATCGGCAGCGCGACGGTGACCGGCCAGCTGTCCACGAACACCTCGTCATGTCGATGCGGCCCACCACCCCGCCGGCCACCGGATCTGTGTAGCCCGATGCTACGGCCGGTCACGGCGCCGCGCCGACTCGGGCGTCCTCGCTCCACGGCCCCGTTCGCGCCGATCGGCGGTCTCCGTTCCATACCGAGGTGAATTCGTGTTAACTTAGCCAAGAATGGCAGTTAACTTAATTGATCGGAGACAGCTATGAGGTCCGCCGTCGTCGTGGACGCCGTCCGCACCCCCTCGGGCAAGGGCAAGGCCGGTGGCGGTCTGTCGGAGGTGCATCCGGCGACGCTGCTCGCGGGCGTGCTCGCCGAGCTCGTCTCGCGCAACGATCTGGATCCGGCGCTCGTCGACGACGTGGTGGGCGGCTGTGTCACCCAGTCCGGGGAACAGGCGTTCAACATCTCGCGCACCGCAGTCCTCGCCGCGGGCTTCCCCGAGTCGGTGCCCGCCACCACCGTCGACCGCCAGTGCGGGTCCTCGCAGCAGGCCGCGCACTTCGCCGCGCAGGGCGTCATCGCCGGGGCCTACGACATCGCCATCGCCTGCGGCGTGGAGTCGATGAGCAGGGCGCCGATGTTCTCGAACGCGCATGGCAAGGACGCCAACCGCGGACCCATCGCCCATCGGTACCCGGAAGGTCTTGTCCAGCAGGGCATTTCCGCCGAGGTGATCGCGGCGCGGTGGAAGTTCGACCGCGCCGCACTGGACGCGTTCGCGGCGCGTTCGCACCGGCTGGCCGCCGAGACCGCGGCCGCAGGCGGGTTCGACAACGAACTGGTCGCGGCGGGCACGCTGACCGCCGATGAGACCATTCGCGCCACCACCACCGCCGATGGCCTGGCCGCGCTGCGCCCCGCCTTCGTCGACGAGCAGTACAAGGCGCGCTTCCCCGAGATCGAATGGTCGATCACCCCGGGCAACTCCTCGCCGCTCACCGACGGCGCCTCGGCCGCGCTGATCATGAGCGAGCAGGCGGCGACCGAGCTCGGCCTGCGCCCGCGCGCCCGCTTCCACTCGTTCGCGGTGCTCGGCGACGATCCGCTGCTGATGCTCACCGCCGTCGTTCCCGCCACCCGCAAGGTCCTCGACCGGGCCGGGCTCGGCATCGACGACATCGACGCCTACGAGGTGAACGAGGCATTCGCGCCGGTGCCGCTGGTCTGGCGGCACGAACTCGGCGCGGACGCCGACAAGCTGAACCCGCGCGGCGGCGCGATCGCCCTCGGCCACCCGCTCGGCGCGTCCGGCACCCGGATCCTGGCCACCCTGGTCAACCACCTCGAGCAGACCGAGGGCCGCTACGGCCTGATGACCATGTGCGAGGCGGGCGGCTTGGCCAACGCGACCATCATCGAGCGCCTCTGATGGAGCTGGACCCCTCCGCCATGCTCAGCACCGGCGACATCGCCGAGATGGTGCTGGCCGTGACCCGGCTGTCGCGCAACGCGGTGGTGCCCAACATCGTGCTGACCCGCGCGGGTGACGGAATCTGGCGGGCGTGACGCCTCGCGCTCGAGATCCCCGAGGAGGTCGCACAACTGGAGGCGTGGGTGAATCCGTAGTGGCCCCAAAGGATTCGATGGAACCGATGTCGCGCTTGTAGCGTCATACCAGTGACGCGACAACTTCGGATCTGAGGACTTCGGTGTGAATTCATTCGAGCAGGAGCAGCTCCGCGCGCGCACTGATGCGCTGCAGGGCCAGGTCGACAACGTGCTTGCCACCTACGAGCAACAGTTGCGGGATATCGCGAACGCGCGAGATGTGCTTGCCGCCTCGACTTCCCAGGGCTGGTCCGACGACAACCTGGTCCGGGTGACCACCAACGCGGCCGGTGTTCCTGTCGACGTGTGGGTAGACCCGGCTGCTTTCAAGCGCTCCGCACCGGAGAAGCTGGCGGCCTCGTTCCTCCAGGCGGCCCAGTTCGCGGCGCGCTCGGCCAAATCCGAGATGGACGCACTGTTGGCGCCGATCACCGCGGCGGCCGCGGAGTTCGCTCCGCCGGAACAGCTCTACGAGGAACTGCCCTTCATCGGTAGGCAGATCGGCGACATTCTGCCCGCCCCGCCCGAACCCGAAGCATCGGCGCCCGCTCCGGAATCGGTGCCACCCGCCGATGACGAGGACGAAGGACCGCATTGGAAGGGACTGGGGGCCAGTCATGGCTGGTAACAACAACTTCAGTATCGATCCCGACGCTGTCAAGGCACAAGCGCCGAAGCTCGCCGAGCTGGCAACCGAACTCGCCAGCGGGCTGTCGTCGCTGAAGTCCGGACTCGACAGCATCGGCCAGGCGTGGGGCGACGACGAATTCGGCGATCGGTTCGCACAGAACTACACCGGTAAGGCCGAAGAGGCGCTGACGGCCATCGATGGCGCCGTGCAGTTGCTTCAGTTTCTCGGCCGGGGCGTCGATGCGACAGGAACAACGTTCCAGAATCTCGATCAGGACTTCAAGGACGCCCTGACGAAGGTCACCGATTACCTGGATGGCGAGGGCTGAGCGACCATGGGACTGGAAATACCCGACGCCCTGAAACCGGTTGCCGCCGTGGTTGTCTACAAATGGCCGGAGACCGACGAGACCGGTCTCCGGGCGGCGGCTGATCGATGGGATCAGATCGCCGACCTCCTGGACCAGGTGAACGATCTCGGCGATGACGTCGTCAAGGTCGTACTGGCGAACACCGAAGGCGAAACCCACGACGCTATCGAGGCGTTCTGGAAGACCGTCGGCGGCGACGGCGGAACGTTGCAGAGTACCGCCGAGTTCTGCAGGGAGCTGGCTTTCGTCCTCCGGGTGATGGCGATGCTCGTCCTCGCGGTGAAGCTGTACATCATCTCGATGCTGGTGTTCCTCGCGATCCAGCTGGCGGCGGCGGCCGCGGCGGCGGCACCGACGTTAGGAGCAAGCCTGGCCGAGGGCGCCGCGGTCCAGGTCGCCGTCCGCACGGCGATCACACAGGCGCTGAAGAAACTGATCCAGGAAATCGGCGTCAAAACGATCGTCATCGGCGCTGCGATGGGGGCGGGTATCAAAGGGGGAATGGAAGTCGGATTCCAGTCGCTCGAGATCAAGCTCGGAGTCCGCGATGGTTACGACGGCTTCTCCATCGCCTCGAAGAGCATCCACGGTGCGATCTCCGGTGCCGTCGCGGCCCCGGTCAAGAAGTTGCTGAACGACAGGGGCGTCAGTCTCACGGGTAACCCCCTGGGCGACAAGGTGGTGAACTCCCTGATCGGCAGGAAGGTCGGCAAAACAGTTGCCAACATGACTTGGGGCGAGCAGGAAGGCATCGGGGAGCGGGCAACGGATGACGCGATCGACTACACCCGGAATGAGATCGTCGAGTCGCTGACGGAACCGTCGAACGATTCGCAGCCCGGCAACGGACAGAACCCGAGCTCCCCGAAACCCTCGACCGCGGATCAGGGCTCGAGCCTCGATCTGCCGGTTCAGTAGATCGGTGTAGTCGTCCGCCGAATCCGGGCTGGGCAGTCGCCGGAATCTGGCGGGCTCGGTGCCTCGCGATTGAGGCTCTCGGGACCGGGTATGCGGCCAGTGTCAGCCGATAACCGAGATTTCGGAGGTAGACATCGTGTCGAAGCACGAAAGCGGACCCCGCGAAGGTGTCAAGGGCGTCGTCGAAGACGCCAAGGGCAAGGTCAAGGAGGCCGCGGGCGTCGTCACCGGCAACGAAAACCTGGAACAAGAAGGCCGCGCTCAGCAGAGCAAGGCCGAGTCGCAGCGTGAGGCCGCCCAGAAGGAGGCCGCCGCGGAGAAGGCGCGGGCGGAAGCCGGCATCGACGAGGCGCGCCAGAAGGCGCACCAGCGCGGCGACTGATTACTGACGTATCACGAGCGGGCGGGTTCTTCGGACCCGCCCGCTTTCGTGTGCGCCGCGCTCAGCGCGCGGTGAGCCGGTCGGCGACCGCGCCGAGCCCATCGGCTATCGGGCCGGAGTGAGGACATCGAACAGCGCTCGGCGTACGGTGGCGAGGTGCCCTGGAGCAACCTGCTCCAATCGGCGCCGTCCCGCGCGGGTGCGGACGGCGACCGCGCCGCGTTCGTCGCATCGGGCGGCAGCGCGGCGGACGAATCCGGCCTTTTCCAACTGCGCGACCTGATAGGTCAGCCCGGTCTTCGACGTGTAGAGCGCGTCGGCGAGATCGGTCGTGCGCCGTCCGCCGTTCGGCGCGGCGGACGACCGGACCAGCGTCTCGTACTGCGTGCGCGATGGACCCTCCCGCCTCAGATGCTGCTCGATCTCGCGGTTGACCAGGGCCCCGGCCGCCAGGAATCCGTGCCACGCGCGCCGCGGAATTCGACGACGTTCCATCGAGCTCGGCTCAGCACCGACAACCCGGTCCGGCAACCGAATCCACGTCAGCAGATCGGCTTCACAGAGAGGACCCCGACATGACGACCACAACAGCACCGATCAGGGCAGCCGCCGTGAGCACGCTTCCCACCGACCTCGGCCTGCTGGTGCTACGCCTGACGGTCGGCCTGACCATGGCCGTGCACGGTTCGCAGAAGCTCTTCGGCTGGTTCGACGGAGCCGGGCTCGACCGCACCTCCAAGTTCTTCGCCTCGCAGGGCTACCCGGCGAGCGATTTCTTCGCGGTCGTCGCAGGCATTACCGAAGGCTTCGGCGGCCTCGCGCTGGCCCTCGGCTTCCTCACGCCGCTCTCCGCGGCCGCCGTACTCGGGACCTTGCTCAACGCGCTCGCCGTCCGGTGGGGCGACGGGTTCTTCGCCCCCCAGGGCGTCGAGTACGAGCTGCTGCTCATCTTCTCCACGGTCACCGTCGCGCTGGCCGGTCCCGGCCGCTTCGCCGTCGACAGCCTGCTGCCCTACCTGCGGCCCTACCGGCTGGCGTACGGCATCGCATCGATCGCGCTCGCCCTGATCACCGCGGGTGTGGTGCTACTGATCCGCAACTGATCCGTGCCGCGTTCGCGAAAACGCCCGGCGTACAAGGCCGGACGCGCCAGCCTCGGGATACAGCTGTATCGGAAGCGGTGCGATGACGCGGCCGACGTACTACTCGTCGTAGAATCGCCGCCACCGATTCCAGGAACGACGAGGCGAGGGTACATGGTTGATCCGCGGGCGACCAACGAGGATCTGACCGCGAAGGCGCGGATCAGGAACGCCGCCATGGACCTGTACGCCCAGTACGGCGCGGAACGGGTGTCGTTGCGCGCGGTCGCGGCCGAGGCGGGTGTCACGCTCGGGCTCGTCCAGCACCATTTCAAGACGAAGGCGGGCTTGGAGGCCGCGGTCGACCAGTTGGTCGTCGACTACTTCGGGCACGCCGTCGCGTCCGCGCCGGTGTCGGGCACCACCGCGCAGGTCGCCGCCGCGCGGGACGAGGCGGTGCGGCGGATGCTGGCCGACAACCCCGCGGTGGTGAACTACGTCCGGCGCTCGGTGCTCGAGCCCTCCGGAACGCGGATCGACCTGCTCGAGTCGCTGGTCGAGCTGACCCGCAGGGAGGTGGTCGGGCTGCGCGAGACGGGCGTGGCATCCACCGACCGGCGCGAGTCGACGCAGGTCGTCTCGGTCCTCATCCGCCAACTCGGCGAGCTGCTGCTCGCGCCGTTGATCGAGGCGGTGTGGGAGCGGGTCGCCGGGCCGGGCGAGGCCGGGCCACCCCGGTTGAGCATCACGGTCGAGGACTGAACGCTCCACCTCCGCTCCGGACGGACTCGCGCGGCCGCGACTCCGCTGCGACCTCCACCTTCCCCGCGGCCATGCGCGGGTGTCGGGCGTACCCCGTCCTGCTGCGCCTACGATGCGTGTCATGTCGCGCAGCACGTCGCACGATGCGGAGCTGGAGCGGTTGTCCGGGGTGCTGGCCGGCCGCCGGGTCGCCGTGCTGACCGGCGCGGGGATCTCCACCGACAGCGGCATCCCCGATTATCGCGGCCCCGATTCCCCGCCCCGCAATCCCATGACCTACCAGCAGTTCGTCGGGGATGCCGTTTTCCGGCAACGGTATTGGGCGCGCAACCACGTCGGGTGGCGCCGGATGGACGCCGCCCGCCCCAATCGGGGGCACCGCGCACTCGCCCGGCTGGAACGCCTCGGCGTCGTCACCGGGTTGATCACCCAGAACGTGGATCTGCTGCACACGAAGGCGGGCCACCGCGAGGTGATCGACCTGCACGGCGTCTACGCCCGCGTGCGCTGCCTCGAATGTTCCGCGCTGATCTCTCGGATGACGCTGGCCGACCGGCTGGAGGCGGCCAATCCCGGCTTCGCGGAGTCGGCCACCGCCACCGGCGTCGAGGTGGCGCCCGACGCCGACGCCGTGGTCGCCGACACCGGCAGCTTCCGCATGGTCGACTGCGCCCGCTGCGGCGGCATGCTCAAGCCGGACATCGTCTACTTCGGCGAGAACGTCCCGAAGGACCGCGTCGCCGCCGCTTTCGACCTCGTCGACGCCGCCGACGCCCTCCTCGTCGCCGGATCCTCGCTCACCGTGATGTCCGGTCTGCGCTTCGTCCGCCGCGCGGCCGCCCACGGCCGTCCCGTGGTAATCCTCAACCGCGGCCGGACCCGCGGCGACGATCTCGCCACGCTGCGCATCGACGCGGGGTGCTCCGAAATTCTCGAAGCATTGGCTCGCCACTACGCGAACGAGCCCGCACCCATGGCGACCGAGTCGAGGTAGCGGCCGCGTCGGCTATGCGGCAGGCGCAAACCGTTGCCACCGAGGGTGACTCGGAGATCGGCACGCCCCCGATCACCAACCCCGGAGCGCCTTGGTTCGGCTAACCAGCGGCAGAAGCCGTTGTCACCGAGACGGACTCGGAGGTCGGCGCGTCGGACCCCATCGCGCGATCGGCGACCCAGCGGAGCAAGCGCACCGCAGGACTCCAGCGTGCGGGCCGCCGGACCGACCCGGTGAGGGCGTGTTCGGCGCGGTCGAAGCCGTCCTCGAGGCACGCGTCGTGCATCCAGCGGTAGGCGAGCGGCCAGGTCAGCCGGGCTGGGCCGCGGGCGTGCATGGCGAGCAGGTGGATCATGTCGACGCCGCCGTCGGGAGTCGGCCGCACGGTGAGTTCGTGGAAGCCGTCGAAGCCGCGCGGACCGGTGAACCGGAAACGGACCCACCGACCGGGCTCGTAGTGCTCCACCCGATAGCGGACCGGGCCGTGCCCGCCGTCCGCGCCGACACCCAGCGGGCGGTCGAAGCGCATGGGTGGCCACGCCGGGGCGGGCCAGAGCCGGTCGTCCTCGCTCGCCAGCGAGTCGAGCAGCGAGCCGGCCTCGGCCGCCGACGCGGCGAGGTGGCGGACGTGAATGTTGATGACGGCCATGGTTTTTCGCTCCTTGTTCAGCCGTATGTGGCGTCCGGGATCGCGGTGGCGACGCCGATGGCATTTTAGAGAATTGTCTCTAAAACAGAATTAGAGCATATCCTCCAATACATGGGAAGACCACCGAAGCACGACGCCGATCGGCTGCTGGACGCGGCCGCGGAACTGCTCGCCGCGGGCGGGCCCGCCGCGGTCACCATGTCGGCGGTGGCCAAGGCGGTCGGCGCGCCGAGCGGGTCGGTGTATCACCGTTTTCCGGACCGGCCCGCGCTGCTCGCCGCGCTGTGGTCACGCACGCTGCGCCGCTTCCACGAGGAACTGCTCGCGGTGTTGACCATCGAGCGACCCGAGGAGGCGATCCGCCGCAGCGCGCGGGCGACCCTCGACTGGGCACGACGAAACCCCCGCGATGCGGCCGTGCTGCTCGCGGGGGCTGGGGAGTTGGGTGAACGGGACTGGAGCAGGCAGGCGCGGGACGACAACGCGCGGGCCAACGCCGCGATCCAAGACGCGGTGACCGACCTGATCGCGCGCACCGGTGACACCGGCGCGCAAGCGACCGACCAAGTGCTGCTTGCCGTCGTCGACCTGCCCTACGCCCTGGTCAGACGGTATCTACTTGCCGGGCAACAGATCCCGCCGCACGCCGCCGATCTCGCCGAGCAGGCCGCGGCGGCGCTGATCGGCGCGACCGGCTAACGACCGAGAGCGCTCTCCAGTTGCTTCTTCGTCATATGGGAGCGGCCCTTGATGTTGCGCTTCTTGGCCTCGTTGTAGAGCTGATCCCTGGTCGGCCCCTTCGGCCCGCTGCGGCCGGAGCGCTGCCCGCCGCGCCGCTGCGGCGACATGTCCTCGAGCGACGAGCGGCTCGCGGTCTTGCTCTGGCCCGCCTGGGCGCGGTTCTTGTTGACGGTGCGGGCCGCGATCTCCTTGGCGCGCTTGGTACTCGCGCCACGGTCCTGCGCGGAATCCTTGATGTGCTCGTACTGCCGTTCCTGTTTGCCGGTCCATTCCTTCGGCATGACACACACCTCCTCTGTCGATCGGATATCCGGGAAACGCGTCGGAAACCGGAAGAGGCCGCTTCGTCGCCACCGCGACCCGTAGGCGACCGGCCTCGTCCGCCGCGTCGTGCGAGACTGGGCCGGTGAGCGCGTCAGCGAGTGGAAGGCAAGTCGTGAGCGAGCAGGACAAGCCCACCGCCGGGGACGACACCGGCAAGAAAGAGGCGATCGCGCTGCGCGAGCGCGGGGGCATGATCGGGATCGGATTGCTCTGGCTGGCGAAGTGGTCGCTGTGCCTGGTCGCGATCGCCGCGGGCGCCTGGGTGCTCGGCTGGATCGTCGCGCGGCTGTGGGTGGTGATCCTGCCGATGGCGCTGGCCGTCGTCGTCGCGACCGTGCTGTGGCCGCCCACGCGGTGGCTCACCAAACACGGTCTGCGGCCGGGCTTTGCCGCCTCGTTATCACTGCTCGGCTTCCTCGGTCTGCTCGCCGGTGTGATCGCACTGATCGTGCCCTCGGTGGTGGATCAGGCACCCGAGCTCGCCGATAAGGCGACTGAGGGCGTCAACCGAGTGCGCGAATGGCTGCAGGGCCCGCCGCTGAACATCCGCGACGAACAGCTCGATTCCGCGGTAGACGCCATCGTGTCGCGGTTGCAGTCCAGCGCCGAGCAGATCGCGACCGGCGTTTTCAGCGGAGTCACCACCGCCACTTCGGCGCTGGTCACGCTGTTCCTGGTGCTGGTGCTCGCGTTCTTCTTCATCAAGGACGGGCCGCGCTTCCTGCCTTGGCTGCACAGCGTGACCGGGACCCGCGGTGGCAGGCACTTCGAGGAGGTGCTGCGCCGGATCTGGTTCACCCTCGGCGGTTTCATTCGCACCCAGGCGCTGGTCAGCCTGATCGACGCGGTATTGATCGGCGCGGGCCTGGTGATTCTCGGCGTCCCGCTGGCCGCGGTGCTCGCCGTGCTGACGTTCATCGGCGGCTTCATCCCGATCGTCGGCGCCGTCGTCGCGGGCGCGCTCGCGGTGCTCGTCGCGCTGGTCGCCAACGGCCTGACCACCGCACTGATCGTGCTCGGCATCATCCTGGCGGTGCAGCAACTGGAAGGCAATGTGCTGCAACCGGTGTTGCAGAGCCGCACCATGAAGTTGCACGCGGTGGTGGTGCTGCTCGCGGTGACCGCGGGCGGCTCGCTGTACGGCATCATCGGCGCGTTCCTCGCCGTGCCGGTCGCCGCCATCGTCGCGGTGGTGCTGCGGTACGTGGGCGAGCAGATCGACGAAGCCTGCGCGCCGCCGCCGGAACCGGAAGACGACGCGGCCGAACCCGCGCGGTGACGCCCGCGCCGCACATGGTTGTGGCACCGTTGGTCGCATGAAGACGATCCTGATCACGGGGGCGACGTCGGGCATCGGTCTGGAAGCCGCGCGGCAACTGGGCGAAGCAGGCGATCACCTGATACTCGTCGGACGCAATCCCGAGAAACTCGACCGTGCCGCGCGACTGGTCCGCGAGGCGGGCGCGGGGCGGGTGGACACGCTGGTGTGCGATTTCGCGAGTCAGGCCGCGGTACGCGAGCTGGCCGCGACGGTGCTCGCCCGCTACGACCACCTAGACGTGCTAGCCAACAACGCGGGCGGCTACTACCCGCAGCGTGTGATGACCGACGACGAGGTCGAAGCCACCTTCGCGGTCAACCATCTCGGCGGCTACCTGCTCACCGAGATGCTGCTCGACCTGCTGCGGCGCAGCGCCCCCGCGCGCATCCTGTTCACCTCGTCGGTGATGCACTACGGCGCCAGCCTGGATGTCGACGACCTGAGCCTGGCGCGCGGCTACTCCGGTGAGAAGGCCTACAGCCAGTCCAAGCTGGCCAACATCCTGTACGTCCGCACGCTCGCGCGGCGGCTGGAAGGCACCGGCGTGACCGTCAACGCCTTCCACCCCGGCGCGGTGGCCACCGGAATCTGGGACACGATGCCGTGGTGGGGCAGGCCATTCGCGGCGGTCGCCAAGCGTGTGTTCATGATTCCCGCCGCGGAGGGCGGGCGCAGGCTCACCTATCTGGCCTCCGCGCCGGAGCCCGCCGAGCACAGCGGACGCTACTTCCAGGACAACGAATTGAAGACGCCGTCGCGCCGCGCGCAGGACGACGTGCTCGCCCATCGGCTGGACGTGGTGAGCGCGCGGCTGGTCGGGCTCTCCGGCTAGGCCCTGTCCCGGCCGTGCGGCTGTTCGGTGCGGCGATTCACCGGCGTCGGCTACGAGAAGCCCGGCGGCTTCGACGCCGACGCGTCGCCTCGATCGCCCGCCCGCCGTCGTGTGACGCGGCGGCGGGCCACGAGTTCGATGGTGACCGCGACGGCGCACGACTGGGCGAGCAGCAGACCCGAGAGCACCAGGATCTGGACGGCGCCTGCCTGGATGGCCGAGCCGCTCGCGATCAGCACGCCGACGAACGTGCCGGGCAGCGTGACCAGTCCGACCGTGCGGGTCTGATCCACCCCGGGCAACAGCGCGTCGGTGGCGGTCGGATGGATCACCTCCAGCCGCGCGTCGCGCTCGGTGAAGCCCAGGCTGAGCGCCGCTTCGACCTCGCCCCAACGCTGTTCGACGGCATCGAGGGCGCGGCGCGCCGCCAGCGAGGTCGCGGTCATGGCGCCGCCGAGGACGATCCCGCCGACCGGCACCAGCGCCACACCTGCCATCGGGACCACACCGCTGAGCAGCATGGGCGGCAGCACCGCACCGACACCCGCGCCCAGCGCCAGCGCCAGCCACGGAGCGGACTTCACCGCGCCCGAGCGCCGCGCCGAGGTCACCACCGCGGCGACGAACATGACGGCGAGCACCAGGATCGCCGACCACAGGCGCGCCAAGGCGGCCGCCAAGACGAGCGCGACAGCCGCCAGCTGCAACGCGCCCCGCACCGCCGCGCGGGGCGCCACGAACGGCGAACCGAGCACCGCCACCCGGTACACCACGGCCGCCGCGACCGCCATCGCGACGCACAGCACCGCCAGACCTAGATCGGGGCGTATCTCCGCGTTCATCGACAGTGGTCCGTGTCGAAGGGATCGGCGCTCACCATCCGACGATCACACCACGACGCGGCCGAAGTGCACGCGCCGAACGAGGGCGCGCGGGCCCCTGCCACCGGCCGTCGCCGCGGATTACCATGCAGTGAGTGCTCGAAGAGCACGCGCTGACACTCGATCGCCCCGGACGTCCGCCGCACGGGCAACGGGGTTCCGTCGATCGGCGTCCGGACCTGGGCAGCGTCGCCCCTCGCCGATCGTTTCGTCCCCGCATCCGGAGGAGGACGCATGTCCTACCCGCTCCCCGCGAAGGTCTGTCTCACCGGCCAGGGTTGCCGCTGCCCTTCGGTCACCCTGTTCCTCGTCCCGGAACCGCTGATGCCGGGCGGGAACATCCTGCACCTGCTGGAACAGGCGACCGTCGACGATCCCGACGCGCCGCCGAGGCCCGACGTCCCGCTGGTCGAGTCGCTCGAGACGCCCACTGTGCCCGGCCGCTCCGAACCGCCGATCCACGCCGAACTGCGCCGGTGCACCACGCACCTGCCCGACCCCGAACGGCTGCACGCGATCCTGCACGACCACCTGATCATCGATCCCTTCGGACTCGATCTCGGCGACCGCGCCGAGGTGACCCGGCTGGCGCTGCTCCCCGAGCGCCGCATCGGCTTCCGCCGCGGCGAGGACTTCCAGGCCGATTCCATCCGCCAAGCCATGCTCGCGGTCTACCGGCACTTCGATCTCGACCAGCGAACGCCCCTCGTCTACCACGGCTTCGCGGACCCGACCACCGGCTGGTTCGAGCTGCGCACCGCGGCCGCCTGACCCCGCCGCGGGCTTGCGCGGTCACCTGGCGCGGGTAACCGCGGGCGTGATCGCGAAGTCGAGTCCGAAGTGGTTGAGTGTCAACGGCAATGGGCTGTGCGGCGACAGCTCCGGGGTGCAGCGGAGGTGGCAGTCGGCGGCCTCCACGAGGTGCGCGAGCAGGGTGCTGGTGGTGAACAACACCAGGTTGCGCCCCGGGCATCCGGCCGGGCCCGCGCTGAACGGAACGAGCTGCGGATACTGCCGCTCGAGTCCTTCCAACCAGAGATCCGGGACGAACCGGTCGGCGAACGGCAAGGATTCCTGATCACGGTGGAACGCGGGCACGACGATCATCAGGGCCGCGCCGCCCTCGATGGTGAACCGATCGGCGCCCGTCCGCCAGAGGGTGTCCTCGGTGATGTCACGCAGGATGACCGGCGTAGTCGGCCAGAGCCGCACCGACTCCAGCACACAGGCGCGCAGATAGTCGCGGGTCTGCGGAGTGTGCGGATCGACCGCGTCGGCGGTCGCGCGGGCGTGCTGATCGGGGTGGGTGGCCAGCAGCGCGAGGGCCCGGCTCGCGGCGATGCCCGCCGCGTCGAAGGCGAAGAGTCAGTGCGGAATCTGGCCGACCGGGTCGACCGCGGCGCCGGCTTCGGTCGCGGCCAGCGCGCCGACGAGACTGTCCGGATCGGCCGCCTCGGCGTAGCGGTAGAGCCGCTCGGTGAAGCGGTCCCTCCGCTTGCGGAGCGGTAGCGCAAGGAACGACCAGTTGGCGGCCGAGCGCAGCTTCCACAGCTCGTCGGTGATCACCTCGTCGTCGCGTCCGCGCCTGCCGAGCACCAGGCGACGGACCAGCCGCCACCAGTCGGCGGTGAACTGGTCCGCGTCGAGATGTCCGCGGCGCAGCGCGGCCGCCGTCAGGTCGCGCGCCTCGTCGGCGATGATCTCGGCGAACGGTCCGGCGAGGCGATGCAGCGGCGCCGAGGTGTCCAGCGCCGCCTCGTTCACCGCGCGTCGCTGCGCGCGCACCGGCCCCTCCGAGAGCAGCACGCCGTGCGGCTGGAATTGGCGCAGCGCGGCCCGCTTCTCCCGATTGGCCGGATCGAACGGCCGCGGCGCGCCGTCCAGCACCATGCCGACGTCACCAGGGTCGAGCACGACCACCACGCGACGTCCCGGCAGCACCAATTCCACTGGACCCGCGCCGAATTCGTCACGCAACCGACGCATGCGCGCCACCGCGCGACGGTCGGCCTTAACCCGCTCCAGCACCTCCATAACGCCGCGTCTGCGAGCGATCACCCCCGAGGCGATCGATGCGAAACCCAGATCGGCCAGCGTCGCGAGCGCTCGCGCGCCCACCAGCCGATTGCCGTGATTGCCTGCCATACAGCCTCCTCCCGCGTCACTGCCCTCGTCAGGGCCGATGTCGTGCGCGTACCCGGCGCCGCACGGCCGAAACGAGCAGGCCGCCGCCCTACCCGCGCAGCTCGGTGGAGATCGCGCCGACGAAATCCGCCAGATCGCCGGGATTGCGCGAGGTGATCAGCGTCCAGCCGCCGTCGGACGAGCGCACCGCCGGCTCGTCGACCCATGCGCCGCCCGCGTTGCCGACATCGGTGCGCATCGAGTGGTACGAGGTCAGTGTCTTGCCCCGCACCAAGTCGGCCTCGACGAGCAGCCACGGTCCGTGGCAGATCGCGGCGATCGGCTTGCCCGCACCCGCGAAATCCTTGGCCAGTGCGACGGCGCGATCGTCGACGCGCAGTTTGTCCGCGTTCACGGTGCCGCCGGGCACCACGAGCACGTCGAAGTCGTTCACGTCCACCGCGTCCAGCGCGGCATCCGGCGAGATCGCCTCGTCCTTGTCCACGTCGTGCCGGAAGGTTTGCACCGGTTCCGATTTCGGCGCCGCGTGCGTGACCTGAGCGCCGCGTTTGCGTAGTTCGTCGCGCGGCACCAGCAGTTCGTCGTGCTCGACGCCGGTATTGGAGGTCAGCACCAGCACCCTGGCGTCGTCCAGTTCAGGCATGGGCAACTCCTCTCTCGATTCGACAAGCCCTCCCCCGGTCGCATGCCGCGATTCGCCTCAGGTAAACCTCACGCGGTGGCGGCGGGCTCGCTCCAGATGTCCGCGCGCACCACGCGCCTGCTGCGGCCGCGCGGGTCGAGCAGGTGCCCGAAGAGTTTGTCGTGGCGCAGGGTGACGGTGCGTTCCGCGATGCTCAGGGCGGGGTGCGCGGCCGCGAGCCCGGCCTCGAAGCGCGGGATGTCGGCCAGGCTGTGCAGGTTGGCCTGGATCAGCAGGTTGTGACCGCCGCTGATCGCGGCGCAGTTGCGCGTCTGCGGGAGCCGGATGATCGCGTCGCCGATCTCGGCCAGCTGATCCGGCGGCGCGTCGAGCCACAGCGTCACCGCGACCGGCCACCCGCCGAGCGGACGCGCGAAATCGCAGCGGAACTGGAGCAGTCCGAGCCGGGTCAGCCGCTCCAGCCTGCGCTTGACGGTCGAGGCGGAGGAACCGACGGCGGTCGCCAAGGACTGGTGCGAGGCCCGGCCGTCCAGCGCGAGCTGAGCGAGCAGCGCCCGGTCGGCGTCGTCGATGCGCACCGCGCGCACCGGAACCGTCGGCTGCGGCGGCGGAAGGTCGAGTTCGGCGCGCTGGTCCGGTGCGAGCGCGTCGATGCGCCAGCGGCCGCCCTCGGTGAACATGTGCGTGACGATCCTGGCCCGCACCGCCGCGACGTGCGGGACGGCGGGCAGCACGTCCAAGGTGTAGCGCGACATGTCGGCCAGGTCGCGGGCGGCGACCGTGGCCAGCAGGTTGTAGGTGCCTGCGCAGCGCTCGACGGTGACCATGTGCGGGTGCTCGCACAGGCTGCGGCTCACCGCGGCCGCCGCGTCGGCGGTGCAGCCGATCTCGACGTAGGCGATGGTGATCTGGTCGAGCAGCCGCGGGCCCGGCGAGGGACTCACCCAGGCCGCGCCGCGCCGCGTGAGCCGTTGCCAGCGGCGGGCCACCGTCACCGGGTCGACCCCGAGCGCGTGCCCGAGCTCCGACCAGGAACCGCGCGGCCGCAGCTGCAACGCGTTGATCAGGGCGAGCTCGTCTTCGCTCAGCAGTGCGGCGTCATCCTGCATTCGCGCATCCCATCGTGCCTGATTCCTGCATTCTAGTGTCTTCGAGTGAACGGCGACCCATGCTTTTCTCCCGGTGGCGCGGTGCGGCGCCGTAGACGAAAGGGCAACCGAATCCATGGCTTTCGCCGATTACCAGAGCGAGATCTACCTGCGCGGGCTCGGCGGCGTGCAGCCCGCGCTGCCCATGTCGTTCGCCGAGCTGGAGGAAAGGGCTCGCGCGGCGCTGCCGCCTTCGGTGTGGTCGTACGTGGCGGGCGGGGCCGGTGACGAACGCACGCAGCGCGCCAACGTGACCGCGTTCGACCGGTGGGGACTGATCCCGCGGATGTTCGTCGGCGCCGCCGAGCGCGACCTGTCGGTCGATCTGTTCGGGCTGACGTTGCCCGCGCCGGTCTTCCTCGCCCCGATCGGGGTCATCGGGCTGTGCGCCCAGGACGGGCACGGTGATCTGGCGACCGCACGCGCCGCGGCGCGCACCGGCATCCCGATGGTGGCGTCCACGCTGTCGGTGGATCCGCTGGAGCAGGTGGCAGCCGAAATGGGCGATACGCCAGGCTTTTTCCAGCTGTACACGCCCACCGACCGCGACCTGGCCGCGAGCTTGGTGAAGCGCGCGGAGCAGGCGGGCTACAAGGGCATCGTGGTCACGCTGGACACCTGGATCACCGGTTGGCGCCCGCGCGATCTCGGCGTCTCGAACTTCCCGCAGCTGCGCGGCCACTGCCTGGCGAACTACTTCACCGATCCGGTGTTCCGCGCCGGACTGCCCGGCCCGCCGGAGGAGCACCTCCAGGCCGCGGTGCTGCGCTGGGTCCAGCTCTTCGGCAACCCGCTCACCTGGGCCGACCTGCCGTGGCTTCGGGAACTCACCACGCTGCCGCTGATCGTGAAGGGCATCTGCCATCCCGACGACGCGCGGCGCGCGAAAGACGCAGGCGTGGACGGCATCTACTGCTCCAACCACGGCGGCCGCCAGGCCAACGGCGGCCTGCCCGCCCTCGACATGCTGGCCGAGGTGGTCGACGCGGCCGACGGCCTTCCCGTGCTGTTCGATTCCGGCGTCCGCGGCGGCGACCACATCGTGAAGGCGCTGGCCCTCGGCGCGACGGCGGTCGGCATCGGCAGACCCTACGCCTACGGTCTCGCGCTCGGCGGCGCCGACGGAATCGTGCACGTGCTACGGGCACTGCTCGCCGAGGCGGACCTGATCCTGGCCGTCGACGGCTATCGGGGTCTCGCCGAGCTGACCAGAGACGCCCTGCGTCAGGTCTCGGTCTGAGCGGCCCTTGACTTCAGGTCCACCTGAACTCGCAGTCTGAGGGTCGACCTGGAGAAAGGGACGAGATGACTGGGTTCGGAGAACAGGAAAGCCGCGGCTACGACCGGCGTGCCAGCAAGCTGCTCGGCGGTCTGTACCGGCACATCGCCGACGAGGTGGCCGCCTCGACCGGGACGGGTGCAGCGGTGCTCGACGTCGGGACGGGACCGGGATTGCTGCTGGCCCACCTCGGCCGCAGGCGACCGGATCTGCTGCTGCACGGGGTGGATCTCTCGCCGCACATGATCGCGCTGGCCCGCAACAATCTGGCCGAGCACGCCGCCGAACTCTCGGTGGGCGACGTGGGCGCACTTCCCTACCCGGACAACAGTTTCGACCTCGTCGTGTCGAGCCTGAGCATGCACGAGTGGCCGGATCCGGTCGCCGCCGCGGCCGAGCTCGAGCGGGTGCTGCGCCCGCGCGGGACGCTGGCCCTCTACGACTTCCGGTTCGTGCGCGACGCGTCGATGCGGTCGGCGTTGGGAGCGCGTTTCGCGGCGCCGACGGTGCGCAGGAAGGTCGTGCGTCCGCGCGGGTACCCGATCGGGTTGTACGCCCAGTGGACGGCGCGCGCCGCTCGAGCGACGCGGCCGTGCGGCGACGCAACCTGATCGAGTGACGCATAGGGTGCTGGCATGTCCGAATCCGCGTTGACGATCGGCGAACTGGCCGCGCGGTTCGGCCTGGCCACCCACGTGCTGCGTCACTGGGAAGACCTCGGCCTGCTCGCGCCGCGCCGCGATTCCGGAGGCCGCCGCGTCTACCGCGCCGACGACGCGGAAACGGTGGCCGTGATCCTGCTGGGCAAGCGGGTCGGGCTGTCGCTGACCGAGATCGCCCGGCTGTTCGCGAGCGCCGCGGATCGCGAAACGCGCCGCGAGTTGCTGCGCGCGCACCGCGATCAGCTGGCCGCGCGGATCGCGCGCGCCACCGCGGCGCTGGACACCATCGAGCACGCATTGGATTGCGGTGCACCGGATTTCCGCTCGTGTCCGCATTTCCGCGCGAAGGTCGACGAGGCGCTGCGGCTCGGCGTCGACGGGGTGGCGGCCCACCCCGTCGACGTTCCGCTCAGCGAGCGGTGACCGTGGTCGGCAGGCTGGCGAAACCGCGGTTGTTGGAGGAGTGGATGCGGCGCAGGTTCGCGGCGTCGATGTCGTAGTCGGCGATCGTGCCGACGATCTCCTCCAGCGCGACACGCAATTCCAGCTGGGCCAGGTTCGCACCGAGGCAGTGGTGGCGGCCGCTGCCGAAGACCAGCGCGGCGCCGGTGTCGCGATCCAGGTCGAAGGCGTCGGGGTCGGCGAAGACCTCGGGATCGCGGTTCGCCGAGCCGGTCAGCAGCAGCATGCGCGCGCCCGCCGGAATGTCGACGCCGTGCAGGGTGATCGGTTCGGTGGTGCTGCGCAGCTGGGACTGGGTGGCGGGTTCGTAGCGCATACCCTCGGCGATCCACTCGTCGATGCGTCCGCCGAACGCCTCGCGGCGCTGGTCGGGGTGCTGCCACGCGGCGTGCCAGAGGTTGCCCAGCGTCAGCATGGTGGTCTCGATCCCCGCGCCGACCAGCAGGATCAGCACCCCGACGATCTCCTCGGGCGTCAGCCGGTCGTCGCCGTCGGCGGCGTCGAGCAGGCCGGAGAGCAGGTCGTCGCGGCGGGTCCTGCCGCGTTCGATGGTGAGCTCGGTGTAGTAGCCGACCAGGGTGCCGATGGCCTGCATCGCCTCCGGGCGCAGATCGGTGGATTCCTCGTCGGTGTACATGATCTCCATGCCCAGCTTGCGGAGCATGTCGCGGTCCGCCTCCGGGACGCCGACCAGTTCGGAGATCACGTCGGTGGGGAACGGACCCGCGAAATCGGCCATCAGATCGAAACTTTCGCGTTCCAGCAGCGGCCGCCACAGCCCACGCGCGATGTCGCGCAGTCGCGGCTGCAATTCCTGCACCCGCCGATTGGTGAACGCGCGGGCGACGAGACCGCGCAGCCGGGTGTGCTTGGGCGGGTCCATGGCGACGAAGGAAAAGAAACGCTCGGCCTGCGGACCCCAGAACGCCGGCTCCATCCGCAATCCGTTGACACTCGAGTACCGATCCGAATCACGCAGTGCGGCAACGATATCGGCGTGCCGGGAAAGCGCGTAGAAATCGTCGGCCGGGTTGTGGAAGACAGGCGCCTCCGCGCGTAGCCTTGCGTAATACGGATAGGGATCGCGGTGGACGTCGAAATCGTATGGGCTGTACTGCAACTGCATGACGGAGCCTTCCGGAGGCCGTGCGAGTTCTCACCCTCGCTACCGGTTCGCAACTCGAGCTGACATGATGAGCGTAGTCGAAATGAATTGAGGGCAGGGTGGACTCGGAATCGGCAGCTGCCAGGGTGGATGTCAGCAAACCGCACCCGGCGCGCCGGTACGACTACTGGCTCGGCGGGAAGGACAACTTTCCGGCGGACCGGGATTCGGCCGACGCGGTGGCCGAGGCTTTTCCGACCGTGCGCCTCGCCGCGGTGGAGAACCGCAATTTCCTGCGCCGCGCGGTGACCTACCTGGCCGCCGAGGCGGGCATCCGGCAGTTCCTCGACATCGGCACCGGCCTGCCCACCGCGGGCAACGTGCACGAGATCGCGCAGGGCATCGCACCGGAATCGCGGATCGTGTACGTGGACAACGACCCGATCGTGCTGGTGCACGCCCGCACGCTGCTGGACAGCTCACCCGAGGGCGCGACCGCCTATCTCGACGCCGATTTGCGCGACCCGGACCGGATCCTGACCCACCCGGATCTCACCGGCACGCTCGATCCGACCGAGCCGGTCGCGCTGATGCTGGTGGCCGTCATGCACTTCATCACCGACGACGAGGCGCCCTACGGCCTGGTGCGCCAGCTCTGCGAAGCGCTGCCCTCCGGCAGCTACCTGGTGATGACCCACGCCACCAACGACCATCTCACCGACGAGGATCTCGCCGAGACCAAGCAGGCCAACAAGCGCAGTGGCGTGCCATTCCAACTGCGCTCCACCGCCGAGTTCCGGCAGTTCTTCGCCGGTTTCGACCTCATCGCGCCCGGCATCACCTCGGTGATGACCTGGCGCCCCGAAGTCTGGCGCCCCCACCCCCGCCCCGAGGCGGTCTCCATGCTCGCCGGCGTCGCCCGCATTCCCTGACCGCTCCCACACAGCGTTTCGCCGCCCCACAGCGCCACCGGCCTTGTGCGCCAGCTGTGTGGGACGAGCTCAGGAGGTGCGACGGGCTTTGGCGCGGCGTTTGCCTTCGTGCATGGCTTGGACGCGGGCGACAGGAATGGTGTGGCCTTCGGCGATCAGGTCAGCCGGAAGTTGTTGAGGGGCAGGCATTTCCTCGACCCACGGGTCGCGGTCGCCGAGGCGATCGGGGGCGGTGCGGAGTGTGAAATCGGCCGGCTTCGCGTCGGCGAGATCGGCCCAGCCGACCGGGAAGGAGACCGGAACGCCGGGGCGGATGCGCGGGCTGTAGGCCGCGACCACCGTCGCGCCGCCTGCGCGGGTGGAGTCGAGGAAGACCTTGCCCTCGCGGTCCTCGCGAATGAACGCGGTGGTGGCCAGGCCGGGGTCGAGGCGTTCGGCGCGGGCGGCGATCGCGCGGGTGGCGGCCGCGGCGTCCTCGACAGCGGTGCCCGCGGCGACCGGAACGAAGACGTGCACCCCTTTGGCGCCGCTGGTTTTCACCGCACCCGAGAGCCCGTCGGCGGCCAGCGCGGCACGGATCAGTTCGGCGGCGAGCACGGCGTGGCGGAAGGTCTGGCCGGGTGAGGGGTCGAGATCGAGGACCAAATGGGTCGGCCCGGCGGAATAGTCGGTGAGCAGCAGCGTCGGGTGGTACTCGACGGCGCGCTGATTGCCGAACCACAGCAGGGTACGCACGTCGTCGCACAGGGCGTAGGTCACCTCGCGGCGGGAGCTCTCGGCCCACAGCGTGGTCCGCGGCACCCACTCGGGGGAGTATTTGGGCAGGTTCTTCTGCATGAACGGCTCCTGCCCCGGCCGGATCCGCACCACCGACAGCGGACGGTCGCGCAGCTGGTTCACCAGACGGTCGCCGACGAAATCCAGGTAGTCGACGAGATCCCGTTTGGTCGCCTCCGCCCCGTCGAAGAGCGGCTTGTCCAGATTCGTCAGCGTGACGCCCGCGCGCACCTCTTCGCTGCCCATCGCCCCACCTTGCCCGGCGACCTCGGCGCGGTCAACCCTGCGGGCGGGCGCGACAGGCGTCGCCGAGCGGGTCGTTCGCGTCCCGCGGCACTGCCGCCGCGACGGTTGGCGTTTCGAACTCCCCCGGAAAACAGTTGTGCCGTCCGGCGGTTCGCCGGACGGCACGAAACTGGTATTGAAGGAAGCTCCACACTCACAGCGCGGAGAGCTGTTTCCTTGACGGGCAAACGGAATCAAGAGAGTTCACCCGCCGCGGCTACTCCGGCACGGCGGACGACAAGATCAATTGTGGCAAATTCACCGCAATAGCGCACACTTGCTGATTGTCAGTGGCACGAAGGAAATTCGGCCCCAAGGGGCAAGGCCGACGAAGCGGTGATCTGCCGAGACCGAATCAGGCGGCGGGCTCGGGCTGAGTCAGCTCCTTGACGCCGGTGATCGCGTCGATGATGTTGACGATCGCGGAGGTGCCGCCGTCGAGGGCCGAGCTGCCGGAGTCCAGCATGCTGGAGCCGGAGGACGAGCCGGCCGAACCGGTGAACGAACCGGTGTCGGCGGAGCCCGAGGCGGAGCCGGTGGCGGCGGAGTCGGCGGCGGAGGCCACCGCGACGGGGCCGAAGAACAGGGCGGCGGCGGAGACGGCACCGGCGGCGGCGAGGGCCTTGCGAGAGAACATGTACGAGCTTCCTTTCACGGATGGATAACGACGCCATAACGGCGCGCACCAGCAACGTTAGGAAAAAGAAACCTATAAATCCACTTCTCTCATTGTGGCGATAATCACCGTTAATAACGCGCTAACGGCGCATTGTCTCGAGGTAACACAATTTGATCTTCATTTCGGACGCCTATTTCATGATCGAATTCGGTTGATTTATCCGACCACGCCGCTATCGGCTTGCGGCGGAGCGGATCTCGCAGCGGACCTTCGATCCCGGCACGGCGCGATCCAAGCCGACGACGCGCTCGGGGCCGCCGACACGACGGCGATCCGGCGTGAGTTACCAGGCGAGGTGGCGCGTCGCGCGACGGCGCGACACACTCGAGACCATGGTTTCGATGTCATGGCGACGCGGCGCGACGGAGGGCCGGGCGTGACCGCGCTGGCCCGCGGCGAGAACCGGCCCGCACCCGGTGACCTGATGACAGTCACCGTCACCTGCACAGCGGCCGTCGACGTGTCCGCCCTGCTGCTGAACGCGGCGGGCCGGGTGCGCTCGGACGGCGATTTCGTGTTCTTCAACCAGCCGGTCGGCCCCGGCGTCACCTACCGGCACGGGCGTGGCGCGGGCGACATGGTCGACGTGCGGACCTCCGCGCTGCCCGCCGACGTGGACAAGGTCGTGGTCACCGCCAGCCTGGACGGCAGCGGCCCGCGCACCTTCGCGGGCGTCGGCTCGCTCACCGCGACCATCGGATCCGATTCCGATGCGGTCACTTTCCCGGTGACCGGGCTGAGCACCGAGGCCGCTGTGGTGTGCGTGGAGATCTATCGCCGCGGCGGAGGTTGGAAGATCCGCGCCGTCGGCCAGGGATACGACGACGGGCTCGCCGGCATCGCCAGGGCGTTCGGCGTGAACGTCGACGACCCCGGACCGGCGCAATCCGCGCCACCGCCCGCCGCGCCACCGCCGTACCCCGCAGCGCCACCGGCGTACCCGTCCGCACCGCCACCGGCGCATCCGGCACCGCCACCGGTGCACCACCCGAGCGGCGGCGCCGCGCCCGGCGGATACAACGTCCCGGCCCCTCCCGCCTACCCCGGCACCCCCCAGGCCGGGTACGGAGCGCCGTCCGCGCCGGGATATCCCGCTACCGGCCATTCGTCCGGCGCCTTTCCACCCCCGCAGATGTCGACACCCCAGCAAGGAGCGCTGCCGATGCAGAGCGATCTGTTCAACCCGAGCCACGCCGAGGTCAGCGGCGTGGGGATCCAGAAACAGGGCGGCAAGATGGTCAAGGTCGGCCTCGCGGGCGAGGTCATGGCGCGCGCCGGATCGATGGTGGCCTACCAGGGCGAATTGCAGTTCCAGGCGCTGGGCTCCGGCGGCATCGGCCGCGCCATTCAGCAACGGCTGACCGGTGAGGGCGTGCCGCTGATGAAGGTGTCCGGCCGCGGTGATCTGTTCCTCGCCAACTCCGCCGCCGATGTGCACCTCATCGATCTGGACGGCAGCGACGGGTTGACCATCAACGGCTCGAACGTGCTGGCCTTCGACTCCACGCTGCGCTACGACATCAAGATGGTCCAGGGCGCGGCCGGGTACGCCAGCAACGCGGGACTCTTCAACTGCGTGTTCACCGGGCGCGGCCGGATCGCGATCACCACCCACGGCACACCGGTGGTGCTGAACGTCGACCAGCCGACCTACGCCGACCCGCAGGCCGCGGTGGCGTGGTCGTCCAGCTTGCAGACCGGCATCAAGCGCAACGACTCTTTCGGGCTCGGCAGGCTCATCGGCCGCAGCACCGGCGAGGGCATGACGCTGGCCTTCTCCGGCCGCGGTTTCGTCATCGTGCAGCCCTCGGAGCTGCCGCCCGGCGGGATGCTCGGCGGCACCGGCGGCGGCCAGCAGGCGGGGCACAGCGGCGGTGTGCTCGGCGGCCTGTTGGGCTAGACGTCCACCGGCGACCGGACGACCTCACGACAGCAGCGGACGCCCCTGATCCACGAGCGTCGCCCACACCACCTTGCCGACCGGCCAGCGCGGCGCACACCCCCATGCCCGCGCCAGCGAGGCGACTACGTGCAAGCCGAACCGGGCCGGGTGCCCGGCGGCAGGCTCGCGCAACATCGCCTCGTGCGGATCGTCGTCGGCTACCACGATCGTGAGCAGCCCGCCATGGGATTCGAGTGACAGCCGCAGTTCGCCGAAAGCGTGCATGAGCGCGTTCTCCACCAGTTCTGTCGCCACCAGCAGCGCGTCGGTGCGCACGGGACCGACGTGCCAGCGATCGCACATGCGGGTCACGAATCGCCGGGCATTCATCGAGGAGATCGTGCTCGGCGCCAGCTCGATCGACGCCTCCTGCCGCGGAGGCGCGGTGGGCAACGAACGCAGGGCCGCCTCGACGGATTCGAAAGCAGGCACCCGGTGCCTGGACGCGACGGTGGCCGTCGGATTCGCGACTCCGTCGGCGACCAGCACGATCGGCACGTGCGGCCAGTCGCTGACCCGCACCCGCGCGGACGCGCAGGCTGTCGCCACCGCATCCTCGACCAGGTCGAGGTCGTCCACCGCCACGATCACCGCGCGCGGGCGGTCGACGGCGTAACGCACCAGATCGTCGCCGAATCGGCGACAACCGTCCCAGCCCAGGACGCCGCTGGGCCGGAGCACGGTGCAACCGGCCAGTTCGGAAGGGCGCCACAGCAGCGCGCCACGACGGAACCCGGACATTCGCTCTCCGCCCACACCGTGCCGCTCGGCGGCGCGCGGGCGGTGGCCTATCCCGCTCACGCCGTCGCCGGCTGCGCCCGCCGCATCGGGTGCGGCTGGTCGAGGCGCTCGGCGATCTCGACGAACAGGTTCCGAGTCGTGCTGGGCTGAATCATCGCGCACGCCTTTCTCGTCGTCGGTCCGTGTCACAGACGGACTACCCAGCTTCGGACCGTCGAATCGGAAGCCGCGTGTGTCACTCCGCCCCGATGAGCCTCGCTCGTCATCCGGGGTTTCCTGCCGAGTCCCCAGGGCACACGGTGGGCATGGACGACCACAACGAGAAGCGCCCCCACTCCACGGTCACCGAGGACGATGTGCGGGATCTGCTCGCCGCCGGTCCGGAAGCGTGCCTGGTCTTGCTCGCGGGGCGCGTCCAGATAGCCGAGGTCGCCGGGGACGGTCTGACCATCGCCACCCGTGACGAGGTGGCGGGCCGCACCGGAGCCGAGCCGGACAGGACCCGGCTGAGCGAGGTGGCGGCGGAACTCTCCAGCGAGATCCGGCTCCAGGGCGCCTGAGGCCGCGGCACTTCCAGCCGAGCGCGCACCGCGCGGTCGGCGGACTGGCGCCGCTCCGGATCCGATGTACCGTGACGTATGGGCCTGTCTCGTCGGCAGCTGTTGAGATTCGGCGCAGCGGGATCGGCAGCGGTCCTCGTCGGCGCGTCGGCGGCGAGCAGCGGGCGGTTCCGCACGCCGCGCTGGTCGGACGATCCGTTCACGCTAGGCGTCGCCTCGGGGGATCCGACGCCGGACGGCGTCGTCTTGTGGACCCGGCTTGCGCCGGACCCGTTCGCCCCCGACGGCCACGGCGGCATGATGAATCACCCGGTGACCGTCGACTACGAGGTCGCCGACGACGAACTCTTCCGCCGGGTGGTTGTCCGTGGCTCCGCCGTCGCGAGCCGCGACCTCGCGCACAGCGTGCACCCGGAGATCAACGGACTCGCACCGGATCGCTGGTACTACTACCGTTTCCGCGCGGGCTCGGTGATCTCGCCGGTGGGGCGCACGCGGACCGCGCCGCCGCCGGGGCTGCCGACGGCGCGCATGCGATTCGGCTTCGCCTCCTGTCAGTCGTGGAGTTCCGGCTACTACACCGCCTACGAGCACCTGGCCCGCGAAGACCTGGATCTGGTCGTGCACCTCGGCGACTACATCTACGAGCGCGCGTGGATCCAAGGCCGCCAAGGGCTTTCGACGGGTCCTGAGTTCCAGGACGAAACCGTCGACTTGCCCACCTATCGGCTGCGCTACGCGCTGTACAAGGCCGAGCAGCCGCTGCGTGACGCGCACGCCGCGTTTCCGTGGCTGGTCACCATGGACGATCACGAGGTCGACAACAACTGGGCGGCCGACTCGCCCGGCCTCGGCATCGACATCCACCTCGTCCCCGCGCTGTTTCGCCGCCGCCGCGCCGCCGCCTTCCAGGCGATGTACGAACATCAGCCGTTGCGGATCGCCCAACTGCCGCGCGGTTCCGGCATGCACCTACACCGCCGCTATCGTTTCGGCGACCTCGCGGAGATCACCATGCTCGACACCAGGCAGTATCGGACGCCGCAGGCGTGCGGCGGCAACGTCACCGCGGGCTGCGACGGTCGCTTCGATCCTGATCGTACGATTCTCGGTGCCAGGCAACGGGATTGGCTGCTGGACGGTTTCGCCGCGTCACCCGCCCGCTGGCAGATCCTGGGCAATCAGGTCGGAATGAGCCAGACCGACATCGATCCCGGGCCCGGCCTGACCGTGTCGACGGACTCGTGGGACGGGTACGTGGCGGACCGCAACACCGTGCTCGGCGCGGCCGCCGACCGCGGCGTACGCAACCTGGTGGTGATCACCGGCGACCGGCACCAGAACCACGCCGCCCGGCTGCGCCGCGATTACGCCGATCCCGAATCACCGGTGGTAGCAGCGGAATTCACCGGCACCTCGATCACCAGCGGCGGCGACGGCGCGGACATGAACGACATCGGACGACGCCTGCTCGCCGCCAATCCCGATCTCGCGTTCTTCAACGCGCAGCGCGGCTACGTCCGCGTCGAGCTGGATCACGGCATGTGGCGCAACGACTTCCGCGTGGTGCCCTACATCCGCCGCCAGGGCGCGCCGATCCTCACCCGCGCGAGCTTCGTCGTGCAGGACGGGGTGCCCGGCGTCCAGGAGGCGTGGCGGCCGCAACCTCCGGTCGAGCCCGTGCCGGAATCCGACATCAGCGCGGGACCCACCAGGGGAACCCGCTGAACCTCACCGGTGGGCGGCGTCGTACCAGCGGTGCGGTATCGACCAATCCCAGTGCTGCTCCGGGGTGTCCGCGGCGAGCCATTCGTCGTGACAGCGGGTCGAGCCGCCGACGCTCGCGCCGTACAGCAGCACTCCGCGTACCAGGTGCCGCCACAGGGTGGACATGCGCGCTCGCATCGCTACCTCCTCGGCATGGACCGAATTCGGGCCAGAATACGTGCGCGCAGCGGGCCGCGGAGGCGAATTCGGTGATCGCGCCCGCGCCGCGAATCATCCGAGGGGGAGGGTGGTGATCGGCGTCGACGTCGGCTGCGGCGAGCCGTCGGGCGGTTCGATCGTGATCGCCAGGATGTCCGTCGGCAGGAACCGGGTGACGAACGGCGCGTCCGGCGCGGGCAGTTGCGGCAGCACACCGGCCGAGCGCGGCGCACCGTCCGGCGGCACCAGCCACAGCTGATACGACTGTCCCCGCACCGGCCCCGCGACACCGTCGAAGTTGACCGTCGCCGCGCCGAGCTGCGCGGAGGTGGTCACCAGCAGCGCACCGCCGCCCTCGACCGCCGCCGTGCGCGTCCTGGTGTCGGGCTGTTCCTGCACCAGCTGGGCTGTCATCTCGAGCCCGATCGGTCCGGTGTCGCGGTCGATGAAGAACACGGTTCCGGCTCCCGCACCCAGCGCGACGATGAGCGCGGCGGCGGCCGCGAGCAACCGCCACCCAGGCCTGCGCGACCGCAGATCGGTCGGCCCGTCGATGGCGGACAGGATGGCGGTCTCCAGGCCCGCGGGCGGAGCGACGCTGTCGACCACCGTCATCGCCGCGACGGTCTCGCGGACGCCGCGCACGGTGTTCTCGAACGCGGCAGCGGTGACCGCGTCCGCCGCCCGCACCCGCTGGTCGATGGCCGCGCGCTCCTCGGCGCCGACGGCGTCCATCGCATAGGGGAAGGCCAGATCGAGCAGGTCCGGGTCGGGAGACTCGGCGTCGATCAACCGGATTCACCTCCGCTCAGGCAGGTCGCCAGTCGCCGCAATCCGTCGCGAATGCGGCTCTTGACGGTGGGCAACGGGACATCGAGCTGGTCGGCGACCTCGCGGTAGGTGCGCCCGCTGTAGTAGGCCAGCGCCAATGCCTCCCGCTGGGTGCTGGTCAGTGTGCCGAGGCACTCGAGCACCGATTCCTCGTCCAGGCGCTGGCCGACCTCCTCGGCGACGATGTCGTGGTCGCGCCCGAGGTGGCTGTGGCCGTAGACGATGTCCCGGTCGGCGGTGGACTGTTCGGTGCGGACGCGGTCGACCGCGCGCCGGTGCGTGAGCATCATCAGCCAGCCGATGGGACTGGCCCTGGTGCGGTCGTACCGTTCGGCCGTCGACCACGCCTGGAGGTACACCTCCTGGGTGATCTCCTCGGCCGCGGCCTGGCTGCGCGCGATACGCACCGCGAGGCCGAAGACGCGATGGCTCGTCGCGCGGTAGAACTCGGTGAAGGCGTCCCGGTCGCCGGATCCGACGGCGGCCAGCAGATCCGCGAGCCATCGACTGCGTTCGGCCGCCGCGCCCGCCTCTCGGGTGGAGCATTGCGGGGCGCGCGTCCCGTTTTCCGCCGGGTATCGGCGCAGCCGGATCAGGCCGCGCTTCCCCGCCTCATCGGACATTCTTCACCTTTACCCGCATAAGAGGTGCTTCGCTGCGGGTCGAACTACGGATGGGTGCGAGACGGAAACATTTCGGAGACGACGACTGCCTCCGCCTCCCCCTCGACTCCCGGGCCACCTCGGCGCTGCCGTACCCCAGAATCGGGGGCGACAGCATTCACTGACAGCTCTACTTCGACGCGGTGATCCGCGGGAAGGGGTTGTCCGCTTCGAGCAGATAGCCGATCTCCAGGAGGGTGCGCTCGTCCCCGCATGCGGCACTGCACATCACGCCTACGGGCAGCCCGTTGGCGCCCAGACCCATGGGCACCGAAATGGCGGGCGATCCAGTGACGTTGTTCATCGGCGTGTACCCGACGTAGCGACGCAATCGGTCGATGAGTTCATCGGCGGGCACCGCCGGACTCAGGTAGCCGAGCGGCGGGACGGTGTGGGTGGTCACCGGCGAGAGCACGATGTCGTAGCGGGTGAAGACATCGTCGTAGATCCGCTTCGCCCGGCGCAGCCGGTACAGCGCGGCCGCGCTGCCGACGAAACGTTCGCGGTGGTAGCGCGCCAGTCCCTTGGTCAGATCGTCGAGGGCGGCACGATCGAACGAGCGGCCGTGCGCAAGCTTGCCGGTCAGTGCCGCTATGTGCGCCAGCAGCGCCCAGTACAGCAGGAAATCGTCGGCGTACCGCCTGGCGAACGGCACGCCCATCGCTTCGACACGATGCCCCGCTTTCTCCAGCGACAGCGCCGCCCGCTCGACGGCCATGCGACTCTCGACGTCCGGCTCGTCACCGGTCCCCGACCCGAGCAGCAGGCCGGTGCGCAGTTGCCGGTCGTCCGGCCCCTCGACCAGCCCGACCGGAGCCAGCCGAGGGTTGCGCCAATAGTGTTCGGCCGCAGCCGTATACGCCGCGGTGTCGCGTACCGTCCGGGTGAGCACGCCCTCGGAGACGAGCCTGATCGGAAGCTGACGGGCTTGGGCATTGTCCAGATGCCGGGACCGGCTCGGCTTCAGCGCGACCAGTCCCGCGCACGCGGCGGGAATACGCAATGATCCACCGCCGTCGTTTCCGTGCGCCACCGGCACCACGCCCGCGGCGACCAACGCGGCGGCGCCGCCGGAGGATCCGCCCACCGAGTAGTCCGGATTCCACGGATTGACCGTCGGCTCCGCGGCCTGGAATTCGGTGGTCGGGTTGAGCCCGAACTCCGGCATCCGCGTCTTGCCGATCAGCGTCACCCCGGTACTCAGGAACTGCCGCGTATACGCGTCGTCGCGCGCGGCGATCCGAGGGAGGAACGCGACGCTCCCGTGGCAGGTCGGCATCCCGGCCACATCCGCGTTGTCCTTCATCAGCGTCGGCACCCCGTACCACACGCCCGAACGGTTCCGCGCGTAACGCGGCGGGTCGAAGCATTCGTGCTGGATGGCGTGCAGCGCCGGTTCCACCCGCTCGGCGCGCACGATCGCCGCCCGGGCCAGTTCCTCCGGGCTCACCTCGCCGGACCGAATCGCCGCCGCCAACCCGACGGCATCGTGGTCGGCGAGGGCGTCGTCGGTAAACGCATGCACACGGTCAGCCATAACAGCGCTCACAAAGGTGGTCTGGGTTCACCGGACCTTAGGTAGACGACTGTCCAGTTTTGCGTGATGTTACGCCCACGGCACAGGTCGCGAGGTACTTCTGCGGCATTCTTGACGGTGACCGCGGCGGTGATACCCGGCCGCGGGACGCCCGCCGGCGGCGAGCCACCGTCCGGGCGGAAGTGGATGGACGTCCCCGTCGTGTCGTCCGGACCTACGAAACCGTTCGGCCCGATCAAGATCGGTTCAAGGTCAGATCGAACGCGGTGATGTGGAACCCGGTGTCGGTGACGGCGACAGAGGTATCCGTGTAGCGGTTCCCGCCCAGGATGTTTCGCACGAAGTCGCGCGCGGCGGCGGGCTGCGCGTCCAGGGTCACGAGCAGATCCGGAGACAGTTCGATGGTCCCGTCGAAATGCCTTGGCTGACCGCTGATCCCCGGCCGCTGCGGCGTCTGGCGCAGTCCGTCGACGGTGTGCAGTGTCAGGTCCAGAGCACTGCCGTCGCCGAACTCGATCCGCAGCGGAGTCGGGGTCACCGCCACATCGAAGGCGCGCACCTGCACACTCCACCCGCGCGGCGAGACACCCTTGTAGTCGTAGGGCGACGGGGCCGCCAGCGTGTCCGCCGAACGGTCCGTCGGCGAGTTCGCCAGCGCGGTCCCGACGAGGGGCTGATCGGTGGCAACGAACGTCCACGACTCGTCGGTGAGTCGCTTTGTCCAGAAACCGTTTCGACCACCGTCGCTGCCTTCGACCCGCAGTTCCCGCGCGAACGAGCCGGGACCGGTCTTGTGGACGGAGATGCGGTCGGTGAGCTCACCCGGCACCTTCGGCTGTCGCACCCAGTCCGGCGCGGGCAGCTGGATGGCGGCGTAGCGGCCGTCCACCCGTTCGGCGAGCATGTCGGGAGCCTCTGGCAGTCCGCGCTGATCCTCGTAGGAGTAGCGGAAGAACACCTTGTCGGCGCCCGAGATGTCGAAATCGTAGAGGCGCGTGTAGAAGTCGCCGAAACGGTTGACCACGAGGGAGGTCGACGCGCTCGTCGACAGCGCGACCGCCTGGAACCGGCCGCCGTGCGGGGTGGCCATCTCGTAGCTGTGATCCACCGGCAGCCACGGATCGATGTACTGGATGCGCCGTCCGTTGTGAGTGAGCGCGAACACGTGCGACACCTTCGCCCCGCCGACCGGGTGATCATTGCCCGCCATGTCCCGCCACACGTGGTCCTCGTTGGGCGAGAGCACCGACCAGGTCCAGGCCAGCGTGCCCGGGGGAAGAGTGTTTCCCGGGCCGGTCCACAAGGGGGTTCCGTAGCGGCTGCTCCAGTTCCAGTCCCGGGGCGCGCTGAGCGCGTGGTCCATGGTGAAGAACCGGCCGTCGCGGTCGATCGCCAGCACTTCGTCGTCGTCGGCGGAGACACCGGCGACCCGGCCCGCCAAACAGACCGGAAGTTCGACAGTGCGCCAACCACCCTGGGCGGCAGCCTCTTTCACGTAGAAGTTGCCGTCACGGGTGGCGAATGTCCAACGCCGGTTGAACGACTCCGCGGTGGTGCGGAACCAGACCTGCTCGGGCAGGTCGACGGCGGCCGGGGCCAATGCCTCGAGCCCGGCGTTGGATTCGTCGACCGCCACTTCCGGGGTCCCGACCGTGCCCAGCGGCACGCAACCGGGGTCCGCCACAGTCACGGAATGTGTTGTCATACCGGCGAATACCAACCCCGTCACGGCGATGACGGCGGTGCGCTCGATGGCGCGCCGGGACATCACAGCCACTCCGCAGCGCCGAAAGCGACGAGGGCGATGGCATCGATACCGAAGATCGCGCCGACGACAAGGGCTTTGGACCGCACGGACGGCAGGTCGTGCACGTAGAAGCACGCCGCGAAGAACGGCACGTAGCCGATCAGCCAGATGAGGAACGGGAAACTCGGTTGCCACCAAGACCATTCCCAGGTGAGCACACCGGCCTTGTTGAGAAGCACCTCGATGCCCACCGCCGCCGCCGAGTTGGCCGCGACGAGAACCAGCCGGTTGGGCAAGCCGAAGATCCTGGTTTCCCGGGGCGGAAGCATCTTCGCCGCCGCGATCCCCATGATCGCGAACATGAAGCAGATCTCGATATTGAGACCGATGAGGATCTGATAGGCGGTCGGCCCGGCCGCGCCCCACACGGGTGCCCGGTCGGAGAAATGGAAGACCAGCGCGTTCCAGATCTCGTTGAACCAGTCCATGCCCCACAACGCCAGCCCGGCGAACAGCACATCCCAGTTCCGCCGCTCGACTTCCACGGCATAGACGTAGATGACGAGCAGCAGGAGCGGGATGACATACCACTTGAACTCACTCGCATCACGAAGACTCTCGAGCGCCGCCCGGCTGGTGTCGGTCACCGACACACCTCCCTGCTCACGATCATCGAACCGGGCGAGTATGTTACAAATCAACACTCAACGTCAACATGTAATCGCGGTTGGCGAGACCGAGCGCAACTTGGGGCAGCCGACAATGTGCTGGTCCATACCTCGATCCGTGGACAATTTCGTCGCCGCTTCATGCCCAATCTCCGCTTCCACCAGACTGTTCGGCGGCTGCGACATCGGCCATCCCGACTCCGATCGGGATGGCCGATGGGCCGATAGGCCGCACTCGGTGGAGGTCGCCGCAGGCTACGGTCACTCGCCTTTCGTGCGCGCCAAGGCGGATTCGGAGGATCTGGCGACGTCCATGTCGATCTCCTGGATCTGGATCGTCACGCCGTCCGGATCGACGACCCGGAGGCTGCGGCCGAAGTCCTCGTCGAAGATCTCGTAGTCGTACCCCCGCTCGCGCAACCGGCTCGCGACCACCTCGAGCTTTTCGTCGGTCGCGAACCCCAATTCGACCGAGCCGGCCGGGCGCCCCTTCGACACCGAGAAGTCGTGCAACCCGACCGCCCCGGCGTCGGCCGAAAGCTGCGCCCACACATTGACACTCGCGTCCTCATCGAACTCGAGCCCCAGACCGGCGTAGAACTCGCGGCACGCTTGCACATCCGACACGTACCTGATCGGCAGAACAGTCAGCATCTTTCACTCCTTCTCCGGAACGGACGGACCAACTATGAGGCGGCACCCGCGCGCCACGCCCTCTTCCGCCGGATGAACGCCGGAATCCGACTCCTACACGACCGACGCGCCGGAATCCGACATGCGACAGCCCCATCCGATCCCGGACGGACCCCGGCTCGGTTGCCTGCCGCACGCGCTCGTGCACCTTGCAGGTGTCCGACATTGCCCGCGAATAGACTGTTCAACAACCTGCTCCGCAGGCGATTACGCTCACCACGACATCGGCACAGGTCACGCGATCAACGAGGGAAAAGGTAATGGAGGATCTCACCGCGCGATTCGAGGAGCTGAGTCGCCTGGTACCGATCCCCCACCCATGGGACACAACGGAATACATCGCGCGGGTGGCGGAGTACCGAGGACGGCCGATCACGTTGTGCCCGATCGACGTCGGCGCCCTCTTGGGCAACGGATGCGGCACCGGTAGTGGCCTGTGGATTGCCCGGGAAGCCGACGATGTGATCATGTACGGCGCCGACACCGAATGGCATGCCGATCACATCATCGCCCACGAGATCGGTCACATGCTGCTCGGCCATGGAGTGACTCCGAGCGATCCCGGTGGCGCCGCGGCTGATCTGCCGTTGCGCGAATTGATGCCCTCGCTGTCGCTGGAATCCATCCGCAGCGTACTGCGCCGCCAAGACTACGGCAGTGAGCACGAGCGCGCCGCCGAAACCTTCGCCGACCTGCTGCTGGTCGAAGCGATGCTGCCGAAGCGGCCGGCGAGCCGGTTCCGCTCGACGTTCTTCCGAAGCCGGCATCGATGAGATGACCTCCCCGATACCTGATCTGATCATTTGGCCCGCCCTGACAGGTCTCGCGTTGGTGCTCGCCGGTCGGTGGTGGCTGTTGCGGGACAGCCTCGTCGACAGGCTCATCAACCGCGCGCTCGCCACCGCTCTCGCCGAACACCTGTTGCGGGAGGCATGGTTCCAGCAGTCACTGGCCTGGCTGCTGCCCGGCGACGACAGTGACGTGATGAACATCGCCGGACAGCTCTCGCTGGGAGCAGTCCTGTTGACCATCTCGAATATCTATGGCATCGCCAAGTTGTGGGAAGGCGCCGATCCCGCCCACACCTGGCGCAGGCAGTGGCGCTATAACCTCGTCGCGATCACCGCCACCGCCGTCATCCTGATCGCGGGGACGCCTGCCCGCCGCGCCGACCAGTTGATCAACCAAGCCCTTGGCTGGCCGGCTGTCGTGGTCTGGGTCGCGTTTTCCCTACCGCTCGGCGCTACGGCCCTGCTCGTCGGCCGGGTAAGTGTGCGCGAGATGCGCGCCGCAGGCGACACCACCTGGCAGGAACGTGCACTGTGCACGGTGGTCCTGTGCATCGCGGTGGCCCTCGGGGTCTTTGCGGTCGTAACCCCCATCGAGACCATCAGTAATGTCATGACAGGCCAACCGTCACCCGATCCCGAAATGCACTGGAACATGTGGGCCGGCTTCTTCATCTCGGCCGTCAGCACTCCCAGCACGGTCGCGGTGCCGCTGATCAGCACCCTGCTCACCCACATCGGATCGGACCGCACCGGCCGATACTGCCGCCGCCTGCGGCCGATGTGGGCCGATCTCACGGCAGCCGTGCCCGAAGTCGTCCTGGAGACGCGGCACGACCACAACGGCCGAACAGATCCGGCCATCCGTCTGCACCGCATGACGGTCGAGATCCGTGACTGCCTGCTGCATCTCAAGCGCTACAGCGACAGCCCCGACGATCTGGCCGCCACCGGCGGTGACCCACATATCTATACCCGTCGCATCGCCGAGGCCATTGCCGCCAAAGCTGCCGGGCACCCCCCGAGCACGAGCCGGTTCACGCCAAGGCACCAAGTCCGACCGGGCGCACGGGATCTCACCGCGGAGTTGCGCCAGCTACTCGCACTCGCCAAGGCATGGCCGCACGCCCGTGGCCTGACCACCACCATCGACAATGGTCCCCAGCCGACTCGGCTGCTGGCTGGATGCGCAGATCGAGCGGATCGATCCCCCACTCGCCCGGTCGCCGCACTCCGGCGATTCGGCGGTGCACGAGCGCTGTCGAATCCCAAGGTTCGGCCTGCCAGTTCACTCGATCCGATGGGCTCCCCAGGAATGATCGAGCGCACTGGATCGACTACGTCGGCGTGACAACGGAGCCGGGCATCATGTATGCGGGATGAGCGCCTTCCTGCGCAGCGCAGGAGCCTGACCGCCAGCCTGTCGGCCGTTCGGAACGGGAAACACCTCGGCCTCCCGGTGCGGGACACGGGAGGCCGAGGTGGTGGAGCTGTGTGGTTACAGGTTTCGCTAGAACCTTCCGGTTGGGCGGCCGACCGGGCCGCCGCGGGATGCGCCCCTGCGGACACCGAGGACGATGCCGGCGATGAGCGCGATCACGCCCAGGATCGCCAGGGCGATGGGGAGGGTTCGGCCGAAGAGGGTGAGTCTGTCGAGACTTTCCTGGGTGACGGCCAGCTGGGAGTCGATGGTCTTTTCGTCGAAGACGATGTGGGACTTGAGCGCGGTGACGTCGACCTGGTTCGCGCTGCGACCGTAGAACAGATGAATCTGCTCGCCGCCCTTGAGGACCGCGCCGGTCTTCGGCTCGACCCACACGTCGCGGGTGTTGGTGTAGAAGCGGGTCATCGTGACCGGCTCCTCGCCCTCGAGGCCCCACTTGGCGGCGGGGAGGGTGAGCTTGTTGGTCGGCGCCTGCACGACGTCCCACATGTTCGTGACCGGGATGGTCTGGCGGAAATGATAGACCGGCACGCCGTTGATCTCGGACTCCTCGACGTACTCGATGTCGTAGGTGGCGCGGGCGTTGAGATCGAAGTAGGGGTAGGACTTCTTCTCGGTGCCGATCGGGAAGCGGTACTGCAGACCGGCGCGCTGCGACGGGTCGGCCACCGACGCGCCCGTCCTGTCGACGGAGACGGCGATGGAACCGTTGGGGGACACCGGAATCGGTTCGCCCGTCTTGCGGTCGATGGTGACGCGGTCGATCGAGGCGGTCAGCAGACCGGTGTCGCCCTCGCGGTCGTCACGACGCAGCGTCTGGCCCGCCTGCACCGTCATCTGGTCGGCGTCGGAAGGCTCTTCGACGGTGAGGAAGCGCTGCGAGACGATCGGCACATTGGTGTCGACCTTGGCCGAGCCCTCCGGCGAGGTGAGCGACTTCGAGTCCAGCACAAGGCTTTCCTCGCCGGGGACGCTCTTGGCGACCGTGGTGATCCGCAAGTCGAGCGGCGTCTTGGCCACCTTGCCGACGGTGTAGCTGGGAATCATGACCGCTGCCACGAGCAGCAGCGCGCCGAGGCCGACGAGGAAGCAGGCGATGGTCCTGCGCCCGTTGCTCATCGGCTGCCGTACGGTGTGTTGGCCAGCGACGAACCCGGGTCAGCGGTCGTCTCGGGCGACGGGATCGAATTCTGTTGCGCGCCAATGGTGATGCCTAGCACGGCGATCACCCCTAGGGTCGCGCCGGCCAGCCCGCTGACCAAGCCGGGAGCGGCGAATTTCATAGAACTAACTCCAATGCGTTGCGTCGGCTCAGGCGACGGTGAAGAACCCGAGGGTCGGCGCGAAGGTGCAGGTACGAGCGCCGGAATCGGCGGTCGTCGTGGTGAGCGAGCCGGAGATGACCGCGGCGACGCGCCCCGAGCCGGTGTCGGCCATGGCCGACAGCGTGGCGGGACCGTCGGCGTTGAGCGCCGACTCGTTGGTGAGCGGCTGGACACCCGAACGACGGTTGTCGAGGTTGACCCACTGCACGGTCAGCGGCGGATTTTGCACGGCCGCAGGGGATTTGGTGCCCAGCGCGGTGAAGACGAAGCCGGTCTGGCCCGCCGTGGGTCCCGGCGGCGGCAGTTCGGCCGGGCCGGGGACGGCCAGCGCGGTGCCGACGGAATCGGAGGTCGGGCCGATGCAGCCCTTGCCGATGGTCGGGTAGAGGAACTGGGCGATCCGCGGACCGTCCGACGGCGGGAGCTCGGGGCCACCGCCACCGCTGCCGTCGAGGAACGTGATGACCCGCTCCAGGGTCGACTTGACCTGCGCGGGGATGCCGGGCGTTGCGAGCAGGACCCGTGCCTGGGCAAGGATCGCGGCTTGTCCACCATCGGCGATGGGGCCGGGGGCGGAGATGGCGCCGACGATCGTCGGCGCCAGCGCGGCCAGCGTCTCGGACGGGACGTTCTCCGGGATCGCCGGAACGGCCTGCTGTGCCGGGGCAGGCCGTGGCGCGGCCATGGCCGGCGTCGGCGCGACGAGTGCGGCACTCGCCGCTAATACGAGAGCAGACAGAGCGGTCCGCGATCCTCGGGTGGGCAGCATTGGTCAGCCGTCCTTCTTTCTGTGGGATAGGTGGAGCAACCCAGAAAGGACGCCCTTCCCGCCGCTGCTCGAGCCCCAGCGCATCATGATGAAACAGCATCCGACCCGTCCGGAGCCAGCGATTCGTGCGATCCAGAAAGTTATCGGCAATACTTTGTGAATCGTCACAGTCGCTTCCGATCTACTGACGGGTACGAACGGGCAGTGGTCGCGATCGGCCTCGACAACCCCGAACCCCGCGGAAAACCCCCAGATCAACCGGCATCGCCGACCCCGCCCGATCAAGCCGGAACCACACTGGGAACGTTCACAACGCCACGGTCGGCCGTACCAGCGATTCGATGGGCCGCCGAGACCTCCTCCCATCGCGCCACTCCGCCGAGGCGTTCGGAGTCGTGACCGGAGTCGCACCAGTCCACCCCCTTGGCTCCGGCGGAAGCTGTGCCATGAACTCGGGGCCATAGTCGAATCCGAAACCTTCCGGATTCGTCGGCCCGCGGCGCTTCCGGGAGTTGCGCACCGCTGCCAGTACTTCCGGCAATCCGAGCATTGAGCATCGTTTCGTTCGCTGTGCAAGACTGCACTGGTGGCCGAAACCGCTGAACTAGTTACGAACGTTTCCGACACCGCGCGCTGGGTGGCGGCCTTCCGCGCCGCCGAATCCGCCCGCCCCGATGCCCTTTTCCGCGATCCACTCGCCGCCCGGGTCGCAGGGGAGCGGGGCCGCGCTATTGCAGGCCGCACTCCGCTCTTGATGCACAACGGCTGGAATCTGGTCACCCGCACCAAACTCATCGACGACCTGATCATGAAGACCATCGAGCAGGGCTGCGATCGGGTGCTCAATATGGCCGCGGGTATGGATACCCGCCCCTACCGGCTGGATCTGCCCTCCGAATTCCCTTGGATCGAGGCCGATCTGCCCGTACTGGTCGAGGAGAAGAACGAGTTGCTCGCCGGGGAGTCGCCGCGCTGCGCGCTCACTCGCACGGCGGTGGATCTCGCCGATCCCGCGGCGCGGCAGCAGTTTCTGGACGAGGCCCTCGCGGGTGCGCAGCGGGCGCTGGTGCTCACCGAGGGTCTGATCTACTACCTCGCCGACGACGAGGTCATCGGCTTGGCCGCCGCGCTGGCTCGTCCTGAAATCGCTTGGTGGGCATTGGATGTCAATAACCAGGCGATTTTCAAACGGATGAGCAAAGCCACCACCGAACTGCTGGCCAACGCCCCATGGCAGTTCGGTCCGGTCGATCCGCTGCGCTTTTTCGCGGATCTCGACTGGACCGCCGACGAGGTGGAAGCTCTGACCTCGGCAGCGCACCGTTTCCACCGGCTGCCCTGGTTCATGAAACCGATGACACTCTTCCCGCAGCCGGATCCCCGCAAGCCGATCCAAAAGGCCTGGAAGCCTTGGAGTTCGGTGGTTCGGCTCAGGTACACACCACCGAGCCGTTAGCTCGCGAAACCCAGGTCATCGAGCGCACCACCGCAAGCACCCGGCGGTGGTGCGTATCCGTGCCGTAACGAAAGGCTTACCGCCCTATGGGTAATAGCTGGCTACGTCGCCTGTCCCCCTCCCCCGGGAGCGGATCACACAAATTGTTCTGCTTTCCGCACGCGGGCGGCTCCGCCATATCTTTCGGACCACTGGCCAAGTGCATGGGATCGGAATACGACGTAATCGCCGTCCAATATCCGGGCCGGCAAGACAGACGACACGAACCGCTCGTGGACAGCATCGCGGACCTCGTCGACGGCCTGCTTCCCGAGCTGAGAGAAGCGGTCGAGGATGCCGAGACCTTCTCCATATTCGGCCACAGCATGGGATCTGTCGTAGCCTTCGAGGCATGCAGGCGGCTCGAGCACGAAGTGGGAGCGAGCGCGAGGGTCCTGTTCGCCTCCGGTCGGCGCGCGCCTTCGGCGGCGCCACCCGAACTGCGCATCCATCTGCTGAGCGATCGAGAACTCTGTGAGCACCTACTGCAGTTCGGCGGTACACCGGCGGCGCTGCTCGAGGATCCTGAATTTCGAGAGCTGATCCTGTCTATCGTCAGGAACGACTACCGAGCCATCGAGACGTACGAGTGCGGCACGGACGCGATGGTCAGCAGCCCCATCGTCGCGATGGTCGGTGACCGTGACCCCGATGCCAGTTTCGCGGAAGTCGAGGTATGGGGCTCGCACACCTCTGGAAGCTTCTTCGCGAAATCCTTTCCAGGCGGTCATTTCTTCATCGATTCGAACTGCCGCCCGATTGCACAGCTGATCAGCGATCATTGCGCTCGAGCGCTGTCGAGCTAGCGCGGAACGACCGGGTGGGCAAGTCGCCCACCCGGTCGTTGTTCCTAGCTCTCGAGCCAATCCTCGATCGCTTCGGCGACGTCCGCTGAGCCATCCTCCAGGATCGTGATGTGGTCAGCCTGTACCGAAACAACGGTATGCGCCGAATCCCACGGTTCGGCCTGCCAGTCCATGCGATCCGATGAGCTCCCCAGGAAGTTCTGGGCGCACTGGACGAACAACGTCGGCGTGGCGACGGAGCCGAGCACCATCTCCTTCAGGAGCTGCACATACCGGCCCATGCCGGTCAGCCGGGCCTGGTCGAAGCGACCGGTCGTAGCCTCTACCGACACCATGTGTTCGAACATCGCCCGAAGCAGCCATTCACTACCGTCGTTCACCTTGTAGGTGTCCAACATGACCACCGCGGCGGGCGCTGGGCCACCAGCCGCTTCCAGGTGCTCGGTGGCGAGGTAGGCCAACAGGCCGCCCGAGGAGTATCCGACCAGAACGAACGGATCTCCCTGCGCCGCCTCGAGGACGGAGCGCGCCACTGCTTCCGCAGCCGCCGTCGGCGTCGTCGGCAGTGGCTCTCCCGTCCGGCAACCGATCGGGGCCAGCGCCAAAACATCATGGGCAGTTCGCAAGTGCGATGCGATCCGGGCGTACTGATGTGCGCCGCCGGTGGCCAGAGGCGGAGCGAGGCAAATGATGCGTGGCAGGGTGGAGCCCGCGGCAAGCCGCGTCGGCACCGGCAGTCGGTCCAGTTCGTGGGCCGACGAGAACTGCTCACGCAGCTCCGCCGCCGCCCGCAACAAAGCGAAACCCTTGTCGGCCCGGCCGGACGCTACCGCGCCACGGAACATCCCGTACAACGAGTCGTCCGCACCACCGGGTTCATGGTCGGTTCGTGAGTCTGCGGTGAGCTCCTTCTGCAGGTATCGAGCCAGTGCCGCCGGCGTCTTGTGATCGAAGATCGCGGCGGTCGGCAGCGTCAGGCCGGTGGAGGCGTTGAGGACGGTTCGCAACTCCATGGCAGCCAGTGAGTCGAATCCCGATTCGAGGAAGTCCCGCTCGGGGTCCAGTGCCTCAGCGCTCTCATGTCCCAGCAGCCTCGCCGCGTTCTCGAGGATGTGCGCCCGGAGCCACTGTTCCTGTTCTGGCTCGGACAGTTGTGCCAGTCGTCTGCGGACCGCACCCGCATCCTGTGTTCCGGTGCTCTGCCGCCGCCCTGTCCGCTTGGCCAAGTCGCGCAGCAGCGCGGGCACCGCGTCCCGGGCACGCAGTGCGGCCAGGTCGATCTCGACCGGTACGTGCACCGGGCGGTCCGAAGACAATGCCGCATCGAACAATTCGAGCGCCTTGTCCGCGGCCAGTGGCGGCAGGCCCTGGCGACGCATACGCTGCCGGTCGGCCTGGCTGAGCCACTGAGAGAGTCCGGTTTCGATGTCCCACAGACCATAGGCGAGCGAGGTAGCAGGCAAGCCTTCGGCACGACGGTGGGTCGCGAGCGCGTCGAGGAACAGGTTGGCCGCCGCGTAGCCGCCCTGACCTGCGGGCAGTATCAGGCCTGCCACCGAGGAGATCATCACGAAGGCGGACAGCCCGGCTTCCCGGGTGAGCTCGTGCAAATACCAGGCGGCGTCGGCCTTGGCACCGAGGCAGTAGTCGATCTGCTCCGGCGTCAAGGTATCGACCAGCCCGTTGTAGGCAACGCCCGCCACGTGGACGATCGCGCCGAGCGGATGCTCCGCGGGTATCGAGGCCAGAAGATCTCGCAGCGCATCACGGTCCGTGACATCGCAGGCAGCTACGCGAACCTGGGCGCCGAGAGCATCGAGTTCCTCGATGAGATCCGCGGCGGCGGCTGGTCCACGTCGGCCGGCCAACAGCAGGTGTCGCACACCGTGCTTGCTCACCAGATGCTCGACGAGGTGGCGACCGATCCCGCCGGTACCACCGGTAATCAACACGGTCCGCTCGGAATCCCAGGGTGTCGGCTGCTCCGATTGGGGTGACGCGGCACGAATGAGCCGCGGCACCCGAGTCCCATCGCCATGGACATCCAGTTCCGGCTCGCCCGTCAGCGCTGCTGCGACCAGGTGATCCGCTGTTGTCACCGCGGGGGCCTCGATGAGCACGATCCGACCCGGGTTCTCCGCCTGCGCCGCGCGGACCAGACCCCACACCGCAGCCGCGGCGGGGTCGATCGTGCTGTCGGTAATCACCGCCAAAGTGCTCGCGGCGTAGCGCTCTTCGCTCGAGAACTGCCGGATGACATCGAGCGTGCGATGCAAAGCCGTGCGCAACCGGACCGGCATCTCAGCGCCGTCGACCGGCGGCCGGAAGAGGAATACCGAGGCCGGCTCGGCCGCGCCCCACTCGGCCCAGGAAGCTGCTGCTGCGGATCGCAGCTTCGGACCGGTCCGCCACGTGAGTTCGTAGAGTGCGTCATGCGACCGGGGTGCGGCCGAGAGCAGTTCGCGCGACAACGGGCGCAACGCGAGGGACTGTACGGAAAGCAGTGGCGCGCCACCGGAATCGGCCATTGTCAGGGTGACCGTCCCCTGATTCAGCACGGCCAACCGAACCCGCACCCGCCGGGCGCCGTCGGCGTGTAAACGCACCGAAGACCAAGCAAAGGGGACGAGGGTCGACCGCTCGGCGTGCTCGTTCACGTCCTGCGGAAGGCCGAAGGCCAACGCGTGCATGGTCGAATCGAGCAGCGCCGGATGTACGCCATAGCCTTGCGCGGAGGTCTGCTCGGGTAGCGCGACTTCGGCGAAGAGATCCTCGCCGCGCCGCCACAGGGCTACCAGTCCTTGGAAGGTGGGCCCGTAGTTGTACCCGTTGTCGGCGAGTTTGTCGTAAGCGCCATCCAATATCACCTCCGTAGCACCGGCCGGTGGCCACTGAACGAAGTCGTCCCAGTCTTCCGGTTTGTCGGTCTCCCCGCCCGGACTGACAGCGCCTTCCGCATGGCGGGTCCACGGGACCGACGGATCGTCCTCATCCCTGCGCGAGTAGATGTCGAGCCGTCGGCGACCGGTCTCGTCGCCGTCACCGACGATCACCTGGATTTGCACTCCGCCATGCCCCTGGAACACGAGCGGCGCCAGCAGCGTGAGTTCCTCCAGTTCCGGACAGTCGACCTGGTTTCCGGCGTGCAGGGCCAGTTCGACGAATCCGGTGCCGGGCAGCAGCACGGTCCCGAGCACGTCATGATCGACCAGCCAGGGGTGGGTGGCCGCGGACAGGCGGCCGGTGAATCTGACGCCCCCGCTCTCCGGCTGCGCCACCAATGCGCCCAGCATGGGGTGTTCAGTGGACCGCAGGCCGAGCGCGTGGGCCTCTCCGGTGTGCAGCGGGCCCGTGGTCCAGAAGTGACGGTGCTGGAAGCTGTATGTCGGCAGATCGATCCTCGCGGCTCCAGCGCCACTGTAGTAGCTCGACCAATCCACCGTCGAACCCGTGACGTGCAAACGGGCCAGCCCCGTCAGCAGGGTTGCGGGGTTCGCGTTGTTTTTTCTGGCCAGAGCGATTGTGGTTGCGGTGTCGAGTGTTTGGGCGATCATCGGGGTCAGCACGGCGTCGGGTCCGACCTCGGTGAACCTCGAAACTCCCAGCTCCGCCATCACGGCGACCGCATCGGCGAAGCGCACCGTGTCACGGACCTGCCCCACCCAGTACGACGGATCCGACATCTCGTGCTCGATTCGGGCACCGGTCACCGTCGACACCAACGCAACGTTCGGCCGGGCGAATGCCAAACCATCGATTGCCGTGGCGAATTCGGCCAGCATCGGCTCCATCGACGCCGAATGGAAAGCATGCGAGACCCGCAACCGATGCGTCCGCCATCCACGCTCGACACACGCCTCGACAACAGCGGCGACCGCGTCATCGACACCGGAGAGCACTACCGACGACGGTCCATTGACCGCCGCGATCGACACCCCATCGGACAGCAGCGGCACCACCTCGGCCTCCGGCGCACCGACAGCCACCATCGCCCCACCAGCAGGCAGCGCCTGCATCAACCGACCACGCGCAGCCACCAACACACACGCATCCGCCAGCGACATCACCCCCGCCACATGCGCGGCAGCGACCTCGCCGATCGAATGCCCGGCCACCACATCGGCCCGCACACCCCACGACTCGAGCAGCCGGAACAACGCCACCTCGAACGCGAACAACCCCGCCTGCGCGAACACCGTCTGGTCGACCAGATCCTCGCTCGCCAACGCCTCGCCCAGTGAAACCGTTTGTCCCAAAAGCCGCTCGAGTTCGGCGACCATCACGTCGAAGTGCTCGGCGAACAACGGATACGCATCACGTAGCTCAGTAGCCATACCGGCCCACTGCGCACCCTGACCCGAAAACACCACGGCCGTCGAACCCGGCACTGCGCGACCGGACACTACACCGGGGGCCTGCACTCCCGCGGCCAACGCCCGCACACCAGCGAGTAGACCATCACGATCCTCGGCCACGACTACAGCCCGGTGCTCGAAGACGCTCCGGGTGGATGCCAGCGAGAAGCCGACATCCATCGGATCCTGTTCGCCCACGTGCGATGCCAGACGATCCGCCTGACCGGCAAGAGCCTCGCCACTGCGTGCCGACACCACCCACGGCAACACCCCGCCGGCCGGCGCGGACTCGACCACCGGAGCCGGGACCGCGGCGGGCGCCTGTTCGACGATGAGGTGAGCGTTCGTGCCGCTCAGGCCGAACGAGGAGACACCCGCACGACGCGGCCGATCCACCTCCGGCCACGCCACCGGTTCGGTCAGCAGGCGGATATGGCCCTCGGACCAATCGACTTTCGTGCTCGGCCGATCGACGTGGAGCGTCTTGGGCAGCATGCCGTGCCGCATGGCCATGATCATCTTGATCACACCGCCGACGCCCGCCGCGGCTTGGGCATGTCCGATGTTGGACTTCAACGATCCCAACCACAAAGGACGATCGGCATCCCGATCTTGGCCATAGGTGGCCAACAGTGCCTGGGCTTCGATCGGATCACCCAAAGTCGTACCCGTGCCATGAGCTTCGACCACGTCGACCTCGGTCGGCGACACACCGGCATTGGCCAACGCTTGACGGATCACCCGCCGCTGCGACGGACCGTTCGGCGCGGAGAAACCATTCGACGCACCATCCTGATTCACCGCCGAACCAGTAATCACCGCAAGCACCTGATGACCATTGCGCTGCGCGTCGGACAACCGCTCCAACACCAACATCCCGGCACCCTCGGACCAACCGACACCATCGGCCGCATCCGCGAACGACTTACACCGGCCATCCGGCGACAAGCCCCGCTGCCTGCTGAACTCGACGAGCATCTCCGGGGTGGACATCACCGCCACACCACCGGCCAACGCCAGATCGCACTCCCCCGATCGCAGCGACTGGGCCGCCAGATGCATGGCCACCAGCGACGACGAGCACGCCGTGTCCACGGACACCGCAGGACCTTCCAAGCCCAGCGTGTAGGCGATGCGACCGGAGACCAGACTGCCGGCGACGCTGTTGCCGGTCCCCTGGGCATAGTCGTGGTACATGACGCCGGTGAACACGCCGGTCGAACTGCCGCGCAGCACCGCCGGATCCACACCCGCCCGCTCCAGCGCCTCCCACGAGATCTCCAGCAACGTCCGCTGCTGCGGATCCATTATCGTGGCTTCGTTGGGACTGATCCCGAAGAAATCCGCATCGAAATCAGCCGCGGAGTACAGGAATCCACCCTGACGGGTATAGGTCTTGCCCGCCTTGCCGGGCTCCGGATCGTAGATGCCCTCGAGATCCCAGCCACGATCCGAGGGCAGATCACCCGTGGCGTCCATGCCTTCGGCAACCAGACTCCACAGGTCTTCGGGCGAGGCGACGCCACCGGGGTAGCGGCAGCTCATCGCCACCACCGCGATCGGATCGCCGCCGGCCACCCTGCTGGCAGTGACCGCGACCTCCTGGCTGGTGCCGGAGAGTTGGGAATCGATGAACTCGGCGACAACCTGCGCGTTCGGGTAGTCGAAGACCAGCGTCGCAGGCAGCTGCAAACCCGTCGCAGCATTCAACTTGTTACGGAACTCGACCGCACTCAACGAATCGAAACCGAGCTGCTGGAAAGCCTGCTGCGGCTCAACAGCATCCACCGACACATGCCCGAGAGTGGCAGCGGCCACCGAACGGACCAGGTCGAGCAAAGCGCGCGCACGGTCCGCATCCGACAAACCGGCCAGCTTTCGGGCGAAAGCCTGACCCGCCGCACCTCGGTTGGTGCGGCGGACGGGGGTCGGCACGAGCGCGCGGACGAGGGCCGGGATCAGCTCACCCCGAGTCCGGAGCACCGCGCGATCGACCCGAAGCGCCACCAGCTGGGCCGAATCGGTGGCAATCGCCGCATCGAACAGCGCAAGACCCTCGGCCTCGGAGATCGGCGGGAAGCCCTGTCGGCGCAGCAGATCGAATTCGGCCTCGGACAGCTCGACACCGAGACCGGTCGATCGCGCCCACAACCCGTAGTCGATAGCGGTTGCCGGCAATCCCAGACTATGACGATGCGCGGCAAGGGCATCGAGGAAGACGTTTGCCGCGGCGTAGTTCGCTTGACCCGCCGCCAGCACCAGCCCACCCGCGGATGACAACAGCACGAACAACGACAGCGCGGTATCACGAGTCAGCTCGTGCAGATGCCACGCCGCATCAACTTTGGGCCCGAACACGTAATCGACCCGCTCGGCCGTAATCGATTCGACCAGACCGTTGTCCGCGGTTCCGGCCGCGTGCACTACACCCACCAACGGTTGCTCGACCGAAATGCCGTCCAGCAATTCCGCCAACGCCGACCGATCGGACACATCACACGCGACAATGGACACCTGCGCACCCAGCTCGGACAGCTCCGCATGCAATTCCGCAGCACCCGGGGCGTCCGGGCCACGCCGAGACGTCAAAAGCAGATGGCGCACACCATGTTCGGCGACCAGATGCCGCGCGATCACCGCGCCCAGACCGCCCGTACCACCGGTCACCAGCACGGTACCCGGCTCGGACAATCGAACGGCCGAACCGGTTGCGTGCCGACTCAATCGCGGCACGAGCAGTGTTGCACCGCGCAGCGCAGCCTCGGGTTCCAGCGCGACGGTCGCGGCCGCAGCGGCGATAGCGAGCGCGTCACGATCCTCATCCTGAGCCAGATCGAGCAGCTGGAATCGGCCCGGATGTTCGGCTTGCGCGGCACGCAGCAGACCCCATACCGGCGCCTGGCCCAGATCCACCTGCTCCGCATCGGCAACGGCCACCGCATGTCTGGTCAGCACCACCAGACGTGAACCGGCCAAACGCGGTTCGGCCAGCCAACTTCGCAGTGTGTCGAGCACACCGATCCCGATCCGGCGGGCGGCCTCCGGCGGCGCACCGTCGTGGACGGGGATCTCCCACAACACGATCTCCGGAACATCCGCATCCCGGGCCGCATCCCACTCGGTGATCAGCGCCGCGAGATCGCCATTCAGTACCGCCACCCGGCCCGGCTCGACGGTCGCTTGCGACGGCGCGGCAGCGACCCACTCCACGCCGAAGAGGGCATCATCCACCCGATCCGCCTGCAGGCGATCGGCCGACACCGGCCGAGAAACCAGGGCCCCCACCGACATCACCGGCCCGCCCTGCTCGTCGGCCAGCTGGAGCGCGAACCGGGTGCCCTCGACCACGATGCGAACCCGCACCGCGCTCGCGCCTGCCGCGTGCAGCACCACCCGGTTCCAGGTGAACGGCAGTGCCGGGAAACCCTCGACACCGCCACGCATACCGTGCACGATCCCGGCGTGCAGCGCCGCGTCGAACAGTGCCGGATGGATGCCGAATCCCTTGCCGTCCTGTGGATTCGGCAGCGCGACCTCGGCGAACAACTCGTCACCACGCCGCCACGCCGCCTGCAGCCCCTGGAAGAACGGGCCGTAGCCGTACCCGATATCGAGCAGCTCGTCGTAGACGCCGTCGATATCCAAGGGCTGGGCACCGGCCGGCGGCCACGCGGCGAGATCGAAATCGGCCACCACCTCATCGGGTGCGAGCACACCTTCGGCATGCAGCAACCACGGCCCCTCGGCGGTCTGCCGCGAATGCACACTCACCCGCCTGCGACCGGCCTCGTCTGCCGCTGTCACCACGACCTGTACTGCGACGCTGCCCTCGGCCGGCACGGTCAACGGGGCCTGCAGGACCAGCTCGTCCACCACGGCACAACCGAGCACACCGCCGACGTAGCTCACGAGCTCGACGAAGCCGGTGCCCGGCAGCAACACGGTGCCGAGCACGCTGTGGTCGGTCAGCCACTCGACCGAGTCCACGGTCCACCGGCCGGTGAAACTCACGCCACCCGAATCCGGATGCGGCACCACCGCACCCAGCAGTGGATGCTCCACCACATCCAGCCCGACCGAGCTGACTCCGCTCAGTTCGGCTCCCAGCCACGACATGGCCAGCGCCTCCGTGGGATCCAGCCAGAAACGCTGATGCTGGAAGGCATAGGTGGGCAGGTCGATGCGCTGACCTCCGGCATGGACACCGGCCCAGTTCACCTCGGCGCCGGCCACGAACAACCCGGCTACCCCGGCCAACACCGCGGACGCGTCGGCACGGTCACGACGCGCCAACGCCACCACCGCAGCAGCCTCGTCGTCGAGAGTCTGGGCGACCATCGGGCTCAGGACCGCGTCCGGGCCGATCTCGGCGAACCGGGATACACCCATGTCCGCCATCGTGGCGACGGCGTCGGCGAACCGGACCGTATCCCGGACCTGGCCGACCCAATACGTCGCAACGGTCATCTCATCGGTGACCCGGGCTCCGGTCACCGTCGACACCAGCGGGATCGTGGGCCGTCCGAAGGTCAAACCCTCGATCGCCGAGGCGAACTCGGCAAGCATCGGCTCCATCAACGCCGAATGGAAGGCGTGCGAAACCCGCAATCTATGCGTGCGCCAACCGCGCTCGGTGCACGCCTCGAGGAGAGCGACGACGGCGTCCTCGACACCGGAAAGCACTACTGACGACGGACCGTTCACCGCCGCGATCGAGACCCCATCGGCCAGCATCGGCCGCACGTCGGCCTCGGAAGCACCGACAGCAACCATTGCCCCACCGGAAGGCAACGCCTGCATCAAACGACCACGCGCAGCCACCAACACACACGCATCCGTCAGCGACAACACCCCAGCCACATGCGCGGCAGCCACCTCGCCGATCGAATGACCAGCCACCACATCGGCCCGCACACCCCACGATTCGAGCAGCCGGAACAACGCCACCTCGAACGCGAACAACCCCGCCTGCGCGAACACCGTCCGATCGACCAAGTCACCGTCCGCCAACGCCACACTCAGCGAAACAGACTGCCCCAGCAGCGGATCCAACTCGGCGACGATCCCATCGAAAGCCGCAGCGAACACCGGATACGCCGCACGCAACTCAGCCGCCATACCGGCCCACTGCGCACCCTGACCCGAGAACACCAACCCCGTGGTCCCCGGCACCACCCGGCCGGTCACCACCCCCGAAGCGGTTTCGGCGCGGCCCAACGCCCGCACACCCGCCAGCAACCCCTCACGGCTCTCGGCCAGGACGACCGCACGATGGTCGAACACCGCACGCGTAGACGCCAACGAGAAGCCGACATCCACCGGATCCAAGTCCCGATCGCCGACATGAATCGCCAAGCGGACGGCCTGTGCGGCCAGCGCCTCGCTACCGCGCGCCGAGACCACCCACGGCAGCAACCCACCCGCCGGCACAGTCTCTTGCGTCGGGGCATGTTCCACCGCCGGTTCGGCCACCGGGGCCTGCTCGATGATGACGTGCGCATTCGTACCGCTGATACCGAACGAGGAGACACCCGCACGACGCGGCCGATCCACCTCCGGCCACGCCACCGCCTCGGTCAACAAGCGCACATGACCCTCGGACCAATCCACCTTGGTGCTCGGCCGATCGACGTGCAGCGTCCTCGGCAGCACACCGTGCCGCATCGCCATGACCATCTTGATCACACCACCCACGCCCGCCGCCGCCTGAGCATGACCGATGTTGGACTTCAACGATCCGAGCCACAGCGGACGGTCCGCATCTCGCTCTTGCCCGTAAGTCGCTAGCAGCGCCTGGGCTTCGATCGGATCGCCCAACGTCGTTCCCGTGCCGTGCGCCTCCACTACGTCGACATCGACGGGCGAAACACCGGCATTCGCCAACGCTTGACGAATCACCCGCCGCTGCGACGGACCATTCGGTGCGGTCAAACCATTCGACGCACCATCCTGATTCACCGCCGAACCAGTAATCACCGCAAGCACCCGATGACCATTGCGCTGCGCATCGGACAACCGCTCCAACACCAACATCCCGGCACCCTCGGACCAACCGACACCATCGGCCGCATCCGCGAACGACTTACACCGGCCATCCGGCGACAAGCCCCGCTGCCGACTGAACTCCACCAGCGTCTCCGGAGTCGCCATTACCGCCACGCCACCGGCCAACGCCAGATCACACTCACCCGACCGCAACGCCGCCGCGGCCGAATGCATGGCCACCAGCGACGACGAACACGCCGTATCGACCGTGACCGACGGCCCCTCCAAACCGAACACATACGAAACCCGCCCCGAGGCAATGGATCCCGTATTGGCGTTGGCCGGATAGTCGTGATACATCATGCCGACCCACACACCGGTCCGGCTGCCCTTCAACGAACCCGGATCGACACCGGCCCGCTCGAACGCCTCCCACGAAGTCTCCAACAGCAGAAACTGCTGCGGATCCATCAGCGCCGCCTCATTGGGGCTGATGTTGAAGAACGCCGGATCGAACTCCCCTGCGGCATGCAGAAAACCGCCTTCGCGCGTATATGCGGAGTTCGGCGTCTCACCGGTCGGGTCGTAGAGACGATCGACATCCCAGCCACGATTCGCCGGGAACTCCGACGTCGCGTCGGTCCCCGCGGACACCAGGTTCCACAGCTCCTCCGGCGAGCCCACCCCACCCGGATACCGGCACGCCATACCCACGATCGCAATCGGCTCACGAAGCGACGACTCGAGCTTGCGGTTGCGGGCACGCAACCGCTCGGTCTCCTTGAGCGAGACACGGAGGGCCTGAGCCAGCTTCTGAGTATTGTCATCGGGCTTGGTCATCAATCGGTCCTTCAGTCCTCGGAGGAGTTGTTGTAGGCCAGGTCGATCAAGCCGTCGATATCGAGTTCGTCGATCGACTCGTCCGTGACGATCTGATCGGTGTCGTCCTGGCCGTCCTGCCCGTTCGCGAGCTTCATGAGGGCGTCCAGCAGGCCCGCGTCGCGGAGACGGGCGAGCGGGATCGTCTGGAGGGCGTTGCGAATGCTGTTCTCCGACAGCTCCGTCGCCGGTTCCGAGTCCCGGTGGCCGCCCAACTGGCCGGCCAGGTATTCGGCCAGCGCCTGCGGTGACGGATAGTCGAACACCGCGGTCGCAGGCAACCGCAGACCTGTCGCGGTCGCGAGGGCATTACGGAATTCGACAGCGGAGATCGAATCGAAGCCCAACTCGCTGAAGGGCCGGTCGGGTGCGATCACATTCGCATTCCGATGACCCAGAATCGTCGCGACCTGACCGCGCACGATCTCCACCAGAACGCCGAGGCGTTCACCGTCGGGAGTGCTCGCCAACCGCGCCCGCAGCGCCGCCGACGCACCCGAGGCCGCCTTCCGGCGCTGCGGTACGAGCTCGGAAAACAGCACGGGCACTGTGGATCCCGCGCCACGCATGGCATCGAGATCCAAGCGGGCGAGGACGGGGGCCGCCGTCTCCAGCCCGGTCGCCGCGTCGAACAGCGCCAGACCCTGCTCCTGCGACAGCGGCAGCATGCCCGACCGGGACATCCGGCGCCGCTCGGTGTCACCGAGTTCCGCCGCCATACCGCCGTCCATACTCCACAGACCCCAGGCCAGCGAGGTGCCGGGGAGCCCGGCTGCCCTGCGGTGCGCCGCCAGTGCGTCCAGGCAGGCGTTGGCCGCGGCGTAGTTGCCCTGTCCCGCATTGCCGAATGCACCGGCCGCCGAACTGAATACGACGAACGCTCGCAGCGGCAGCTCGGCGGTCAGCTCGTGCAGGTGCAGGGCCGCATCGACCTTCGGCCCGAACACCGCATCCATGCGGGCCGGAGTCAGCGAAGCGATCGCACCGTCATCGAGCACACCGGCCATGTGGAACACACCGGTCAGCGGGTGGTCGGCAGGGATTTCGGCCAGCACCTGCGCCAGCGCGGCACGATCGGCGACGTCACACGCGACGAACTCGACCTCGGCACCGAGCTGCCGCAGCTGGTCCCGCAGTTCGGTTGCACCTGTGGCGGATTCACCGCGCCGGCTCAGCAACAACAGACGGCGAACACCGTGCTCGGCCACCAGATGCCGGGCGAACAACCCACCGAGGAAGCCGCTGGCACCGGTGATCAGAACCGTGTCGCCCGGATCGAACGAACCGGTCGCCGGCGCGTCGGTGGAGGCCCGACCGAGTCGCGCGACGTGTACCTGCCCATCGCGAATGGCCGCTTGTGGTTCCTCGGCAGCCAGAATCCCGCCCAGCAGACCGGCTATGCCGGAATCGCTGTCGATCAGCACGATCCGGCCGGGATGCTCCGACTGCGCGGCCCGAACCAGGCCGCCGACAGCGGCACCGGCCAAGTTCGAAATGTCCTCTCCGGCCACGGATACCGCGCCACCGGTCCGAACCACCAGCACCGAATCACCGAACCGAGGCTCGGCAATCCAGGACTGCAGTGCCTGCAGCACGCCATGAGTAGCGGCACGAACGGACGCGGGATCATTGCCCGCCGGGCAGTCAAGCACCACCACCTGCGGGACCTGCTCACCCACGGCACCGAGATCCGCCCATGCCACGCAGGCGACCTCGTTCTCGGACACCGTGATCGGTGTCCAGCGGACATCGAAGACGGCAGTGCGAGCAATGGGTGTGCCCACGGTGAGCTGTGCGGGATCGATCGGCCGAGATGCCAAGTGCCGCACCGTCGCCACCGCGGCACCGGTCGAATCCGCCAGATCCAGCGCGACTCCGCGTTCACCGATGCGAGTGAGCCGAACCCGCAACGCATCGGCCCCCGCCGCGTGCACAGTGACGCCGGACCACTCGAACGGCAACGCCAAGCCGGTTTCCTCCGACGCGGTTTCATCGGCAAAACGCAAGGCGTGCAATGCCGCGTCCAGCAGCGCGGGATGCATGCCGAACCGGTCCGCGTCCGCACGCGCCGGCTCGGGCAACTCGACCTCGGCGTAGAGCCCGTCGGCTCCGCGCCAGACCGCTCGCAGCGCCTGGAAGACAGGACCGTAGTGATAGCCCTGCGCGTCGAGGGCGTCATAGACACCGTCGATATCCACCGCGACCGCGTCCGCGGGCGGCCACGACACCAGATCTACTGCGGCACTGTCACCTGCCGGTGCGAGCCCGCCTTCGGCGTTCAACGTCCACGGCGTATCGGCATCGTCGTCGGGCCGCGAGAAGATCCGCACACCGCGACGACCGGCCGCGTCCTCGGCATCGACCACGACCCGCACGGCGACCCCTGCCGAATCCGACAGCACCAGCGGCGCCCGCAGTACCAGCTCCTCCAGCACGGTGTAGCCGAGCTGTTCGCCGGCATGGAGGGCGAGTTCGACCAGACCGGTGCCGGGGACCAACACGGTGTCCATGACCGCGTGGTCGGCCAGCCAGGGCTGCGTCTGCACCGACAATCGTCCGCTGAGCGCGATCGCGTCGGACTCCGGTTGCGACACCACGGCCGAGACCAGAGGGTGCCCCGTGGCCGCGAAACCCATCGACCTTGCGTCACCACCGGCGGCGGACCCGGCGGCCATCCAATAGCGCTGACGCTGGAAGGCGTAGGTGGGCAGGTCGATGCGCCGAGCTCCGGTACCGGCGTACAGGCGGGCCCAATCGACGTGAGCGCCGGTGACGAACAACCCGGCAGTCCCGGCCACCACAGCGGACGCGTCCGCCTGGCCCCGACGCGCCAGCGCCACCACCGTCACAGGCGCGGTCACCGTCCGCTCCTCGACGATCTGGTTGACCATCGGGAAGAGCACGGCGTCCGGTCCGACCTCGGCGAACCGGGACACACCCAGGTCCGCCATCGTGGCGACGGCGTCGGCGAACCGGACGGTGTCCCGGACCTGACCGACCCAATACGCCGGATCGGTCATCTCATCGGTGATCCGGGCACCGGTCACCGTCGACACCAGCGAGATGCCGGGTCGGCCGAAGGTCAAACCCTCTATCGCCGAGGCGAACTCGGTCAGCATCGGCTCCATCAACGCCGAATGGAAAGCATGCGAAACCCGCAAACGGTGTGTCCGCCAACCACGCTCGGTGCACTTCGCGACTACCGCGAGCACATCGTCTTCGACACCGGAGAGCACCACCGATGTCGGGCCGTTGACCGCCGCGATCGAGACCTCGCCGGACAGCAACGCCGTCACGTCGACCTCGGCGGCGCCGACAGCGACCATCGCCCCACCGGAAGGCAACGCCTGCATCAAACGACCACGCGCGGCCACCAACACACACGCATCCTCGAGCGACAACACACCGGCCACATGCGCAGCAGCGATCTCACCGATCGAGTGACCGGTCACCACATCCGTGCGCACGCCCCACGATTCGAGCAATCGGAACAGCGCCACCTCGAACGCGAACAGCCCCGCCTGCGCAAACACGGTCTGATCGACCGAATCCTCGTCCGACAGCGCCACATCCAGCGGAATCGGCTGCCCCAGCAGCGGATCCAGCTGCGCGACAATCGCATCGAAATGCTCGGCGAACACCGGATACGCCGCACACAGCTCGGCCGCCATACCGGCCCACTGCGCACCCTGACCCGAGAACACCACACCCGTCGAACCCGCCACCACCCGGCCGGACACCACACCCGGAAGGTGTTCGGCCCGGCTCAGCGCTTGTGTTCCGGCCCGCAGCGCGTCACGTTCGGTCGCGAACACCACGGCCCGGTGGTCGAACAGCATTCTCGAATCGACAAGTGCGAAGCCGATATCGATCGGGTCGTCCTCGTGGCCGCTCACCTGCGCTGCCAGGCGGGCGGCCTGATCGGCGAGCGCCGCCCCACTGCGGGCGGAGAGCACCCAGGGCAGCACTCCGCCGACCGGAGCGGTCTTGACCTCCGGAGCCGGATCCATTGCGGGCGCCTGTTCGAGGATCAGGTGCGCGTTGGTGCCGCTGAGGCCGAACGAGGACACTGCCGCACGACGCGGCCGATCCACCTGCGGCCACGACACCGGCTCGGTCAGCAGCCGGACCTGCCCCTCGGACCAATCCACCTTCGTAGACGGCTGATCCACGTGCAGGGTCTCCGGCAGCCGCCCGTGCCGCATGGCCATGACCATCTTGATCACGCCGCCCACACCCGCGGCGGCCTGAGCGTGACCGATGTTGGACTTCAACGACCCCAACCACAACGGCCGAGCGACATCCCGATCTCGGCCGTACGTGGCCATCAGCGCCTGCGCCTCGATCGGGTCACCCAGCGTCGTACCGGTGCCGTGCGCCTCCACCGCATCGACGTCGACCGGCGAGAGCCCGGCATTCGCGAGAGCCTGCCGGATCACCCGTCGCTGTGACGGGCCGTTCGGCGCGGCGAAACCGTTCGACGCACCATCCTGATTCACCGCCGAACCCGCGAGCACCGCGAGCACCCGATGACCGTTGCGCCGTGCGTCGGACAACCGCTCGAGCACCAGCACACCCGCGCCCTCGGACCAGCCGACACCGTCGGCCGCGTCTGCGAAGGACTTGCAGCGACCGTCCGGGGACAACCCCCGCTGGCGACTGAACTCGAGGAACATGTCCGGTGCCGACATCACGGCCACACCACCGGCCAATGCCAGATCGCACTCCCCCGATCGCAGCGACTGCGCGGCCAGATGCAGGGCGACCAGCGAGGACGAGCATGCCGTATCCACCGACACCGCAGGACCTTCCAAGCCCAGCGTGTAGGCGATGCGACCGGAGACCAGACTGCCGCCCGCATTGTTACCGGTGCCGGCGCCCTGGGCGTAGTCGTGGTACATCACGCCGGTGAACACGCCGGTCGAGCTGCCACGCAGCACCGCAGGGTCGACACCGGCGCGTTCCAGCGCCTCCCAGGAAACCTCCAGCAGCACCCGCTGCTGCGGATCCATCGCCGTCGCCTCGTTCGGGCTGATCCCGAAGAAGTCCGCGTCGAAATCCGCTGCGGAGTAGAGGAATCCACCATGGCGGGTATAGGTCTTACCCGCCTTGCCCGGCTCAGGATCGTAGATACCGTCGATATCCCAGCCCCGATCGTCCGGCAGCTCTCCGGTGGTCTCCCCACCGGACACGACCAGCTGCCACAGATCCTCCGGCGACGCGATGCCACCCGGGTAGCGGCAGCCCATCGCCACCACGGCGATCCGGTCGTCGCCGACGGCTGTGCCTGTGGTGATTTCGATGTCCTGGCTCGTGCCGGTGAACTGGGAATCGATGAAGTCGGCGACGAGCTGCGGGTTGGGGTAATCGAAGATCAGCGTGGCAGGCAGTTGCAGACCGGTGGCGGTATTGAGCTTGTTGCGGAACTCGATGGCGCTCAACGAGTCGAACCCGAGCTGCTGGAATGCCTGCTGGGGCTCGACGGCAGCGCCGGAGGCGTGCCCGAGAGTGCCTGCGGCAGTGCCTCGGACGAGCTCGAGCAGTGCGGCGGCGCGGTCGATGTCGGAGAGTCCGGCCAGCCGTTGCGCGAACGCCTGTCCAGCCGCGGTCCGAGTCGCCCGGCGCACGGGCGCGGGCGCGATCGCCCGTAGCAAGGCGGGGATCTGCTCGCCCCGGGTGCGCAGCACGGCCGCGTCGACCCGCAGCGCCACCACCTGGGCCGTCTCGGCGGCGATCGCCGCATCGAACGACGCCAGGCCTTCGGCCTCGGTCAACGGCGGGAAACCCAGGCTCCGCATCCGATCGAAGTCGTCCTCGGACAGCTCGGCACCGAGGCCGGTCGACCGCGCCCACAGGCCGTAGTCGATGGCGGTAGACGGCAGTCCGAGGTCGCGGCGATGCGCCGCGAGAGCGTCGAGGAAGACGTTCGCCGCGGCGTAGTTGGCCTGGCCTGCAGCCAGCACCAGCCCACCGGCCGAAGACAGCAGTACGAACAGAGACAGCGCGGTGTCGCGGGTGAGCTCGTGCAGATGCCACGCGGCATCGGCCTTGGGCCCGAAGACATTCCCGAGCCGGTCCGGCGTCATCGACTCGATCACACCGTTGTCCGCGATTCCGGCCGCATGCACGACGCCCACCAGCGGATGCTCGGCCGAGATGCCTTCCAGCAGTGCGGCTATCGCAGCCCGATCCGACACATCGCAGGCGGCGACCGTGACCTGCGCGCCGAGCTCGACGAGCTCATCGCGCAGCTCGGGAGCACCAGGAGCATCCAGGCCACGCCGTGACGTCAGGAGTAGGTGGCGCACACCGTGCTCGGTCACCAGATGCCGGGCGATCACCGCACCCAGACCGCCGGTGCCACCGGTCACCAGCACGGTGCCCGGCTCGAGCGGCCGAGCGACCGCATCGGATGCGTGGCGGGCGAAGCGCGGCACCAGCACCTCTTGCCCACGCAGTGCGGCTTCCGGTTCCGCGGCCATCGCCGCGGTGGCGACGGAGACCGGATCGTGGTCGCCGTCCAGGTCCAGGAGCTGGAATCGACCCGGGTGCTCCGCCTGCGCGGCACGCACCAGCCCCCACACGGGCGCCTGGTCCAGCCGCACCGAATCGGAATCGGCGACGGCCACAGCGTGTCTGGTCGTTACCACCAAACGGGAACCGGCGAAACGGGTTTCGGCCAGCCAACCCTGGACGGTGTCCAGGACCCGTGTCACCACCCGGCGTGCGGCCTGCGGCGCCGCACCGTCCTCGAATGGGCTCTCCAGCAGCACGATCTCGGGAACGACCGCGTCGGGGTTCGCATCCAGATCGGCGATCAGCGCCGCGAGGTCACCGTAGTCCCGCACCGTACCGGAACTTCGGCTCCGGCCGAGCGCAGCCACCCGGCCGGGCTCCGCCGGCGCCGCAGTCGGGGCGACAGTGCTCCATTCCACGCGGAAGAGGGAGTCCTCGGCATGGTCGGCGCCCAGGCGATCGGCCGATACCGGTCGGGACAGCAGCGCACCGACCGACAGCACCGGGTGCCCCTGGTCATCGGCCAGCTGCACGCTGAACCTGTTGCCGTCGACCATGATTCGGACGCGCACCGCGGCGGCGCCTGCGGCGTGCAATACCACGCGGTTCCAGGTGAAGGGCAGGGCCGGGAAATCACCGACGCCATCCCGAAAACCGTGCACGATACCGACATGCAGCGCCGCGTCGAGCAACGCCGGATGAACTCCGAAGCCGTTGCCGTCCTGCGGATCCGGCAGTGTGACCTCGGCGAACAACTCGTCACCGCGGCGCCACGCCGCCTGCAAACCCTGGAAGAACGGGCCGTAGCCGTACCCGAGGTCGAACAACTCGTCGTAGACGCCCGCGAGAGGAGTCGGCTGCGCACCCGCGGGCGGCCACACGGCCAGATCGAAATCGGCCGCCGTCTCGCCCGGGGCGAGCACACCTTCGGCGTGCAGCAACCACGGCCCCTCGGCGGTCTGCCGCGAATGCACAGTCAACCGCCTGCGACCGGTTTCATCGGCGCCGCCCACCACGACCTGTACCGCGACGCTGCCTTCGGCAGGCATCGTCAACGGGGCATGCAGGACGAGCTCGTCGACCACCTCGCAGCCCAGGACGCCGCCGACATAGCTCGCCAGCTCGACGAACCCGGTGCCCGGCAGCAACACCACGCCGAGCACGCTGTGGTCGGCCAGCCACTGCATCGAGTCCACCGACCACCGGCCGGTGAAACTCACCTCACCCGACTCCGGATGCGACACCATCGCAGCGAGCAGCGGATGCTCCACCGTGTCCAGCCCGGCCGAGCCGACTCCGCCCAGTTCGGCTCCCAGCCACGACTTCGCCAGCATCTGCCGGGGATCGAGCCAGAACCGCTCGTGCTGGAAGGCATAGGTGGGCAAATCGATGCGCCGGCCACCAGTATGAAGACCAGACCAGTTCACGTCGGCGCCGGCCACGAACAACCCGGCCACCCCGCCCAACACCGCGGGCGCATCGGCCCGGCCCCGGCGCGCCAAGGGCACGATCGCCGGAGTCGCGGTCAGCTGCCCGGAGTCGGCGATCTGCGCGATCATCGGGGTCAGCACCGCGTCGGGGCCGACCTCGGCGAACCGGGAGACACCCAGATCGACCATCGCGGCGACCGCGTCGGCGAACCGGACCGTGTCACGGACCTGATCCACCCAATACGACGCAACGGTCATCTCATCGGTGATCCGGGCACCGGTCACCGTCGACACCAACGGGAGGCTCGGACGACCGAACACCAAACCCTCGATCGCCGAGGCGAACTCGGCCAGCATCGGCTCCATCAACGCCGAATGGAAGGCGTGCGAAACCCGCAATCTATGCGTGCGCCAGCCACGTTCCACGCAGGTGTCGACAACGGCTTGGACCGCGTTCTCGACGCCGGACAGCACCACCGACGACGGACCATTCACCGCCGCGATCGACACTCCTTCGACCAGCAACGGCCGCACATCACCTTCGGGAGCGCCGACAGCGACCATCGCCCCGCCGGAAGGCAACGCCTGCATCAAGCGACCGCGCGCCGCCACGAGAACACACGCATCCTCGAGCGACATCACTCCGGCCACATGCGCCGCAGCAACTTCACCGATCGAGTGACCAGCAACGACATCCGTGTGCACGCCCCACGATTCGAGCAGCCGGAACAACGCCACCTCGAACGCGAACAGACCCGCCTGCGCGAACACCGTCCTATCGACCGAATCCTCATCCGACAACGCCACATCCAGCGAAATCTGCTGCCCCAACAGCGGATTCAACTGTGCGACGATCGCGTCGAAATGCTCGGCGAACACCGGGTACACAGTCCGCAGCTCGGCGGCCATACCGGCCCACTGCGCACCCTGACCCGAGAACACCAACCCCGTCGACCCCGGCACCACCCGGCCGGTCACCACCCCCGAAGCGGTTTCGGCGCGGCCCAACGCCCGCACACCCGCCAGCAGACCCGCACGATCCTCGGCCAAGACGACCGCACGATGGTCGAACACCGCACGCGTAGACGCCAACGAGAAGCCGACATCCACCGGATCCAGGTCGTAATCAGCGACATAAGCTGCCAGCCGCTCGGCCTGACCAGCAAGAGCCTGCCCGCCGCGCGCCGAGACCGCCCACGGCAGCAATCCGCCGGACGGAGCGGCCGCTACCGGCTCCGGTTGCACAGCCGGGGCCTGTTCGATGATGACGTGCGCGTTCGTACCGCTGATACCGAACGAGGACACACCCGCACGACGCGGCCGATCCACCTCCGGCCACGCCACCGCCTCGGTCAACAAGCGCACATGACCCTCGGACCAATCCACCTTCGAACTCGGCGCATCGACATGCAGCGTCCTCGGCAACACCCCGTGCCGCATCGCCATGACCATCTTGATCACACCACCCACGCCCGCCGCCGCCTGAGCATGACCGATGTTGGACTTCAACGATCCGAGCCACAGCGGACGATTTGCATCACGCTCTTGCCCGTACGTGGCCAAAACGGCTTGGGCCTCGATCGGATCACCCAGCGTGGTACCGGTTCCGTGGGCTTCCACCACATCCACCTCGGTCGGCGCGATCCCGGCATTGGCCAGCGCCTGCCCGATCACCCGCCGCTGCGAGGGACCGTTCGGCGCGGTCAAACCGTTCGACGCACCGTCCTGATTCACCGCCGAACCGGTCATCACCGCGAGCACCCGATGACCGTTGCGCTGCGCGTCGGACAACCGTTCCAGCACCAGAATGCCGACACCTTCAGACCAGCCGACACCATCGGCGGTGTCGGAGAACGACTTACACCGGCCGTCCGCCGACAGCCCGCGCTGCCTGCTGAATTCCACGAATGTCTCCGGGGTGGCCATGACGGTGACACCACCGGCCAACGCCAGATCACACTCGCCCGACCGCAGCGAGGCCGCGGCCGAATGCATGGCCACCAGCGACGACGAACACGCCGTATCGACCGTGACCGACGGCCCCTCCAGCCCGAACACATACGAAACCCGCCCCGAGGCAATGGATCCCGCGTTCGCGTTGGCCGGATAGTCGTGATACATCATGCCGACCCACACACCGGTCCGGCTGCCCCGCAACGCGCCGGGGTCGACACCGGCCCGCTCGAACGCCTCCCATGAGGTCTCCAGCAGCAGGAATTGCTGTGGGTCCATCAGCGCGGCTTCGTTCGGGCTGATGTTGAAGAACGCCGGATCGAATTCCCCTGCGGCATGGAGGAATCCACCCTCACGGGTGTATGTGCTGTTCGGCTTCTCCCCGGTCGGGTCGTAGAGACGATCGACATCCCAGCCACGATTCACGGGGAACTGCGATGCCGCATCCGTCCCCGTCGCAACCAGATTCCACAGCTCCTCAGGAGAACCGACCCCACCCGGATACCGGCACGCCATACCCACGATCGCAATGGGTTCGTCGAGCTGACGATTGCGGGTCTGCAGCGCTGTGCGAACAGCTGGTGCCGCGAGCTGGTGGTCGGCGAACTCACCGGCCAGGTATTCGGCCAGCGCCTGAGGTGACGGATAGTCGAACACCAAACTCGCAGGCAACCGCAGACCCGTCACGGTCGCGAGGGCATTGCGGAACTCGACCGCGGAGATCGAATCGAAGCCCAGATCGCTGAATGCCCTGTCGGGTGCGATCGCATTCGCGTTCCGATGGCCCAGACTCGCCGCGACCTGACCGCGAACGGTTTCGACGAGCACACCCAGGCGCTCGCTGTCGGGAGTGGCGGCCAAACGAGAACGCAGCGCCGTGGCGCCGCCCGAAGCCGTCCGACGGCGCGCAGGAAGCAGGGCGGACAGCAGGGCCGTGGCCGACCCGCTGGTGCGGATGCCGTCCAGATCGAGACGGGCCAGCACGGGAGCGGCCGCGTCGATTCCGGAAGCGGCGTCGAACAGCGCCAGACCCTGTTCTTCCGTCAGCGGCAGCATGCCCGACCGAGACATCCGGCGCCGCTCGCTCTCGCCGAGCTCCGCGCCCATACCCCCGTCCGCGCCCCACAGACCCCACGCGAGCGACTGCCCGTCACGCCCGGATGCCCTGCGGTGCAACGCCACCGCGTCCAAACAGGCGTTGGCCGCGGCATAGTTGCCCTGCCCCGGATTGCCGAAGGTGCCTGCCGCCGAACTGAACAGGACGAACGCCCGCAATGGCAGATCGGCGGTCAATTCGTGCAGATGCAGAGCGGCATCGACCTTCGGCCGCAAGACCGCATCCATCCGCTCCGGGGTGAGCGCGGCGATCGCACCGTCATCGAGCACACCAGCCGTATGGAACACACCGGCGAGCGGACGGTCCGCGGGGATAGCGTTCAGCACCGCGGCCAGCGCGACACGATCGGCGACGTCGCAGGCGGCGAACTCGACCTCGGCACCGAGCTGCCGCAGCTCGTCCCGCAGTTCCCTTACGCCGGGGGCGGATTCACCGCGCCGGCTCAGCAACAACAGACGGCGAACGCCGCGCGCGGCCACCAGATGCCGGGCGAACAACCCACCGAGATAGCCGCTGGCACCGGTGATCAGGACCGTCTCGTCCGGAGCGAAGGACGAGCCGGTGCCCGACGAGGGGTTCGCCCGGACAAGTCGCGCACCGAAGACCTGCCCGCCGCGCACCGCCACCTGCGGTTCCTCGGCAGCCAGAATCCCGCCCAGCAGGCCGTCGATGTCGGAATCGCTGTCCACCAATACGATCCGGCCACGACTCTCCGCCTGGGCCGTACGGACGAGACCAGCAACGGCGGCACCGGCGAGATTCGTAATGTCCTCCCCGGCAACCGATACCGCACCGCTGGTCCGGACCACCAACGCCGACTCGCCGAACCGCTCATCGGCAAGCCACGACTGCAGCACTCGCAGCACACTGTGCGTCGCGGCCCGGACCGTGTCCGGCTCGTTTCCGGCCGGGCAGTCCAGCACCACCGCGGCGGGCACCTCGTCACCCAGATCCGCCCACGACACCACATCGATTTCGGTGCCGGACACCGAGATCGGTGTCCACTCGACCTGGAATACGGCGCTGCGAGCGACGGACGCACCGGCGCTGAGCTGCCCGGGATCGATCGGCCGGGTCGCCAGCTGCCGCACCGTCGCCACCGCGGCACCGGTCGAATCCGCCAGATCCACCGCCACGGCACGCTCACCCACCCGGGTCAACCGCACCCGCAGCGCACCGGCCCCCGCCGCGTGCACCGTGACACCCGACCACTCGAACGGCAACTCCGGGCCTGTGCCCTCGGCGCGCAGCCGGCCGGCCGGCCGCAGCGCATGCAGCGCGGCGTCGAGCAGCGCCGGATGCAGCCCGAAACCCTGGCCGTCCGCTTGGTCCGGGAGGGCGACCTCGGCGAATACCTCCTCGCCGCGCTGCCACACCGCCCGCAGGCCCTGGAAGACGGGGCCGTACCCGTACCCGGCGTCGAGCAACTCGTCGTAGACACCATCGACGTTCACGACCTGTGCGTCGGCCGGAGGCCACGCCGCGAGATCCACGGCCGGCACGGCCGCGCTCGGGGCCAGCGTGCCCTCGGCATTCAGCAGCCACGACGACGCCGCACCGGCGTCCCCGTCCGGGCTGGAGAATATCCGCACCCCGCGCCGACCGGTCTCGTCCGCGGCATCGACCACGATGCGCACCGCGGCCCCATCGGACTCCGACAGCACCAGCGGGGCCCGCAGCACCAGATCATCCAGGGTCGAGCAGCCGACCCGCTCCCCCGCGTACAGGGCCAGCTCGACGAATCCGGTGCCGGGGAACAACACGGTCCCCAGCACCAGGTGATCGGCCAGCCACGGATGCGTCTGTATCGACAGGCGACCGGTCAGGATCATCGCGTCGGAGTCCGGCTGCGATACCACCACCGAAACCAACGGGTGGGCGGTCGCCACCAGACCCATCGCCCGGGCGTCGCCGCCGCTGGCCGAATCCGCGGACACCCAGTACCGCCGACGCTGGAAAGCGTAGGTGGGCAAGTCGATTCGGCGCGCTCCGGTACCGGCGTACAGACCTGCCCAGTCGACGTCGGCGCCCGCGACGAACAACCTGGCGAGGCCGGTCGGCACCGCGGACACATCGGCCTGGTCCCGGCGCGACAGCGCGGCCACGGTTACGGACGCGCCATCCCCGTTATCGAGGGTTTGCGCGATCATCGGGGTCAGCACGGCATCGGGGCCGACCTCGGCGAACCGGGACACACCTATGCCCGCCATCGCCGCAACAGCATCCGCGAACCGGACCGTGTCCCGGACCTGACCGACCCAATACGCCGGATCGGTCATCTCATCGGTGATCCGGGCACCGGTCACCGTCGACACCAACGGGATGCTCGGACGACCGAACATCAAACCCTCGATCGCCGAGGCGAACTCGGCCAGCATCGGCTCCATCAACGCCGAATGGAAGGCGTGCGAAACCCGCAATCTATGGGTGCGCCAACCCTGATCGGCGCATCGTTCTGCGACAGCGAGCACGTCGGCTTCGACACCGGACAGCACCACCGACGACGGACCGTTGACCGCCGCGATCGATACAGCACCGTCCACCAGCAACGGCAGCACATCGAGCTCTGCGGCGCCGACGGCGACCATTGCGCCACCGGAAGGCAATGCCTGCATCAAACGACCACGCGCGGCCACCAGCACGCACGCGTCCTGGAGCGACAACACCCCAGCTACATGCGCAGCGGCGATCTCACCGATCGAATGACCAGCGACCACATCGGCCCGGACTCCCCACGATTCGAGCAGCCGGAACAACGCCACCTCGAACGCGAACAACCCCGCCTGCGCGAACACCGTCCGATCGACCAGCTCACCATCCGCCAACGCCGTGCCCAGCGAAACAGGCTGTTCCAGCAGCGGATCCAACACGGCGACGATCGAATCGAAGTGTTCGGCGAACAGCGGATAGGCGGTCCGCAGTCCGGCGGCCATACCCTCCCACTGCGCACCCTGACCCGAGAAGACGAATCCTGTCGACCCCGCCGCGGCACGACCGATCACCACACCGGGTGCCTGCGTACCGCCGGCCAGTGCCCGCACGCCCGCGAGCAGACCGTCACGGTCATCGGCGACGACAACCGCACGGTGCTCAAACACCGCACGGGTGGACGCCAGGGAGAAACCGACGTCGACCGGATCATGTTCGCCCACACGCGATGCCACGCGGTCGGCCTGAGCGGCGAGAGCCTCGGCGCTACGGGCCGAGATCACCCACGGCCGCGCCGCCGGTACCGAGGCCGGCTCCGGAGCCTGGGCCACCACCGGCGCGGTCACCGGGGCCTGCTCCACGATGAGGTGGGCATTCGTGCCGCTGATGCCGAACGAGGAGACGCCCGCACGACGCGGGCGATCCACCTCCGGCCACGCCACCGCCTCGGTCAACAAGCGCACATGACCCTCGGACCAATCCACCTTGGTGCTCGGCCGATCGACGTGCAGCGTCCTCGGCAGCACACCGTGCCGCATCGCCATGACCATCTTGATCACACCGCCGACACCCGCAGCGGCCTGGGCATGACCGATATTCGACTTCAACGACCCCAACCACAACGGCCGATCCGCAGCACGCTCCTGGCCGTAAGTGGCGAGCAGTGCCTGCGCCTCGATCGGATCACCCAAAGTCGTACCGGTGCCGTGAGCTTCCACCACGTCCACCTCGTCCGGCGACACACCGGCATTGGCCAACGCCTGACGGATCACCCGCCGCTGCGACGGACCATTCGGCGCGGAGAAACCATTCGACGCACCATCCTGATTCACCGCCGAACCAGCGATCACCGCGAGCACGTCATGACCATTGCGACGCGCATCCGACAACCGCTCCAACACCAGCACACCGGCGCCCTCGGACCAACCGACACCATCGGCACTGTCGGAGAACGACTTACACCGGCCATCCGGCGACAAGCCACGCTGCCTGCCGAACTCGAGGAACATGTCCGGGGTACCCATCACCGCCACGCCACCGGCCAGTGCCAGATCGCACTCACCGGATCGCAGCGACTGCGCGGCGAGATGCAGGGCGACCAGCGAGGACGAGCACGCGGTGTCCACGGTGACCGACGGTCCTTCCAGACCGAACACATAGGACACCCGGCCCGAAACCAAGCTGCCCGCGGCGCCGCTGCCGGTACCGGTGCGCTGGGCGTAGTCGTGGTACATCAGGCCGGTGAACACACCGGTCGAACTGCCGCGCAGCACCGCCGGATCGACACCCGCCCGCTCCAGCGCCTCCCACGAGATCTCCAGCAGCAACCGCTGCTGCGGATCCATTATCGTGGCTTCGTTGGGACTGATCCCGAAGAAATCCGCATCGAAATCAGCCGCGGAGTACAGGAATCCACCCTGACGGGTATAGGTCTTGCCCGCCTTGCCGGGCTCCGGATCGTAGATGCCCTCGAGATCCCAGCCACGATCCGACGGCATGTCGCCGGTGGTGTCGGTGCCGGAAGTGACCAGGTCCCACAGGTCTTCGGGCGAGGCGACGCCACCGGGGTAGCGGCAGCTCATCGCCACCACCGCGATCGGGTCGTCGCCGGTGCGAACCCGCCCGATCACGGGCTTCTCGACCGCCACGGTGCCGGTGAGCTGGGAATCGATGAACTCGGCGACAACCTGCGCGTTCGGGTAGTCGAAGACCAGCGTCGCAGGCAGCTGCAAACCCGTCGCAGCATTCAACTTGTTACGGAACTCGACCGCACTCAACGAATCGAAACCGAGCTGCTGGAAAGCCTGCTGCGGCTCAACAGCATCCACCGACACATGCCCGAGAGTGGCAGCGGCCACCGACCGGACCAGGTCGAGCAAAGCGCGCGCACGGTCCGCATCCGACAAACCGGCCAGCTCGAGCGCAAAGGCCTGGCCCGCAGCGGTCCTGGTCTGCCTGCGGACCGGGGCCGGTGCCAACGAGCGGACCAGAGCGGGGATCTGCTCGCCCCGAGTCCGGAGCATCGCCGGATCGACCCGCAGCGCCACCAGCTGCGCGGTGTCGGTCGCGATTGCAGAATCGAACAGCGCAAGACCCTCGGCCTCGGTCAGCGGCGGGAAGCCCTGGCGGCGCATCCGATCGAAGTCATCTTCGGACAGCTCGACACCGAGCCCGGACGATCGCGCCCACAACCCGTAATCCACGGCTGTCGCGGGCAATCCCAGACTCCGACGGTGTGCCGCGAGCGCATCGAGGAAGACATTCGCCGCGGCGTAGTTCGCTTGACCCGCCGCCAGCACCAATCCGCCTGCCGAGGACACCAACACGAACAACGACAGCGAAGCATCGCGAGTCAGCTCGTGCAGATGCCACGCCGCATCGACCTTGGGGCCGAACACATAATCGACCCGCTCCGCCGTAATCGACTCCACCAGACCGTTGTCCGAAGTCCCCGCCGCGTGCACCACGCCTACCAGGGGATGCTCAACAGAGATGCCGTCGAGTAGCGCCGCCAGCGCAGACCGATCCGACACATCACACGCGGCAATGCTCACCTGCGCACCCAGCTCGGTCAGCTCCGCGTGCAGCTCGGCCGCTCCCGGAGCGTCCAGGCCACGCCGAGACGTCAGAAGCAGATGGCGCACACCGTATTCGGTCATCAGGTGCCGGGCGATCACCGCGCCAAGACCACCCGTACCACCGGTCACCAGCACGGTGCCCGGCTCGGACAACCGAACGATCGTGCCGGGCGCGTGCCGGCGCAACCGCGGCACGTACGCGCGCATACCCCGCAGCGCGGCCTCCGGCTCGGTCGGGTCGACGGCCGCCGCGGCGAGCGAATCACCGTCGGCGTCCAGATCGATCAGCTGGAATCGGCCCGGATGTTCCGCTTGCGCGGCACGCAGCAGACCCCACACCGGCGCTTGGCCCAGATCCACCTGCTCCCCGTCGGGGATGGCCACCGCATGCCTGGTCAGCACCACCAAACGCGAACCGGCGAAACGACTGTCGGCCAGCCAACGCTGGACGGTCTCGAGCACGCCCATCGCGACCCGGCGGGCGGCCTCCGGCGGCGCACCCTCGTGGGTGGGGCACTCGAGCAGCACGAGGTCGGGCACGACCGCGTCGGGGTTCGCGTCCAGATCGGCGATCAATGCCGCGAGATCACCGTCGCGCCCGCCCAGTACCGCCACGCGGTCCGGCTCGACGCTCGCCGTGGACGGCGCGGTAGCGACCCACTCGACGCCGAAGAGGGCCTCCGATGCCCCCGCTGCGCTCAGGCGATCGGCCGACACCGGCCGAGAGATCAACGCGCCCACCGACAGTACGGGTTGACCCTGCTCATCGGCCATCTGCACCGAGAACCGGTCGCCCTGCAGCACGATCCGCACCCGCACCGCGGCAGCGCCGGCCGCATGCAGCACCACGCGGTTCCAGCTGAACGGGAGCGCCGGGAAACCCTCGACGCCGCCACGCAGACCATGGACGATCGCGGCGTGCAGCGCCGCGTCGAACAGCGCGGGATGGATACCGAAACCTTCGGCGTCCTTCGGATCCGGTAGCGCGACCTCGGCGAACACCTCGTCACCGCGCTGCCACGCGGCCCGCAGCCCCTGAAAGAAGGGGCCGTAGCCGTATCCGATATCGAGCAACTCGTCGTACGCGCCGTCGACGTCCAGCGGTTGCGCGTCGGCCGGTGGCCACGCGACGAGATCGAAGTCGGCCGTCCCCTCACCGGGAACGAGCACACCTTCGGCATGGAGCATCCACGGACCCGCGGCCGTCTGGCGAGAGTGCACGCTCAGTCGCCGCCGACCGGCCTCGTCCGGGGCGGCCACCACGACCTGTACAGCGACATCGCCCTCGGCCGTCAGGGTCAACGGGGTATGCAGGACGAGCTCGTCGACCACCTCGCAGCCCAGCAGGCCACCGACGTGACCGGCCAGTTCGACGAATCCGGTGCCCGGCAGCAACACGGTGCCTAGCACGCTGTGGTCCGCCAGCCATTCCACCGAATCCAGCGACCACCGGCCGGTGAAGCTCACCGCTCCCGAATCCGCGTGCGGCACAACGGCACCCAGCAGCGGGTGCGCCGCCGCATCCAGGCCGACCGCGGTGACGCCACCGAGTTCGGCACCGAGCCACGACTGGGCCAGCATCTGCTTGGCGTCGAGCCAGAACCGTTCGTGCTGGAAGGCGTAGGTGGGCAGGTCGATTCGCCGCGCTGCCGAACCGGCGTACATGCCCGCCCAGTCCACCTCGGCGCCGACCACGAACAACCCGGCCAGCGCACTGGTCACGGTCATCGCGTCCGCGTGGTCGCGTCTGGCCACCGCAACCGCCGTGGCACCGCTGAGAGTCTGGGCGACCATCGGGGTCAACACCGCGTCCGGCCCGACCTCGGCGAACCTGGAGACACCCGAACCGGCCATCGTGGCAACGGCATCGGCGAACCGGACCGTATCCCGGACCTGACCGACCCAATACGCCGGATCACCCATCTCGTCGACGACCTGGGCGCCGGTCACCGTCGACACCAGCGGGATCGTGGGCCGTCCGAAGGTCAAACCCTCGATCGCCGAGGCGAACTCGGCAAGCATCGGCTCCATCAACGCCGAATGGAAAGCATGCGAAACCCGCAAACGGTGTGTCCGCCAACCGCGCTCGGCGCACACCTCGACAACAGCGACGACCGCATCCTCGACACCAGAAAGCACCACCGACGACGGACCATTCACCGCCGCGATCGACACCCCCTCGACATCAGCCAGCAACGGCAGCACATCGGCCTCGGAAGCACCGACAGCAACCATCGCCCCACCGGAAGGCAACGCCTGCATCAACCGACCACGCGCAGCCACCAACACACACGCATCCGCCAGCGACAACACCCCAGCCACATGCGCGGCAGCCACCTCGCCGATCGAATGACCAGCCACCACATCCGCACGAACACCCCACGATTCGAGCAGCCGGAACAACGCCACCTCGAACGCGAACAACCCCGCCTGCGCGAACACCGTCCGATCGACCAAGTCACCGTCCGCCAACGCCAGACTCAGCGAAACAGACTGCCCCAGCAGCGGATCCAACTCGGCGACGATCCCATCGAAAGCCGCGGCGAACTTCGGGTACGCCGCACGCAACTCAGCCGCCATACCGGCCCACTGCGCACCCTGACCCGAGAACACCACACCCGTCGAACCCGGCACCACCCGGCCGGACACCACACCGGATGCAGGCGCACCAGCGGCCAGCGCCCGCACGCCGGCGAGCAGCCCCGCACGGTCATCGGCCACCACGACCGCCCGATGCTCGAAGACACTGCGCGTCGACGCCAGCGAGAAACCGACATCGATCGGATCATGGTCGACCACATGCGATGCCAGCCGCGCAGCCTGAGCGGCCAGCGCCTCGCCGCTGCGCGCCGACAGCATCCACGGCACCGCCGGGACGATCCGAACCTCCGGGGCCGACTCGACCGCCGATACCGGGGCCTGCTCGAGAATGAGATGTGCGTTGGTGCCGCTGATGCCGAACGAGGAGACACCCGCACGACGCGGCCGATCCGCCTCCGGCCAGGCCATCTGTTCGGTCAGCAGCCGGACATGTCCCTCGGACCAATCGATCTTCGTGGACGGCTGATCCACATGCAGGGTCTGCGGCAACAGACCGTGCCGCATCGCCATGACCATCTTGATCACACCACCCACGCCCGCCGCCGCCTGAGCATGACCGATGTTGGATTTCAACGATCCGAGCCACAGCGGACGGTCCGCATCCCGATCCTGCCCGTAGGTGGCCAGCAGCGCCTGGGCCTCGATCGGATCACCCAGCGTGGTACCGGTGCCGTGAGCTTCCACCACGTCGACATCGACCGGCGACACCCCGGCATTGGCCAACGCCTGACGAATGACTCGCCGCTGCGAGGGACCGTTCGGCGCGGTCAAACCATTGGACGCGCCATCCTGGTTCACCGCTGAACCGGCGATCACCGCGAGCACGTCATGACCATTGCGGCGCGCGTCCGACAACCGCTCCAGCACCAGCACACCGGCGCCCTCGGACCAGGCGACACCATCGGCTGTGTCGGAGAACGACTTACACCGGCCGTCCGGCGACAGTCCCCGCTGCCTGCTGAACTCCACAAACGTCTCCGGAGTCGCCATCACGGTCACACCACCGGCCAAAGCCAGATCGCACTCGCCCGACCGCAGCGACTGTGCCGCCAAATGCATTGTCACCAGCGATGACGAACACGCCGTGTCCACCGTGACCGACGGCCCCTCGAGACCGAACACATACGAGATCCGGCCGGACGCAATGGATCCCGCGTTCGAGTTGGCCGGATAGTCGTGATACATCATGCCGGCGAAGACACCGGTCGCACTGCCGCGCAGCAGCGCGGGGTCGACGCCGGCCCGCTCGAACGCCTCCCATGAGGTCTCCAACAGCAGAAACTGCTGCGGATCCATCATCGCGGCCTCGTTCGGGCTGATGTTGAAGAACGCCGGATCGAACTCGCCTGCGGCATGCAGGAATCCACCCGAACGCGTGTACGTGGTGTGCGGTGTTTCCCCGGTCGGGTCGTACAGCCGCTCGGTATCCCAGCCGCGGTTCACCGGGAAATCCGACGTCGCATCGGTCCCGGTCACGACCAGCTGCCACAGCTCCTCGGGCGATCGGACCCCGCCCGGGTACCGGCACGCCATGCCGACGATCGCGATCGGTTCGCCGTCGAAGACTTTCGCGGCGGTGACCGCCACGTTCTGCCCGGTGCCGGTGAGCTCGTCGGTCAGGTGTGCGGCCAGCGCCTGCGGGGTGGGGTAGTCGAAGACGACCGCGGCCGCCAGCGACAGGCCGGTGGCGGTCTTGAGCCGGTTACGCAGCTCGACCGCACCCAGGGAATCGAAACCCAGGTCCTGGAAGGCGCGATCGGGATCGATCGCGGAGGCACTGTCGTGGCCGAGAACGGCCGCGATGTGGGTGCGGACGGTATCGAGCACCGCCTGCCGCTGCCGACCGGCGTCCAGACCCGAAAGCCGTTGCCGCAGACTCGACCCCACCGTCGAGAGCGCCGCGGACCGCCGCACCGCCGGCGCCAGCGCGCGCAGCAGCGGTGGCAGCAGTCCGGCCTCGGCTTGGGCGCGGATCGTGGCGGTGTCGACCGTGGCGATCACCGCGTGCGCCGTGCCGCGTTCGAGCACCGCATCCCAGCCGGCCAGCGCCGCCTCGTCCAGGATCGCGGTGAATCCGGCCCGGCTCATTCGAGCCAGGTCGACCTCACCCAACTGCCCGGCCATACCGCCCGAGCGCGCCCACGGACCCCACGCCAGCGACTGACCGGCCAGTCCGCGGGCACGCCGGTGGGCAACCAGCCCGTCCAGGAAGGCGTTCGCGGCCGCGTAGTTGCCCTGGCCGGGACCGCCAACGGTGCCCGATATCGACGAAAACACCACGAACGCGGCAAGATCCAGGTCCGCGGTCGCCCGGTGCAGATGCCATGCGGCATCCGCCTTCGGTGCCAGCACCGCATCCACCCGCTGGGCGGTCAAGGAGGCGATCACCCCGTCGTCGAGCACGCCCGCGGCATGGATCACACCGGTCAACGGCCACTGCGCGGGGATGTCGGCCAGCAGCTCGGCCACCGCGTCGGCGTCGGTGACATCACACGCCACCACCCGCACCTGCGCACCCAATTGCTCCAGCTCGGCGCACAACGCCGCGATGCCATCGGCCCGAGGACCACGGCGACTCACCAGCAGCAACGACCGTACGCCGTGCTCGGCCACCACGTGCCGGGCCACCACCGCACCCAAACCACCTGTGCCGCCGGTGATCAGCACCGTTCCCGCACCGAAGGCGTCGGCGGCGGCCGATGCGGACGCGACGGGCGCGGGCCGGGTGAGCCGCGCGGCGTGGGTGATGCCGTCACGCAGGACCACCTGGGGTTCGCTCACGGCCACGACAGTGGCCGCGACGGACTCATCGACACCGGTATCGGTGTCCACCAGGACGATTCGTCCGGGGTCCTCGGTCTGCGCGGACCGCACCAAGCCCCACACCGCGGCACCGGCGAGATCGGTCAGGTCCTCGTCGGCCATTGCGACCGCACCGCGGGTGGCGACCAGCAGTGTGCTCGCGGCGAACCGGTCCTCGGACAGCCACGCCTGTACCACCTCGAGGACGCGTGCGACCTCGGCATGGGTGGCGGTCACCACGTCGGCGCCGGCGACTTCGCTCCAACCGGACCCGGCCTCGACCACCACGACCGGAGGCACCGCCGCATCCGGATCCAGCCGGTCCCACCGGACCGAACCCGAATCCACCGCGGGCGAATCCGATTCGACCGGCGACCACACCACTTCCAGCACCGGATCGGCCGCGCCGCTCGCACCCGTGGCGAGCTGCTCCAGTCGCATGGGCCGTGGCGTCACCGATCCGGACAACACCGGCTGACCCTGCTCGTCCGCCGCCCACAGCGACACCGACGATCCGGTGGTGGTCAACCGAACACGCAGCAACGATGCCTCGGCCGCGTGCAGCGCGACCGACTCCCACGAGAAGGGCAGCACGACTTGCCCGGCAGCCACCGTGAACGGTGAATCCGGCTGCCCCTCAGCATTATCGAGGACACCAGCCAGCAGTCCCGCCTGCAGTGCCCCGTCGAGCAGCGCCGGATGAATCCCGAATCCTTCGGCGCGCGCACCACTATCGGCGTCGATGGCGATCTCGGCGAATACCTCGGCGCCACGTCGCCACAACGCACGCACACTCCGGAAGGCCGGACCGTACTCGTAGCCCCGTTCCGACAGGGCCGTGTACGCGGACGCGACATCGAGATCGGTCGCCGCGGCCGGCGGCCAGGTCTGCGATGCGGGTGCGGCCGTGTCGTCCAGAGTGGTCAGCTGCCCCCGCGCGTTCAGGACCCACTGACCGTCCGGGTCGTGCTCACTGCGCGAGTAGATCGAGATCGGCCGCTGCGCGAACTCCGGTCCTGGCCCACCGACGACAACCTGGATCCGCACACCGCCCGAGGCGGGCAGCAGCAGCGGCGCCTGCAGCGTCAGATCGTCGATCACCGGGTATCCGGCTTCGGCACCGGCGCGCAAGGCCAGCTCGACGAAGCCGGTCCCGGGCAGCAGGATCGACCCGGCGACCGCGTGGTCGGCCAGCCACGGCTGCGTCGCCACCGACAACCGCCCGGTCAGCAACACATCACCGGACTTCGCTTCCGACACGACCGCACCCAGCAGCGGATGCCCCATCGCGCCAAGACCCACCGATTCGACACCGGCGGAACCGAGCGCGGGTTCGAGCCAGAAGCGCCTGCGGTCGAAGGCATAGGTGGGCAGTTCCACCGGTGCCGGGTTCGGGTCCGCCAGCACCGCGTTCCAGCGCACCGGCACCGCCCGGACGAACAACCGCGCGACCGCGGCGAGGATCTCGGCGGGTTCGTCACGCTCGGGGTGCAGCACCGCCACCGCGGTCGCCTCCTCGGGCAGGCACTCGGCTGTCATCGCCGACAGCACCGAGTCGGGACCCACTTCCAGGAAGGTGTCCACACCGTCGGCCCACGCCGCAGCAGCGGCGTCGGCGAACCGCACCGGCCGCCGAACCTGATCGACCCAGTACTGCGGCGAGCACCACAGGCCGGGATCCGCCACCGCCCCGGTAACGGTCGAGATCACCGGAATCCGGGGCGGATCGAAGCGCAGTGTCGCGACCATCTCGGCGAACCGCGCCAGCATCGGTTCCATCAACGAGGAATGGAAGGCATGGCTGACCCGCAACCGTTTGACGCGTCGCCCGCGTTCGCGCAGCTGCTCGGCGAGAACGTCCACGACCTCCGCACGACCGGAGATCACCACTGCCGCAGGGCCATTGACCGCGGCCACGTCCACTCCGTCGACGCCGTCCAGCAGTGCGGTGATCTCCTGCTCACCGGCCTGCACCGCGAGCATCGCTCCGCCGGTGGGCAATTCCTGCATCAACCGGCCCCGCGCCGCGACCAAGGCGCACGCATCGGCCAAGCTCAGCACGCCGGCGACATGCGCGGCGGCGATCTCACCGATCGAATGCCCGAACACCACATCCGCGGTGACACCCCATGATTCGAGCAGGCGATACAGCGCCACCTCGACCGCGAACAGCGCCGGTTGGGTCAACCGGGTCTGCTCCAATTCGGCTCCGGAGCTGATCGCGTCGCGCAAGGAGAGCCCGAGCAGCGGGTCCAGCTGCGCGCAGACCTGGTCGAAGGCCTCGGCGAACACCGGGAACCGGCCATACAGCTGCTGACCCATGCCCGCCCGCTGGGAGCCCTGCCCGGCGAACATCACACCGACCCGCGACGCCGCGCCGGAACCGACGGCGACATCGGGACCCGGTTCGCCGGCCGCCACCGTGGCCAGTCGGCGCAGCAGCTCGTCCCGGTCGTCACCCACGACGACAGCCCGATGCGCGAACAGCGTGCGAGTCGAGAGCAGCGAATGCGCCACATCGGATACCGACACCGCGGGATCGGCGGCGACGAACTCGTGCAACCGCGCAGCCTGCGCCCGCAGCGAGGCCTGCGACTTCGCCGACACCACCCACGGAACCGCACCCGCGACAGCGCTTCCCGAGCTGCCGGGGTTGGTGCCCGGCTCGGACTCGGCCGGTTCGACTGCGGATACGTGTTCGAGGATGACGTGCGCGTTGGTGCCGCTGATGCCGAAGGAGGACACCGCGGCCCGGCGGGGCCGGTCCGCTGCCTCGGGCCAATCCCGCTTTCGGGTCAGCAGTTCGATCGCGCCGGCGGACCAGTCCACACGGGGGGTGGGCTCGTCGACATGCAGGGTCGGCGGCATCACCCCGTGCCGCATCGCCATGATCATCTTGATCATGCCGCCGACGCCCGCCGCGGCCACCGAGTGACCGATATTGGATTTCAGCGACCCGAGCCACAGCGGCCGCTGCGGATCACGGTCCTGTCCGTAGGTGGCGAGCAGGGCGTGTGCTTCGATCGGATCCCCCAGCACCGTGCCGGTGCCGTGCGCCTCCACCACATCCACGTCGTCGGTCGAAAGCCGCCCGTTGGCGAGCGCGGCGCGGATCACCCGCTGCTGCGAGGGACCGTTCGGCACGGTCAAGCCGTTGGACGCGCCGTCCTGATTGATCGCCGTTCCGCGGATCACCGCCCACACTCGATGCCCGTGTCGCTGCGCGTCGGACAGCCGCTCCAGCACCAGCATGCCCGCGCCTTCGGACCAGCCCGTGCCGTCCGCCGACGCCGCGAACGACTTGCACCGGCCATCGGCCGCCAACCCCCGCTGCCGGGAGAACTCCACGAACATCCCCGGCGAGCCCATGACCGTCACGCCGCCGGCCAACGCCATCGCGCACTCCCCCGAGCGCAGCGACTGGGCCGCCAGATGCACCGCCACCAGCGACGACGAGCACGCGGTGTCCACCGACACCGCCGGGCCCTCCAGTCCGAGCGCGTACGCCACCCGGCCCGACACCACGCTGCCGGTCGTACCGGTCAGCAGGTAGCCCCGCAGGTCCACCGGACCCGCGTGCAGCATATCGGCGTACTCCCCGTTCGACGCGCCGGCGAAGACACCGGTATCGGATCCCCGCAACGTCGACGGGTCGATACCGGCTCGTTCCAGGGCTTCCCACGAGGTTTCCAACAGGATCCGCTGCTGCGGGTCCATCGCCAGTGCCTCGCGCGGGCTGATCCCGAAGAACTCCGCGTCGAATTCCGCTGCGTCATAGAGGAACCCGCCAGAGCGGGTGTACGACTTCCCGCGCGCCTGCGGGTCCGGGTCGTAGAGCCCGTCCACATCCCAACCGCGGTCGGTAGGGAACTCACCGATCGCGTCGACGCCCTCCGACACCAGATTCCACAGATCCTCCGGAGAGGCCACCCCACCCGGGTAACGACACGCCACACCCACCACCGCAATGGGCTCGAATTTCTGATCCTCGACTTCCCGCAGCCGCCTGCGGGTTTGACGCAGATCGACCGTCAGGCGCTTCAGGTAGTCAAGGGTCTTGTTGTCGTCGACCATCTAAGTTTCCGCAATCCTTCCGAACTCGAGCCAAGCTCGAGGAATTCAGTGCTCAGGCTTCCAGTTCGCTGTCGAGAATCGCGAAAAGCGCTGCTTCGTCCGCGTTTTCCACATCGTCGTCGCGATGGACACCGGCGGTGTCGATTCGAGCTGCCCAACTGGTCGCAATGGACTGCAACCGAGCCACGACCCGGGCCTTTTCCTGCTCGCCCCAATTTCCGGTCGCGAGGGCGGATTCCAAATCCTCGAATACCGCGTCGATCGAACGAACCGGCTTTTCCCCGGGCCCATCCGAGAGTTGTTCGCGGAGATACTCGGCCAGCGCGATGGGTGTGGGGTAGTCGAAAACCACGGTGGCCGCCAGCGCCAGGCCGGTATCCGCTTTGACCCGGTTGCGCAGCTCGACCGCACCCAAGGAATCGAATCCCAGGTCCTGGAAGGTGCTGCGGTCGGCATCGGGCGCGGACACGGCGTCCCGGCCGAGCACGGCCGTCACGTGCGCGCGGACGGTATCGAGCACGACCTGCCGCTGCCGATCGGCATCCAGGCCGGCGAGCCGTTGCCGCAGACCGGATATCACCTTCGAAGTCGCCCGCGGACGGGTGGCCGCCGCCGGTACCAGTTCCCGCAGCAGGGGTGGCAGCAGTCCGGCATCGGCCTGGGCACGGATCGCGGTGGTGTCCACGCCGGTGATCACCGCGTGGCCCGGACCCGTTTCGAGCACCGAATCCCATGCGGCCAAGGCCTGCTCGTCCGACAACGCGGTGAATCCGGCGCGCGTCGTCCGGGCCGCATCGGCATCGGTCAGGTGTCCGGTCATGCCGCTGGAGCGTGCCCACGGACCCCAGGCCAGTGACCGACCGGCCAGCCCTCGTGCTCGCCGATGGGCCACCAGGCCGTCGACGAAGGTGTTCGCCGCCGCGTAGTTGGCCTGACCGGGTCCGCCGATCGTGCCCGACAACGACGAGAACACCACGAACGCGGCCAGATTCAGATCCGCCGTCGCCTCGTGCAGGTACCAGGCGGCGTCGGCCTTCGGTGCCAGTACCGCGTCCATCCGCTCCGCGGTCAACGATGCGATGACCCCGTCATCGAGCACACCGGCGGCATGGATCACACCCGACAACGGCCACTGCGCAGGCACTTCCGCCAGTAGCCCGGCCACCGCGCCGGCATCGGTGACATCACAGGCCACCACTTTCACCCGCGCACCCAACTGCTCCAACTCGGCACACAACGCCGCCGCGCCATCGGCCTGCGGGCCGCTGCGGCTCACCAGCAGCAACGACCGCACCCCGTGGCTGGCCACCACATGCCGGGCCACCACCGTGCCCAAACCGCCTGTGCCGCCGGTGATCAACACCGTCCCCGCCCCGAAGGCGAAAGCATCATCGCTCGCCACGGAAGACACTCCGGACGCGGCTCGGGTGAGCCGAGCGGTGTGGACGACGCCGTCGCGCACGACCACCTGAGGTTCACCCACGGCCATGACGGTCGCCGCGAGCTGCGCATCGACACCGGTGTCCGCATCGACCAATACGATCCGATCCGGATCCTCCGTCTGCGCCGTACGCACCAAGCCCCACACGGCGGCGCCAGCGAGATCGGTCAGGTCTTCACCGGCCGGCGCGACCGCGCCGCGCGTGGCGATCAGCAGCGTGCTCGAAGCGAACCGATCCTGACCCAGCCACGCCTGCACCACCTCGAGAATCCGGGCAACCTCGGAATGGGTAGTAGCCACGACGCCGTCGATGTGTTCGTTCCCCCCGGACCCGGCCTCGACCACCACCACCGGAGGCACCGGCGACTCCGGATCCAAACGGTCCCACCAACCCACACCCGCATCCATCGCCGCGGACTCGGACGCGGTCGGCGACCACACCACTTCCAGTACCTGATCGGCCCGACCGCCCGCACCCGCGGCGACCGCGGCAAGCTGCTCCAGCGGCGTCGGCCGCATCGTCACCGACCCCGACAACACCGGTTGCCCGTGCTCATCGGCCACCCACACCGACACCGACGATCCGGTCCCGGTCAGCCGCACACGCAACACCGACGCTCCGGTCGCGTACAGCGACACCGACTCCCACGAGAACGGCAACATCACCTGCCCGGCACCGATCTCGAGCACGCCGGCCAGCAGTCCCGTCTGCAAGGTCGCGTCCAGCAATGCCGGGTGGATCCCGAATCCCTCGGCTCGCACCCCGGTCTCCGCATCGACAGCGATCTCGGCGAACACTTCTTCACCGCGTCGCCACAACGCCCGCACACCCTGGAAGGCCGGCCCCAGTTCGTAGCCATGCGTCAGGAACTTCGTGTACGCCACATCGACACCGGTCGCTCCGGCAGGCGGCCAGGTCCCGAGTTCGGGTTCGGCCTTCTCTTCTCGGCTGGTCAACAGGCCGCGCGCGTGCAGTTCCCACTGTCCGTCGTGGTCGTGTTCAGCGCGGGAGTAGATCGATATCGGCCGCTGCGGGGACTCCTCGGCGGGCCCACCGACGACGACCTGGATCTGCCGACCGCCTGCCGCGGGCACCACCAGCGGCGCCTGCAGCGTCAATTCCTCGATCATCGGGCATCCGGCTTCGGCACCGGCACGCAACGCCAGCTCCACGAACCCGGTTCCCGGCAACAACAAGACCCGACCGATGACATGGTCGGCCAACCACGGCTGCGACAGCGGTGACAGACGCCCGGTCAGGACGACACCACCATCTGCCATCGGCAATGTCGCGTCCACCATGGGGTGTTCCACCGCTCGCAAACCCACGGATTCGACACCGGCGGTGCCGAGCGAGGGTTCGAGCCAGTAGCGATGGCGCTGGAAAGCGTAGGTGGGCAACGGCACTCGCGAGACGGGTCGAGCGGCGAAGAACACGCTCCAGTCGACGTCGACACCGACGGTGTGTGCGTGTGCCAGGCAGTTCACGAACTGCTCGACCTCGGCACGCCCTCGACGTGCTCCGGCAATCACCGACGACTGCGATTCGATGTCGTCCGGCAGGCATTGCCGGGTCATCGCCGTCAGCACCGCGTCCGGACCGATTTCCAGGAATCGGCGCACGCCCGAGCCCATCAAAGTGTCAACGCCTCGGGCGAACTGAACGGCCGCCCACACCTGCTGGACCCAGTAAGCGGGTTCCAGCACCTCATCGCCGGCGATCCGGCCGGAGAGATTCGACACCAGCGGAATCTGCGGGCGATGGTAGGTCACATCCCGTGCGACAGCGGCGAACTCGGCCAGCATCGGTTCCATCCGGTGGGAATGGAACGCGTGCGACACCCGCAACCGGGAGGTCTTCCGCCCGCGCTCGGCAAACCACTGCTCGAGTGCCGTAACGGCGTCCTCGTCACCGGAAACTACCACGGCTGCAGGTGAATTCACCGCGGCGATGGACGCTCGGTCGTCATGGCCGACGAGAGCCTCGGATACCTCGTGCTCACTCGCCGCGATGGCCAGCATCGCACCGCCTTCGGGCAGCTGCCCCATGAGGCGGCCACGCGCCGCGACCAGCAGGCACGCGTCCGGCAGCGACCACATGCCGGCGATGTACGCGGCGGCCAGCTCACCGATCGAATGTCCCACCAGGACATCCGGTGTCACACCGAACGAGTTCAGGAGTCGGCTCAGCGCGACTTCGTAGGCGAACAACGCGGGTTGGGTGAACTCGGTCCGATCCAGAACGCCGTCATCGGCGTCGCCGGGGCTTTCATCGGCCAGCTGACCGGTGAACATCAGCTGCTTCAGCGAACCGCCCAGTAGTGGATCGAACTGCTCGCACAGCTCGTCCATTGCGGTAGCGAATACCGGAAACGCCTCGTACAGTTCGCGTCCCATCCCGACCCGCTGCGCACCCTGTCCGGTGCACAGGAAGGCCGCTTTGCGCGTCACCGCCTGCCCTGCCGTCACGCTGCCCGCGGTGCTCGCCGATCCGTGTTCCGCGAGTGCCGCCAGTCCGGCGAGCATCGCTTCGCGGTCGTCGGCGACTACCGTGGCCCGCCAGTCGAGCCGGGCGCGGGTCGTCAGCAGCGAATAGCCGATGTCTTCGACTGTCAGGTCAGGGTTGTCGGTCACCCATCGCCGCAGTTCGGCCGCCTGCGCACGCAGGGCGTCCTCGGTTTTCGCCGACAGCAGCCATGGGGAGACACCGGCGGCCACCGCCTTCGCACCACGGTCGGCGGTGTCGTCCGCCGGTTCGGCGGGAGCCTCCTCCAGGACGGGGGCCTCTTCCAGAATCAGGTGAGCGTTGGTTCCGCTGGCGCCGAACGAGGACACGCCTGCGCGACGCACCCGCTCTCCAGCCGGCCACGGTTCTGCCTCGGTGAGCAGCCGCACCGATCCCGCCGACCAGTCCACATGCGGTGTCGGAGCATCGACATGCAGTGTTGCGGGCAGCATTTCGTGCCGGAAAGCCTGCACCATCTTGATCACGCCGCCGACACCGGCCGCGGCGGAGGTGTGTCCGATGTTCGACTTGAGCGAGCCGATCCGCAGCGGCTCTCCGGCCCGATCGCGTCCGTAGGCGGCGATCAGCGCCTGCGCCTCGATCGGGTCTCCGAGGGTGGTGCCGGTGCCGTGCGCTTCCACCACATCGACGTCGGCGGGCGTCAGACCGGCACTGGCGAGGGCCTGCGCGATCACCTTTTCCTGCGAAGGACCGTTCGGTGCGGTCAGATGGCTGCTGGCGCCGTCCTGGTTGATCGCGCTGCCGCGGATGACCGCGAGAACCTGGTGGCCGTGCCGGCGCGCATCCGACAACCGCTCGACCGCGAGCATGCCGAGGCCCTCGGAGAATCCGGTCCCGTTCGCCGCTGCCGCGAAGGCCTTACACCGCGCATCCGGGGACAGCGCACCCTGCCGGGCGAAGGCGATCAGCAGCGTGGGGTCGGACATCACGGTGACCCCGCCCACCAGGGCGAGCGAGGTCTCGCCCTGACGCAACGCCTGACACGCGAGGTGCAGGGCGACCAGCGACGACGAGCACGCCGTGTCCACCGACAGTGTCGGACCTTTGAACCCGAAAGTGAAGGCGACGCGCCCGGAAAGAACACTGGCCGAAACACCCAGGTAGGCGTGGCCTTCCGACTCGGCGGTCAGTCCCGGCGAACCCACGCGGGGACCGTACTCCTGGTGGATCACACCGGCGAACACTCCGGTGTCGCTGCCGCGCAGCGTCATCGGATCGATACCGGCGTCCTCCAATGCCTCCCATGCCGCTTCCAGGAACAGGCGCTGCTGCGGATCCATTGCCTCGGCCGCGCGCGGGCCGATTCCGAAGAATCCCGCATCGAAATCGCCCGCCGCGTCCAGGAATCCGCCTTCCCGGGTGTAGATGGTCCCCGGCGTATCCGGATCGGTGTCGAACAGGCGCTCGAGGTCCCAGCCCCGGTCGGCCGGGAACGGACCGACGGCGTCGGTGCCGGAAGCGACCAAATCCCACAACTGCGCCGGAGTTTCGACACCGCCTGGATACCGACAGCTCATGCCGATGATCGCGATCGGTTCGCCGGCACGTTCTTCCAGGTGCTGGATGTGCTTCTTGGCGACGCGGAGGTCTCCGGTGAGCTTCCTCAGATACCGGCTGAGCCGTTCCTCGTTGCTGGCGTCAGGGTTGCTCATGCTGGGCCAAACTCCTCGTCGATCAAGTCGAACAGCTCACTGTCGGAACGGAATTCGAGGTCGTCATACGCATCGTCCGACGACTTGCCGGTCAGGAAGGTGCGCAGGCGCTCGTTGACGCCCCGCAATCCGGCGACGGTCTCGTCGTTGTCGCTACCGTCGGCGATGATCCGCTCGAGCAGGGCCTCGAGCCGCGCGATGTCGTCGGGCACCGCCGATGTCGGTTGGGCAGGCGCTGCCACCGCGGTCTCCGCCAGCAGGTAGTCGGCGACATCTCCCGCGGTCGGGTAGTCGAAGACCAAGGTCGAGGGCAGCGCCAGTCCCGTCACCCTGGAGAGCCGGTTGCGGAACTCGACTCCGCCGAGGGAATCGAAGCCGAGTTCGCTGAAGCCGCGATCGGGTCCGATGTCGTCGGCCGACCCGTAACCGAGCACCGCCGCCACGTGTTCCCGCACCAGATCCAGGACAACCCCGCGTCGCTTCGCCTCCGCCACACCGTGCAGGCGCTCCCCGAGCGACAGTTCACCACTCGACGTCGGGGCCGACCGGCCGCGTGCGCGAACGAACCCGCGCAGCACCGCCGGAATCGGACCGGTATGCGCTTCCAGGCGCAGTTTGTCGGTGTCGAGCTGCAACAACGCTGACACCGGTTCGGCCGTGGTCAGCGATTCATCGAACAATCGCAGGCCGTCGGTGCGGTCCAGCGGGGCCAGGCCCAGTCGCTCCAACCGGTTCATGGCCGTGCGGTCCAGCGCGCCGGTCATGCCGATGTCCTGCTGCCACGGCCCCCAGGCGAGTGCGAGTGCCGGTAGTCCCGCGGCGCGGCGTTGCATCGCCAGGGCATCCAGGAAGCTGTTCGCGGCAGCGTAATTCGCTTGCCCGGCCGAACCGATCATTCCGGCGATCGAGGAGAACATCACGAACGCCGACAGATTCAGGTCCCGGGTGAGCTCGTGCAGATGCCACGCCGCGTCGGCCTTGGGAGCGAACACCCGATCGACCTGGTCACCGGTGAGCGTGTGGAACGTGCCGTCGTCGAGCACGCCCGCGGTGTGGACGACACCGGTGAGCGGGTGCTCCGCGGGCAGGCCGGCCAGCAGCTCTCGAAGCGCGTCGCGGTCGGTGACATCGCAGGCGGCGATCCGCACCTCGGCACCGGATCGGGTGAGTTCCGCCGCGAGCTCGGTTGCACCGTCGGCATGCTCGCCGCGGCGCGAGACCAGCAACAGTCGCCGGACACCGTGCGTGGTGACCAGGTGCCGGGCCAGCAGCGCGCCCAATCCCCCGGTCCCGCCGGTGATCAGAACGGTTCCGGACCCGAACGACACCTGCTCTGTGACATCTCCTGACGTCAGTGCCTCCAGTCGCGGTACCAGGACGTGGTCGCCCCGCACTGCCACCTGCGGCTCCCCGGTCTCGAGCACGGCACGGATCGAGTCGGCCGAAATGTGCTGTGCACCCCCGGATTCGTCCGCGTCGAGCAGCACGATCCGCTCCGGATATTCGGTCTGAGCGCTCCGTATCAACCCCCATACCGCGGCCGATGCGGTATCCGGCGTCTCATCGGGCAGGGCTGCCGCGCGGCTGGTCAGCACAACCAGCTGCGACCCTGCGAATCGCTCGTCGGCCAACCAGTCTCGTACGGTGTGCAAGGCGGTATTGACCCGATCGCGCGCGGATCGCTGCGAATCACCGTGCAGCGCCGCCGCCTCGGACCACACCACGACGTCAGGAACGATCGAAGCCGAAGCGAGCGTGGTCAGATCCGGATACCGCTGGTCGATTCCGTCCACGTGCGCGGCTCCGAGCACGGCTGCGCTCCCCGTCGAGGTGAGTCCGTCGGGTATCTCCACCGTCGCCCAGCGCAACCCGTACCGCGCCACGCGTCCGCCCGGCAGCGTGGCGCGGAACTGCTGGACGTCGTAGGAGCGCATGACCGCTTCGTCGATGGTGACCACCGGAGTTCCGTCCTGGTCGACGGCCACGACGCTGATCGCCTCACCACTGCGCTGGATGGCCATCACCCGCAAGGTCCTGACCGTGGACGTGGTGTGGATCTGCGTTGCGCCCCAACGGAACAGAAGTTTGCCCTCGGCGGGATCGCCCTTGTGGTCGGGCCAGATCAAACAGGCGATTCCCGCATGCATCACCATGTCGAACAGCGCCGGATGCAGCTGGAACCGTTCGGCCGGGAATTCCTGGTTCAGGGTGACCTCGGAGAAAACCGTGTCACCGCTGCGCCACGCGGCGTCTACGCCGATGAACGAGGCACCGTATTCCAGTCCGGCGGCACGCGCCACCTGGGCCGGAATCCAGTCGGTATCCACCGGTTCGGCGTCGATCGGCGGCCACGGCGCGTTTCGCAGCATGTCCATCAGTCCGATGTCGATCAGCTGTCGACCGCTCAGCACGCCACTGGCGTTGCGCGTCCACTCGCTGTCGGCCCTGTCGCCGGTGAGGCGGTAGTGGAACGTGAACGATCTACGTCCCGTGGCATCCGGTTCCCGCACCAGTACCTGGAGTTCGACCTCGCCGTCTGCCTGCGGGAGGATCGGCGTCTCGAGGATGAGCTCCTCCACGGCACCGCAGCCGATCCGCGGAGCCGCGACCAGCAGCATCTCCATGAGCGCGGCACTCGGGACGAGCACAACGCCGTAGGTGGTGTGGTCGGCGATCCACGGATGGGTGCGCAGCGAGAGCCGCCCCGTGAACAGCCACTCGTCGCGGTCGGCCACTCGCACCACGTCGGTGAGCAGCGGGTGTTCCGAGGTCGCGTTCCTGGTCTCCCCGAGGCTGGGTTCGAGCCAGTACCGCCGATGTTCGAAAGCGTAGGTGGGCAGCGCGATTCGTGACACCTCGCGGGTGGCGAACAGCGGATTCCAGTCGACGGGCAGCCCGGCGGTGTGCGCGTGGCCGAGCATGGTCAGGAACTGCTCGACCTCGTCGTGATCTCGACGGGCCGCCGCGGCGACCACCGATCGAGCCTCGACCTCCGCGGGCAGTGTGTGCCGCGTCATCGCCGCCAGCACCGCGTCGGGCCCGACTTCGAGGAACCGGCGCACACCCGATGCCACCAGCGACTCGACACCGGGCGCGAAACGCACCGCGGCGCGCACCTGTGACACCCAATACCCCGGATCCAGGATCTCGTCGCCAGCGATTCGGCCGGAGATGTTCGACACCAACGGAATGCGCGGGGCGTTGAAGGTCACCCCCGCCGCGATGGTCTCGAACTCTGCCAGCATCGGCTCCATCCGATGGGAATGGAACGCATGCGACACCCGCAGTCGGCTCGTCTTGCGACCCCGCTCGGTGAACTGCCGATCGATCTCGTCGACGACATCCTCGTCGCCCGAAATCACCACGGCCGCAGGCGCATTCACTGCCGCCATCGACACCCCGTCACCGAATCCGGCGATGGCCGCGCCGATTTCGGTCTCGGACGCGGCGACCGCGAGCATCGCGCCGCCCGACGGCAGCGCATCCATCAGCCGCCCTCGTGCCGCGACCAGCTCGCAGGCGTCTTCCAGTGACCACACACCGGCCACATACGCCGCGGCCAGTTCACCGATCGAGTGCCCGATCACCATGTCCGGGACGAGCCCGAACGACTCCAGCAGCCGATACAGCGCCACTTCGAACGCGAACAGCGCGGGCTGGGTGAGCCGGGTCCGATCCAGAATTCCGGTCTCCGCTGACCCTTTCGAGCGACCTGACAAGCAGTCGCTAGCGGTGACGCCCTGATCGTCGATCAGGTGTCCGGTGAACATCGCTTGCTTCAGGGAACATCCGAGCAGCGGATCGAACCGGGCGCACACCTCGTCCAGCGCTGCGGCGAATACCGGGAAGGCCTCGGACAGACCCGCGCCCATACCGACCCGCTGCGCGCCCTGACCAGTGAACAGGAAGGCGGTCTTCCCCGAGCCCGCGGCGCCGGAAACCACTCCGGCCGAGGCGGATCCGGCGAGCAGCTTCGCCAGCCGCGCGAGCAGTTCGTCGCGATCGGAACCGAGGACCGCCGCTCGCCACTCGTGCCGCGCACGTGTCGTGGCGAGCGAATAGGCCACATCCGCCGGATCGGCGTCGGGGTGATCGATCAGCCACTGCTGCAGTTTCGCCGCCTGTGCCCGCAGGGCGTTCTCACTCTTGGCCGACACCACCCACGGCACCGCCGTATGCGGGTGGTCGGTAGCCGGTGGCGAAACAACAGGCTGCGGGGCGGGCGCTTCCTCGATGATCAGGTGGGCGTTGGTGCCGCTGACTCCGAACGAGGACACGCCTGCCCGGCGAACCGTTCCCCCCGCGTTCCACGGTTCCGGCCGGGTCAGCAGGCGCACCTCGCCCGCGGACCAATCCACGTGCGGGGATGGCGCTTCCGCGTGCAAGGTCGCGGGCAGGGTCTCGTGTCGCAGCGCCTGCACCATCTTGATCACGCCACCGACACCGGCCGCGGCCACGGTGTGACCGATATTCGATTTGATCGATCCGATGCGCAGCGGTTCCCGATCCCCACGCTCCTGCCCGTATGCGGCGATCAACGCGTTGGCTTCGATGGGATCCCCCAGCGGAGTGCCGGTCCCGTGCGCTTCCACCGCATCCACGTCGGCGGGTGTGAGCCCGGCATTCGCGAGGGCCTGCGCGATCACCCGCTCCTGCGACGGACCGTTCGGCGCCGTCAGGCCATTGCTCGCACCGTCCTGATTCACCGCACTGCCCCGGATGACGGCCAGGACATCATGGCCCAGCCGCTGCGCGTCCGACAGCCGCTCCAGGATCAGTACGCCCACGCCCTCGGCGAAGGCCACACCGTCGGCCGCGGCGGAGAACGCCTTGCATCGGCCATCCGGCGACAGGCCGCGCTGCCGCGCGAAATCGACGGAGAGATAAGGGGTTGCGGCCACGGTGACGCCACCGGCCACGGCCAGCGATGTTTCGCCCTGACGCAGGGCCTGACACGCCAGATGCATGGCCACCAATGAGGACGAACATGCGGTATCGATCGTGACCGCCGGTCCCTCGAGGCCGAACACGTAGGCCACACGGCCGGAGACGACGCTGTGGGTGGTGCCGGTCAGCCGGAATCCTTCCAGGTCGCCGGTCACGCGATCGACATACCCCGAGGCGCACGCGCCAGCGAACACACCGGTGTCGCTGCCGCGCAACGTGTTCGGGTCGATTCCGGCCCCCTCCAGCGCCTCCCATGATGCTTCCAGCAGCAACCGCTGCTGCGGATCCATCGCCAGGGCTTCGCGCGGGCTGATTCCGAAGAATCCGGCGTCGAAATCACCCGCGTCGTCCAGGAATCCGCCGCCGCGGCTGTAGACCGTGCCGGGCTTGTCCGGGTCCTGGTCGATCAGCTGCTCGAGATCCCAGCCGCGATCGTTCGGGAATTCGGTGGTGGCATCGGTCCCCGACCGCACCAGATCCCACAGCTGCTCCGGGGTTCGGACGCCGCCGGGGAACCGGCAGCTCATGCCGACGATCGCGATGGGCTCGTCCACGCGGACGCGGCGCGACGCCCGTGCGGTCCTGGGACCGGATTCCGTTCCCTCGATCTTGGCGTGCAAGAGGGCGGCGACCGCCGCGGCGGTGGGGTGGTCGAAGACCAGGGTGGACGGCAGCTGGACACCGGTGGCCTTCGACAGCCGGTTGCGGAATTCCACGCCGCCGAGCGAGTCGAATCCCAGTGCGTCGAATCGCTCGTCGGGGCTGATGTCTTCGGCGGAACCGTGTCCGAGCACGGCTGCCGCGTGCTCCCGCACCAGGTCGAGTACCACCTCGGCGCGTTGGCCCTCCGGTACCCGGCTCAGTCGGGTGCCCAGCGAACTCGACGCGGCCGCTGTCGCAGCTGTGGTGCGACGCAGAAAACCGCGGAGCACCGCAGGCACCGCATCGTTCAGGGCTTCGCGCCGCAGGACCGCCGGGTCGAATCGAATCGCTGCCAAGTGCGCGGCGGCGCGGCCGGTGGCCGCATCGAAGAGCCCGAGACCTTCGTCGTTCTCGAGTGGATGCAGACCGAGCCTTTCCCAGCGGGCGACGGCGCTGCGGTCCAAGCCGCTTGTCATGCCGCCGACGGAGTTCCAGGGCCCCCAGGCCAGCGATATCGCGGGCAGACCGTCGGCTCGGCGGCGCATCGCGAGCGCGTCGAGGAATGCGTTGGCCGCCGCGTAGTTACCCTGGCCCGCCGTTCCGATCGTTGCCGCGACGGACGAGAACAGTACGAAGGCCGACAGGTCACGGTCGCGAGTGAGCTCGTGCAGGTGCCATGCGGCGGTGGCCTTCGAGCTGAACACTCGCCGCAGTTGCTCAGTGGTGAGGCCTGCGAAGGTGCCGTCGTCGAGGACACCCGCCGCATGTACTACGCCGGTCAGCGGATGATCGGCCTCGATCGAATCGAGCACCGAACGGAGGGCATCTCGATCGCCCACATCGCAGGCCGCCACCCTGACAGAAGCGCCGGCCGCTGCCAGCTCGGACATCAATTCCCTTGCGCCGTCGGCGGTTTCGCCACGCCTGGAGACCAGCAGCACACTGCGGACTCCGTGTGCGGTGACCAGATGCCGGGCCACACGTGCGCCGAGGCCACCGGTGCCGCCGGTGATCAGCACGGTACCGGCACCAAATGACGGCGTCGCGTAGCGACTCGATGAGGGGTGGTGGTCGGGCGACGGGTGGGCCGGTGTCGCGTAGCGACTCGATGAGGGGTGGCTCTCCGCTCGCGCCTTCGCCAGTCTGGGCACGAGCAATGCTCCGGCGCGCACCGCGGCCTGTGGTTCGTCTGCCGCGATCACCGCGCCGACCAGCGTCGGGTCATCCATGGGCGCAGCGGCCGACGGGTCGGCGTCAAGGAGAATGAACCGGCCAGGATATTCGGTTTGCGCACTGCGCATCAGGCCCCAGACGGCCGCCGCGGCGAGATCCGGTGCCTCGCCGGTCAGCGCGGCACCGTTCGTGGTCACCACGACCAGCCGAGTGTCGGCCAGACGATCTTCGGCCAGCCAGGCCTGTACCGTCGCCAAGACCGTTTCCAGGTGGCCGCGAACGGCCGCCTGATCGTCAGCCGCCGCGCTGTGCGGCTGCCAGATCACGACATCCGGAATCGTCTGTGCCGCAGCGAGCTCCGATGGGCTCGGAGCGAAGGTGTCGATTCCGGCGACCGGCGCCGAACCGAGTACGGCCATCCGGTCCGCGGACAGACTCGGTGTCGCGGCCTGCGCGGGCGTCCACTGGATCTCGTAGAGGCCGGCGTCATCCCCGGCAAGGGTGCCGCGCATCTGTTTCACGTCATAGGGCCGCATGACGACCGCGTCGACGGAGACCACGGGCCGTCCCGAATCATCGACGGTCGCAACGGAGATCGTCTCCGGGCCGCTCGCGACGGCGATGACCCGCAGCGTCGTCGCCTTGACCAGCGGCTGGTGCAGTCGCGCCCCGCCCCAGCGGAACAGCAACCGGCCGGTGTTCGGATCGCTGTCCTGATCGTGCCAGACGAGCCCGGCCAACCCGGCGTGCATCACCAGATCGAGCAGAGCGGGATGCAGATCGAACCGCTCCGGTTCGGACGCGGCCGCCGTATCCAGGGTGATCTCGGAGAAGACGGTCGCGTCCCGCTCCCATGCGGCGTCGACACCGATGAACGCCGGACCGTATTCGAGTCCGGATCCCTTGGCGATCCGCTCGGGAATCCATGAGGTGTCGAGGATTTCGGCGTCGACCGGCGGCCATGCCTCGTCACGCAGCCGGTCCAGCAGAGCGTCATTGCCGTCCCAGGAGGGCGCCAGTACGCCGCTGGCGTTGCGCACCCATTCACCCGCTCGGCGGCCTGCCTTGCGGAAGTAGAAGTCGAACGGCCGTCGCCCGGTCCCGTCCGGCTCCTGCACCGATACCTGGAGTTCGACCTCGTCGTCCTCCGTCGGAAGTATCGGAGCCTCCAGGGTCAGCTCCTCGACGACGCCGCAATCGATTCTGCTGCCCGCAACGAGCAGGAACTCGACGAGGGTCGCGCTCGGCAGCACCACGGTGCCGTAGGTCATATGGTCGGCGACCCACGGGTCGGTGGACAGCGAGAACCGGCCGGTGAAAACGAACTCGTCCTTACCGGCCACCGGCACCACGCCGGTGAGCAACGGGTGGCCGAGGGCGTCGCCGGTGGCTTCGGGACGCGGCGGCAACCAGAATCGCTGGTGCTGGAAGGCATACGTGGGCAGGGGAACTCGTCGTACCGCCCGGCGGCGGAACAGTGGCGTCCAATCCACGTTCACACCGGACGTGTGAGCGTGCGCCAGCATCGTCAGGAATTGCCGGGGCTCATCGTGATCCCGGCGCGCGGCCGCGGCCACCACCGACTCCACGCCGTCCGGAAGGGTCTGCCGGGTCATCGCCGCCAGTACCGCGTCCGGCCCGACTTCCAGGAATCGGCGCACGCCCGAAGAGATCAATGTCTCGATACCCGGCGCGAAACGCACCGCGGCCCGCACTTGCCGAACCCAGTAGGCGGGTTCCATGACTTCATCCCCAGCCAGCTGACCGGACACGTTCGACACCAACGGGAGGCAGAGGCGGTTGTACACCAATTCCTTTGCGACCAGCTCGAATTCGTCCAGCATCGGCTCCATCCGATGCGAGTGGAAGGCGTGACTGACCCGCAGCCGCGACGTCTTCCTCGCGCGCTCGGCGAATAGGGCCTCGATCTCGGCGACGGCTTCCTCGTCGCCCGAAATCACCAGAGCTTCGGGCGCGTTCACCGCGGCGACCGACACTCGGCCGGGATACCGAGCGACGACATCGTTCACGTCGGTTTCGGACGCTCCGATGGCGAGCATCGCGCCACCCTCGGGCAGCGCACCCATGAGACGGCCGCGTGCTGCCACCAACCGGCAGGCATCCTCGAGTGACCACAGGCCCGCGACGTATGCGGCCGCGACTTCTCCGATCGAATGGCCGATCAACACGTCAGGGGTGACGCCGAAGGATTCCAGCAGGCGATACAGCGCCACCTCGAAGGCGAACAACGCCGGCTGGGTGAACTCCGTCCGATCCAGAACCGTGGCACCGGTACCGCCGGTGGCGCCGCTGAACATGAGTTGCTTCAGCGAGCACTCCAGCAGCGGATCGAACTGGGCGCACACCGAATCCAACGTGTCCGCGAATACCGGGAACGCTTCGTACAGGCCGGCGCCCATGCCGATCCGTTGTGCGCCCTGACCGGTGAACAGGAATGCCGTCGTCCCCGAGCCGATGGCGCCTGCGATGACACCGGTGCCGGTGCCCGAGTCGGCAAGATTTGCCAATCGCTCCAGCAACTCGCCCCGATCGCGGCCGAGGACCACACCGCGCGAATCCAGCTGCGCGCGCGATGTCGCCAGCGAATAGGCCGCATCCACTACGTCGATCTCCGGCCGCTCCGACAACCATGCACGCAGCCGGGCCGCCTGCGCACGCAGACCTGCCTCGCCCTTGCCCGACACCAGCAGTGGGGTGACCGGCACCGTGATCCCGGTGTCTTCCTCGACAGCAGGAACCGGTGCGGCAGGTGCTTCTTCGAGGATCACGTGCGCGTTGGTGCCGCTGATCCCGAACGACGACACACCGGCCCGGCGCACTCGATCACCCGCGGTCCACGGTTCCGCGTCGGTCAGCAGACGCACCGCGCCCGCCGCCCAATCCACGTGCGGCGTCGGCGTTTCGGCGTGCAGCGTCCGCGGCAGCCGCTCGTGCCGCATCGCCTGCACCATCTTGATCACACCGGCCACACCGGCGGCGGCCACGGCATGGCCGATATTCGACTTCAAGGACCCGATCCGCAACGGTTCCCGATCGCCGCGATCCTGTCCGTAGGCGGCGATCAACGCCTGTGCTTCGATCGGATCACCGAGAGTCGTGCCGGTCCCGTGCGCCTCGACGGCGTCCACATCGGCCGCCGAGATCCCCGCATTGGCGAGGGCCTGCACGATTACCCGCTCCTGCGACGGACCATTCGGTGCGGTCAGGCCGTTGCTCGCGCCGTCTTGGTTCACCGCACTACCGCGAACAACGGCCAGGATGTTGTGGCCCAGCCGCTGCGCATCCGAAAGTCGCTCCAGTACAAGAACACCCGAGCCCTCGGACCACGCCACACCGTCAGCGGCAGCCGAGAACGCCTTGCAACGACCATCCGGTGACAGGCCGCGCTGACGGGAGAAGTCCACGTACAGGGTCGGGCTGGCCGCGACGGTCACACCGCCTGCGAGCACCAGCGAGCTGTCGCCCTGGCGCAGCGCCTGGCATGCCAGATGCAACGCCACCAGCGACGACGAGCACGCCGTATCCACCGTCACCGCCGGACCTTCCAGGCCGAACGCGTACGCGACGCGACCCGAGATGACGCTGTGCGACGTGCCGGTCAGCCGGAAACCCTCCAGGTCGCCGGTCACCCGCCGCGAGTAGCCCGACGAGCAGGCGCCAGCGAAGACACCGGTGTCGCTGCCCCGCAACGACATCGGGTCGATACCCGCGTCCTCCAGAGCTTCCCATGCTGTTTCGAGCAGCAGCCGCTGCTGCGGATCCATCGCCGACGCTTCACGGGGGCTGATACCGAAGAAGCCAGGATCGAAATCGCCCGCACCGCTGAGGAATCCGCCGTGACGCGTGTATACCTTTCCCGGTTTGTCGGGGTCCGGGTCGAACAGCTGGTCCAGGTCCCAGCCGCGATCGGCGGGGAATTCGCCGATCGCGTCCCGGCCCGCGGCCACCAGATCCCAGAGGTCCTCGGCGGACCGGACACCGCCCGGGAATCGGGCACTCATGCCGACGATCGCGATCGGTTCGTCCGACATCGAGGATGGTCGGCCGCCGGAGCTTGCGGAGCCGGCGAGGCGGGTGAGCTCAGCGCCCCGCGATACCCGCCGCTGCCCGCGGCCGGTGCCCGTGACCTGCGCCCGTAGCAGAGCCGCGATCGCACCCGCGGTCGGATGGTCGAAGATGAGCGTCTTCGGCAGCGGCACACCGGTGGCCCGTATCAGCCGGTTCTGCAACTCGACCCCACTGACGGAGTCGAAGCCGAACTCGGTGAACGGCAGGTCGGGGTTGATCGACCGGGCCGACTCGTGTCCCAGTACCGCGGCGGCGTGCTCACGAACGATGTCGAGAACTACTGTGTCGCGCTGATATTCGGGTGCCGCCAGCAGCATGCGCGCCAGCGGGCGGTCGTCCCGCGCCTCGCTTTGCGCACCGCCCTCGGAAAGTTGCCCCTCGGAAATGTGCTCCTCAGTTGCCGCATCGACGTCGGTCACACCGGTGAAGGCAGCGGAAGTGACCGGGACACCGGCCAAGAAGCTGCGGCGCTGGAACGCGTACGGCGGCAGGTCGACCCGCGCGCCACCGGAGACCAGTACCCGCGGATCCACCTGCACGCCAGCGCAATAGGCCTGTGCCAGCGACGCCATGAACCGTTCCGAACCGCCCTCGCCGCGCCGCAACGACCCGACGACGCATACGCCATCGGCCGGACCGGCTGCCTCGGCGGTTACGCCGATGCCCATCGTGAGCACCGGATGCGGACTCGCCTCGACGAATGCGTTGATGCCGTCCGTGATCAGCGCCGTCACAGCATCGGCGAATCGAACCGGTTCCCGCAGCGACCGATACCAGTATTCGGCGTCCAGTTCCGCCGTATCCAACCGATCGGCGAATACCGTGGAAAAGAACGGTACCGACCCGGATTGCGGGCGGATCGGCTCCAGTTCCGCGAGCAACCGATCGCGCAGCCGCTCGACCGCCTTCGAATGCGACGCGTAATCCACCGGAATCCGGCGGGCCCACACACCGTCGTCGGCGCAGGCGGCGAGAAACTCCGCCATCGCCGGAACATCACCGGCTATCACGCTTTGCGCCGGCCCGTTCACCGCCGCCAGCGACAGCCGATCCCCGTACGCCGACAAACGTTCCCGGACCGCATCGGCGCCGAGTCCGATCGAGGCCATCCCACCCTGTCCGGCCAGCTCATCGGCGACCGCCCGCGACCGGAGAGCCACCACACGCGCCGCATCGGACAGCGACAGCCCACCGGCAACGTAGGCGGCGGCGATCTCGCCCTGGGAATGGCCGATCACCACGTCCGGCTCCACGCCGGCCGCTCGCCACATCCGGGCCAGCGAGACCATCACCGCGAACAGCACCGGCTGCACCACATCCACGCGATCCAGCGGGGGCGCGTCACCTTCGCGCCGCAGCACCGCCGTCAGCGACCAGCCCACGTACGGCGCGAGCGCCGCTTCACATTCCGCGATCGACTCCGCGAACACCCCACCCGAATCCAACAGCCCCAGCGCCATACCCTCCCACTGGCTGCCCTGTCCCGGGAAGACGAACGCGACCCGCCGCTGCTCGGCCCGCTCGGTTGTCGGCTCGATCGCCACAGCGGGCGCGGTCGGGTCGGCCAGGGCCGCCAGGCCGGCCAGCAGCTCGGCGCGATCCCGCCCGACGACATTGCCGCGCCACTCCATTTGGGCTCGAGTGGCCAGCAGCGAATGCGCCACATCGGCCGCGTCCACTTCCGGGTGGCGCAACAGCCACTCCCGCAGCCGAGCCGCTTGCGCACCAACGCCGCCCTCGCTGCGGGCCGATACCACCCACGGCACCGCACCGACCGGGCTGTCCACCGTTGACGCGGCGGACCCGAAGGCGGGCGCCTCCTCCACGATCACGTGGGCATTCGAGCCACCCATGCCGAACGAGGACACACCTGCCATGCGCACATCGGCCGCAGGCCAGTCCTCGATGTCAGTCACCACTCGTAAGCCCAAGTCCGCGAGCGGAATTCGTGGATTCGGCGTCTCGAAGTTCAGGCTGGCCACCAGTTCTCGGCGGCTCAGACAGAGCACGGTCTTGATGAGGCCCGCGATACCGGAAGCACCTTCCAGATGCCCGATATTCGTCTTGACCGATCCGACGGCCAGCGGCGCATCCTGCCCGCGGTTCACGCCGTAGGTTTCGCCGAGCGCGGCGGCCTCCACCGGATCACCGGCGGGGGTTCCGGTGCCGTGCAATTCGACGTACTGCACCGACGGCGCCTCGACGCCTGCCGCGGTCAGAGCGGAGCGGATCGCCGTCGCCTGCGCATCCCGGCTCGGGGCGCTCAGCACGCGGCGTTCGTTGCCGGTGTTGACCGCACTGCCGCGGATCACGGCATGGATCCGGTCACCGTCGGCGACCGCCTGCGCCAGTGGTTTCAGCACCACCACGCCGCCACCCTCGCCGCGCACGAACCCGTCGGCCCGCGCGTCGAAGGTGTAGCAGGCGCCGAGCGCAGACTGCGCGCCGAACTGCTCGATACGCTCACCGCTCGTCGGCGACAGAATCAGGTTCAGACCGCCGGCCAGGGCCACGTCGCTCTCGCCGCTGCGCAGGCTCTCACAGGCCAGATGCACCGCGACCAGCGAGGATGCCTGAGCGCTGTCGATGACGAGGCTCGGGCCGCTGAAGCCGAAGTAGTTCGAGACGCGGTTGGCGATGATGCCGCGACCGACACCCCACAGCGAGTGGCGGCTGACGCCCGGGCCGCCCTGAGAGGCAACGATTTCGGCGAAATCGCTTCCGGTGCAACCGAGGAACACACCACACCGCCGGGCATCGCGCGCCGTGGCGGCCAAGCCCGCGTCCTCCAGCGCCTCCCAGCTCAACTCCAGCGCCAGCAGCTGCTGCGGATCGACTGCTCGCGCCTCGTTGGGCGAGACCCCGAAGAAGTCCGCGTCGAAGTGACCTGCGGTGTCGACGAATCCCGCCCGCTCGGTGATGCCGCCCCGTCCAGGAGGAGCTGCGCCGATCGCGGCGCGCCCCTCCCTGAGCAGCTGCCAGAAACTCTCGAGATCGGCCGCGCCCGGCATTCTGCAGGACATACCAACGATAGCGACGGCAAAGGCCGATCCGGTCACCTCTGAACATCCTTCCTCAAGGCATGCTGTGACCCCCCGTAAGCATCTGACGTGTGTGTTTGTTGCCGGTCACCGTTTTCGGAGACGTTTGCCGGTCGCCCCGCCGGCAATGCGTTCTCGATTCGGCGTTCCCGCCGCGGCTCCTCAGCGATGGCGGTCGGTGATCGACCGCCGCTCCCGCGACACCATCCGGATCGCGGAGCAGATCAGGTAACCATCAATTAGTAGGTCAAAACTTAGGTTTAAAACAAAGATTCTGTTAAGCTAGGGTCCACTCAGACGATTCCTACTTCGGCATAATGGATGTCGACGTGATCGAGGCTCGATGAATCGCCCCGAGGCATGCGGAACGCCTTCGCAGGCGGCCCGGACTCCGAGGAGATGAACGCAGACTGGACCCAGCTGTGCCATCGGGCTCAGTAGAGCAATCGATCAGCGAGTGACGCTTCAGAAAACTGAAGCGCTACGGGGGCATGCCAGGGGCGCAGCCTTCGCGCCATCGAGGCGCGCGTAAGAGGGTGTAGTGCCCGAACAAGGTGCGTACGTCGCACCTACGCTATGGCGGTGTGGATTGGCACAATGATCCCTCTCGGATTTTCGTACGACAGCACACAATTCATGGTTACTGAACAGTATTTGTACGATCTTGACCTTGTCAACAGTCCGGAAGTATCACGACGGTTACCCTGACTCAGGACCAGCCGCGGGCTCGATCGCGCCGGTGATCACCGGTCGGCTCCGGCGCTCCACCAGTGGAGATCCGATGGATCGTCGGCGTCGTCGCGCGGTCGCCGTGCTCGACATCTCGTTGTTCTCGGTGATCGATCCCGCCGCGAGTCGTTCGGATGATGACGGTTGTGTCCGTTCACCGCGATGAGATCCTTCCGTCGGCCCACCACGAAGAGCTCGCCGCTCGGCTCGACCGGCGACCGCCGGTTGCCGATATCAACGAACTCACCGAGTCGATCAGGCAACTCGCGGACCCGGTGCCGGTTCGGAATCTCTTGCCCCGGAGACTGATTCGAATGTCCGTCTATGATCTTGACGAAGGCGGGGGCAGCGGCCGATCACGCCGGCCGCACCGACCGTATTGCGAGTTGGCTCGCCGTGTTGCATAGTTGACCGATCGGTCGCAATAGCTCTAGTATCTCGAAATATGGTGCGCACCAAGGACTTCGACACATGCTGTCAAGGGCGCGGATCTCCATCGACGAGGGCAGACGGCTGTTCCGGTACGTATCCGCCGCGCCGGAAGCGATCCAACCCGTGTTCGGTCCCGAGTTCTGACCGCAGCCCCGGATTGCGCACGTAGAACACGAACAGGTGGTAGACCCGGGTGGGGTCGGTCTCGAGGTCCTTGTGGCCGATATCGATGGTTCGGTAGCCGGTGTCGGCAGCGCCGGTGACAAGGGTGATCACGTTGGTACCGCTGCCGGCTTTGAACGCTTCTCGGCGGCTGCGGGCGCCGACCGCCGAGACATCCTGCCAGGCAACTGTGGTCGGGCCATTGCCGTAATCGATCGTGATGTCATGTGGCGTGAGCAGGATGCCGACGTTGTCGATGGCCTTGCGAGGTTTGTATGTGCCGAGGCCGAGGAGGATGGCGAACAAAGCGGGGAGGGAAATCAGGAAGAAGAGCGCGGCTCCGCTCGACCAGTCGTCGTCCAACGACGCGATGAGTTGCCACAGCCCGACCCCGAGCAGGACCACTCCGACAGCGATGCTGACCAAACTTCCGGTCGAGGAAGGGCGCGGCACCGGCAGCGCGAGCGCGGGGCCCGCCTTTGTGGCACGAATGTAAGCGGCCACCGGAGCGGTTCGGGGGAGTTCCGACCATGCCCAGCCGGTGAACGCGGCCGCCAAGGGACCTACTAGCACGAGCCCGAGGAGTCCGGCCCCCACCGATTCCTGATCTGTCACAACTGTCCAGGTCATGCCCAGAACGAACGGCCACAAGACCGACGCACACGCGAACGGCAGCACCGTGTAGCGGTACGCGCCGAACGCCTTTCGTTCCCAATCCGCCGGTAGCGGCAAGCCGGACGTACTCCGGTATCTACCCACGACCCCTCCTACTGCGATCTTGCGGGCCTACGCGGTCGCCGATCTGATTTGAGCCTCGGTTGCGCCCTGCACGATTTGAATGAGTTTCGGCACCATTCCGATGATGTTCGATACTTCTTTCACAAGCTCGAGCAGTATTCTCGACAACTTCGTGCCCGCGCCCGCAATGCTCGCGCTGGCGCGGGCGACCGCCGCGAGAGACGCTGTCCCCCCGGTGCAGATGATGATCGCGGCAGCCTCGACCAGTACGCCGGCCAGCCAGTTCAAGAGTTCGGTCACGACGCCGCGAACACCCTCGACCAGGTCACCGAGCGCGGCATTCACTTTGCTCAGCGAGGTGGCGAGCGCGGCCTGAGCTTCGATGTCTGCCATGAACGCGTCGGCCTTGGTTTTGTAGGCCGCGCCGGCGGCGCCAGCCCATTCGCTGACATCCTTGTCGAGTTCGGTGTTCCACGTGGCGGCGGCTTCGGTCAGCACACCGGCGATGTTTTCCCAGGACTTGGAATACGCCTTGACCATGTCCGGGTTGCCGGTGAGCCAGTCGAGCCACTTGCGCAGCGGTTCGACGTTATCCAGCATCCAGCCCATCAGCAGGGCGCCCACGATATTGAAGGGATCGAACTTCGCCAGGGGAACCCCTTTGGCCATGCGGCTCCGGTACTCCAGCACGTCCGCCGCGGCGACGGCTACCGAAGAAGCTTTGAGGGCCGCACCGTACAGGTTCTTGACCGGGTCTTCCCCGTTCAACGCTTCCTTGACGAGCCCACCGGCTTCCCAGGCATCTCCCAGCGGGGTGGCCTTGAGCAGCCCTGCTTCGGCACCGTCACTGTTGATCCTGGGGAGCAGAGCCTTCTGGTCGAAACCATAAGCCTCGTCGTCGTCGACCTTCCCCTCGATCAGTTGATTGCCTTCGGGCGGCGCGGCGTCGTTGAACGGCATGGGTTCCCTCCCCTACTTGATCTGGTCTTGTTGACGCTCGATCTCGGCTTTACGACCGGCATCGAGGTTTTCGAAGGTGTCCGCGCAGTACCGCAGCGTCTTCGGCAGCGTCTCGGTCGTTTCGGCGATCTTCTGCAAGCTGTCGGTGATCCGATCGTGCAGCGAGCCCACCATCAGATCCGCATACCACCCGACGAAACCCCATAGCCGTCATCCAACTTGGCCAGATAGTCGGCAGCCTGCTTGGCTTTGCTGACATCCCCGAGCGTCGATTCGACCGCACTGGCGTGCGCGCGTACCTTCTCCGGATCGACGACGACGTCGTCACTGTTCCACATCTATGCCCTCATTCCCCGCCATGACGCGGACGCCGACGCCGTCGCGATCCGCCCCCGCAACTCGTCGAACCGCCGAGCCTTCCGCGCCAAATCCGCCGCGAACTGCATCGATCCCTCTGCGGCACGGCTCGGATCGAAGCCGACCATCGGCACCTCCCACACCCCGGCAACTGTCCGATCGAACTCTGTCAACGAAACACTCACCACGCAAATCACAAGGCGATCTTTCGGTTTCGTTCTCTGGATTAGACGCGCCGTCGGCCCGTTCGGTTCCATCGAATGTCAGCCAACGTCGAGCTGCGCAAGCGATCGGAGAGGTGAGCGCGCGGTCAGTGACCGTTCAGTTCGCGATGCCAGAGCAGGTCGCTGATGCGCTGAACGGCGGTGGCCAGGTGGCGGCGGTAGGTGCTGAAGGGCAGACCGTGGAGTTCCGCGGCAACCTCTTGTGCGGGAGCGCCTTTGAAGCTTGCGTATGGGGTCGTTGGGGCTCCGCCCTCACGAAACACGCGGAAACCGCAAAGGCGGGTGCTCTTCACGAGCACCCGCCTTTAAGGCTCAGCTGGTTCGCGGGTGAGGTCGCAGTCGTAGGCCCGCGGGTTTGAGGGTGAGGGTTTCGCGGACGTCGAGTCGGTAGTCCGGGTCGGGTTCCAGGTCGAACTGGTGCAGGATCGCGGCCAACGCGACAGTGATCTCGTGCTGGGCGAACTGCCGGCCGATGCAGGCGCGTGGACCCGTGCCGAAGGGTTTGTAGATGCGCGGTGACAGCTTCCGGATGTTGTCGGGAAGGAAGCGGTCAGGGTTGAACTCGTCGGCGTCGGGACCCCAAGCCGGGTCGCGGTGCGCGGCGAGGAGCAGGACCAGCACCCAATCCTTCTGCCGAAAACGGTATCTGCCGTCGCAGAGCGTCGTGTCCTGACGTGCACGCCGAAAGTAGCCAGGTCCGGTCGGCCACAGTCGCAACGTCTCATCGACAACCCGTCGTAGGCTCCGCAGTTTGGCCACATCCTCGAAGCGGATATCGGGGAAATCTCTTGTCGGCCAGCGCTCGTCGAGTTCAGCCCGTACACCGTCGGCGATCTCGGGGTGAATGGACAGATAGTGCAGTGCGAAGGCGATGGTGTTCGCCGATGTCTCGCTGCCCGCGACAAGGAAGGTCAGGATCTGATTGCGAATGTTGGTGGGGTCCAGCGATTCTCCGGATGCGGGATCGGCGCTGCCGAGCATGAGGTCGAGTATGTCGTGGTGTTTTGTGCCGGACTGGGTTCGGCGAGCGGCGATGATGCTGTCGACGACGCTGTGGGCATGGACCAGGTCCTGCTGGTGCTGACGAGCCCTGCCACGGCGGAAGATCCGCTCGAACACGGGCAGGACGTCGGTGCGCCGGTTTGCGTAGGTGAGTTCACGAACCATCGCCTCGACGAACGGATCCGAGCGCTGGTCGGCCATCGAACGGAACGAATGCGAGAACCCGGCCCGCGCGATGATCTCGAAGGTCAGCGCGTTCGAGTGTTCGGGAACATCTATCCACGCACTCGCGGCCTCCGCCGCCCAGGCATCGGTCAACTCGCGCACCGTGGCGGTGATCGCGGCGTGATAGTTGGCCATTGCCGACTTGGTGAAGGCAGGCATCAGGATGTTGTGCGCCTTCTCCCAGTTCGGTTCCCGGCTGAAGGCGGTGAACAACCCGTCGCCTGCGAGCGGCCGAAGCTTCATCAGCGCGTGCCCGACGTGTTTTTCCCACATCGACTCGTCGTTGACCTCCTCGACCGCCCCGGTGCCGGTCACGATGACTGCCGGATAGCCGAAGAGCTTCTGTTCGAACACCGGCCCGAGTTCGCGCGCCTGCTCAGCCAACCGCTGGCAAGGTTTCGCGAAATCGGTAGTCAGCACATCACCGAGCAGCGGCAGCCGAAAAGGTGGATGCGGAAGCGTGCGGGTGCTGGCCCCACCCTCGATCGTCGACGCCTCGGTCATGCGGTCTCCCTGCTCATCGTGCTGATTCGGAACTGGATTCGATGTCTGACGTGTGCCGGGTAGCGACGAACCGACGGGCCGCCACCCACCACTTGGCAAGCGGTAAAAGTTCGGCGACCTCGTCGTCCAGACTGGCAGATGGCGACGGGGCCGTCATGCCGGCAGCATCACCGGGCCGGTCCGCCATATCCGACCTGTCTTGCGCCGCAGCCGCGAGCTGCAGAGCCAGCCTGGCCGATTCCCGCTCGCGAACTGGCACATGCTCGTTGCCTACGAAGCTCGCGAACGAGTTCCGGCATCACCCTCACTGTCGCCGGACGCTGTCATGACTGGGCGTGGATGCGAAACCTCGTGGGGCACCGGCCGTTACCGCTCCGCAGCCGAACCGCGGAGCGCGTCGGTAGCTGCCGCGACGGAGTCGTTGAGCGCGGCGACGAAACGCTGCAGTACCGCTAGTTCGCTGTCGTCGCACTCGGCCAGATACGCGCCGACGGACGCGCCGAGCCCTGTGAACAGCGGAGCAACCGCGTCCCGCGCCTGCGCGCCGACCAGGGCGACAAGGACGCGGCGCCGATCCTGCGGATCTCGATCGCGGCGCACGAAACCCGCCCGCTCGAGCCGGTCGATCATCGCGGTCACCGCACCGCCCCGAGTGATGCCGATACGGTCGGCCAACTGCCCCGGCGTCTGCGGTCCGTCCATGCTCAGCACATTGAGGCAGCTCAGGTCGGTGACGGTAATCCCGAGCCGTGCGGCGACGGCCGAATGAAAGATGACGGTGCGGGTTGCCTGTATCCGCAGCTCCGTCTGCAGCGAACTCAGGGCCTCTTTCCGGGTTTTCCCTGATCCCATTTCACATCACTTCCTTCTAATCTCTCTACATCAGAGAGGCTCTCAAATAGAGAATACTCGATGGCACGAAGGAGATGCGGACATGACGACGAAGCGGGCGATACCCCTCTGGCTGCTGGTCATCTTTGTGGGAATCCAGTTCGGGGCCGGATGGTACGAGAAACTCGCCGTCATTCCGATGTGGGCGGACACACCCCCTGACGAGCTGTTCCCGGCGATGGAGGCGTCCGGCTTCAAGAAGGCAGGCCGCGCGTTCTGGCCGTTCGTTTCCCCGGTGGTGTCGGCTCTTTCGCTGATCAACCTGTACCTCGCGTGGCGCACACCGGTCGCCTTCCGGCGCTGGTGGATCGCGGGGGCCGCCGTCATGCTCGGCTACTCGGTGTCGACCTACGCCTACTTCGCGACCCAGATGCTGATCTTCCAATCCAACGGCGCGGACTGGACTCCCGAGCGCGTGGAGTCCTTCGTCGACACATGGACCACACTGAACTACCCCAGGATGGCCATCGGCGCCATCGGCTGGCTGTGTGCGCTGCGCGCGCTGTCACTGTCGGGTGCTACAACTCGGGAGCACGCGCCCGCCGTGCCGACCGGCAACGCGGTCGGGTAGTCCGGGCGGAAGTCGCGCCCGCCCGATCGGGCGGGCAAACCGTCCGGCTACACCTCGCATGCCGGACAGTTACTTCCTATCCAGATTGTTCGATCGGTCCGGTTCAGCGCGCGTGCGGCGTATCCGGCAGCTTTACCACGGCGGTGCCCGCCTGAGATTCGCCATACTCCCAGCCCGCGACCAGTCGAGCGCCGAGGCTGTCCAGGATGCCGGTAGTGAAGGGCCACCGGTCGGCGTTGCAGTAGTGCGCGCCGGCCGCACGCGCGTCTTCCTCGTCGAGGCAGAGCATGCGCAGGTGGTCGCGGAGCTCGGGGTGGGTGATCGCTGCCAGTGCCGCCTCCCATCGGGGTTCGGCTGTATCGAGGTAGTCCTCGTCGTCGAATGGCACCAGATGTTCGGGGCCGCGCTCGGTGAAGGTCGCCGCGCGCATCGCGTCGGCCAGGGTGCCATCGGTGGCGACCCGAAACAGTACGGTCAGCCAGTTGTTGAGCTTCCTGGAGCTCTCGTGGGTCAAATCCATGCCGTGCCGGGAGAGCAACGGGCCGAGTTCCGCGCCACGCACCAGTACCTCATCGGCGCCAGCGATCGCGGCGGCGCGTATGTCGGCGACGAAGTCGTCACCGAAGGGTCGGGGGCCCTTGGGCCCGGCCGCGTCCCACGGTCCCGTCCCGTCCAGCAAGTGGTCGTCGAAGCGGAACAGCGACCGGCTCAGGTCGAACCGCCACACCCCCGGGGACAAGGGGTACTCGTCGGCACCAGGAAACGGCAGCCGCCTGGGCTCCGGCTCGGCGAGCGCTGCTGGGGTGGCCCAGGCGCTCGGGTACAAGAACTCGTCCAGCGAGTCATCGGCGTAGTACACGCCGTACTCCGCCGTGGGGTCCTCGGCTGGCTTCCCGTCTAGCAGGATGTCGAAGGCGGCGGTCAGTTCGGCATCCCAGGCATGGATGCCTGCCGCTGGGCTTTCACTGGACGTCATGAGAACTCCTGTGTATCAAGTGGTTCGGCCTCGCCGACACGTTAAGGGCTGACACTGACATCGATGTCGGTAAGCCCGTTCCGGTGGCCGTCGCGCCGCCGTTGCGGGCCACGCCTGGATAGACCAGAACGGTTCATTGGCGATGTCGGCGGCGAATAGAACTCGCAGACCCACAGCGACCAGTTTCTGGATCTGCTTGCACCAGAAGCAGATTCGGTGATCGCAACGCCGCCACTACGGCTCGTTCCTGATTGCGGCCGGGGTATTTTCGGGTTGGTGCCGTTCACTTTCGCCCATCCCGCGGCGGTTCTGCCGTTGCGCCGATACCTGCATCTTCCGGCCATGGTGGCCGGTACGGTCGCGCCCGATGCGCTGTACTACGTGCCGGTTTCCCTTCACGTGGACACACATTCGATCAATGGCTTGCTGGTGTGGGACGTGCTGTTGGGGTTGGTGCTGCTGCAGATCTTTCGGATGACGGCTGATCCACTGCTGGCCTTGGCGCCAACAGGATTACGGCGGCGAGTCCCGCCGCCGCCTAGGGGCTTCCGATCGTTGGCCGGACAGTTGACAACGGCTACGTCGGTGCTCGTCGGCGCCACCACGCACCTGGTGTGGGACGCCTTCACCCAAACCGATGGAGCGGCGGTGCGGCGCTGGGCCTGGTTGCAAACTGCCGTATCGGAACCGCACAAGCTGTACAACGTGATCGGCTACGCGTCCTCGATCGGGGGAATGATCGTCTTGGGTTCCGCTGTCGTCGGCTGGTACGGCCGCACCCGCGCGAGCATTGATCGGCCGGGACTGCGCCCGCGGATTCGATGGGCGGTACTGGCCGGAATCGCGGCGCTCGCGGCGCTCGGTGCCGTAACCGCGCTTGCCGGGCCCGCGAGTCGGACCAGCGGCTACGACGTCGTCCGATCGGCGCTGATCGGTGGAGTCCAGGCTGGCGTGGGGGTGGCTTTGATCTACGCTGTCGCCTGGAATATCTTGGCGTGCAAATCATCACGGCGAGGGTTGGGTAACGAGCGCTCCGGTGAGGCCCCCGACGGTTAGTCCGCCGCGCCCGCCATGAGTAGCTGGTGTAGCGCGCCGTCCACTTCCTCCCGCTCGCCGAAGAGCCGCACCAACAGTGCGCGCTCGGCCGCGCCGTGCTCCGCGGCCAGCACCAGTTCCAGTGCCGCGTCCCGCGCTTCGACGCCCGATTCCTCGGCGAGCGACGCCACGATGTCGGCCGTGCTCTCCCTGGTCCATACCCCGGGAATCGCGGCCGCGACCTCGCTCGCGGGCGGGGCGGCGCCGCGATACCAGTGGGCGCCCTCCCACCAGTAACAGAAGGAGAGCAACCCAGACCCGGCCCGCGGGTTGAGCAGCGGGTTCGCCACCCACCCCGGCGCGCCCGCGTAGAGATCCGGCATGGGAGCACCGGCGTTGTAGACCGCGTCCAGCACCGGGTCGTTCCATACTCCGCCGGAGAGCACCGCACGGTCGCCAGGGACCAGCCATAGCGTGGAACCGCTGCGCTCGGCGCCCTCGAACAGGCCAAGCGCGGGCAGCACCCGCGGCCCCCAAGGAGATCCGGCTGCCACGAACGACGCGGCGATCGCCGCCCAGCGCATCGCCAGCAACGGCAGCGCGGGCAATGTCGTCTCGATTTCCGGGGTGAGCGTGGCGGCCCGAGCAAGTGCCCCCGCCTGCTCGGTGGGCCGGGACTGCCGGTCCTCGTGCCCGATATGGGCTGCCAGCCAGACCGGGAGCCGCGCCCGCGGAAACGCCTCCAGGTCAGCCCGATACACCTCCGGCGGGAAGAGGTGGTCGTCCGGGAAGGGCTCGGCGCCGAAGTCGTGCTCGGCACCGATCTCGCCGGACGCCGACGCCGTCACCAGGTAACGCCACCACGGGCCACCGGGCAGGGCGGCCGATGCCGTACGGTGCCGCCGGACCAGTGCCAGCACCTCCTCGGACGGCAACACCTGGGCCGGATGGCCCCCCTCGTCGGTGAAGAAGACCGACGCCAGCTCCGATACGGCGGTCAGCGCGAACACCGCCTGCATCTCGTGCCAGCCCGGCGGGGCGAGCGCGATCAATTCCTCGGCGATCCGGCGGCTCGCCGCGTCGGCGAGCGGTGACTCGGAATCGGCGGGGAGCGAATCCTCTGCTGCGGTCATGAAAGCGACACCTCCTCGATCGGGCCCGCACGCTACCACTCGGGAACGAACGGCGCCGGTGCGGCGAATTCGTTTGCCCGTCATTGCGAATTCAATTGCCTGCGTTGTAATCCCACGACATCGAACGCCGAGAGGAGAGCTGCGGTGAGCAATCCGACGGGGCGGTACGGAGCCGCCGCGGTGCAGCGATGACCATTCACATGCCCGAGGGGTTGCAGTGGCTGGCCTGGGTGGCCGGAACCACCTGGCCACAGGGCGACGAGGACGTCGCATGGGCGGTATCGGAGGCATGGAAGACGGCGAGCACGGAGCTGACGGCCCTGCTCGCCGATATCGCTGCGGCCAAACAGGCCACCATCGACGCCTACCCGCAGGGCGAGGGCGGTACCGCGATGGGCGCCCGCTACGACGCGCTGCGCACCGGTGACCACTCCGTCGAGGAGCTGGCGAAGTTCATGAGCACCGTCGGCGACAGCACCTTCGACATGGGCACCGAGATCCAGGCCACCAAGATCACCGTTATCGTGACGCTGGCCTGGCTGGCGCTGGAGATCCTGTGGGCCTGGCTCTTTCCGCCCACCGCGCCCGCGGTGGAGGCGGCCGCGATCACCACCACGCGCTCCTTCCTCAAGGTGTTCGAGGACTTCGTGCAGAAGGCGATCACCAATCTCGCTGCACGCCTGGGTGCTTCGACCGCCAAGCGCCACTTCTGGACCCAGGCCGCGCGGCTGCGGCCGGTCTTTCCCACCGCGAAGGGCTGGGGCGTCTACGGTGCGCGGGCCATCGAGGCGACCGCCATCACCGGGACCATCAACGGCTCGGTGCAGGTCGGCCAGCTCGCGGCGGGCAAACGACGGCACTTCAACGGCACGGAATTCGGGCTATCCATCCTCGCCGGTGTCGCGGGCATGGTGCCAGGGCGCGAATTCGGGCGCTACCTCGGGCACGGTATCGACAAGGTTGCGGGCAAGCAGTTGAACAACATCGCGGGCCGGGTCGGTCGTGGTGCGGTGATCGGTGGCGCCTCCGGTGCGGTCGGCACCACTTTCGGCAACCTGGCCGTGGGCGCGGTGACCGGAGACTTCTCGTCGTTCGCCTCCGGGCCGGGCTGGGTCGGCGGTGTCACGCGGGGTGCTGCGGTGGGCGGTGCGCGCGGCGGTTTCGCCCTCGGCAAGCCGATTCCACCGGGGCACGGCGACATTCGCTCCTATGTCTGGATGCCGAAACCGAATTCCGGCAATGCGGCGCCTCGGCCACCGGTGAGCGACGGTTCGTCCAGCGGGTCGAGCTCCCGGCCGTCCGGCCAGTCGGCCAGCGGTTCCAATGCGAGCGTGTCGTCCTCGGTTCAGCCGGTGCACTCCACCGTCGCGGGCTCGTCGAGCCGGCCGCCGTCCTCGCACAGCAGCGCCTCGGGCAACAGCGTCTATCACGACGCCGCGAGCTCGTTCCAGAGCGGCGGGAGCAGTTCGAGCGGCGGGAGCCGTTCGAGCAGTAGCTCGGGCAGCACGGTGTACCACGACGCCCGCACCAATCAACCCCCGACCTCGTGGTCGTCCTCGGTCGACGGCGGCTGGACCCCACCGCCTCCGTCCGGCTCGGGATCGTCGCACGCCGCTCCCCCGGCGCCGATAGGGTCGTCCTCCTCGTCGAGCAGCGGGCATTCCGGCGGTGCGCAGCCACGCCCGCTCCCGCCGTCCGGTGCTCAGGTGACCGGCGCGAATGGCGGGAGCAGCAACGGAAACCCGATCGCCACCCACCACAGCGAACCGTTCCTGGGCGAGGGCAAGGACGTGCGCGGCAAGCCGCGGCCGAAGCAGTGGCCGTGGGTGGAACCGCTGCCCGGGCCGTATTCACCGCCATCGTCGAGTGGCTCCTCCGGGCAGCAGTGGTTGCCGGCCCCGGGCGCCGCGCCTGCGGCGGATGCGCCACTCGCGAACCCCGGCGAGCAGGTCGACGTCCCGTTCACCCCGTAATCCGACGACACAGAAGGGAGTGCCATGGCCGCGGACCGGTTGGAGGTCGATCCCCAGAAGCTGCGCCACGCCTCGGATCTGACCCGGGAGCTGTCGAACGACGTCAAGGGGGTCGCCGAGAAGCTGCGCAACACCCTCAGCGGTGTCGAGTCCGACGGCACCGTCATGCCGTGGGGTGATGACAAGCGCGGCCACAAGTTCTTGGACGGCGACAAGGGCTACAAGGCGGCGCGGGACAACCTGATCGAGGGCGCCATCGGCGCCGCGACCACGTTGGGCGACATGGCGACCGGTCAGCGTGATGCCGCGGATGTCCTGGCCGCTACCGACTCCGGCAACGCCGGCCAGTTCAGGAAGCCGACGACGTGACCGGGCAGCCCACCGTCAACGAACGCCTGCGCGCCGACATGGCGACGCTGGTGGAGGGTCTCGGCGAGCAGTTCCGCGGCATCGCCGAACTGCAGCAGCGGCGTTCGCGGCTCACCGAGACGGTGAGCGTGTGCGATCAGCGCATCGAGGTCACGGTGAACGCCGACGGCATCCTGATCGACACCAAGTTCGCCGACGACGTCCTGGATCTGACCCTCGAAGAGATCGCGGAGAACGTCACCGCGGCGGTGCAGGCCGCCGCGGCGAAGGTGACCGAGCGCAGCCGGGAGCTCATGCGCCCGCTGCTGGAACGCAAGAACGCCCTGCCGAAACTCTCCGAGATCATCGAGGGCGCACCGGATCTGGGCTCGCTCATGCCGACGGCGCCGCCACCGCCGCTGACTTCGCCGGACCCGAGCCGCTGGCCCGACGACGATTCCGGCGCACGCGCGCCCCGGTCCATGGTGGCCGACAACGACGACTGACGCGGCGCGCGCGGTGCGCCCATGCGACAAGAAGGGTGAAAGGGATGGCTCTCGAACCGGGCACGTGGTCGGGCTTGAAGAACCAGGCGCAGGCCGGGTATCTGAAGTTCGACACGGCCGACGCACTGGCCGCCGCTCGCGCCTGCGCCGATCTGGTCGACGACCTGCTCGGTATGGCCGCGGCCGTGACGAACCTGCGCCTCGACAATTTCGTGCCGATCGGCACCCTCACCTCCGGCACCCAGCTGGCGATGGCGTTCACCACCAAGGGAAACCGGCTGCGAACCATCCTCAAAGATCACGCCGACATCGTCACGGACATGGGCGAGACCTACATCGCGGCGGGCAAGGCGTACGCGAACGCCGAGGGTGAGTCCGAGAGCGACTTCAAGGCGCTCACCGACCTGAAGATGCCGACCGTGGCCGGACCCTACACCCCCGGCGCACGCAAGCCGGGCGGGCCGGACGCCGAATTCGACAAGCCGAACGGCGGATTCGCGTGGAAGGGCAAGGACGGCAAGCCGCACCTCCAGCACGCGAACGCAGAGAGCTTCCCCGCCTCGCTGAAGGACTACCAGGGCGAGAAGGATCCGGGCGTCACCGCCAGCATCGAGAACAAGGACAGCCTCGCCTTCAGTGAACTATACGAGCTGGGACGCGATCTCGACCCGGCTCCGGTGCTGGCCGCCGCGGGCACCTGGCACAGCATTGCCAACGACCTGCTCGGCAAGCTCAACACCCTCGTGAACGCCATCAACGCCGGTACCGAGGCATGGGAGGGGCAGGGCGCGGCCGCGGCGGCCACGGCGATCAAAAACTACTCCGACGGCGTGCAACCACTGGCCACCTCGATGATCGCGATGAGCCAGAACCTGGACTACAGCGCGCAGTGGCTGCACCTGACCAAGCTCAGCATGCCTTCCAGCCCCGATCCCGGTGACTGCTGCCCGGGCCGGGTGACCCGCCGGTACCGCGACGAGTGGCAGAAGCACTACGGCGAGGGCATGAAGAACACCGTCTCGGCGATGCCCGTGGTGAACGGTCCGATTGCCCAACCGGCGCCGCAGGGTGGTCAGGGCCAGAACCAGCCCGGGAACAACCAGCAGGGCAACGGCCAGCACGGCAACGGCAACGGCCAGCACGGGAACAACCAGGACGGCTCCGGGAACCAGCAGCCGGATCCGAGGTACCAGCCGGGCTACGGGCAGGTCGACCCGGCGAGCCAGTCCGGTTACGACACAGCGGGTTCCGGCACAAGCCCGCGCCCTGACAGCGCCGGATCGCACGGCGCCGAATCGGGCGGCACCGGATCGGGCGGCACCGGATCGGGCGGCACCGGATCGGGCGGCACCGGATCGGGCAGGGGTGCCCCGCTGCCCAACAGCGCCAAGGGCGGTGGCGGCAGCGGCAAGGGTTCCGGGTCGCAGGGGCAGCTCCCGCCTGGCTACGAAGCCGCGCGCAGGGAGACGGAGTCCGCCGCGGCCGGCGCCCGTGGTGCGGCGACCCCGGTCGGCTCGTCCGGCGGTGGTTCGCCGGACGGCGGCGGGACGCAGTCGCGCCCGTCGGGTTCGGGGAATCCGTTCCCGCGCAGCAGCTTTCCCGGCGAGTCGTCCGACTCGCCCTCCGGAGGCAGCGGCACCAGCATGCCCAGCGTCCCGTCGCTCGGGTCCGCTCCGCTGCCCAACGGCGCGAAGGGCAGATCGTCCGGCAGCGGCGGAACGGGCAGTGGGTCATCGGGGGCGGGTGCGGGTAGATCCGGCGCGAGCGGGCTGGAGGACGCGCTCGCCAAGGCCACCGGCGCCGATCCGGCCCAGGTGCGGTCGATGCTCGGCGATCTGCCGAAGCTGCTGAACGAGAACACCCTGTCCAAGAAGAGCGGCCTCTCCCCGGAACAGGTGCGGTCGGTGCTGAAGAACATCCCGGAGGTGGCCGACGTCGGCGAGCTGGCGAAGCTCACCGGTCTCGACCCGGCACAGGTCCGGTCGGTACTGGACAACCTGCCGAACGCGCTGGATGAGAAGGCGCTGGCGGCCGCGACCGGCACGAGTGACCACTCGCCCTCGCGTGCCGGCTTGCCGGGCCAGTCGTCCTCCGGGGCCGGGCTCCCCGGTCAGACGACGGGCGCCGGCGGCCCGGCGTCGTTCGCCCAGGCGGGCAGAGACTTCCTCGGCCAGATCGGTACGGCGCTCACCCAGGGACTGGAGTCGCTCGGTCAGCTCGGTGCCACCCTGCCCGGCGCGGACCAGTTGCACGAGATGCTGCGCCGGTTCGACCCGGCCGCTCTCACCGCCGCCGTGGGCGATCTGCCGGTCGATCCGGCGTCCGGCGCGGGCGGCGGTGGCGCCGGTTCCGGTGGCGTGGGCAGCCCAGGTGGTCTGTCCGAGCATCCTTACCAACCGGCCCGTGCCGGGCAAGCGTTTCCGCGCGCGTCGCTGCCCGGCGCCGAACACCCGCTGTACCCGGCCGCAGCGGCGGCGGGCCAGGGCGCGCACGGGATGGGCGGTCCCCCGATGATGGGTCCGGCCGGTGCCGGCGCGGGCGGCGGCGCGCAGGGCAATACCGCGCAGAAGCCGGCCAAGTATCTGAAGTCCAAAGCGCACCTGGACGACGCCATCGGCGCCGTGCCGGACCGGGTGAAGCCGGTGATCGACTCGTGAGCCGAACCTGGAAGTTCACCGACCTGGAGTTCAACCTGCTGTGCGAGGAGGTGCGGCAGGGCGAACTGCCCGCCCCGTTCGTCTTCACCAGCCGCACCCGGCTGGCGGACGACTACGAGCGGGAGAAGTTCGAGGTCCAGCAGCAGCTGCGGGCACGGTTCGACTACGAACTGGACGCCATGGCGAGCGCCATCGCCCGACCTGACATCTTCATCGTGGCGCACGCCTGGGACGACCAGGATTTCGACAACCCGGAAGCGCGCACCCGGGTACATGCCGTCCGGCAACGCGCCCGCGGGTACATCATCACCCAGCGACCCGGCGAAACCCTCATGCACGCAGGTGGTTTCGACGCTGTCGAATGCGACCCGCACGCCCTGGCCGATACCGTGCTCGGGCTGCTGCCCCCATGCAATGCAGGCAGTCTGGACGACATCCAGCTCGCCCTGCCGACCTCGGAACCCACGATCGTCCACCAAGGCCCGTCGTCCGGCGTCTCGGACAACGACGACACAGACGACGACACGATCCGCAGCGAGGCCTTCTTCGCGACCCCCGCGGTGAGCACCGGCATCGTCAAGGTCCTGCAGGGCCGTTCCAAGTACGGCCCGCGCGGCTTGGTCGAAGCCGGCATGCTCTGGCGCGACCTCCCCGACGACGGCCGCTACGTCATGCCGCTGGACCACCCGGCCCCTGTCGCCACCGCGATGAGCAGTGACCGCCTCACCGAGTGGGTGCGCGAACAGATCGACCACATTCTGGCGCGCATGGAATCGCATATGGAGACAGAGGACTGACGCCGCTTGATCGTGCCCCGCGCCGGGGCTGTAGAGGATCTCATGGGGCCTCCAGGGAATTACTCGAGGTAGGCGTCGTGGATGTAGCGGATGGCGGTGATGACTCCGATGCCGAACACGGTGATGAGGGCGACAGGGGTTCTCGCAGAGTTCCATCTGGCCATCGCCTCTGTTCCTGGGCTCCGGCAGTCGTACGTATTGGCCGAAGCCCAAGGCGCCGAGGGCGTCTCGGCGTCTCCGAACGCACCGTAGCCCGAGGTGTTGCTGGCGGCACGAGAACGTCGTGTTACGAATATGGATGCGCGGCCACGTGTTTCGATGTCGGTACGAGCGATAGCTTGGGTTGTGCTTACGGTGCGGATGAACGACCGGGCGGCGAGACTGCTCGGTGTGCGGGACGGCTTCGGTGGTCTGGATCCAGAGGAGGGTTTGGCCCCCGGTTTGCGTACCTGGGTGGACGGCGGGATCGAAAGTCGCGGCGAGGTGGTGTCCTGGGCCCCGATTCCCGCGAACGCTGACGACGCACCGGGGCGTTTGTTCGACCTCTACGATTGGGAGCACTGGCACAACGACTTCCACCTGGAAGATTTCGTGTCCGTTGACTCCACGTATGCCGACGGGCCGATCGTCGGCGTCGACGCGCAGCGGACCCTGCTCAGGCAAGGGATCGCGCTGGCTCGGGAGGTCGGGCGGCTGGCCGGTGAGCTGAGCACGCCGATTCCGCTGCGGTGCATCATTGCGGCCAACGAAACCAACGGCAAGTTCGCGTTCTATCGGATTCGGCCCGAGGACAGTTGGGTGCTCGATGACCTCGACAGGGACGACCGTGGCTATGTAGTGATCATCGACTTTGTTCCTCGGCCTCGCGACAGGTTCCGAAGCGCGCGCATCGCTGCGCCGCAACGGGCGGCGCTCATCGACCTCGTCGAGTTGCTCGCACCCGATGTCGAGAAGGCTCGTGGCAGATTGGCGTACGTCCTCGAGAATGCGTTGTGGTCAGCGTTCGATCCCGAAGACGCGCTGATAGAGGCATTGTTCGACGGCACCGACAGCGCCTTGGCCTACTTCCATCGTGTTATCGCCGATCCCGACACGATTCGCTGCCGCCTGGAGCTGATGCCCGCCTGTCCGGTAGGACTGACCTGGGACTGGGACCGGTACGACGGCGATATCGGTTCCTGGAACAGCGAGACCGATCTTCAGCCCTACTTGCGGTTGTTGGCCGATCGTTGTTGTGCGGTCGATACCGCGTTGATCGGCATCTTCGCTGGCGCGGATGGACTGGTGCTTGGTTTCCTGCCTTCGGACAAGCTCGAGCGATTCATCGTTCTCGCCGCGACGGCCAAGGCGGAGATCGTCGTCTACGGCTCGGTCGAGCATGGCGAGCACTGAACCGGTTTCATCGATGACGCCCTTTCACCCCTGCTACAACACCTATCGCGTGTTTCCCAACGGCCACGCGGCCGCACCCTAGGTTCGACGGTCGGTGGCCGTGTCGCGGGGTCCTGGAGAGGACCCCGCGACCAGCTATCAGCTACGCTGCGCCGGCCCAGCACGCGTCAGGCGGCGTCGAGGGCCGCGGTGATCTTGCGGGCCATCGCAGCCACGGCGGGGCTGGGCTCGCCGCTGCGGGCCGCGATGGCGACCAGGACGGTGTCGCGGAAGTTGTCGGCCTCACCCGGATATTGCTTGCCGAGCAGGCTCATGGCTGCGGTCAGGGCGGGCAGTACCTGGTCGGCGAGTTCGGCGACGGACTTACCTTGCAGATGGATGTCTTTGGACTTGGCGGCGAGCACGTGCCCAACCAGCCCGGTCGCCGAGGTCAGGGCGATGGAGCCGTGCGTGATGGCCTTGTGCGGCGCACCGGAGGCGGCCATCAGCGACACGGCGCCGTAGGCGGCGGTGCGCAGGGTGCTCTTGTCCTGGTCGGTCATGGTGATGGTGATGGACATGTCGTGTACTCCTCGAAATCGGTTGTGGCGCCCACTGGAACACTGTCGGTGCCGGTCGTTTTGTTCGATGTACACACTGTCGCCGGGGTGACTGACAGCGACCTGACACACGCCTGACACCGACACTGACACCGCGATCGGTCATCAATACGTCGGCTCAGCCGCTGACGATCACACGGCCCGAGACCGCTCTGGCTCAGAACGTCCTATGCCGCGACCTACGCGTTCCCACCACGCATTCATGGCATGACGGGAGTCCCCGTCAAGCCGGTCGCGATCTGCTGAGCGTGTCACCGGGGTTCACCCGCACCTGGCCCGGCCAGTTATGGCCCTGGGCAGGTGCACCTCGCCCATTTCAAGCGATCTGCGCATCAGTCATACTGTTGACAGTCATTGTCTCCCAGCATATTTGACAAATGCCGAGGCGGGATCGACCAGTGTTGTCGGCGGGGCGGCCCGCCGAGAGAGGGAAATCATGGGATTGCCAAGTGAATTCGGCATGGCCACCGGTGCGGGCATCGCGGCGCTCGTCCTGCTCGCGCTGCTGCCCGCTACCGCACAGGCGGCCATTGGCCGGGCCTCCTACGTCACCGTGGCGGGAGAGATCTTGTCGATCGAAGGGCCGGACAGCGGCTCCTGCATCCAATTGAAAGATGCCACAGTGCGTTTCGAGAACGGCACCAGCGACCGGGCCTACCTGTTCGGCGATTCCGCGTGCGGTGCGGGATCCGAGATCGAGGGTGTCGATCTCATCTGGAAGGCTCCGGCCGGGACGCAGGCCCTCTCCGTGCGCTTCGAGCCAGCCGGGTAGCCCGCGACATCGACGCCAGAAAGACCCGAAAGCCGCCCTCCCGCAAATGAGTAGTGCGGCGACGGCGCCGTCTTCGCTAGGCGACGGTAAGCACGATCTTGCCTTGGATATGCCCTCGTGAGGCGCGTTCGGCCTCATCCTGGCCTTCCTCGGCGTCGGGCTGACCGACTGCACCGGCAACCCGCTCTGGGACGGCATCGGCACTCTCGCCATCGGCCTCCGCCTCGGCGTCATAGCCATCGTCCTCATCGTCGAAACGAAGAGCCTTCTCATCGGTGAGGGCGCAACCCCCGACGAGGACCGCCGGGTCCGCGAGGACCTGGTCGACGGCACCCGCGTCACCCCGGGTCCTCAATATCAAGACCCAGTACCTCGCCCCCGACGCGCTTCTCGTCGCCACCAAAATCGGCATTACCCCCGGCCTCGATATCGAGGCCAGGGCACCCCATCGACGACGCGGAAGCCCGTGTCCGCGCGGCGGTTCCGGCTGTCCCCGACATGTACATCGAACCGGACCTCTACCGCACGGACTACTGACCGGCGGCGCGCTCAGCGACCCTGGCAGGTGAATCCGACACCCACTCCCCCGCGCCCGGTGCTGTTCGGGGCAATGACCCACACCCAGAACTGCTTCGCTGGTTTCGCCACCGACCCCGAGACCTTCACCACCGTGCTCTCGCCCGGTCCCAGCAATCCGGACGACGGCGTGATCACCACATCGGGCAGCACGGCACGCCTGAGATCCTGTGCCGCGAAACTGATATCGATATCGTGCGCCGTCGCATCCCACTCGATCGTTCCGGAACTCGGCGACACCTTGAACTCGGTGACGATATTGTTGCAGGACAACCGATCTCGGCCGCTCGTCCCGCGGAAGCTCACCGAGACAATCCCTTCCGGCGACTCGGCCCAAGCGACCGGCACGCTGGCCCCGCTCGCGAGTAAGCCGACGGCGGCCGTCGCCACGAGAAAACGTCGCATCATCTCTACTCCCGGCGCGATCAGAGGAGAGTGCAGAGAATCAGGATGACGACAACCGCGACGACCACGGCGGCGATCATCGCCTCGTCATCGGAGTCGTCGCCCCGTCCCGGCGAGTAGTAGGCCCGGGGTGGCGGCGCATTGTTCGCCCGGCGCAGCGCGTCCGTCGCCTGCTGGGACGCGTGCCGTGCCACCTCTCCCGGATCGGGGTAGCTCATGAGTATCTCCGTTTCAGTGGAATCCATCACCCGTCGAATGGGGCGCACTTCCGACGCTACGGAGACCGGCCGGAGCCCGGAATCGACCGAACTACTCATCCCTTGCTCATTCGCTACTCACCGGCGGTGACACCTGGGCGTCGAACTCGACCATGGTGACGTCCGGATCCGGTATGACTCCCGCGCGTTCGAACGCCGGGTAGAGCCGCTCGGTCAGGAACCGATCGGCGGCCTCGTGGCTGTCCCACAGATCGATGACGTACAGCGCGCCCGCCGAGACACCGGCGAGGTGCACGAACTGGCCGGTGACCGGAGCGGCGCCGACCACACTGTCGACCCTGTCGTACTCGGCGACGGTGATTCCGGGAATCTTCGTAATGTGGATGTGCGCCCGGTGGGGTGGTGCGGCCGACACCGTCATGCGGCCGTCGAACTCGACAGCGGCACTGTCGGGTTCGGGGATCACCCCCGTATGTTCGAATGCCGGGATGAGGCGGTCGGCGACGAAACGGTCGGCGGCGGCGCGGCTGTCCCACACGTCGAGGGTGACCAGGTTGCCGGCGACGAATCCAGCTGCGCTCAGCAGAATGCCGCGGATGGGCTCGCTGCCCATACCGGCGTTCACGGTCTCGAATTGGGCGGATGTGACGGCCGGGGTGGTGATGATTTGGACGAAGGCCGAGACGGCCGCCGCGGTGCTCATTCGTGGCTCACCTCGCGGGCTGCCCAGACGGCGATCTGGCTGCGCGTCGTGTAGCCGAGTTTTCCCAGGATGTGCTGGACGTGGTTTTGGGCGGTGCGTTCGGAGATCACCAGGGTTCTGGCGATTTCGCGGTTGGTGCGGCCGGCTGCGATGAGGGCGGCGACCTCTTGTTCGCGGGGAGAAAGATGTTGTGCGCCTGCACTCTTCAGGAGGGATTCGAGGCGGGTGACCCAGGGCGGCATATCCAGGGCGCGTGCCGTGGGGAGAATGCGCTCGCCGAGGGTGCGGGCGGTTGCGGTATCGCCTCGGCGCGCGGCGAGCAGGGCGCGTTCGGCCTCCGCCTCGACGGCGAACCCGGGAGCGCCTATGTCGGTGCAGATTCGGGCGGCTGCGGTGAGGTCGGCATCGGCGGCATCCCAATCCGAGAGGGCGGCAGCGCATTTGCCGAGCAGGAGTTCGATGGGGCCGAAGTAGTTCGAGGCTCCCGCGCTGCTGGTGACGTGATGCCCGCGCCACGGCGCGAGCCGCTCGCGGAAGTGCTCGATATCGTCGACCGCGTGCAGCGCGACCGCTATATGGGTGCCGACGGCGAGCGCGTCGAGGGTGAAATATGGTGGCACGGTCCAGTTCCGAGGTGTGCCAGCACGACGGTACAGCTGCTCCGCCTCCGCGGTGCGGCCGAGTTCGAGCAGCATGAGGGCGGGTCCGATGAGGCCGAGCAGTTCATTGCGGATATCCGCCCGGCGGGCGGGCGGCAACGAGGCCAGGGTCGGCTCGGGGTAGCCATGATGGTGGCCGATCGCCCCGATCAGCGAGGCGTAGGTGCCGAAGGCGGCGGGATGGTCCAGGGCCGACAGCAGCGCGAAGGCGGCGCCGCTCAGGCGCAGCGCGGTGGCGAAGTCGGCGCGCGCCTGGGCGCAGGCGGCCTGTGCGACGAGCAGATGCCAGCGCGCCATCGGGCCACCGACCCGGTCAACGCACCACGCCAGCGCAGCGACGGCTCGTTCGGCCTCGTCGAGTTTGCCGCGCTGCCAATGTGTATCGGCCGCCCACAGCCAGCCGAGCATCTCCACCGCCGGTCGCCGCGCCCCGCTGCCCACTTCGATCATGCGGGCGGCGAGCGATTCCCGTTCCGTGACGTATTCCGGTCCGCTGCAGGCTAGTTGGCGTGCGGCGAGCGCGGCGGCGAAGGCATCCCGGTCGCCCGAGAAGAAGGCATGGCGCAGGGCGGTGGCCGAGATTCTCCGGATCTCATGGTATTCGCCCAGATAGAGCAAGCTTTCGGCCTTCCGGGCCAATACCCTTGCGCACAAAGCAGATTGCTCGTCGGTGAGGCGGTCCAGCGCATCATCGCAGCGGTCGCGCACATCACGATCCCAGCCGCGTTCGCCGATCGGTTCGAGCACGAGCGCGGCTTCGGCCAGCAGTTCCGGATCGTCGAGGCGTCGCGCGACTACGAAGGCCTCCGCGCACACCGGACCCGCCGATTCCAGCCGGCCGCAACGCACGGCGGCCGCGGCCTTCGCGAGCAGCAACCGCACACGATCCACGGAATCGGCCGCGGGTGTGTGACCGAGCGCCTGCCCGTAGAGACGATCGGCTTCCTCATAGGCGAGGCTCGCCGCGGCGTGATCAGCGGCCCGCCGCGCCCAGTGCGCCGCTGTATCCCGGCCATCGGCAATGGCGGCTTCGCCCGCATGCCTTGCCAATTCGGCCAGATGCTCGTCGAGATCGTCGGCATACAGGTCCTCGATCGCCTGGACGGCGCGGCCGTGCAACAGCGCTCGTTGATGCAGCGGCAGGACGGACGCGAGCGCCGCGCGCACGATGCCGTGGCTGAAGGTGACCCGGCCTGCCGCGGTGCCCGGCGTCAGCAGGCCCGCGCGAATACCCTCGTCGGCCATGGGCAGACACTCCATCATCGGGCGTTCGACCAGCCGGGCGGCAATGGCGAGCGGGAACTCCTCACCGAGCAAAGAGGCCGCCGACAGCAAATGCTGCGTGGCGGCCGACAGCACCGCGACCCGCGTGCGCACCACATCGACCAGCCGGGGCGGCAGCGCGGAAATCCCCGCATCGGGAGTGGACTGCACCATCCGGCCGAGCTCGCGGATGAAGAAGGGATTGCCGCCTGTCAGCGCACGCACCGTTCGCGCGAGCGGCTCATCGATCTCGCGATCCGCGAGAACCGCGAGATAGCGACCCGTCTCCTCGATCGAAAAGCCGGGCACCACAATGCTTTCGACCGCCGCTTCGGACATCAGTCGTGGTTTCACCGAACACCATCCGGGCGATTCCCGGTGCTGCCGCTCTGCCGCGCACAGCAGTAATCGCCTGCCACGCAACGACCGCACGACATGCAGCAGCGCGACCAGTGACGGCTCATCGGCCCACTGGATATCGTCCACCACCAGCAGTCCGCCGGTGGCATCGGTGATGTCGGCCAGCCTGTCGACGATTCGCTCGAACAGCGTGGCACGGTCGGCGGACCCGTCGCCCTCGATTGCGCCGAGCACCTGGTGCCACAGCCAATAGGGCGGCGCGTCCGGCAATTCCAGCGACCGCGCCCAGAACACCGCCACACCCCGCCGCTCCGCATCTCGCGCCAGTTCTGTCAACAGCCGGGTCTTACCGATACCCGCCTCACCGGAGCAGACCACCATGTGCGGCCGTCCACCGACTGCCTCGGTCAGTGCCTTCCGGAGCAGAACGAGTTCGGCGGCACGGCCGATCAGTGCAGACCCGCCCACGTGCATAGCAGCAGCGTAAGCACTACGGGTCGCGACCGCTGTTCATTCGAGCCCACCGCGAACCGTCGGTAGATGGCCCGCAGCAGGTCGCGCGGGTTTGTGCGGTTGTCGAATTCGTCGCGGGCGGCGTAGTAGCCGTGCACGCCGGGGCCGGGTGGGGTAGCGGAGGAGCAGAGGTAGACGCCGGATAGTGGGGTGCGGTAAGGGCGCCAGCGGGGGACGGGGCGGAAGATCGTCTGACGGAGGGGTCATTGCGCCGGCGGAGATATCGCCGCCGATGTAGTTGGGGTTGTCGGCGGACATGGTGGCGGCGGTGCGGACGCGGGTAGCGAGGATGAGGTCGCGGAAACCGGGGGCGAAGCGTTCGACCTGGGCGGTGATGGCTGCGGTCATGTCCCGGGTAGAGGCACCTCATCCACGTGACACAGGACCGCCCCTGGGTGCTCCGTCCCAGTTCGCCGCAATTTCGAAGCGGAATTGTGGGGCAAACGTGGGGTTGGTGCAAGACAAAACAAATCAGACCCGGCGCGATGCCGGGTCTGACCTGTGTAAATGGGTGGAGCTAAGGGGACTCGAACCCCTGACCCCCACACTGCCAGTGTGGTGCGCTACCAGCTGCGCCATAGCCCCTTGGTGGGTCGCGCTCGGTTTCCCTCGCGCCTGATGAAAGTTACACCACCGGCGTGTCAGCAAACAAATCGCCTGGACAAAAGGGTGGCGGGTGGGCGAACTCAACCGTAGAATCGAACACATGTTCGAACACAATCAGCTCTCTGCGATGGACTTCGGGGCCATGAGTGACGAAGGGTTGATCGACGCGCTCAGGGCGGCGCACGGGGCGGCGGCCGCGGCGCAGGCGGCGGAGGTGTTCGCGGTGCGCGAGCTGTATCGGAGACACCGGGCCGCGAGCGCCGAGCCTGGGCCGGGCGGGGTGCGGGCCGGGGAATTCGCGGCGGCGGAGGCGGCGGTGGCGTTGTATGTGGACGAGGGAACGGCGGGGGCGCTGATCGATATCGGGCTGGTTCTCGAGGAGGCGCTGCCGCGGACCAGGGCGGCGTTCGCGGCGGGGCGGATCGACCTTGCCAAGGTGCGGGTGATCGTGGACAGCACGCGGGCGCTGACGAAAGAGGTCGTCGACGTGCTGGAACCGCGGCTGCTGGAGGCGGCGGCGCGGACCAATCCCGCGCGTTTGCGGCAGGCGGCGCGGCGGTGGGCGCACCGGCTGGATCCCGCCGGTGCGCAGCGGCGGCGGGAGCGGCGACAGGACGACCGTGACGTGCGGATTCGCGCCGTGCAGGACAGCATGGCGGTGTTCGACGGGCTACTACCCGCACCAGGAGCGCAGACGGTAGCGATGCGGTTGCGGGAGATGAGTTTGCAGGTCTGCGCCGCGGACCCGAGAACGATGCCGCAGCGGCGGGCCGACGCACTGGTGGCGCTCGCGGACGGGTCGGGGCGGCTGCGCTGCCAGTGCGGCCGTGGCGAACGGTGCCCGAAGGCCGGTGCGCCCGCGCAGCCGCCGCGAGGGCCGTTGATCCAGATCGGGATCGCCGCGGAGGCGCTACTCGACATGCGGGAGTCGCCCGCGTTCCTGGCCGGCTACGGGCCGATCGACGCGGCGCTGGCCCGGTTGCTCGCCGAGCACGCGCAATTCCAGGTGGTTCCCGAGCATTCGAACACCGACGCGGGTGTGACGGAAGAGGCGGCGCGACGACGCGTGGGGCGCGAGATACGGGCGGTGGACGGGATGTGCCGGTTTCCCGGGTGCACGATCCCGGCCGCGGAAGCCGAACTGGAGCGCACCGGCAGCGGGCTCGCCGTGCTCTGTTCGCGGCATCGCCGACTGAAGTCTTTGGCGGACAAGAGGAAACAGCGATGGCGCGTGTGGCGTGCGGATCGCGATCGGATGCAATGGACCGCACCGAACGGTGACGTGCACACCACGGGACGGGAAGGTGCGCGATACCTGTTCCCGCACACCGATATCGCGCTACCCATAGCAGGAAACGTTGGCGTCCAGGCTTTTTCGCGCGTTTCGAGACCGGCGCAGGTAGCCGGCCGCGCGGGAAGCGCCGAGCCGAGCCCGTTCACCGCCGACCGCCCGACCTGCGAGGACCTGCTCTACCCGCTCGACGGGCACATACCACTCCACCGGCAACTCAGCCGCATCGCACCGGAGGACGACATCCCAGACGACGTCACGGGCTGAGCCGGGCGCGCTGAACGCCCGGCCCGCAGGGGGAGCCGGATGTTCAGCGAGTCAGCTCGACAACCCACTCCTCGTTGTTCACGTCGATCTTGTTCTGTCCGTCGAACACCGACGGCGTCGCGGCGCGGCCGTCCAATCGCGCGTTCAGGTCGTCCATGGCCGCCTGCGCGTGCGCCTTGGCGTCCGCCGCCTTCGCCCCGCTCGCCACGCACTGCACGACCGATTCGGGCGCTCCCGCGTCTCGTGCCAGGCCGGACAGCTGCTCGTTGCCGAGGTCGTCGCCGCCTTCCTTCGGCTGCTTCGACACGAACAGCAGCTCGTGGAACTTCGAGTACACCGGGCCGATGCCCGCCTCGGCGACGCATTCGGTGGCGGCGACCGCGCGCGTCGAGTAGTCCTTGCTGCTCGACTTCGGGTCGAGGAAGTTCACGTAGTGGTACCGCACCGCGAGCTTGCCCTCGTCCAGTTGCTGGGCCAGTTCCTGGCCGTAGACCCGCTCCAGCGCGCCGCAGGCGGGGCACAGCGGGTCTTCGTAGACGTCGATCGTCGTGGCCGCGTCCTGCTTGCCGAGGACGACGACACCGTCGGGTTGCAGCACCGCGTGCACGCCGGGGTCGCGCACAGGGCCGTAGCCGTCGTTGCGCACGTCCGGTTCGTCCCGGCCCCAGCGGAACGCCAGGAACACGATCAACACGATCAGCGCGAGCGCGACGCCGCCGAGCGCGAAGCTGGTCGCGCTGGACATCGGGCGCGGGGTGTAGTTCGAACGCGATTGACTCACGTCAACACTCTGCCGCAATCCCCGATGCCGGTGTGCGCCGGGCGGTGCGAGTCGCCTACACCGGCGTCGACTCTGCGCAGCTCGCCGTCACAGATCGTGTGGACGCTTCACATAGGCACCGCCTGTGTGAAGCGTCAGCAAGCTGTGTGGGACCACGCGGAGCCGCCCGAGCGGAGTGCTGGACTTCGCGGAGCCCCGCAGACTTCGCAGGCTCTGTCGACACCTCGCAGCGGGTGCAACCTCTGCGAGGTGTGCACACGGCCTGCGAGGTGCTCGGGCAGTTGGGTGCCATCGGCAACGGTTCGGCCTGCGGGCGCACTGCCCGCCGACGGACCGAATTCCGTTGCCCGCAGATCGATTCCTGCCTGACTAGAGACGTGACCCGGTGTGCGAAGCGGGTTGCTCGTCGCGGATCTGGTCGCGCGCTTCCTCGCACTCGTCGGCGGCACGGTGCGCGAGCTGATACTCCGCGTCGTCGCACGGCACCGCCGCGACGTGATCGGTCTCGACCTCGGCGGTGTGCCGTTGCAGCGGTTCGGGGACGACCGTCCACGCCGCGGCCGCGACGGCCAGCAGCGCACCGGTCACAGCGAGGGCAGGCCCGTAGGAGGTGTGCTGGGCCAGCGCGCCGACAGCGACCGGACCGACCACGGCGCCGAAGTCGGCCGCCATCTGGAAGCCCGCGAGTACCGGCCCGCCGCGCGCCTTGGGTCCTAGGATGTCGGCTAGCGCGGCCTGCTGGGTCGGCGTCAGCATGCCCGAGCCGAGCCCGGCGACAACGGAGGTCACCAGCAGCCAGCCGAAATCCGGGGCGTAGCCGAGTCCGGCGGTGCCGAGCGCGCACACCAGCGAGCCGACGACGAGGAACGGCTTGCGTCCCCACCGATCCGACAGCCTGCCGGACAGGAACAGCACCGCGACGTTGCCCGCGGCGAAAGCCGTCAGCGCGACGCCCGCCATACCCGCGGGCTGCTTCAGCACCTCCACCACGAGCAGCGGCACCAGCGCCATCCGGACGCCGAAAATGGCCGCGCCGTTGGCGAAGTTCGACCACAGCACGGCACGGTAGGCCGGGCGAGCCAGCGCCTGACGGAAGGTCATGACGCGTAGTTCGCCGCTGACCTCGGGTGCGGCCAGATGCGAATGGCGCAGGCTCAGGTAGACCGCGGCGCTCACCGCGAGCAGCGCCACGGCGTAGATGAGGAACGGCGCGCGCAGCCCGAGCCCGGCCAGGGCACCGCCGACCAGCGGACCGCTCACCGATCCGATCAGGAAGCTCGTCGACCACAGGCCCGACACCCGCCCGCGCTGCTCCGGCGGCGACAGGCGGATCACCAGCGCCAGCGACGACACGGTGAACATGGTCGAGCCGATGCCGCCGACCGAGCGCAAAGCCAGCAGCTGCCAATAACTCTGGGCCAGCGCGCTCGCTCCGGTGGACACCGCGACGATCACCAAGCCGGACAGGTATACCCAGCGCTCCCCCAGCCGCTGCACCAGCCGACCGCTGACCGGCGCGAACAGCAGCCGCATCAACGCGAACGCGCTGACGATCGCGGACGCGGCCGCCACCCCGACGCCGAAGCTGCGCGCGAACTGCGGCAGCACCGGCGCCACGAGTCCGAATCCGATGGCGATGACGAACGCGGCTCCGATCATCACCCAGATCTCGCTGGGCAGCCCTCCGGCCCTCGTGCTCGCCAGCGCCCTGGCTCTACAGCTCACCCGTCAGCGCCTTGCCCACCATCTCCTCCGCGGCCGCCTGCACCTGGGCCAGGTGCTCGCTGCCGTGGAACGACTCCGCGTAGATCTTGTACTTGTCCTCGGTGCCGGACGGACGCGCGGCGAACCAGGCGTTCTCCGTGGTGACTTTCAGTCCGCCCAACGGCGCGCCGTTGCCTCGTGCGCGGGTGAGCACGGCGGTGATCGGCTCGCCCGCGATCTCTTTGGTGGTGATCACATCGGGAGTCAACCTCGCCAACCGCGCTTTCTGTTCCGCGGTGGCCGGGGCGTCGATGCGGGCGTAGGCGGGACTGCCGTAGCGGCGCTCGAGCTCGACGTAGCGCGCGGACGGCGTCTGGCCGGTGCACGCGGCGATCTCGGCGGCGAGCAACGCGAGCAGGATGCCGTCCTTGTCGGTGGTCCACACCGTGCCGTCCATCCGCAGGAACGAGGCGCCCGCGCTCTCCTCCCCGCCGAAAGCGAGGCTGCCGCTGAACAATCCGGGGACGAACCACTTGAACCCGACCGGCACCTCGTGCACGTCGCGGCCGAGTACGCCGACCACCCGGTCGATCATGGACGAGGTGACCACGGTCTTGCCGATCTTGGTCAGCGCGTCCCAGCCGATGCGGTTCGCCACCAGATATTCGATGGCCACCGCGAGGAAGTGGTTGGGGTTCATCAGCCCGCCATCGGGGGTCACGATGCCGTGCCGGTCGGCGTCGGCGTCGTTGCCGGTGGAGATGTCGTAGTCGTCCTTGATCGCCACCAGCCCCGCCATGGCGTAGCGCGAGGACGGGTCCATCCGGATCTTGCCGTCGCTGTCCAGCGTCATGAAGCGCCAGGTCGGGTCGACGAACGGGTTGACGACCTCGAGTTCGAGGTCGTAGCGCTGGCCGATCTCCTCCCAGTAGTCGACGCTGGCGCCGCCCATCGGGTCGGCGCCAAGGCGGATGCCCGCGCCGCGAATCGCGTCCAGATTCAACACGTTCGGCAGGTCGGCGATGTAGTTGTCGAGGTAGTCGTAGCGCCGGACGCTGGTGGCCAGCGCGTGCTGCAACGTGGTGCGCTTCACCTCGGACAGCCCGGTGCGCAGCAGCTCGTTCGCCCGCGCGGCGATAACGTCGGTGGCGACGGTGTCGGCCGGACCGCCGTGCGGCGGGTTGTATTTGAAGCCGCCGTCGCGTGGCGGATTGTGCGAGGGTGTGACCACGATGCCGTCGGCCTGGTGCTTGGTGCCGTTGGTGTTGTGCCGCAACACCGCGTGGCTCAGCGCCGGAGTCGGCGTGTAGCGGTCGCGGGCGTCGATCACCGCGGTGACGTCGTTGGCCGCGAGCACCTCGAGCGCGGTGGTCCACGCGGGCTCGGACAGCGCGTGGGTGTCCCTGGCCAGATATACCGGACCGGTGATGCCCCTGGTAGCGCGGTATTCGACGATCGCCTGGGTGATCGCGAGGATGTGCGCCTCGTTGAACGCGCAGTCCAGGCTGGACCCGCGATGTCCCGAGGTGCCGAACTCCACCTGCTGGGCCGGATTCGCCGGGTCGGGGATGTGGCTGTAGTAGGCGGTCACCAGGTGGGCGATGTCCTCCAGGTCGGTCGCCCGCGCGGGTCGCCCGGCTCGATCATGGGCCATGCTCGGGTCTCCCTTCCAGGTCGGCTGCGCCCGGCTCGTCATCAAGATCATGCCCACAACCACTGGGTCGCGGACGCGGCGGCGTACACCGCGGCCAAGCAGGCCGCCACGCTGATCACGACATTGCCCACCGCGTAGGTGTAGGCGCCGTCCGCGACCAGCCGGATGGTCTCGTAACCGAATGTGCTGAACGTCGTCAACGCGCCGCAGAAGCCGGTTCCCGCCAACGAGAGGAGCCAGCTGTCCGCGGTCGCGCCGTACAAACCGCCCAGCGCCGCCGAACCGACAATATTAACGGTCAAAGTTCCCAAAGGCAGCAGGGATTCGAAACGGGCGGCCATGGCCCGGTCGATCAGATAGCGCAGCGGCGCGCCGACCATGCCTCCGAGCACGACGAGCACCGCGGTCATCGAGCCTCCTGCCAGGTCTCCACCGGCGACAGCGTGACGGTCACGCCGCCGAGCACCTCGGCGTTCTGCTCGACGAACGACCGCAAGCGCTGCGGCTCGTCGACGATCATCACCTGCACGGGAAGGTGTTCGGCCAAGTCGAGGACGCGACTGGTGTGGATGCGCGAGGACGCGCCGTAGCCCTCCACGCCGCGCCACACGCTCGCGCCTGCCAGGTTCGCGTCGCGCGCGCGGCGCACGATCTCGTGGAACAGGGGGCCGTGCCGCCACTTGTCGTCCTCGTCGAGCAGCACCGTCAACCGCGCGGCCTGCCGCCACTGCCCCGCGTCCGCAGGTGAACCACTCATCGCATGACCCCCTTTCGTAGTACGTGCCCAGTCGTCCACCGCGTCGCCGTCGGGCGATGCGCCGTTCACCGTCGTCCACCGCGCCGTCGCGGTCCTGCCGTCCCTGCCGCGAGCCGCGCCACCCCCATGCCGAGCCAAACCGCGGCGAGCGTCGCCGCCACCGTCCCCCCGAGATACCCGAGTGCCTCGGTCGTGTCGCCCGATTCGAGCAGTCTACGAATCTCGAGGCTATAGGTCGAAAACGTCGTGAAACCGCCCAGCAACCCGACACCGAGGAAGGGGCGCAGCAGTCTGTGGGCTACCCAGACCTCGGTGATCAGAATCATCAGAATTCCGATCGCGAAGCAACCGACGACATTCACGGTGAAGGTAGCCCACGGCACTTGGCCCGGCTGCGGCGGCCACCGGAGTCCGACCGCGTAACGCATTACGGCGCCGAGCCCGCCACCCAACGAGATCACCAGAAGCACCGCGGGCTCGACGGACGGAACGCGGGCTTGCGAGCCCATCTGCTGACCTCCTGCCGCGCCGAACGTCACCGGCGTCATGCTATCGGTAGGACCACACGGTCGGTTCGCCCAGGGGACACGGATGACGAACAGCCGCGTTCGTCGGCACGGGTCAGGCCGCCGACTCCGAATGCCGCGAAGGTTTCGCCGGTTCGGCCCTCCCCTATCCCTTCGGCACTGGAGCGACCATGGCGGCACGACAGGCACTACCCGACGCGCGTCCGACGGCGGCGGCAAGGCTCCGAACCGGGCGTCAGCAAACTTCGAGCAGAGGTCGATCCCTGCTTGGTCCGCGGTGACCGAGCGCCACTGGCGGGCAGGCACGCCGGTGCGGCTCGACCTCATTCCCGGCGCCGATCACAACGCGGCGAGCACCCATGCCGCGCCGCGGGCGTTCGGTTGATTCGCGGGCGTCCAGGCTCCGAGCAACTACTGACGGTCGCCGCACAGCACAGCGCCCGCGTCCGGTCGAAACCGGCGCGGGCGCTGTGCTTTTCGAGCTACCTCGGGACTTTTCGGGTTGCCTTCGTGGCCTTTCGGGTTGTATCCGGCTCAGTGCGCGAGTACCGGCTCACCCTCCGCGGGCTCGGGCTGAGTGTTCGGCATCAGTACCGCCGAGAGCACGGCGCCGAGTACGAAGATCGCGGTGGCCCACCAGAAGCTGGTGGTGTAGCTCTCGATCTGAGCCTGCGCGACGGCCAGCGGGCCGGGCTGCGCGGTGGACAGGTAGTCCGTGGCGGCCGAGGCGGCGATGGTGCTCAGCAGCGCGGTGCCGATCGAGCCGCCGACCTGCTGACTGGTGTTGATCATGGCCGAGGCCACGCCCGCGTCCTCGTGCTCCACGCCCGAGGTCGCGCCCTGGAAGGCGGTCGCCATGGCGCCACCGAGGCCGAGACCCATCAGGATCAGGGCGGGCAGGATGTGCGTGCCGTAGCCGGTGTCCAGGCCGATCCTGGTCAGCCAGGCCATGCCCGCGGCCGCGATCAGGAATCCGGCGGTCACGACGATCTTCGGACCGAACTTCGGCAGCAGCAGAGAGGGCGTCGTGGTCGAGGAGACGATCATGGCCGCCACCATCGGCAGGAACGCCACGCCGGTCTTGATCGGCGAGTAGCCCAGGCTCAGCTGCATGTAGTAGGTCAGGAACAGGAAGATCGCGAACATGCCGATGCCCATCACGAACACGGTCATGTAGGAGCCCCCGCGGGTGCGGTCCAGCAGGATCCGCAGCGGCAGCAGCGGGTGCGCGACCCGGGACTCCAGCCAGACGAACACCGCGAGCAGCGCCGCGCCGCCGATGAGGAAGGCCAGGGTGGCGCCGTTGGTCCAGCCGTCGGTCTCCGCGTGCGAGAAGCCGTAGACGATGCCGAACAGCGCCGCGGTCACCACGACGGTGCCGGGGATGTCGAGCTTGGGCCGCTCGGCGCTGACATGCTTGGCGAGCAGCAGCACCGCACCGACCAGCGCGACCGCCGCGAAGGCCAGGTTGACGAACATGACCCAGCGCCAGTTGGCCCACTCGGTGAGCGCGCCGCCGAGCAGCAGGCCGATCGCGCCGCCGGTACCGGCGACCGCGCCGAAGATGCCGAAAGCCTTGGCCCGCTCGGACGGTTCGGTGAAGGTGACGGTCAACAGCGACAGCGCGGCGGGTGCGAGCAGCGCGCCGAACACGCCCTGGCCGACGCGAGCCGCGACCAGCACCTCGAAGTTGGGCGCGGCGCCGCCGATGGCCGAGGCGGCGGCGAAGCCGACCAGCCCGACGATGAAGGTGTTGCGGCGGCCGAACAGGTCGCTCAGGCGTCCGCCGAGCAACAGCAGGCTGCCGAAGGCCAGCGCGTAGCCGGTGATCACCCACTGGCGGTCGGCGTCGCTGAAGCCGAGGTCCTGCTGGGCGGCGGGAAGTGCGATGTTCACCACGGTGGCGTCGAGCACCACCATCAGCTGTGCCACGCCGAGCACGGCGAGCACCCACCAGCGCAGCGCGTGTGAGCCGCGGCGCTCGGCTTTCTCGGGGGCTGGCGCCCCACGATCGATCGCGGTAGTCATAGGTCCCCTCGAAGTCCGAAGTATCGATGCGGAGATGCCATCTCCACTTACCGGTAGAAGCTACCACGTTAACGGAGGGAACGCCTCCGCTTAATCCCGATTCTTGCTAGCATGGGGATGTGAATCACGCCACGGCCCCCGCTCCACCTCGGCGCCTGCGTGCCGACGCCGCGCGCAATCAGCAGCGCATCGTCGCCGCGGCGCGCGAGTTGTTCGCCGAGCACGGACTCGAGATCACCCTCGACGACGTCGCGGAGAAAGCGGGCGTCGGCGTGGGGACCGTGTACCGACGATTCGCCAACAAGAAGGAGCTGATCGCCGAGGTCTTCGAGCAGCATATCGGCGAGTTCGCCGTGGCGGCCGAGGAGGCGGCCCAGCACCCCGATCCATGGCTCGGGCTCGTCCAGTTCTTCGAGTACGCCTGCAGGCATCTGGCGAACAATCGCGGCTTCAGTGAGGTCATGCTCGAGCTCGAGGAGGATCCGGGGCGGTTCGCCGCGCTGCGCGATCGCATCAAGCCGACCGTCGCGGCCGTCATCGACCGCGCCCGCGACGCGGGAACCTTGCAGCCCGAGATCGAGCCGAGCGATTTCTTCGCACTGATCCACATGGTCGACGCGCTGGCCGAGTTCGCCAAGCCCGTCAATCCCGATGTCTGGCAACGTTATGCGGCCATCATGCTGAACGGGGTGCGCTCCGACTCCGTCCCGCGCATGCCGCTGCTGGTCGCGCCGCTGAACGACGAAGAAGTCGAAACGGCCAAGGCGCACACCTGCCTTGGCCGCCGCCGGTAATCGAAAAGTCGAGCGCGGGTAGCGCGCGTCACATCACATGGCTTAAAGTTGGACACATGACCAACTCGTGGGTGAACTGGGCCGGGGATCAACACTGCACACCGGCGACCATCGCGTCCCCGCGCAACCACGAGGAACTCGCCGAACTGCTCGCCAGCGCGGCGGACCGCGGGCAGAGCGTCCGGGTCGCGGGCGCCGGGCACTCCTTCACCGACACCGTTCTCACCGACGGCACGCTGCTGAACCTCTCGCGGATGAACCGCGTCCTCGAGCTCGACGCCGCGACCGGCCGGGCGCGAGTCGAGGCGGGCATCACCCTCAACGCGGCAAGCGCGGCCCTGCACGCCGCCGGGCTGGCCTTCCCCAACCTCGGCGACATCGATGTGCAGACCGTCGCAGGCGCGACCGCGACCGGCACGCACGGCACGGGCGCGACCCTGCAGAACATCTCCGCCGCACTGCATTCGGTCGAGCTGATGCTCGCCGACGGCAGCCGGGTCGAACTCGACGCCGAGAACGACCCCGAGGGCTGGCGGGCGGCGCGGGTCAGCGTGGGCGCGCTCGGCGTGGTCACGGCGGTCACCCTGCAACTGGTGCCCTCGTTCGTACTCGAAGGCGTCGAACGGCCGGTGCCGGTGGAGGAGGTGCTCGCCGACCTGGATTCCTACGTCGACGGCAACGAGCACTTCGAGTTCTACATGTTCGCGCACAGCCCGCTGGCGATGACCAAGCGCAACAACCGCGTCGATCTGCCGGAACAGCCGCGCGGCAAGATGTTGGACTGGTTCACCGACATCCTGATGTCCAACTACACCTTCGACGCGCTGTGCCGCCTCGCCAAGCGGCAGCCCGCGGTCATCCCGTGGATCCATCGCGGCGCCGCCTACGCGGGCAGCTACCGCCGCCAGGTCGACCGGTCCTACCGGGTGTTCTCCTCCCCCAGGCTGTTTCGCTTCAACGAGATGGAATACGCCATCCCGCGCGAACATTCGGCCGCGGCCATCAGGGAGATCAAAGAGGTGTCGGCGCGCTTCCGGACGCCCATGCCGATCGAGGTGCGCTGGGTCGCGCCCGACGACGCCTTCCTCTCCCCCGCGGGCGGCCGCGACACCTGCTACATCGCCGTGCACCAGTACCGCGGCATGGAGTGGGAGCCGTACTTCCGCGCCTGCGAAGAGATCTTCGACCGCTACCAGGGCCGCCCGCACTGGGGCAAGCGCCACTTCCAGAACGCCGACACCCTGCGCGAGCGCTACCCGGACTGGGACCGCTTCACCGAGGTCCGCCGCCGCTTCGACCCCAAGGGCCGCTTCGCCAACCCCTACCTGGACCGCGTCCTCGGCACAATCGGCTGAGCAGGTCGCGGGCAACGGCGCCGATGGTGGTCAGGCGCTGAGGATTTCGGCGACGAGGCGGGGGACGGCGGTGGCGATGGGTTCGCGGATCACTTCGGTGGCGATGTCGTCGTAGGGGGTCGGTTCGGCGTTGACGATGATCAGGTCGGCGCCAGCGCGGACGGCGACGGCGCACATCGATGCGGCCGGTTCGACCTGCAGCGAGGTGCCGATGGCCAGGAAGATGTCGCTGGCCTCGGCGGTGATCGCGGCCTTGGCGAGGGTGCGCTGATCCATCAGCTGGCCGAACATGATCGTCGCGGCCTTGAGGATGCCGCCACATTCGGGGCAGGGCGGATCGGGCTCGCCCGCGGCGACCCGCTCCAGGGTGGCGGCCACGCTGGTCTCGAAAGCGCATTCCACGCAGACGACCTCGAACATGTTGCCGTGAATCTCGATGACCCGCTCCGGCGGCGAGCCCGCGCGCTGGTGCAGCCGGTCGATGTTCTGGGTGATGATCGTGACCGCACGACCCGCGCGCGCGAGCTCGACGAGCGCCTTGTGCGCGGCGTTCGGCGTCGCCTGCCAGGCCGGGTTGTCGCGTCGGGCCAGCCACGCGCGTTCCCGCAGGTCCGGGTCGGCCAGGTAGTTGTCGTAGGTCGAGAGCAGTTCGGCGATGGGGTCTTTCGTCCACACCCCGCGCGGCCCGCGGAAGTCGGGGATGCCCGAGTCGGTGGAGATGCCCGCGCCGGTGAGCACGCCGATCCGGCCTGCGCGCTCGCGCCACTGCCCCGTCATACCCGCCCCGTCCGCTCCGTCGCCATGGCAGCCAGCGTAGGTCGCGCGGCGCGGGACGGGCCACCACAGACCATCCCCACGACAAGAGAATGAGAGATTGGTATGCTAATCATCTCATCGTTCTGAATTGGGTCGATCAAAGGAGATCGCACAATGACCGCGTCCGCCGCACTCGAGACCACCGCGCGGGAACTGCCTCCGCGCCGCCCCTTCGCGCCGGGCACCCGGATGTGGGACGAGACCGGCCTCGTCACGTTCTCGCTGACGGCGGGTTCCGCCTTCCTCCTGCAAACCATGGAGCCGACCATCTCCGCCGTCGTCGACGAGCACTCCAGCTTCCGCACCGACCCCATGGGCCGCGCGGTGCGCAGCCTCTCCTCGGTGATGATGTGGGTCTACGGCGGCGAGGAGGCGCTCGCCGAGGCCGACCGGCTTCGCTCGATGCACGCCTCGCTGAACACCACCGACGCCGCGGGCGTGCGGCACAAGGCGCTCGCGTCAGGGCCGTGGGCCTGGGTGCTGCACACCGGAACCTTCGCCTTCACCGAGAGCGCCGAGTATTTTGCCCGCCGCCCGCTCACCTACGCCGAGAAGGAGGCGTACTACCTGGAGACGTTGCAGCTGATGCGCAACTTCTCGGTGGCGCCCAAGGAGATTCCGGAGAACTACGCCGCCTTCGAGAAGTTCTTCGCCGACATGGTCGAGAACCATCTGCACGAGACCAGCACCGCGCACGACTACCTGCGGGTGATCCGCTCGGTCGCGCCGCCGAAGCAGCTGCCGCGGGTCCTCACGCCGCTGTGGCGCGCCGCGGTCGCGCCGATCGGACGGATGCAGTACTTCGTCACCGTCGGCACCACGCCGGAGGCCGCACGGCGCAAGCTCGGCCTCACCTGGACCGCCGCCGACGAGCGCAAGCTGCGGGCGCTGGGCTGGTTGATCGCGCGGACCGTTCCCCTCCTTCCCGAACGGGTGCGCTACTTCCCCATCGCCTACGAGGCGCGGCGGCTCGAACGCGACCGGGCGCGGCTGCGCAAGGTGATCGACCTGCGCCCGATCTGACCCCGCACCACGACCCGCCGCCGCGACATCCTCGGGTGTCGCGGCGGTTTCGCGTTCCTGCGCCGCAACCCAGTCATCAAGCACGGCAAGCGTTCTCGTCGTGCGTTCGGCGCCGCACACGACTTTCGCGACCAACCGGTCCGTTCTGTCCGGATATAGACCTTCGGCACAACAACGACTTTCGCGTCCCGACGCCTCTAGCAGCGCAAACACCGCGGCGCCGTGCGAAGATCGGTCGGGTACGACCGCGAGAGGTCCCCCATCCTCGGCGACCGATCGCCCGTATCCCTTACGCTACGACAGCGTTTCGGCCCAACCCTTCCGGACGGCACGCACCGGGACCGCACCGCACCGTCGGACCGGTCCGGCCACCACCCAGCATCGCACCACCCGAAAGGCGGCCCGATGGCCCACAAGCCCAGTGTGCTGTTCGTCTGCGTGCACAACGCAGGCAGATCCCCGATGGCCGCCGGGTTTCTCACCGCCCTCGCCGGTGACCGCATCGAGGCACGGTCCGCGGGCAGCGTCCCCGCGGCGACCCTGAATCCGGTCGCGGTCGCGGCCATGGCGGAGGTCGGCATCGATATCTCCGACAAGACGCCGCGCAAGCTGACCGACGAGGCCGTCGGCGTCTCCGACGTGGTGATCACCATGGGCTGCGGCGACGCCTGCCCGTTCTTCCCCGGCATCAGCTACCGCGACTGGGTGCTGCCCGACCCGACCGACCAGACGATCGAGGTGGTCCGCACCATCCGCGACCGGATCCGCATCCTGGTCGAGAACCTCATCGCCGAACTGGTGCCCGCGCGGACCCACTGACGTCCGATTCGTTCAAGACCGGACCGCCGCACGCCCTTACGCTGCCGATATGACTCCGCAACTCGACTTCATCGGCATCGTCACCTCGAACATGGCCGCCTCGCTGGACTTCTATCGCCGCCTCGGCCTGGAGTTCCCGGCCGGCGCGGAAACCCAGCCGCACGTGGAAGCCCAGCTCGCGGGCGGGATGCGGCTCGCACTCGACACCGAGGACGTCGTGCGCTCCTTCCACGCCGAATGGGAGCCGCCGAGCAGCGCGGGCCGCATCGGCCTCGCCTTCCGCTGCGCCGACGGCGCCGAGGTCGATTCGGTCTACGCCGATCTCACCTCGGCCGGCTACCGGGGCGAGCTGAAGCCGTGGGACGCGCCGTGGGGTCAGCGCTACGCCGTGATCAACGATCCCGACGGCAACGGCATCGACCTGTACGCGCCGCTGAGCTGAGATCCCGTCCGGGTGTGGCCCGCTTACGCGCCGCTCGGCCGGTCTCGTCCGCGGCGGGCCAGCCATTCGCCGAGCGGCATTCCGGCCAGCTTTCGCATATCGCGCGCGAAGTGGGCCTGATCCGCGTAACCAGCGGCGATCGCGGTGTCGGCGGGCGGCGTGCCCGTGCGTGCCACGGCCAAGGCTCGCTGTAGACGCAGGAGGCGGGCCAGCATCTTGGGTCCGTAACCGAAGGCGGCCAGCGATCGGCGGTGCAGCAGCCTGGCGCCGAGTCCGGCGGCGTCGGCCGTCGCGGCCACCGACCGGCCCGCGTGCAGCGCCGCGACGATCCGGTGCAGCACAGGGTCGGGCGGTCCGGTCTCGGCGGCCCTGCGCAGCGCGATCGCCTCCAGCGCGGCGGCCGGGTCGGGCGCGTTCTCGACTCGGCCCGCCAGCTCGCGCACGGTCGCCGCGGGCCATAGGTCCGCCAATTCGACTCGCCGGTCCCGCAATTCGTGTGCCGGCACGCCGAGCAGCGCGGGGGCCGTTCCGGGAAAGAACCGCACGCCCGTGTACCGCGTCGCCGTCGGAGCGCCCGCGGGATGCGCGGTGGTATCCGGGCCCGCGACGAGCAGCGTGCCGTCCCGCCACAGCAGGTCCATGCAGCCGTCCGGCAGGACCGGCAGCGGTTCCTCGATACGCGTCACGGTCCGCGTCCACACCACGGCGCCGCGCAATCGTGAGGGCCGCTCGCGGTAGCCGATCAGGTCGTCACCCACGGTTGGGAGGCTACCCAGGCGCACCGACAGCGATCGCCGCCGAAACTCACCGTCGACCTCACCGCCGCCTACCAGCAGCGCCGCGAGCTCACCGCCGTCGACCGGCAGCGCCGCGACCTCACCGCCGCCGATTGCGCAGCGCAGCTCCCGTTTCCTAATCTGAGGGCGCCCGCCCTCGTCGAGGACGGGACCGGTGAATCAAGGACGACGAGGTCCGCGGGCAGGGAGCGCGGATCCCGCGCGGACGATGGCGCGCCGGACCGCACGCGCGAAAGGACTCGGTCCCCATGGCCGACAACAGCTCCGACGATGCCCCTCCGTTCGTCGACATCATCAACGGCGCCCTGGAGTTCACCATCCCCGCGGCCGCCAAGATGGGCGTCCAGGCGGTCGAGGTGCGCCGCGGATTCGCCGCGACCACGGTGCCGCTGGAGGGCAACGGCAATCACTTCGGGGTGATCTACGCCGGCGTGCAGTTCACCGTCGCCGAGGTGCTCGGCGGCGCCATCGCCGTGGCGACCTTCGACAATTCCGCCTACTACCCGCTGGTGAAGGGTTTCGAGATCAAGTTCGTCGGCATGGCGAAATCGCAGCTGCGGGCCGAGGCCACGCTGCCGGAGGAGGAGATCGCGCGGATCGAGGCCGAGGCGGCCGAACGCGGCAAGTCGGACTTCACCCTGGAGGCCGTCGTCACCGATGCCGACGGCAACACCGTCGCGGTGACCAAGGGTCTCTATCAGCTGCGCGCCCACGGCAAGTAGCGCGAGCGCCACCGTCGCGTCCCGCGCCGCGACGGTGACTCAGCTCGGCTTCAGACCGCGCGGGACGACGCGGATGTAGCGCAGCTGCGCGTCGGTGACCACATTGCCCGCATCCTGGCAGCCGACGGTGACCTCGGTGGCGGGCGGCGAGGAGAAGGCCCACAGCGTGATCCACTTCTTGCCCGCGATGTGCTCCTGTTTCTTCGGCTCCGAGGAACGCAGATCCTCGTTCCTGCCATTGCTGTCGGTTACCGTGCAGCGCACCGTGTTTACGGCGGCGCCCCATTCGGCGAGAACCGTGATTTCCATGATCGCGTCCGCGGGAATCGGAACTTTTCTCGTCTCGCCGAGCGGGATGCGGATGCCGCCTGCGGGATCGGTGTCCTTCGACGCGGTCGTTGTCGCACCGGCCGTATGCGCGGGAGGGGCGGACGAGGTAGCGGCGGTATCGACCGATTCTTCAGCGGAACAGCCCGGCACCGCGACAGCCACCAGCGCGAGCGCCGCTATCCAACTCGATTTCACAGATCGACCTCTCTTCATCCCGTGCGCGAGGCAGCGGGCCGGATCAGCGAACGAACAGAGCATGACAGCTTCTCCCACGCCTACCCGGTAATCCGCGCCGCATTTGCGCAATCGATTGGCAAATCGAATGTGGTGCGGCCGGAATTCGAGCCGGGCGCCGCCGCGAGCGGGACTGGCTATGATCGCGTTCGGACGGTGAGCGCACTAGAAGGGCGTTCGATGGACCCGAGCGGAGCCCGATGGAACTGAGTTACGCGGACATCAAGGCCGCCGCCGAGCGCATCGCGGGCCGCGTGCGACCTGTCACGATCGCCCCTGCCGACCAGTCGGACGACGGATCGCCACAGCTCTGGTTGGCCCTGGAATTCCTCCAGCACACCGGGTCGTTCAAGGCGCGTGGCGCGCAGAATTTCCTCCAGGCGCACCGCGAGGCGGGCAGCCTGCCCGAGCGCGGCGTCACCATCGCCTCCGGGGGCAACGCGGGCATGGCCTGCGCCTGGGCGGCGCGCAGTCAGCACGTGCCTGCCACGGTGTTCCTGCCCGCCACCGCACCGCCGGTGAAGATCGACAAGCTGCACGGCTACGGCGCCGACGTCCGGCTGGTCGGCGAGCAGTACGCCGACGCGCTCGCGGCCTGCCACACCTTCGCCGAGTCCAGCGGCGCGCTGCTCTCGCACGCCTACGACAACCCGCTGATCGCCGCGGGCGCTGGCACCCTGCTGACCGAGATCCGTCGGCAGCTGCCCCGCCTCGACACCGTCGTCGTCGCGGTGGGCGGCGGCGGCCTGTTCGCCGGAATCGCGACCGCCGCGGCTCACTACGGCGTCCGAGTGGTGGCCGCGGAACCACGCAATTGCCGGGCACTGCACGCCGCGCTCGCGGCGGGCGCACCCGTAGACGTGGCGGTCGACTCGGTGGCCGCCGACGCTCTCGGCGCGCGTCGCGTCACCGAGCTGGCCCTCGGCGCGGCGCGCGCGTCGGACTCGGTGTCGGTGCTCGTCTCGGACGAGGAGATCGTCGCGACCCGCCGCGCCCTGTGGGCGGAGCACCGGTTGGCGGTCGAACACGCCGCCGCGACCGCGATGGCCGCGCTGACCGGCGGCGGCTACCGTCCCGCGCCCGGAGAGCGGGTGTGCGTCGTGCTGTGCGGCGCGAACACCGATCCGGGCGATCTCACGAGCTAGGCGGATCTCCGCCCTCCGGCGGGGAGGGACCTGTCCACGAACTCCATCCGGCAGCGGGGACCCACGTCGCCCGTTACCCTCGAAGAGAACCGGACGGAGGCAGATATGGCTCTCGAATCCCTGATGGTCCCGCTTGGCACACCCGCACCGGAGTTCGCCCTGCCCGATCTGGACGGCCGGATCCACCGTCTGTCCGATTACGCGAACGGTCCGGGACTGCTGGTCGTCTTCGCCTGCAATCACTGCCCGTATGTGCGCCACATCGAGAACGAGCTCGGCGCGGTGATCGCCGCTTCGAACGTGCCCGCGCTGGCGATCTGCACCAACGACGCGGACGCCTACCCCGACGACAAGCCGGAAGGGCTTCGGGCACAAGCGAAACGGGCGCGCTGGTCGTTCCCGTACCTCATCGACGAGACGCAGTCGGTGGGGCGCGTGTTCGGCGCGGCCTGCACCCCGGACTTCTTCCTCTACGACGCCCGTCTCGCCTTGGCGTACCGCGGCGCGTTCGACGAATCCACCCCGGGCAATAACAAACCCGTCACCGGCGGCGAACTGCGCGCCGCGCTCGCGGCGGTGCTAGCGGGCGAAACGGTACCGGAACCGCAGCGGCCGAGCATGGGCTGCTCGATCAAGTGGCGCGCCGTCTGAGGCGCGCCGGACCCGAACTCAGCCGACGACCGCGTTCATGATGGTGCCCGCGCTGGTGGCGACGGCGCCGCCGAGCATGGCTCCGGCGACCATCTTCGGCGACTGGAGGCCGCCGCCGGTCCACTTCTCCCAGGCGAACCGGCCGCCCGCGTAGGTGATGGCGGCGATGCCGGAGAGCAGCACGAACCAGGTGAGGTAGCGGACCATTTGGAGGATCTTGTCCGAGATGGGCGGGGCCTCCGGGGTCGGATTGCCGACCTGGGCCACAACTGTGCCGTACATGTCATGTGCCGCAGCGAGAATCATGCTCACAGCCGTACCCCTCTTCGAATGTCAGCGACGGTTCGAGAACGCCGTCCAGATCGTACCGCGTTCCAACCGGAAACATTGCGGGGCAGCATATTTCATCGCCGTATTTCAGCGATCGCAGCCGGTCGCCTCGAACTCCGTGGTCACCATGAGGTCGGTACGCGGGAGTAGGGTCCCATGCCCGCGGCCGGGTCGCCTTCGGGCGCGCGCTGAACGGAGTGCGCGAACTCCTTGTCGGGCAGCATGTTCCGCATCGGCACCGTGGTATCGAGTCCGGCGGTCGGCAGACATGCGACGCCGCAGTCGCGGGTGGAGTCAGCGGGCCTGTCAGCCGGGTCGGAGACCACGACGGTGACCAGTCCCGCTCGTCCGGGCGTCTCGTCGTCGATGACCCAGGCCGAAACACGGGTGCTGACAAGCTCGTTCGCGCACATCGACCAGTACGGCAGCTGCGCAGGAGCCATCGTCGCCTGGCCGCCGGAGGTCGCGGGGATGGTCGGCAGCTGCGCGCGGACGACCGCGACCTGTCCGGCTCGCGGCGCGCGAGGCCAAATAGTTGTTGTCCGGATTCGCGAACACGCCGCCGCCGCTGGTCTTGGACCAGGCGCGGGGATCGGGGGCCCGGCACGCTAGCGGGCAGCCGCAACCCGCCGGACAGGTGCGCGGCGGACGGATCCCGCGCACCCTGATCCGCAGCACAGACGTGCAGCGTGCCCGGCCCGTCGGCTCGGTGCACGGTGATCTCCGGCAGCGGTTCGCCGCCGAGCCGATCGCGGCCCTCGCCGGTGCGGTACACGCGGTAGTGATCGGCGCCAGACCGAAGCGTCGTCCGTTGCCGCCCTTGACACGTCCCACCGTGCGGCATGTAATTCGGACAACTGAACGCGCGTCCACCTGGCCGCGCCTACGAGAGGGAGTCGGTGAGCGAATCATGAGCGAGCAGCCCGGCGACCGACCGCGGTACACCGGCGTGCTCGGTCAGGCCGAAGCCGTCCGTACCGGCCTGATCTCGGCGGTCGAACTCACCGAGCAGACCCTCGCGCGCATCGATCGCCTGCAACCACGACTCAACGCATTCACGACGGTGCTCGCCGACAAGGCGCTGGAGCAGGCCCGCGCCCACGACGAAGCGCGAGCGGCAGGGCGCCCGCTCGGCCCGCTGCACGGCGTGCCGATCGCCATCAAGGACGAGGTCGACGTCGCTGGCGTCCGCACCACCTACGGCGGCGCGGCGGTGACAACACCGGCCGCGACCGACTCGGAGATCGTGCGCCGGCTGCGCGCGGCGGGCGCGATCATCGTCGGCAAGACGGCGATGCCGGAATTCGGCACCTGGCCGTTCACCGAGTCGGCGGCGCACGGCTACACGCGCAACCCCTGGGACGTCACGCGCAGCACGGGCGGTTCCAGCGGCGGATCGGCGGCGGCGGTCGCGGCGGGCGTCGTCGCGGCGGCCACCGGCGGCGACGGCGGCGGTTCGATCCGGATCCCGGCCGCATGCTGCGGATTGTTCGGCCTGAAGCCGCGGCGGGGCCGGGTGAGCACCGTGCCCAACGGCGATCTGTGGCGGGCGCTTGGCACGCTCGGCGTGCTCACCCGTTCGGTCGCCGACAGCGCGCTGCTCTACGACGTCATCAGCGGCAGCCGCGCCGGGGACCGCTGGCACGCGCCGGCGCCGACGACCCCGTTCACGGCGCTCGAGCCGGTGCGTCCGCTGCGGATCGCGGTGTCGTCGCGCCCCGCCGTGCCGCTGACCCGGCTGACGCCCGAGTGCGCCGCCGCGCTGCGCTCGATGGCCGACACGCTTACCGAACTCGGCCACGAGGTCGAAGAATTCGAGCCCGACCACCCCGAGGCCACCCCGGCGTTCTTCCCGCAGTTTCTCGGCGGCATCAGAGCGGAGGCCGAGCGGGTCGACCGCCCCGACCTGCTCGAGCAGCGCACCAAGACGCTCTCGGCCGCCGCGCGCCTGCTCGCGCCGGAAGCGGTCCAGCGTTGGGCCGAACGCCACGGCGAACGGATCGCCGCGCGGGTCAACCGCGTCTTCGAACGTTACGATCTAGTGCTCACCCCGACCCTCCCGCACCTGCCGCCGCCGGTCGGCAGGCTCGACGGCACGGGCGCGGTGCACGCGATACTGCGCAGCATGCCGATGACCGCCTACACCGCGCTGTGGAACGTGTGCGGCAATCCGGCCGCCGCGATCCCCGCGGGCTGGTCGGACTCCGGACTGCCGCTCAGCGTCCAGTTGATCGGACGACCCGACGACGAACTCGGTATCCTGCGCGTCGCGGCCCAACTCGAGAAGGCGAGGCCGTGGGCGCAGCACTGGCCGGACGAGATCGACGCCGTGGCGGGAACCCGCTGATCGCGGCGATGGCTGGCCGCACTTGCCTGAGCGGCCGATTCTCAGTGGAATCACAGAGAACCGGGTGCTCTCGGCTCAGGAACGCACCGTTGAATCAATCGCGGCTGCCCCGCCCGGCTCCTCTACACCGGGCGGTAGGCAGCGCCAAATTTCGTTCGCCCCACCACCGCATCGGTGACCGGCATCCGCGAGCAGCGGGAGATCGGGTGATCGTTCACGAAACCGGCTGCGGCGCTTGCGCAGGGACGGGCTCCGGCTCGGCGGCGGGCGAAGTGCGCCGAGACGTCGCCAGGAACAACACCACCAGCAGCACGCTGAGCCACACGTAGGTATTGCCGATCACGTGCTGCCACGGCGTCCACAGCGACTCGCGCTGTTCGCCGTTGGGTAGCCAGTTCTGCGGCCCGTAGACGAACACCGCGCCGGTCGCGGCGAGCACCGCGTACCAGCCGAGCGCCCGCCGCAGCGGCAGCCGAATGGCGTAGCCGAACATGGCGAACAGCGCGGGCGCGATCCAGATCCAGTGGTGCGACCACGAAATCGGCGAGACGAGCAGGGTGAAGACCGCGTTGACGGCCAGCGCGAGCGCGGGCGCGTCGGCCGCCCGCCGCATCGCGAGCACGACCAGCGCGAGCAACGCCGCGCCCGCAAGCAGCCAGACGATCGTGAACGCGGGTTCGGGCACGCGCAGCCGGGCGAGCACCGCCTGAATCGACTGGTTGGTGTGGAAGGCCGAACCGCTCAGGCCGTCCACATTGCCGAGCCCGCCGAACCAGTACTTCACCGAGGTGCTCGGCAGCGCGACGAAGCTGATCGCGGTCGCGGCGGCGCCGGTGGCCGCGGCGGTGATCGCCGACTTGTAATCCCGGCGAACCAGGAAGAACAGGACGAACGCGGCGGGCGTGAGCTTGATCGCCGCGGCGATGCCGATCAGCATGCCGCGCCGCCACTTCGGCTTCTCTGTCAAGCAGTCGGCCGCGACCAGGGCCATCAGCAGCAGGTTGACCTGCCCGAAATCCAAGGTCGCCTGGGTCGGTTCCAGCAGCATGGCGAGCGGCGCCGCGCACGCGGTGGCGAACAGCGCGACCCGGCGGGCGTTCTCGCCCGGCCAGATTCGCCGCGCGACCAGGTAGAGCGTCAAGGTCAGCGCCGCCACCGAGGTGACGAAGAAGGAGAACGCCGCGATGTCCCATGGCAGCAGCGCGAACGGCGCGAGCACCAGGGCGGCGAACGGCGGATAGATGAAGGGCAGTCCGATGCCGATGGTTGTCTGCGGCAGTTGCCCGTACATGTCGCCGCCGTGGCGCAGCGTCTCGACACCGAGGCGATAGACCTGAAGGTCGATGAATCCGCCGGTGATCTCCTTGAACGGCCAGAGCGGCTGCATCAGACACAGTGTCGTGAACGCGACGAGTAGCGCAGGCACAAGCCAGACCACACGCCCGAACCGGCGGGTCGACGACATCGGCACATCACAGGCGGCGGAACTACTCATCCGCGGCGACTATACCGACCTGCGCGCCGGTGTTCGACGGGTGGCGTGTGATCGGCATCGCCCGATGGATTGCCAGGCAGTAATTACTGCCCGTGCCGCAGCACGGTCCCGCCTAACGTGATACCCGCCCAGTCCGGCAGTTCTTCGCACCGCCGCAGCCATTCGTCCGGGATCGCGGCGTCGCGCGCGCCGAGAATGCCGCCGACGATGGCGCACGTCGTGTCCACGTCACCGCCGACACTCGCGGTCGCCCAGCACGCCTCGGCGAAGTCGTCGAACCGTGCGGCGATCCACAGGCAGAACGGGACGGTGTCGGGCGCCGAGACCTCGCGTCCGTTGCCGAGCGCAATGGCCGCGGCGTCGGGATCGGCGTCGAGCAGGCCACGCGCCGCGGTGATTCCGTCGCGCACCGCGCCCGCCGGGGTGCGCGAGGCGATCGCGTCGAGCAGATCGGCACCGCGCAGTGACGTGAGCGCCGCACCGAGCGCCACCGCGATCGCGCCCGCGACACCCTCGGGATGGGCATGGGTGATCTCGGCCGACGCGGCGGACTCGGCGATCACCCGGTCCAGATCCTCCGCGAAGTACGCGCCCAGCGGGGCAACGCGCATGGCCGCGCCATTGCCCCAGGAACCCTTGCCGCCGAACGCCTCCGTCGCCAGCTCGCGCCAGTCCCCGCCCTCCTGCCGGATGAGCCGGAGCATCCGATTGGCGCTCGGGCCGTAGCCGCGGTCGAAGTCGTGATGCTCCGCGAAGGACGCGGCGAGCACGTCTTGGTCGACGCGTCCGTCGCGGTGCAGAACAGCGACGACCGAACAGGCCATCTCGGTGTCGTCGGTCCACCACCACGGGTCGGGCGGCAGTACACGCGCCCGCAGCGCGGGCAGGTTGCCGGGGACGAAGAAGCAGCCGCCGAACGCGTCGCCGACGGTGAGTCCCCGCAGCGACGCGACGGCGCGGGAACGGCGGTCGGCGATCACCCGCGCGATTCTGCCCAGTCACAGTGATATTCGCCAGGTATCGAGGTCGCGGCGACCGGCACCGGTTATCTTCGCTCGGGGTAGTCGGGCTCGCAGCCGCCGCAGGCCGCTGCTTCCTTATCCGACCCGACCGCGCCGACAGTGAGAGCCCACCATGCCGCAGTACCGGAATCGCTGACATGTGCGCACCCCGAATCGTCCGGCTCGCCCACGAGAACGCCGCCCGCCCCAGCCGCCGCGCGCTCTTCGCCGCCGCGAGCCTCACCGCTCTCGCCGCGGCCGCGCCGTCCGCGCGCGCCGTCCCGGCGGCACGCGGCGTTCTCGACCTGACCCACACCCTCAGCCCTGGCCTGCCGACTTGGCCGGGCACCCCGCCGTTCACGACGGTCCCGGTCGCCTGGCACGCCATCGGCGGCTTCGGCCAGAACGCGCTCGCCTACTGGGAACACTCGGGCACCCACCTCGACGCGCCCGCGCATCGCCTGCCCGGCGGCGCCACCACCGACGCGCTCGCGGTCGCGGATCTCGTTGCGCCACTGGTGGTCATCGACATCAGCGCGCGGGCCGAAAGCGACCCCGACGCGGCGCTCACCCTCGACGACATCGAGAACTGGCAGACCGAACACGGCCGCATCCCCGAGCGCGCCTTCGTCGCCGTGCATTCCGGATGGGAGCGCCACATCGCTGACGCCGCGGCCTTCCTCAATCTCGACGCCGAGGGCTTGCCACACGCCCCGGGCGTCTCCCCCGACGCCGCCGGGTACCTGGTGCATCGGTGCGGGGTCGTCGGCGTCGGGGTGGACACGCTGAGCCTGGACCACGCGCTCAGCCGCGATCAGGGCGCGCACACGGCGATCCTGGGTGCCGGCCGCTACGGGGTGGAGATGCTCGCGAATCTCGGTGCGGCGCCCGCGTCGGGGGCGACCGTGGTGATCGGTGCGCCCAAGCATCTCGGCGGGACCGGCGGGCCGTGCCGGGTGGTCGCGCTCACCTGAACGCCTGCCGGGTTGGCTACCAGTCCGGCCGACCGATCGACAAAGCGTGCTGGAAGACGTTGCGCGGATCCCACTGCTGCTTGACGCGCAGCAGTTTCGGGTAGTTGTCGCCGTAGTAGAAGCGGTGCCACGGCAGGCCGGAGGTGTTCCAGTGCGGGTCGGCCAGATCCGGATCGGGGTAGTTGATGTAGCTACCGCCGTTGTCCGCGTTGGGAACCGGCACTCCGCCGCTCGCCGCGTACACATCGCGGAACAGCTCGCGCGCCCACCGCAGGTGTTGCTCGTCGCCTTCGGGTAGTCGCCACGCCGCGTGAATGAGCATCTGCGCGAAGGAATTCCGCGCCGGGATGGCCGTGGCGTCCGGCGCGACGGCATTGATGGCACCGCCGAAGGGCAGGAACTCGACCTCCGTCTCGCCGAGCACCGCGAGATCGGTCAGGTATCGATAGCAGACCCGCAGCTGATCCTCGGAGTACACGCGCCGCAGATAACCGGCCTTCACCTTGACCCGAGGCGGCAGCGGGCCCTTCGGGTAATACACCTGCGCCACCGTATCCGCGTAGGACAGCTGCGTAACCGGCTGCACCACCGGAACGGCGTCGACACCGTCCAGTACCGCGCCGAGGAACTCGTCGAATTGCGCTCGTGCGTCGGGGGAATCGGCATCGAGCAGGACGAGCAACTGCGCGAACGCGGTACCGACCGTCCGAAAGCTCAACGGTGCGTATAGTCCCGCGAACCGGTTGTCCGGCGCGCTGTGCCGCTCGAAGAACGCCAGATAATTACCCAGCAACCGCACGAACGACGCTTCGCTCATCATCGGCAGGATCACCCGCGAATTCAGCATCGCGCCAGGCGGTTTCGGCAGCGCGGTCGCCGGGTCAGCGCCGTCCGACTGCGGCGCCCGCAGCAGAAACCGCGTCACCACACCGAAATTGCCTCCGCCGCCGCCGGTGTGCGCCCACCACAGATCCACGTCCGGCCCGTCCTTGGTCGCCACCACGACCTCGGCCGCACCTTCGGCGTCGACCGTGACGACCTCGACCCCGTACAGATAGTCGGCGACCAACCCGAGCCGCCGCGATAGCGGTCCGTATCCGCCGCCGCTGACATGTCCGCCCATACCGACGCCGAGGCAGATCCCCGCCGGAACTGTTACGCCCCAACGACGCAGCGCGTCGTACACCGCGCCCAGTTCCGCACCGGCGTCCACCGAGAACGCCCGGTGCTCCTCGTCCCAGCGCACCTGGTTCATCCGGCCCAGATCGACGATCGACCGCGTCTGCGCCGAGTCCACGAAGTTGTCGAAACAGTGCCCACCCGATCGCACCGCGAGCCGCGACCCGGCCGCCACCGCCCGCGCCACCGCGACCCGCACCTCCTCGGCCGACGTCGGCACATAGATCTGCTCCGGCTGCGCCATGAACCGCCGGTTGTATCCGCGCGAGACCAACGACAGATACTCCGGATCCCCCACCCCCACCACCCGCACGTCCGCCGCCCCCGCCTCCGGCGCCCCCACCACAGCCGCGGCCCCGCCGACCGCCGACGCCGCCAAGAACCGCCGCCGCGACAGTGCCATCAAAACTCCCCCTACCGTGAACTTCGAAACACGATCGATCTTGCACCGGCTTTATTTCAGATCCCGCTAACCGGATTCGAACACCCGGTTCGACGGCGAATCCGCCTGCCGTGAAGTATCATTCATCGTCGCTTGTGCCGCACGAGTGGGAGGGGAACAGTTTTGTCGCGCCTTCTTGCGCCGCCTCCGTTGGTCGACCGCGTCGATGAACTCGCGCAGCTGCTAGGACGCGTCGACCACTCCGTCCGGACCGGCGACAGCACCGTGCTGGTACTGCGGGGTGAGGCAGGCGTCGGCAAGACGAGCCTGTTGACCACTCTCGCCCATCGAGCGATGACCGAGCACGCCGAAGCGGAGTTGCTGGCCGGATACGGGCAGGCGATGTTGAACTCCCTGGCTTCGGATTCTTTCCAAGCCATCCGCGAATGCCTCCGCTCGTTGACATCGTCCGCGGAGCGGTCGAGCGCGCGAGGCAGGCTCGAACGCATGGTGTCGTCGTTCCGCGAGCACGCGCCGGACTGGATCGAGTCGGTTCCGGTGGTAGGCCAACTGCTGGCGGCGGGTGTGCGCACCGGGCAGACGTATGCCGAGTCGGGTCGCGACGAAACCGAGATCGACAGCAGGCTCGACCAATTGCTGCGGTTGATCGAGGATCTGCTGACCGACAGCCCGGTGCTCATGGTCTTGGACGACCTGCATTGGGCCGACACCGCCACCGTCGATCTGTTGACGACGATCGCGCTACGGGTAAAAGGCCCGTTGATCCTCGTTCTCGCCTATCGTCCCGATCAGCTGCGCTCACCGGATCAGACGCATCCGTTGCAGCGCGCGGTCTTCCGGCTGTGCCGGTACCTGCCGGAGACGGTCGTCATGGATCTCCCTCGGCTGTCCAGCGCAGACACCGAGTTGTTGATACGCCAGGCGGCAGGCAGCCATTCCGTTGCACCGCACGTCGTTTCGAAGATAGTTCGATTGAGCGCGGGCAATCCACTGTTCGCCGAGTCGATGGTCAGGCTGGGAGACCATGCGGGTGATTCCGCGCCGCGGCAGATCACCGCGGTGTTGGAAGAGCGGCTGTCGTATCTCGTCGACGAGGATCAGCGATTGCTCGAGGTCGCGGCGCTGATCGGTTACAGCTTCGAGGTCGACTATCTCGCGCGGCTGGCACGCATGGACATCGACGACGTGTACGAGCGACTGCACGTCCTGTTCTCCGAGCACGGTGTGGTGCGTCCGGCCGAGCCGCGCGGCGACTACGACCGGTACGTGATTCACCATCCGCTGTTCGCACAGATCCTGCGGGATCGCGGCGTCGCCAACGCGCCACGCTGGCGACGCCAGCACACCCGGCTGCTGGAGATCTTGGAAGGCGAAGACGAGTGGGACGACGAACTGCAGGTTCGTGCCGCCGCCGTCGCCGCGGCCGCGCGTAATCGCACCAAAGCCGGGACGCTCGCCTTGGCGGCGGCTCGCAGGCAGTTCGCCTTGGGCGCCGTCTCCAAAGCCCGTGACCTCGCGAGAATCGCGGTGGAACAGCTGCCATCGTTCGACGCGTCGGCGCTGCTCGCGGAGTGTCTGTCCGCAGAGGGAGACCATGTCGCAGGCACCGAAGCTTGTGCGGACGCGCTCGCTCGTGCCGGCGCCGAAACGGTCGCACCGGCGCTGGAGGCGCAGGTGCGACTGCTCTGGGCGCGCAATCTGCGCATGACGTGCCACTGGGAGCAAACCAGCCGGGTCCTCGACGAATTGATCGCCGACTATCCGGAGCCGGGCCCGATTCTGTCCGAAGCGCTGATGCTGCAAGCCGAGGTCGCATTGTGCGGACCTGTGCAGAACGCGCCGCTCTGCATCGAACTCTGCGACCGGGTCGCGGCGATGAGCACCGAACCCGAGGTCCGGTCCCGCGCATTCGGACACCGGGGTCTGGCACATCTGGCCGCGTACGACCCGGCAAGTGCCGATCTTTGGCTGGCCGAGGCCATCGACGCGGCTCGCGAAACAGGTCATCCCTACGCGGAATACGAGGCGCTGCACTGGCTGAGCAAGAAGACCATGGCGTGCCTGGAACTCGACCGTTCCTGGCAATTGCTGGAGGAATTGGCCGCGATGTCACGAACGTCCGGCGTCGCCAGCGAAAATCCGCCACATCTGCGGGATTCGAGCCGGGTCCTCGGGCTCCAGCACCGGTACACCGACGCCGCGGAAGCTTTCGCCCGCTATCTCGACGTCAGCTTGGCGCCATCGCTTGGGCGAGTGGCGACGATGCTCGCTTGGCAGATCCACGAGCTCGCGCAAGTCAACGGTTCGATCGCCCCCGAGACGTTTCTCGGACGACTCAGGGACGCCTGTCACGAAGACCTCCTCGCCCCCGACCGCTGTGCTCGGCTCGGTGAACACCTGGATGCGCTGGAGCGTCGCCCTAGGACCTGGAACCCCACCGAGTTCGCCATCGCCGAACTCGGTGCGACACCCGATGATGCCCACGCGGCCGAAGCGATCTTCCGATTCGACGTGCTGAGCTTGCCGCAGCTTCGCGCCGCGTTGCCCGAGGCCGGGGCGGCCTCGTGAAACCGGCCGCGTCCGAGGAATTCACCCTCGCGCCCGGCCTGATCCAACTGAACCACGCCTCGTACGGACTGGCTTCCCGCACGGTGGCCGACGCGGCCATGAAGCACCGCCGCCGGATCGAATCAGATCCGACGCGGCACCTCGGAGCCGAACTACTCGAGGACCTGCGCGCTCGAACCGCGCTCGTGTGCACGGCTTTCGGGTTGACGCCCGAGCACACGACGCTGTGCTCGAACGCGACATCCGGTGCCGCGGCGATCATCGCGTCCGTCCCGCTGACCCCGGCCGACACCGTGGTGGTGCTCGACACCGAGTACTCGTCCATCAACCGCGCATGGCAAGTGGCATCCGGCAGAGCTGGTGCGCGGTACATCGAAATCGCCGTCCCACTACCTTTTCAGGGCACCGCTTCCCTACTGAGCCGCCTGGAGAACGAAGTTCCCGGGCCTGTTTCCTACCTGCAGACGAGCTTGATCTCGTCGTCCGCAGCCTTGCGGCTTCCCGTCGCCGAGATCGCCGAGTGGACCCGCGGGCGCGGTGGTCATCTCATCCTCGACGCGGCGCACGGACCGGGTCATGTCCGCATCGCACCCGACACGTGGGGTGTCGCTGCCGTGTTCGGCACCCTGCACAAGTGGTTGCCCGCCGAGCGGACCGTCGGATTCCTCTGGCTGACAGAGCAACTCGTCGACCGGATACGGCCCGCCGAGGTCTCGCTGACCTGGGACTCGGCGGATCTCGTCGAGCGATTCTCCTGGCCGGGCACTTTCGACCCGGTCCCCCGGCTGTGCGTCGGCGCCGCTGTCGCGCAGTGGGTGGGCTGGGAGCACAAGGGACTCCTCACCGAGTGCGAAAAACTCGCCGACCACGCGACGTCCACACTCGAGGCACTCGCCGCACGACCGACCGCAGGCCGCGAATACCTTCCGCCCCGGCTGCGATCGTTCATCCTTGACGGTGTGACGGTGGCCGAAGTCAAGTCAGCACTCAGCAAGGCCGACATCAGAGCTTGGGTCGGTCCGGGGCCGAGCGGAGAGTGCCTGCTCCGCATAGCAACCCACATCTACAACGATCGCGGCGACGTCGCCGCCCTCGCCGCACTACTCGAGGAGGTACTTCACCCATGATCGTGCCTCCCATACCCGAACGCCTCGAGAAGGCGATTCTCTTCCTGCGCGGCGAAGAGGACGGCCGTGCCTGGCTCGACGCGCTGCCCGCGCGAATCGCCACCTACGTAAGACGGTGGCGATTGGTCGCGGAAAGCATCGCGGACAACGGTGCCATGTCCTGCTGCGTCTACTGCACAACGCCCGGTGGGATCCCCGCCGTACTGAAAATCCCGGTCGACCAGGAATCCGGTTACACCGAAGCTCAGCTGCTCCAACGGTGGGCTCCGGCCGATGCGGCGCCGACAATTCTCGACCACGACGACGAATCCGGCGTCTTCCTCATGACCCGCATCCTGCCCGGTTCCATCGCCTGGCCCGAGAACGACGCCGGTGACGCCGCCCACTACGGCGAACTACTCACCCGCCTGAACCAAGCCGACTTACCTGGCCCGCCGACCCTCAAGGATCTGGCGAACGTCGCCCACATGCGAATGGATTGGGCCCGTGAACGATTCGCCGACCCGAGCTACGCCCCGGCGATGAAGGCCTTCGGCGCGACCGCCCGTCTCGCCGAAGCCGAAACCATTCTCGGCATGCTGTTGGAAACCACCACCGACCGTCATGTCCTGCACGCCGACCTGCAAGCCAAGAACATCCTCGAAGGCCCCGACCACTGGTACACGATCGACCCTCTCGGCGCGATCGGAGACATCAACGCCGAGGCGGCCCTCTGGATCGCCATCCAAACCGGCACCACCTCGATCCAACAACGCCTCGACCAGTTCGCCGACCATCCCCTGCTTCACCCGACCCGCCTGCACGCCTGGACTTACGTCCTCACGGTCGCCGAATACCGTCCGTACATCCCGGCGTCGGCAGGCCGCATGGCCCGCTTCGTGGACGCCACGGAGGCCGCACAGATCATCACGGGCCTGTCCCTGCCAGGGACCTGAAAGTCATCGGCTGCCGTAGACACGTATTTTGTTCCCCCGCAAATACACCTGTGTGCCGGTCCTCCGAAAGCGAGGACCGACACACAGCATTGGAAAACGGATGTCCTAAACGACGCCAACCGTCGATCGGGCAGCACGATAGGTGTCCAACAGCTCAGCCGCTCGGGCGCGGTAGCGAACGATATTCGCCTGTTTGATGGATTCGTATCCGCGAACCATGTCCGGCAGATCGGCGATTTCGACAGCGAGAGCGTGGTTTTCGGGCCGCAGTTCCGCCAGCAATTCTTCGACGAGCGCACGGTACTCGGCGATCAACGCGCGTTCCTGCCTGCGCACTTCGGCCATGCCGAACGGATCGAACCTGGTGCCCCGTACCCGGCGCATGGCCGTCAGCAGCCGGTACACGGGCCGGAACCAGGGGCCGAGTTCGATCTTGTTCCGCATCCCCATCGCCCGGAGGATCGGCGGGTGCAGGCGGTGCGACATGCGGGCGCCGGGACCGAACTCCGCTTCGATCGCGGCCCGCACGGCGGGGTCGACCGACAGCCGGGCGACCTCGTACTCGTCCTTGTAGGCCATGAGCTTGTAGAGGTACCGCGCTACCGACTCGGTGAGTGCGGTCGAACCGGGAATCCGCTCCTCTTCGCGCTGCCGCACGTGCTCGATGAATCGGCCGTATTCCCTTGCGTACGAGAGACTCTGGTAATCGACGAGATCTGGGATGCGGACGGTGACCAACCGCGTCAACTCGGTCCGATCGGATGCCACCTCGGCGATCAATCGCCGAACATCTTGCGGCATTTCCCGGTTCGTGCTCTCGACCGGCGACTTCCCCTCGATCGCAGCCTCGAACACCGCGGCGTCCGCGACGGCCAGGCGGCCGTAACGGAACGCCTGCACGTTGGCCGCGACCTGCACGCCGTTGAGCGTGATGGCCTGCTCGACCTCCGAGGGCAACAGCGGCAACGAACCGGATTGCACCGCCGCACCGACGAGCAGGAAGTTGGCGTACTGGTCCTCGCCGAGCAGGACAGCTGCCGCGCGCCGGGCATCGAGGAAGATCGCCTCGCGAGTCGTCGAACGCAGGGCGTCCCGGATGGGCGCGACGTCAGGGAAACCCACGGTGGTGTCGATGACCATCTGCCCCGTCGGGACCTCACTGGTGGAGATCACCGCCGTGGTCCGTTCGGCGCTCGCCGCCGCCAGATACCGTTCCTCGGCGGCGACCAGGATGTCGCATCCGAGATACAGATCGCACTCCTCGGCCGCCGCCTTCCCGGCCTGGTCGGTCGGTTCGGCGGAGATCTTGAGGTCCGAGACGACCGCTCCCCCCTTCTGCGCGAGACCGGTCTGGTCCAAGGTGCGGACATGGCGACCGGCCAGCGCCGCGGCGGTGCTGAGCACCTGCGCCAGTGTGACCACACCGGTCCCGCCCACTCCGGTGATGCGCGTGGTGTGGGTTCCGTCGAGCGCACACACCGGCTCCGGTAGGGCGTCGGCGTCGAGCAGTGTCGCCCGGGTTCGGTCGGCGCGCTTTCCCGCGGGCGCCACGGTGATGAACGACGGGCAATCGCCCGACAGGCAGGAGAGATCTTTGTTGCACGAGGACTGGTCGATGCGCGTCTTGCGCCCGAACTCGGTGGCGATCGGCTGGACCGACAGGCAGTTCGACTTCTCGCCGCAGTCCCCGCAGCCCTCACAGACCCGTTCGTTGATCACCACTCGCTGCGCGGGCTCCGGCGCGAGCCCGCGCTTGCGTTTGCGCCGCAGTTCGGTCGCGCATTCCTGGTCGTGAACGAGCAGGGTGACACCGCGCGTGCGCGCGAGGACGTCTTGGGCTTCGATCAGCCGGTCACGATGCCAGACTTCCACTCCGCGAGGAAGTTTCGTCTTGCGATAGCTCCTGACATCGTCGGTGGTGACGATGATGCGTGCGACCCCTTCGGCGACCATGGCCTCGCAGATGGCAGGCACCGTCATCAGCCCGACGGCCTGCTGCCCGCCGGTCATGGCCACGGCCGAGTTGTAGAGCAGTTTGTAGGTGATGTCGACCCCGGCCGCGATCGCGGCACGGATCGCGAGGCTGCCGGAGTGATGGAAGGTACCGTCGCCGAGGTTCTGGATGAGGTGATCGCGCTCCAGAAACGGCGCCATACCGATCCATTGGGCGCCTTCGCCGCCCATCTGGGTCATGCCCGCCACCTCGCCCACCTGTTTGGCGTCCATCAGCGTCACCATGCCGTGGCAGCCGATCCCCGCGCCGACGGTGGCGCCCGCGGGGACCTTCGTCGAGACATTGTGCGGACAACCCGAGCAGAAATACGGCGTCCGGGTGACGAGGGGCAGCGCAATCGGACCACGTCGGCGGCGCGACTTCCCCGACCACTCGTCGACCGAGGGGAAGCCACCGATCTCGGACAGCCGCGTGGCCAGATGGGTCGCGACGATATCGGGGTCGAATTCGCCGTCGGCCGGGAACAGGGCTGCGCCGCTCGGCATCTGCTTGCCCGAGACCGCGGGCGCGCCGGGCCTGCCGTAGAGCAGACCCTTGACCGCCGACTCGATGAGTGCGCGCTTCTCCTCGACGACGATGATCTCGGGCAATCCGTCGGCGAACTCGTCGACGACGCCCGGCTCGAGCGGGTGGATCATGCCGAGCTGGAGCAATCGCACGCCTCGCCGCGCCAGCTCGTCGTCATCGAATCCCAAGGCGCGCAGGGCTTGCCGGACATCGAGGAATGTCTTTCCCGCGGCGATGATGCCGACCCGGTCCGACGAACCGGAATGCGTGATGCGATTCAGCCCGTTCGCCGCGGCGTATCGGCGGGCGATCTCCAGGCGCGCGCCGTCCCGGCTCCGTTCCAGCACACCCAGCACCGGTTGCAGGACCCGGCCGGTCACCTCGTGCCGGTACTCGGAGCCGTCCACGGTCAGGTCGGGAACGACCGGACGGACCCGGTCCGGGTCCACATCCACCGTTCCCGACCCGTCCGCGACGTTGGTCACCACCTTCATGGCCACCCACAACCCGCAGGCGCGCGACATGGCGATCCCGTGCAGGCCGAAGTCGAGCGCCTCCTGCGGATCGGCCGGATAGAGGATCGGCAGTCCCAGATCGGCCAGGAGCAGTTCGGAGGCTCCCGGCACGGACGACGACTTCGCCGCCGGATCGTCGCCGACCAGCGCGAGCACCCCGCCCTCGGGATGGGTGCCCATGAGATTGCCGTGCCGAACCGCGTCGGCCGCGCGGTCCAGCCCGGGGGACTTCCCGTACCAGATCGCGCTGACGCCGTCGACGAGCTTGTCGGATTGCATTGCGGCGAGCTGAGTTCCCTGCACGGCGGTCGCCGCGAGTTCCTCGTTCACGCCCGGTCGGAACACGATGTCGTGCCGGTCGAGCAACGCGGCATTGCGTTCGAGTTCGGTGTCGTAACCGGCGAGCGGCGAGCCCTCGTAGCCGGAGATGAAACAGGCGGTGCGGCGCCCCGCTCGTTCGTCCGCCCGACGCAGATCCACGGGAATCCTTGCCAGCGCTTGGATTCCGGTGAGATGAACTCGCCCGCGTTGCACGGTATATCGGTCACGCGGTGACGCCACCGGCGCTGATTGATTCGTCACGACAGAGGAATTCCTAACGAAGAGACGGTCAGAAGACGGAGTGGGTCGCCGCGCACGCGGCGTCGAGCGCGACCACCAGGTCCCGAACGGGCGTGGCGGACAAGCGATCCGCCCGCCAGGCGATGTGCCCGTCGGGGCGAACCAGGATCGCGCCGTCGTCGGGGATCCCGCACAGGCCGGGTCCGGCGATCTCGAAGTCACGTCGCGGAACGCATGCCTGGACAGGGACGTTCGTGTCGACTTCGCGCAGAGCGCCGCCCCACGCAGCGCCGTCACGCCCGGTGATGAGCGTGAACCCTGGAATCAGCAGATCGTGCGTCGAGATCGTGACCCCGTCCTTGTTGATCCACGCGTGCGGGAGCCTGCCGCCGGGGACCGCCACGGTGAGCGGGTCCGCCTGCGCCTCCGAAGGGCAGCCGACGCCGTACACGTAGCCGATCTCGAGCTCGAGATAGTCGAAGTGGGGGCGCTGCGCAGGGATCGACTCGGCCAATCGCTTTCGCTCGGCCGCGGCCACCGCCGGATCCGAGCTTTCGAGCCGGGCGGCGACCTCGAGGGTGTTGGGCCCGATCCCGGCATCGGCCATCTTCACCGCGTTGGTGACGCTGTTTTCGGCATTGGCTACGGCGATGGGCCTCCGCTCGGATTCATAAGTGTCGAGCAAGGTTTCGGACGCCCAGCCGTTGAGCACCGCGGCCAGCTTCCACCCGAGGTTGTCCGCGTCGACCAGTCCCGTGTTCATGCCGAGACCGCCGGTCGGCGGAAATCGGTGCGCCGCATCGCCCGCGAGGAAGACTCTCCCCTTGCGATACTGCCGCGCGGTGCTCGCCGCGAGCATCCAGGTACCGACGGAGCGGACCTCGACGTCGAGGTCGGGCGCCCCCATGCCGTCCCGGATCAGGTCGGCGCAGCGCTCGGGGGTGTAGTCGGCCACCGACTCCCGGGCCGGGTCGAATCCGAAGTTGAATGTCCAGCGGTCGCCGCCCATGCGGATGAACACGCCGGGGCAGGCGGTGTTCAGCACCCAGAACAGCAGGGCGGGATCCTTGTCCGTCCAGCGCGACAGATCGGCGTGGAAGTACACGTTGATCTGATGCCCGAACTCCGGAATGCCCTCGATCTCGATGCCGAGGCCGTGCCGGATCTTTCCGGACGCTCCTTCCGCGGCCACGACGTAGTCGGCGCCGAATCGCTCCTTCCCCTCGCGTGTTTCGATGCGCACGTCGACCGAATCGCCGAGATCGTGCACAGCGGCAACGCGCGCGCCGTAGCGGACCTCGGCCATGCCCTGCCGGCGCACCGCTTCGAGCAGCCGCCGCTGCACCCGATCCTGTGCGCACGAGCCGACGGCCACCGGTGACGATCCCAGCCGTCTGGCCAGCTGCTCCGCGGGCGCCTCCGCGAGCTCGAGCCGACCGAACTCCTCGCCGGCGACGGTGTGCTTCCAGACGAAGCTGAGCCCGCAGTTCAGATCGACCGCGTCCTCGATGATCTCGTCGTGGATGCCCCAAAGGCGCAACAGTTCCATCGATCTCGTGTTCACCACGTGCGCGCGCGGGTGCGGATTGATGTCGTCGAACTGGTCGCAGACGATACTGCGCACGCCGTGCCGACCGAGCACGTACGCGGTCGCGAGCCCCACCGGGCCGGCGCCGACGATCAGGACCGGAATGCGTTCGTCGCTCACGGCCGCTTCACCAGCTCCGCCAGCGGTTCGCCCGCCTCGAATCGGGCGATCAGCTCTTCCGGAACGAAGTCGACGCCGATCGGATTGGTGGCGAAGTCGTCGGACTCGAAGAACGCCTGCGCCTCCTCCTCGGTGGCGAAACTATCGATCTGCAACTCGATCTGGTTGCCGTCAGGATCCCGGTAGTACATCGACACCGTCGGACCGTGGTTGATCGTCCAGAACGGCTGCACGCCATCGGCTTTCAGCCGCGTGTAGTTGCCGAGCAGATCCCCGAGGGAAGCGTAGGTGAAGGCCATGTGGTGCATGCCGGTGTGCGCGTCGGTGGGCTGCTCCGTCGCGCCGGTCGCGATGAACGCGACCCGATGGTGTTCGTCGTCGTAGGTCATGAACGCCAACATGTCGTTGGCGAAGGACACGTGACCTTCGAGGACGTGCAGATACCAGTCGGTCATCTCCTGGAGCCGATTGGTTCGTAACACGATGTGGGCGAGTTTGACGGGTGACGCCATCGTTGGCACCTCCGAACGGTGTGGCGAGAAGAGCTTCTCTTGAATGTGGTCCAAGACACGCTAGCGGTCTCATGAATGACAGTCAAGAGATGGCCCAGTGCAGGGCAGACGCGCCGCAGCGCACAGCCCAACGAAGGGGAGCAGTCGACAAGATCAACACCCCAGACCAGGGCGTCACAAACGCCCGGAACGCCTCGCGCCCGGGTGAATCACCGAACTATTTGGCCGCGACCAGCGGCAATACCGTCAGCGAGCGGCTTTGGCGGTCGCGGAAGCGACCAGCGCGTCGGTCACCAGATCGATCAAATCGCCGACCGGGCGATCCAGGCGACGCGTGCTGACCAGGACCCCCTCGAACAACACATGCCCCGCATCGGCGATCAGCCCCACGTCGGCGCCCTTCGGCAGGCGGTTCGAGATGGCGGCGAACAGACGCTCCTCGAGCCATCGCTGAATCTGCTCGTAAGCAACCCGAACCGACTCCGAGTCCGCCATCCGCTCGTACGCCTCGCGATGCAGCGCCCGGTACGGCTGCACCGCGGCCAGCAGCCCGACGAGCTCGTTGCGCGGATCACCGCCGAGCTCCGGATCGGCCTCCACACTCTCCCGCGCGGTGCCGAAGATCGAGGTCAGCGCCGCGGCGAACAGGTCGTCCTTGGTCGGGAAGTACCAGTGCACCGCCGCGGGCGCGATACCGGCGGCGCGGCCGACCGCGGCCACGCTCGTCCCGCGGTATCCGTTGGCGGCGAACAGCTCTACAGCGCGTTCGACGACCGCCGCTTCACGCTCGGCCTTCGGGATCTGCTGTCGATTCCTGGGCATGACGTGAGCTTACTGTCCCGGACGACCTCTTGACTGCGCGTCATGACTACTCTTAACTGTCAGACAAGAGCGGCGAAGGTGCCGCCATCGATCGCGGAGGTACCGAGATGCGCCTGTACACAACCAACGATGGAATCGCACGCGAGGACCGGGCAGGCGTGCTCTCCGTGCTGGACCTGCCGCAGTGGGATCTCGGCGAGTTGCTCGACGGCCCCGGCCTGGACGCCGCGCGGGCGGCCGGAACGCTCCGCGACATCCCCCTGGACGCGGCGACGCTGCATGCGCCGGTGCGCAGACCGGGCAAGGTCGTCATCATCGGACTCAACTACCCCAGCCACGCAGAAGAGGCCTTGGCGGCGTTCGCCGCCATCGGCCGCACCGACATCGAGATGCCCACCGAGCCCAACCTTCAGATCACCGCGGGATCGGCCGTGACCGGACCGATGAACCCCATCGTCCTGCCCGGCGTCGCCGCCGCGGAAGTCGACTACGAGGGCGAACTCGCGGTCGTCATCGGACGCGCTGCCACCACTGTGCCGGTCGAGGCCGCCTGGGATCACGTGGCGGGACTGACCGTCGCGAACGACGTCTCGGCGCGCGACATCCAGCGCCGCGCGATGACCGGTGACGCGGGCGCATCGATCGGCGTGGCCAAGAGCTTCGACACCTTCACACCGCTCGGCCCGTGCCTGGTCACCGCGGACGAGTTCACCGACGGGATCGACCTGCGTATCCAGACCCGAGTGAACGGCGAACTGCGCCAAGACGATCGAACGAGCAGCTTCATCCACTCGATTCCCGAGATCGTTTCGTACCTGTCGAAGTACCAGACGCTGCTGCCCGGCGACGTGATCTGCACCGGGACCCCGCGCGGCGCCGGACTGTTCTCCGGCAGCTTCCTGCGACACGGAGACATCGTCGAGGTCGAGGTCGAGCGGATCGGCATCCTGAGCAATCCGGTGGTCTCCGCATGAACGCCGAAACGAACGTGCACACCGTCCGCCACGACACCGATCGGCTCACCGATGTGCCGCTGTCCGATCGCGATCTGCCCGCCACCACCTACGACCTGCTGGAACGATCCGCGCGACAGCACGGCGACAAGCCTGCCCTCCGTCTGCTCCCCGGCGGGAACCGCTGGGACGAACCGGAGACCTGGAGCTACGCCGAACTGCTTCGACGGACGACGCAGGCCGCGAATCTCTATGCCGCACTGGGACTCGAGCCCGGCGGTGTGGTCGGCCTCATGCTCCCGAACACCGGAACGACCTACGCGGCGCTACTCGGGGCGCAGGCCATCGGCATCGCCAACCCGGTGAATCCGATGCTCGCCACCGAACACCTCGTCGAGATCCTCCGTCTAACCGAGGCACGGATACTCGTCGCACCCGCGCCCGCACTCGATCCCGTGAGCTGGGACAAGGCGTGCGCGGTGGCGGAGGCGCTGCCCTCGCTGCGAGCGTTGATCTCCGTCGGTGGGCCGGTGCGCACCGCACCGGGTATCTGGGTCGGCGATTTCGACCAGCTGGCCGCCTCCCGGCCCTCGGACGAGCTCACCTTCGAGAACCGGCCGGACGCATCCGACATCGCCGCCTATTTCCACACCGGCGGCACGACCGGAGTGCCGAAGGTGGCCCCGCACACGCACGCGAGCGAGGTCTACATCGCCTGGGCGCTCGGGCAGCACGGCGCGTTCGGCGGCGACACCGTGGTTCTGACGGGGCTGCCGCTGTTCCACGTCAACGCCATCCTCGTCTCCACCCTCGCGCCCTTCCTGAAGGGTGGAACGGTGGTATCGCTGGGCAGCCTCGGGTTCCGGGATCGCGAGGCTGTGGCCGACTTCTGGCGAATCGTGGAACGCTATCGAGTCACGACCTTCTCGGCGGTTCCGACGGTGTACGCCTCCCTGCCACCGGTGCCCGAGGGTGTCGACATCTCCAGCTTGCGCGCCGGCATCGTCGGCGCGGCCCCACTGCCGGGCCTGGTACGAGCCGAATTCGAGTCCGCCACCGGTGTTTCGATGATCGAGGGATACGGGCTCACCGAGGCGACCTGCGTCAACACCATCGGACCTATGGTCGGCGGCAAGCCGGGGTCCATCGGGCTTCCTCTGCCCTATCAGCAGATCAAGGCCGTCCGAATCGGCGCGGACGGACTTCCGTCCGGCGACTGCGGGCCCGGTGAGGTCGGCGTATTGGCGATCAAGGGCCCCAGCGTCTTTCCCGGATATCTCCGGCCGGGGCCGGACGGTCCCGCCCCTGATCCCACGGGTGTGATCGTCGACGGCTGGTTGATCACCGGCGATCTCGGCAGGGTCGACCCGGACGGCTTCGTCTATCTCACGGGGCGCGCCAAGGACATCATCATCCGCGGCGGCCACAACGTCGACCCGCGCCTGGTCGAGGACGCGATGCTGGCGCATCCCGATGTCGTTGCGGCCGCGGTGGTTCCGCGCCCCGACGCGTATTCGGGCGAAGTTCCCGCCGCCTATCTCGTGCTGCGACCGGGCGCCGATCCGGATCCCCGCGAGCTCAGCGCATGGGCGGCGCAGCACGCGCCCGAACCGGCCGCCGTACCGAAGTTCATCCACACCATCTCGGCCATACCGGCAACCGCGGTCGGCAAGGTGAACAAGGTCGCCCTGGCGCACGACTCGGTGAATCGCGTTGTGCTGCACGAGCTCCGGGATGCGAGCCTGTCCGGCGAGGTGACGGTGACCGATCGCGGCGGCCGCACACACGCGCTGATCGACCTGGTGAACGATGCCCCCCTGGCCCGCCTCGGCGAGTTCCGCGAACGTTTGAACGCCTACTCGTTCGCGCACGATATCCGGATTCACAAGGGTTTTCAGCATACGACCGGGAGCGCGCCGACCGGGAAGGCCGTCGTTCATCCGGACCGTGAAGGAGCGGGTTCATAACCGCCTCCTGAGGAGGGGCGGCGGCTCCGCGCACGAGGTGCGCACATGGATCGCGGCATACGCCGCATTTGCCGCTCCCCACGAAGTCCATCACCACCCGCCTTCGAAGAAGGCCAGGAGCGCCGGTCCCGGGTCTGCCGCGGTGGTCGTATTCGCCACGACGACAACGATTACGGCCAGCAACAACACCACCGAGAGCACACCGAACGACCCCAACAGACGCCTAGTTCGCCCAGACCCCGTACCCGCAAACCTCTTCCACATCACCACACTCACACCGATGAAGACGGCCGCGACGGTCCCGGCGATCACGGCCATCGCCACGTGATACCGAGCGAAGTCGCCGATCATCACCTCGAGCGGAGGCGGGGTTTGCCCACCCGCACTCAGCGATTCGGCCAACCGCTGCCTGATCTGATCGAGCGTATCGGCGAGCTCTCCCTCCGCCCCACCGCCCGTCAGCAACGGCAACAGCGAGGAGAAGGGCGCTGCCGCACCCTGAAAGTTGGCCATCACCAATACCAACGAAAACAGCGCGCACATCGTGACGAGAACGCCCGCCGTCGCGAGGACAGCCCTCTTCCCCACCTCGGGACCACCGGCCCTCAGGAATGCCTTCCAAAGCAGAACGCCGAGCGCAACGAGCACCACCAACAAGATCGCCGCAATCACAGCCTTCGCCACGTGGTAGCGGAACCAGTAATCGACAACGCTCTCCAAGCCCGGAGAGAAATCCCGTGCGCCGGAAGCCCAATACTCGACGAACGCCTCGCCCAGGGCCTCGCGAAGCTCGCGCTCATCGGCGAAACCACCACCGGACCCGCTCGCCGCCAGCGTGCGCGGGGCTACGACGAAGGCAGCGCCGAGGGCCACAGCCAAGGCGACGAGCACAGCGACTGCGCGACCGGAGATACCTGCGGATCGCGACATACCTGCGGGACTGGACAAGGAGATTCCTCCGACTCGATTCAGGCGGCGCACCGACGTTAGTGGCCACCATGATCTCTCGCGGCTGGGTCACTCGCAGTTCGGCGGTGATCGCTTCCACGGCGGCAAGGCGCTGATCACCGTCCTGTGTATCGGAGCACAGCGAGAGCCGCCCGGACATGCGGCTAGCAGCTCCTCGATGCGCGACCACGGGATGGCACGGAACGCGCCACACCCTGGGCCGCCGTACTCGGCCAGCCAACCAGCCAGGTGGTCTCGTTGGCTGTTCCATTTGGTGTGTGGGATGCGATCCCGCTCGAATGCGTCGGTGATCGGCTGGCGCGCAGGTAGGTCGATGACGACTGCGCGCAAGAGTTTCGCCTTCACAGCTGTTGTCCTCGCTCGGGGGCCGCGGCGAGAGGTGGGGCGCCGAATGCTTCGAGGGCAGCCGTCAGCGCACCGAGGTGCACCGGGTCGGAGACCAGTTCAGGTGGCGCCGCGTACCCGTCTGCTGCCCAGGTGATCCGACGAAGAGTTCGTAGCGCATCTCGCAGTACCGGTAGCAGCGCGAAACCGCTTCCCGTACACGGTAATCCAGTTCACTCGTAGATTCGTCCTTGCGAAGCGGCCGAAGCATGGTCGAGAGAGTGCTACGAAGCCACTGCTCCAACGGTGTGGACAACGGTGAGCTCCAGACCTCTTCCGCGCAGGTCGCGGCGAATTCCAGCGCATTGCTCAGGCCACGGAGGCGCGTATCCGCTTCCGGCTCCCAATCCGAAGCGGGGCGCGCAGGCAACGGCAGGCCCACAGCGCTCCGCTGCGCGAGGTACACCACGACGGCGCGTAGCGGTCGGCGGGCAACGAGATCGACGCCCTGCTTGTTGTCACACCAACCCCAGTCGACACTGCTGAGGACCGAGTCCAGGGGCTCCCGCAACAAACTGTGACCATGGATGTCGTGTGCGGGCACGGCTACCGAATCCGCGAGTTCGACCGCGAACAATAACGCCGGAATGTACTCGGCCTCGGCCGAAGAGAACCTCATCTCACCCTCCCAGCGCCAACACCAGCCGACCCCGGTGGCGCATTCCATCCTCGAATCAGTCAGTGCCGCAACGAAAGAACACCGGCGGCCTGGCGAGTCGTCCGAGCACATCATCGATGTCGATGCCGGCGGCGAACCCGTACGTGCCGCCACCGATCGGCGACCACTCCATCGACCCAGGTCCGCCCCGGTGTGACACACGAAATGACCGCTACGGCGCCGAGGGGGCTTCGCCCCCACAGAACACGCGGAACCCGCAAAAAAAGGCGAGTGCTCTTCGCGAGCACTCGCCTTCTCGGGTGGACATGGCGGGAACTTACTCGAACCGGACCGGCTTACTGGAAGACTTCGCTGAACTCTGGCAACGAATCAGCACAAGCTGAACCACGCAGGCCACAGTCATGACGTTCAAGATCATCCGGCGGACCCAAGAAGCGGTTGACGACGGAGGAAGTCGCAACCATCATCGCCAAGTACGAAGGCGGCAAATCGATGACTCAGCTCAAAGCCAAGCATGAGATGGCCAAGCGGACAGTCGCGACGGTGTGGCATGCCGCCAAATCGATCAATTAGCCCAACTAAGGGGTCGGGTGGACGGTGCGGGAAGATGCCGAACAGACGCGATCTTCTCCAAGACTTCTCCGAGCTGTGGGAAGGAAGGTCCGTGCCAACACGTCTAGCCCCGCGTTCGTCTCAGCAGGATCTCCAGAACCCGGCGGGCGTCGGCTCGGCGTCGGTGATCGCTCGAAAGAGCCGCAATGAAGGAAACAACGGCAACCGTCACGATGTACAGCGCTCCAGCACAGGAACTCGCCAGGGCGGCGTGGAAGACGAATCCATTCAGCTGGATCATAGGTGGCCTCTCGTGTCTCGAGCCCGGTCGCATGCTCGCGACCAGTACGTCACCAATTAGTGGGGCAGAAGGCCATGTGACACAACGGAAGTCGGATCCGGCCTGCGGCGCCACGGCTATCCTGCTGGTCATAGACATATCCAAAGTAGTCCGGCTCGGATCCGGTAGAACAGCTGGAGGGCAGCGTATGGGACGGCCGTTCCGACCAACACATGGACCACACATCAACTCGATGGTCCTAGCCGAACTCGCACGGCTGTGGGAGCAGGCTGGGGCCCACTCAGCACACGAGGACGCACTGGGCAAAGCCATCTCCCAGAAGCGGCTCGCAGATCAATCCGGAGTACCGACCCAGACCATCAGCTCGTGGTCCACAGGGGCGTCTCTGCCCCGAGACCTGGATCGCTTGTCAGCTATCGGGAGCGTATTGGCCCAATGGGCAGGGGCACCAGCTCCATCGGTTCGCGATTGGGAGCGCCGGATGGAGGACGATCGACGTGCACAAGAGACGACTGCCACCGGACCAATCCAGTCTGCCGATGATGGGACCATCATCACGAATGAGATCTCCGGATCGGTGACGGGAAGCGTCGTTCAGACTGGCCAAATCTACGGCGACATCAACTTCCATTAGCCGACGGGGTCCACAGCCGCGTAGGATCGCAAGGTTCGGGCGCGTCGAACCCACCACATGGCCGATGCGACGCGGCCGTGCTCGAACTGAAGGCGGGCAAGCGAAACCACTGCGTCGATATCTCCGTTCTCGGCCGCCTGCCGGAACCAACGTTGAGCTTGTTCAGCATCACCGCGATTGGCATACAAGACCGCGAGGTTGAAGATAGCGTCACGAGTGCCTCTCTCAGCTGCCATCGTCAGGGGTTGTATCGCGTCATCGAGCCTGTCCAACTCGATGTACATCTCACCCAGCGTCGTCGCTGCATCGCAATCACCAAGTGCGGCAGCCTGTTCCAGCCAGTCGATAGCGTCCGGCACCCGCCCGGATTGATAAGCCGACCGACTCAGGATGCGCATGGAGATGAAGTGGCCACCCTCTGCTGACCTTCGATACCACTCTTCAGCGTCTCTATCCCGCCCCAGGCCGCCGAACAGGTTCCCTAGGTTGAACGCGGCTCCCGCCAATCCCCGGTCTGCTGCCAGCCTGTACCACTTCTCAGCCTCGACCAGGTCACCGGCCATATTCCTCATTACGCCGAGGTTCAGCGCAGCTTCAGCTGAACCTTGTTCAGAGGCGCGTGTGTACCACTGGGCGGCGAGGTCCAGCCGTCCCGAGTCATGGCGGAAGAGACCGATATTGAAGGTTGCATAAGAATCACCGAGTTCATTCGCTCGCGAATACCAGGTTTGCGCCTCGTCACGACGACCACTGGCGCTCATGATATTTCCGAGGTTGGTTGCGCATCTGTACTCCCCCAGCTCGGCACCTCGCCGATACCAGACCTCTGCCTCTTCGATTTCGCCCTGGTTCTCCAGTTCGAAACCAAGCCTGAAACAAGCCTGTGTATACCCTGCCTCCGCAGCCGTCCGGCACCATTCCAGCGCCTCAACCTTTTCACCCGCTTCATCGAGCAGAATGCTGAGATTGAAGGCAGCCCTGGGCTCTCCACCCTCAGCGGACTGCAGAAACATTGCACGAGCTTCGGTCGGTCGATCGGTCTCCAGCAAGAGAACACCGAGATTGTATGCAGCGATTGTGGCTATCTCGGCAGTAGGATGCCTGGTCTTGGAATGCCAAATCTGCTCGGCCACTCGAAGAGACACAACCGTGGCAGCTGTCGCTGCGCGCACTGCCACAGCCATCACATCGTGATCGTTCGCTGCGTGCTCTACGGCCCGCTGCCAAACCAGATCCTTGACAGGAGACCGTATGGACGATTGTTCCGTGCGGTCCACCAGATACTGGAACACGAGCCACCGGCCATCTTCGATGGGAAGTAGTGGACTTGTGATACCAAATCTCTCCTCGGCCGCCCACATGAAGGCATCCGGCAGTGACTCGGCACGGAGCAGTGAACCACCCTGCTCTTCTAGGTAGACTTCATGCAGGTCGACGAGCAACGATTGAGAATATGGCCCAGGCAACCCGGCACGTTGCAGGTCGACAGCCGCAGACACTAGGGCCGCACCTCTCGGATGCCCACCGATATCAAATGCTCGCCGCCATTCGGACCAAATCGAAGGGCCGGCCACAAGGTACTCGGGTATGCCGTACGACCGGTGATGCTCGACTGCTTCGGCAATGCGTTCGTCGGCCTCACCGACAGCACCGCCGACCTCGTTCTGGGTCCAGAGTCTCGGCAGCGGAATCGGCTCGACCATTGCGAGCACTCGCGCCCCAATGCCCGCTCGCGGTCCAAGCGACGAATCTACAGCTGTATCAAGGGAGCTGCGCGAGCCGGGGTTGAGGAGGTCGTATTGGGGTGTACGTATCGTCCCAACAATCGGCACCCGGAGCCGGACAAATGCGGCCAGCATCGTAGGGTCCAACTCTCCTGGACCAAAGAACCTTTCGAGATCATCCAGCCACAGCACGCAGCGAGTCTGCCTCTGCAAGATCGTTTCGAGAACCGCCGGAAGATCGGCTCCGGTGACCGGGGCAGCAACCCGGTAGTCCGGCATGGTTGCAAGCATCGCTTCGAAGGCAGTCCGAGTTTTCCCTGACGCCGAACCACCTACTAGATAGACCAAGCCCCCATGATCGCAAGCGGCCATCATTCTTGAACGCAGCTGCTCATCGACATCCCGGCGGACGTAGGGCGGGATACCTCGGTCGTCAGCGCCAGGACGTGATCGCAGCACACCAGCCTGGATAGGGTCCCAATCCGCCGTCAGCGGCCAATTGTCCGGATCTCCCAAGTAGGCAGCAGATCTCGACTCATGATTGCAAACATAGATCGAACCTGCAACGTGGTTGGCCTGCACCACTGACCCTTGAACGAGCCCACCGACGGTGTTGCGGACATCATCGCGCTCAACGCGATCATCCGAGTTCGGCAGTTCCAACCCCTCAGCTCCTTTTTCTGAAGCTCCGACTTACCCAGTCCCCGTATGGAATACGATAGCTGTCGTCTACGCCACAGTTCAGCAGGTTCGATACAAGGGGTCTCGCCGGTGGGTAAGTCACGCCATGGACGCAGCAAGCGCGCGAAGGCACACACACCCAAGTACCACGTTACGTTCAACGAGCCAGGCGGACTGGACCTGGACGCGGCGGCGAGAGATCTGACACAGCTGATTTCGGATCCGTCAGCTCGGACGAACTTCGCGGGCGCTTACGCTACTGGATACGCAGCGATCGGACTGGCCCAGGTCAACGATGATGGACCCGAGTGGTTCCACGAGACAGACCCGCTCGATTTGGTTGTCCTGGGGTGTTCATATCCGAAAGAGTTCAGAGACGCCGGCGAGTTTGGCAATGCCCGAACGGCCTGGTTACGCCACGTCCGTGACACACCGCTCTGGGCTGGGATCCGCGAACTGGTGGGCGCGGCGGTGAATCTCAGCAATCACCATGGGATGCCGATAGACGACGGCTCGATTCTCCTGGCGCTGTGTTCCACACTGAAGGACGCACACCTCGACGACCTACAAATCCCTGTCGAGCTTCGGCCAGAGAACGCGCTCGCCGAAGCTCGTTTCGTCCGTGGCGGCCCTCCGGCGAGCTACTCGCTGCCGGAGGTTTCAGAGCGCTCCCAGAACCTGGCAATCGAGTTCATGAACACGCTCGATGCCACGACTGTGAGCGACGGCACCTGCGCCGAACAGCTGCGCGACGGCCTGTACCTTCTCGACCTGATTGGATTGCCGGTTCGAACAGATAGCTGGACGTTTCTCCTAGCGCTGTTCGTATCCCTTTGCGCCTCGGATGAGGAGCCCGTCGATGACCTGGGCGGCCGCGCCCACGCGTGGGCGCTCGGGCTCGAACAGGAGTCTCCATTTGCCGCCATTGTAGATACAATTCTGCTGGCTTCAGAGCACGATCTCGAACCTGCGACGACATTGAGTCACCTATTTACACTCCCTCAATTCATGACTGGCGTCGATAACGAATCAAAACGCTGGCACAGCGAGCCTGGTACCGACCTGGTACCCCTTTCTTTCGAGTTCGGCCACAAGCAAGTGAGAACCAGGTCCGGGCGCATGGTCCAAATGAATTCGGAAACCAGAGAGGCCCTTCAAGAACTTAGGAGACTCTTCCGAGAAAAATTCGGAAGGGATCCGAATCCAGATGATCCAATACTGTTTGACCCAAACAAAGAGATCCCAACCCCCATGGCGGAAACCGATTGGTCAGAAATGTGGCAATCGATCGCAGAGAATGCGTCCGACCTGCGGATATCATCTTTCGCCTTCGCGGCCAGCGAGGTTGGGTACCTTGTCACGGAGGATAATCAAGAACTATTCAGCCAAAGCGAGAAGGATGCATTCTACGCTTCCGTCGAGCACCACCGAGCGCTGCGAGACATGAACCCGCTCGAACTTGCCTCATTTACCTGGCGTCACATCATCAAGGAACTACTCGACGGATCGGCGGACCCGGAAGCGCCGCGCAAGATCATTGAGAATCTGGTCAACATCGACGAAGCCGACCTAGAGACTACATCCATTCTACTGCAAACATTGGTTGCAAAGCCTCTGATTTGGCTAAATTCAATGCAACGAAGGGGAATCTCTGAAGCCGAACTAACTCAGGCCATTCATTGGTTACACGTAGAATACGGCGAGGACGACTACCGCGGCGTTGCAGCCGCAGTAGCAGTGGCCATCTGGGGCCTGCCCGGGATCTCCACACTCGAGGAGAAAATTGGAAAGCCCTGGAAGAAATTCACCCTTAACGACTTGCACGAACTCTTCGACATTGATCTGGCTCCGGCAATGATATGGCTATGCACCGGCCTGACAGCAACCATCGGAGAGGGGAAGATAGAATGGATAGAGCAAGCCACTCCTACTCGCAGGTCCAAAAAGAGCGGCAAGTCGAAATCGAAATCGCGAAAAAAGAAGAAAAGATAAATCCCCGCGCGGGCTAATCGACGTCGCATTGGTGTTCACGGCCTTGCACTAGGACTCACTCTCTGCTCACACGTTTGAGGGACCCAAACGCAGCACCTGAACCAATCGCACCCACTGCGGCAGCCCCGACCAACGGACCCGCTACGACGATCAGCCCGAGCACGAGTACGCCCACGAGCACGATCAATAGCGCAGCCCTGCGAAACCTGTAAGGGTCGGCCAATACCTTGTCGAGTAGCCCAAGCCAAGAGTTCGGCGCGCGATCGTCGTAGCGGGTCTCAGCTGACGCCGCTTCCGGTTTCACCTTATTTGGCATGGTACTAGGGCGTAAGCGGTTGGCTGGCAAGTTCTTTGGGCGCCTCATCGCAGACCGCCGGATGGTACGAAGCGACTGGCCTTCACCGCCAGCCGAAGGTTTGCCTGCATGGATCTATAGTCAGGGCTGGCGCCTCGAGGAAGACGATTGATGACGAGCTGCCCGTTGGGCCAGGTGAAAATCCCTGGTTGGAGCGCGCCAGTTGACGTTAGTTGACTTCGAAAGGTGATCGGAATGGCGCCGATACCGCTTCCCGGGAAGGCTTCGGTCCCTCCTGGGCCGCACAGGGATCTACTGGTCGCCCTCCATGAGCTCTATGGCCGAGCCGGCTCACCATCACTGCGAGGATTGAGCAGTCTCGACGTGGATGGCCCAGGGACCCTCAGCCACGAACAGGTCCGAAAGATCCTTCATGGCAAGGCCATTCCCCGATGGCAGATTCTCGAGACACTGGTGCGCGCACTCGTATCCGTCTGCGGCGTTTACCCGAGGCATCCAGAGATCGAGGTCGATCGGTTTCGAGCGTTATGGCGAGCAGCCAACACCGGCACCTATGGCCTGTCTGAACTGATCCTCCACCCAGGCGCTCCCGAATGCACCCGCGGCGATGGTGCCCAGTGGGTTCCGGACGACATCACGCGGCTGATGATCAATCCAATCTATGCCATTGAAATCGATCCGTCCCTCGCGCTTCCGCACGAACCTCTCATTTCGGATGAGGAGTGGATCGCGGTCAATCTACGGATCCTCGCCGAGATTGGCCCTGAAACCTTCTTGCGAACGTTGTTGGATACATTGCGCGGCAACTACATTGCAGGGTCGGACGACGCGGACGACGAGGAAACCCACTGTGGCATCGACGCTGACCTCGCCGACGAGTTTGTGGCCCAGCAGGTCCTGCAACGCCTGAGGTCGGAGCCAGCGATCCTTGCACGGTCGATCAACGCGCTCCGAGGCGCTCCGGAAACAGCAGTAGATCCTTCGCTGCGGGACGAGATCGACTTCCTGGAGCAGCAGCAGAATGTCGTACAACAGGTTCTGGGCGTATCCGACCAAACTTGGCGGAATATCTCCGACCACGCGCAGAAGCTTGTGCTGCTCTACCTTGTGGATCACATTGTTGTGGGCGCTCCAGGCCAGCCGATCGATTCACTGCTGACGATCGTTTGGCGGGTTCCGAAACCAGGAGATACCGCAGAATGAGTAGAGGCCCACACCAGGGATGGTGTGGGCCTCTACTCAGTGGAGCTGCCGGGAATCGAACCCGGGTCCTCCGCCGTGTCTTCAGGACTTCTCCGTGTGCAGTTCGCTGTGTCTCTGCTTGGATCTCTCGGTCACGCGAACAAGCCGAGATGACGATCCCAGTCGCTGTTCGATGTCCCGTCCGGCTCCGCGACCGAGTCGGACGGTTAGCCCTCTAGCTGATGCCGGCACCGGGACCGAGGGCATATCCCGGGCCGACAGAGACGCTTCGCTTAGGCAGCGAGAGCGTACTCGCGCTGATGAGAATCGGCGCTTAATTGGTTGCAACGACGCTTACGGTGGTCTCTTGCCTGCACCGACACGCTTCCCCTGAATCAACGTACGCAGTCGAAACCGTTCAGCCCCGTACGCGCCCGCACCTTGCGGGCTAGTAATGCTAACACTCGCCACACGTCGGATCATCCCGATTATTTGTGCGCGTTCGCGTACATATCGATCAGGTTCGATCACGCGCGCAGGTTGCCTCACGCACGCGAAGCACTCCGTAGGGCGAGCGTCAATGGGGTAAACGCCCGGGCGGCCCGAACGGTTCCACGGGCGAGTCGATCCGGATCAGATGCCAGTGGAACAGAGGTCGCGGACCGACAGTGGCGACGAAGCCGCCCAGATCGAGCTCGCGGCCGCGTCGACCGCCGAGCCTCGCCGTACGCCATGGCCATCCGCATGCCGACTCCGGCCCGATTCGACACCGGCTGCGATCGCACACCAGGGGTGCGCAACCCCCGGGAGAGACCACCTCCCACCAGCGCACATTTGCCCACGGATTGCGGATCCTCGCATTCAACCCGTGCCGGTCAGTCGTCCGACTTGTTCACCCCGCGCCGGGCGACGCCACGGCAACCGCGAAACCGCCTTCTCGCCGTCCCACTGACCGGTACTGTTCCTGTTCGGCCGTACCGGATTCGGAGCGTCCGGCGGCAGGGACAGGGAGCAATAATGGGCAACACCAGCAGGCGGCGTCGCCGCCTGTTCCACGCCGCGGCGGTTCCGATCATCGTCGGGCTCGTCTTGGCCGCGGCGTGTTCCACGCCGAGCGAAACCACCGGACCCGGCGTCACCAGCGCGCCGTGCCCGAACGCGATCGACAGGGAGAAGGGCTGCATCTACCTCGGCGTGCTGTCCGATCTCGGCGGCGGGCCGTTCGCCATGCTCGGCCGAGCGATGCAGGACGGGCAGACGGCGTTCTGGACCGAGGTCAACAAGGCGGGCGGCATCGGCGGCTACGAGGTCGACATCTCGACCTACGCCAGGGACACCGCCTACGATCCGCACCGGCATCTCGAGCGGTTCCGCGAGATCCGGCCTAACGTGCTGGCGCTGGCGATGAGCCTCGGCACCGCGCAGACCCTCGCCGTGCTGCAGGAGATGGACGCGGCCGACATCGTGACCTCGGCGGGCACCCTGTGGTCGGGCTGGGAGTACGCCGACACCGACCTGAATCTGGTGCTGGACAGCGGGTATTCGTACTGCACCGAGGCGATCATGGGTCTGGACTGGTTCGCCGAGCACCAGTACCGGCCGCACAACCTGGCCGTCGTCGGGTTCCGGGGCAACTACGGCGGCGACTACTCGAACGGCGCGCTGCGCTGGGCGGCGCACAACAACGTGCCGGTCACATCGCGGATCGACACCGGCCCGAATGCCGAGGTCGGCAACCAGGACCGCCCGGTCGCCGAAATCCTGGCCAACCCACCGGATCTCGTGCTGCTTGCCACCGGGCCCGCCGAAGCCGCGGAGATCGTAGGCAAACTCGTCGCGGCGGGTTACCAGGGACGCTTCCTCGGCTCGGCGCCCACCTGGAACGGCGCGCTGCTGAAAACGCCCGCCGGACCTGCGCTTTCGGCGCTCTACAACTACACTTCGCCGGTCGACGGCTGGGACGGCGCCAGCGCGGGAGCGCGCAGGGCCCGCGCCGCCGCGCCGCAGGAGCCCGCGAACTGGGGCTACAGCCTCGGGTGGGCGGTCTCGTACACGATGCGTGCGCTGCTCACGAAGGCGGCGGCGCACGGCCCGCTGAACCGGGTCGGCGTGCGCGCCGCGCAGGACGCGCTGGCGGTCGATTTCGAGGGAATGGCGGCGCCGCACACCTACCACGCGGGCGAACCGGATTACGCCGCCCAGCGTGCCGCGATCGGCGCCCCCGATCCGTCCGCACCGCTAGGCTCGCGCACGGTGGCCACCGACTACCGCGGACCGACCCTGCCGCAACTGCCGATGCACGGGCCGTGCGTCCGGCTGTGAACCGGCCGGCCACCGGGCAACACATTTCCGCCTCCATCGAAGGAAGAGAACTTTGGGACCAACCCGCCGTCGCCGCAGGCTGTTCCGCGCCGCTGCGGCCGCGATCGCCTTCGGCTTCGTACTGGCGGCCTGTTCGACGGCGTCGACCGAAACGGGGCAAGGTGTCACCAGCGCGCCCTGCCCGCAGGCGGTCGACAAAAGCAAGGGCTGCATCTATCTCGGCGTGCTGTCCGATCTGGAGGGCGGTCCGTTCGCCGCGCTCGGCAGGGCGCTCAACGACGGTCAGCTGGCCTTCTGGCGTGAGGTCAACAAGGCGGGCGGCATCGGCAACTACGAGGTCGACATCACGACCTACGCCAGGGACACCGCCTACGATCCGCACCGGCACCGCGAGCAGTTCCGTCAGATCGAACCGCACGTTCTGGCATTGGCGATGAGTTTCGGTACGGCGCAGACGCTTTCGGTGCTGCCGGAGATGGACGCGGTGGATCTGCTGACCGGCGCGGGCACCCTCTGGTCGGGCTGGCAGTATCGCGACACCGACCGGAATCTGGTGCTGGACACCGGGTATTCGTACTGCACAGAGGCGATCATGGGCCTGGACTGGTTCGCCCAGTTCCAGTCCAGGCCGCGCACGCTCGCCGTCGTCGCCTTCCGCGGCAACTACGGCGGCGATTACGCCAGCGGCGCACTGCGGTGGGCCTCGGAGAACAACGCGATCGTCACCGCGCGCGTCGACACGGGCCCGAATGCCGAGGTGGGCAACCAGGACGGACCGGTCGCCGAGATCCTGGCCAACCCGCCGGACGTGGTGCTGCTGGCCACCGGTCCCGGCGAAACCGCCGAGATCATCGGCAAACTCGTCGCGGGCGGCTACGACGGCCGATTCCTCGGTTCCACCCCCACCTGGAACGGCGCCTTGCTGAAGACGCCCGCCGCGGCGGCGATCACCTCGCTGTACAACTACACCTCCCCCTACGACGGCTGGGACGGACGCAGCGTGGGCGCCCAGCACGCCCGCGCGGCGGCGCTGCAGCCGCCGACCAACTGGGGTTACAACCTCGGCTGGGCGATCTCCTACCCGATGAAGGCGGTGCTGACCCGCGCCGAGGCGGAGGGCCATCTCACCCGCGCCGGTGTGCGCGGCGCGCTGAACGGGCTCTCGGTGGATTCGGAGGGCATGGCGGCCGTGCACAACTATGGCGCGGGCGAACCGGACCTCACCACCCAGCGGGCGGTCATCGGCGTGCCCGACGCGAACGCCCCGATGGGGTCGCGCACCCTCCTGCCCGACTTCCGCGGGCCGACGCTGCAACGCGTGACGCTGCACGGACCGTGCGCGCGTTTGTGAGGAGAAACTGACGGAACCCCCGGTGCGATCCACTCGATCGCACCGGGGGTTCCCATGTTCTCGGCCTACGGCCTCAGCTCATTCCCTTCACGCGGCGGCCCAGCTCGCGAGTCACTTCGCGTTCGGCGGTCCGCCGAGCCAGATCCTGGCGCTTGTCGTAGTCCTGCTTACCCTTGGCCAGCGCGAGCTCGACTTTGACCTTGCCGTCGGAGAAGTACATCGACAGCGGCACCAGCGTCTGATTGCCCTCGCGCGACTTACCCACCAAGCGCTCGATCTCTCGCTTGTGCAGCAGCAACTTGCGCACCCGGCGCGGCGCGTGGTTGGTCCAGGTGCCGTGGCTGAACTCCGGAATGTGCAGCCCACGCAGCCACACCTCGCCGTTGTCGACCGTGGCGAAGGCGTCCACCAGCGAGGCCTTGCCCTCGCGCAGGCTCTTGACCTCGGTACCGACCAGCGCGATCCCGGCCTCGTAGGTGTCCAGGATCGTGTAGTTGTGCCGCGCCCGGCGGTTGGTCGCGATGACCTTGCGCCCCTTTTCCTTCATAACGGTCAACTGTAAGTGACGCGGCAATCGTTTTATTCCGGCGCTGCGGCCGATGCGGCGTCGCGCGCTCAGCCGCCGGGCCGCAGCGCGAGGTAGATCACGAGGACCGCGACGAAGGCGGCGAGCATGAGCAGGGTGGACACACGCGGACGGCCGAGGTGCGCTGGAGTGCGCCGACGACCCAGCCACACCGATTCCACCGCGGAATCCATCGGGCCGTGCGGCGCGAGAGGGGGAGTGTCGGGTGGTGGCGATCCACCGGACGTGTCGGAGCCGCCCTCGGGCGGGTCATCACCGGGTGCCATGCCTGCACGGTAACCGCAGGGGCGGAAATTTACCGACGCAGCCCTCGGGGTGTTGTGATTCGGTGATGTGGGCTGGGTTGCCTCGGGCTGCGTGCTTGCGCCCACGCTCCGACGTGCTGATCACGCCGAGGCGACGCTGACGCCAGGCGGGGGCCTACGCCAGGCGGCGACCGAAGACCTCGGTGCCCCCGCCCGTCGCCGGGTCCACGGTGACGACCCGCAGATCGACCGCGCTCGGGGTGAGGTCCATGACCATGAAGCCCAGCTGGTGGTAGTTCTCGTAGAGCGCGGGCGTTCCGGCGCCGCCCGGCGTCAGGCGCGGTTCGGCGCCAACGGTTTTCGCGGCCGCACCGGACACCAGCTGGCGGGTGCCCTTGGCCGCCGCGGTGGGCTCGAGCACCTGGAGCGAGTGGTCGTGGCCGGAGAGGATGAAGTGGCACTTGCCCACGACGTGGTCCTCGAAGAACCGCTTCACGTGCACGCCGTTGAGGGGTTCGATGGACAGGCCTTCGTATTTGCCCGCGTCGCCGTGCGGGCCGTTGTTCAGGTACGGGTGGTGCGTGCAGGCGATCTTCCATGGCGCGGGCGATTCGGCGATGGCCCGGTCCAGCCAGGCGCGCTGCGCGTTCATGAATTCGCCGTCGACCGCCCAGTACGGCGCGAACAGCGGCGGCAGGTACGCGGCCAGCGGGTTGAGGTCGAGCACGAAGAACTCGACCACCGGCCGTTCCTCGGGGACCCGGACGGAGTAGTAGCGGCTCGGCATCCACCAGCGCGGCGAGTTCGCGTGGTATTCGACCTCGTGGTTGCCGCGTAGCAGCCAGCCGCCGTCGCCGCCGATGACCGAGCTGTTGTCGTGATTGCCGAGCACCATCGCCCACGGGAAGTCCAGCCCGCTGTTCGGGTTCTCGAATTTCGTCGCGAACTGGGCATCGTCGCCGCTCTTCGGGCCGCTCTCGTAGATGTTGTCGCCGAGGCCGAGCGCCAGCGAGAACGGTTCGCGAGCGTGGAACGCGCGGGCCGCGTCCGCGACCGCCCACTGTGCGCGCGTGCCGGTGCCCGCGTCGCCGGTAACGAGCACGCGCACCGCCCGATCGGCCGGAAGACCGAACTTGGTGACTCCGGCGGCGACCGGAACCGCCTGGGCGGGCGTGAGGCCGACCAGTGTCGCACCCGCCGCGATCCCCGCAGCCCCCACCAATAGTTCCCGACGACCGATCGCCTGCGCACCACTCATACTGACCTCCGCAACTCCGATATCCCGGACCATCCTGGCCCACGGCGGCGAGCGCGTCGATCTGAGGGGTCAACATTTCACAGTCCGTGCACCGGGATGTGGAATCCGGTCACTCGGCGGCGAGCACCTCGAGCACCTGTTCGCCGTATTTGGCGAGCTTGTTCTCACCGATGCCGCCGATCGCACCCAGCTGCGCCAGGCTCGCCGGCTTGCGGGTGGCGATCTCGCGCAGCGTCGCGTCGTGGAACACGACGTAGGCGGGTACACCCTGCTCCTTGGCCGTGGCGCCGCGCCACTCGCGCAGCTTCTCGAACAACGGCACGTCGGTGGCGGCGAGGTCGGCCGCCGCGGCCGCCTTGCCCGCCTTGGCGGACCTCGCCGGTTTGGTGACCCGCTCCGGCTCGCGGCGCAACCGCACCTGACGACCGTCGAACAGCACCTCCTGGCTGGCCTCGGTCAGGGTCAGCACGCCGTAGTCGCCGTGCACCGCGAGCAGCCCCTGCGCAAGCAGCTGCCGGACGACGCCGCGCCACTCGGTGTCGCGCAGATCGGTGCCGATGCCGAAGACCTTCAGCTCGTGATGGTCGTACTGAACGACCTTGGGATTCTGCTTGCCGAGCAGGATGTCCACGACGTGGCCCGCGCCGAACCTCTGACCGCGCTCGCGCTCGAGGCGCAAGACAGCGGACAGCAACTTCTGGGCGGCGACGGTGCCGTCCCAGGATTCGGGCGGGGTGAGGCAGGTATCGCAGTTGCCACACGGCAGACCCGGCTGCCCGAAGTAGGCGAGCAGCTGGGTGCGGCGGCAGGCGACGGTCTCACACAGGGCCAGCATGGCGTCGAGGTGCAGTTGCAGCTGCCTGCGATGTGCGGCGTCGCCCTCGGACGAGTCGATCAGTCTGCGCTGCTGGACGACGTCGTTGAGCCCATAAACCATCCACGCGGTGGACGGCTGACCGTCGCGTCCCGCGCGACCGGTCTCCTGGTAGTAGCCCTCGACGGACTTCGGCAGATCCAGGTGGGCGACGAAGCGCACGTCCGGCTTGTCGATGCCCATGCCGAAGGCGATGGTGGCGACCACGACCAGCCCGTCCTCACGCAGGAAGCGGGCCTGGTTCGCGGCGCGGGTGCGGTGGTCGAGACCGGCGTGGTACGGCACCGCGCCGACGCCGTTCTCGTTGAGGAAGGCCGCCGTCTTCTCCACCGAATTGCGCGACAGGCAGTAGACGATGCCTGCGTCACCGGCGTGCTCGGCGCGGATGAACTCCAGCAGCTGCCGGTCCGGGCGGTTCTTCGGTTCGATCCGGTATTGGATGTTGGGCCGGTCGAAGCTGGCCACGAACCGGCGCGCCCCGCCCAGGTCGAGGCGCGCGATGATCTCGTCGCGGGTCTTCTCGGTGGCGGTCGCGGTCAACGCGATGCGCGGCACGTCGGGCCAGCGCTCGTGCAGCATCGACAGGCCCAGGTAGTCGGGCCGGAAGTCGTGGCCCCACTGCGACACGCAGTGCGCCTCGTCGATGGCGAACAGCGCGACCTTGCCGCGATCGAGCAACTCGGCGGTCGACTCCAGCCGCAGCCGCTCCGGCGCCAGATACAGCAGGTCGAGCTCGCCCGCGAGGAATTGCGCCTCCACCGTGCGCCGCTCGTCCGGGAACTGCGTCGAGTTGAGGAAGCCCGCGCGAACGCCGAGCGCGCTGAGCGCGTCCACCTGGTCCTGCATCAACGCGATCAGCGGGGAGACCACCACGGCGACGCCGGGCCGCACCAGGGCGGGCACCTGATAGCACAGCGACTTGCCGCCGCCGGTCGGCATCAGCACCAGCGCGTCCCCGCCGGAGATCACGTGTTCGACGATCGCGGCCTGGTCGCCGCGGAAACTGTCGTACCCGAAGACCCTGCGTAGAACCTCTTGCGCCGCAGCGCTTTCGGCGCGCGCGGAGGCGCCGGAACCGGTCACGTCGGCAGGGAGGGTTTCGGGGGGATTCACGGGGCCCATCCTACGAGCGACCCCCGACCATCGCGCCGCTACATCGCGGTGGATCGGGCCGTATCGGCCGAGTTCTCCCCATGGGGATGAACGACTTTTCGCCTCACTCGCGAACGTAGTACCGGAGGGTGCCGTAGGCCGCGACGGCCGCCACCAGGATGCCGACCGGCGCGATGGTCAACGCGACCGTGGCGATGTCGTCACCGGTGATCCGCGGGAACACATTGCTGTCGAACAGCGGCCCGAGCGCCCGGTCGATGACCAGCGGCCGGGCGATGAGCAGCCCGAGGATCGCCAGCACCGAGCCCGCCACGGCCGCGACCACGGCCTCGAGCAGGAACGGCAGCTGGGTGTACCAGCGCGTCGCGCCGACCAAACGCATGATGCCCACCTCGGTGCGCCTGGTGAACGCCGCGATCTGCATCATGTTGGCGATCAGCAGCAGCGCCGCCAGCGCCATCACGACGGCCAAGCCGAACGCCGCGTTGCGCAGGCCGTCGAAAAGCCGAAGCAGCCGGTCGACGAACTCGCGGTCGTTGGCGACGGTGCGCACACCGTCTCGGGCGTGGTAGGTGTCGTAGATGCGCTCGTACTGGTCGCCGTCGGTCATCTTGACCCGCATCGAGGCGGGCAGCGGCGTCTCCGAGATGTACTGCACCATCTCCGGCTGATCGGCGAAGAGCTTCTTCGCCTCCTCCAGCGCGGCGGCGCGATTGAGGAACTGGACGCTGACCACGCCCGAGGTGTTCTTCATGTCGGCCAGCAGCGAACGGCACGGATCGGTGGCACAGTCCGGGTCGTTGGCGGAGATGTTCTCGTCGAGGTAGAAGCGCACCTCGAGACGGCCGGTGAAGTACTGCTCGGTCTTGTCGGCCATCCGCACCGAGAGCAGGCCGCCGCCGAGCATGGCCAGCGACACCGCGGTGGTCAGGATCATGGCGACCGTCATCGTCACATTGCGGCGCAGACCGGTGCCGACCTCGCTGAAAAGGAAACTCGCGCGCATTACCGATCTACTCCGTACACGCCGATCGCGTCGTCGCGCACCAGGCGGCCGCGGTCGAGCTCGACCACCCGCCTGCGCATCGAGTCGACGATGTGGTTGTCGTGGGTGGCCATCACCACCGTGGTTCCGGTGCGGTTGATGCGCTCGAGCAGCATCATGATGTCGCCGCTGGTGTCGGGATCCAGGTTGCCGGTCGGCTCGTCGGCCAGCAGCACCAGCGGCCGGTTCACGAACGCGCGGGCGATGGCCACCCGCTGCTGCTCGCCGCCGGACAACTCACTGGGCAGCCGGTCGGCCTTGCCACCGAGACCGACCATGTCCAGCACCTCGGGCACCGTGCGGTCGATGACCTGGCGCCGCTTGCCGATCACCTCGAGTGCGAACGCGACGTTCTCGTGGACGGTCTTCTGCTGCAACAGCCGGAAGTCCTGGAACACGCACCCGATGCGCTGGCGCAGCTTCGGCACCTTGCGCCCGGGGAGCCGATCGACGCGGAAGTCCGCGACGCGGATCTCCCCGGCGGTCGGCGCCTCCTCCTTGAGGAGCAGACGCATGAAGGTCGACTTGCCTGAACCGGACGGTCCGATGATGAAGACGAACTCGCCCTTGCCCACATCGACCGTGATGTTGTCCAGCGCGGGTCGCGTCGACGTCTTGTACGACTTGGTGACGTTCCGCATGGTGATCACGGGGGGCCAGTGTAAGCGGCTGCCTTCGCCTGCGCTCGGCCCGGCTCGTGTTTCCTGACGGACTTCGTCCGGCTCCAGCCATCCGGCAGCTATACCCGCGCATCCACCCCGGAGTTGCAGCTACTGCCCGGCCTGCTCCGTATTCACCAGCGCCGGTACGGTGTTCACGACCTGGGTGATTCCGGTCGTAGCCGGTTGATCGGGCTTGACGAACAGGTACAACACGAATGTCGCGACCCAGGTGGCCCCGAGGATCGCGGTCGACTTACGTGGTTTCACTGATACCTTCCCGGCGCAAGGCCGCGGCCACTCGGACCCGCAGCTCGCGTCCGACCTCGAACTGCTTACCTGGCAATGTCCGGGCAACCATTCGGATGTTCATCTGGTCCATCGTGAGGTCGTCCACGCCCATCACGGTGGGTTCGTCGAGCAACAGCGGCTCGAGCCTGCGGTCGCGGAACGCTTCGGCTCCTACCTTGTGCAATATCTCGTTCACCCGGGTGATGTCGGCGCTGGCCGCCACCGGAACGTCGATCGCGGCACGAGCCCAATCCTTCGACAGATTGGTCACTTTCACGATCTGCCCGTTCGGCACGGTGATCACCTCACCGTCGGCGTTGCGCAGCGTGGTGATCCGCAGCGTGACGTCCTCGACCGTACCCTCGGCCATCTCCGCGGATCCAGTCACGGCGATGCGAACTACGTCACCGAATCCGTACTGCCGCTCGGTGATCAGGAAGAACCCGGCCAGAATGTCCTGCACGATGCGCTGCGCGCCGAAACCGAGCGCGGCGCCGAGCACCGCGGCGGGCGCCACGAGTCCGGTCACGGCGAAGCCGAGGCGCTGCAACACCTCCATGCCGACCAGCACATAGACGATGGTCAGCACGACCCAGGTGAGCACCTGTGCGAGTGCGTGCCGGTGTTTGGCCGCCTCGGTCCTTACCAGCGCGTCGCTGCTGCGGAAGCCCGCGTCGATCTTGCTGGTGACCCGGTCGCGCACGAAGGTGGCGAACCGGCTGAACAGCATCGCACCCAGGATCAGCAGCACGATCTCCAGGCCGCTGGATCGCAGCCACGCCGTGGAATCGGCGGCGGACGCCGCGGCGATCACCTCGCCCATCCCGGTTGCCGTTTCACACCATCCGCAACACGCACGCCAGACAGGCTACAACGGAGTAACGATCCGGGCCGCGCGTCGCATCGGAATGCCGCGCACCGCAATTTAATTGGCCTGCTCCCGCATGCGCCACCGGATACCGGACTCGATGAAGCCGTCGATGTCGCCGTCCAGTACCGCGGTCGGGTTGTTCACCTCGTGACTGGTCCGCAGGTCCTTGACCATCTGGTACGGGTGCAGCACGTAGGAGCGCATCTGGTTGCCCCAGGACGCGCCCTCGTTGGTCTTCAGCGCGTCCATTTCGGCGCGCTCCTCCTGCCGCTTGCGCTCCAGCAGCTTGGCCTGCAGCACGCGCATGGCCGAGATCTTGTTCTGCAGCTGGGATTTCTCGTTCTGGCAGGTCACGACGATGCCGGTCGGGATGTGTGTGATGCGCACCGCGGAGTCGGTGGTGTTGACGCTCTGGCCACCCGGACCCGAGGAGCGGTACACGTCGACGCGGATCTCGGTCTCGGGCACCTCGATGTGGTCGGTGGTCTCGACCACCGGAAGCACCTCGACCTCGGCGAACGAGGTCTGGCGGCGGCCCTGGTTGTCGAACGGGCTGATCCGCACCAGGCGGTGCGTGCCCATCTCGACCGACAGGGTGCCGTAGGCGTAGGGCGTCTTCACGGCGAAGGTGGCGCTCTTGATGCCCTGGCCTTCGGCGTAGGACGTGTCGTACACCTCGACGGGGTACTTGTGCCGGTCCGCCCAGCGGATGTACATACGCATCAGCATCTCGGCCCAGTCGGCGGCGTCGTCGCCACCGGCGCCGGAGCGGATGTTGACCAGCGCCTCGCGCTTGTCGTACTCGCCGGACAGCAGGGTGCGGACCTCCATCGCCTCCACGTCGGCGTGCAGCGCGGCGCGTTCGCCATCGGCCTCGGTGAGCGCCTGGGTGCGGGCCTCGCCCTCCTCGCCATCGGCGAGTTCGTAGAGCACCGGCAGATCCTCGAGCCGCTGGCGCAGCTCCTCGACCCGGCGCAGCTCGCCTTGCGCGTAGGACAGCTGGCTGGTCACCTGCTGGGCGTGGTCCTGGTCGTTCCACAGGTCGGGATCGGCCGCCTGGTGCTCGAGCTCATCGATGCGGCGGCGAAGTTCCTCGATGTCGAGGACCGACTCGACCGTCTTCAGCGTGGCGTCGAGTTCGGCGAGATCAGCGGAAACGTCAGGATGCACGATGTATTAGACTACCGGCCCCGCCGAGGCGGGAAAAAGCGCGCCCACCGATTGCGGGGGACTCCTCAGCCGGAGACCGCCCGCAGCTGCCCGGGGCGGCGGCCAGCCAGCTCGTCCAGCGCCGCGGCCGTCGCGTCGTCGGCGGGCAGGTGGACGATGAGCTGCTGGTCGTCGTCGGCGAACAGGTCGAGGGTTTCGTAGGCCAAGCGCAGCGGGCCCGCCGCAGGATGGGCGAGCCGGGCGATGCCGGTGGCGGCGGGCAGGCTGGGCACGCTCTCCACGCGCCGGGTGAACTCGTCGCCCGCGATCACGGTGAGTTCGTCGGCGAGCGCGGCGGTGGCCGGGTCGGCGCGGAACGGGCCCTGCTTGAGGGCCGCGACCCGCTGGTCGGCAACGTCGTCCCAGTCGGGATAGACGAGACGGGCGCGGGGATCCGCGAAGACGAAGCGCGCGAGATTGGCCATGGGATCGTCGTCGAGCAGGCCGGTCGGGCCCATCACCCTGCGGTAGCCCTCGGTGCAGGCGAGCACGTCGCCGAGCCGGTTGACCACGACCGCGGCCGCCGGATCCAGATGATCGAGAACGGCACGCACGGTCGGGCGCACCTGACGCGTCGGCGACGCGCCGCCCATGCAGCTGAACCCGGGGTCGGCGGACTTGGTCAGGCGATGCAGATGGATGCGTTCGCTCGGTGTGAGCTGGAGTGCGTCGGCCAGTGCGGAGAGCACCGGCGGTGAGGGATGACGGTCGCGTCCCTGCTCCAGCCGGGTGATGTATTCGACGCTCACCCCAGCCACGGTGGCCAGTTCGGCGCGGCGCAGGCCAGGGGTGCGCCTGCGCGGGCCCGCGGGCAGGCCGACCCGCGCCGGACCGACCGCCTCACGCCTGCTCCGCAGAAACAGTCCAAGCTCGTTGTCGCTCACCCTTCGAACGGTACAAGGGCGACCCCGTCGCCAGGGTGGCCCTGCCACTACCACTCTCCGCGCGGTCTACCAGCCCCACGCGGTCGCGCAGCAGATTGAGACGCGGCGGTCGCACCGGCCGCACTCGATCGAAGGAGAACGACATGTCGTCATTGAAGCTCGCGGTGATCATCGGCAGCGTCCGCGAAGGACGGTTCGGTTCGACTGTCGCCGCCTGGTTCGCCGAACAAGCCGCCAGGCACGGCGGCTTCGAGGTCGACGTGATCGACCTCGCCGACGCGGACCTGCCGCTCGCACTGCCCGCGGTCCCGCCCGCCATGGAACCGAACCCGCCGCGCCCCGAGGGCATGGTCGATCTCAGCGCGCGACTGGCCGCCGCCGACGCGTTCGTCATCGTCACCCCCGACTACAACCGCAGCTACCCGGCCGCGCTGAAAGCCGCCATCGACTGGCACTTCACCCAGTGGGACGCCAAGACGATCGGCTTCGTCGGATACAGCGGAGCCAGCGGCGGCCTGCTCGCGATCGAGCACCTGCGGCAGGTCTTCAACGAACTGAACGCTCACACGGTCCGCGAGTACGTCTCGTTCCCGCGCTACTACCTGCTCTTCGACGAGGAGGGCAGGCTGCGCGAACCGGACGAGCCCGCCGCCGCGGCGCAGACGATGCTCGACCGGTTGCACTGGTGGGCATCCGCGCTGGCCGCCGCCCGGACGGCGTCGGTCGCCGCCTGAGGCGCTCATCTTCTAGTTCCAGAAAGGAAGTCTCCATGGATCTCGAATTGACCGGCAAGACCGCCGTCGTCACCGGAGCGAGCCGCGGCATCGGCCTGGCCGTCGCCGAGACCTTGTCCGCCGCGGGCGCACGCGTGGTCGGCGCCGCCCGCACCATCACACCCGAACTCGAAAAGGCCACCGTGGCCACTGTTTCGGCTGACCTGAGCTCGCAAACCGGCGCCACTGCGCTCGTGGATACCGCGCTGGAGGAGCTCGGCGGCATCGACATCCTGATCAACAACGTTGGTGGCGGCGATCCCGATCAACTGACGCTTGGCGGGTTCCTGGACAGTACCGACGATCAGTGGCGACACTTCCTGGATGTCAACCTGTTCAGCGCCGTCTGGGCGACCCGCGCCGCCCTGCCCAGCCTGCTCGACCGCCGCGGCGCGATCGTGAACGTCTCCTCGATCAACGCGCACCTCCCGTCTGCCGGGCCGGTCGGCTACAGCGAGGCCAAGGCTGCGCTCACCGCCTTCGGCAAGCGCCTGAGCGAGGAGTTCGGTCCGCAGGGCGTCCGCGTCAACACGGTCTCACCGGGCGTGGTCGGCACCCGGATCTGGCGCGGTTCCGAATGGGTGGGCGCGAAGCTCGCCGCCGCACAGGGCGTCTCGCACGAACAGTTGCTGGCGGCGCTGCCGGATCAGTTCGGCATCGCCTCGCGCCGAATCTCCGAGCCGGAGGAGGTCGCAGCCCTCGTGACGTTCCTGGTCTCGGGCAAGGCTGCCAACATCGTCGGAGCCGACCTCGTCATCGACGGCGGGACCATCAAGACGAGCTGATCTGACACCCTGCATCAGGACATCGCCCCGGCCTGCGCGTTGACCACGGCCGTTCGCCGGTCAGGCTGCGGTGGCGTGGGTCGGGGCCGCCCCCAGCGCTGCCGGCGTTCGCTGCGTATGCGGGGACGTTCTAGGCGTTGGGCGGCCTGTACGTCGGGTGTGCCGCCACCTTGGTCCGGCCGTACGCGGGCTGTCGACGGCCCGCGTCGGGCTGCGTCCATTAGGGTTTGCTGACGTGGCTGCTCACTCCTCTGACCTCGAACTCGCGTTGCGGCTGGCCGACGCGGCCGACACGATCACCAAGGCGCGGTTCGGCGCGCTGGATCTGAAGGTGGACGCGAAGCCGGACCTGACGCCGGTCTCGGACGCCGACCTCGCGGTGGAGCGGGCGATCCGCCAGATGCTGGCGCACGAGCGGCCGCAGGACTCGGTGCTCGGCGAGGAGTTCGGCGGCGACGCGGAATTCCGCGGGCGGCAGTGGGTGGTCGACCCGATCGACGGCACGAAGAACTTCGTGCGCGGCGTGCCGATCTGGGCCAGCCTGATCGCGCTGCTGGAGGACGGCGTGCCGGTGGTGGGCGTGGTGAGCGCGCCGGCGCTGGCGCGGCGCTGGTGGGCGGCGGCGGGTTCGGGTGCATGGACGACCTTCCATCCCGGTGCGCCCCACCCGATTTCGGTGTCCGCCGTCGCCGAGCTCGACTCGGCGAGTCTCGCCTTCTCCAGCCTGTCCGGCTGGCGCGAGCGCGGGATGCGCGAGGACTTCCTCGCGCTCACCGACGACGTGTGGCGGGTGCGCGGGTACGGCGACTTCTTCAGCTACTGCCTGCTCGCCGAAGGCGCGGTCGACATCGCGACCGAACCCGAAGTGTCGCTGTGGGATCTGGCCGCCCTCGACATCCTGGTCCGCGAAGCGGGCGGCGTGTTCACGTCGCTGTCCGGCACGCCGGGCCCGCACGGCGGCGACGCCGTCGCCAGCAACGGTCTGCTGCACGAGGCGGTGCTTTCCCGCTTCGCGCGCTAGCTCAGCAGCTTCTCCATCAACACGACGCGGTCGGTGCCGTGGAACTGCGGCGGCAGCGTCGTCTCCCGCAGCTCGGTGAAACCCTGTGCGGCGTAATACTTCCTGAGCGGCCCGTTATCCGCGGCGGCATCCAGGCGCTGCCGGTCGAGGCCACGAGCGAGGGTGCGTTCGGCGCAGAACGCGAGCACCCGCGCGCCCATGCCGTGACCGCGGTGGCCGGGCGCGACCATGAGTCCGTGCACGTACCCGGCCTCGATCTCGCCCTCGCCCCAGAAGTCGGGGTCGTGCCAGACCATCCGCACGGCCGCCACCACCTCCCCGGTCGGCTCGCGGCGCACGTACCACTCGCCGCGGGTCGCCTCCCGCGCGAGAACCGCGACGGGATACTCACCGGGTAGCCACTGTCTGATGCCGTTGGCCACCATCCAGCGCGCCAGACTGTCGCGCAGGGCGATGAGAGGGGCGGCGTCGGCCGTGGTCGCCGGAACCATGTCGAGGGGTTCGCGCGTGTGGGAATCCACCATGCCAGCCAACCTACTTGCCGCGCGGGCGCATGTTCCGGCTATCGCCGCCGTTCGTCGGCGGGAGTGAGATCGAGCCCGGCCGGCGGACGCAATCGGCGCAGGGTGCCGTCCATGCTCGTCACGTACAGCGCCCAGCCGTCGCCCTCGCGCACGATGCGCACCGATGTCGCACCGTCCGGCGGGTTGCGCAACGGGCTCGGCTTGATCAGTCCGGTGATGATGGCGCAGGCCGCGCCGGTCGCGGTGTCGACTCGGTAGACGGCGCCAAGCGTGTGGTCGGCGACGAACAGCTGGCCGTCGCGGGTGGCCTCCATGTCGTCGGGAAGCGCGAGCAGCTGCGGAATGCCCGAGACGACGGTCCAGGTGCCAGGGGCGTCCAGCGGGATGCGGAAGATCTTCAGCTCCATGCTGTCGGTGAACACGGACCGGCCGTCCGGCGCGAGGGCGAGTCCGTTGGTCAGCGGCAGCGGCGACCAGGTTTTGGTGTACTCGCGGGTGGACGGGCGGTAGCGCGAGATGCCGGTCGGCGCGGACTTGATGCCGATGGTGGTGAACAGCAAGTCCCCGTCGGGAAGCACCAGCAGGCCGTTCGGTCCGTTGAGGTCGGTCAGCAGGACTTCGACCGCGCCGGTGTCGAGGTCGTAGCGCTGCAACGTACCCGGTGCGGCGTCCAGGCCGTCGCCGGTCAGGAAGTACACGGAGCGGCCGACCACACGCACGCCCGCGGGGTGATCGAGCCCGGTGAGCAGCGGTTCGAAGCGGCCGGAGGCGTCGACGTGGGCGAGGAATCCGTCGAGGATGCCGGTGACGTAGAACCCGCCTGCGCCGTCGCTGTCGAGATTCTCCAGATTGCCCACGCCCTCGACCACGGTCTCGGCGACCCATCCCTGAGCGCACGAGGCGGGCACGAAATCCGCCCGCGCCGTGGGTGATCCGATCATCAGTCCAGTAGCGATCGTCAAGACCGCGGAGCCGAAACGCTTACTCCCCATCCCTGATGGCATGCGGCATACGCTAACACCGCCGCGCAGTGGATGACCTGGCCGAAGATTCGTGCGCTCGAATCAGTCTCGGTCGAGCCAGTCCCGGATCGCGTCGCGCTGCACCGCGAGCAGGGCGCGCCGCCTGCCGAGTTCGGCGATCTTGCTGCCGAGCTCGGCATAGCGCTGGGGGCAAGCGGCTCGATCGCGAGCAATTTCGGCGGCATCGTTCCGGCGCTGGCCGCGTCGCACACCGTGGTGGCCTCCGATTACCCGGGCGACGACACCCGGCTCGACCTCGACGCGCTGGCCGATGCCCTGGTCGCGGCCGCGGTGGACGCGCACGTCGAGGCCTTCACCGTCATCGGGTTCTCGCTCGGCACCGCCGTGGCGGTGCGTGCGGCGGTGCGGCATCCCGGCCGGGTCCGCGGGCTACTGCTGGCCGCGGGCTTCGCGAAGCCGGACAACCGCGCCAGGATCATAGGTTCAGCCGAGATGCTTTGTGCGCGGCCAGAGTTCGTGCCAGGGCGCGCGCGGCTCCCGGCAGACGAACAGCGGCTCGCCCTGTTCGTCGTTGTCGATGCCGAAGCCGTTGTCGATGCGGCCCGCCGGTTCGACGGTGGCGCACATTTCGACAAGGTGCTCGCGCTCGATGCCGACGGTGAGCACCTCGGCGGCGGTGTCGGGCGGTGGCCCCCACCACCAGTAGGCGTTGTGACCGGAGTGCGGTGTCCGCAGGTCATAGGGCGCGCCGAAGCGTTCGATTGCGCCCGCCTCGCCGTAGTTGGCGGTGAGCACGGCGACGTCGCGACCCAAACCCGCACGGACAGCGCCTATTCGGCGGACGAATTCCGGCCATCCGATGGTCTCCCCCGCGTCGTAGTTCACCGCGAGCACCGGCGACCCCGGCAGCGCCGAGACCGGGAGAACCGGAAGGAACAACACGGCCGAGCCGATCGCGTTCACCGTCACGACCGCACAGGCCCCGGCCCAGCGCCCACGCCGCTGACCGAGCAGGGCGGCCAGCGGCACCGCGCCCGCGGCGAGCAGGATCGGATACATCCCGCCCAGGTAATAGGCCTTCCCGCCGGTCAGCAGAAAGACGACGAACAGCAGACCGTAGGCGACGGGAAAGGCGCGATAGCGCGGTTCCCGCCAGAGCCACAACAGCCCGTAGATCCACAGCGGCGTCAGCAGCGGACCCATCAGCCCCAATTGCAACAGCACGAACGTGATCGGTGAATCGGACGTGCCGGACGAGCCGCCCGCGATCGCCCGCCCGACGTCCCACTGCGGCCATCCGTTGCCCGCCTGCCACCACAGATACGGCAGCCAGAACAGGGCGGTCACCCCGACCGCCACCGGAAAGTATCTGGTCGCCAAGACCTTTCGCGGACCGACCACGAGCAGCGCGACCATCAGCGCCGCGGCGGGAAAGATCAGCAGCGACTTGTTCAGCAGGCCGAGCCCGGCAACCAGCCCGATCGCAAGCCACCAGCGGGGGTCGGCGCGGTCACCGTCGATGGCCGATTCCGCGGTCACGACCGGATCGACGAACTCCACGACGGCAGCGCCCGCGGCAGCAGCTGGATCCACTGACCTCGCGCCCGCCACCCCATCAGCGGCCTCTACTACTGCATGGTTCCCAGCAGCGGCCGGATCCACAGAACTCGCAGCACCATCGGCGGACTCCACGACGGCAGGGTCCGCCGCAGCGGCAGGGCCCGAAGACCGCGCGACCGCCACCCCGCCCCCGGATTCCGCGCCAGGCCCCGGCCCAGCGGGGTCGCGCAGCAACCGCAACACCAACAACCCCAGCACCGACCACGCCGCCAGATCGAACACCGCTGTGCTCAGCAGGTGCCCCGCACCCTGGACCAGCGCGGCGCTCGCGACCGCCGCCGCGGCCAGGGCCCGCGCCGCGCGGCCTCCGCCGAATTCCCGGGCCATCAGCCCGGCGCACACAACTACAACGGTCGCCGCGAGAACGGCGGGAGCCCGCAGCAGCGGCAACGATTCGGGATCGATCGCCGCCATCGCCCTGGCCACCAGCGGCGTCAGAGGCGGCTGATCCGCATAGCCCCACGCGGGGTGCCTGCCCGCGGCGAGAAAGTACAGCTCATCGCGGTGGTAGCCGTACCGATTCGAGAACGCGACCAGCACGGCGGCGAAAATCCCCGCCACCCAGTACATCCGGCCACGATGACACACCCCCGCGCATCCGGCTACACCTCACACGAAGCACCGGCCACCGAGCACCCGCGCCCCCATCCGGCGGCACGGCTCGGCCTCCCACGCCGCGCGCCCGGCCAGGGCGCAACGGTGCCGCTCACCAGTTCCTTCCGCACCCGACCAGCGGCGGCCCAGATGCACAGCGCCCCAAGCGTCCAGCCCCGCGAGACGACCGCATCGTCCGATCCGACCGCCTCGCGGGGCCGTCGACGTCAGCCCGCGCTACCGGGCCGCGCGGATCCGGTGCCCGACCCCGACGCGGATCCGGACCCGCCGGAGCCGGAGCCCGCCGACCCGGACGGGAAGCCGACCTCGCCGGAGCCGAGGTCGATGCCCGTCCCCGCCTCACCGGAGCCGAAGTCCAGTACCGGTGCGCCGGAACCGAAATCGACCCGCGGGGGCCCGCCCGGATCCACATCGATGGGCACCAACGGCAATCCGGGCGCGGCGACCGCCGCCGGTGCGCCCAACCCCACCGTCACCGCGAACCCGGCCAATACCACAAGCCGCTTCATGAACAAGACCTCCATCTCGGGGGCAGACCAAACGTGCCGACACCGTAGCCGAATCGCGCGCATTGTGAAGTAGATTCGTTTCACTACTTGGCAATCGTGAGACTTCACCGAAAATCGACCGCACACCTGGGACGGAGACGCGAATCGCGCACCGGATCGTCGGCCACCGCCAACCTCCGGCAGCATCGAGGGAATGGCCACTCGACGGTCTTCTTACTCTGGAGTAAGGTAGCCTTACTCAGGAGTAAGATAGCTGGGGTAAGACCTCACCCACCCACCCGAGAAGACATGGTGATGATGAGCACTCGAGACAGCGCAACGACGCGACGTCAAGACACGTCCGCCGTCGGCCTCAACCAGCCCAAGCGGGACTGGATGGGCGCCGCGATGCGGGTCATGACAACCCTCACCGGGTCGGAGCTCGCCGAGAAGTACAACCTGCGCAAGCCGATCGAGCGAGTCACCTACGAAGGCACCAAGACCGGCTTCCGCACCCTCGGTGCGGCCACCCGCGCGTTCAACAAGGTCGCCGGCGGCGGCGCGCCGAAGCGGCTCGCGGACAACGAGTCGAAAAAGAAGGGCCTCTTCGACATCACCCCGTCCGACGAGCAGCAGATGATCGTCGAGACCGTGCGCGAATTCGCCGCCGAGATCCTGCGTCCCGCGGCTTACGAGGCCGACAACTCTGCCAAGGCGCCGCGCGACCTGCTCGAGCGCGCTGCCGAACTCGGCATCACCCTGATCAACGTGCCCGAGGAGCTCGAGGGTGCGGCCTCCGAACGCGGCGCGGTCACCAACTCGATGGTCGCCGAGGCGCTCGCCCACGGCGACATGGGTCTGGCGCTGCCGATCCTGGCGCCGAGTGGCGTCGCGGTCGCGCTCTCCCAGTGGGGCACCGACTCGCAGCAGAAGACCTACCTGCCCGCCTTCACCGGCGAGAACGTGCCGCAGGCCTCGGTCGTGATCAACGAGCCGCGCGCGCTGTTCGACCCGTTCACCTTGCAGACCAAGGCCACCCGCTCGCCGAGCGGCTACCGCCTCAACGGCGTCAAGAGCCTGGTGCCCGCCGCAGCGGACGCCGAGCTGTTCCTGATCGCCGCCGAGCTCGACGGCCGTCCCGCCCTGTTCATCGTCGAGTCCAACTCGCCGGGCCTGGTCGTGGAGGCCGATCCGAGCATGGGTCTGCGCGCCGCTGGCATCGGCCGTCTGCTTCTCAACGACGTGGCGGTGGCCGCCGACGCCGTGCTCGGCGACGGCGACGCCAAGACCCGCGCAGAGGAATACGCCGACGCGGTACGCCTGGCGCGCCTGGGCTGGGCTTCGCTCGCCGCCGGCACCGGCCAGGCCGTGCTGGACTACGTGATTCCCTACGTCAACGAGCGCGAGGCGTTCGGCGAGCCGATCTCGCACCGCCAGGCGGTCGCGTTCATGGTCGCCAACATCGCGATCGAACTCGACGGTCTGCGGCTCGTGACCCTGCGGGGTGCGTCACGCGCCGAGCAGGGCCTTTCCTTCGGCCGCGAAGCGGCGCTGGCCCGCAAGCTCGCCACCGACAAAGGCATGCAGATCGGTCTGGACGGCGTGCAGCTGCTCGGCGGCCATGGCTTCACCAAGGAACACCCGGTCGAGCGCTGGTACCGCGATCTGCGGGCCATCGGCGTCGCCGAGGGTGTCGTGCTCATCTGATCGGCCCGTTCCTTCCTTCAGGAGACCTTCCACAATGATCAATCTCGAACTCCCCAAGAAGCTGCGGGCCAGCGCCAACCAGGCCCACCAGGTCGCCTCGGAGATCTTCCGGCCGATCTCGCGCAAGTACGACCTCGGCGAGCACGAATACCCGGTCGAGCTGGACACCATGGCCGCCATGGTCGAGGGCCTCGCCGACTCCGGCACCCAGAAGATCGGCGGCGCCGCGGGCGGCCGCTCGAGCGAGTCCGACCCGCACGCCACCGAGTTGCTCGGAAACACCAACGGCGGCAACATGTCCGCGCTGCTGAACGCGCTGGAGACCTCGTGGGGCGACGTCGGCCTGATGCTGTCCATCCCCTACCAGGGCCTGGGCAACGCGGCCATCGCGGCCGTCGCCACCGATGAGCAGCTGAAGCGGTTCGGCAAGGTGTGGGCCGCGATGGCGATCACCGAGCCGTCCTTCGGTTCCGACTCCGCCGCCGTCACCACCACCGCCGTGCGCGACGGTGACGAGTGGGTGCTCAACGGCGAGAAGATCTTCGTCACCGCGGGCCAGCGCGCCACCCACATCGTGGTGTGGGCGAGCGTCGACAAGAGCCTCGGCCGCGCGGCGATCAAGTCGTTCGTCGTGCCGCGGGACGCTCCCGGTCTCTCGGTGGCGCGGCTGGAGCACAAGCTCGGCATCAAGGCCTCCGACACCGCCGTGCTCCTGTTGCAGGACTGCCGGATTCCCGCCGACAACATCCTCGGCAGCCCGGAAGTCAACGTGGAGAAGGGTTTCGCGGGGGTCATGCAGACCTTCGACAACACCCGTCCGCTGGTTGCCGCCATGGCGGTCGGCGTGGCGCGCGCCGCGCTCGAGGAACTGCGCGCCATCCTGACCGGCGCGGGTATCGAGATCTCCTACGACACCCCGGCGATCAACCAGCACGCCGCGGCGGCCGAATTCCTGCGCATGGAAGCCGACTACGAGTCCGCCTACCTGCTCGCGCTCCGCGCGGCGTGGATGGCCGACAACAAGAAGCCCAACTCGCTGGAAGCCTCCATGTCGAAGGCGAAGGCGGGCCGCACCGGCACCGACGTCACCCTCAAGGCCGTCGAACTGGCAGGCACCATCGGCTACTCCCAGCGCACCCTGCTGGAGAAGTGGGGCCGCGACTCGAAGATCCTCGACATCTTCGAAGGAACACAGCAGATCCAGCAACTCATCGTCGCGCGCCGGGTGCTCGGCAAGACCAGCGCCGAGCTCAAGTGACGCGCTAGCGACGAACACGCCGAAACCGGTGCGGGGTTGGGTGACCCCGCACCGGTTTCCGGTTTCGGGGTTGGGGTGTGGTTCGGGATCGGCTATGGTCTCGAAGGGTTACCGTTATCTGCGGGCGAATTTCAGTAAGGGCTGTACCAAGGACTCTGGCAAGGAGATTGGTTATGCGTCGACTGAGTTTCAAGCGTCATCTCACCGCGGCGGCGGCCGTTTCGGCTGTTCTCGCGACGGTGTTCAGCGGAAGTGCAGCGGCGGAGCCCGAGCTTCCGACCGTGGATTGGGGCATCGCGATGCAGAAGCTGCGCGAGGCCGCGGAGGGCAACCCGATGGCGGAGGAAGCCATCGATCGCCTGCTCGCCATGCCGGGCAGGATGCCCGCGCCAAGCCGGATCGCGCTGCCCGCCCAGCCGTTCCAGATTCCGGCCCAGTCCGACATCGGGCGCGGCGAAGGGCCCGGCGTGTACGGGTCGGGCATCGCGCTCGGCGTCGACGGCTTCCGCCTCGGCTTCTTCGGCGGCCCCGGCACCATTGCGCCGAACCAGGGCGGCGCCAAGCTGGAAGCGCTGTGGGTCAACCTGTCCAGCGGCCGCAGCGGCACCGAGGTGCTCTACGAGCACAACGATGTCCCGGTGGATACCACCATCCGCTCCCGCACGCTCAACCTCGGCCCCGGCATGATCGTCTCGGCCGTGTACGGAACACTGTGGCACCGCTGGTCGGTCCCTGTCAGCGACGCCAACCCGGACGGCTTCCAATACCAGCGCGGCACCATCTCCATACCCTCGATGGGCGCCGTCTACAACTGATCCCGTCGTGTGTCGCGGCGGCAGGCACGAGGCCGCCGCGACGCACGAGAATCCGCCGACGCCAAGCCTTCTCAGACCCGTCCGGAATCATCCGCGTCGGTCGACAATCGACGGGCCGCCTCCGCCATCAGAATGCGATCGCGCCGCTCCTCGAACCGCGCCGCGTCACGCTCCAGCTTCTCCAGAAACGCGTTCAACTCCTCCCGGCACCGTTCACCGCTAGCACTGAAATCATTGCGGCCGAACACATTCCACTGACGCAACACCGGCAATAGCACGTCCTCCCTATGCTGGGGCGGATCGTAGATGCCGTGTTTCGCGATGAGCGCGGCCTTGCGCCGGAAGTCGGGCATGCCGACGCCGGGCATCTGGAACTTCCGCACGATCATCGCGATCGCCTCCAACGTCTGGTCCGGCGCGAGATCCAATGCGGCACCGCACATATTGCGATAGAAGACCATGTGCAGGTTCTCGTCGGCGGCGATGCGTTGCAGCATCTTGTCCGCGATCGGGTCGTTGCACACCTTGCCGGTGTTGCGATGGCTGACCCGGGTGGCCAGCTCCTGGAACGTCACGTACGCCAGGCCGTAGAGCACGTTCGTGTCGTCCCAGGCGGCGGGGGTATCGGCGCCTTTGGTCATGTGCACCATGCGCGCGTGTTCCAGCGCGACCGGATCGACACCCCTGGTGACCACCAGGTAGTCGCGCATCGTGATGCCGTGCCGGTTCTCCTCGGCGGTCCACCGGCCGACCCAGCTGCCCCACGCACCGTCCGTGGAGAAGTTCTCGGCGATCTCGCGGTGGTAGGAGGGCAGGTTGTCCTCGGTGAGCAGGTTGACCACCATGGCTGCCTTGGCCACCTCGGAAAGCCGCGACTGGCTCGGTTCCCAGTCGGCCCCGCCCATCGCCGCGAAGTTGCGACCCTCGCTCCACGGCACGTACTCATGCGGTTGCCAGTTCTTGGCCGTCGCCAGGTGCCGGTTCAGCTCGCGCTCGGCGACCGGCTCCAGCTCGATCAGCAGTTCCAATTGGGACAGATTTCTCGGCATTCTCGTTCTCCCCTCCGGACGGCAGGCGTCGTACGGCGGCTCGGGCGGGTGGCGAGGTCGCCGGTGCAGGACACGGCGCCGTCCGGAGAGATCCGCGCCGGCTGAGCCCGTCACCTAGCCACCATTGTCCGCTTTGTCGTCTTTATTTGTGACCCAGGCCACGTTCGCTGCTACGGTAGGCATCCACATAGCCGAGTTCGCGTGGGCGAGTGCCGACGCGAAGGTCAGTGGAGGTGTTCGTAGTGAGCGTGGCGCGTGCGCTGGAAACCGTGAAAGCTTTGGGGGTGCTGCGGTCTCGCGGAGTCAGTGATCCCAAGGCGCCGCTGGAAACCCTGCGCACTATGCGCGAGACCAAGGTCTACGGCCCGCAGGCGGCTCTGGTCCGGCATTCCGCCCGCATCGCGCCCGACCGGGTCGCCCTCGCGGACGAACGCGGCGAGCTGACCTATCGCCAGCTGGACGAGCAGTCCACCGCCGTCGCTCGCGGTCTGCACGACGCCGGGATCACCCAGGGCACCGTGATCGGCGTGCTGGCGCGCGACCACCGCGGCCTGATCATGTCGATGATCGCCGCGGGCAAGCTAGGCGCCCGGATCGCGCTGATGAACACCGGCTTCGCCAAGCCGCAGTTCGCCGAGGTGTGCGTCCGCGAGAAGGTCAAGGCGGTGCTGCACGACAGCGAGTTCCTCGGCCTGCTCGACGCGCTACCCGCGGACCTGCCGCGCTACCTGACCTGGGTGGACGAGGGCGCCCAACTGCCGGAGGGCGCGCAGACCTTCGACGACCTGATCGCGATGAACTCCGGCGAGCCGCTGCCCGCGCCGACCAAGCCCGGCGGCTTCATCATCCTGACCAGCGGCACCACCGGCCTGCCCAAGGGCGCGCCGCGCACCAAGGTGACGCCGATGGCCACCGCGCAGTTCGTCGACCGCATCCCGTTCCAGAAGTTCGGCACGATGGTGATCGTCTCGCCGATCTTCCACAGCACCGGTCTCGGCACCTGGCTGGTCGGCACGGTGCTGTCCAACAAGATCGTGATGCGCCGCCGCTTCGACGCCGAGGCGACGCTGAAGATGGTGTCCGATCACAAAGCCGACATGTTGGTCGCGGTCCCGACCATGCTGCACCGCATGGTCGAGCTGCCCGAGGAGGTGCGCGCCAAGTACGACACCTCCTCGCTGAAGGCCATCGTGCTGGCCGGTTCCGCGCTCTCGCCCGAGCTGTGCGTCCGCGCCGCCGAGGTGTTCGGCCCGGTGCTGCACAACCTGTACGGCTCGACCGAGGTCGCGATCGCCACCATCGCCAAGCCGGAAGAACTGGCGCAGGCGCCGGGCACGGTCGGCCGCCCGCCGATCACCTGCGACGTGCGGCTCTACGACGACAACGACCAGCCGGTCGCCGACCGCAACGTCACCGCGCGCATCTTCGTCCGCAGCGGCGCGCCGTTCGAGGGCTACACCGACGGCAGGAACAAGCAGATCATCGACGGCTACATGTCCAGCGGCGACGTGGGCCACTTCGACGACAACGGCCTGCTGATGGTGGACGGCCGCGACGACGACATGATCGTTTCGGGCGGCGAGAACGTCTTCCCGCAGGAGGTGGAGAACCTGCTGCTGGAGCGGCCCGACGTGTTCGACGCGGCGGTGATCGGCGTGGACGACGTGGAGTTCGGCAAGCGGCTGCGCGCCTTCATCGTTCCCGAGCCCGGCCACACGCCCGACGGCGAGGAGCTCAAGGCCTACGTCAAGGACAACCTGGCCAGGTACAAGGTGCCGCGCGAGGTGGTCTTCCTCGACGACCTGCCGCGCAACCCCACCGGGAAGCTGCTGCGCAGGGTGCTCGTGGAGTACCAGGTCTAGGCGTGACCGATCCGGGTCGCGAATCGGAGCCGTTGCGGCGCAATCCGATTCGCGACCCGAGAGGTACCCGAAAGACGAGACCTCCGCGCGGTGAGATGGATGACACACTCGGAAACAGTTGCTTGCTATTGTTAGCGCCAGCACTGGATCTCGATGTTGCGGTCCACACCACCCCGAGTCCCGGTGGATGGACCGCGAAAGGTTGTCCTCTATGTCTTTGTCCTTTCCCGCGCTCGGCGGTTCCGTACGCAAGGCCGGTGACCTCGCGCTCGGCGTGAACGTCATGGTCAAGCGGGGCCTGTTCAACCCGCTGCGCCCGGACCACGCCGCACGCTCGGCGTTCAACGTGCTGAAGTTCGGTCCGTTCGCCGGCGTGGTCATGCACGCCGCACAGACCAGGCCGCAGGCGGCCGCCATCGTGGACGAGCGCGGCGAGCTGACCTTCGGCCTGCTGAACGAGCAGTCCAATGCCTTCGCGCGCGGGCTCGAAGCGCAGGGCATCCGGGCAGGCGACGTGGTCGCGGTGCTGGCGCGCGATCACCGCGGCATGGTGCTGAGCCTGCTGGCCGCGGGCAAGCTCGGCGTGCGCGCGGTGCTGATGAACACCGGCTTCGCCAAGCCGCAGTTCGCCGACGTCGCCGCCCGCGAGAAGGTCAAGGCCGTGCTGCACGACAGCGAGTTCCTCGACCTGATGAGCGCCATCCCCGCCGAGATCCCGCGCATCCTCACCTGGGTGGACGAAAAGGACGGTGCCGACCCGTCGATTCCGACCGTCGAATCGCTGTCCGCGGGCCGCTCCACCGCGCCGCTGCCCGCACCGGCCAAGCCCGGCGGCATGGTCATCCTGACCAGCGGCACCACCGGCACCCCGAAGGGCGCGCCGCGCGACCGGGTCAGCCCGTTCGCCTCGGCACAGTTCGTCGACCGGGTGCCGCTGCCCGCCAACGGCACGATGATCATGGCCGCGCCGATCTTCCACGGCACCGGCCTCTCCCAGTTCACCCTGGGTCTGGCGCTGGGCAATCGGGTCATCTTCCAGCAGCGCCGCTTCGACCCCGAGCAGACGCTGGCCAATATCGAGAAGTACCGGGCCGATTCGCTGGTGGTCGTGCCCACGATGCTGCAGCGCATCCTCGACCTGGGCGACGACGTGCTCGCCAAGTACGACGTACGCAGCATCAAGGTGATCTTCGCGGCGGGCTCGGCCATCGCGCCCGACGTGGTCACCCGCACCCTCGACCACTTCAACGACAGCCTTTACAACCTGTACGGCTCCACCGAGTGCGCGGTGATGACCGTGGCCACCCCTGCGGATATGCGTAAGTCGCCGACCACCGCGGGCCGCGCGCCCGTCGGCATCCGCATCGTGCTGCTCGACGAGAAGCGCAAGCCGATCACCGAGCCGAACGTCACCGGAACCATCTTCGTGGACAACGGTTTCGCGTTCACCGGCTACACCGATGGACGCACCAAGGAGATCGTCGACGGCATGATGTCCAGCGGCGACGTCGGGCACTTCGACGCCGATGGCCTGCTCTACATCGACGGCCGCGACGACGACATGATCGTCTCCGGTGGCGAGAACGTCTTCCCGCTCGAGGTGGAGAATCTGATCGCCGGGCGCGAGGACGTCTTCGAGGCCGCGGTGGTCGGCGTCGACGACCGCGACTACGGAAAGCGGCTGCGCGCGTTCGTCGTTCCCGGCCCGGACTCCCAGCGCGATCCGCAGGAGATCAAGGACTTCGTCAAGGCGAACCTGGCCCGCTACAAGGTGCCGCGCGAGGTGATCTTCCTCGACGAACTGCCGCGCAACGCCACCGGCAAGCTGCTGCGCAAGCCGTTGATCGAGATGGAGATCGACGGCTGAGCTGCGCGCATTCGCGCTGATTTCTCGCGCGGCGCCCGTGTTCGCCGAGCACGGGCGCCGCGCGAGCCGTCGACCCCCACGGTTCGCTCGTATTAGGCTTGCGCGGGAGGGCAATTCGAGGACAGGGGCGCGCGATGTCCAGCGTGATCAGCAAGGGTGGGAACGTCGCGCTGGGTGGAGGGCGATTGCACGTCACCGTGGCGCCCGCTGGCATCGATCTCTGGGTGTTGTGTGTGCGCGACCATGGCAAGGTCGGCGACGACAGCGAATTCGTCTTCTACAACCAGCCCGTCTCGCCGGACGGTGCGGTGCGCCTGACCGACGGCGCGATCTGCATCGACCTGCCGAGCGTCGGCGCGGTGACCGACCGGCTGGTGGTCGCGGCGTCGGTGGACAACGGCGTGTTCGGCGGCATCCCGCTCGCGGTCCGCATCACCGAGGACGGCGGGCTCGCCCACGATCTGCCCATCACCGGCCTGAGCTCGGAGACGACGGTCATCCTCGGCGAGGTGTATCGCCGCGCGAGCGGCTGGAAGCTGCGTAACGTTGCGCAGGGCTATGCCAGCGGATTGGCCGGGCTGGCAACCGATTTCGGCATTGCCGTCGACGGCGAGCCCGCAGCGCAGGCAGCTCCTCCTGCCGCGCAGGCGTTTTCGTCACCTTCTGCGCAGGGCTTCTCGCCGCCCGCAGCGCAGGGCTTCTCCCCGCCTTCGGCGCAGGCGTTTTCGCCGCCTGCAGCGCAGGGCTTTTCGACGCCTTCGGCGCCGCCCGCCGGACCGTCGACCGGTGCGATGTTCCCGCCGCCCGGCCCTCCGGCAGTCGCGCCTCCCGGTCCGGCGTTCGGCCCTTATCCGCCTGCCGCGCAATCATTTCCACCACGGCCCGCGCAGGTGCCACCCGCTCCCCCACGGGGGACGATGCCGCCGCCTCAACCGGTGATGCCGCCTCAGCCGATCGCGCCGCCCCAGCCAACAGCTCCGCCCCCGCAGACAGCGCCGCCCCCGCAGACAGCGCCGCCCCAGCCGATCGCGGCGCTTCAGCCGACAGCTCCGCCCCAACAAATGGTGCCCTCACCCGGCGTGAATTTCACCAAGGGCGCGGTCACGCTGACGAAGAACGCCCCGCCGGTCCTGCTGGAGAAGGCTCCCGTGATCCGACTACGGGTGGCCTGGGCCAGCGGCTCCGACTACGAGGCCTACGCGCTGGTCGTACTCAAAACCGGCGAGGTGGTGCACGTGGCCACCTTCGACGCCAAAGACACCCCGGCCAACCCGCAATACCGCGATCTGGTCCGTCATCTGGGCGACCGCGGCCGTGGGCATGTCCGGCGCGGCGGCGGGCAGGCCGAGGAGATCATCGAGGTCCGCTTCGCGCCCGAGATCGTCGCGATCGTGCCGGTGGCGTACTCGGCGATCAACAACGGCACCGGATCGTTCTTCAAATACCGGGTCTCGCTCGCCATCGAGAACGGCGCCGACCATGTGGTGATCCCGGCCGATCAGGCCAAGAAGTCCAGCTGGATCTTCACCTGCGTGCCCGGCGTCGTCTACAACCGCCCCGAGGGCGTGCTCGTCGAACGGCTGGAGCTCTACAGCAAGCGGTTCTCCGAATTCCGGCCCGCGGTGTACCTGCAACCCGACGGCCGCGTCGAGGTGCGGATGGACAAGGGTCCCATCAATCAGTACAAGGCCGACCGGACCTGAGCCTCCCTAGAGTTTCCGGACGGAAACTCCTGGTCGAGGCCGATTTCCAGGATCACGCCGACCTGGTCGGAGACCAGTAACAGGTCCGTTATCATCAGCGGGTGAGAATCGAGTTCGGTCGGTCGGCTGCGGGACGTCGCAGCGCCGTCGCGCGGCTGCGCGGCGGGTCGGCCGGGGCGATCTCGGGAACCGTCTCCATCGCGGCCCACGGCTGGGCGTCGGGCGGCATGGCCCCCGATAGCACCACCCTCGCGCTGCTCGCCGCCGCCTCCGCGGTCGTCGGCGCGCTCGTCGCCGGGCTCGCGCCGTTGCGCGACACCGCGGCGGGTCTGATCACGGCGCTGGTCGGCGGTCAGCTGCTCGGCCACGTCGCCATGGGCTTCAGCTCCGGGCATCTGCATCACGGCGACACCCAGCTGACCCCGCAGATGCTCGCCGCGCACATTGTCGCCGCCTGTGTGGCCGCGGTCGTCATCCGCGGCGCCGAGGCGGCCTATCGGATCGGCACCGCCGTCCTGGCCCGGGTGTTCCCGGTCCACCACCGGGTACCTGTCATCCCGGACGCGGCTCCGCTGCGCACCACCCACCGCGACCGCGTCATCCTGCGGATACTCGCCGCCGAGACGCTGCGCACCCGCGGCCCGCCGCTGCTCGTTCACGTCTGATTTCACCCTCACCCGGTGCACGAACGCGCTGTTCGTGTGCTGCCGTCGTCCCGCGTTCCACTGCGGGGCGGCCACGCGGGTCCGGGCTTTCACCCGGGCGATGTCACACATTGCGCACGCCGAGCACTCCTCGGTGCTGTCGGCATGCGTCGCGCCGCTGTCTGGCGCACGCACCGGGTTCCAGAAACCTCAGAAACGAAACGACCGTGAGCACAACAGAAACCATCACCCCCGACGCCGAATCCTCGGCGCCGCCACCCGAATCCGCCGAGCGGCGCAAACCCTCGGCCCGCAACGGCCTGCAGACGCTGGCCATGCGGCTGCACTTCTACGCGGGCGTCTTCGTGGCGCCTTTCATCCTGATCGCGGCCGTCACCGGCGCGCTCTACGCCATCTCCCCGACCCTGGAGGCGTTCGTCTCCCGCGACCTGCTGACGGTCGAACCGGGCGAAACGGCAAAGCCTCTCTCGGAGCAGGTCACCGCCGCGGTGGCGACCCGGCCGGACCTGGCGCTCGCCGCGGTCTCGCCCGCTCCGGGACCGGAGGACACCACGCGGGTCATCTTCACCGACCCTTCGCTGGGCGAATCCGAGCGCCGCGCGGTGTTCGTCAACCCCTACACCGCCCAGCCGGTCGGCGAATCCGTCGTCTACGGCAGCTCGGGAGCGCTGCCCCTGCGCACCTGGATCGACAAGCTGCACCGCGATCTGCACCTCGGCGAGCCGGGCCGGATCTACAGCGAGCTCGCCGCCTCGTGGCTCTGGGTCATCGCGCTGGCCGGTCTGGTGCTGTGGTTCCGCCGCGTCCGCGCGCGCAGGCAGCGCAACTCGGCCGCCTGGCTGTTCGCCCCCGACCGCTCCAAGGGCGGCCGCGGCCGGACGATGAACTGGCACGGGGCCATCGGCGTCTGGATCCTGCCGCTGATCCTGCTGCTCTCGGCCACCGGCATGACCTGGTCCACCTACGCGGGCGACAACATCACCGAGCTGCGCAAGCACCTCAGCTGGACGACGCCCGCCGTGAGCACTGCCATGCCCGGCGCGTCCGCGCCCGATCACTCCGCGGGCGGCGACCACCACGGCGGCGGGCATGCTCCGGCGCCACAGCCTGCCGACCCGCAAACCCGCATCGCGCAGGTGGATCGGGTGTACGAGGCTGCCAGGGCCGCTGGCGTGACCCAGGCGGTGGAGATCGCGATTCCGCCGAAGCCGGACAAGGCGTTCGCCGTGAAGGAACGGCGCATGCCGGGCATCTACACCGTCGACGCGGTCGCGGTGGACGGCGCCACCGGCAGCATCACCGACCGGCTCGCCTTCGCCGACTGGCCGCTGATGGCCAAGCTCACCAACTGGGGCATCGCCTTCCACATGGGCGTGCTGTTCGGTCTGCCGAACCAGCTACTGCTGCTCGCCGCCATGATCGGCCTGATCGTGGTGATCGTGTTCGGCTACCTGATGTGGTGGCGCCGTCGTCCGACCCGCGGTGCGCGTTTCGCACTCGGCCGGGCTCCGCGCCGCGGCGCGTTGCGCGCCACCTCGCCGTGGCTCGCGCTGCCCGTGCTGGCGGCCGCGGTGGTCGTCGGCTGGTTCGTGCCGCTGGTCGGTCTGAGCCTGCTCGCGTTCCTGGCCGTGGACGTCACGGTCGGGCTCGTCGGACGGCTGCGCACCGCCGCGTCCTGATCCCGCACTGAAACCTCGCGCCGGGCGGACCATCCCGGCGAGTCACATCACGGCCTGCCGGTTCGTCGTAGGTATGGCCGTCGTCCTGTCGCGCGCCCCGCGACACCCCAGACAACACAAGGAATTCACAGCACCATGAAGATCACCAAGTTCGCCATCGCCGCCGCCTTCCTGACCAGCGCGGTCGGCATCGCCGCGGGCACGAGCTCGGCGGCCCCGGTCGCCGACGCCGCTCCCGCCGCGATCAACTACACGGCGAACGCCACAGAGACTTCCTCGATCGTCTCCATCGACGCGGGCTCGCTCGTCGTCGAGGACGACGCCTTGAAGATCAAGGCCGCCGACGGCACCGTCGTCGCAGGAACACCGCTGAAGTTCCGTATCGACGAATTCGAGTTCCCCATCGCCGCCGACATCGCCGACCGCACCGCCACCCTCACTCCGCAGCTCTCCATGGACAAGGCCGTCTACAAGCCGGTCGCGCTGCCCTTCGAGGACAAGGCTCCCTGGAAGAACGAATACGACAGGGAAAAGGACGCCTGGTCCCGCATGACCAGCACCATCGGCATGGGCGCGAGCATCGGCACCCTGGTCGGCGGCCTCGGTGGCGGGGCCGTCGGCTGCGTGCTCGGCGGCATCGTCGGCGCCACCGTCGCCTCGGCCACCATCATCGGCCTTTTCGGCCCCTTCATCCCCGCCGCCGCTGTCGGCTGCATCGGCGGCATCCTCGCCGTCGGCGCCCTCGGCACCCTCGCCGGGCAGATCTTCGTGACCGCACCGGTCGCCGTCGGCGCGGCCATCCAGTACTTCACCACCATCAACTCGCCCTTCGACCAGGGTAAGTGAGCCGCCGAGAGAAACCCCGCTTCACCTGCGCGAACCCCGTTCGGCCTTCGGCCGGGCGGGGTTCGCCGCGTCCCTGGCCGCCCGTTTGCCCGCGCACGGCCCAGGTATGCGGCCGGTGTACCAGTTGCCTGCACACAGAAAGGCGTCTGCCATGGCAACATTCGACGCCACCACGCGGACCAACCAATGGTCCCCCGTGCGAATCGCCGCTTTCGCGGTCGGCGCGGTCTTCCTGCTGGTCGGCGTTCTCGGTTTCATCCCGGGCATCACGACCGACTACGACACCCTCGACTGGGCCGGACACCATTCCGAAGCAAAGCTTCTCGGGATCTTCCAGGTGTCCGTCCTGCACAACATCGTCCACCTCGCCTTCGGCGTCGCGGGTCTGCTCGCGTCCCGAGCGGCGAACGCCGCCGCGGGCTTCCTGATCGGCGGCGGGGCGATCTATCTGGTTCTGTGGCTGTACGGGTTGGTCATAGATCAGGCCAGCAGCGCGAACTTCGTTCCGGTCAACACCGCCGACAACTGGCTGCACTTCGGGCTCGGAGCCGGCATGGTCGTCCTCGGCCTCGCATTGCCCCGCCTGACCGTCGGCCGCAGACACACCGGCTTGCTGGACTGACCACAGAAAGAAAACTCATGAGCACCTTGGCCGCCACCGTGGACGTCGACGTACCGGTCCACACCGCCTACAGGGCCACGAAACAGGCGCTTGGCGCGGCGACATCCCCCGCCCCGGTTCCTGATCCGCCCCGCTCGTTCCGGCGTGCTCGGTGATCGTCGACGCAGGGGGCGGCCGCCGATGCGGTTCCGCCGGTTTCGGTCTGCGGGCTCGGACGCGATCACTCACTCCGGCGGGGCCGGCTGGTCTTCGGTGCGGAGCGGTTCCGTGGGCTTGACCGGACGCAGCAGGACCCAGGTGAGGAAGGCCAGGGCGACGGCGATCATGCCTGCGCCTGCCCAGACGTTGACGTTGATGCCGCCCGTCTTGGCCTCCTCCGCTGGGGTGTAGTGGGCCAAGCCGGTGATCACCAGAATCACGCCGTAGCAGCCGAGCAGGGCCCCGACGATGGTGCGGATATCGAACAGCATGAGCGTTCTTCCTTATCCGACGAAGATGTTCAGGGCGATGACGAGCACCAGCGCGATCCCCGCGAGCAGGACCGGACGCTGGTACCAGGGCAGCCTGCCGGCCTCCGGGTCGGTGCGCATCGATGCGGGGGTCTCCGAGTAGACCAGGCCGATGAGGTCGGCCGCGGGTTTCGGCCGGGTCACCCGGGTGACCGCGACGCTGACCAGGATGTCGACCACGAACGCCGCGCCCGCGGCCACGAAACTCGCTCCCTGACCGGACAATTCGAAGACTCCGGCCTCGTGCATGAGGAAAACGACGATGGCCGAACCGGTTCCGGCGACCAGTCCCATCCAGCCCGCTGTGGGCGTCATCCGCTTCCAGAACATGCCGAGGATGAACGTGGCGAACAACGGCGCGTTGAAGAAGCTGAACAGCGTCTGCAAGTAGTCCATCATGTTGCTGAAACTGCTCGCGATGAACGCCGTGAAGATGGCCGCGACCGTGGCGCCGACGGTGGCGACGCGGCCGACGGTGAGGTAGTACCCGTCCGAGCGGTCCCTGATCACGTACTGCTGCCACAGGTCGAAGCTGAAGACCGTGTTGAACGCCGAGACGTTGGCGGCCATGCCCGCCATGAACGCCGCGAGCAGACCCGCGAGCCCGACGCCCAACAGGCCATTGGGCAGCACGTCTTTCATCAGATAGAGCAGCGCTTGGTTGTAGGTGACGTCGTCGGTGTAGTCCGGATCGGCCGTCACCGCCTGCTTGTACTCGGCCATCTGCGGCACCAGCACCGCGCTGATCATGCCGGGAATGACGACGATCAGCGGAATGAACATCTTCGGGTAGGCGCCGATGATCGGCGTGCGCCGGGCCGCGGAGATGGAGTGCGTCGCCATGGCTCGCTGCACCTCCACGAAATTAGTGGTCCAGTAGCCGAAGGAGAGCACGAAGCCCAGGCCGAACACGATGCCGAGCACCGAGAGGAAGTCGTTGCTGAATCCGCTCAGCGCGTTGCCCGGCCACGACTCCAGTTGTTCCGCGCCGCCGGGCGACGCGGACACCTTGTCCCGCAACCCATCCCAGCCGCCCACCTTGTTCAGCCCGACCAGGGTGAGCGGCAGCAGCGCGGCCACGATGACGAAGAACTGCAGCACCTCGTTGTAGATGGCGGCCGAGAGCCCGCCGAGGGTGATGTAGGACAGCACGATCACCGCCGCCACGACCACCGACACCCACAGCGGCCAGCCGAGCAGCACGTTGACGATGGAGCCGAGCAGATAGAGGTTCACCCCGGCGATGAGGATCTGGGCCGTCGCGAAGCTCAGCGCGTTCACCAGGTGCGCGCCGGTGCCGAAGCGCCTGCGCATGAACTCCGGCACGCTGCGCACCTTGGAGCCGTAGTAGAACGGCATCATCACCACGCCGAGGAAGAGCATGGCGGGCACCGCGCCGATCCAGAAGTAGTGGAAAGTCGGGAAGCCATACTCGGCGCCGTTGGCCGACATGCCCATGATCTCGACCGCGCCGAGGTTGGCCGAGATGAACGCAAGACCGGTGACCCACGCGGGCAGCGAACGGCCGGACAGGAAGAAGTCGATGCTGGACGACACCCGCTGCCTGGCCAGCAGACCGATGCCGAGCACGAACACGAAATACAGTGCTACCAGGGCATAGTCGACGGGCGCCGCGTCCAGCCGCAGGGTCGTTGCCGCCTCGAAACGCGGCGGCGCCGCGCCGGAAGGGTCACCCGCACGCGGCCACACGGAGCTGAGGAAAGATGAATCGGCAAGCGACACAGCGTCGTCCCTCCTGGTGTGAAACCGGGCGTCGAGCTAGGTCCTGCTTTCGTGCGGTGTCCGTGACATCCACTGTGCGTGATTGTGCCGCACCGGTGGGGCACAATCACGAACAAATCCTGGACGGTTGCTCAGCGAGTCCATCGGTCCGAGGATTCGCCCGAGGCCGAACCGTACTCAGGATTCCCGGCGCGCCCCGTCGGCCGGAACCACGACGAACGTGCGCGGCTCGGCGAAACCCGAACGGGCGAACCGTTCGACGATCGCGGCGGCCACCGTCTCGGTCCGATCGCGGTCGACGAGCGCGATGGCGCTGCCGCCGAAGCCGCCGCCGACCATCCGCGCGCCGTGCGCGCCCGCGTCGACAGCCGCCGCCACCGCCGTGTCCAGCGCGGCCGTCGAGACCTCGAAATCGTCGCGCAGCGAGACGTGTCCGGCGACCAGCATCGGCCCGATCTCGCGCGGGTCCGCACCGCATCGCAATTTCTCGGCAACCGCGACGACGCGGGCGTTCTCGGTGACCACGTGCCGCGCCCGGCGCCGGGCGACCGCGTCCGCGATCCGCACCAGGTCCGCCTCCGCGGCGACGTCGCGCAGCGCGGGCACACCGAGTTCGGCCGCCGCCGCTTCGCACTGCGCGCGCCGCCGCGCGTAGCCGCCGTCCACCAGTTCGTGCGGCTGCTCGGTATCGATGACCAGAAGCTCGAGACCGAATGCGGCCAGGTCGAACGGGATCTGCTCGTAGCCTGCGGCGCCCGCGGTGAAGCGGCGCACGTCGAGGAACAGCGCGTGCCCCGCGGTGCACAGCACGGCGGCCGACTGGTCGAGCACACCCGTCGGGGCGCCCGCGTAGTCGTTCTCGGCCGTGCGCGCGATGTCGATCAGTTCGCGATCGGCGACGCCGGGCGCGCACAGATCTCGCAGCGCGATCGCCACCGAGCACGACAGCGCCGCCGAACTCGACAGGCCCGCTCCGATCGGCACCGCGCCGTCGAGTTCGAGCACCAGGCCCGAAACGGAGTGCTTACGTCGCACAAACTCGGCGACCACGCCCAGCGGATACCGCGCCCAGCCCGGCAGCCGATCACGCGCCGCGGCGAGCTCGTCGATCCCGGCCCGCACCGCCTCCCCCGGCCGCTGCCGTGACTCGACGCGGACCAGTCCGTCCGCGGTCGCCTCGGCCGCGCAGCGCGTCACCAGGGGCAGCGCGATGGGCAGCACGAAACCGTCGTTGTAATCGGTGTGCTCGCCGATGATGTTCACCCGGCCCGGTGCCACCCATGTCCGCACTGCTGCCTCGCTCTGTCGACTCGGAGCTCGCCCGTCGTGCCACACGTTACGAGACACACCGCCCCAGCATCGCTTTCGCCCGGTGCGCGTGCGCGATTCGCGGTCGCGCCACACAGTCGAATTCGAAGCACTATCGGCCTGCAATTCAGGCCGAGAGTTTTGGGAGGGCACTATGATTCACACCACCCCACGCTGCGGTCTGCTCGGGCTGCAGTGGGTCGATCGACTACTCCCGGCCCCTGGGCAGGCCGGAGCGTGACGACCGGCAGACCCCCGGGGCGCCACTGACGATCGGGATCGGCGCGGCGACACGGGTGGGCCCGACGGCGATGTCGGCCTTCGACGCGGCCCTGCGCGAGTTGGGAGTGGGTGATGCGAACTTTGATCCGCCTGTCGTCGGTGATCCCGCCGCGCGCCATGCTCGAGCGCACCGGCCACTTCGCCGCGCGCTACCCCGAGCACGCCGCGCGCGACGCGATCTACTACGCGGGATTCACCCTCGTTGCGCCAAGTGCACAACGAGGGGGCGCCTTCCATGCCATGATCAAATCAGTTGTCCAGATTTTGGTGGCCGAGCGCGCCGCGGTCGGCTGGGACATCTGCTCGTACAACAACACTGAGCTCTCGTTCGCCGACCGGATCCGCGCGGCGCTCGATGAGCAGACGAACGTCGAAGTCGCGGTGGAGGATTCACAGACGTACTACGCCGCACAGTTCACCGGGGCCGGAGCGACCAAGGGGGGCTGATGACATCCAGCGAAGAGCGGGCGGGCGACCGCGGCTGTTGTACCGGGAACATCTGGTGCGTTGCGCTGCTCGGGGGTTGGACTGCGCTGATCTCGGTGCCGCTGGTGTTCGAGTCACGGGCGCTCACCCTGATGACGATGCTGGCGGTGGTCGCGGGGGCGCTCACCATGATCGGCAGCGGGCTGCTGCGCCATCGCCCGGCCCAGCCGCTGCCCTGGTACCTGCTGTCGCTGTCGGCGGTGCTCTTCGCGCTCGGCACCACGCTGCGCGATTTCACCGATGGCGCGATCAGCCCGCTCGACGACATCTGCATGCTGGCCGGATATCTGGGCATCGGGGTGGCCGCAACGCTGTGGCTGCGGCCCCGGCAAGTGCGCGGCAACTACGACCTGCTGCTGGATTCGGCGCTGATCGGTCTCGGCGCGCTGCTGGCCTCGTGGACCTTTCTCATCTCGCCGATCCTGCAATCGCGTGCGACCACCCTGACCACGGTGGTCGCCGCCGCGTACCCGATCCTCGACGCCCTGCTGCTGACCGTGGTCGCCCATTCGGTCGCGACGGCCACTCGCTCGGAGACGTCGCTGCGGCTGCTGCACCTGGCCATGGTCGCCGTGCTGGTCGGCGATCTCGGCAACAGCCTGGAGACCGCAGGCACCGCGACGATCGGGCGCGAGGTGCTGCTGACGCCGCTGCTGATCGCCTACGCCACTGTCGGTATCGCCGCGCTGCACCCGACCATGGCGAGTTTGGGCGCACCGCGCCAGATCCACCCGCACCATTCCCGGCAGCGGGCCAGCTCTATCGCGGTGGCGCTGATCGTGGCCTCGCTGGTGCCGGTGGTCGGTTCCGGTCTCGGCACGGTGGATCGGGTGATGGTGTCCTCGCTGTTCGCGCTGCTGCTCATCGGCGTGCTGGTGCGCAGCGAACGGGCCATCCAGCGCAGCGCACGCAGCGAGCGGTGGGCGCAGTACCAGGCCGACCACGACATGCTCACCGGCCTGCTCAACCGATCGGCCCTGCTCCGCGTGATCGACCGCACCAGCGCGCACTGGCGCGATCAGCCGCTGTGCCTGCTGTTCATCGACCTGGACGGCTTCAAGATGGTCAACGACAGCTACGGTCACGCCGTCGGCGACGAGCTGATCGCCAACGCCGCCTCCCGAATCCGGCGGGTGGTGCGCCGCGACGACGCGGTCGCCCGATACGGCGGCGACGAGTTCGTGGTGCTGGCTCCGCTGAACAAGCAAGACGCGGCCGTGCTCGCCGAGCGACTGCTCGGGGCCTTCGTCCGCCCCTTCGAACTGAGTGCGGGCGAAGTGCCGATCACCGCGAGTGTCGGCATCGCGTGCGACAGTCGGCGCGACTCCGAGGCCACCGTCTACGACCTGATCCGGGACGCGGATTCGGCGATGTACCACGCCAAGGAGTACTCGCTCGGCTACGCCTTCCACGACGATCTGCGGCACCCGCAGCTGCCCGCGAGCCGCCCCGTCGCCGCATCCGAGCCTCGATCACGGAAGTGGCGCTCCAACGCGGAGAGCACCGCGGTCTAGATACCGCGACCGCCGGGCAATCGCGCACCGCAGTGCGATCCACGCCGCCGAGCGTCCGGGCTCAGCTCAGTCGGCCAGTTCCTCCAGCAGTCGCCTGGCCTCCTCGAGCTCGGCCTGCAACTGCTCGACCTTCGCCCGTTGCGCGCCGCGCGCCGCCTCCAGCACTCCGGAGACCACTTCGGCCACCTCGGGGTGCAGGATCTTCGCCGCCTGCGCGACCGCCGAACTGTTCACCGGGAGCCCGCGCACCGAGCGCTTCTTGCCGTTGACCACCTCGACCGTCCACTCGCCGTCGGCCGTTCCGGACAGCGTCACGGTGACCTCCGCCGACTTCGGCTTGCGTGCGGCCGCCTTCGCGGGCTTGGGCGCGACCGCCGGCTTGGGCGTCGCGGCAGGGCCGCTCGATTCCGCCGTCGGCGCAACGGGTTTCGGTGCGGGCGGAGCAGGCGCGGGGCTGACGGTCGGTGCCGGTGCGCTCGTCGTGGTCGACGGCTGGGTCACAGTGGAGTCCTTCCTGGTTGTCGACTTCGGCTGGCTGGCTGGTGCGGTCGCCGCCTTGTCCCGCGACGGCTTGGTCAACGTCACTTCGGTCGGAGAAAAGGACAGTACATCCTTCGAACCGGTCGGCCGCACTTGCAGGAAGTCGCCGTCGGATGGGTCACCGAGCGCGACCACCTTGCCCGAACGCCCTTCGGGCACACCGACGGCTGCGGCGGTGAACCAGACCATGGGCGGGCGACCACCCGCGATCTCCGCGGCGATCTGCTCGATCTCGATGTCGGACAACGGCTTGGGCTTGGTACTTGGCGACGGCATGGGGGCACTCCGAGCGGTCTTCGTTGATGTCTGCGTGCACAGATGATGCCGCACGCCACCGACAGATTCGCACGGCGTCGCGAATTCGTACCGCCGCGACCCGGCCCGCGCCTCGCAGCTAACACAGGGCTACGGACGATGCGTTGTGCCGCGCGGCGCGACGATCATGGCGCTTGGAGCGCGGGGAACCAGATGTCGGCGAGCACCTCGGCCGCCTGGTCGGCGTCGACATCGATGGTCCCCTGCATCGCCCACCGGGTGAAGAACCGTTCCAGTTGCGCGACAAGCAGTTCCACGCGCAGCCGGGCCTCGTCCCTGCGCTCGGCGGGCCAGCGGGCCAGGTAGGAGGTCATCGCGTTGGGCAGTGCCGCGATGCCCTGCCTGGCGATCTCGCGGAACTCCGGTTCCAGCGTGGTCGCCTCGTCCCAGGCGGGCAGCAGGTCCTTGTACTCGTGGAACCAGGCGATGGCCCGGTTCATCCAGCCGACGAAGGCCTCACGCGTGCCGACGTCGAGCACCCGGTCCAGATCCTCGTAGAAGTGCAGCGCGGTGGGCGCGGTGGATTGCGCGGCGACCGCGCGCAGGATGTCCAGCTTGCCGGTGAAGTGCAGGTAGAAGGTGGCGCGGCTGCACCCGACGGCGGCGGCGATCTCCTCGACCCGCACGGCGGCGTACCCGTTGGCGCCGAACAAAGCCTTGGCGGCCTCCAGCAGTTTGGCCCTGGTCTGCAGCTTCTGTTCGTCGCGCAGGCTCAGCCCGGCCGGTTTCGATTTGGTCGGCATGGTGAACGGTAACTCCGTCTCGTCGGCACTTCCAGTAGACATCTTGTCACTCACTAGACAGGTAGTCTAGCGAGTGTTAATTTGTTGCCTACGTCACTTCGGTGGCGAATGGCTCCCGCGGTGTTCGCGGCCACCTCCCCGCGCCCACCGACGCCGGCAGCTCGAGACGAGGACATCGACTTTGACTCCACAACAACTCCCCCGGGTATGTGTCATCGGCGCAGGACCGTCGGGGATCACCGCCGCCAAACGCCTGCAAGACCACGGCATTCCGTTCGACTGTTTCGAGGCGAGCGACGAGGTCGGCGGCAACTGGTACTTCAAGAACCCGAACGGCATGTCGGCCTGCTACCAGAGCCTGCACATCGATACGTCCAAGTGGCGCTTGGCTTTCGAGGACTATCCGGTGCCCGGCGAGTGGCCCGATTTCCCGCACCACTCGCAGCTGTTCGAGTACTTCAAGAACTACGTCGACCACTTCGGCCTGCGCGACAAGATCCTGTTCGACACCGAAGTCACCGCGGCCGAACGACAGCCCGACGGGCGCTGGCTGGTGACCGCCTCCGACGGCCGCACCCGCGCCTACGACGCGCTGGTGGTGTGCAACGGGCACCACTGGGATCCCAGAATGCCGGACTACCCGGGCGAATTCGACGGTGTGCTCATGCACAGCCACGCCTACAACGACCCGTTCGACCCGGTCGACATGCGCGGCAAACGCGTGATCGTGGTCGGGATGGGCAATTCGGGGCTGGACATCGCCTCCGAGCTGTCCCAGCGCTTCCTCGCCGCGCGGCTGACCGTCTCGGCCCGGCGCGGCGTGTGGGTGCTGCCGAAATACGTGCACGGCAAGGTGGGCGACAAACGGAGCATGCCGCCGTGGATTCCGCGCAAGCTCGGGCTGAAGATGAAGCAGCGCTTCGTCCGCAAGTTCCGCGGCGACATGGAGTTCTACGGTCTGCCCGCACCCGATCACAAGCCCTTCGAGGCGCACCCATCGGCCAGCGAGGAATTCCTGCACCGCGCGGGCTGCGGCGACATCACGTTCAAGCCCGCCATCACCGCGCTGGAGGGTCCGCGGGTGCGCTTCGCCGACGGCAGCGTGGAGGAAGCCGACGTGATCGTCTGCGCCACCGGCTATCACATCAGCTTCCCGTTCTTCACCGACCCGGAACTGCTGCCGGACAACCGGAACCGGCTGCCGCTGTTCAAGCAGATGATGAAACCCGGCATCGACAATCTCTTCTACCTCGGCCTCGCCCAGCCGCTCCCCACGCTGGTCAACTTCGCAGAACAGCAGAGCAAGCTGGTCGCGGCGTACCTGACCGGTCAATATCTGCCGCCGGACCCGGACGGGATGCGCGAAGACATCCGCACCGCGGAGGCCGCGCGCACGGGGCGCTACTACGACTCGCCGCGCCACACGATCCAGGTCGAATTCGAGGCGTACGTGCGCGATATGAAGCGGGAGATGGCCAGGGGCGCCAAGCGCGCGGCCGCGGCCGGTCACGCGCTGCCGGTGCCCGCCCGAGCGCTGGAACGGGTGTGAGGCCATGACGAGCACCTCGGGTTACTGCGCCGAACCCTTCGACGGCGTCCGGCAGGAGCTGGAAAGCCAGCTGGCCTCCGGCGCCGAGCTCGGCGCGTCCGTCTGCGTGACCGTCGACGGCGAGCCGGTGGTCGACCTCTGGGGCGGGCACCTGAACGAGGACCGCACCGTGCCGTGGCAGCGCGACACTCTCGTGAACGTCTTCTCCATCAGCAAGACCATGACCGCGCTGTGCGCGCTGCTACTGGTCGATCGCGGCGAGCTGGACGTGTACGAGAAGGTCGCGCACTACTGGCCGGAGTTCGGCGCGAACGGCAAGGGCGACATCGAGATTCGGCACATCCTCGGGCACACCTCCGGCGTCTCCGGGTGGCAGCCGCCGATCGACCTGCCCGACATCTTCGACGCGCGCGCGGCGGCAGCGCGCCTGGCCGCCCAGCCGCCGTGGTGGGAGCCCGGCACCGCCTCGGGCTATCACGCACTCAACTACGGCCACCTGGTCGGCGAAGTGGTCCATCGCGTCACCGGGCGCAGCCTCGGCCGCTTCTTCGCCGAGGAACTCGCCGGGCCGCTCGACGCCGACTTCCATATCGGCACCGGCCTCGAGCACCACCCGCGCATCGCGCCGCTGATTCCGCCGCCCGCCTTGCAGTTCGACATGTCGGCGCTCGACCAGGACAGCATCCTGGTCAAGACCCTCACGAGTCCGCTGCTCGACGTCGCCGAGACCGCCACCGCCGGATGGCAGGAGGCCGAGATCGGCGCGGTGAACGGCCATGGCAACGCGCGTTCGGTGGCGCGGGTGCAGTCCCTGGTGTCCTGCGGGGGCACACTGGACGGACGGAAACTGTTGTCGGACAAGACCATCGACCTGATCTTCGAGCAGCAGTCCGACGGCGTCGACCAAGCGCTGCTCGTGCCGCTGCGCTTCGGCATCGGCTACGGGCTGCCGCATCCGCAGACCGCGCCCGCGGTGCCCGAGGGCCGGGTCTGCTGGTGGGCCGGATACGGCGGGGCGATCGTCGTGAACGACCTGGATCACCGTCTCACGTTCGCCTACACCATGAACAAGATGGAGCCGGGCATCATGGGCTCGGCCCGCGCCGACGCTTATCTGCGCGCGACCTACGCGGCCGTTCGGGAGGTGGCGGCATGACCCGGCGCGACACGATGCGGGCGCTCCAGCTGACCGGGCCCGGCACGCTGGAGTTGCGGGAGGTGCCGGTGCCGTCGATCGGGCCCGACGATCTGCTGCTGCGAGTCGGCGCGGCGGGCATCTGCCATTCGGACCTGCACGTGCTGGAGATTCCGTTCCGGCTGCGCGACGATCCGCTGACGCTCGGTCACGAGGTGGCGGGCACGGTCGTCGAGATCGGCGATCGGGTGACGGCCAGGAAGGTCGGCGACCGCGGTGTCGTCTACCTGTGCTGGTCGTGCGGCGTCTGCCGGGAATGCGTGCGCGGCAACGAGAACGTATGCCTGGCCGCGGGGCGCACGGCGATGCCGCCGTGCCCCGGGCTCGGTCCCGACGGCGGCATGGCGGAGTACATCCGCATCCCCGCGACGGCTTTCGTGCCGATCGGCGAGCTGGACTTCGCCCAGGCCGCGCCGCTCGCCGACGCCGCGCTGACGAGCTATCACGCGATCGACGGCGCGCGCGACCAGCTGCGGCCGGGCGCGACGGCCGTCGTCATCGGGGTCGGCGGGCTCGGTCACGTCGCCGTGCAGATCCTCGCCGCCACCACCGCGGCCAGGGTGATCGCGGTGGACGTCGGCGCGGAGAAGCTGGCGGTGGCGGACGCGTGCGGCGCCCACGAAGGACTGCTCGCCGACGCAGGGACCGCCGCGGCCATCCTGGAACGGACCGGCGGACGCGGCGCGGACGCGGTGTTCGACTTCGTCGGCGTCGACCAGACCGCGCGCCTCGCGGTCGAGTGCGTGGCGCCGAACGGCGCGTACCGGATGGTCGGGCTCGGCGGCGGCGCGCCGGAACTCACCGCGGCCCCCGCGGGCGGATCCGGCTGGCCGTGGGGAGCCACGGTGCGAAAGTCATACGGCGGCACCAAATCCGATCTGATCGAGTCCGTGGCGCTGGCTCGATCGGGCAGACTCCGGGTCGAGGTCGAGATCTTCGCGCTCGACGACGGCCGCGAAGCGCTCGATCGCCTGGCGGACGGGCGGATCCGCGGGCGAGCGGTCCTGATCCCGTGAACCCGGACCGCGCACGAACGACGAGGAACATCGAATGACGAAATCCATGGATCCACAGGCGCTGGCGGCGACCGTCATCGGGCGGCTCACCGGACCCGGCGGTGCCTTCGAGATGACGGTCGAGGACGTGCTCGGCGCGCCGCTGCCGGTTATGAAGCACCGGGGCCGCGCGCTGCGCGAGGTGCTCGCCGCGTCGGCCGCCCTCGGCGACCGCGAGTACCTGGTGACCGAGGATCGGCGCCTGTCCTACGCCGAGCACGCGGCCGAGGTGGGCGCGCTGGCCAGGGCGCTGCGCGACCGTTACGGCGTCGGCAAGGGCGACCGCGTGGGCATCCTCGCGGCGAATACGCCCGAATGGGTGGTGGCGTTCTGGGCCGCGCAGTGCCTCGGCGCGATCGCGGTCGGTTACAACGCATGGTGGGCGCCGCGCGAGATCGCCTACGGACTCGGGCACACCACGCCCTCGGTGCTGATCGTGGACGCCAAGCGGGCCGCGCAGGTCGCCGACCTCGGCGTCGATGTCCCGGTGCTGACCATGGAGCGCGACATCCCGGACCTGGTGGCCGAGTTCGCCGCGGGCGAGCTGCCCGACGCCGCCGTCGCCGAGGACGATCCGGCCGTCGTCCTGTACACCAGCGGCACCAGCGGGCGACCCAAGGGCGCGGTGCACACGCACCGGAACCTGCTGGCGGTCATCGACTATCACCGCTTCAATGACGCGCTGGCCGCGGCCTTCACGGGTGGCGTCGACGACGGCGGCCCCAAAGGCCGACGTTTCCTGCTCACCTCGCCGCTGTTCCACATCGCCAGCCTGCACAACTTGGTGCTGCCGCGAATGGCCACCGGCGACACGGCCGTCATCTACCAGGGCGGGTTCGACGCCGATCGGGTGCTCCGGCTGATCGAACGCGAACGCGTCAGCAACTGGGGCGCGATGCCGACCATGGCCACCCGGCTGCTGGAGGTGGACCTCGCCGCCTACGACGTCTCCTCGCTGTCCGCCTTCTCGCTCAACTCCGCGCCCTCCTCGGCCGCGCTGCAACAGCGATTGCGTGAACAGCTGCCGGTCGCGCGGACCGCGCTGGTGACCAGTTACGGCATGACCGAGTGCTCGACCGCCGCCACCATCGCCGCGCCCGCCGAGCTCGCCGCGTTCCCGGACACGGTGGGGCGGCCGGTGATCGGGGTGAGCCTGGAGATTCGCGACCCGCTCGGCGAGCCCCTCGGCGAGGGTGCCGAGGGCGAGATCTGGGTCCGCAGCCCGTACGTGATGCTCGGCTACTGGAACGATCCCGAGGCCACCGCGGCGGCCATCACCCCGGATCGCTGGCTGCGCACCGGCGACATCGGCATCGTGGAGGAGGGCAGGCTGCGGCTGTCCGGCAGGCGATCGGATCTCATCCTGCGCGGCGGGGAGAACGTCTACCCGACCGAGGTCGAGCAGTGCCTCGACGAACATCCGGAGGTGAAGGAGAGCGCCGTCGTCGGCGTGCCGGACGCCGATCTCGGTCAGCAGGTCGCCGCGCTCGTGGTGGTCGACGAGGGCGCGTCGGTCACCGAGGCGGACCTGCGCGCGTTTGCCGGAGAGCGGCTGGCCTACTACAAGGTGCCCGCGCTCTGGCGTCTCACCACCACACCGCTCGCTCGCAACGCGACCGGAAAGGTCGTTCGCGCAGGCATTGCCGAAGCGCTGTCCGACGCGGCGGGGTGACGTTGTCCGGTTTGCTCGGAGAACCGAGCAAACCGACCGGTCCGCTGGTCCTGGATTCGGGGTCTCGACCCGCCACCATATAGAGGTCTACCTTGTGAATCAGGCGTGCACGTCGCACGCCGCACCACTCGCAAGGAGGCGACGTGGCGACTTTCGCGCACCAGGGCCGGACCGTAGTCTTCGATCGTATCGGCAGCGGACCTCCGATCGTGCTGCTGCACAACGCGGGAACGCAGCGACATATCTGGGACGACCAGGTGGCGGTGCTGCGGCGCGATCACGAAGTCTTCGCACTCGACCTGCCCGGCTACGGCGAATCCGACCAACCGGCCACGGGCTATCGGCTCGAAGACTACGTGCGCATGCTCGGCGCCTTCCTCGACGCGCACGACCTGTCCGACGTGATCCTGATCGGCAACTGCCTCGGCAGCGCCACCTCGCTCGGCTACGCCATGGCGCACCCGTCGAACGTGCGCGCACTGGTGCTGGTCAGCCCGCTCACCCGCAACACCGTGCGCAAGGGCGAGCAGGCCGGCCTGGCCTGGGTGGACGCCAAGCTGCCGCTTGCGCCACTGGCCAAGCGGCTCGCCCTGCCCGATCCGGTGGTCTCGCTGATCATCGCCAACCAGCTCGGCGCGCGCGGCAAGCGCCTCGGCCTGCAGCATTCGCGACGGCTGAAGGCGCACTGGGGCGATCGCGGCCGGTTGCAGGCGCTGGACGGTCTCGTACAGGACTTCCCGTCGTTCCGCGTCCTCGACGAGTTCACCCCCGGAGCCGCCTTCCCGCCGATCTGCACGATCTGGGGCAAGCAGAACCACATCCTCTCGGCCTCGGCGGGCGCCGTGCTCGACCGGACGCTGCATCCGCACACCAGCGTGGTGCTGCCCGACTGCGGCCATCTCCCGATGGTGGAAGACCCGACCGCGGTGACAACCGTGATCACGGACTTCCTCGCCGCCCCTGAGATCCGTCCGCACGGCGCCCGCCGTCCGCACACGGACGCCTCGTTGCCGCGCAGTTCCTGATCGGCCCGCCCGGACGCGCTCCGATCCAGGAAAACTGCCGGAGCGGGCACGGTCGACCCGATGACGTGCGGTTTTCCCCCGGGCACGACCATGCCCGGGGGTATGCTGATCTTGGTGTTTGGCCTTCTATGCCACGGGAACCCGGTCGATAAGCCATCGAGGAAAGGGTTGACGTTCATGTTGCTGCGCCGACTTGCCCGACCGCTGCTGGCGACCGCTTTCGTCGCCGACGGGGTCGACACCCTGATTCATCCCGAACCGCGCGCGAAGTCCGCCGCGACACTGGTCGAGCGCGGTGAGCGTTCGCTGCCGGACAACATCGCCGCGAAGCTGCCCGCCGACCCGGCGACCGTGGTGCGGATCAACGCCATCGCGCAGGTCTCGGGCGGGGTGCTGCTCGCGCTCGGCAAGGCGCCACGCCTCGCCTCGCTCGTGCTCGCGGCCACGGTCGTGCCCGCCACCGTCACCGAGCAGGACTTCTGGGCCGAACAGGACCCGGACCGGAGGGCCGCCAAGCGCACGGCTTTCCTCAAGGACATGAGCCTGCTCGGCGGGCTGCTGATCGCCGCCGCCGACACCGAGGGCAAGCCGTCGCTCGGCTGGCGCGGCAAGCGCGCGGCCCGCAACGCCGCGGCCACTGTCTCGGCAGCACTGCCCTTCGGCGCCGCCGACAGCTCGACCGGCGAGTCGCTGCGCCAGCACGCGCATGACGTCGCGGTGCGCGCCAGATCGCTCGGCGACACCGCCGCGACGAAGGGCTCCGAATTCGCCGAGACCGTGCAGACCCACGGACCCGAATGGGCCGCCGCCGCACGGCAGCGCGGCGCGGCGATCGCCGCCGTGGCCAGGGAGCGCGGCGCGGAGCTGGCCGCCGCGGCCCGCGAGCACAGCGCCGAATTCGCCGACGCCGCACGCGGCCACGGCGCGGAGTGGGCCGAGATCGCGAAGGAACGCGGCGACGAATTCGGCGCGAAGGCACGAGGCAGCGGGTGGGCCGATTACGCCAAGGTGCGCGGGTCTGAGCTCGGCGAGCTCGCCCGGCTACGCGGACACGACCTGGGCGAGGTCGCCCGGCTACGCGGACACGAACTCGGCGAGGCCGCCAAACTGCGCGGCGCGGAGCTGGGCGATGTCGCGCGGCACCGCGGGGCCGAACTGGGTGAGACCGCCAAGCAGCGCCGCGCCGAACTGCGGAAAGCCACCAAGAAGCGCCGGTTCTTGTTCGGCGAATCCGCCAAGCACCGGCGCGCCGAGCTGGGCGAATCCGCCAAGCACCGGCGCGCGGAACTGGGCGAGATCGCCAAGCACCAGCGCGCCGAGCTGAAAGAGGCCGCGCGGCATCGGGGTGCGGAGCTGGGTGAGACCGTCAGGCACCGAAGCGCCGAGTTCACCGAGGCGGCACGGCATCAGGGCGCCGACTGGGCGGACATGGCGCGCAAGCGGTTGTGACGCTAGGCCTGTCTCACAGCGGCCGGATGCGTCCGTGGCTCAGAGCGTCGCCTGGCAAGGCGGAGGAGGAGCCGATACCGGGGTTGTATCGGTGACGACGACAACGCGGCCAAGCGGCGATCTGAGCCGGACGGGACTTCGAGACAGGGCCTAGCCGAGCGCGGCGTGTCTTGCCGCTCCGGTGGCGACCGGGATGTGCCGGTAACCACGCAGATTCACCAGTCCGCGCCGGGTCGCCGGTCCGGTGTGCCGCAGATCGGGATAGCGGTCGTAGAGGGCTTGCAACGCGATCGCCCCTTCGATCCTGGCCAGGCTCGCGCCGAGGCAGGAGTGCACGCCGCTGCCGAAGGCCAGGTGATCCCTGGCGTTGGACCGGGTGATGTCGAAGGTGTCCGGGTCGAGGAAGGCGGCGGGATCGCGGTTCGCCGAGCCGAGCAGCAGGGCGACGGTCTCGCCAGCCCGGATGCGTTCGCCCGCGATCTCGCTGTCGCACAACGCAGTTCGCGTCGTCATCTGCACGGGACTGTCGTAGCGCAGCATCTCCTCGATCGCGCCGGGCCAGCGAGCCGGTTCGGCGCGCAGCGCGGCCAGCTGGTCGGGATGGTCGCGCAGCAGCACGATGCCGTTGCCGAGCAGGTTGACGGTGGTCTCGAAGCCCGCGCCCGCGATCAGGGTCGCGGTGGCGAGCAGTTCGCGGTCGGTGAGTTCGCCGCCGGTGGCGAGGTCGCTGAGGATATCGTCGCCCGGCGTGCGGCGAATACGTTCGATGTGCCCGGCGAGGAAGTCCTGGCTGTCGCGCAGCGCGGCGACCGCCGACCGGAACTGCGCCCAGGAGATGGTGATGTCCAGCAGCGGCGAGCCCGCGTTGCCGTATTCGAGCATGTCGTCGCGTTTGGCCGCGGGGATGCCGAGTATCTCGCTGATGACGGCGATCGGCAGCAGCAGCGCGAAATCACCGATCAGATCCGCGTTCTCGCGTCCGGCCAACCCGTCGAGCAGTTCCTCGGTCACCTCGCGCACCCGGTCGCGCAGCCTGCCGACCGCGCGCGGGGTGAACGCGCCCGCGACCAGCTTGCGGTAGCGCGTGTGCTCGGGCGGGTCGACCATCAGCATGGACGGCGGCTCGACCGGGCTGGCCAGCCGCAGATCCGTGGCGCGTATCAGCCGTTTCAACGGCGCGGGCAGGTCGATCGCCTCCGGCGGCGTGGCACCGAAGTTCTTGTCGCGCAGAATGTTCCGACACACTTCGTGATCGGCGGAAGCCAGGATGTACGGCGTGCGGACAATCCTGCCTTCCGCGCGGATGCGCGCGCCGAACGGATAGGGGTTCTCCCGCGCGTACGGATCGATCAGCAGTTGCGCCAACGGTTCGCCGCGTCGCGCCAGCAGGCGCAGCGACATCGTGGGCACTCCGCTCAACGCCGCCCATCGAATCCAGGTCTTCATGTCGGCTCTCCGTCTCGATTGGAGTGCTTCCACGTTACGACCGCGACGCACCGCGCACATCCCACCGCGGTCGCAAAAGCGGCTCCTACCCCGGTATCGACGGCGCATAGTCCAAGCCACAAGCCATCCCGCGTTCCCGAAGGTGGCGAGGATCGTGCGCGCGACGCAACTCCAAGCCGTTCGCCCGTATCCGCGCCCGTTGGGCCCCAAGGGTTCTCAGCTAGGGAAGATGATCACCACCACCGATCCGAAGGTGCTGGGGGTCGCGTACCTGACCACCGCATCCGTTCCGGGCGTCCGGCCTTCGAACCGCACTATCCGCACATGGTCGCGCCGAAGCACGCCGAAGCGTGCCAACACTGACGGCCGAACACCACGCTACTGGCGCCGTACGGAAATCTATGCAACCGTATCGCCAACCCCAGTCGTCAGATTGTGAGCGCCCCTGTGGACGTCGACCGTCTCGACCAGTACCCAGCCGACCCCGACCTCCCCCTGATCGGCCAGCTCAGCAACCCACGACTCAGCCGACTCGTCCGCATCAGCGCCGACCTGTCACCCGAATCGATCGACCTGCTGACAAACCTCGCCGAACGCCTACGCGCAGCCGAGCGGGCCCTCCCCGACCCTGCATTCCTCTGAGGACGAGCCCACCCCCTCTCCACGGTCCCTCCCACATACCTCGTGTACGCCTCACAAAGCCACCGCCTGTGTGAGGCGTATGCAGGGGGTGTGGGAACGAGGCCGACCCTCACGCTGGACTCGACGACAACCTATGGCGCGCTGTCGATTTCATCCGCACTTCGAACGCGGGCCGCATGCCGGAGGGTTTGGCCCCCACAACCGCTTACGCTCACAGCGCCCATGTGGCACGTGTGGGGGACGAGGCCGGCGGGTCATGTGCGGTGGGTGACGATGCGTGCCAAGTCGTTCAGGCGGTGGGCGCGGGCGATTTCGGCCGGGGTGAACGGCTCGTCGGCGCGGAGGAAGGTCAGGGGTCGGTCCGGCTGGTTCGGTAGTTCGAGCATCGTGCCGTCGACGGGATCGTTCTCGGCCGGTCCCGACGACAGGTATTTGGCTCCGAGCAATTCGGCTATGGCCAGCGGTAGTTCGTCAGGGTCGGCGACGACGCGGGCGGCGGATGCCAGCGCCTTGGTCTGTCCGTCGATGAGTGTCAGCGCGGACGCGGGCCACACGCGAACCTTCGCGCCTCCCGCCTTGGTCACCGCAGAGGTGAGCGCTTGCGGGGTGACATCGACCGGTGTGGCGACCACGAGTTCGTCCAGCACACCGGATTCCAGGTGGTGCACGTGCACGGTGAGAATGTTCGCCTCACGGTCGGCGAGGTGCGCGGCGAGCGACTCGAGCTGGCCGGGCCGGTCGTCGACGTGCACCCGGATCCGCCACAGCGCGGGCGCCTGATCGGCACGATCGCGGTCGCGCAATTCCGGACCGTGCAGCCACGAGCCGAGAAACCGCATGGCCGAAGGCTCGACCACCCAGATCACCAGGATCGTGGTGGTGATCGTCAAGAGCAGCACCGCCACCAGATACGGCGGATGCAGGCGGATCACCAGCGCGTGCAGCGCCAGTTCCACCGGAAAGACGGCGGCCAGCTTGGCCAGCGCCAAACGGGTCCGTGGCGGATGCGGCAACCGGCCGCACACATCGCACGCCAAAGCGTGCACCGGGGGTCGAGCTGCGGTCGGCCTCATGCCCCGACGATCTTGGTGAAAGATTTCCTTTCCCGTGCGAGTCTGTAACGCAGACGTGAAACCTCACCGCAAACACCCTGAGCTGCAAGAACACTCGCGGTGATACCGCACACACCATTCCGCGAACGGTGGGCAATCGCACAACGACAGGAACCTTTCCGAGCGCAGCCGGCAAGTGCTCACACCTTCTCGGTGGGTCCCTCTATCTCGGCGTTCGGCGCGCACCCAGGGCGTTCACCTACCTCGTGGGCGGCGTGAACGGCTGGGTGATCGTGGTGAAGTACTGGATGGCCGCGCCCACCGCGACCGGGGCCGCCACGAAGATCTGGCCCGCGAGGGTGCCGAGTGCGCCGACGGCGATGATGCCGCCCGCGCAGCCGACGGCGGCGGGCCTTGTCCTCGAAAGGCAGGGCGACGGGTTGGTAGACGGCCCTGTCCATGGACAGCAGCCCACGTCTGTAGAACTCAAATCACAAAGGGAATCAACGCTTTTCGCTCAGTCGGGTAGTCGGCGAACTTCTCCCGATACCACCGATGCGTCGCGAAGGCGCGCGGCACCAGGTTCCCCGCGGTGATCAGGAAGATCACCACACCGGCCAGCGACCAGGTCAGCAGCGCGAACCCGGCCCACGCGATCAGCTCCCCGAGATAGGCAGGACTGCTCACGAAACGGAACCCGCCACCGTTGGGAATCCGGTACTCGGTCGAGCCGGGATCGTTCTTGTCGCGCAGGTTGCGTACGATCGCCTCGGATCGCACCAGCAGCCCGAATCCGCACAGGTAGACGACCAAGCCGATCAGGAAACGCGGGTCGGTCAGCCAGTCGACGCCGTACTGATTCTTGTAGTCGTGACTGAAGAACGCGCCGTTCAGGTATCCGTGCAGCGAGGTCACGAAGACGCCAGCGGCCAGTACCGAGACATTGAAGCTGCTGCGCTTGCCAGGCACCTGCCGAATGGAGAGCGGGAAGAACCAGCCGCGATTGCCGTAGTGCAGCAGCCAAATGCAGGCCAGCACAAGCGGAGTCGGCTCGAACCGGTCCGGACCGCTCAGATAGAACACCGCGAACACCACGGTGGCGGGCAACTCCATGAGCCACCAGCCCAGCTTGGGATCGAGATTCAAGCCGACCTTCGTGGAGGCGAACCGGCCATACGGACTCTGCGCGAACAGACCGCCGACCAGCACGAAAGCGGCGAACGCGAAGGCGATCGTGAGCACGGTGTCGTAGGTGGCGTTCCCGGTGTACCAGTCCATCGAGATCCTTCGTCGAACGGGGCGCCGCGCGCGTCGAACGGTTCGGCGGCGCCGAAATTAGAACATGTTCTACCATGGATCCGAGCCGTGGCCACGACTATGGAGGACCCTCATGCCGCTGGACCCGACCGCCGAACACCTGCTGGCGGCCGTTCAGGCATCCCCGCGCGCCGTCGCGGCGCACGACAAATCCGCCTGGGTGGGCCTGTTCGCCGACGACGCCGCGGTGCACGACCCGGTCGGTTCGCGCGCGCACGTCGGCCGCGACGCGATCGCGCGGTTCTACGACACCTTCATCGCGCCGAACTCGATCGCGTTCCGCGTCGACCGCGACTTGGTCGCCGGGCAGACGGTGGTCAGGGATCTGCACATCGAGACGACCATGTCGACCGGCGCGACCGTCACCGTGCCGATGCACCTGCGCTACGACCTGGTCGACACCGGTTCGGGCTGGCGGATCGCCCGCCTGGCCGCGCACTGGGAATTGGCGGTGATGATCGCCCGCCTGCTGCGCACGGGCGTGCCCGGTCTCCTCGCGGGAGCGAAGCTCGGTCCACAACTGGTCGCGAATCTCGGGGTGAGCGGCGCGATGGGCATGATGCGGGCGCTGCGGAGCGTGGGTGGTTCGGGTAAACGCGCAACGCGCCAACTGTTCGACGCCGCGGCGGGCACCGACATCGGCCGCGTCCGGGCGCTGCTCGGCGAGCACGCGGTGGTGGAACTGCCCGCGGGGAATCCGATCTCGTTGGAGGAGTTCACCAATCGCGCGCGCACCATGCGGTGGGACAAGATGATCGCCGCGGGCCGCACCGTCAGCGCGAGCGTGCGGCTCGGTGAATCGCACGGCGTGGCCTTCGTGGAATTCGCGGCGAGCGGTCCGAGGATCGTCGGCGTGACGGTCTTCCTCGACGCGAATCTATAGGCTGCTCGCGGCCTCGACTCCCCAGACGGCCCGCGCACCCGAATCGCCGACCCGGTAGCACTGCACTCCCGCGGCGATGCCCGCGACGAGCGCCAGGATCGCCAGCAGCGCGGCCGGTGCGCGACCGATCGATCCGCCGCGCAGCTCGACCAGGTGCGCCGCGACCAGCAGCAGCGCGACAACCAGCAACGCCACCGCGAAGTAGACCGTGGTGCGCCCGAGGTCGATATGGGTTCGCAGCGCCTCGCCCGGCGCGGGGAACCGCTCGGCCAGCGTCTCCCCCGCGTCCGCGGTGATGGGAGTGAGCACCACGCCGACGACGGCGAGGGCCGCGACGAGCCAGACCAACCGCCGCCGCACCGCGGGCGCCAAGGCGGACAGCACGAGCAGCAGGGCGGTGAGCGGCACGAGCACGACCACACCGTGCACGAGCAACACGTGCGCGGGCAATCCGTTGACAGTCGACATGGGATGCCCTCCTGGGTGTTTGCGGCGACCCCCGATCCCGTTCCCACGAATCGCCCGGCCCGATGGTTCACCACCGCCGGAAAAGAATCGCTCGCACAGGTTGTCTTCCGCGCCAATTAACCTGCCGAGCTCCGCCGGTTACGTTGAGTGGGACCGCCGCGCCGGAATTCCCGGGTCGAGTCCGCCGCACCGCGGCGCCCGAACCGTGCGCCGCGCCGCGTGAAAGGACCAACACCGATGAGCGTGGGCACCACCTCGGATCCCGCCCGACCGGCCACCGCGTCATCTGCGCAGTCACCGTGGCCGCTGATCCCCGAACAGGATCCGTTCTACGCGGCACCGCCGGACCTCGGCCGTCACGCCCCCGGCGCCGTGCTGCGCACCCGACGGGTCGAACTCGCGCTGTTCGGCATTGTCCCGCAGCGCATTTCGGCATGGCAACTGCTCTACCGGACGTGCGATCTGAACGGCGTGCCCGAGGTGGCGGTGACCACCGTGCTACTGCCCTGGGGCGCCGATCCCACTGTGCCGCGCCCGCTGGTGTCGTTCCAATGCGCGATCGACGGCGTCTCCCCCCGCTGCTTCCCGTCCTACGCCCTGCGGCGCGGGGCGCGGGCGCTCGGCGCCATTCCGCAGCTCGAGCTGCCCGTCATCGGGGCCGCACTGGCGCGTGGCTGGGCGGTGTCGGTACCCGACCACGGGGGCATGTCGGGGCATTTCGGCGTGGCGCGCGAGCCGGGATACCGGTCTCTCGACGGCATCAGGGCAGCGTTGAATTTCACCCCGCTCGGCCTCGGCCCGACCACGCCGGTGGGCCTGTGGGGCTATTCGGGCGGTGGACTGGCCACCGCATGGGCCGCGGAGCTGGCCGCCGAGTACGCGCCGGAGCTGACGATCGTCGGCGCCGTGGCAGGCTCCCCGGTCGGCGACCCCGCGTCGGCGTTCGTCCGGCTCAACGGCACCTTCCTGTCCGGTTTCGCGACCGTCTGCGTCGCGGCGCTGCGGCGGGCCTACCCGGCGCTGGACCGGGTCCTGCTCGACGAGGTGCACCCCGAGTTCCTCGGCCTGCTCGGCCAGGCCGAATCGCGCACCACTTTCGAGCTGATCCCGCGGTTCGCGGGCAAGAACATCGACAACTACAGCCGCACCACCTTCGCCGAGCTGCTCGCCCGCCCCGAGATGCGCTACGTCCTCGATGACATCCGCCCCGGCGTGCAGGCGCCGACGATGCCGATACTGGTGATCCAGGGCGTCAACGACGAACTCATCGCCGTCGCGGACGTCGACGCGCACGTCGAGCGCTACGTCGCGGCCGGGGCCGCCATCCGCTACGTGCGCGACCGGCTCAGCCTGCACCTGCCCCTGCTCTATATCGGCACCCCCTTCACCATGAACTGGCTGGCCGACCGCTTGGAACAGCGCGACACCGGCCCGACCGGCACCGACACGGTGTGGTCGCTCGCCTTCGGCAAGCGAGAAGCCTTGGGGCACTTGCGTTTCGCTCGCCTGTTCGGCCGGATGCTCGCGGCAAGGCCCATTACTGCGACGGTGCGGCCGACCGCTTCCGCGACGCCCCGCCGAAGCGTGGCCTGACGGGATACCGCCACGCTGAGCGCGAGACGAGTTGTCGCGCTGAGTGATTCGCGCTCACGCGCGATGGCTCACCGTGTAGCGGCGCCGCAGCGGTCGCAGGTGATCCAGGAGTTCGCGCGGACTCCACGGACCGTTCGACGTAGCTGGTCACCGGTTCACCTTCAGGAGCGCGAGCTCCTCGGCGAGAACCTTCACCGTGGAGCGGATCTGCTCCTCGGTGTGGCAGGTGGTGATGAAGAAACGCAACCGGGCCGCGTCCTCCGGTACGGCGGGATGCAGGATCGGGTTGACGTTGATTCCCCGCCGCAGCAGGGCATTCGACAGAGCCAGCGTCGTCATCGAGTTGCCGACGATGCACGGAACGACCGGGGTGTCGTGGCTGTCGCCGGTGTCGATGCCCGCCTCCTTCGCGAGCTCGAGGAACAACCGGGACAACCCGCGCAGTCGCTCGAAAACCTCTGGCTCGGACCGCATCCGGCGCAGCACGGCCAACGATGCCGCGGCGTTGGCCGGGGTGATGCCGACGCTGTAGACGAAGCCGGGGGTGGTGTATTTCAGGAACCGGATCAGGTCCCGGCTGCCCGCGACGTACCCGCCGCAGCCCGCGAGCGCCTTCGACATCGTTCCCGACCACAGCTCCACGTCGGCCCGGTCGACGCCGAAGTATTCGCCGATGCCGCCGCCGGTCGCGCCGAGCACGCCGATACTGTGCGCCTCGTCGATCATCAGCAGCGCCTTGTGCTTCTTCTTCACCTCGATCATCGCGGGCAGGTCGGGAATGTCGCCGTCCTGGCTGTACACGCCCTCGATAACGACGAGCACCCGCCGGTACTGGTGCCGGATGTCGGTGAGCATGCGGTCCAGCGCGGCGTGGTCGTTGTGCGGGAACGGGCGCCGGGTGGCGCCGGAGAGCTTGCAGCCCTGCAGGATGCTGTCGTGGGCCAGGCTGTCGTGGACGATCAGGTCGCCGGGGCCGACGATGTGCCCGATCACCGTGACGTTGGTGGCGTGGCCACTGGTCAAGGTGATCGCATCCTCGGTGCCGAGCAGGGCGGCGAGCTCACGCTCCAGTTCGGCGTGAATCGTCTTCTCACCGGAGAGCAGGCGGCTGGCCGAGACGGAACTGCCGTACCGCGCCACCGCACCCTGCACCGCGGCGGTCACGGCCGGATGCCCTGACATACCGAGGTAGTTGTAGCTGGAGAAGTTCAGCACCTCGTGGCCCTGGATCACCGAGGTATCCCGGGTGACGCCGTCGTTGACGAGAAAGTACGGGTTGGTCACGCCGCTCTGTTCGGCCATGTCGATCCGTGCGGAGATCGCCTGCACCTCGGGGAAATCCGCGATGCGGTACTGCGGTTCCACGGTCGGCGCTTGCTCTGACAGCTCCGTCGCCGCCGGAAGCTCCACCGCCGGCGGAACTTCGGAACGCGGAGCGACGAGCGCGATCACATCGCCGAGCGTCGTCGCCGAGGTGAACCACTTCGGCTCGATGACGAGTCCCGGAATCTTGCGGGACAGACCGCCGAATAGATCGGCGATCATGATCGAGTCGAATCCCAAGTCCCCGCTGATGGTTTGGGCATCCTTCAGCTTGTCAGCCGGAAAACCACTGACCCGCGCCGTCTCCGCGCGAACCACCGCCGCGACATCGGGGGTCGCGCTGACCCGCTGCGGCTCGGCGATGGGCCGGGGCTGGATCGGCTGCGCTCCCGCATCGGGGGCGGCCTTGGCGGCGGCCGCCAGCACGGCGGCCTGCTCCCGGAACAGCGCGATCAGTTGGTCCATGGTGGTTTCCTCGGTGTGTTGGCTTGGGGCTGTGGGCGTTTCGGGCACGGGTGCGTCGATCCAGAAGCGGTGACTCGTGTCGAACTCGTATCCGCCGACGCGCCGGCGGATACGGTCGCCCGGCTCGTACAGCGCATCCCAGTTCGGATCGAGGCCCTCGCGGTACAGCGCCGCGACGGTATCCGCCAGTTCGTCGCCCGTGGCGTGCGGTCCGGGGCAGGGTGCGAGCACCGGAATGTCCAGGTCCGGATTGGCCCTGCCGAGCATGAGCGCGAGCGTGCGCTTGGGGCCGATCTCGATCAGCTGCGTCGGCTCGGTGGTCAGCGCCTCGGTCGCGGCGTCGGCGAATCGCACGGTGGCCTCGATGTGTTCGATCCAGTAGCCGGCGTCCATCGGCTCGCCGGTCTCGAGCAGGCGGCCGCGCAGCGTCGAGTAGACCGGGATGCTCGGCGGGTGGTACACGCACTCCCGCGCTACCTGCGCGAACTCCTCGCGCATGGGCGTCATCAGCGGCGAGTGGAAGGCATGCGAGACGGTCAGCGGCCGGACGGTGACGCCGCGGTCGATGAGCAGCGCGCCGAGGCGGGCGATCGCGTCCCCTGCGCCGGAGAGCACCACCTCTCGCGGGCCGTTGATCGCCGCGAGCGCGACCTCTGGCTCGTTCGCGATCAGCTCGGCCACCGCCTCGGGTGTCTCGCGAACCGCGAGCATCGCACCGCCGTCGGGCAGCCGCTGCATGAGCCGCCCGCGGGCGGTGACGAGTCGGCACGCGTCGTCGAGGGAGAACACCCCGGCGACGGCGGCCGCGGCGAACTCGCCGACGCTGTGACCGAGCAGCCAGGCGGGCTCGACGCCGAGCTCGAGGAGCGTCTTGGCCAGCGCGTACTCGACCGCGAAGATCGCGGGCTGCGCGAACTCGGTGCGGTGCACGAGTTCGCCTTCGCCGAGCAGCAATTCGGCCACCGAGCGTTGCAGGTGCGCCGCCATGCGCTCGTCCACGTCGGCGAGCGCCCGGCGGTAGACCGCGGACGCGTCGTACAATGCGCGTGACATTCCCGGATACTGGGCACCCTGCCCCGTGAACAACCAACCGATCGACGGACGCTGCGCGACACCAGAATTGGCGTCCAGCAACGCATCCTCCTCCGCGGAGTCGCGTAGTGCGGCGACCGCGTCGTCACGGTCCCGCACCACCAGCGAAAGACGGTAGCGGCCCGATGACTTCACCCGATTGGTCGACCAGCACAGCCTGCTCAGCTCGTCGGTGCCATGGGCGAGACGTTCCGCGAAGCGAGCGGCGTTGCGCCGCAAGCCCTCCCGGTCATTGGACGACAGGGTGAGCACGCCGCCGCCCGCTGCCTTGGGCGTCTGCGCCGCTGCCGGAGCGCTCGCCAGCAGCATGTGCGCATTGGTGCCGCCCATGCCGAAGCTGGAGACCGCACCGTGAATCCGGCCGTGCGGCAGCGTCATCGGCTCGGCGAGCAGCCGCAGCCCGTGCTCCGCCATGCGCAGCCGCGCGTTCTCGTCCGCCGCGTACCTGGTGGGCGGCACGGCGCGATGGTGCAGGCTCAATGCCACTTTGATCAGGCCTGCGATACCGGCGGCGCCCTCGGTGTGGCCGAGATTGCCCTTGATCGAACCGATCGCGCAGGGCAGCGCGCGCCGCGCCGCGTGCACCGCGCCGAGCGCCTTGACCTCGATCATGTCGCCGAGCACCGTCCCGGTGCCGTGCGCCTCGAGGAACGCGACCTGATCCGCGGTCACTCCCGCGCGCCGATAGGCCTCGCTGACCACCTGCTGCTGAGCCCACCGGTTCGGCGCGGTGATCCCATTGCTGCGGCCGTCGTTGTTCACCGCGCTGCCCGTGATCAGCGCGTAGATCGGCAGCCCCTCGGCCTGCGCGTCCGCGAGCCTGCGCAGCACCAGCACCGCGACGCCCTCACCGCGACCGATGCCGTCGGCCTTGCCGCTGAACGGCTTGCAGCGCCCGTCCGGCGCGGACAGACCCGCCTGCGTGTAGAAGACGTTGAGCGCGGGGGTCACCGCGATGTTGACGCCCGCGGCGAGCGCCTGATCGCACTCTCCGGCGCGTAGCGCGACGCAGGCCTGGTGCACGGCGACCAGCGACGACGAGCAGGCGGTGTCGATCGCCATGCTCGGACCCTTCAGGTCGAGCTGGTAGGAGAGCCGGTTCGCGGTCATGAAATAGCCGTTGCCCGAACCGATTTGCGGGGTGATGCGGGCGTAGTCGCGCATCTGCACGGTGGCCCATTCGTTGGCCATGACGCCGACGAAGACGCCGGTGTTCGAGCCCGCCTGTCCCCGCGGGTCCAGTGTGGCGTCCTCGAACGCCCGCCACGCGGATTGCAGCAGCAGCCGCTGCTGCGGGTCCATCGCCTCTGCCTCCCGCGGCGCGATGCCGAAGAACTCGTTGTCGAACGCCTCGGCGTCGGCCAGGAATCCGCCGGTGCGGTTGTTGACCTTGCCCGGCGCACCGGCGGAATCATGGAAATCGTCCGCGCGCCAACGCTGCCCGGGGACCTCGGCGATGGCGTCCGCGCCCGCCATCAGCAGCGCCCACAGCGCCTCCGCGTCCGGCGCCTGCGGGAACCGGCAGTCGATACCGACGATCGCGATCGCGTCGCTCGGGTTCGGCGTGCGCGCGGCCCGCCTGCACGTGATCCGCTCGGTGCGTTGACTCATGCGGCCAGCTCGGGCCGGTCGGCGATCTCGTCGGTGATGAAGACGGCCAGGTCGAGGATTGTCGGGTAGTCGAACACGATCGTCGGATCCAGGTCGAGATCCCACTCGAACTCGATATCGCCGTGGATGCTCACGGCGGCCACCGAGTCGATGCCCAGTTCGGCGAGCGGGCGGGTGGGGTCGATGTCGCGCGGGGAGCGGCCGAGGTGATCGGCGACTCGAGCGGTGATCCAGTCGACGACGACGGCGCCCTGCTGGGCCAGCACAAGTGTTCTCATCTGCGTGATCTCCTGAGTCCTTCGGGTTGCTGCTTCGGTCAGACGGTGGCGAGCGCGCCTGCGCGCAGGCGCTGGACGGATGGTTCGATCTCCTCGTGCAGCACGCCGTCGACCGTGCGGTCCAGGAACGCGGACCGCATCGAGCTGCGCTGTACCTTGCCGCTGGTGGTGCGGTGCACCGAGCGGTGCTCGACGAGCAACACGCTCGGGGCGGGGAGATCGAAGCCGCGCGACACCGCCGCCTTGATCCGGGCGGCCAGTTCGGTCGACGGCAACTCGCCCAGCGCGGCGGTGCGGACACCCTGGACCACGAGTAGTCGCTCCTGGTGCTCGGTGTCGATCGACAGCACGACCCCTGGTGCGTCGGACACGGCCGGATGGGCGTCGCGCACGGCCTCCTCGATGTCGTGCGGATACAGATTGCGGCCGTTCATGATGATCAGGTCCTTGAGCCGCCCGGTAATGAAGAGTTCGCCGTCGTGGCGGGCGCCGAGATCACCGGTCCGCAGGTACGGCCCCACGCCCTCGGTGCGGGCGGCGAACTTCTCCGTGGTTTCCGCGGGCCGATGCCAATACCCCTGCGCCACACTGGGTCCGCCGAGCCAGATCTCGCCGACGTGCCCCTCCGGCAGCGTCCGCAGGGTGAGGGGGTCGACAATCCTGATGTCCAGACCGGGCGCCGCCGCGCCACAGCTCACCAATCGAGTCCCGTTCTCGGCGGGGACGATTCGGTCGCGCTCGAGAGCCGCGGAATCCACGTCGAGATACACCGGCGGTCGGCCGACGCGTGCCGCGCTGGCCAGCAGCGTGACCTCCGCCATCCCGTACACGGGCAGGAACGCGTCGGGGGCGAACCCGGCGGGACCGAGCCGTTCGATCACCGCGTCGAGCGTGCGGGAGCGGACCGGTTCGGCGCCGTTCAGCACCGCCCGCAGCGAGGACAGGTCGAGTCCCGCGAGCTGCGCGTCGGTCACCCGGCGGGCGAGCAGCTCGTAGGCGAAGTTCGGCGCCACCGTAACCTGTGCGCGATAGCGGTCGATCGCCTCGAGCAGCCGGACGGGACGCTTGAGGAACGTGATCGGCGACATGTAGACGAGGTCGGCGCCCGCGTACAGCGGCTGCAGCAGCATCCCGATCAGTCCCATGTCGTGGAAGTGCGGCAGCCAGCTCGCGATGGTGCTGGTGTCATCGATCTCGGCCGCATCGCGGATGGCCGCTTCGTTGTGCATGAGATTGCCGTGCGAGACCACGACGCCCTTGGGCTCGCTGGTGGAACCCGAGGTGTACTGGAGGAAGGCGACGGTGTCGCCGGTGATGCCGGGCATGACCCAGGCGTCCGGATCGCCGAGCGGTTCGGCGTCGGTCGTCGCGACAGTGACGGGTGCGCCGTCGCGGTCGAGCAGCCACGCGGCCAGGGGTTCACGCAGTTCGGTGCTGGTGAGGACCAGCCGAGCGCCCGCGTCGTCGAGCATTCCCGCGACGCGGCGCATGCTGCGCGCGTCGTGCGGCACGGGCGCGGGTACCGCGATCACCCCGGCGTACAGGCAGCCGAGGAAGGCGCGGAGGAACCCGGGTCCGGGCGGGTAGAGCAGCAACACCGGACGGTCGGCGTCGTCGCGCCGGGAGAGCCAGTCGGCCAGCGCCCTGGCGTCCCTGTCCAGCTCGCGGTAGGTGGCGACGTCCTCGACCAGCTCGCGGCCCGCCTCGCGCAGGTAGGTGTACTTCCTTGTGTCGCCGTAGGCGCTGACCTGACCGCGCAGGTGTGCGACGAAGTTGGCATGCATCCGGTGAGCTCCTGGCGGGCGCGATTCGTGTACCGAGGGTGGAGGGCGAGGTCCAGCGTGTCCGTGTAGCGGCCTCGGTATCTATGGTCGGCCCGCAACCTTCTCGCAAATAGGCACCAAAGGTGTGGAGCGAGCTCACCCCTGGAATTCGCGCCGGGTCCGAGGGCGCGTGTCGCTGGGCTTTGTCGGCGGGAAACTCGGCGGGATGGCACGGGGTTGCTCGATGAACTGTCAGTTGGAGGCTGGAATCGGGACGGCCGAATATTGCGTCAACAGCGAAAACACCTGCGCCTACCGCGGATTCGAGCGGTAGGCGCAGGTGATGTGACGCGAGCTGGATTCTCGGCGATGGCGGAACGAATCAGTGCGCTGAAAGTAAAACGCCAGTAGTCCAGAATTCGAGGCACGCCACGGACGCGATCAGCGGTCGAATCCACGCCGCCGGTTTCAGGACGACGCTCGACCGAGCGGTGCGCCCGTTACTCGTTCTCGGCGACGAAGAAATTCGCGGCGATGGGCTCGAGCGCGAGCAAATGCGCGAATCGGAGCGGATCGAACCGCGGACGGTCGAGCTGCGGCAGGTTCGATTCACGCGACTGCCGATATACCGCGAGCACGTACCGGTGCGGTCCCGAGCCCTTCGGCGGGGTCGGACCGGCGTAAGAGACGATTTCGGCGCCGCGAGCGATGTCGAGTCCCGGAATATTTCCGACCGCCCAATGCAGCCAGCACAGTCCGTGCGACGTCGCCCTCGATGGCGCGTCCACGTCGAACATCAGGACCGTATGCGTACCGTTTTCCCGCAGCGGCCATTCCAGTTCGGGGGCACTCGCCGTCTGCTCGACCGACAGTTTTACTCCCGGCGACACCCGCACATCGCCATACTTCACCATCGCTTCGGCGCCCGCGAAGGCGTCGATTCGGTCGGGAACGAATCGCTCGCGCTGCAACACGGTGAGGAGAGCGTCATTGGCATTCACGTCGTGGATTATGACGCCGTCGCGCCGCTCGGCCCGGCAGGACGCGCCGCCCGTCACCCGCTGGACCTGCACAGATGGCGCGCGGGACCGACCGCTGTGCGCCGCCGAGCCGCAAAGCGAACGACGGCCCCCGAATTCAGAGCTCGGCGACGCAGACAACGAAGCGGCGCTGATTGTAAACGAATCCGTAATTCCCCGAAGCACATTGATTGACATCGGTAATGCCCTGTTTGACCTCGAGCACGCGCACGCCCTTCGCCACGCCACCCGCGGCGCAATCGATGTGTTTCGGATTGCCGTTGCCGAGTTCCATGCAACCACCGACCACCCAGTCGATATCCATGCACAACGAACCCTGCTGAACTCCGCGTACGCTTACGCCGTAGGCCTGGTCGGCGTCGCCCGCGCATTGGCCGTCGGCGGGCACCTTGTCGAATACCTTGTAGCTGGAACCGCCACCGCCACAGGCGGTTTTCTCGATCGCGTTCGCGCCGCCGTCGCCGAGCAGCACGCAGTCACCGACGTTCATCTGAATCGCGGTCGGCGCCTTGCTCGCCTGGCTGAGCACGCCCTCGACGATGGGCTCCGAGGCGGTCGGATCGGGCTCGACCGAGGTCGTCGGCGGCGCCGATGTGGTTGTCGCACTTCTGGTCTCGACTACAGCGGGGCTCGCACTACCCGCGGGCTCCGGGCCATCCATGGAAAACGCGACCATGATCGTCAGGCCCGTGCACAGCGCGAACACCAGCATGAATGCGGCCAGGGCGAAACCGGCACGGATACGTTGGCGCGACATATCTCGCCCTCCACAGCTGTCACGCTTCGACCTCGCCCTGACGAGATCTGAAGTCTGAAACTTTCACTCTGAAAACTCACGGAATGCTTACACACCATGACTGCCGTGTCGAATCGACGCCCTCCGAGGCGCTTTCGGTCGCTCGACTAGGTCACGAACAGGCAACGATGCGCGGATTTCCGGTCCGATTATGTTTATGAGCAAACATTTTCGGGCACAGCGCCGCCCGTGCGCTATTACAGTCGCGCGCCATCCGGCCACCGGAGCCGGAGACCTCGTCAGAAGGAAATTCAGCATGAAGTTCGGCACGCTTGCCACGACGACCCTCATGGTCGCCGCCGCGGTGGGAATCGCAACGAGTACCGTGAATGCCAATCCGCCTGAGAAGCAGGAGATTTCGGCGTCCGGCGTCGATCAGGGAGTCGGCTACCGCGCGGTCCTGTCCGATTCGTCCCGCGTCGTCACGACCACCGTCGAGGGCGGCCGGTTCGAGCTCGCCGACAATGGCGCCAAAGTGTTGCTGAAGTCCGATCGCGGCGCGGTCGTCACCGACGTGCCGCTGACATACGAGCTCTCCGGGCAGCGCCTGTCGGTGGCCAACGAGATCAGCGCCGACGGCCGAAAGCTCACGCTCACGCCGACGGCGGACGCGAAAGCCATCGGCGAACTGCAGCAGGTCGACTCCATGGCGCGCCTCACCTCAGAGCTCAACAAGAACGTGGTCGGCGTGGTTGCCGGAGGGTTGTTGGGCGGCCTGATCGGAGCCGTGCTCGGCCTCGGCTTCTTCAGCATCATCACCGGACCGATCGGCGCGGCCGTCGGCGCGATCGCGGGAGGGGCCATCATGGGCGGCCAACCGTTCATGGACGCGATGAACGCGGCCATCAGCGGCCAGCCCTGACCTCCTACCGGAGATCGTCGGCGGTCGGCCGTATCGCGCGCACCCGACCGCCGACCACATCCACATCGGCCATCGCCCTTCGGCCTCGCCACCGATCGATGGCAACCGCTCCCGGCGAAGTGTGACGCGGTGATTCGGCCGAACGTCACACCAGGTCCGTGCAGCCGAAAAGACTCGAGGCCGGAGAGATTGGGACATCCCTCCGGCCTCGAGCCGTTAGTGGCGCCGGTACGGGCGCTGCAGCCAGGTCAGCAATGCGTCGGTGACCTCGGCGGGTCGCTCTTCCATGACGTAGTGGTCCGCCCCATGAATGCGGGTGAGGGTCGCGTCCGGCAGCCGCCGCGCCAGATCCTGCGCGATGGTGAAGGGGCAGGCGGTATCGCGGTCGCCCCAGATGATCGCGGCCGGGCAGTCGATCACGGACAGGTCGGCGAGCTGTGGTTGCGGCCGCACGCTGTAACCGGCGAAATAGTCGGCGTACCGTTCGCGGCCCGAACGGGTGTCCATCCATCCGACGTAGTCATCGAGCATGGCGGTGTCGAATGCGTCCCGGCGCACATAACGTTGCATGGCACGGCGGTGGAGCTTGCCGAGCGGCGCCGACATCAGCAAACGGCGCAGGGCCGGCTGCCGTGCCTGCGCGCCCAATGCCGCGAACAACAGGTAGTACGGCGCGGGAAAGGTGCGATGCGCTCGCGAGTTCAGGATTGCCAGGCGCCGCAAGCGATCCGGGTGGGCAACCGCGAATCCCACAGCGAGGTAACCGCCGTAGTCGTGCCCGGCGACGTCCACCCGATCGAGTTCGAGGGCGTCCAAGAGCGCGGGAATCAACGCCACCTCGGAGTTGTACTCGCAATCCGCGCCGGGCGGACGGTCCGAAGCGCCCCAGCCGAACCAGTCCGGCGCGATCACCCGGCGGGTCGCTGCGAGCGCGCTGATCTGGGCGCGCCAGCAAGAGTGGTTCTGGGGGTAGCCGTGCAGAAGCAGGAGTGTTTCGCCTTCGCCCTGCGCCAGGTAGCGCAGCCGAGCACCCGCCACCATCGTGGTGTGGAGCCTCCCACCCGACATCTCGGTCATGGCATCACGGTAAGCCGATCCCGGCCGCGAGGACATCGTCGCGCGGATGGAGGCCGCTCTCCACCTCGAGACGGATGATCCGTGTGAACGCTTCACCTGAAAGCGAGACTCGGTCGGACTGACCAAGCTTGCGATGCCGCGCATGGCCGCCGCTGAGAGGTTGTAGTAGCGGTGGGGTCTCGATACGGCGCAACCCGGCGGTCGTGATATCCGGCGACCCCGGACGCCGGGTTCCAAATCAAAGGTCGAGCAACCAAAAAATGGCTGAGGCCAGAGAGATCGAAATCTCTCTGGCCTCAGCCGTTTGTAGCGGGGACAGGATTTGAACCTGCGACCTCTGGGTTATGAGCCCAGCGAGCTACCGAGCTGCTCCACCCCGCGTCGGTGAATACCAGATTACACACGTCTACGCAGAGAAGGCAAATCACTTACCCGGAGGACCATCCGGCCAGGTCAACGGCCCGCGCGCGTCCGAAGCGAGCGATGTGGGCGGGTCATCTCCACGCCATAGACGTTGTCGCCACTGGTTGCGAGCGCGAAACACGGACGTCGAGGACAAACCAGCGGTGCCGGACCGAGGCGGAGACGCGCGTGCTTCGACCGGAAACACGGACCCCTTTGCGCCGACCAACCGTCCAGTTCTGCGTTCAAACGTGACGGGGGTCACTATTTCAGAGTGATCTCGACCACATAACGGTGCTATAACGGACCGCCCGTTCCATGCTCGAGGCATTGCCGACCAGTGCAAATGCCGATTTCCGCGTTATTCGTTTCATGCAAATGCGGGAGTTATCAAGATGTGATCTGCCGAGATTTCTTCGTTACCGTCGGTCCACGGCCCGGATCACCCGTGATGGGCACGAACTCGAACCGCCGAACACCGGCGACCCTGTCCCGCGGTTCGAGGACCCCGACCTCCTGGGGACAGGGACGCGATACTTCGTCGAGCCGGTGGGCGCAGGGAGGGAAACCACCATGTCTGAGAACCGGAAGTTCAGCACCCGCGCCCTCGGCCTCGCCGCCGTCACCGGCGCCCTTGTTGCCGTCCCGTTCGCACTCTCCACCGCCACCGCCGAGGCCGCGCCGACGCACAACTGGGACGGAGTCGCCCAGTGCGAGAGCGGTGGCAACTGGGGGATCAACACCGGTAACGGCTACTACGGCGGTCTGCAGTTCTCGCAGAGCACCTGGGCCGCCAACGGTGGTACCGGCTACGCCCACAACGCCAGCAAGGACGAGCAGATCCGGGTCGCCGAGAACGTGCTCGCCACCCAGGGCGTCGGCGCCTGGCCGACCTGCGGTAAGTACCTGCAGGCAGGCCAGTCGGCTCCGGAGCCGCAGCCCGAGCCCGTCGCCCCCGCGCTTCCCGTCCCCGCGCCCGAGCTTCCCTCCCCCGCGCCCGAGCAGAGCCAGGACATCGTCGAACAGGTCGAGAGCTCCGGCGCCGAGCTGGCCAAGCAGTACGGCCTGGAGGGCCAGTACCAGCAGCTGCTGCAGCAGCTAGGGCGCTAATCGACTCGCTGGGCAACTGACGCCGAAACCCCCGTCAACCGCCCAGCACACAGAAGCGGGGGGGGCGGGACCGGGGGGGGCGGCGCCCCCGCGCCGGGGGTGGAGGTGACGCGCGGCGGCCCGGCGGAGCGGGCCCCCC